>JALXXC010000009.1 GCA_025144245.1 Corynebacterium sp. p3-SID1145 | reverse complement strand
AACACCAGTGGCGAATAACCGCCACCCCTACGGGGCAATGAAACAGCTCTTCGGAACATAGAACCTGCCCACTCAGGTATCGGATCTGTGTCTATTGATCCAAAGGAATCATCCATCCAATCTTTTTCGGATGGACTACTTTTCAAAGAGCGCTCACACTAACTACTTGACTGCTGACACGGCGGTCCCGCGAAACACCACGCAGGACCGCCGATCAAGCGCGCCACAAAGATGGGAATCCGGGGCTGTGCATTGAAAAGGCTGGACGTTGGGCACGGTTCGGGCCCCGGGCAGGACCGCGTTGTACTGTGGGCTGCATGCATTCTTGGCCTATTCCTTCTGTCCCTGAAGTCGCTGGCACGCCGGTGCCGCTCGCGTTGTATGACACGGCGGATGGGGTAGTGAGGGACGTCGATACGCGGGGCGACGAAGTCGGCCTCTACGTCTGCGGAATCACTCCGTACGACTCAACGCACCTCGGCCACGCGGCGACGTACCTGACATTCGACCTCGTGTACCGCCAGCTCCTCGCAAACGGGCACAAGGTCCACTACGTGCAGAACATTACGGACGTGGACGACCCGCTGTTCGAGCGCGCGGAACGAGACGGCGTCGATTGGCGCGAGCTGGGCACGAGCCAGATCGACCTTTTCCGCAGCGACATGGAGATACTGTCGGTCATTCCGCCGCGCGACTACATCGGCGCGATGGAGGCTGTCGGCGAGGTCGTCGAGATGGTCCAGGTGCTCCTCGACAAAGGCATCGCCTATCCGCTTGTCGACGCCTCCGGCGCACGCGACATCTACGCTCCCATTTCCGCCACCGAGCAATTCGGCTACGAGTCCAACCTCGACCGCGCGACGATGGAGAAATATTTCGCTGAACGCGGCGGCGACCCGGACAGGGAAGGTAAGCGCGACCCGCTCGACGCGCTGTTGTGGCGTGGGCACCGCGACGGGGAACCGGCGTGGGATGCGCCGTTCGGGTCGGGGCGGCCGGGTTGGCACATCGAATGTTCGGCGATCGCGACGAACCGCCTGGGGCAGACGTTTTCCATTCAGGGCGGCGGAAGCGACCTGGCGTTCCCGCACCACGAGTTTTCCGCGGCGCACGCCGAGGCCGCCTACGATGTCGAGCGCATGGCGGGCCACTACGTGCACACAGGCATGATCGCCCTCGACGGGGTGAAGATGTCCAAGTCGCTGGGAAACCTCGTTTTCGTGCATAAGCTCACCGAGCAGGGGCACGAAGCAGGCGCGATCCGCCTCGCCGTTTTCTCCGGTCATTACCGCAATGACCGCGACTTTTCCTACGGCATTCTCGACGAGGCGGAAGCGCGGTTGGCGCGCTGGCGGGAATCCCTCGCGGGGGAGGTTAGTGAGGAAGAGGCGGTGGGGGTCGTCGATAAGCTCCGCGCCGCCCTCGCGAACGACCTCGATACCGTGACGGCTCTACAAGCCGTCGACGATGCCGCCGGCGACCACGACGGAATCATCGCCCGCGCGCTCGATGGGCTGCTTGGCGTGCAGCTCCGCTGATCTTGGGGAATGATGGCTGGCATGACCATTCGCGATCAGTTCCAGTCCGACGTCGACGAGTTCATTGATGACCTGACCACCTTCGCTACCGGCTCGTACCTCAAAGAGGACGACAAAGAGCTGTGGGAGGAGCCCTTCGACCCTGCGGTCCTGCCTGACTTGAAGAAGCTGGTCGAGGGCTACCTCGACGCGCTAGAGCTCATCGGGGATGACCCGGACGGCGATAAGTTGCTGTCCGTCGTGGAGCCGTTCTTCGGCAGCCTGCACGACTTCAACGCGAAGCACGCCGATGCCGTGCTCGAGCCGGAGGAGAAGGCTGACCTCCAGGAACTCGCGTACCGTGCCGCTGCGGCGACAGGTGCGGACGACGAGGCGCTCAACTCTCTTCCCGAGCTTGACTAGGCCAGGTCCACGCGCCGTCTTTTGGGACATGGACGGCACGATGGTGGACACCGAGCCATTGTGGGGAGTGGCCACCTACGAACTGTCCGAACGCCTCGGCCGCCGCCTGAGCGAAGAAAAGCGCGAGGAGACAGTGGGCGGCAGCTTCGCGAACACGTTGCGCGTGTGCGCGGAGTGGGCGGGCATTTCGCTTGACGACGCCGACTACGCCACCCACCGCACCTGGATGTACCGCCGGATGGCTGAGCTGTTCGAAGGCTCGTTGGAGCCCAATCCCGGTGTCCGGGAGGTGCTCGCTGCCCTCCACGCGGCCGGTGTGCCGATGATGGTGACAACGAACACCGAACGTGAGCTCGCCGACCGCTGCATCGACGCCGTGGGCAGGGAGTTCTTCGTCGGCTCAGTCACAGGGGACGAGGTGGCGCGTCCGAAGCCCGCACCGGAGATGTACCTCAAAGCAGCGCGCACCGTGGGGGAGGATCCTGCCGAGTGTCTCGTGTTCGAAGATTCCTGGGCGGGCATGTCCGCGGCAGCTGACGCGGGTTGTGTGGTGCTCGGGCTTGCCGGGACGGTTCCGGAGGGTGTGACCCGTTTTGATCCAGCGCTCTTCGCCGAAGCAGGGCGGAAGCCCGACGCCGCCGCCTGCGTGACTGAATGGTTCCGCGGCGCGGCTGATACCCGCGGCAGCTGAGCGTCGGGCGGGGCTTCTTCGTGGAAACCGGCGCTTGGCTGGTGTGCTTCTGGGTAGAGTGATCTGCGTGAAGAATTTCGATGATCTTTATGCGGAACTGTCCACAAAGGCCACTGAGCGACCGGAGGGCTCAGGAACGGTGGAGGCGCTGGACAAGGGGGCGCATTTCATCGGCAAGAAGATCATCGAGGAAGCCGGCGAGGTCTGGATCGCCGCGGAGTACCAGTCCGACGCGGAGCTGGCGGAGGAAATGAGCCAGCTCATGTACTGGACGCAGGTGATGATGCTTCAGCGCGGTCTCACCCCCGACGACATCTACAAGTACCTCTAGAGGAGTAACCAGCCACCATGATCAAGATCGCTGTGCCCAACAAGGGCTCGTTGTCGGAAGCGGCCACCGGAATTCTCAAAGAGGCCGGCTACAAGGGACGGGGCTACAGCAAAGCCCTCAACATCGTCGACGAGGCCAACGATGTCGAGTTCTTCTTCCTCCGCCCGAAAGACATCGCCATCTATGTGGCGGCGGGACACCTGGATTTGGGCATCACGGGCCGGGACCTCGCACTCGACTCCCGCGCGGACGTCGAGGAGGTACTCGAGCTCGGCTTCGGTGGCTCGACCTTCCGCTTCGCGGCGCCCGCAGACGAGGAGTGGACGGTCGAGGACTTGGAGGGCAAGCGCTTAGCGACGAGTTACCCCCACCTCGCCTCCGACTTCCTCTCCGCCCGCGGCATCAACACCGAGGTGATCCGCTTGGACGGGGCAGTGGAGATCTCCATCAAGCTCGGTGTGGCAGACGCGATCGCCGATGTGGTCTCCACGGGAGCCACGCTGCATCAGCAGGGGCTGAAGCCTTTCGGGGAGGCGATTGTGGAGAGTGAGGCTGTCGTCGTCAAGCGGAAAGGCCGTAAGCTCACACCTGACGACGAGGTGCTGCTCACCCGCATCCGGGGGATCCTCACCGCGCACAATTTCGTGATGCTCGACTACAACGTCTCCCGCGACAACCTCGACGCGACTGTCTCCATCACCCCGGGCCTGACTGGGCCGACTGTCTCGCCGCTGCAACGTGAGAACTGGGTCGCAGTACGCGCGATGGTTCCGCGCAAGGACGCCAACCAGCTCATGGATCGCCTCGCCGCCGCGGGGGCAGAAGCGATCCTCGCCACGGAGTTGCAGATCGCGCGAATCTAATTCTTCTCTACACTGGAACCTATGGGTTATAGAACAGAAGAAGACCTGCTCGGCACAGTCGAGGTCCCCAACGACAAGTACTACGGCGTGCACACGATGCGCGCCATCGACAACTTCCAGATTTCCCCCACGAAAATCCAGGATTTCCCCGATTTCGTGCGCGGAATGGTGATGGTGAAGAAGGCAGCTGCGATGGCGAACCGCCGCCTCCACACACTGCCCAAGGACAAGGCCGACGCGATCATCGCGGCCTGCGACAAGATCATCGACGAGGGAGCGTGCCTCGACCAGTTCCCGTCCGACGCCTTCCAAGGCGGTGCGGGCACGTCGGTCAACATGAACACCAACGAGGTCGTCGCCAACCTCGCGCTCGAGCAGATCGGCCTGGAAAAGGGCCGCTACGACGTCATCAACCCGAACGACGATGTCAACATGTCCCAGTCGACCAACGACGCGTACCCGACCGGCTTCCGCCTCGGCCTCTACCACGCATTCCAGGGTTTGCTGGAGGAGTTCGACGAGCTGCAGAAGGCGTTCCGCGCGAAAGGCGACGAATTCGTCGACATCCTGAAGATGGGCCGCACCCAGCTCCAGGACGCCGTTCCGATGACTCTCGGCGGAGAGTTCACCGCGTTCGGCTCCAACCTGGCCGAGGAGCAGCGCACTCTGGAGAGCGCCGCTGAGGCTTTGCTCGAGGTCAACCTTGGCGCAACGGCGATCGGCACCGGCGTGAACACCCCGGGCGGCTACCGCGACCAAGTCGTGGCGGCGCTGCGCGAGGTCACCGGCCTGCCGATTTCGACCTCCCCGGACCTCATCGAGGCGACGTCCGACACCGGCGGCTACGTCATGGCACACTCCGCTGTGAAGCGCGCGGCACTGAAGCTGTCGAAGATCTGCAATGACTTGCGCCTGCTGTCCTCGGGTCCGCGCGCGGGCCTGAACGAGATCAACCTTCCGGAGCGCCAGGCCGGTTCGTCGATCATGCCGGCGAAGGTCAACCCGGTGATCCCCGAGGTGGTCAACCAGGTGTGCTTCAAGGTCTACGGCAACGACGCGACGGTTGGCATGGCAGCCGAGGCTGGCCAGCTGCAGCTCAACGTCATGGAGCCAGTGATCGCCCAGTGCCTGTTCGAGTCGATCGACTTAATGCGCAACGCCGCACGCACCCTGCGCGAGAAGTGCGTTGAGGGCATCACCGCCAACGACGAGGTCTGCCAGGGCTACGTGGACAATTCCATCGGCATCATTACCTACCTCAACCCGTTCATTGGCCACCACAACGGCGACTTGATCGGCAAGGAGGCGGCGGCGACGGGGCGCAGCGTGCGAGAGCTCGTCCTCGAAAAGGAGCTTCTCGACGAAGAAACCCTCAACCAAGTCCTCAGCAAGGAAAACCTGATGCACCCGGAGTACCGCGGCAAACTGTACCTGGATTAGTCCGGCATTACTCCGCATTAGTGAGTAACCCACTCATGCTGATAACCGAGGACTGTTAAACCGGACACAATCGGGCATAATCCGCCCCGCCTGCTTGGTGGGGCGGATTTTCCGTTTCATACTGGAACACAGACTCGGCCGCGCCACCCTGGCGGGAGACCGAGACGTGACTGAAAGGCACACACCATGTTGCTCGCTATCCAGCTCGTTATTTTGTTCGGCGCGATCGTCTTGGGCGCGCGCTACGGTTCGATCGCCATCGGTTTCGCCGGCGGTCTCGGTGTCCTCCTTCTCGGTGCCACCGGAATGACGGTGACGGCCGACGATATTCCGTTCGACGTCATCGGTATCATCATGTGCGTCATCGCCGCAATTTCGGCGATGCAGCTCGCCGGGGGAATGGATTATCTCGTTTACCTGGCCGAGAAGTTTCTCCGCCGCGACCCGAAGCGGATCACGCTCTACGCGCCGATCGTCACTTGGCTGATGACTGTGCTCGCCGGAACTGGTCACACCGCTTTCTCCACGCTGCCCGTGATCGTCGAAGTCGCCAAGGAAGGCAAGGTCCGGCCGTCGCGGCCGCTGTCGGTCGCGGTTATCGCCTCCCAGATGGCTATCGTGGCTTCGCCGATCTCGGCGGCCGTGGTCTTCCTCGCCAGCATTCTGGAGCCGGTCGGCGTCGGCTATCTCCAGCTGCTCGGCGTCATGATTCCGGCGACGTTCCTCGCCATCTTCCCGACGGCGTGGGTCGCGAACCGGATGGGCAAGGACCTCGAAGACGACCCGTACTACCAGAAGCGGGTCGCGGACGGTTTGGTGCGGCCGCCGGCGTCGGAAAGCGGATATGAGCCGACACGGGCTGCGAAGACGTCGGTGAGCATCTTCTTGATCGCGATCGTCGTGGTCATGCTGTACGCGACGCTGATTTCCGAGCAGGTCGGTCTCATTGCCGATCCGACGATCCCGCGCAATGAGGCGATCATGGCGATCATGCTCGCCGCCGCCACGGTCATCGTGATCGTGACCAAGATTCCGTCCGCCGAGATCCTCGGCACCCAGGTGTTCCGCTCCGGCATGTCCGCGTGCGTGTGCGTGCTCGGCGTCGCGTGGTTGGGTACCACCTTCATCAACCACTACATCGAGGACATCCAGGAGATCTCCGGCTCCATCCTGCAGTCGCAGCCGTGGCTGCTCGCTGTTGTGCTGTTCTTCGCGGCGTCGCTGCTGTACTCGC
Organism: Corynebacterium sp. p3-SID1145; assembly: GCA_025144245.1. Taxonomy (GTDB): domain Bacteria; phylum Actinomycetota; class Actinomycetes; order Mycobacteriales; family Mycobacteriaceae; genus Corynebacterium. Next base: position 110,968 of record JALXXC010000009.1, on the reverse strand, counting down.
AGGCCGCAACGGCGAAGGCGCTCATGCCGGCAGCGCTCGCGATCGGTGTCAGCCCGCTGACCGCCGTCGCCGCGTTCCCTGCTGTGTCGGCGCTGTTCGTGCTTCCGACGTACCCGACGCTGCTCGCCGCGGTGGAGATGGACGACACTGGTTCGACCCGCATCGGCAAGTTTGTTTTCGATCACCCGTTCATCGTCCCCGGCGTGTTGTGCATCACGATTTCGGTGGTGCTCGGCTACGCGTTCGGAGCGGTCATTCTCTAGCCGAGCTTCGCCTAGGCTGGGAGGTATGGCACACCCGAAAACTGATGTTGAAATCGCCCAGGCGCACACCCTCGAGCCGGTCGCGGACATTGCGGCCAAGGCGGGGGTTCCCGACGACGCGCTGATCCCGTACGGCCGGTCGATGGCCAAGGTGGACGTGACACGCCTCGACGCCCCCGCCGACGGCAAGCTCGTGCTCGTCACGGGTGTTTCTCCCACGCCGGCGGGGGAGGGCAAGTCGACGGTGCTCATCGGGCTCACTGATGCCCTGGCACAACTCGGCCATAAGGCCGCTGTCGCGTTGCGGGAACCGTCGCTCGGCCCGGTGATGGGCATCAAGGGTGGTGCCGCGGGCGGCGGGTACGCGCAGGTTGTCCCGATGGAGAACATCAATCTGCACTTCACTGGCGATTTCCACGCGATCACGAGCGCGAACAACACGCTCGCCGCGATGATCGACAACCACATCCAGCACGGCAACGCATTGCGTATCGACGCCCGCCGCATCACCTGGCAGCGCTGCCTCGACGTCAACGACCGCAGCTTGCGCAATGTGGTGACGGGCCTGGGTGGGCCGGGCAGTGGATTGCCCGCCGAGACCGGCTTCACCATCACCGCGGCGAGCGAGATCATGGCGATTCTCGGCCTAGCCACCGACATCGAGGACCTGAAGCGGCGCCTGGCGGCGATCACGGTGGGCTTCACATTCGACAAGGAGCCGGTCACCGCGGGCGACCTGCATGCGGAGGGCGCCATGGCGGCGCTTTTGAAAGACGCCGTCAACCCGAACTTGGTCCAGACACTCGGCGGCACACCCGCGTTCATTCACGGTGGCCCCTTCGCCAATATCGCGCACGGTTGCAACACTTTGATCGCCACGCGGACGGCCCAGCAGTCCGCCGACATCGTGCTCACGGAGGCGGGCTTCGGCTCCGATCTGGGCGCCGAGAAATTCTTCGACATCAAGGCCCGTTACGGTGACCTCGACATCGCGGGAGCGGTCATCGTCGCCACGATCCGCTCCTTGAAGTACAACGGGGGTGCGGCTAAGCAGGAGCTGACTGACGAAAACCTCGATGCGCTCCGTGGCGGCGCCGCTAATCTGGAGCGCCACGTGGAAAATGTCCGCAAGTTCGGCATCGAGCCTGTCGTCGCCTTGAACTTGTTCACCTCCGACACCGACGCGGAGCGCGAGTTCATGCGCGGCTGGGCCGACGACTTCGGTGTGGCGCTCGAGGAGGCAGAGGTGTGGGCCAAGGGCGGCGACGGTGCCGTCGCGCTAGCGGAGAAGCTTTTGGGCACCCTCGGCTCGGGGACGTCGAAGCCTCTCTACGATCCGGCGGAGGGCACTGAAGCGTCCATCGAGACCATCGCCCGGGAGATCTACCGCGCCGACGACGTCCAGTACTCCGCCGCAGCACTCCGCGACCTGCAGACTCTGAAAGACAACGGATGGGACACCCTGCCGGTGTGCATCTCCAAGACCCAGTATTCCTTCTCGGACGACCCGTCCGCGCTGGGCGCACCGGAGGGGCACACCCTCCATGTGCAGCGCCTGTTGCCGCGCACCGGTGCCGGGTTCGTTGTGGTGCTGACGGGCGATGTCATGACGATGCCGGGACTGCCCAAGGTTCCCGCCGCCAACAACATCGATGTCGACGCGGACGGCACCATGAGCGGCCTGTTCTAGTCCCGCGGCTCGTCGGAGGGGCCAGCGCTGTCCGCTGTGGAGCCCGGCCACCCCGGATAGGGCGGCGGGGTGCCGTCGAAAGCGGGGCAGAGCTCCTGGAAGCTGCACCAGTTGCACAGCTTCGAAGTCTTGGGCCGGAAATTGCCGCTGCGCCCGTCGGCCTCGATTTTGGCCCACAGGTCGCCGAGGTCACGCTCGAAATACTCGAGCTCCTCCCGAGAGGGGCTGAGGAACATCGAGTCCATCACCTTCAGGTACATCAGGCGCAGCTGGTGCGGAATGGTGCCGAACAACCGCCAGTACACCAGGGCGTAAAACCGCATCTGGAACTGCGCTTCGGCGGAATAGCGGGGGAGCGGCTTCTTCCCGGTCTTGTAGTCGACCACACGCACCTCGCCGGTGGGGGCGATATCGACGCGGTCGATGAATCCGCGCACCGGCACCCCGTTAGGCAGGACTGCGTCGACGTACATCTCCTGCTCGTGGGAGTCGAAACCCAAGGGGTTTTCCATGAGGAAATAGCCGCGGAGGAGGTCGCGGGCGTCGACAAGCAGCTGGTAGTCGTCGGTGACGGGGTCGGCGAGGGAGGGGTCGTCGTCGATAAGCGATGCCCATGCTGGTTTGAGTTGCTTGACTGCGGCGGGAAACGTGCGCTCCTCGCGTGGCCAACCGTGCATCGTTTCGAGTACAGCGTGGACAAGCGTGCCCTTGACCTGCGCCTCCGTTTTCGGTTCGGGGAGGCGGTCGATCGCGCGGAACCGGTACTTCAGCGGGCATTGCTGGTAGTCGTTGGCGCGGGAGGGGGACAGGGCGAGCGGTCGTGGAGTCATAGCGAGCTACATCCTAGAGTAGGAGCCATGCAGATCAGCGATTTCGCAGACTTTCTCGCCGCGAGTCCAAGTGCGTTTCACGCCGCGGAGAACGTGCGCGACGAGCTTGTCGCGGCAGGTTTCAGCGAGGACACTGGTACCGAGCCCGGTGGCCATGTGATGGTGCAGGGCGGCGCGGTTGTCGCGTGGTGGATTCCGCGGTCGCCGCGCCCCGCGATGCGCATCATCGGCTCGCACACCGATTCGCCGGGGCTCATGCTGAAACCCGACCCCGATGTTGTGCGCGAAGGTTTCCGCCAGCTCGCGGTAGAAGTGTACGGCGGGCCGATTTTGAGTTCCTGGTTTGACCGCGAGTTGCGGTTCGCGGGAAGAGCAGCGCTTATCGACGGCTCCACCCACACCCTCGCCACCCCTCCCATCGCCCGCGTGCCCAACCTGGCTATCCACCTGTACCGCGGCGACGCCCCCGAGATCGACCGCCAGGTGCACGTGCAGCCGGTGATGGGCGTGGACCGGCCCCTGCTGGAGATCGTGGCGGAGCAGCTGCGTGCCGACGGGGTGTCGGCCAGCGCCTCAGACATCGTCGCCCACGAGCTGTTTTCGGTGGATGCGCAGCGCCCCGAGATTCTCGGCGACACGCTCGCGGCCGGCCGCATGGACAACCTGAGCAGTGTGCACGCGTCGCTGAAAGCGATGGTGGCGGCTGCGGATAGCGGCGATGTCCGCGACGTGCTCGTGCTCGCCGCCTTCAACCACGAGGAGGTTGGTTCTGCGTCCACGACGGGCGCCGGCGGACCGTTGCTCGAGCGCATTCTGCAGAAGATCGCGGAAGCTATTGCGCAACCTCTCGGCACCGAGCCTCTCGACGTGTACGCGAACTCGCTGCTTGTTTCCGCGGACGCGGCTCACGCCGTGCACCCGAACTACCCAGGCAAGCACGACCCGACGCACCGTCCGCTGATGAACCGGGGGCCGGTGCTGAAGATCAACGCGAACCAGCGCTACGCCTCCGACGCTGTGACCGAGGCGGCGTGGATCCGTGCGTGCCGCGCGGCCGACGTGCCGGTGCAGACTTTCGTGGGGCACAACGCGGTGCCGTGCGGGTCGACGATCGGGCCGATTTCGGCGACGCGCCTGGGTATCCCCACTGTCGACGTCGGTGTTCCGCTGCTATCGATGCACTCGGCGCGCGAGCTCGTCGGTATCCAGGACCAACTATGGTTCACCGATGCTCTTACGGCATACTTTGTTGGCTCGTAGCAGCCAGTTTCACGAACTTCCACCACTCAGGAGAGCGATGTATTCAGGCCCTTTCCAACCCGGCGACAAAGTCCAGCTGACGGACGCGAAGCGCCGTCATTTCACCATCGAGCTCACCCCTGGCGGGCAGTTCCACACGCACAAGGGGATCGTCGACCACGACGCGATCATTGGGGCGGATGAGGGCAGCGTGGTCAAGTCGACGCTGGGTGCGGACTTTCTCTGCTTCCGCCACCTCCTCGTGGACCATGTGCTGTCGATGCCCCGCGGCGCAGCGGTGATCTACCCGAAAGATGCGGGACAAATCCTCGTCGAGGGAGACATCTTCATGGGGGCCCGGGTGCTGGAGGCCGGTGCCGGGTCGGGGGCGCTGACGATGTCGCTGCTGCGTGCCGTCGGCCCGACCGGCCATGTCTTCTCCTACGAGATCCGCGACGACCACTTGGCGTACGCGCGCGACAACGTCTCCGAATATTTCGGCGGCGAACCCGACTGGTGGACACCGAAGCTCGGCGATTTCGGCGCGATCACCACCGAGGAGCTCGGCGGTCCCGTCGACCGCGTCATCCTGGACATGGTGGAGCCTTGGCACTTCATCGACACCGTCAAAGACGTGCTCATTCCAGGTGGGGTGTTCATGACGTACGTGGCCACGGTGCCGCAGCTGATGAACATCGTGGAGACGATCCGCGAGGCGAAGTGCTTCACCGAGCCGCGCTCATGGGAGACTTTGCTGCGCGAATGGAAGGTCGAGGGCCTGGCCACCCGCCCGGAGCACCGCATGAACGCGCACACCGCGTTCCTCGTCTGGACGCGCAGGCTCGCCGACGGGGTTACGCCGCCCCGCCCGCAGCGGCGCGCCCGTCGGTAGGCGGGGGATAAGCTGGAAAGCTATGACCCAGATCCAACCGGACCCTGCTGAACTGAAAGCGCAGAACCGTGCTCTGTCAGCGCGCAACAAGCAGCTCGCGGAGCTGCTGAAGGTGTCGCGCGACAAACTGAAGGATCTGCACGCCCAAGTTGAGGCGCTGGGGGAGCCAGCGTCGACGTACGGGATCTACCTCGGCCCGGCGCGCCGTGGGCAGGAGGCAGAAGTGTTCACTTCTGGGCGCCGCATGCGGCTGTGCGTGTCTCCGGCTGTGGAGCCAGGAGCGCTGGTGCCGGGCGGCGTCGTCAGGCTAGGTGAGGGTTCCGTCGTCGTTGAGGCCTGCGGGTATGCCAAGACGGGGCAGCTTGCCACGTTGTCCGAGCGGATCGGGCACGACCGTGCGATCGTCGCGGACATGCAGGGTGCCGAGCAGGTCGTGCACCTGACGCAACCGTTGCAGGACAAGGCCCGGGCTGGCGACACCCTCCTCATCGAGGCGAAAGCGGGCTACGCGTTCGAACGCATCCCGAAGACCGAGGTCAACCAGCTCTCCCTCGAGGAAGTCCCTGACGTCACGTACGACGATATTGGTGGCCTGAGCACCCAGATCGAGACCATCCGGGATTCCGTCGAACTTCCGTTCACGCAGCCGGAGCTGTACAAGGCGTACGACCTGCGGCCCCCGAAAGGCGTGCTCCTCTACGGCCCGCCGGGTTGTGGTAAGACGCTCATCGCGAAGGCAGTGGCGAATTCGCTGTCCACGCGCATCGGCGACGGCGGTTCGGCCCACTTCCTCAATGTCAAAGGCCCCGAGCTGCTGAACAAGTACGTCGGCGAGACCGAACGCCGCATCCGTCTCATCTTCGAGCGGGCTCGCGAACTGGCCGGCGAGGGGCGCCCGGTGATCATCTTCTTCGACGAGATGGAGTCCATTTTCCGCACCCGCGGCTCGGGAGTCTCCTCCGACATGGAGACCACCGTCGTGCCGCAGTTGCTCACGGAAATCGACGGTGTTGAGGATATCGCCAACGTCATCGTCATCGGAGCCACCAACCGGGAGGAACTCATCGACCCGGCGATTCTGCGCCCGGGCCGTTTGGACATCAAGATCCGCATCGACCGTCCGGACCGCGCCGAGGCGGGGGAGATCTTCGCGCGCTACCTCACCGACGACGTCCCGCGCGCGGAGAGCACGGGCACGCTTATCGACGCCGCCGTCGACAAGCTCTTCGCTCCCCGCCCCTTCGTGAAGCTCACTCTGGTGGACGGCTCTTCGGAGACCCTGCACTACGCCGACTTCGTGTCGGGTGCGATGATCGCGAATATCGTCGACCGGGCGAAGAAATTGGCCATCAAAGACGAGATCAAAGGCGTTGGAGCTGGTGTGAGCGCCGAGCATCTGCGTGCGGCTGTGCGCGCCGAGCAGGACGAGAGCGAGGATATGCCTAACGTCTCCAACCCCGATGAGTGGGCACGGATCACGGGCCGGACCGGCAAGCGCGTCGTCGCCGCTGAGGTGCTGTAGCTGAGAGCGCGCCGAGTCAGGATTCAGTTCGGTGCCAGAAAGTTCCCACCAGAACCTAAAATCGAATTCGTAGGCGAAACAAAATGGTCTCCCTGGTGTTGTGGAGCAAGTCTAAAGCCGAACCGGCTGAGGACGGTAGCAACTGAATTCGTCTACCCGCCCGGGCACCTCGTCCGGAGCACGAAAAGGAGTTAGTCATGAACGCCAAGAAGATTTCCACCGGCCTCGTCGCAGGTCTGCTGACCGCGTCCCTCGCCGTTGCGCCGCACGCATCCGCTCAGGATACGGCTAGATGCCGCTGCTCATGATCTCTAGGACCTGGTTGAAATCAGGTTCGGAGAGGTGGGCGAAACTCACGATGAGGCCGTCGTCGCGCCCTGACCACAAGGCGTCGAGGCGGCCGCTTTCTATGCCGTGGGCGGCCAGTGCGCGGGCGTAGCGGTCGCGGTCCGCGGGGGAGTCGAAGGCGACGGCGAGGTCGACGCCATTGGAGCTCTCCATCTCAGTGACTGCTGCGCCTCGTGCGGTGAGGGCCGGGATGATATTGGCGGCGACGATGCTGCGTCGTTTAGCCAGCCGGTTGTGCACGGCCTTTGTGTTGCGGCGTACATGCCCGTTGCGTAGCAGGTGGGCGATGGCGAGCTGGGTGACAGCGGCCACGGGCATGCCGAGCACCGCGCGGGTCTGCCGGATATCTTCGGCGAGCGGCGAGGGCGCCGCCACATAACCCGCTGCGACTGCTCTGTTCAGCAGAGTCGTAAACGTGCCCAGTGTGACCACCTGCGCGCCGGTGCCTAGGGCAGCGAGTGGCGGAAGCGGGGTGGTGCGGTAGCGGAGCTCGGCGTTGAAGTCGTCCTCGATGATGACGGTCCCGTTCGCGGTGGCCCATTCAAGTAGCGCACTTCGCCGGAAAGCAGGCATGGAGGCGCCGAGAGGGTACTGGTAGGACGGGGTGACCAGGAGGGCGTCCAGATCCTCCGGTAAGGCCTGGACATCAACGCCCGCGTCATCGACGGCGCACGGAACCATCTTGTGGCCCGTGAGGGGAATGACGTTGCGCAGGCCCGGGTGGCCGGGATCCTCCACGCCGACGCGGAGCGTCCGCCCCTGCGCCACCGCCATCAGAACCAGCAGCAAGCCCTCGCGTGTTCCGCCAGTCACGACGACATCATGCTTATCGACGCCCAGACCCCGCCCCATCCTCAAGTGCTCCGCGATAGCGTCCCGCAGTTCCGTTTGGCCTGATGCCTCGGTGACGATTCCTGGCTCCGACGCCGCCTCGCGCCAGGCCTGCCGCCACGCAGCGGGTCGAATCGCCCCAGCATGTCCCGAAGACGGTTTCAAGGAAATCGTCGGCCTGGCAGCGGGGCGCTGGCGGGCGCCGGAAGTCGGACGTGCTTTTTGGGGGTGCCGGTCCGGTTTTGGGGCGCGTGGATCGGGGGCAGTGCCCGCCAGTGCGGGGTTGACTCGGGTGGGCGCGCCTTGGCTGGCGGTGAGGTAACCCTCGCTGATCAGCTGGTCGTACGCGGTGACGACAGTGCCACGGGAGACTCCTGCTCGGCGCGCGAGCTCGCGGGTGGAGGGGACCTCGTCGCCGGGGCGCAGCGTGCCGGTGGAGATCGCGGACCGGAGGGATGAAGCGACCTGTGCGGTGAGGGGGATGGGGGTGGAGCGGGAGACGTCGATAAGCAATGCAACTGGTCCAAAGAATTAGTGTTGTACTGGCTCTTTGAATCTACCAGTACGGGGCCGAAGCTGGGGAGCATGACTTTCACAACCAATTTGTCCAAAGCAGAACTGACAGAGACGTTCAAGGGCGGGGTGATCATGGATGTGGTCACCGCGGAGCAGGCGGCCATCGCGGCAGAAGCCGGTGCGGTCGCGGTGATGGCGTTGGAGCGCGTTCCCGCCGATATCCGCGCACAGGGCGGTGTGGCGCGCATGTCCGACCCGGACCTGATCGAGGGGATCCTCGGCGCGGTGGACGTGCCCGTGATGGCGAAGGCGCGTATCGGGCACTCCGTCGAGGCACAGGTGTTGCAGCACTTAGGTGTGCACTACGTCGACGAGTCGGAGGTGCTGAGTCCCGCGGACTACGTCAACCACATCGACAAGCGCGCCTTCGACGTGCCGTTTGTGTGCGGCGCGACGAATCTGGGCGAAGCCTTGCGGCGCATCAACGAAGGCGCCGCCATGATCCGCTCCAAGGGGGAGGCCGGCACAGGCGACGTCTCCGAAGCAACCAAGCACCTGCGCACCATCACCTCCGAGATCGCCGGGCTGCAGGCGCTGTGGAACGGCAACCGCGACGAGCTCTACGTGGCTGCGAAGGAACTGCAGGCACCCTACGAGCTGGTCGTATCCGTTGCGGAGCACGGGCGGCTGCCTGTGCCGCTGTTTGTGGCCGGTGGTGTGGCCACCCCGGCTGATGCGGCCCTGATGATGCAGCTCGGTGCGGACGGGGTGTTCGTGGGGTCGGGCATCTTCAAGTCGGGCAAGCCCGCCGAGCGCGCCGCGGCAGTCGTGGCTGCGACAAAGCATTACGACGACATCGCCGCTGTCGCGGAAGCCTCCCGCGGATTGGGGGAGGCGATGGTCGGAATCAACGTAACTGACCTGCCCGCCCCGCACCGTCTGGCTGAGCGCGGCTGGTAAATTCTTCTCCGTGCGCGGCAAACCCGGGGATCGGTGCTGCTCTGTGTATTCTTGGCAACCGTGAATCAAGCGTCGCTCAACGGGCTTTTCAGCCCGGCACGACTCACCGTCGCTGGTTTTCTCCTGCTCATTCTCCTCGGAACCGGTGTGCTCATGCTGCCGATTTCCGCTGTCGGCGACGAATGGACCCCGTTCCTCCCGGCCTTTTTCACTGCCACGTCGGCGGTGTCGTTGACCGGCCTGGTTGTCGAGGACACCGGCACCTACTGGAAGCCATTCGGCCAGGCAGTGATCCTGCTCCTCATCCAGCTCGGCGGTATGGGCATCATGTCGCTGGCGTCGTTGTCGGGGATGATCATCACCGGCAAGGTGAGTCTGCGCGCACGCCGCACGGGAGCCGCCGAAGGGCGTCCGATGACCGACGGCGGTGTGCGCCGGACCCTCATTTTCACGCTGCTTTTCACCGTTACTGCGGAAACAGCGATCGCGGCAGTGCTGACGCTGCGGTTCTTCTTCGGCTACCACCATTCCTTCGGCCGCTCAGTGTGGGAAGGGGTGTTCCACGCGGTCTCGGCATTCAACAACGCCGGTTTCAGCACTGAGAGCGCTAATTTGGTTCCCTTCGCGGCCGACGCGTGGATTCTGCTGCCTATCGCCGCGGCGTTGATCGGCGGCGGTATTGGCTACCCAGTGTGGGCCGAGGTGGCTTCCCGGGTGCGGCACCGGACGTCGCGCGCACGGAAGTTGTCGTTGACGGCTCGGATAACATTCGTCATGACGGCGGTGTTCCTCGCCGGCGGCATGGTCTTCATCGCCTTCGCGGAGTGGAACGGTCTGCTCGGGTCCATGCCGGTGTGGCAGAAGCTCCTCAACGCGTTCTTCTCGGGTGCGACACCGCGTACTGCCGGTTTCAACTCGGTCGACTACGGCGACGCGCACCCGATCACCCTCATGGGCACTGACTTGCTGATGTTCGTCGGCGGCGGTTCCGCGGGCACAGCCGGCGGCATCAAGGTGACAACGGCGGCGGTTCTCATCGCCGCGATGGCGTCGGAGTTCCAGGGCCGTGAGGAGACTACTGCGGGCAAACGGCATATCCCGGATAGTGTCGGCAGGCAAGCTCTGGCGTTGACCTTCGCGGGAGCAGTTCTGGTGACGTCAGGCGTGGCCGCCTTGCGGATTTTCGACCCAGCACTCACCGGCGACCAAATCGCGTTCGAGGTGTTCTCGGCTTTCGGTACGGCGGGCCTCTCAACAGGAATCACGGCGTCGTTGTCGCCGCCGTCGCAGGTGGTTTTGTGCCTGCTCATGTACTTGGGGCGCATCGGTTCGGTTACTCTCGTAGCTGCGTTGGCGTCGAATTCGGTGAACCGCCGTTTCAGTTACCCAGAAGAAAGGCCTTTCATTGGTTAAGCCATTTCGTGGATCCAAGCCGAAGTGGTCCCACATGAACATCACTCCGGTCATGGTCATCGGCCTCGGACGTTTTGGTGTGTCCCTGGCGTCGGAGTTGACAGCCAACGGCGTCGAGGTACTCGGCATTGACGTTGACGCGAAGCTCGTAAAGGAGCATGCCGCCCAACTCACCGAAGCCATTGTCGCGGACGCGACGGATCCGGAGGCCCTGGCTCAACTGGGCTTGGAGGACATCAAGCACGTGGTCCTTGCTGTGGGAACCAATCTTGAGTCGTCGATCCTCACCGCGTCGAACTTGATCGAGGCGGGAGTGCCGGATGTGTGGGCGAAGGCAGATTCGGAGTCACACGGACGCATCCTGAAGCAGCTCGGCGTCCACCACGTCGTGCACCCGGAGCGAGACACGGGCCGCCGCGTCGCGCACCTGCTGGGCGGTAAGTTCCGCGAGTTCGCGGAAATCGCACCGGGTTATTCGGTGACGAGCATGAGCGCTCCCTCCGCGCTGGTCGGTCACCCCCTGGACGTCGACACCCTGTGCCGCGAACGGGGAGTGCAGATCATCGCTCTACGCGGAGCGGACGGCGATTTCCACCCGGTGGCGCCGCAGACAGTTCTTGCGCCTTCGGACATCATCATCGCCGGCGGCAGCCCCAACGCGCTTGAGGCACTGAACCGCTAGGCTTGCCTCCCATGACGCGTTTCATGGGCACCGAGACGGAATACGGCATCACCACCCCGGACGACCTGGCACTCAGTCCGATCGTCAGCTCGACGCACGCGGTGGTGGCCTACGCGGCGATGAACACCGCGGCGCGGGCGCGCTGGGACTACCAGGACGAGCATCCGCTCAAAGACAGCCGCGGCTTCGACTTGAAGCGCTACCAAACCGTCCCGGTGGTCGCTCCGAACGCGATCGGGGTGGCCAATGTGGTCACCTCCAACGGTGCGCGCTTCTACGTCGATCACGCTCACCCGGAGTATTCCTCGCCGGAGGTTCCGGACGCGTACAGTGCGATGGTCTACGACGCGGCGGGCGACGTGGTGCTCCGCCAAGCGGCGGATCGTGTCGCGCAGCTCTACGGCGAGGGAGTGTCCGTCCTGCAGGGGCATGAGCCGTGCCCGCCGCTGAAAATCTACAAGAACAACGTCGACGGCAAAGGCGCCTCCTACGGTTCGCACGAGAATTACCAGTACTCCCGCAGCACACCGTTCGAGGACATCGCGGCGGGGCTCATCCCGTTCTTCGTCACCCGCCAGATCTTCGCGGGCGCCGGCCGCGTGGGCATCGGGGAAGCGGGCGAGCAGGACGGCTTCCAGATCTCTCAGCGCGCAGACTATTTCTTCCAGGAGGTTTCGCTGGAGACGACGCTGAACCGTGGCATCATCAACACCCGTGACGAGCCCCACGCCGACGCGGCGCAGTTCGGTCGCTTGCACGTCATTGTCGGGGACGCGAACATGTCCCAGTTCGCGAATTTCCTGAAGCTCGGAACAACGAAGCTCGTTCTCGACGCGATCGAGGCCGGCGTCGACTTCAGCGACTTGCGCCTGAAGAACCCGGTCGAGGAGCTGAAGGCGACATCACGCGACCTCACGCTCACCCACGAGCTTTCGCTTATCGACGGCCGCCCCATCACCCCCATCTCCCTCCAGCGGGAGTACCTGGAGCGGGTGAGGGTAAAGGGGGACGTCGATAAGCGTGTGCTCGAACTGTGGCGTGAGGTGCTGGACGACCTGGAACGCGACCCGCTGTCGACGTCGGACCGTTTGGACTGGACAGCGAAATACGCCCTGATCAAGGGGTACGTGGACCGCGGCGTGCCGTGGGGCGACGCGAAGCTGAAAGCGGTGGACCTGCAGTACGCGGATATCGATCCGGAGAAGTCCCTGTACCACGCCCTCGTTCGGGCGGGGCGGATGCGCACGCTCGCCACAGAGGAGGAGATCGCTCGCGCGGCGGCGGTCCCGCCGGAGACATCGCGCGCGTATTTCCGCGGACGCGTGGCCTCCGAGTTCGGCGAGCACGTGATCGCCTCAAGCTGGCAGTCCATCCAGTTCGACACGTCGGACGGGCCGCGCACAGTGCCGCTGAACGCCGTAGACGGGTTCACCAAGGACGCCGTCGGCGAGCTGCTTGATACGGTGTCCGACGTCGACGAGCTCGTCGCGTCCCTGGTGGACGGAAAATAGGGGAAAGTAGGGTAGAAGTATGGCTACGAATCAGATCAACATCACGGGCGGCGGCGACGAACCCGACAACACGTCGGATGGTGCCCAGAAGGCCGGCCAGGTGAATGTGAACACCACAGGAACCGACGACCTTCTCGACGAAATCGACTCGCTGCTGGACACCAACGCCGAGGAGTTTGTCCGCTCCTACGTGCAAAAGGGCGGCCAGTAGTGCCGGGAGATGCCGCGGCAGACCCGAGGACTCCCACGGTCTATCCGCGCCGGATCATGGGGGTGGAGACCGAATTCGGGCTCACCGCCATCCGTGACGGTGCCGCCGTCCTTCGGCCGGAAGAAATCGCTCGCTACCTGTTCCGCCCGGTGGTCGCGCAGTACAAAAGCACGAATATTTTCACGGACAACGCCGCGCGACTCTACCTCGATGTCGGCGCACACCCAGAGTACGCCACCGCGGAATGCGACTCCTTGACGCAGCTGCTCAACCATGACAAAGCCGGTGAGCTACTCTTTAACGATCTCGCGGTCGAAGCGCAGAAGGCACTCGCGGCCGAAGGCATCGGCGGGGACGTCTACCTGTTCAAGAACAACGTCGACTCCGCCGGGAACTCGTACGGTACACACGAGAATTACTTGATCAGCCGCGAATTGTCTTTGAAGCACTTCGGCAAGCGGCTACTGCCATTCCTGATCACGCGCCAACTGCTGTGCGGCGCCGGGATGATCAACAAGGACGGGCAGTTCGTGCTGTCCCAGCGCGCAGACCAGGTGTGGGAGGGAGTCTCGTCGGCAACGACGAGGACCCGGCCGATCATCAACACCCGCGACGAGCCCCACGGCGATTCCAGCCGCTTCCGCCGCATGCATGTCATCGTGGGCGATTCGAATATGGCGGAGCCGACCTTCGCGCTCAAGATCGGGTCGACGCAGCTGGTCATTGAGATGCTCGAGGCGGAGTGGGACATCCCGGCGTTCGACATTGCCGACCCGATCAAGCACATCAAGGAGATCTCGCTCGACCCGAGCGGCCGGACACCGCTGGAGCTCAAAGACGGATCCACGGTCACGGCGCTTGAAGTGCAGCAGGCGGTCCATGCCGCAGCCGTCGCCTGGCTGGGCCAGCGCCCGGACGAGGGCACGCCCAACAGCGAGCTCTCCCGGGTGGTGGAGCTGTGGGGCCGGGTGCTGGGGTGCGTCGATAAGCAGGATTTCGCCGCTGTTTCCCGCGAGATCGACTGGGTGATCAAGCGCGATGTGCTCGAACGCTACCGTGCACGTCTCGACGGCGACTGGGGGCACCCGAAGCTCGCGCAGATCGACCTCGCGTACCACGACATCAACCGCAACCGGGGCTTGTTCTACCTGCTCCAGCGCAAAGGCCTCGTCGAACGCTGGACCACCGACGACGCGATCGCAAACGCCGTGCACACCGCCCCGCGGACCACTCGCGCGGCGCTGCGCGCCGATTTCCTCGCGCACGCACGCGAGCTGGGAGCCCGCTACACCGTCGATTGGGTGCACCTGAAAGTCGACCGGCCGGAACCGCAGACCGTAGACCTGCAAGATCCCTTCGCCACGTCCGACGCGCGCGTGGATGATCTGCTTAGCTATATGGAGAACAACCGCGAGCACTTGAACGACGCGCAGGGAGGGATCCGTGGCTGAGCAGACAGGCGTTGTGGAGAGATTGACGAACCTCACCTTCGCCCTGCTCGGGTCGTCGAAACCGCGCGAATACGAATGGGTACGCACTCACGTCGATGGCTACCGCGACCGCACCGACATCGCCTTGTCGCGCATCCTGAGCCGCGACGTGCGCTCCCTGCGCCGGGCGGGCGTCCCGGCGCGCATGGAGAACGGTCTGATCTGGGTGGACAAGGATGTCTACGAGCTTCCGCCGATCTCATTCACAGACGAGGAAGCTTTCGTGCTGGGGCTCGCAGGGGACCTGGGCACGGCGGGCAGCCTGGGCGCATTCGCACGGTCCGGGTGGACGAAGATCGCCGCGGGCGGCGCCACCCGCACCTTCGACGCTCCGCCGATCGCGGCGCTGGACAACGATATTTCGCGCCTCGACGCCGAAACCGTCACGGGCGTCACCGCCTGCGTGCGCTCGAACACGCGCATGAGCTTCACATACCGTCCTTCGCCGACAGCGGAGCCGCAGACCCGCACCATGGACCCGTGGGGGATCATCGCCCTGAACAACCGCGCTTACGTGGTCGGTTACGACGTCGAGCGCGCCGCCGAGCGCAGTTTCCGCGCTGTCCGCGTGAGCAATGTGCGCAAGGTCAAGGCCCATGATTTCCACCATCCCGACCGCCCGCTGCAGCAGGTCGTCGAGGATTCCTTGCGCGGGCCCGTCGTCGACGCGGTTGTCACCGTCGACCCGGGCACTGCGCACGAACTCGTGGCGGCAGGCACTGTGCGTGACGACGGCACCACAGTGACCCTGAGCGGCGTCGAACGCGATTGGCTCGTGCGCACGGCCGCTAGTTTCGCCCCTCACGCCGTGGTGCAGGAACCAGCCGATGTCCGGGAGGATGTGGCCGCTTTGCTGCGCGCCGCGTCGGGAAGCGGGGCAGGAGAGAAGGAGGCCAGCCATGGTTGACGCGCGTAAAGACAGCCCGGAGAAGCTTTCCGCCCTCGTGCGCGCTTTGAATCTGATCCCGTACCTGCACCAGCACCCGCATTCAACGCCGATGGAGATCGCCCGCGACCTCGGGCACTCGCCGGCTGAGGTGATGGAGGATCTGCGTCGGCTGCAATTGTCGGGGGTGGGCAGCGGACCCGGGGAACTCATCGACCTCGCCGCCGAGTGGACTGGCGTCACCGTGATCGACGACCAGGGCCTGAACACCCCGTTGCGCCTCACGCCGACAGAGGCGAATGCCTTGCTGCTCACCCTCGAATCGCTGGAGACCATGCCGGGGCTCGTCGACCAGCACGCCGTGACCTCCGCGGCCCAGAAGCTCCGCGACGTGATGCGGTCGGTGGGAGTGCCCGATTCGGAGCAGCCGCAGCCGGCGGGTTCGGCGGAGATCGTTTCGCAGGCCCTCAAGCAGCGCCGCATGCTCGAGCTGACTTACTACTCAGCGACATCGGACACGGTCCGCACGCGCACGGTGGCGCCGATGGGATTGTTTCACCGCGACGGCAACACCTACCTGTCCGCGTTCGAGGACGGCGCGCCCAAGACGTTCCGCCTGGATAGGATCAGCGAGGCATCGCTTCTTGACGCCCCCTCGACCCCCTCACCCCACGTCACCTATAACGCCGATGACCCCTTCGGTTTCCGCCAGGCCAATATCGCGGAACTGAGCATCGCCACCGAGGCGACCTGGCTCGCCGACTATTGGCAGATCGACCTTGCCGACGGGAAAGACGGGGAAGACAGGGAAGAGGGCGACGGCTGGGTGCACGCGACTATGCCGTACGGCAGCGACGATTGGCTGATCCGTTTCTGCCTCAGCCAAGCCGACCGCGTGAAGGTGCTCTCACCCCCGCACATCGCCGCCGAGATTGCCGCTCGTGGTTCCGCGGGCCTCGGGCGTTATGCTTGAATGACGCTGTAAGCTCATCAGAGCTTCCACACACTTCTGAAAGGACGTCCAATGTCTGTCGGACCATGGGAAATCCTCCTCGTCTTGCTGGTCATTCTGCTCCTGTTCGGCGCTTCGAAGCTGCCGGAGCTGGCGCGGTCCGTGGGCCGTTCGGCCCGCATCTTCAAGTCCGAGGTCAACGAGATGCAGAACGACGGCAAGCAGCAGGCTTCGGCCGACGCCCCGCAGCGCGAGATCACCCAGGGGCCGGCGAACCAGGCTCAGCAGAGTGTCGAGCAGGGTTTCTGGAACCAGCCGCAGAACCAGCAGCCGAACCAGCCGGGCACGAACCCGAACGCCTAGCCGCACCCCGTGGGACAACCAGTTTCAACCAAGCGGCCGAAGCTGCGGGGGAAGCGCGACTCGGAGGGCATCATGTCCCTCACGGAGCATCTCCAGGAGCTCCGGCGGCGTGTGATCATTTCGTTGCTGTCGATTTTGGCCGGCACCATCATCGGCTTCATGTGGTATCAGTGGGCGCCTGGCCCCGTTATGCCGCTCGGCGAGATCATCCGTCGCCCGTACTGTTCGCTTCCCGCGGAACTCCGCGCTGACTTGACCTCTGACGGGTCGTGCCGTCTTATCGCGACGACCCCGTTCGAGATGTTCATGCTGCGCATTAAGGTCGGTTTCCTCGCAGGTCTGGTGTTTTCTTCGCCTGTGTGGCTGTACCAGATTTGGGCGTTCATCACGCCGGGCTTGCACAAGAACGAGCGGCGGTGGACGCTCAGCTTCGTCAGCGCGGCTGTCACACTGTTCGTGGCCGGAGCAGTGATCGCATATTTCATCGTCGACCAGGGCCTGTACATCCTGATGTCCATCGGCCAGGAGTACCAGATCGCGGCGTTGTCGGGTCAGCAGTACTACAGCTTCGTTTTGGCGCTCATCGTGATCTTCGGCGTCAGTTTCGAGGTCCCGCTGGTGATCATCATGCTCAACCTGGCGGGGTTGCTGCGCTACGACCAGGTGAAGGACAAGCGCAGGATCATTATTGTGGCGCTGTTCATCTTTGCCGCCGTGATCACTCCGGGTCAGGACCCGTTCTCGATGATCGTGCTCGCGTTGTCGCTGACCCTTTTGGTGGAGCTCGCGTTCCAGTTCTGCCGGATCCACGACAAGCGCGCAGGAAAGCGCACCAGCGAATGGGCGTCGCTTGACGACGACCAAGCCTCCGGCCCCATCGACGCCCCCGCCCCGATCGGCGCCGCCTCGGACCTGGGCACCGCGAGCAGAATTGCCCCTCCCGCGTCGATCGGGAACCCCACCGGTGTGGAAAGTGGAACCGGTGTGGGGGATGCGTCGATAAGCGGGCGTGCTGATGCCCCGAACTACTTCGACGACGTGCTCTGACGCTTAAGTTAGGGTGGTGGGCATGCACCTCGATGAGTTCCGCGCGCGCAAACCTTTCCCGCTCGACGATTTCCAGATCGAAGCGTGCGAGGCCGTCGAGGCTGACCGGGGCGTGCTTGTCTGCGCACCCACAGGATCCGGCAAGACCGTCGTCGGGGAATTCGCCGTGTCGCTCGCCCTGTCGCGCGGTACGAAATGCTTCTACACCACGCCAATCAAGGCGTTGAGCAACCAGAAGTACCACGACCTCGTCGACGAGCACGGCGAGGACGCTGTGGGGCTGCTCACCGGTGACACCAGTATCAACGGCAACGCCGAGATCGTGGTCATGACCACCGAGGTCCTGCGCAACATGATCTACGCGGAGTCGCCGGCCCTCGACCGGTTGTCGCACGTCGTGATGGACGAGATCCACTACCTCGCGGACCGCGACCGCGGTGCGGTGTGGGAGGAAATCATCCTGAATCTGGACGAGTCGGCGCGCATCATCGGCCTGTCGGCCACGGTGTCCAACTCCGAGGAGTTCGGCGAATGGCTCGACGAGGTCCGCGGCGACACCGATGTCATCGTCTCCGAGAAGCGTCCGGTCCCGCTGAACCAGTTCATGATGGTGCAGCGCACAATCATGCCACTGTTCGAGCCCGGCACCGACCGGGTCAACCGCGACTTGGAGCGCACCATCGAGCGCCTCGAATCCGGTGCCGATGAGGGACGCCGCGATTTCGAGGAGGGCCGCGGTTTTCGTTCCCGCACAGGCGGACGCCGCAGCGGCGAGCGCCGCCCCCAGGACCGCGTGCGTCCCGTCGGGCGACCGGAAGTGGTGGAAGCTCTGAGGGGCCGCGACATGCTGCCGGCGATCGTCTTCATCTTTTCGCGCGCGGGCTGCGACGGTGCACTGTTCCAGTGCCTTCGCTCGCGCAAAGAACTGACCACCCGCGACGAAGCCGAACGCATCAAAGAGATCGCCGATGCGGGTGTGGAGGGCATTCCGGAGGAAGACCTCGAAGTGCTCAACTACCGCCAACTGCGCACCGCGTGGTCCCGCGGCTTCGCGGCACACCATGCGGGCATGCTGCCGGCGTTCAAGCACATCGTCGAGCAGCTCTTTGTGGAGGGACTCGTGCGTGTCGTCTTCGCCACAGAGACACTGGCGCTGGGCATCAACATGCCGGCGCGCACCGTCGTGCTGGAGAAGATGGTCAAGTTCAACGGTGACGCGCACGTCGATCTCACTCCCGGCCAGTACACGCAGCTCACCGGCCGTGCGGGGCGCCGTGGCATCGACTCGATCGGCAACGCCGTCGTGCAGTGGGCGCCGGCGATGGATCCGCGCCAGGTCGCCGGTCTCGCCTCCACCCGCACGTACCCGTTGATCTCCCTGTTCACCCCCGGGTACAACATGGCGATCAACATGCTGCAGATGAACGGCTTCGAGGACTCGATCCGCCTCATCGAGAAGTCCTTCGCCCAGTTCCAGACCGACCGCAGCGTCGTCGGGGAGGTGAGGAAGATCGAGAGGCAGAAGGCGAGCGTCGACAAGCTGCGCGCCGAGCTGGATGCCGCGGTGACGGAACTCGGTTTCGGGGACATGAACGTTGACACTGACGGTGCCACAGACAGTGGCACAAACGCCGACATCGCCGAGCAACTCGTCGACTACACCCGTCTTCGCCGCGACCTTGCCGACGAGGAGAAGAAGGCGAAGAAGAACTCCATTGAGGAGCGCCACAAGGAGATCCAGAAGGTGCTCGGCCGCCTGCAGGTGGGCGAAGTCATTGCGTTGCCGTCGAAGCGCCGCCCGGAGCTCGCCGCTGTGGTGGCGCCTGCCGGCCGTAAGGACGACCCGAGGCCGTGGATCACCACAGAACGCGGCTGGTCGGGGCGTATCGACGCCGCCTCCTTCGGCAACGTTCCCGTCGTCGTTGGCCGGATCAAGGTCCCGCGGGATGTCTCGCACAAGCCGCGCCGGCACACGCGCCGAGTTGTGCAGCAGCTCAGCCGCGGACAGTTCCGCGCGCCGAAGAACTTGAAGGAAAAGGCGAGGACGCGGACGTCGAAAAGCGTGCTGCAACTTCGCGACGCCATCCGCGCCCACCCCGTCCACTCCTGGCCCCCGGCGGAACGCGAACGGCTCGCCCGCCTCGGCGAGGACCTCGTGCGGGAGGAACGCGCGCTCGGGCGTGCGCAGGCCAGCGTCGACACGCAGACTGACACGCTGGGCCGGATGTTCGAGCGCATCATCGGGCTACTGACTGAGATGGACTACGTCGAGCTTGTCGACGGCGAACCCACCGTCACCGAAGAAGGCGAACGTCTCGCCCGCATCCACAATGTGTCCGACTTGCTCGTCGCGCAGTGTTTGAAGCGCGGAATCTGGGACGAGCTCGACCCGGCGGAGCTCGCCGGTGTGGCATCCATGTGCGTCTTCGAGAACCGCAAGGCGACCGGCGGGTATCCGGAAGCCGCCACCGACCGCATGGCCGACGCAATGAACGATACCCAGCGCATTTACAGTGAGCTGGCCAGCGACGAGCAGCGCCACCGTCTTCCGCCGACGGCGATGCCGGATCCCGGATTCGCGCTTTCGCTGCACCAGTGGGCCGCCGGAGCGCCCTTGGGCTACGCTCTCGCCGCGGCCGCCGAGTCCGGCGCGGAGCTGACCCCCGGTGATTTCGTCCGCTCGTGCCGCCAAGTCATCGACCTGCTCGAGCAGATCGTGCAGACCGGCTACTCCGACGACATCAAGCACAACGCCCGCCGTGCGGTGGAGGCTATCCGCCGAGGCGTGGTGGCTATCGGCAACTAGGTCCGGAGCCCGTCCGCCAGTTCGCGGCGGAGCGCCTCCGGCAGGAGATTGACCACCGCGAAGTGCGAATTGAGGCCGAACGGGTCGACAATGAGCGACTGGACCCCCGCCACCTTGCCGCCGGCGAGGACCGGACCGCCTGAGTCTCCCTTGAGCGCCGGAGTGCGGTTGAACACGATTCCAGCGGGGCGAACGAGCGAGCCCGTGCGGGAGACCGCCACGGGCAGGGACATCACCCAAAATCCGTCGCGCGATTGCAGCCGCTTGGCGCGTCCGCCGTACCCGAGCGTGACCGTCGGATCGCCCACGCTGGGCGTCTCTCCGAGTTCAGGGAAATCTGCACCTTCGAGGTGCCTGAACGGCCGGATGCGCACCACAGCAATGTCGGTCCCGGCGACGGGTGCGACCGTGCGGATCGTGCGGATCTTCGTCCCTTGGCGCACCGTCACCCCGTCAGGGTGGTTGCGGAAGAAGTGGTTGCAGGTTAGCACCGTGTCCGGCGCGAGGAGAGCGCCGCTGCAGTAGGCGCTGCCGGAGCTAAGGCGGACGAGCGCGTCTGGGAACATGAACCCGATCGTAGGGGAGAAGTTCTAGCATGAGGCCATGACTGATCTTCCCCAGACATTTCCTCAAGATGTCTACGCCGCCCGGTTGTCGCGGGTGCAGCGTCACATCCGTGCTAAAGGTCTCGGTGCCGCCGTGATCGGCGCCGGTCCGGAGTTGGCGTACCTGACCGGGTCATGGACGGCCTCCCACGAGCGGCTGACCGCGCTGGTCGTCCCACCGAAGGGGGACGCGCGCCTGTTCGCCCCGGCCACCGACGCGGCGGCGCTGCGCGGCGTCGGTAAACTGCGCGGGATCCAACTGGTCACGTGGCGCGACGGCGAGAACCCTTATGCCCTCGTGGAACGCGCCTGCGGCGGCGGCACGGTGGCGGTGGGGACATCGCTGACCGCCGACCATGTGCTGCGGCTGCAGGACGCGTGCGGGGAGCTCCACCTCGCCACTGATCTGCTCGCCGACGCATTCATGATCAAAGGCCCCGAAGAAGTCGAGCAGCTCGCTTTCGCCGCGGCTGCCATCGACCGTGTCCACGCCGCCGTACCGGAGCTGCTGCGCCCTGGCCGCACGGAGCGTGAGATCGCGCAAGAGCTCAACGCTCTTATCCGCCGGGAGCACTCCCGGGTCGACTTCATCATCGTTGGCTCAGGACCGAACGGCGCGGACCCGCACCACGACTATTCCGATCGCGTGCTGGAAGACGGAGATCCCGTGGTCGTGGATCTGGGCGGTACGGTCGGCGCCGGTTACCACTCGGACTGCACACGCACCTACGTTGTCGGGGGCGTGGAGACAGCCACCGACGACTTCACGCGCGCCTACGGCACCTTACGCCGCGCCCAGGACGACGCGGTGGCCGCGGCGCGGCCCGGGATGACTGCGGGCGACCTCGACGCTGTAGCGCGCGGACGCATCAACGAGGCAGGGTACGGCACCTACTTCAGCCACCGCCTCGGCCACGGAATCGGGCTCGGACTGCACGAGGAGCCGTTCATCATCGCCCGCAACGACACCGTGCTGCAACCGGGGATGACCTTCTCCATCGAGCCGGGGATCTACGTTCCGGGCGCATGGGGCATGCGGATCGAAGATATCGTCGTGCTCGAAGACGACGGTGCGCGCCGCCTGAACACGGCAGCGATCGCGTGACGCACGATAATCTTGCGGCATGATTTCTACGGCGAAAGACGATGGCACGATCCTGCTGCTCGGCGGCACCAGCGACATCGGTGGGGAAGTGGCGGTGCGCATCTGCGCCGGACGCCACGTCGTGCTGGCGGGGAGGAACCCGGGGGCACTGGGAGGCGTCGAGAAGCGAATGCGTGAGGCGGGCGCGGCGAGCGTGCGCACGGTCGAGTTCGACGCGGCCGACCTAGCCTCGCACCGCGCCGTCGTCGAGGCGGCCGGCAACGTGACCACGGCGATCGTGGCGTTCGGCATCCTCGGCGACCAGGCCCGCGCCGAACACGACGAAGAGCACGCCGCGTACATCGCCGTCGTCGATTACGCGGCGCAAGTCAGCATGCTCACAGTGCTTGCCGACGTCATGTCCCACGGCCACATCTTCGCCTTCTCATCCATCGCCGGCTGGCGCCCACGGCGGGCGAATTATGTCTACGGCTCCACCAAGGCTGGTCTCGACGCCTTTTGCCAAGGACTCGCCGACCGCCTCCACGGCACCGACGTGGCACTGATCACCGCGCGCCCCGGTTTCGTCATCGGATCCATGACTGAGGGCATGAAGCCCGCGCCGCTGTCCGTCACCCCGGACGTGGTTGCCGACGCTGTCGTGGGGGCGATGGGCAAAGGCAGCCGGACGGTATGGATCCCATGCACACTGCAGCTGCTGGCCTGGGTGATGCGGTGCGTCCCGCGCCCCGTTTGGCGCCGCATGCCCCGGTAAGCGCGCTCCGGCAGGTAGTCTGTGCGCATGCTGATTCTCGCTTATTTCCTGATCGAAGCCCTCGCCTTCTGGGGAGTGAGCCAGCTCATCGGCGTCGGCTGGGCGCTGCTGGGCATTTTCATCCTGATGGTCGTCGGTGCGCTGGCCGCCTCGCCCGCGCTGCGCTCCGAACTCGAGCGCGCCTCCTCCGGAGCCGGTTCCGTCGGGCAGTTCGCCGGCGGGACCGCCCTCGTCGCTGCGGGCTGGGCGTTGGCGATCATCCCGGGCTACGTCTCCTCGGTGATCGGGCTGCTCCTGCTTGTGCGCCCCACGCGTGAGCTCGTGCGTAAATCCATGGCGAATTCCCTGCGCAAGCGTGTGGAGGACTTCGGCGTGCAGGTCTACGATGTTTCCCCCATGAAGCGCCGCAGCGCCTCCTACGGCACCTTCGCCCCGGGCGATGTCATTGACGCAGAACCAGATACTGCGCCGGCTCCCAGCGACGAAGAGATCGAGAACTGGTCCCGCAACGCCCGCCCCGAAGATTTCGGAGATGACCGGAAGTGACAGCTGCTGTTTTCCCTGACACGCGCATGACGCGGCTCGCAAGAATTGCCCGGGTCCTCCTCGCGGGGCTTGGGGGCGTGCTGGTGTATTTCTCCTACGAGCCCCACGGTTACGCGGCGGCTGGAGTTGTGGGCGTCTCGCTGTTCTACGCCGCGCTCGCTCCGTGGCCGCGCCAGCCCGTCGGCGCGGCTGCTGGACCGACTGCGAGGTGGGGCGCGCTGTTGGGGTTCATCCACGGCTTCAGCGCCTATGTTCTGCTGTTGCCGTGGGTGGGCGAATTCGTGGGTGCCCTGCCGTGGATCGCGCTGTCCGTCACACTTGCATTGTGGACGATTCTGACCGGTGTTTTCGGGGTTTTGGTCGCCCGGTGGCAGTTCGGTTTCATCGCTTTCGCCTTCGTCTATTCGGCCGTGGAATTCTTCCTGTCGTCATTCCCGTTCGGCGGCTTCTCGTGGGTACGCCTTGCATGGGGGCAGATCAACGGTCCGCTGGCGAATTTCGCGCCGTGGGGCGGACCCGCCCTAATCACATTTGCCACCGTGCTGCTGGCTGCAGCGCTGAGCGCCGCCGCGATATCGCTTATCGACGGCCCCCGCACCACAATTCGCCGTTCCATCACCGCCCTGATCGCGGCAGGCTTGACCATCAATTTCGGGATACTCGCAGGTCTCGGCGTCGACCGCCCCGGACCGACGACGGAAACCGTGACCGCCGCCGCTGTCCAGGGCAACGTGCCCCGCATGGGTCTCGACTTCAATGCGCAGCGCCGCGCTGTCTTGGCCAACCACGTCAACGTGACTAAGGAGCTGGCCGCCAGCGGTGAACACCCGGACCTGGTGTTCTGGCCGGAAAACTCCTCCGATGTGAATCCATTCCGGGACCGGCAAGCACGCGACCTCATCACTGAGGCAGTCAAAGCCGTCGACGCACCGGTCTTGGTGGGCACCCTGACCGAAGACGAGGTAGGGGACCGCAACACCGCCGTTGTCTTCGATCCGGACACCGGTGCCGGCGACTTCCACCACAAGCGGTTCCTGCAACCTTTCGGTGAGTGGATGCCGATGCGGGACTTCTTCCGCAGGTTCTCGCCGTACGTGGACATGGCGGGAGATTTCAAGCCCGGCGACGGCAATGGAACTGTGCGCATGGGCGGGCATGTTGTGGGGGTGGCCACCTGCTACGAAGTGGCGTTCGACGCCGCCTACCGTGACGCAGTCAAGGCTGGGGCCCAGATTCTCACTACCCCGACGAACAACGCCACCTTCGGTTTCACCGACATGACGTACCAGCAGCTCGCCATGAGCCGGATCCGCGCGATGGAGACCGACAGGGCAGTGGTGGTCGCGGCGACCTCGGGAGCTTCCGCCATCGTGCGTCCTGACGGCACCGTGGCGCAGGAAACGGAGATCTTCACGCCGGCGTATCTCGTCGACAAGCTGCCGCTGCGCGATTCCGTGACGTTCGCTGTGCGTTACGGCAGATTCATCCAGTGGCTTATCGTGGCAGGCGGTATCGCGGTGATGCTCGCGGCAGTCGCGACCACCCGGCGGGGGTATGCTTCTAGAAAGAGTCAGGACACGTCGGCGGCACCGCAGCCGGCGCGGCACCCTGAAGACGAAGACTGACGTATAGCCCGAACAAAGCGAAAGAAACGGAGACACTGTGGCTGAGAAACCGACCGACTCGACTCTGGTGATCATCCCGACATACAACGAGGTGGAGAACCTCCCGTTGATCGTCGGGCGCGTCCGCGAGTCGAACCCGGACGTGGACATTCTGGTCGTCGACGATAACTCCCCGGACGGCACCGGCGAGAAGGCCGACGAGATGGCCGCTGAGGACAGCCATGTCAACGTCATCCACCGCGAGGAGAAGACCGGTCTGCTCGGCGCGTACACAGCTGGATTCGACTGGGGTCTCGAGCGCGACTACGCCGTGCTCTGCCAGATGGACGCAGACGGCTCCCACGCACCGGAACAGCTGCCGCGCCTGCTGTCGGCTATTGACGAAGGAGCGGACCTAGTCATCGGTTCCCGCTACGTCGACGGAGGCGAGGCCGTCAACTGGCCCCGCAACCGCTACCTGCTGTCCAAGCTGGGCAACCTGTACATCTCCGTTGCCCTCGGCGATGACGTTGCCGACATGACGGCCGGTTACCGCGCTTTTCGACGCGAGGTGCTCGAGACCATCGACCTCAGCACCCTGTCGCGTAAGGGCTATATTTTCCAGGTCGATCTCGCCGACCGCGCTGTACAGGAGGGCTTCGATGTCCGCGAGGTACCGATTACCTTCGTCGACCGTGAGCTCGGCGAGTCCAAGCTCGACGCCAGCTTCGCTGGCGAATCGCTCGCCGAGGTGACCAAGTGGGGGTGGAAGCGCCGCTCCACCCAGGCCTCCGAAATGGCCACGGAACTGAGCCGACTGGGCCGTTACCAGCTCGACGAGCTCGGCGTGTACAAGATCCCGGGCCAAGTCACCCGCGCAACGCAACTCGCTGGCGACCTTGTCGAAGAGGGCCTCAAGCTGGCCAAGTACGAGTTGAAGCGCTTCCGCGACAACCGCCACTAACCGCTAGCCACTGGCCGCTAGCCGCTGGACATCAGCCACTAAAGGCACGCCAAAAGCCGGCAGGAATTTGTTTCCGTGCCGGCTTTTTTGGTGCGGGGAAGTAGGAGAGGGGACGGCGATAAGCGACTAGCTACCGTTCTCCTGCGCTTCCTTCTGCTCCTTCGCAATGCGGGCAGCGGCGCGGCGGCGCTTGCGGAGCTGCTCCAAACGCTCCTCGAGAAGCTCATCGAGCTCTTCTAAGCTGCGGCGCTCACGGAGCATGTCCCAGTGGGTGCGTGGCGGTTTCACCGGCTTCGACTCAACACCTTCACCCTCCATGAGGGTGCCCACCTGGCCGTTCTTGCACGGCCATTCCTCGGGAATTTCGGCGTCGTCGGCGAATGGAATCTCGTAAATCTCGCCGTTCGGGGTGCGGTATTTCGCCATCCTGCGCGGCGCGAGATCGTGGTCGCGATCCGTCTCGTAGCTCACTGCGCCCATGCGGCTACCACGTAGCACCCGATCAGCCATGCTGCATCTTTCCCTTCGTTGTGAATAATCGTCGCGAGCCTAAAGTATAACGGCCAACAGTTCTAACGCGCCGACTGCATCGATTGTTCCGTGGAATCCGCCGCGGGGCGGATAAGATGAACCGCGACCATGAACCAAGCAACCGACACGGCGCCGACCTGCCAGTACTGCGGCAAGGAGATTCAGCTCACACCTGGGCGTGGGCGGCCGCGGAAGTACTGCGGCGACTCATGCAAGCAGCGCGCCTACGAACTGCGGCACGCAGCGCCGAAAGGTGCCCGGACCACGCGCAAGCTGCAGGGAGACACACTGAAGGACAAGCTGTTCGAGATCCGGTGCGCCGCCGAAGACATCGCGATTGCGTCCAGTGAGGGCGCGGATGCCGACGAGATTCAGTCTCTGTGCGATGACCTGGTTACGATGGCTAAGAAGCTCGAGAGGCTCCAATAACGCAATAACGCGCGCCGGACGCACACACGGGCCGGCATTCAAGGCAGAGAGGGATACTCATGCGCAACCGCAACCAGAAACTCATTGTCTTCGGCGGCGCTGCGGTCATTGCCGTGCTTGCGCTTTTCGCGTTGGTTCCGCTGGCCATTTCGTTGTTCTCGCACCCAGGCGTGAAAACGGAGGGCATTGACGCGGACGGCGCCAAGCCGGCAGCGACGGATGTGGACGGAACGTGGGTGGTGTCCGCCAAGCCCGGCAAGAACGTCACGTCCGCCGGGTTCACGTTCAACGAGTTGCTGCCTGGTGATGCGAGAACCACATCGGGCTCGACCCAGGATGTCGACGGCGAAATGACCATCGAAGGCGGCAGGTTGACCGCCGGTGAGGTGACCGTGGACATGACTAATATCGTCACGGATAAAGATGTGCGTGACGAAAATGTGCGAAGGAAGATCCTTCACACGGAGGAGTACCCGGAAGCCACATTCACCCTCACTGAACCCGCGGACGTGTCGCAGCTCCCGGATGACGGCACCGTCGGCACCGTGACGCTCACCGGCGACCTGACTATCCACGGACAGACCAACAGCATCACCCAGGATTTCACCGCGTTGCGTACCGGAGAGACAGTGATCGTCCACGCCGACATTCCGATCAGCCGCGCGGACTACGGAGTGGAGACGCCGGAGTTCGTTGCCGCCAAGATCGACGAGAACGGCGAAGTGAATATCCGCCTGAAACTGGAAAAGAAGGACTAGGCGGGCCACGGGCTAGCGGCGCATGTGCGGGCCATTGCGCCCGTGTTCGCCGCATCCACCCATAGCCCATTATCCATTACTGTCCGATAATGTACATTATGTCAAGTAATGTTCGCGGGAGACGCGCCCTAGTTTTCTGCCGGCCCGCTCGCTCCCCGGGCTGCGGCTCTGCCGCTACCTGACACCATGTCGGTGCCGGTGCATCAACGTCACCTGCACAACATCGAGCATGCTGGCGTGCGCCATTGCCTCCCGCAGCGCGAGCTGCCACATCCACAGACGTCGGTACACTGCGTCGAATCCGTCGGCGGCCGCCTCACGCAGCTGGCTTTGGAAGACGGTGCGCTCATGCCGCAGCGACAATTCAAGGTGGTCTGGCGCGTGGGTCTGCGCGACAATGCGGAGTCCGCTGCGCGTATCGACGCTTTTGCGAAGTTCGTCGACCGTCCGGTAATTCAGAGTTGGCCAAATATAAGCGCGCAGCGATTCCAGCGCCGATTCAGCGGGCGGGGTCAGCTTCCCCGTCGACACGACGGTTTGGAGGGCGGCGCGGCCGGAGCGGGCCAAGAGGTCGTCGATAAGCGCGAAATAGCGTGCTTGCAGGTCCGTCGGCATCGTTTCCAGGTGCTCCGCCGAGACAACAGCGTCGTAGCGCGCTTTTCGACGCTCCATGCCCCGCAGCAACCCCTCCACCACATTGAGGTGCACTGCGTCTTCTGCCCCGCCGAGTGTGAGACGTTCGCGCACGGCGCGCAGCATTCCCGGATCAGTGATCACGGAATCCACGGTGGCGCGGCGTGCGGCCGCCGCGATCGCCACAGCCCCGCCCGATGACGGCAGCTCGGCGAGGTGGGTGCCGGGGCGGACGGCGGCGGCGTTGAGAAGCATGTCCACGCTCCTCGCTTGCGCATCCGCGAGATCCAGCTTCTCCGTCTCGAGCGGCGCGCTGAAATTTGTCTCCGAAACGAAATAGTTCTTCGGTTCTCGCCCGCGGCCCGCACCCGGCGAATGCGATTTCACGCTCACGCGCTCCATCGTCGGAACTCCCGTGGCGAAATGGCCCGCGAACGCGCTCATCCCGTCGCCCGAGAACCTCGCGACGAGCTCCGGCGGCACCTCGCCGCCGCTGTATCTCCCGTGACTCGCGAGCTTCGTCTTCGGGTTGTACTCCACACGGAGCAACGCGCCGAGCACTTTGACCAGATCCTCGGGAGTCTCCGTGCGCCACTCTCCCGCCATATACCCTTCAGCGAGACCGATCCACCCGTTCGCGGCGATGCGGTCGAACAGCTCCGCGTGGTCGACAGTGAGATCCGGGGAACTATCCGGGTCGAGCTCGAGGCCCGCCTTGGCGCACGCGGCCGCGAACTGCGCCTCCGCGTGCCGGGCCCGGAGTCCCAACAAGCGGACCGACGGCAACGCCACGATATTCGGCCACTGGTCAGCGTCGACCGTACGTAAGTGCATGGGGATCGCGGGGTTGTCGGACACGCCGTCTACCATAGACCGACGGCAGCCCGCCTCATGGGAGCCACGGCGCGCCGAGTTTCGAAACCGGCGTATGATCTCATGGCGGATAAGCGTGCAATTGCTACAAGGAGTACAGATAAATGTCCGATAAGCCTTACCGTCCAGCGGGCAACCGCCACCACGTCGTCATCATCGGTTCCGGCTTCGGCGGGCTTTTCGCGGCTCGCGAGCTTGACGGCGCCGACGTGGATGTCACGTTGATTAGCCGCACCAACTTCCACCTCTTCCCGCCGCTGCTGTACCAGGTGGCAACGGGTCTTCTGTCCACCGGCGAGATCGCGACCTCGACCCGCCAGATTCTGGGCAAGCAGAGCAACACGGACATAGTGCGCGGCGACGTCACCGACATCAACCTCGACGGCCAGACCGTCACCTTTGAAGAGGGCGAGTTCACCCGCACCTACGAGTACGACTCCCTCATCGTCGCCGCCGGCGCCGGCCAGTCCTACTTCGGCAACGACCACTTCGCTGAGTTCGCTCCGGGTTTGAAGACGCTGGACAACGCCCTCGAGATCCGCTCCCGTCTCGTCACCGCCTTCGAGCGAGCCGAGGTTGTCGAGGATCCGGAAGAGCGCGAGCGCCTGCTCACCTTCGTCATCGTCGGCGCAGGCCCGACCGGTGTGGAGCTCGCCGGCCAGGTCGCCGAGATGGCGCACCGCAGCTTCCGCGACGAATACTCCAATTTCCGCCCGTCCAGCGCCAAGATCATTCTTCTCGACGGCGCACCCCAGGTCCTTCCGCCCTTCGGCAAGCGCCTCGGCCGCAAGGCGCAGCGCGAGCTGGAGCGCCTCGGCGTGACCGTCCGGCTCAACGCGATGGTCACCAACATCGACGAGAACTCGGTCACCTACAAGGACATGAAGACCGAGGAAGAGACCACGATCGACTCCTACACCAAGATCTGGTCCGCCGGTGTCGCCGCTTCCCCGCTGGGCAAGACGATCGCCGAGCAGGCAGGCCTCGAGGTCGACCGCGCAGGCAAGGTCCCGGTGAACAAGGACCTCTCCGTCGGCGAGCACCGCAACGTCTTCGTCGTCGGCGACATGATGAGCCTCGACCGCCTTCCGGGCTTGGCACAGGTAGCTATCCAGACCGGTGAGTATGCCGCGAAGGCCATCAAGGCCGGCGTTGAAGAGGACCAGCAGCCGGACCAGCGCGAGGACTTCTCCTACTTCGACAAGGGCTCCATGGCGATCGTCTCCCGCTTCCACGCTGTCGTGAAGATGGGCAAAGTCGAAATCGCCGGCTTCCTCGGCTGGATCATGTGGCTGCTCGTCCACGTGTCCTTCCTCGTCTCCAAGCGCAACCGCGTCGTGTCCATGTTCACCTGGACGCTCAACGCGCTCACCCCGAAGCGCTACAACCTGCCGACCACCCTCCAGCAGATGCACGCCCGCACTGCCCTGCTGAACCTAGGCAAGGAGTCCGGCAACAACACCGAGAAATACTCCGAGCTGCGCGACACCAACGGGGAGAACTAAACCTTCTCCTCCCCCTCCACCGCCCGCTCGGGCTCTCGGTGCACGCTTCGCGGCGGGCTAGGCGTATGATCTATTAAGTTCACCGCTGGGCTGGCGTGATTCGTCGATATGCGAATGCGCGAGCCCAGCTTCCTGCCGAGTCTGTGAAAAAGGGGGTCGCTATGCCGCCGAAACTACCTCTGCCCCGTAACAAGGCTAAATCGCAGGCGAAGCAAGACCAGCGGCCCGTCCCAGTGCCCGTCGAGCGGTCCGTCGACTTCTGCCGCGTCTTCGTCGAAGGCAACGCCCTGCCCGGGTCCATGCACTACACCAGCGCCATGGAGCGCGTGAAGCAGGCTGAAAACGGCTATGTGTGGCTCTCTCTGCACGAGCCGAGCGCTGAGCAGATGGAGCGCGTGGCGGCGGAATTCGGCATCCACGACCTCATTGTCGAAGATGCCGTGACGGCGCACCAGCGCCCCAAGGTGGAGCGCTACGGCGAGCAGCTCTTCATCGTCATCCGCACCGTCGTCTACCGTGACGACGAGGAAGTCTCGGACCTCCGCGAAATCATTTCGACCGGTGAGGTGCAAATGCTCGTCGGCGAGGATTTCGTGATCACCATCCGCCACGACGCTCAACTGCCGAACCTGACGCAGGAGCTTATCGAGGACCCGGAAATCTCCTCGCTCGGCCCGGCGGCCGTGGCGTGGAAGGTCGCGGACCACATCGTCGAGAACTATATGAAGGTCACGACGTTCCTCTCCAGCGATGTCGACGAACTCGAGAACGAAGTATTCACACCGCGGCAGCTGATCAACATCGACAAGATCTACATGTACAAGCGTGAGGTTCTGGAGATGCGCCACGCCACCGACCCGCTGGGGCCCGCGCTGCGTTCCGGCCTCACCCTGCACAAGGACCTGCTGAGCAAGCCGATTCGCTCGTACCTGCGCGACGTGCAGGACAACGCCATGATTGTCAGCGACAACGTGTCCGCTTTCGATGAGCGGCTTTCATCGCTTCTCGACGCCTCCGTGGCCAAGGTCTCCATGCAGCAGAACTCCGACATGCGCACCATCTCCGCTGTCGTCGGCATGGCCGCACTCCCGACGATGATCGCCGGCGTGTACGGCATGAACTTCGAGAACATGCCCGAACTCGGGTGGCGGTACGGCTACCCAGTCGTGCTGGTGGTGATGTTCGCGTCGATCCTGGGCATGTACTGGTGGTTCCGGAAGAACCATTGGCTCTAGAGACACGTCGGGTCTAGAGCCGCGGCCCCTTCTTTTAGGAGTCCAGAACCATCGTCCGCAGCATGCTGACGGCGACGAGCTTGCCTTCCTGCCGCATCTCCGTGCGCCACAGCTGGGTGCGCCGTCCGACATGCACTGGAGTGACGTCCGCCTCGATGACACCGTCGGCGACGCTGCGCAGGAGATCGGTGCTGTTGTTCATTCCGACGACCGGGGCACCGGCGGCGAGGTAGCCAGCGAAGGACCCCATGGTCTCACCGATGGAGCAGAAAACTCCCCCGTTGACCATGCCTGCGGGCTGGTGGTGCTTCGGTTGTGCCTCGACCTCCGCGACGATCTTCTCGGGGCCGAAGGCCGTGAATTTCAGGCCGATAAATGAATCGAATTCGGTGCTGGCAGCGTTGAGTGCGGTGAGTTCCTCATCGTTGAGTTGGCGGTTCTGCAGGTGCTTGAGGTCGTTGATATCCATAGAAACTGACTTTAGCAACGAAACTAGACCAAATTGCCGGACTCTGGAAACAGCGGCAGGAAATTCCTTGCGGAGGTTGCCTCCCAGGCGTTTGGCGCGTGCGTATGCTCGAGGGCATGACTTCGAATGACGCATCTTCCTCTAACGCTGCCCCCAACGGTGCAGACACTGCCGGCAAGGCTCAGATCGGTGTCGTGGGCATGGCCGTGATGGGCTCCAATTTGGCCCGTAACTTCGCCTCCCGCGGCCACACCGTGGCTATCTTCAACCGCTCGCCGGAGAAGACCCGAGCGGTGATGGAACAGTACGGCGGCGAGGGGTCGTTCATCCCCTCGGAGACTATCGAGGACTTCGTCGCTTCCTTGGAGCGCCCCCGCAAGGCCGTGATTATGGTGCAGGCGGGCAAGGCTACTGACGCGGTGATCGATCAGCTTGTCGAGGCGATGGATGAAGGCGACATCATCATCGACGGCGGAAACTCCCTTTTCACCGACACGATCCGCCGCGAAAAAGAGGTCGCCGCGAAGGGGCGCCACTTCGTCGGTGCTGGCATTTCCGGCGGTGAGGAAGGCGCACTGCGCGGACCGTCGATCATGCCCGGCGGCCCGAAGGAGTCCTGGGAGACGCTCGGTCCGCTGCTGGAGGACATCTCCGCCAAGGTCGACGGGACACCGTGCGTGACGCACATCGGCCCGGACGGCGCCGGCCACTTCGTCAAGATGGTCCACAACGGCATTGAATACGCCGACATGCAGGTCATCGGCGAGGCTTACCACCTTCTTCGCTACGCGGCGGGCATCGAGCCGGCCGAACTGGCCGAGATTTTCTCCGAGTGGAACCAGGGTGACCTGGATTCGTACCTGATCGAGATCACCGCAGAGGTCCTGCGCCAGGTGGACGCGAAGACGGGCAAACCGTTCATTGACGTCATTGTCGATGCCGCGGGACAGAAGGGCACGGGCCGCTGGACTGTAAAGGAAGCGCTCGATCTGGGTGTGCCCACCACCGGCATCGGCGAGGCTGTGTTCGCGCGTGCGCTGTCGTCGGCACTCGCCCAGCGCGAGGCAGTCAAGGAGACTGGCTTGCCGTCCGGTGAAACCGCCACTTTGGAGTCACTCGGCGTGGACAAGGAGCAGTTCGTCGAGGACGTCCGGCGCGCCCTGTACGCGTCGAAGCTCGTCGCGTACGCGCAGGGCTTCGACGAGATCAACGCCGGCTCCCAGGAATACGGCTGGGGCCTTAAGCCGCAGGATCTCGCCACGATTTGGCGCGGTGGTTGCATCATCCGCGCGAAGTTCCTCAACCGCATCACCGAGGCGTACAACAACGACCCGGAACTGCCGTCGCTGCTGCTCGACCCGTATTTCCGCGGGGAGCTCGAGAACGGTCTCATCGACTCCTGGCGCCGCGTTGTCGTCACGGCGACCCAGCTGGGGCTGCCGATCCCGGTGTTCGCCTCCAGCCTGTCTTACTATGATTCGCTGCGTTCCGACCGCCTGCCGGCCGCATTGATTCAGGGCCAGCGCGACTTCTTCGGTGCCCACACGTACAAGCGTGTCGACATGGAGGGCACGTACCACACGACGTGGTCCGGCGAGCGCGAGGAGATCAGCTACTAGTACTAGCTGGGCGCGTTGCGCTCACCCAGGCACCGCGGGGGCGTCGGTAGACTTCCCACGGTGCCTTCTTTTCTTGATTTAGGGCTTCCCCGCCCCATCGTCGACGTCCTGGACACCCAGGGCATTCGTCAGCCTTTCCCGATCCAGCAAGCGGCGATCCCGGGAGTACTCGACGGCCGCGATGTTCTCGGCCGCGGCCCTACCGGGTCCGGCAAGACATTCACGTTCGGTCTCCCGATGCTCGCTCTGCTCGCTGGTAAGCCGTCGCGCCCTGGCCATCCACGCGGACTCATTCTCGCCCCCACCCGCGAGCTCGCCGCTCAGATCCGCCAGCGTCTCGACGACCCCGCCGCGGCGGTGTACCTCCGCATCATCGAGGTCGTCGGCGGCGTCAACATCAACAACCACATCCGCGCACTCGCCGCACCGGTGGATGTGCTCGTGGCAACACCGGGACGCGCGCAGGACCTCATTAACCAGGGCAAGCTCAGCTTCGACGCCGTTGAGATCACAGCTATCGACGAAGCCGACCAGATGGCGGACATGGGCTTCCTCCCTCAGGTGCGCAAGCTTCTCGACGCCACCCCCTCCACCGGCCAGCGCCTGTTGTTCTCGGCGACGCTGGACGGTGACGTCGACAAGCTTGTTCAGCGATACCTCGACAACCCCGTGACGCACTCGACGGCGCCCGCCGCCGCGGCCGTCGATTCAATGGAGCACTACCAGCTGTTCGTCGGCGACCGTGAAGCGCGCAACGACATTGTTCCGCTGATCGCCGCGCGCGACGGCAAGACCATCATGTTCATGCGCACCAAGCACGGTGTGGACCGGCAGGTGAAGAAGCTGCGCCGCGTCGGCATCAACGCGCAAGGCATCCACGGCGACAAGGGCCAAGGTGCGCGCACCCGCGCCATCGAGGGCTTCGCTGGCGGCTCCCTGCCCGTGCTCGTGGCTACCGACATCGCGGCCCGCGGAATCGACATCAGCGATGTCTCCCTCGTCGTCCACATCGACCCGCCCGCCGAGCACAAGGCATATCTCCACCGCGCCGGCCGCACCGCACGTGCGGGCACTTCCGGAACCGTGGTCACGCTCGTGATGGACGAGCAGCGCAAAGACGTTGACCAGCTCCTCCGCAAAGCCGGCGTGGACGCCAAGAAAGTCGAGGTTAGCGCCGAATCTGCCGAGCTTGCTAAAATCACGGGAGCGCGGAAGCCAAACGGCAATCCGCTGCCCCCGCCAGGTCAGACCGCGGACCCCTCCAAGACGCGCAACCAACGTCCGCAGGGTTCGCGGCGCGGACGGCAACCGAATAAAGCTCATTCCAACCCCAACGGTGGGCGCCGCCGAAAAAGGAGTCCCAGGCGCAAAGAGCTCTAACCACCCATGGACATACTGATCTCCATTCTCGCCTTGATCGGCTTCGTGCTGCTCACGGCTTCTACCGGTCTCTTCGTGGCCATTGAATTCGCCATGACCGGCCTCGAACGCTCCACGATCGAGTCGCACGTGCAGGAAAAGGGCGATAAGACCGCCCGCGCCGTGCAGCGCGACCACGCCAATCTCTCTTTCGTTCTCTCCGGCGCGCAGCTTGGCATCACGATCACGACACTGGCCACCGGCTTCCTCGCCGAACCGGTGCTGGCGCGCTTCTTTGGTCCGCTGCTTGAGCTTGTCGGCCTGAGCGAGTCAGCTTCCCGGCCCGTGGCCTTGGTGCTGGCTCTCATCGTGGCCACGACGCTGTCGATGGTTTTCGGCGAACTTGTGCCGAAGAATCTGGCTATCGCCAATCCCCTCGCGGCAGCGCGTTTCGTTGTTCCGCCCGTCAACGCTTTCAACACTGTCTTCGCCTGGTTCATCAAGGGACTCAATGCGTCGGCGAACTGGTTCGTGCGCAAGCTCGGGATCGAGCCGGCGGATGAGCTTGCGTCAGCACGCTCCGGCCCGGAGCTCGGCGCGATGGTGCGCAGCTCCGCGGAGGCCGGCGGTTTGGATGCGGCCACCGCGCGGATGCTCGACAGGTCCCTGCAGTTCGGCGAGACCACGGCAGAAGAAGTGATGTCGCCGCGTTCGACAGTCAACTCCCTCGACGTCGAGGACACGGTCAGCGACCTCATCGCCTTGGCTATTGAGACTGGCCACTCCCGCTTCCCCGTCCGCCGCGGGGACCTCGACGACACCGTCGGGATCGTGCACATCAAGGATGCCTTCTCTGTCCCCAGCGACGAGCGCGCGACGACGCTGCTCGGTCCGCTGGCCAAGCCGGTGTCCTTCGTTCCGGGGACCCTCGACGGCGATGCGGTGCTCAACCAAGTGCGTTCGGCCGGCTCGCAGATGGTGCTCGTCGCTGACGAATACGGCGGCACCCAGGGTTTGGTGACCATCGAGGATGTCGTCGAGGAGATTCTCGGCGAGGTTTACGACGAGCACGACGACCGCGAATCCGAGCGCGACTTCCACCGTTTCGGCTCCTCCTGGGAGGTCTCCGGCCTGGTACGTCTCGACGAACTTGCCGAGCGCACCAGCTACCTGTCCCCCGACGGCCCGTACGAGACCCTCGGCGGGCTGATCATGTCGGCTCTCGGCCGCGTCCCGCAAGTCGGCGACACCGTGCTTCTGCCAGTGTCGGACAATGAGGCGCAGGATGATTTCGAGTCCGGCAACGCCGGCCGCTGGCTGGCGCGTGTCTCCGTCATGGAGGGCCGCCGCCTGGACAAAGCGATTCTCACCCCTGTCTCCGACGAAGACGCAAGGAAGTGGGAACAGTGAGCATTTGGGTAGCGAGTATCCTCATCATCGCGCTTCTGCTGGCCAACGCGTTCTTCGTGGCCGCGGAGTTCGCGCTGGTGTCGTCGCGCAAAGACCGCCTCGAGTCGATGCTGGCCCAAGGCAGGACAGGTGCCCGCCGAGCTATGAATGCCACGGAGCACCTCTCGTTGTACCTCGCGGGCGCCCAGTTCGGCATCACGATTGCCTCACTGATCCTGGGCAAGGTCGCCGAGCCGGCGATCGCCCACTTCCTCGAGGTCCCCTTCACCGGTCTCGGCGTACCCGAAGACCTGCTGCACCCGCTGTCGTTCGTGATTGCGCTGCTGCTCATCACTGTGCTGCACATCATCTTCGGCGAGATGATCCCGAAGAATATCTCGATCGCCGGGCCCGAGACGCTGGCGGTGTGGCTCACCCCCGCGATGGATATGTGGGTGAAGCTGACCCGGCCGTTCATCTACGCCCTCAACGAGCTCGCGCGTTGGACGCTGCACCTTATGGGTGTGGAGCAGCGCGACGAGTTGGACTCGACGGTAGACCAGGAGCAGCTCGCGAATATGATCGAGGAGTCGCGCCAGGAGGGCCTACTTGATGCGGAAGAGACCGTGCGTCTCGCCAACGCCCTGTCGTCGGAGAACCGCAGCTTCAAAGAGGTCATGATTCCGATCGACGACGTGGTGACCATCCCCTACTCCCGCGGCGGCATCACGCTTTCGGCGTTGGAGAAGGCCGTCAGGGAGACGGGTTACTCGCGCTACCCCGTGGAGGGGTCTGCGGGCGCCCTCGTGGGGTATATCCACGTCAAGGACGTGCTGGATCTGCTGCAGTCGGATGCGGCGAACCCGATCATTCCGCAGAACCGCATCCGTCGCTTGAGCATTGTGGACGGCTCCGGAAGCCTCGACGACGCGTTGACATCCATGCACCGCCGTTCGGCCCACATGGCGCAGGTGCGCGATCACGGCGAGCTTGTCGGTGTTCTCGCGCTGGAGGATTTGATCGAGGAATACGTGGGCACGGTCTCCGACTGGACCCACGAGGACGAGTAGACCGACGATGCCGACGGCACTTCCGCGCGCCGAATGGGAGGAACTGTTGCGCGCGCACGAGGAACGGGCACGGGTGTGGGTCGACCCGCACCTCGAGCGGCGTTCGCGCGGCGAGAAGCACCCTATCTGGGATTTCCTCTTCGACTACTACGCCGTACGCCCGGCGCACGTGTTGCGGTGGCATCCGGGGCCGGGCATTTCGCTTATCGACGCCGCCCACGCTCCCCACAGCCAGTGGCGCCACTACGCGACCGCCCCCGACGGTTCGGTCACCGCCGATGTGGACGATTTCCTGGCCCACCGGCGCGAAAACCTGGAGCGTATCCGACATCTTCTGCGCGCCACACAGGATAACCGGACGCAATTCGACTGCTTCGGGCTGCACGAATGGGCCATGGTCTACCGGGACGAGCAGCCCCGCCACAGTCTCCCGTTGCGGTTGGGGGCGGAGGGGACGAACGCGGTCGTCGATAAGCACGAACTCAAGTGCACGCACTACGACGCGTACCGGTTCTTCACGCCGCCCGCGAAGCCGTTGAATCTGACGGTGCTCGAGAACACGACGCGCCCCTCCCATGAACAAGCCGGCTGCCTGCACGCCGGGATGGACCTGTTCAAATGGGCGGCAAAAATGGGGCCGCTCGTGCCTGGCGAGCTCTTCCTCGACTGCTTCGAGCTCGCCTGCGACATCCGCCTGCTTGACATGGAAGCCTCCCCGTACGACTGCCGCGTGCTTGGCTACGGAGTCGTACCTGTCGAAACACCGGAAGGCAAAGCCGAGTACGTCGCCCGCCAACGCGCGTTCACGGGACGCGGAGAAGCCTTGGGACACCGCCTTGTCGCGATCCTCGACAGCGTCCTCGGCTACTAGACTGAGCGGGAAGATGTCTGCTCGAAAGGGGCCTGCGCCATGGGACGGCACTCCACCGGAAAGAACAACTACTCCTTGTCCAAGGAGGTCATAGCGGTTCTGGCCGTCATTGCGTTGCTGATTGCCGCTGTCATCGCGTGGCTGGTGCTGCGCGGCGGATCCGGTTCGGGAGAAACGGGAACCAGTGCCGCGGGTGAGCAGGAGTGCGTCGCCGGCGACCTCGCACTGCCTGTCGCAGCCGCCAACAAGACCGTCGGTGAGCAGCTCGTGGAGGACTACGCGGCGTCCCACCCCGTGGTGCGCGACTACTGCGTGACACCGGAGTACGTCGAAAAGCTTGAGGACGCCGCCGTCTACGTCGCCCCCCTTTCTCCGATCACCACCAACGAGATCACCTCGGCCGGCCGCAGCGCCGCGAACAACGAGCCCCCGGCCGTCTACGCCTCCGCCGTCGGTGTCGCCGGTCCCGCCGATAAGGCAGGCGCACCTACCCTGGCGGACGTCCTCTTCCCCACTGCCACGCAGCCGGAGGCCTCTGCGATCGCCTCCCAGAAGCTCGCCGAATCCGATCAGGCAGCAGCTGATGCTCTGAAGAAGCAGCGCATCCCGGCTGGCTCCGACGCCGCAGCCCAACAAGGCAAGCTTGTCGCGACTACCGAAGATAACGCACCGGAGGGAACAACCTTCACGCCTCTCGACGATGCACAACTCGTCTACTCCGCAATCCCCCTCAACACCACCGACTCGGTCAACGAGGAGCAGACCCGCGCCGCGCAGGCTTTCGGCGACTACGCAGGCAAGACATTCACCGATGCCAACGGCGATGTCGTCCAGGACATGTCCGGTGTGAGCGAGCCTGTCTGGTCCGCGGCCGAGCCGGAGGGCGGGAAGCGCGTCACCGATCCCGAGGCGCAAACTGCCGGCAGCGACCAACCGTCAGGCACGCAGGAGGCGGGCGCTCCGGGCGAACCGGCTGACACGCTGTTCCTGCTCGACACCTCTGCCGGAATGGCGGAGTTCAACGACCCGGCGGCAGAAGCGATTGACGCGGCCATCGGCGAGATCACGTCCGGCGGTCACTCCGTTGCGCTGTGGAACTACTCCTCCCCGCTCACGCCTGGCGTGAACAAGGGGTACCGCGCCAACGTCGCCTTCACCGGCAATGCTGACGATGCCACCGGCACCGCTTTCCGGTTCGTTAACGACGGCCAGCCGCAGACCCGTGAGGCAGTCGCCTCCGCCGTCGACTACGCGCAAACCGAGGCGACCCCGGAGAATCCTGTCCGCATCGTCCTGATCACATCCGGATCCGTGGACAGCGCCGATGATTCCGCGCTCCAGGCGCTCAAAGAGGCCAAGGCCAAGGGCATCGACCTCACCATTGTCCGGGTCGGAAGCGGCGAAGCGGACAACGCGCTTATCGACGCCGCCTCCTTCACCTCCCAGGCCCCCGACGCCGCTGCGCTCCCAGAGGCAGTCCGCTCCGCTGCGGGGCTTTCCTAGTCCGGGATCTGGTCCGAGATCTGGTCCTGACTCTGACCTG
The DNA here is from genome assembly GCA_025144245.1 of Corynebacterium sp. p3-SID1145. Taxonomy (GTDB): domain Bacteria; phylum Actinomycetota; class Actinomycetes; order Mycobacteriales; family Mycobacteriaceae; genus Corynebacterium. Next base: position 70,654 of record JALXXC010000009.1, on the reverse strand, counting down.
ATCCTCACTCTGGCCTGATCCCGACCTTAGTGTGGTACTGACTTTGCACCTGATCTTGGATCGGGCCTGGGACCATATCTAGTAGAGGAAGACACCGAAAAGGGGTGCGATCCCAGCTACGGGACCGCACCCCTTCTGCGTTCTTCAGGGAGTGCGCGGTGAGCTTTAGGAGCTGCGGCGGCGACGGCGGTCAGCCAGCTCGTCGAGAGCCACGACGTTGTCGTCTTCTTCCTCGTTGGCGCCACCGATGCGCTCGGACGGGAAAGCGGAGATCGTGCCGGTGAGTTCCTTGACGATCTGCGGGACGGCGATACCGAACACCCCCTGACCGCCGCCGAGCAGGTCGATGATCTCGTCGTTGGAGCGGCACTCGTACACCGTGGTGCCGTCGGAGACGAGGGTGATCTCGGAGATCTCGTTGATGCCGCGGTCGCGGAGCTTGTCCACGGCGAGGCGGATGTTCTGCAGGGAGATGCCGGTGTCCAGAAGGCCCTTGACGATCTTCAGGACGAGGATGTCCTTGAAGGAGTACAGGCGCTGCGAGCCGGAGCCCGTCGCGTTTCTGATAGAGGGGCGGACCAGGTCGGTGCGCGCCCAGTAATCGAGCTGGCGGTAGGTGATGCCGGCGACTTGGCAGGCGATCGGAACGCGGTAGCCGACTTCGTCGGAGGGCCCGAGGTCGAAGAGGGTCTCCTGAACTGGTGCTTCTGCACCGTCGGCGGCGGTGACGCTATCGATCGTACTCACGTAATTACTCCCATGAAGTTTAGGAAAGTGCCTAAAGGTTATTTAAGGGCAAGCATATGCTGCGGTCAAGACCTCGGCAGTCGACACGCCGAATCTTAACCTCAACTTTAACTTTAGAGTTCCTATTCCTCATTGTCACCCTGAGTATCAGGGCTATCAGGATCATCAGGCATATCAAGACTGCTAGGAGCCTCAGTGTCACCGGGAGTGTCAGGATTGCCAGATGTATCAGCCCTGGCAGCGCTGCCATCGGTGTCGGCAGTGCGATCGGTGTGATCAGTATCGGCCTCGCCGAAGCCGAGGTCCTTCTCCTCCACTCCGAGTTCCCTCATGAGGTTCTCGAAGGCAAGGTCAGCCTGCTTGTCGCCACCAGCGGAGTCAGGGTTATTGAAGTCCCCGAAATCGGCGTAGCCGCCGTAATCGGAGCTGAACTCGATATCGAAATAATCGGCCGCATCCTCGGCGCTCAACCACAGGGAGGCCTGGTTGAGCACGTCTTCCTCGACCTCGATCGGCATGTCGAGCATCAGCGCGAGAATGAGCGCGTCGGTGGGGCGGCAATCGAATTCGGCCCCGTCCTCCATAGTCACCTGGGCCATGTAGACGCCGTTGTAATAACCGGTTAGCTCGATGGCGGAAACACCGGTGGTGGACTGCTCGATGACGTCGAGAAGCAAATTGTGCGTATCTGGGCGGGTGGGCTCCCACTCCCCGATGCGCCCGAGAACCTGTGCGCCGCCGACTGGCGGGAGCCAGATCGGTAGGAAGCGGCGGCGTTCCTCCCACAGCAGCACTGCGCAGAGGAAGCTTTCGGGGCTGACGGGAAATACCCCGCACAGGGAAACAGGAACGGTGCTCATACAATCAGCTGTTTCAGTGTTCTCAGGCGAGTCCGCGGCGGAGCTCGTTCTTCACAAGGGCGGCGTGGAGCGACACAACCAAAGCAGTCATCTGCTGGCTGATCTCGCCGGCCTCTTGCTTCGCAGCGGCGCGGCCGGACTTGGCGACGGGCTCCGTTACCTGTTCAATCAAGTCCGCCTGGCGGGAGGCCGACTGGCGGATGCGCTTGAGATGGCGGGTATCCAGACCGAATTCGGTGAGTGAGACGGCAGTGGACACGACGCGGACATCGTCTGCGGTGAACATGCCCGAAGAATCGGGCACGATAAGTCCGGCATCGATGCACTGGGCAACGACCTCCGCAGAGCAGTCGGCTTGCTCGGCGACATCTTGGTCGCTTAGGCGCGTGGCGAGCGGCGCGGCGAACTGTTCGGGCGCGATCAGCGGCTCCGCGGCACCCTGGCCGGCCATCACGGCACTGACCTTGCTCACCTTTCCCGAATCCATCGCTTCCAGCTGCTCGCGGATCACCTTCAACGGCAGGTAGTTGTCGCGTTGGGTGATGAGGATATAGCGGAGCCGTTCAACATCCGCCTCCGTGAAGCGGCGGTAACCGGACTGCGTTCGCTCAGGGCTAATCAGCCCCTCAGACTCCAAGAAGCGGATTTTGGACACGGTGACATCCGGGAACTCCTCGCTGAGGCACTTGATCACCACGCCGATCGACATGGTCTTGGTGCCCGAGCGGGGTGCCTGACCGCTCGGCTTCGTTTTCCGGATTGCGCTCACAGTGTCTAATTCTGTCTAACTTCGTCTAGCTCTGTTGAACTTTGGCCAGCTTAATTCAGCTTCGTTTCCCCCACTTGCCACATGTGCTGCACGCGCCACACGTGCGACACGCAACGGGAGAAGACTCGAATAACCAGCGGCCCGTTCTGGCTCGGGGCCTCTCGGGTCCCTAGTATCTAGTTTCTAGGTTCTAGTCTTCGTCAGCGATGAAGACGAGACGGAACTTGCCGATCTGAATCTCGTCGCCTGTGGACAACGTCTGGGAGTTGCGCGGCTCTCGGTTGACGTAGGTGCCGTTGAGGGATCCGACGTCGACGACTTCGAATTCGCCGTCGTTGCGGCGGAACTCTGCGTGGCGGCGGGAAACGGTCACATCGTCAAGGAAGATGTCGGCCTCCGGGTGGCGGCCGGCTGTGGTGGTGTCGCGGTCCAGCAGGAAGCGTGCGCCTGCGTTCGGGCCACGCTTGACCACGAGAAGTGCCGCATCGGCGGGCAGGCCGTCGGTGCCACCCACGTGATCAGAGGCGGTGTTGGCTCCCGTCTCCATCTCTTTCAGAAGATCCGCACGGAAGACAGAGGTGGTTTCTACCTGTGCCTCCGGTGTACCGGTGTTCTCGCTCATCTCTTCTCCTGACGTATTAGACGGATACAACTCTCAATTTAAGTCCACGATCATCATACTGACAACTGCCCACACCGCGCGGTTGGGACACTTCGCGCAGTGGCCGGGCTCAGCGGAAAATGCTGGCTATGCCCGAAATCACGGAGTTTCCGCCGCCAGAAAGCGGGTTGTCGGAAACCATGTAGGTCCATGTCGCGTTGGGGCGTTTCCAGCCGGCATCGGTGAGGTGGGCACCGTCGGCGTCGATAAGCACGCTTTCGAAGGTTTCGACTGCGCGGTCGACAGCACGGTTGGCCAGCTCTTTGAATTCCCGGACGGCGATGCGGTGAAATTCGGTGATCGGCGTTTCCCGGGCGATGGCGCGCAGGTGGATGGATTCGCGCACGTCATCCATGACGGCGAGGTGCTCGGACCATTCGTCGTCGAGGTGGAAGAGCATGATCTCGCGTGCGGCCTGTTCGAGCACCTCTGGGGCGATGCCCTGCGCCTGAAGTTGGGCTGCGCGCTGAGGGCTGCGCTCAGAGAGCTCGCGCCAGGCTTGACCGGTGTCCAGCAGCGACGCACGCCGCTTATCGACGATCTCCCTGTGGTCCGCCAGCAACTGGTTGTACTTCCACGTCTGCGCGTGGATCTCCAATTGCTGCCCCTCGGTGACGCGCTGGCAGTGCTCGATGAAATCGCGGACGCGTTTGGTGTCGATGAGGCCGTTCTCGTCGGGGTGTGCGGTGACTTTTTCGTCAGCGCCGCCGGACACGACGATGTCGTCCTCAAGAGAAACGAAGAAGACACTTAAGCCTGGGTCGCCCTGCCGTCCGGCGCGGCCGCGCAGCTGGTTGTCCAGGCGCGCGGTGCGGTGGCGGGCAGTGCCGATGACGGCGAGACCACCGAGTTCGACCACTGCGTCGCGGTCCGTCTCGTCGGCGCCGCCGAGACGGATGTCAGTGCCGCGGCCGGCCATCTGCGTCGACACCGTCACGCGGCCGAGGTCGCCCGCTTCAGCGACGATGCGGGCCTCCTCCGCGTCGTTCTTCGCGTTAAGGACGTTGACCGTGATCCCCCGTTCCTCGAGCGCCTCTGCGAGCGCCTCCGATTCAGCCACATCGTGCGTACCCACGAGCACCGGCTGCCCGGTTGAATGGATGTGGGCAATCTCGTCGACGAGAGCGGCGAACTTGTCCTCCATGGTGGCGTAGATACGGTCGACTTCGTCGAAACGCTTCAGTTCCTTGGCACGGTCGATGACTGAAACGTGGAGGTCGTAGAACTGGCGCAGCTGGTCCGTCGCCTCCACTGCCGTACCCGTCATTCCGCAAACCAGCGGGTACCGGCGCATCAGGGCCTGCAGAGTGATCTGGTCCAGAATGCGCCCGCCCTCGGAAACGTCGAGGCCCTCCTTCGACTCCACTGCCGCCTGCAGACCGTCGGGCCAGCGCTGCAGGTCCGCGACGCGCCCGCGGGAGGCGTCGACGAGATCGATCTTCCCGTCGCGCACGATGTAGTGGACATCCCTGATCAGCAGAGCCTTCGCGTGCAGCGCCAAGTTCACGCGCACCAGGACAGTGCCAATATTCTCGTCCGAGTACAGGGAATCGATGCCCAGCTCACGCTCCACTTTCGCTGCTCCGTCGTCGGTGAGGAAGACGTTGCGTCGGTCGGAATCGATGGTGTAATCCTTGTCCTCCACCAGGTGAGACACGGCCTCAGTGATCTGCCCGGTGGCCTGCTCCCCCGGTTTCGCGCCGGCGAGGACGAGGGGAACCAAGGCTTCGTCGACAAGCACGCTGTCCGCTTCGTCGACGAGCGCGACATCCGCGGCGGGCTGGACGGTCTGGTCGCGGTGAGCGATCTGATTATCGCGCAGATGGTCGAAACCGACCTCCGCGACCGGCGCGTAGACGATATCGCAGCGGTAGGCGCGCACCCGCTCCTCGCGTGACGACGCCTCCGTCACCGACGCCACCGTCAACCCGAAGAACTCCACCAGCGGGCGCATCCAGTCCGCGTCGCGCGCCGCCAAATAATCGTTCACCGTGATCACGTGCACGCGCTTCCCCGTGAGCGCGAAGCCCGTCGCTGCCATCGCTCCGACGAGCGTTTTGCCCTCGCCCGTGGCCATCTGGATCACGTCGCCTTCGAGGAGGCGGAGCACCGCCTGGTTCTGCACCTCGAACGGAGTCATTCCCAGCGTGCGCGCCGACGCCACCGTCAACGCCGCTAGAAACTCCGGCTTTTTCTTGATCTGGCCGCTGTCGACTGTCCCCCGGATCGTGTCCACAAGCTCCGTGTCGCTGCGCTGCTCGTACTCCCCGATCAGCTGGTGCGCCTGCGCGACGATGCCCTTCGACTTCTTGTCGTTGCGCTCGCTCGAAGAGCCCATCGCCTTCCAGAACCAGTCAAACTTGCCCATGGGGCAACTTTACGTGACCAGCCGATTACAGCAATCAACCGGCCGTGCGGTAATCTAACCGACGTTCCACGCGAGCATGCTCCGCGCATGCACCGCAATGCGGACAACGGGCTGTGGCGCAGTTTGGTAGCGCACTACACTGGGGGTGTAGGGGTCGCAGGTTCAAATCCTGTCAGCCCGACCAATTTCCCGGGGCACTTCCCCGGGCTTTTTCTTTCCGGTTCTTTCCGGTCGAATACTCTCGGTTTAATCCTCCGTTCCATTTCTCACGCACAGATTCTCAACGGTCCGAACAGTTGCTGCATCGCGCCCTGTTTGTTCGGTTCATTCATCACCCGGTAGCCCCGCGGTGACCTCCACACTGGTCTGCCCCGGATGCTCACGATCCGGCCGCGCTTGCGGTGCTGCGGCGCGTCTCGCAGTTTCCACCGTCCAGGTTGTCGAGACCGCCGCCCCCTTCGGCGCACCCGCTGCCATCGCGCAGACTGCAGCCCCGATCCCCGCTGACGCTGTCAGTGTCGAAGGTCTCTTTGACAAGGACGGCAACAAGGCCACCTCCGACATCGATGCTCTTGCAGGCAACATCGAAACGGCCGAGGGCCTGAACATCCGTTTGATCGTGGACATCGCTAGGGTCTCGAAGGATTCCCAGATCAACGTGTTTTTCGGCGCTGCTGAGCAGGAGCACTCCGGCGGCGGCTGCATCGCCGCACACGGCGGAACTGGATTAAACCGCGCGCGGCTTGCCGTCCGCGTCGTAGGTGTAGATCCCTTCGCCAGCTTCGCGTCCGGTTTTGCCGGCTTCGATCATCGGGACAATCGTCTCGGCGAGGAATTGCTTCTTCCACTCGGGCGCGTCCTGTTCACTCTGGAGGATGGCCGCGACGGTACGGAGGCCCACCTCGTCGATGATCTGGAACAGCCCCATAGGTGAGCCGGTGGAGTTGCGCCAATCCCTGTCCATGTCCGCAATGTCCGCAATATCAAGCTGCGCTAGTTCCATGCCTGCGTTGAGGAAGCGCTCCGGAGCACCCGAAGCATCCGCGATGTCGCTCGGGAGCAACGTTGAGGTGTTGGTCGCGAAGATGGTGTGTTTGGGAGCCAACTCGCCGACCTTGGCCCACACGTCGCGCTTCAGGTCGAGGCGTTCTGGGACTGCCTCGATGATCACGTCGGCAGCACCGACCGCCTCGGCGAGATCGGATGTCTGCGAAAGGTGGGAGCGGGCTGCGGCGACGGTCTCCTCCGTTGCTGAGGAGAGCTCCTTGATCATTTGCCCGCCGATCGCGTCGAAACGCTTCTTCCCTGCCGCGACGGCGTCGTCGTTGATGTCGTAGGACGTCACGTTGATTCCGGTATAGGTGGCCATGAATGCGATCTGCGCACCCAAAACACCGGCCGCAAGGACTGTGAAATTCCTATTTCGATACCAACTAATGCCACTCCGGAGCGTCGTGACCTCCGCGAAAAAACTGTTCTGCTCCTATTTCAGGGTTGAACGGTCAGTATTTAACCTAAATTTTCGCGCGAAGAAATACCGAAAAAATCGAGTATCTCCCGTGTGGCGAAGTCATCGGTGGTGTGCTCCCCGGGCCCTTTGTCGCTGTCGCTTCCGGGCCAGATGTGGGAGCTGCCGTCGAGGCGGTAGTGGCGCAACGGGGCGTCGCAATGCTCCCAGATGAACTCTTCGCCGGGCCGGTCCAGGTTCTCCGTCGACGGGTCCGGTGCGCAGTGGTTTCTGCGGGCGGCCTCGTCCATGACGAAGGAGAGGGCATCGTAGTTCGTGCCGTAGCGCACTCCCCCGTCGTAGTTGATGGTCTTGTCGGATGTCCCGTGGAAGTCGATCTGCTTGGTGGGAATGGGCGCGCAGTTTTCCAATACACGCTCGTAGTAGGCGGCGGACACCGTCGCGATTCCGGTGATCTGGTGGGCGCGGTGGCAGGCGGTGTACGCGGCGAAGCCACCGCCGTTGGAGAGACCGAAGGCGAAGACGCGGGCGGGGTTGATCGGGTACGTGTCGATCATCTCTTGGCGCACTGCGTCGAAGAAAGCGAGATCTTCGTCGCCGGTCGTTGTCGCGTAGGGAGCGGGAGCCCAAGCTGTGTTGACTCCCTGCATGTACACGACGACGGCGTTGGCCTTGTCCAGTTCGGTCATCTTCCGCATGGAGGAGTCGGTCATTCTGTAGCCGTGGAAGACGAAGATCAGGGGAAGATTTTCGCGGTCTTCAACTTCGGGTGGTGTTGTCACGAGGTACTCGCGCGAGCGGTCGCCGATCTTGACGGTCTGGTTGAAGGTGCTCGGTTCCCCGCTGAAATCGGCTTCTACCTCAGCGATTTCTTCCCGGGCCTCGTCGGCGGCATCGGAGACGTGCAGGTCCTCGTTGTTTTCGCCGCACGCGCCAAGGCCGGCGAGGGTGAGCAGAAACACGGCTGAAGCGGCAGCTGTGCGTGTGCGTTTCACTGGTCTGCGAGTCATCCTTCGATCGACGTGGGTGAGGTGAGAAGCCTACGCCATCGTACAAGCCGCGTCTGTTTCCCGCGTGGCATGCAGGCACCGTTCACGCCGAATTCACCGGGTTCTGTCAAGGAGGTAGATTTCACGTCATGGAGGAGCACCCGGACCCGCGGCATTTCAAACCTAGCGGCAAGGAGGCGCCCGGGTTCGCGGATGCCGCGGCCCGCGCATTCACGGCCGGAGCTTTCACGGCCGGTGCGACGGACTACGACGCTGTGCGCCCGTCGTACCCGCCGGAAGTCGCGGCGCTCGTCAGCGGCGCGGTTTCGCTTATCGACGTCGGCGCCGGCACCGGCAAACTCACCTCCACGTTGTTGGAGCGCGGACGGGGGCGGCGGGTGTGGGCGGTGGATCCGTCGATAAGCATGCTTCGCGTGCTGCGCGCGGCGTGCCCGGACGTACCTGTCTGGCGTGCGACGGCGGAAGCGACGGGCCTGCGTGACGGAGTCGTCGACGCGTATGTCAGCGCGCAGACGTGGCACTGGGTGGACGCGGATGCCGCAAGTGCCGAAGCCGACCGTGTGGTCGCTCCCGGCGGTTCACTGATGCTGTGTTGGAACACCCTCGACGTGTCCCACCCGTGGGTGCTGCGCCTGTCGCGCATCAGCCATTCCGGGGATGTGCACAGGGAGGGCTTCTACCCTGCTGTCGCCGCGCCCTGGCGACTCGAACGCGAGGTGCGCACACGGTGGTTCCAGGCGGTCACGCCTGAGGACCTGTTCGCACTCGCGCGGACGCGCTCGTACTGGCTGCGGGCGAACGCCGCGACACAGCAGAAGGTGGAGGCGAATTTGAGCTGGTACCTTTACGAGCGCCTCGGCTTCGATCGGGGGCAGCCTGTTCCGCTCCCCTACCGCACAGACGCGTTCCTGTACCGCCGCGGCCGCCGGTGACCTAGCGCCTCCGCGGGTTGCGCTCGCGAACGCGCACCGCGAAACGCACCGGAGTGCCGTGGTAGCCGAACTGCTCGCGGAATTTACGCTCCAGGTAGCGGCGATACCCGCTGTCGAGGAAGCCGGTGGTGAATAGCACGATTGTCGGCGGGCGGGTGCTGACCATCGTGGCGAAAAGCACCTTCGGCAGACGGTTGTTCTTCATTGGCGGCGGGTTCGCCGCGATCGCCTCGCGCAGCCAGTTGTTCAACTGGCCGGTGGAGATGCGCTTGTCCCAGTTGTCCAGCGCGGTGATCATTTCTTTCTCCAGGCGGTGCAGGCCGCGGCCTGTCTCGGCGGAGATGTTGATCTTGGAGACCCACGGCAGCTGGTTGAGCTGCATGTCGAATTCACGGTCGAAGTAGTAGCGGCGGTCCTCGTCCATGAGGTCCCACTTGTTGAAGGCGATCACCATGGCCTTGCCGGATTCGAGCACCATGGAGATGACGCGTTGGTCTTGCTCTGTGATCTCCTGGGAGGCGTCGATCAGGACGACGCAGACCTCGGCCGCGTCGATCGTGCCGCGCGTGCGCAGCGACGCGTAGTACTCGTGGCCCGTCGCGTTCTTGACTTTCTTGCGCAGGCCTGCCGTATCGATGAAACGCCAGAGACGTTCGTCGAGCTGGATAAGTTCATCCACTGGGTCGACGGTGGTGCCGGCGACATTGTCGACGACAGCGCGCTTCGACTTGGATAGCTTGTTCAGCAGGCTGGACTTGCCGACGTTTGGCTTGCCAACGAGCGCCACACGCCGCGGCCCCTCCGTGATCGACCGCGCGGACTTCGGCTCCTCGGGGAAGACCTTGACGATCTCATCGAGGACATCCGCACCCCCGCGCCCGTGCAGGGCGGAGACCGGCCAGGGGTCGCCGAGGCCGAGCGAATAGAACTCGGCGACGTCGCCCCACTGCGACTCGGACTCGAATTTGTTGGCCACGAGCAGGACCGGAACATTGGAACGCTGCAGGTTGCGCGCCATGAACGCGTCTGAATCGGTGACGCCCACGTGCGCGTCGACGACCATGACGATGACGTCCGCGTCTTCCATGGCCGCTTCCGACTGGTGCGCGATGGAGGCGTGGATCCCCTTCGCGTCCGGATCCCAGCCGCCGGTGTCCTGCACCCAGAACCGTTGCCCATTCCAGTCCGCCAGGTAGCTCACGCGGTCGCGCGTCACGCCCGGGTGGTCCTCCACAACAGCTTCGCGCCGCCCGAGGAAACGGTTGACGAGCGTGGACTTGCCGACGTTCGGCCGCCCCACAATCGCCACTGTCGGCAGCGCCTCCTCCAGGTGACCGTCCGGCGTGATGCCGTAGGCCTCCCCCAGTTCTTCCCATTCCTCGTCGGTAAAGCCGTCGCGCTCATCCTCGCCGTAGTCTGCGGGGCCGAATTCGGAATCGTCGAACTCGCCACCGACCTCCTCGAGGTCTTCTTCGAAAGCTTCCTCGTACGCGTCATACTCAGAGATGACTTCGCCCTCGTAATCCTCGGGGTTGAACTGGGTGTATTGGAACTGGGTCTCGTCGGCCTCGGAGTGTGCATCAGAGCCGTCGTTCGTGCGCGGGCTATTCGGATCCGTCATCGCGCGCTCCTTTCGATCAACGAGATCAAAGCGTCCAAGACCTCGCCTTTGTCCATGTCGGAGGTGTCGATGATCTCCGCGTCTTCGGCCGGGCGCAGTGGGCTCGTTGCGCGGGAGGAATCCAGCTCGTCGCGACGGATGACATCGGCTAGGACAGTGTCGTAGTCGGCGTCGCGGCCGGCCGCGATGTCCTGGTCGTAACGGCGAGTGGCCCGGACCTCGGGGGAAGCGGTGAGGAAGGCTTTGGCGGGGGCGTCGACAAGCACGACGGTGCCAATGTCGCGGCCTTCGACAATCGCGCGGTGCGCTTCACGCGCGAGCTTGCGCTGCAGTTCGACGAGGTTGGTGCGGACTTCCGGGATGGCGGAGACCGCCGAGACGTTTTGGGTGACCTCGCGGCCGCGGATCTCGCCCGCGACGTTCTCGCCGTCGAGAATGACGTCGGTGGAATCGGGGTCTTCGGACACCTCGAGCGGCAACTCGCGCGTCGCTGCGATGACTGCCTCGTTATCAGCCGGGTCGATGCCCGCGCGAAGCACAGCGAGTGTCGCCACCCGGTACATGGCACCGGTGTCCACGTATTTCGCGTCGAGCTGCTTCGCTAATGCGCGGCAAGTGGTGGACTTGCCGGTGCCTGACGGGCCGTCGACGGCGAGAATCAGGCCCCCGTCAGGCATATTCGTGAGAATGTTCGCAGATTCGCTCATTACATGTCCACCGCCTTGTAGAGAGCAGTCAGCTCCGAGTCGTTGAGTGCGCGCATAGTGCCCGGTTTGAGCTCGCCGAGCTGCACAGTGTGAATCTTGGTGCGCACGAGCCGCTGCACTGGGAAGCCGGCAGCCTTGAGCATGCGGCGCACGACGTGCTTGCGCCCTTCGTGGATCTCCAGGCGGACCAGGGACTGCCCCTGGTAGGTGTCGACGATCTGGGCGAAGTCGGCCTTCGCCACGCCGTCGTCAAGCTCGATGCCCTTCTTCAGATCGCGCACGAGCGCCGGTTTCGCCTCACCGAGCACTGTTGCGAGGTAAGTCTTGGACACCTCGTATTTCGGGTGCATGAGACGGTTGGCCAGTTCGCCGTCGTTGGTGAGCAGGAGCAGGCCCTCCGTGTCAGCGTCGAGGCGCCCGACGTGGAAGAGGCGCTGCCCCGCCACAACACGGTCCGCCACTAGGTCGCCCACGCACGGACGGCCCATGTCGTCCTCCATGGTGGTGTGCATGCCACGCGGTTTGTTCAGCGCGAAATACTGGTGCTCCTCGTTGACGTTCACGCGCACTCCGTCGACGCGGATGATGTCCACGTTCGGGTCCACGCGCACGCCCTGCTTGCGGATGATTTTCCCGTTGACCTCGATGCGGCCCTCGTCGATCATGACCTCGGAGTGGCGGCGGGAGGCCACGCCCGCCTGGGCGAGCACCTTCTGCAAACGGATCCCCTCGTTCGGCTTGCGGCGTGGAGTGCGCTTTCCGTCCTCGTCGCCGTGCTCAATCTCCTTGCCGAGCGGGGCGACGGGATCTTCGCGCTCGTCCCACCAGTTGTCGGCGAGCGGGTGCGGCTCGTTATTCTCGTTTTTCTCGGCGTTCTCGCGCCGTTTGCTCAAGCTGACGTTCTGGTGCTTGGCGGGCTTCGCGTTGGAGAGGAAGAACCTCTCCTCCCTGTTATTGGCGTTGTTGTTGTCCGGTGTGCCTTCGCGGCGAGCGGGTGGAGTCATGGCTCCCTAAACTACCAGCTCTCCTCGATGGAATCGACTTCCGGGAGCAGCGGCGCCAGGTCCGGGAGCCGGTCGAGTGAATCGATGCCGAGCTGCTCAAGAAACAGCTCGGTGGTGACGTAGCGGTGGGCTCCCGTCGCCTCGTCCGGATCGACTTCGGCAATGAGGCCGCGCAGAGTGAGCGTGCGCATTACACCGTCGACGTTGACCCCGCGCACCCCCGCGACTTGCGCGCGGGTGACCGGCTGCCGGTACGCGACCACGGCGAGCGTCTCCATGGCGGCGCGGCTGAGCTTGGTGTGGGAGCTGTCGACGAGGAACGCTTCCACCGCGTCGGCGTTGTCGGTGCGGGTGTACAGCCGCCACCCCTCAGCGGTTTCCCGCAGGTCCAGGCCCGAGCCGCGGGCGTTGAGCTCGTCCGACCATTCTTGCAAGCACGCCGAGACATCCGACTCCGCGGCGTTGAGCGCGCCGGCGATATCGGCGGCGAAGGCAGGTGTGTCGATGACCAGCAGAATGGACTCGATCTGGGAGCGCAATTGACTCACCATCGGCATGGATTCACTCACGGTGCGGATTCCTTTCCTACTCCCAGTTCGCGGCGGCGACCACCGCCGGGTCCACGTCCTTGCCAGTCCAGGAAATGTCGAGTTGTCCGAGCGCTTCTTCCTGCTGGGCGTCGATCGCGTGGGCCTTGTACAGCTCCAGCACTGCCAGGAACCTGCCGACGATCTCCATCGAGCGGGTGCAGTCGCGGGTGAGTGCCCTGAACGTCAGCCAATGCTGTGGCCCGGCCAGCTTGAGTGTCTCCAGCAGCTTGCCCGCTTGCTCCGGAACCGAGACGGCCTGGATGTGCAGGTGGTCGACCCGGACCTCTTCCGGTGGCTTCGGCCGGAAGACGGAGGCGGCCAACTCGGCGAACGACCCCGGCGTGTGGCCAAGCGACACCGGCGGCAGCACGTCCGCGAAGGCCTTTTCCATGCCTACCGCGCGCGGGTACCGGCGACGCGCGCTTGCCTGCCACATCTCGAACTGGTCCGCCACCTTCTGGTACGCGCGGTACTGCAACAGGCGCGCGAAGAGAAGATCCCGGGAAGACAGCAGCTCGAGGTCTTCTTCATCATTGTCGCCGTTGCGCGGAAGAAGCCGCTGCGCCTTCAGATTCAACAGGGTCGCGGCGGTGACGAGGAATTCTGTGATCTCGTCGAGCTCCGCGGTCTCCCCCAGCTGCTTCACGTAGGCGATGAACTCGTCGGTCACCTCCGCCAGCGCCACTTCGGTCACATCCAGCTTGTGGGAGCTGATCAGGTTGAGCAGCAGGTCGTACGGACCCTCGAAATTGTTGAGGACGAGGGTAAATCCCGTGATCTCCGGCTGGTAGCCCTCGCCCGCATACGCGGCAGAGCGGGGGTCTATCGGTTTCGCTGTGGTCATTGGTACATCACACGCCCTGCGTGCGCGCCTAGGACGTGCGCTCGATGACCTCGAGGGCGAGGTTGCGGTATTGCTCCGCACCCGGCGAATTCGGCGCCCACGTGATAATTGGCTCGCCCGCCACAGAGGTCTCGGGGAAACGGACGGTGCGGGTGATCACGGTGTCGAAGACCCGGTCGCCGAAGACTTCCACGACGCGGTCCATGACCTCGCGCGCGTGGGTCGTGCGTCGGTCGAACATGGTGACCAGGATGCCCACGATGTCGAGGTCGAAGTTAATGCGGTCGCGCACCTTCTCCACGGTGTCGGTGAGCAGGGCCAGGCCGCGCAGGGAGAAGTACTCGCACTCCATCGGGATGATGACTCCCTGGGAGCAGGCCAGCGCGTTGACGGTCAACAGACCGAGGGACGGCTGGCAGTCGATGATGATGAAGTCGTACTCGCCGCGAACCGGTCGCAGGGCACGGCCGAGTGTCTGCTCGCGGCCGACTTCGTTGACCAACTGGATTTCGGCGGCGGAAAGGTCGATATTCGCCGGAACCATGTCCAGGCCGGAGACATTGGTGTGCTTGATCGCGGCGTGGATCGACGAGGTGTTGTCCAGCATCAGGTCGTAGACCGTGACCTGGTCCTCGTCGTGGCTGACATTCAGACCGGCGGACAGGGCACCCTGAGGGTCGAGGTCGACGAGCAACACCTTGCGGCCTTGCTCGGCCAGGCACGCTCCGAGGTTGATCGACGAGGTGGTCTTGCCTACCCCGCCCTTCTGGTTGACCATCGAGATGATGGTCGCGGGGCCGTGCTTGTCCAGCGGCTTAGGCTGCGGAAACTCGCGCACTGGCCGGCCAGTCAGCCCGACTTCCGTCTCCGAAGCGCTGAAAAGTCCGTCCTCCGTCACCGCCACTCCTTCGTTGTCCCGCGGTTAGCCGCACTTCCCATCTTTTTGCAGATGAGCTTGCAGATGTGCTTCCTATTGACCGTCATCTTACACGGCTGTCATTTGCCTGCGCTCACGAACGCGGATGCGCGGTGCTCCAGACCTCGCGCAAGTTTTCTGGTGTGACGTGGGTGTATATCTGTGTCGTGGTGACAGACGCATGGCCGAGTAACTCCTGGACGGTGCGAACATCGGCTCCCCCCTCAAGCAGGTGTGTCGCGAAGGAGTGGCGCATTGTGTGGGGCGAGATGTCTTTGTCGATTCCCGCGCGAGCCGCTGCGTCCTTGATGATCGTCCAGGCGCTCTGCCGCGAGAGCGCACCGCCGCGCTTGTTCAGGAACACGGCGTGGGTCTTGCCCGCAGACAGCGCCGGTCGCGCGCGGACGAGGTACGCCTCCAACGCCCGCTGCGCGGCCCCGCCGACCGGTACGATGCGCTGCTTGTCGCCCTTACCGGTCACTTTGATGAAGTCGCGGGTCTCGGCGATGTCGTCGACGACGAGCGCGAGCACCTCGGAAATGCGGGCACCTGTCGCGTAGAGGACTTCGAGCAGGGCCTTGTCGCGTAGTTGGGTGGGGGTGTCGGTGAGGCAGGCGTCGAGAAGCGTGCCCACCTCGGCGATGCTGAGCGTGTCCGGGAGCTTCTCCCCCAGCTTCGGCGGCGAGACACCTGCAGCGACGTCAGCAACAACGGCACCTTCGGACACAGCGAATTTGTGCAGGCCCCGCGCCACAACAAGCGCACGGCTTGCCGACGACGCCGCCAGCCCTCTCCTGCCCTCTCCCCCACGCCGCAGGTCCGCGACGTAGTCTTCGAGCATCGCCGCCGTGACATCGTCTAGGTCCGTTGTGCCCGCTGCCTCGAGCCAGTCGAGGTAACGGTGCACGTCGCGGCGGTAGTTGCTGAGCGTGTTGGCGGAGACTCCCCGCTCGACTGCGAGGTGGTCCAGCCAGAGCTGGCCGACCGTTCGTGCGTGCACGTGAGGCTTTCTACTTGGGGATCTTCTTCATGTCGGGAATGACGCCTTGAGCGCGGCGACGATCCGGAAGGTGGACCGGACGAAGCTCGAAGGGCGTATCGGTTCCGCGGGCCTCGGCCCGGCCGGCGAGCACCTCGGAGGCGGACAGAATTCCGGCGATGGCGATGGAATTAGTAATCCGGCCTTCCATTACGCCGCGGCGCGCCTGGTCCAGCGGCACCCACGCGAAGTCCATGTCCGCTTCTTCGTCCTCCGCCTCCGGCCGCTCGGTCTCAGTGAGTCCGGTGGCGAGGAAAATGCGCACAGCCTCCTCCGCAAAACCAGGCGAAGTCACCAGGTCGACGAGCACAGACCAGTCCGCGGCTTTCAAGCCCGCCTCCTCAACGAGCTCCCGCTCGGCAGTGGTGAGCGCGTCCTCGCCGGCGAAGTCAAGCAGGCCCGCGGGCAGTTCCCACAGGCGGCGGCCGACGGTGTGGCGGTACTGCTCCACCATCGCGATTCGCCCTTCCACGTCGACGGCGACCACCGCG
This sequence comes from Corynebacterium sp. p3-SID1145, assembly GCA_025144245.1. Classification (GTDB taxonomy): domain Bacteria; phylum Actinomycetota; class Actinomycetes; order Mycobacteriales; family Mycobacteriaceae; genus Corynebacterium. The sequence continues at coordinate 54,627 of JALXXC010000009.1, read as the reverse complement.
ACAGCCCCGAAATGCTCGACGACCTCGCGGGTGGCGGTGGAACCGCCCGGCATGGTGACGGTGTCTCGGCGGAGGGAGAGGATCGGGGCGTCGATAAGCAGCTCCGAGTCCGTGACTGTGAACTCGTGGCGCTGCGTGCTGGCGTTGGTTGCGGACTCAGACATGGCACCCACGATAGCGCCGCGGACCGCAGCGCCAACGCTTATCGACGCTACGCGTCCCGCCGCGGGGCCGGTTTCGGAGCCGGCATCTCCGCGTTGGCCGTGGACGCGGAACCGTACGCGCCGGAACCGCCATTGATCTGCTCGGCGAGAGCCAAAACCGTGGAGATGCGGCCGGTCTCCGACTCGAGGGAGTCGACGGTGGAAACCGGGGACTTGTCGTCGGCGCGCACTTGGCCGAGCGAGCCCTTCTCAGCAGCGGCGCCGCGGCGGCCTGCAAGAACGACCGCGTCGCCCTTGGAGTCGAGCGCGCGGGCGAAGTCGGCGAGCACAGTCGACGAGTAGGCATTGCCGTCCTGGCTGTCCTGGTCGTCCTTGTTCTGCTCGGCTTCGGCTTCGGTGTCCTGACCGCCGGTGATCAGGATGATGCCCTGAGCCGGCGTGATGGTGCCGTCCTCGTACTCGATGAAGCCGGCGTCGCGGAGCGCCTGGAGCACGACTGCGCGGTCGTCGACTGTTGCGAGCGGCTGGTCGCCCTTCGGGTCGAACATCAACGCCGCACCCAGCGACTCACCGGCGTGCACACCCGGCTCCTGGTTGTCCACGGAGAGCTGGGCACCGGCCGGAAGAGTCGTTGCGATAATCGAGCGCAGCTCGTCCGCACCATCGGAGGACAGGAATTTGTCCGTCAGGGTGATCTGCCCGGACGCGACGCCGCCAGCCTGCTCAGCCAGCCAGTTGGTGACGTCGATGTCCTCCGCGTTGGCGTCCGGGGTACGGATGATCAAGTAGGGGCGCTGCTCCAGTGCCCCGGCAACAATCGCCGTCGAAGAATTGCCCAGCAGCGCATTGGCGGAATCCACCTGGCGTTGTGCTTCCTCGGCGGCCTCATCCGCCTTGCCGCGGGACTCACCGGACTCACTGCCGGTGATCTGATTGAAACTGTTGTCCGCGATCGGGGCCATCGACGGGGCCACGACAAGAGCACCGATGGCGATACCTGCCGCGATACCCCATGTGAGGCCGCTGAACGCCCAACCCGGTGCGCCGCTCTTTCTATTCTTCGGCATGGTGACGCGATTCCTCCTTCTAGCGAGCTTCTAGCGTGCTTTTAGCGTGTGAAGACGTTCTGGACCGTTAGTGCGAAGTTATTCCATGTGTCGACGAGGTTGTCCACGAAGGAACCGTTGCCCACCAGCCCGACGATGAGGATCACGGTCGCCACGGCCACAAGCAGGCCGAGGATAGCCCACGCCCAAGCGATGCCTGCACCGGACGATGTCTTGACGTAGAGGTTCTCGATGACCCGGGAATCCACGATCCGGTTGCCCGCCTTGAGCCGCGTGAGCATCGCCGCTGGGGTGGCATCCCCGGAACCGGCGAAAATGCGGTCGAGGTCCACACCGTCCCCCGCGGTGATGATGGTCTCCGCGCCGTGGAAAACCGCGAGCAGGATTGCCAGGTCCGTCGGGGAATCCGTCGCGGCCGGGAAGGTCACAGCACCGACGCCGAGGTCCTGGATGCGCTCGAGACCCGCCGCGTGCCCATCCGGATCAGCCGGGAGAATCACCCGGGCATCGCCGCGCAAGTTGTCCGAGGAGATATCTGCCGGATCCCCGACGATGAAGTCGCATGTGTAGCCCAAGTCCAGCAGCGTGTCCGCCGCGGCGCCGACACCGATGATCACAGGCTGGAATTCACGGATGAAGTGGCGCAGGTGCTCGACACGCTCACGGGTGCCGTCAGACGGGCTGACAACCAGCACCTTTCGGCCGTCCATGGAATCACCGAGTTCGGGGACACCGACGCCGTCGACGAGCAAGGGCGATTCAGTGTGGATGAACTCGATGGTGTTGCCGAAGTACGCCTCCATGTGGTCGACGAGGTGCTGCTGCGACTCGTCGAAAGCGGAGTCGGCCACGGCACGATCAAGTGCATCGGCGCGGGCGATCGACTTCTTGCCGGCCAGCACCTCGCCGTCGGTGGTCACCGACCCCTTCTTGCCGTCGCGGAAAGCGCCGCGGGTGGCTGCGCCGGCATTCTCGAGGAGGGGGATGCCGGCATCGAGAAGCAGCTGCGGGCCGTAATTCGGGATACTGCCGGTGGAGAATTGCGCGATATTGACCACCGCGGCAGGGCGTTTGTCCACAAGCGACTGGGCTTCGCGGCGCGTCATGTCCGGCGCGTCTACGATCGCGATGTCGCCCTCGCCGAGTTTGCGCAGACCTTTACCCTGCGGGGTGCAGTCGCGCAGTGCGCCGGTAATGGTCTCGGCAATAGCGGGCTTCGCCGGTTTTGCCGATTCCGCCGGCTTCTTAGCGGCTTTCTCTGCGGGCTTCGCGGCGGAGGAAGTACGGGAAGTTGAGCTCATGGGTCATGATTGTGCCCGTTACCGCAGGGTATTCGGTGAAGGCGCGCGGAGAAAGCCCCGGATAAAACAGGCGACTGGTTAAGCGCGGAAAGCCTCGACGTCGGCGCGGGCCTTGTCGAGCAGCTCCGCCGCGTGCGCGCGCCCGGACGCGGAATCGTCCATGCCCGCCAGCATGCGCGCTAGTTCGTCGACGCGCTCCTCGCCGGACAGTTCACGGACGCCGGATGTGACGGTCTCGTCCCCAACGTTCTTGGACACGTGCAGGTGGTTATCGGCGTACGCGGCGACCTGCGGCAGGTGCGTGACCACAATGACTTGGTTGTTCAGCGCCAGACGCGCGAGCCGCCGGCCGATCTCCACGGCAGCACGCCCGCCGACACCGGCATCGACCTCGTCGAAGACCAGGGAGGCACCACCGCGCCGGGCAGAGAGAATTACCTCGAGGGCGAGCATGACGCGGGAGAGTTCGCCGCCGGAAGCGCTCGACGCCAGTGGTTGCGGTTCCAGGGCGTCGTTCGGGGCGAGGCGCAGCTCGACGGCATCAGCCCCGCCGCGGTCGTAGTCCTGCTTGCCGACGTCCACCGTCAGCCGCGCCTTCGGCATCGCCAAGCCGCGCAACTCCCCTGTGACCGCCTCGGCGAGCTTTCCCGCTGCGGCCGTGCGCGCCTTGGTGAGCTTCGCCGCGCGGGACACCATCGCTTTGTTGGCAGTGGCTACTTCCTTCTTCAGCTTTTCCAGTGCTTCGGCCGAGGTGTCGATCGATTCCAGGCGCGCCTGTGCTTTATCCCGCCACTTCAGCACACCGGCGATATCCGGGGCATATTTGCGCGTCAGGTTTTTGAGTTCCTGTTGGCGTTGCAAGAGACGCTCGAGTTCCTCCGGGTCGCTAGGCAGCTCCGACAGGTACATTCCCAGCTCCCCCGACACGTCCGACAGCACTGAGGCGACATCGTTCAACTGCCCTCCGAGTTCGCGGAGCTGCTCGTCGCTGGATCCGCTCAGCGCGCTAGCGGCGCGGCCGACGAGGTCGGAGGCGGTGTCCTCTTCAGCGGCGAACTCGCCGATTGCGCCCGCCCCGTCGATCGCGACGATCGCTTCCTGGGCCGCTTCCCGCAGCGCGTCAACGTCCTGCAGGCGGTTGACCGATGCGACCAGCTCGGTGTCCTCGCCGACCTCGGGCGCGACCTCGTCGATCTCCCCTACGGCAAAAGTGAGGCGGTCGACTTCCTGGGCGAGCTCGCGGCGCTTGTTCACGCGCTCTTCGAGGTCCTTGCTCACCTTCCGCCAGTGCGTGTAGGCCTCCCGGTAGTGCTCCTTCAGCGGCGCGATCTTCGGATCATAGGAATCCAAGGCGGCCAGCTGTTCCGCCGGCGACAGTAGGCGCAGTTGGTCGTTCTGCCCGTGAATGGTGAGCAGTTCCCCGGTGAACCGGCTCAGAGTCGCGGCGGGCACTGTGCGGCCGCCGAGGTGCGCGCGGGAGCGGCCAGTTGATTTCACGGTGCGGGCCACGAGGTACTCGCCGTTCTCGTCGGCGGCGGCTCCCGCTTCGTCAAGAAGCTCTGTGACGGCGGTGCGGGCGACGTCGTCAAGCGAATCTGCGTTGAACGCTCCCTCGACTCCCGCCTGCTGCGCGCCCGTGCGTACCTTAGACGCGTCGGCGCGGCCGCCGGTGAGCAGGCGCAATCCAGTGACGACCATCGTCTTGCCGGCGCCTGTCTCGCCGGTGAGGACGTTGAGGCCGGGGGCGAACTCGACGTGCGAATGCGGGATGACGCCGAGGTTGTCGATCGAGATTTCTACGAGCATGCAGACCTTCAGCGGCGGGTAACAGAATCCGAGTACGAGTTGTCGTCCTTGACGACCGGGCCGCGCCACCCGTTGACGGGCAAGTGGAGCTTGCGTACGAGGCGGTCGGTGAACGGACTGTCGTCGAGACGGACCAGGCGCACCGGGCGGTGGCCGTGCACGACCTCGAGGCGTGATCCCGGCGGCATGTCCACTTCACGCAGACCGTCGAGCACCACCTTGCCGTGAGTGGTGGTGATGAGCGACTCCACGGCCACCGTCGATGTCGGCGCGACGACCAGCGGGGTGGTGAACAGCGCGTGCGCGTTATTGGGCACCACCAAAATGGCGTCGAGCTCCGGCCACAGAATCGGGCCGCCGGCTGAGAACGCGTAGGCGGTGGAACCCGTCGGGGTGGAAATGAGCACGCCGTCGCAGCCGAACGAGCTCACCGGCCGGAAGTCGACTTCCAGGATCGCGTCTAGCACGCCCCGGCGGTCGAGGTTTTCCAGGCTGGCCTCGTTGAGCGCCCAGCTCTCCCCCACGAGGTCGTTGTTGGAGTCGTGCACGGTGATGTCGATCGTCATGCGGTCCACCACACGGTAGTTGCGGTCGATCACGCGGCGGATCGCCGTTTCCAGGCTGTCTTCCTCCCACTCGGCGAGGAAGCCGATGTGGCCCAAGTTGATGCCCAGTACCGGCACGTCCTGCTCGCGGGCCATACCGGCGGCGCCGAGGAATGTGCCGTCGCCGCCGAGCACGAGAACGAGCTCGCACCCTTTCGCCGCCTCCGGACCGGGGTCGACAGTGTCGAGGCCCGCGAGCGACGGGTAATTGTCCGTGAACGGCACATCGCGGTCGCCGAGCAAGCGCACCGTGAGACCTGCCTCCAACAGCAGTTCCGTGGCACGGGCGGCTGAGGCGATGTTCCCCTCGCGGCGGGTGTGGGGGACGAGAAGGACGACGCGGTCGCTGTTGTCTACGGCGCCGCCCACCGCGGCACCGCCCGCGTTGTGGTCAACGTCTGCGGCCATCAGTTCTCCGGTCCTTCCTCTACCGCCCGGTGAATCATCCGGGCTAGTTCATCGTCGCTCGGGGCGCTTGCGCCACCGTCGCGGACGAGCCATAGGAAGTATTCTACGTTTCCGCTCGGGCCGGGAAGCGGAGATGCGGTCGCGGCCCTGCAACTCAAGCCGAGCTCGAGGGCTTTTCGCGCAACGTCGAGAGTGACTTCCCCGCGCAATTCCGCCGACCGGACCACGCCGCCGCTGCCGAGTCGGTCTTTTCCTACCTCGAACTGCGGCTTGACCATCGGCAGCAGGTCCGCACCGTCAGACATGCATTCGGCGATCGCTGGAAGCACCAGTTCAAGCGAGATGAACGAAAGGTCCCCCACCATAAGCTCCGCGGTCCCGCCCATCATTTCCGGGCTCAGATGACGGATGTTGGTGCGGTCGAGTACGTTCACGCGGTCGTCGTTTTGCAGGCGCCACACGAGCTGCCCGTACCCCACGTCCACGGCGACGACCTCGCGAGCACCGCGGCGCAGCAGCACATCGGTGAAACCGCCTGTCGACGCACCGGCGTCCAGAGCGCGCTTTCCTTGAACGCTCAAGCCCAGCGGTTCGAACGCTTCGAGAGCGCCGAGCAGCTTGTGGGCGCCGCGGGACGCCCAGTCGTCGGCATCCGCTTTGGCGACCTTGATGGACACGTCGGGTTCCACGATCGTCGCGGGTTTCGTGGCCACGAACCCGCCGACTTCCACGCGGCCTGCTTTGATCCACTCGACGGCCTGCTCGCGGGACCGCGCGATTTTGCGGCGCACGAGTTCCGCATCGAGTCGTCTCCTAGCTGGTGGCATGATCTACTCCCCGTCCTGCAGCGCGGCGGCGAGGACACCGTAGGCCGCCTCAAAGCGCGTCAACTCGGCGCCGAGTTCGTCCCCGGTTTCCTGCGGCTCAGCCGCCAGCGCGGCAGCGTACTGCTCATTGAGCGCGTCGACGCTGAGCGACGGCATTCTCGGGTCGTGCGGTTTCGGGGCCTGTGCCATGCGCATCACCACCATGCCTGGGTCGCGGCACGTGCCGCATCAGAGACCGGCTTGACGACGGCTGGACCGCCCTGCCCCGCACCCGCATCCGAATCAGCCCACGCCACAGCGAGAACTGTGCGGAGGGCCTGCAGCGGTGTTCCCGCCTCGTCCCCACCGTCCAGGATGATCTCTTCGCCGTCGCGGGTAGCAGTGAAGCCACCTTGCTGGGCGGGGCAGAGAGTTGAGGGATCGACGTCGTCGACAAGCACGCCCAGGTCTTCAGCGATGAACGTCGGGCGCTGCTCCGGCGGCGCCGCGATGAGAGCCAGCGGGCCGGACACTCCTGTGAGCACGTGCAGGACGTCCATCTTGGCGGCGACGCCGCCCGCAATATCGGTGTCGAGGCGGTCGCCCACCACCAATGGACGCGTCGCGCAGAGATTCTTCGCGGCCAAATCGAACATTGCAGGTTCCGGTTTACCCGCGGCTTCCGGAACAACCCCTGTGGCACTCGTGACAGCGGCGACCATGGAGCCGTTTCCGACCATGAGGCCACGGTCCATCGGCAACGTGGTGTCCAGATTGCTGGCAATGTACCTGGCACCCTGGCGGATCGCGAGCGCCGCTTCCGAAAGCTGCTTCCACCCGTTTTCCGGAGAATGCCCGTGCACGACAGCGACCGGTATGTCGTCGGCGGAAAACACCGGTTCAAACCCGGCGGCGCGAACCAGCTCAACGAACGATGGCGCGCCGACCACGAGAATCTTCTCCCCCGGGTGCGCGTTCTGCGCAGCGAGCAGAACAGCCGCCTGCGCCGACGTCATCACGGCAGACGGTTCGGTGGCGAGCCCCATACCGCTAAGCTTCACCGCCACGTCCGCCGGGGCTTTGGACGCGTTATTGGTCACGAATGCGGCGGCGAGCCCCTTCTCCTTGGCCGCTGAGACAGCCTCCACCGCGTTCGGGATAGCGGTGTCGCCGGCCCAGACGGTGCCGTCGAGGTCGAGCAGTAAAGCGTCGTAACGTGCGGACATGCCCACAGCGGACCTCTCCCTTCGCTTCCTAGTTGAGTTCTTTGAGTCGCTCGGCGGCGTCGGTCAGGTTGTCCGAATCGGTTTTCGCTACCTTCTCGAACCACTGCTTTGCCTCACCGGTGCGATCGACTTGGGCGAGCGCATCGGCGTACGCGTAGGCGAGGCGGAGGTGCTCGAAACTGTCGATCTTCATCGACGGGTTGAGCTGCTGCAGCGTCGCCAGAGCAGACTCATGCTGCCCCATGTCGTGCCGGGCGCCGGCCATGACGATGGCGAGCTCGATCTTGGAGTCGTCGTCGAGCTCGCGCGCCTCTGGGCTGCGCCCGATCTCGAGCGCCTTTTCGGGCCGGCCGAGACCACGCTCCGCGTCCGCCATCACGGCGAGCAGACCCGGCCCGCCGCTCATGCGGCGCGCGGCGCGCAGCTCCGAAAGGGCTTCCTTCCACTCCCCCGCGTGATACGCGGCGATGCCTGCGGCCTCGCGCACGACGCCAACACGGCCGGCACGGTTCTTTGCCGCACGGGCGTGGCTCAGCGCGAGCTTCGGGTCGTCCGCCATCCACGTCGCCGCCATGATCATGTGCTTGGCCACACGGTCCGCGTTGTCCTTGGACAGCACGCGCAAATCCTGCAGCACAGACGGATCGAGGTCGGCGACGTCGATGTCGTCGGGGATCGACGGCTCATTGTCTTTCATAGCCATGCGGTCTTCGCGGAAACCCTGACGGTATGGGTTGGAGCGGTCGTGGCGGACCTTCTTCTCGTCGCGCCAGTCACCGCCGCCGCGCCGGTCGTTGCCCCGGCGCTGATCACGGTTTCCGCGGTTGCCGCCCCTGCGGTCGTCGTCGCGGCCGTGACCGCGGCGCTGGTTGTGGTTGTGGTTGCGGTTGTCGTAGCTCATGCGTTCCACGTTCTCCCTGTCGGCTGCCCCGGTGTCCTAGTCGGCGATCTTCACGCCGGCGAAATTCTTCTTGCCGCGGCGCAGCACGATCCACTGGCCGTGAAGCAGGTCATCGGGGCCCGGCTCCCAGTCCTCGGACTCGACGCGCGCGTTGTTCACGTAAGCGCCACCTTCCTTGATAGCGCGGCGCGCGGCACCCTTCGAGTCGACGAGCCCCGTGCCCACCAGGAGATCGACGATGGTGCGCGGTTGATCCGGCTCGACCGTGAAGACATCGGTCTCGGAGACAGCGGCCGCTAGCGTCGGCTCATCCAGATCGGAGAGCTCCGCACGGCCGAAGAGGGCCTGGGAAGCGAGCTCTACTGCCTTGGTGGCCTCCGGTCCGTGGACGAGGTCTGTCATCTCCCGGGCCAGGCGCTTCTGCGCTTCGCGCTTGAACGGGCGCTCGGCGACCTCGGTCTCCAGCTCGTCCAGCTCCTCCTTGGTCAGGAAGGTGAACCACCGCAGGTAGCGGATCACATCGGCATCTGCTGTGTTGACGAAGTACTGGTACCAGCGGTACGGACTGGTCATCTCCGGGTCGAGCCACAGGGAGCCGCCGCCGGTGGATTTACCGAACTTCTTGCCCTCCGAGTCAGTCACCAGCGGAACGGTCAGGGCGTGCACGGACTCACCGTCCATGCGGCGGTTCAAGTCCACACCGGCGACGAGGTTGCCCCACTGGTCCGAGCCGCCGACCTGCAGCGTGCAGTCGAGGCGGCGGCGCAGCTGCACAAAGTCGTTGGCCTGCAGGAGCATGTAGGAGAACTCGGTGTAGGAGATGCCGTCGTTGTCGAGGCGGCGCTTCACTGTCTCACGGGACAGCATGGTCGCCAGGGAGAAGTGCTTGCCCACATCGCGCAAGAAATCGACGACGGTGATCTCGTTGATCCACTCCGCGTTGTTCGCCAGGATGGCGGCGTTCTCGCCTTCGAAGTTGACGAAACGCTTGAGCTGGCCGGAGATTCGCTCCGCCCAGTCGCTGACCGTGTCGGCGGAGTTCATGGTGCGCTCACCCACATCGCGGGGATCGCCGATCATGCCGGTCGCACCGCCTGCCAGCACGATCGGACGGTGACCGGCCTCCTGGAAACGGCGCAGCATCAGAAGCGGAACGAGGTGCCCCGCGTGCAGCGACGGGCCCGTCGGATCGAAGCCGGCGTACAGCGTGATCGGGTTCTTCGTCACCTCTTTGAGTGCGTCCAGATCGGTGGACTGGTTGATCAGTCCACGCCACTGCAGTTCGTCGATGATCGTTGCGCTGTCAGCCATAAAGCAGTTCTTTCAAGCCTTGTTCACTAAAGGTGGGTGTTCACTATTCGAGTTGGTCAGCCGTTAAGACAGGCTAGGCGCCGCCGGGATACGGCTGGGCTTCGTCGATAAGCAGAACCGGGATTCCGTCGTCGATGCGGTACGCGACACCGAGCCGGCGGTTGACCAGCAATTGCTCGTCGTGGAGGTATTCCAGCGGGCCCTTGTCCTGCGGGCACGCGAGAATATCCAGAAGTTGCGGGTCAAGCGTCGGTGTGTCGGCCGTCATGGTCGTTCATCGTACCTTGTTCAGGTGTCGTCCAGCCCAGGCAGGTCGCCGAAGGCTTCCCGCAGCGTTCGTGCCTGTGAATCCATCGCACGCAGATTCTGGTCGAGGATTCCCTGCTTCACCTTCTCCGCGGCCGATGTGAGCGTGCCCAACGACCCGGTCATGACTTCCGCCGCCTCCGGACTGCGGAACTGCGGGGCGTCGACGTAGGTGTTGACCACCTCCGGCAGGTAGATGTTCACGATGTTCCAGATGGTCTGCTGGTGCTGCGGCGCGGAATCGAGGTCGTCCCAGTGAGCGAGCACGAAGCGCAAGCTCTCTTCCATTTCGCGCGCCTGAATCGACACTTTCTGCGGTGGGCGTGCCCGCTGCAACGGTGCCAGCGCATCGGTCAGGTTGTTGTTCAGCTCCACCGGCGCCGGCAGCATCTCCTGCGGCTTCTGGGCCAGTTCCTTGTGCAACGGCGACGGTGTCAGGGCGACTCCCGCTCCCCAGGCGGCGAGTGCCGCGACCGGCCACAAGAATCCGATCCCGACGACCAGGTGGACCACGATGACGAGCACCGCGAGGATCATGCCCACCAAGTTCTTGCGGGAAGTGAAGAAGGAGCCGCTCCCGTCGTCGTCGGGAGCCGCGTGTTTGGGGTTACTGGTAGCCACGGATCTCCTTGAACGCTTCGTCGAGATCGCCGTCGAGCGCATCGAAAACTGCGCCACCGGTCAGTTCGGCAACCTCTTCCATTTCTGCGGCGTTGGATTCACCGTAGAGGATGACGAAGACGGGGATACTCCCCTTCCCCTTTGTCGCGGCGGCGTAATCCTCCTTGAACACGTTCAGGTCGCGCCCGGCGGTGACAGCGCCGTCGCTGAGCAGAACGATCGAACTGATTCCGGCGTTCGGATCCGCTTTCTCGGTGACACCGATCAGCGTGTCGTAGATATTGGTCTTGCCGCCCGCTGAGAGGTTGTCGATGTAGCTCTGGAACTCCTGGTTCGCCTCCGGATCCGATTTATTGAAGGTGCCGGAAACCGGCAGGTGCGGTTCGCTGGAGAAAGACTGGAAGCTCACCTGCTCCCCATCGCGCAGCGCCACATTGCCGGTGTCCGTGGAGGCTGAACCGTCGACGAACGAAGTCATGATCTGTTTCAGCGAATCCAACCGCTCACCCTGCATCGACCCGGACGTGTCCAGCACGAAGGTGGTCGCGCCACGTTTACGGAACTCGTTGTTGTACCGATCCACCAAGGCGTTGACGGTGCCGTAGCTGGCAGGGAACGGCAGCTCGATGACAGTCTGCCCGCTCAGTTCTCCGGGCAGGTTGTCGACACCGCCGACCGGGCGGCGGAACGAGTCGGCGATCTCCTGCTGGTGGCCGAGCATCCAATCCGCCAAGGCTTTGACGTTCTCTGACGCGTCCCCGTGGGCGGGCTCCGCCAAGGTGGACAGCGGGTAGTCGGCGGAAATCACGCCGTCGGCGGGGACGATGACCTCAATGGCCGCTCCCTGGCCCCGCATCTGGTGCAAGGTCGATTCGTAATTGACGATGGCGTCGGCCTTTTCTGGGTCGTCTTGGAAGGCTTCGGCGAGCCAGCCGGAGGAACCGGAGACCATCGACTGCGCTTGGAAGAGTTCGTGCAGGCGCGGGCCGACTTTCTCGATGTCCCCGTCCGTCAACGCCGAGCCAGTGTCTGCCATCGCTGTCGCAACAGAGACGAGCGCGGAAAAGCCTGAGTTGGACGCGGAAGGATCGGTCATGCCGAAGGTGAATTTTCCTTCGCGTGCTGCGTCGGCGAATTCGCCCCACGTTGGCTGCTTGGTGTCCCAGCCGAGCTCGCGCGCCTTCGCCTCCTGCACGCCGAAGGCGACGGGGCTGGTGGCGATCTTTGTCTCGTCGTCGAGCTTGCCGCGGGCACCGATCAGGTCGACGTAGCGGTTCGTGGCCAGCCAGGTCGCGTCAATCTGGTTATCCAGCTTCCCGTGCTTCAGGTCCTGGGAGTTCTGCAGAGTTCCGCCGGGAAATTCCAGGGTGATCGGAAAACCGAGTTCCTTCGAGGCCTGTTCGACGAGCGGTTCCAAATCCTTGAGTTCGGTGGCCGCCATGATGTTCAGGCCGCCGCTGTCACTCGACCCGCCCCCGTTTCCGTTGCCGCCGGTACCACCGTTGCCCCCGCACGCGGTGAGTGCCGCGCCGGTCAACAGCGTGACCAGCAGTGCTAGTAGTCTCCTCATTTCTCCTGCTCCTCCTGGTTGCGGGGCGGGACGGTGCCGTAGCGCATGCCGACGCCGTCGATAAGCGCCTCCAGCCTGTCGTAATTCGGCGGGTCCACCGAGTTGACGTAGTTGGAGGGTGCGGGCAAGCCATTGTCCTGCAGCGTCTGTGTCAAGTAGTCGTTGCTGGACGGGCGGAAGCCATGCGCGGCAGCGAGCTTCTGCAGTTGCTCGTCGGTGGACAGCAAGCGGCCGAGCTCCTTGCCAGCGTCGCTGATACCCACCAGCCCGTGGTTCGCCAGCACGGTTGGCTCGAGTTGCAGCAGCACCATGTCGTCCTTGATGCGGGAATTCGGCTTCATCTGCTCCCCCAGGAACTGCGCCTCGTAGACCAGCACCATGGGCGCGGATCCTATGCCCTGGCTCAAATAGTCGTTGAACGGGCCGGCGGAAGACGACTGCGTGTACCCCTGCCCGGTGAAATACGGGGAGATCTGCTCGGTCAGCCACTGCACATCGTTGGCCTTGTCCGGTTCCCGCTCGCCGAACTGCCACGCCAAGACGGACAGGAACATTGCCGCCGAGTTGGAGGTGCGGATATCTGTCGTGGAGATTTGGACGTTGCGGGGCGACGGGAAACCGTCGCCGAGGTCGCGCCAACGCTTCCCCTCCTTGGTCATGTCGATGAACGCGTTGACGTCCAAGATGTAGCTCTCCCCGTCCTTGCGCACCGCGCCGGCTTGCTCGAGCAGGTCGACAATCGGTTGGAAGGTGGCCACGGCCATCGGCGAGAAGAACGGGTAGTCGGCGGAATATTCGGAGCCTTGGTCGGTGATCTTCTGCGTGGCCGGACTTGAGGACGGGAAGACGAAGTCCTCTTTCTCCAGGTCCACCTCGGTGGCGATCCGCCGGGAGCCGGCGGTGGAAACCTCAACGACGTAGCCGAGTTCAACCAGCTTTTGCTGAACTTCGTGGTCTTCGAAGTATTCGCGCTTCTCGGAACCGATCACGCCGTGAATATATTTCGCGTTCTCGATGTCCCTCTTCAACGCGTCCAAGGAATCGTCGCCGCCTAGGCTGGGAATGACTCCCCGTCCGATCAAGACAGCGGCGACGGCGACGATCGCCAAAACAACACCAACGATGACGGAGCAGCCGCGGGTACCTTTGCCGGAGCTGCTAGTGGCCTGTTGTTCGGTCATGGGCAAAGTTTATGGCGCAAACTCTACCGTCGCAGTGAAACTGGCTGCCCAGCAATGCTGGGACAGCCAGTGTTCATCTGCGGTTCAGGTGCGGGTTCACTCCCCGCGCACCGGGGTTTTCGCCCACGTGCGCGCGGCTGCGTTGGCTTCGTCGACACGCGCGCGCTGCTCGGCGACACGCACGCCGGCGGTTCCGCCCCGTGTCGCGCGCGAGGCCACGGCACCATCGATCGTGAGCACCTCACGCACATCGGGTGTGAGCCGCTTATCGACACCCGCCAGCTCCTCATCCGTCAAGTCCACCAGATCCACTCCGCGGGCCTCGGCGATACGGACGCATGCGCCGGATGCCTCGTGGGCTTCGCGGAACGGAACGCCTTGGCGGACCATCCACTCGGCGAGATCGGTGGCCAGGGTGAAGCCAGCTGGCGCGAGTTCGCGCATGCGGTCCTCGTGGAAAGTCAGCGTGGACACCAGGCCGGTCATGGCCGGCAGCAGGATGCGCAGCTGGTTGACGGAGTCGACGATCGGCTCCTTGTCCTCCTGCAGGTCACGGTTGTACGCCAGAGGAAGCGCCTTGAAGGTGGCGAGCAGCCCGGTCAGGTTACCGATCAGGCGGCCAGCCTTGCCGCGGGCCAGCTCCGGGACGTCCGGGTTCTTCTTCTGGGGCATGATCGATGAGCCGGTGGACCAGGCGTCATCGAGCGTGACGTAGCCGAATTCCGGCGTGGACCAGGCGATGATCTCCTCCGATAGGCGGGAGATATCCACGGCGATCTGCGCCAGCACGAACGCCCCCTCGGAGACGAAGTCGCGGGAGGACGTGCCGTCCAGGGAATTATCGGCGGCGGAATCGAAGCCGAGTTCCTCCGCGATTGCCTCCGGGTCGAGCTGCAGCGAGGAGCCCGCCAAAGCGCCGGAGCCGTATGGCGAGACAGCCACGCGCTTGTCCAGGTCGCGGATTCGTTCCAGGTCGCGCAACAGAGGCTGGGCGTGTGCCAGCAGGGAGTGCGCGAGCAGGATCGGCTGGGCGGCCTGGAAGTGGGTCTTGCCCGGCATGATCGCATCCGGGTGTGCCGCGGCCTGGTTGCTCAGCGCCTCAACGAGATCGCAGAGGTCCTGCGAGACATCGCGGAGTGCATCGCGCAACCACATGCGGAACATCGCGGCCACCTGGTCGTTGCGGGAACGCCCGGCACGCAGCCGGCCGCCCAGCTCGGGGCCGACGCGGTCGATGAGGCCGCGCTCCATTGCGCCGTGCACGTCCTCGTCGGTGGGCAGCGGCCCGAAAGAGCCGTCGGCGACATCACGGCCGAGCTGGTCGAGCCCGGCCAGCATTGCCTCAAGGTCGGAGTCCGTGAGCAAACCGGCCCGATTCAGGACCTTCGCGTGGGCCTTCGAGGCGAGCACGTCGTACGGCGCGAGAATCCAGTCGAAGTGAGTGGACACGCTCAGCGCGAACATCGCCTCCGAGGGGCCGCCGGAGAAGCGGCCGCCCCACAGTGCGCCCTCATTGGTGCCGTGCTGTTCCATTCCAACCGTCCTTTCGTCGATAAGCCTGGCGGCTTATTTGCCCGCCTCGCGGTCGCGCTTGTTGGCGATCTGCGAGGACAGGCCGTGAAGCTTGACAAAGCCCTTGGCGTGGGATTGGTCGAAGGTGTCGCCCGTGTCGTAGGTGGCCAGGTTGAAGTCGTACAGGGAGTGGTTGGAGCGGCGGCCGTTGACGGTGATGGAACCTGCGTGCAGCACCATGCGAATATCGCCGGTGACGTGCTCCTGGGTGGACTCGATGAAAGCGTCCAGAGAGCGCTTCAGCGGTGCGAACCAGAGGCCGTCGTAGACCTCCTCGGACCAGCGGGCGTCGATAAGGCGCTTGTAGCGGGCGAGTTCGCGCTCCACCGTGACGTCCTCCAGCGCCTCGTGGGCGGTGATCAGGGCGACTGCGCCCGGTGCCTCGTAGACTTCGCGGGACTTGATGCCCACCAGGCGGTCTTCGACCATGTCCAGACGGCCGATACCCTGGGCACCTGCGCGGCGGTTCATCTCCTCGATGGCCTCGAGCACGGTGACCTTGCGGCCGTCGATCGCGACCGGCTTGCCGCCCTCGAAGGAAATGATGACCTCGTCGGGGGCGTTGCCCAGCGCCGGGTCCTCGGTGTAGGCGTAGAGGTCCTTTGTCGGCGGGTTCCACAGGTCCTCGAGGAAGCCGGTCTCGACGGCGCGGCCCCACACGTTCTGGTCGATGGAGAACGGCGATGAGGCGGACTGCTCGATCGGCAAGTCCTTGCCCTCCGCGTACTCGATCGCCTTGTCGCGGGTCCACGCGTAGTCGCGGGCCGGTGCAATGATCTCCAGGTCCGGGTCTTGGTTGACAAAACCGACCTCGAAGCGCACCTGGTCGTTGCCCTTACCGGTGCAACCGTGCGCGACGTGGGTACCGCCGTGCTCCTTCGCCGCTTCGACGAGGTGCTTGACAATCAGCGGGCGGGAGATCGCGGAGACCAGCGGGTACTGCTTCATGTACATGCCGTTCGCCTTGATGGTGGGCAGGCAGTATTCCTCGGCGAACTCGTCGCGGGCATCCACGACGATGGATTCCACAGCGCCGCAATCGAGCGCACGCTGGCGCACGGACTCCAGGTCTTCGCCGCCCTGGCCCAGGTCGAGGGAGACGGCGACGACCTCGCCGCCGGTCATTTCGGCGAGGTACGGGATGGCCACGGAGGTGTCCAGGCCACCGGAATACGCGAGAACAACACGGTTAGTCATGACAGGCAATGCTCCTTCACATCAGCAGTTTGAAAGTGTCAGGTCTTCTAAAATTCAGTTGTCGAGCTAGTCGTCGTGGGGCTCGTTTTGCACCTCGCCCATGAATTCCGCGGCGAGATCGGCTCCCGTGAGCGGTTCACGTGCGAGGACGAACACTGTGTCGTCTCCCGCGATCGTGCCCACGACCTTTTCTAGTGCCACCCGGTCAATGTAGCTTGCCAAGTACTGCGCCGCGCCCGCAGGGGTCCGTAGCACAGCAATGTTGCCGGTGTGGTCGATGGACACGACGAGCTCCGCCAACATGCGGCGCAGCTTGTCGCGCGGTCCCTTCGGCGAGGCCTGGAAGGACTGCGCTTCCTCCCCCACCGCGTAGTACGAGCGTCCGCCGCCGGACGGACGCACCTTGCGCGCGCCGAGCTCGTCCAGGTCGCGGGATAAGGTCGCCTGGGTGATATCGATTCCTTCGTCGAGCAACAGCTCGGACAGCTGCACCTGCGACGACACACGGGTGTGGTCGAGGATGGCCAGGATTTTCGCCTGGCGCACAGTGCGCGAATTGGGCGCGGTCATCGCTTCTCCTCCAGGCACTCGTTGAGGGTCGCCCTGATGGCACCGACAGCGCCTGACAATTCCTCGTCGCTGATCACCAGCGGCGGGGTCAGGCGGATCACGGTGTCGGTCGGCGCATTCAGGATCACGCCGTGCTCCAGGCCGACGCGCACCGCCTCCTTCGCCACGGGCTTGGTCAGCACGACTCCGAGCATCAGGCCGCGGCCGCGCACGTGGTCGACGCCGGCAAGCTTGCCGACGTCGCGCGCCAACCCCTCGCCCTTAGTCTTCACCGCGGCACAGAATTCTTCGTCGACGATGTCCAGCACCGCGTTAGCGGCAGCGCAGACGAGCGGGTTCCCGCCGAAAGTCGTGCCGTGGGCACCGGGCGTGAATAGAGCCGAGGTTTTCGCGTTTGCGATGACAGCGCCGATCGGCATCCCGCCCGCCAGGCCTTTCGCCATAGTGACCACATCCGGCCGCACTCCCGACTGCGTGTGCGCGAAGAAGGTGCCGGTGCGCCCCACGCCTGTCTGCACTTCGTCGACGACCATGAGGATGCCGTGGGCGTCGCACAGCTGCCTGAGCTCTGCGAGGAACCCCTCCGGCGCGGGGACGACTCCGACCTCGCCTTGAATGGGCTCGAGGAAGATCGCGGCGACATCACCGGCATGCTTATCGACGAGCTGCCGCACATGCCCGATATCGCCGTAACGGTAGTACTCGACACCCGGGACGAGCGGCGCGAAGGGCTCCCGTTTGCCCGGCTGGCCGGTGAGCGACAACGCGCCCATCGTCCGGCCGTGGAAGCCGTTCTCCGCAGCGAGCACAACCGAGCGGCCAGTCAAGCGCGAGAGCTTGAACGCGGCTTCGTTGGCTTCTGCGCCGGAGTTGCAGAAGAAGACCTTCGCCTCGGGGTCGCCGAAACGTTGCCGCAGCGTGGATGCCGCCTGAAGCGTCGGGGCGGAGCCGAAGAAATTCGAGATGTGTCCAAGTGTGGCGGCTTGGGAGGAGACGGCGTCGACAAGCGCGGGGTGCCCGTGCCCCAACGAGTTGACCGCGATACCGGCGAGCATGTCCACGTACGTTTCACCGTCCGCGTCGGTGACCGTCGCGCCCTCCCCTTTGACGAGGTGGAGTTGCGGCGTGCCGTACGTGTTCATGAACACGTCCGACCACTGGTCCAGTGCATCACGGTTGCTCATCACTGCGGATCATCCTTCCTGAAAACGGTTCCTTCGGGGTAGTTCTCTTTCTCATAATCGTCCGGCAGCACCATGGTGCCCACACCGCCCATGGTCAGCAGCTCGAGCAGCACCGCGTGCGGGATGCGGCCGTCGATGACGTGCGAGGCGCTTACTCCCCCGCGCACCGCCGTCATGCAGGCCTCCATTTTCGGGATCATGCCCGAATCCAAACCCGGGACTATGCGCTCGAGCTGGCTCAACGTGATCTTGGACAGCAGGGAGTCCTTATTCGGCCAGTCCGTGTAGAGGCCCTCCACGTTGGTGAGCACGACGAGACGCTCCGCTTTGAGCGCCGCCGCGAGCGCACCAGCCGCCGAGTCCGCGTTGACGTTGTACACGTTGCCGTCGGTCCCGGGCGCGATGCTGGAGACGACCGGAATGCGCCCGGCCTCGATAATGTCCATGACTGCCGACGGGTTCACATCGACGATCTCGCCGACGAGACCGATGTCCTTTTTCTCGCCGCCGACCTCCACGTAGCGCTTCTGCGCGGTGAACAGCCCGGCATCCTCGCCCGACGTGCCCACCGCATAGGGGCCGTGGGAGTTGATGCGGCCGAGCAGGTCGCGGCCGACCTGGCCGAAAAGCACCATGCGGACAACGTCGAGAATTTCCGGCGTCGTCACACGGAAACCGCCGATGAACTCGCCCCCGTCGAGGCCCAGCTGGCCCAGCATCGCAGTGATCTGCGGACCGCCGCCGTGCACGACGACCGGCTTCGCGCCCACGGTGCGCAGGAAGACCATGTCCGCGGCGAACGCGGACTTCAAGTCATCGTCGATCATGGCGTTGCCGCCGTACTTCACCACTACGATCTTGTCGCGGTAGTGCTGCAGCCACGGCAGCGCCTCGGCAAGGACGTGCGCCCGGTCCCGGTTGCTCAGTTTCATCTCACGTACCCCCTGTTCCTAGGTCGAGTATTCCGAGTTGATTTCCACGTAGGAGTACGACAGATCCGTCGTGCGGACGCTCGCCCGTCCCGGACCACCGGTGCCCAGATCGACGAGCACCTCCACGTCGGCACCGCTCAGGTCCACGTCGCGCGCACCTGGCGTGCCCGTGCTGTCGACGCACACCGGGGTGCCGTTGAAGGACACCGTGATCTTCTCCGGGTCCATCTCCGCGTTTGCCATCCCCACAGCGGCGAGCACGCGGCCCCAGTTCGGGTCGGATCCGAACATGGCGCACTTGACCAGGTTGTCTCGGCCGATCGTGCGGGCTGCGTTGAGGGCCTGTACGTCGTCGGCGGTCCCTTCGACCGTGATGACGACGCGCTTGGTCACACCCTCCGCGTCCGCCTGCAGCTGGCGCGACAGCTCTTCGCTCAGCTCGGTGACGGCCTCGGCGAACTGCTGTGCGTCCGGCTGTACACCGGATGCGCCTGAAGCCATGGCGATCACCGTGTCGTTGGTGGAGGTGGCGCCATCGATGTCGAGGGTGTTGAAGGTGGACCCGGCGGCTTCACGGAGCGCCGAATCCAGGACCGCCGAACTGACCACGGCATCGGTGGTGATGCACACCAGCATCGTCGCCAGTGACGGCGCCATCATGCCGACGCCCTTGGCCATGCCGCCGATCTTCCAGCCGTCGCGCTCCACGACCGCTTCCTTAGCCACCAGGTCCGTGGTCAAAATGGCTTCGGCCGCTGCGGCACCGTTGTCGCCCAGATTCGCGCCGAGCTTGGTGATCCCGCCACGGATCACGTCCATGGGCAGCAGGTCCCCGATAAGCCCGGTGGAGCACACCGCGACCTCCTGCGGATCCACGCCGAGCTCGCGGGCAGTGGCGACCTGCATCTCCTGGGCGTCGACATCGCCCTGCTTGCCGTTGCAGGCATTCGCGTTGCCAGAGTTGTACACCACAGCCGTCAACGCACCGTTGTTGAGTGCCTGGCGGGTGACCTTCACTGGGGCCGCGACGACTTTATTGCGGGTGGTCACCGCAGCGGCGTCGAAACGCGGGCCGTTGTTGACCACCAGCGCCATGTCCGGCTTACCGGACTGCTTGATTCCTGCCGTGACGCCAGCAGCGGAAAACCCGGCTGGGGCTGTCACACCTGTCGTAGACATGTCTTCGTCTTCCTTTGCTTCAAACGCTTAGGGGGCCACCGCCGCTTGCGGCAGTCCCTCGGTTTCATCGAATCCGAGGGCGAGGTTCATGCACTGGACCGCTGCCCCGCCGGTTCCCTTCGTCAGGTTGTCGATCACCGAGGTCGCCAGCAGAACGCCCGCCGCTTCATCAACCTCGACCTGCATCAGGCACATATTGCTGCCCACGATGTGCTGGGTCTGGGGCTGGCGCCCCTGCGGGAGCAGACGCACGAACGGTTCGCGGTCGTAGAACTCCTCGTATGCCTCGCGCGCTATTTCTTCGGTGACACCGGGTGCCACCGGTGCGGTGACGGTGGAGAGAATGCCGCGGGTGAGCGGAGCCAGGACCGGAGTGAAGCCCACCGAGACGTCCCCTTCGGCGACCTCGGAAAGGTTCTGCACCATCTCCGGGGTGTGGCGGTGCTTGCCGGCGGTGCTGTAGGCCTTCAACGAGCCCATGGTCTCCGCGCCGAGCAGGTCCACGTTCGCCTTCTTACCGGCACCGGATACACCAGTCACGGAGACGACGTTGAAGGTCGGTTCCACCAGACCCTTAGCCGCGGCAGGCAGAGCGGCGAGCGTCGCGCCCGTGGGAAAGCACCCCGGTACGGCGATGCGCCGCGAGGCCGCGATCTCCTCTCGGTGGCCAGGCATCTCGGGTATTCCGTAGGGCCAGGAACCAGCGTGATCGGATCCGTAATATGCAGTCCAGTCCTCGGCGTTGCGGAGGCGGAAATCGGCCGCGCAGTCCAGCACCAGCGCTTCTTGGGGCAGCGCGGCACCGATCTCGGCGGAGAATCCGTGCGGGAGGCCAAGGAACACCACGTCGTGCTTCGCCAGCACCTCGACGGTGGTCTCCTCGATCACGCGGTCAGCGAGCTGGGGAACGTGCGGCAGCACGTCAGAGGCAGATTGTCCGGCATTCGAATTTCCGGTCAGCGCACCGATTTCCAACGTTCCGTCCAGGAAACGGGGGTGGCCGACCAGCAGGCGGAGGATTTCCCCGCCTGCGTAGCCGGTGGCACCTGCGACAGCGACTGAGTAGCTCATAGCGTCAGGCTACACAGCACCGACACCGATTGCAATTTATTACACGCAAATCATTTTATGCGCGCATCTGTGCGCCGAACTTCTGTTCCGCGGCCTTCGCGGCTGCCAGACGACCCTCGGATGCTTCATCCTCGGTGAGGGTCCGGTCGGGAGCGCGGAACACAAGACCGAAGGCGAGGGACTTCTTGCCGTCGCCGAGGGAACCGGAACGGTAGACGTCGAAAAGCGTGACCTCTTCGATGAGCTCCCCGGCATTGTCCTCCAGAGTCTTCCGCACGGCCTCTGCCGGGATCTCCTCGTCGACGACGAGCGCGACATCCTGGTGCAGGGCGGGGAAGGACGACAGCACCGGGGCCGGAAGCTTCTCCGCCAGCGGCAGCACGGTGAGGTCGATTTCCATCGCGCACGTGCGCGCCGGCAGACCCAGTGCCTCGAGCACCTGCGGGTGCAATTCGCCTGCGTAGCCGACGACACGGGATTCTCCCTCAACTGCGACAGACAGCGCAGCGCAGCGACCCGGGTGCCACGGCAGCTCCTCCGCGGCGGAAAGCTCGAGGTCCACGCCCGCGGCACGGGCGACAACCTGGGCCGCCTCCACTGCATCGGCCCACGTGTACGCGCGGCCGTCGCCCCACGGACCGGTGAGCTCGGTGTTGCCGGTTGCAACAGTCGCGGCGTGCAGGTTCTGCTCCGGCAGGGACGCGATCAGCTCTTCGACCACCGCGTCCTCAGGACGCTGCGCGACGCTCGGCATCGGGGAGGTATCGGCAGTCTTGAACGCCACCTGCGCCACGGAGAACAGGGAAAGGTCGTGGCGGCCGCGTGCGACGTTGCGGCCGACAGCCTCCAGCATTGCCGGAAGCAGTGTCGTGGCCAGAACGGAGTAGTCGGCGTCGAGCGGGTTCTGCACGGAGACTACGTTGCGGCGTGCATCGTCGGCGTCCAGACCCCAGGTGTCCAGCACGGTGTTGGACATGAACGGTGTCGGGATGACCTCGGCGTAGCCGGAGTACGCCAGCGCGTGCGTCACCGCACGGCGGCGGCGCTGGAGGGGCGACAGGCCGCGGCCGCCGCGGGGAGTCGGCATCTCGAGGGGAATGTCGTCGAGGCCCTCAAGACGCACAATCTCCTCGATGAGCTCAACGGGCTCGTTCAGGTCGGTGCGCCACGTCGGCGGGGTCACGGACAGCACAGTCTCTCCGTCCTCCGTGCTCTGCTCCACACGGCAGCCGACCTCCTCGAGACGACCAACCACGGTCTCGAGCGAGTAATCCACACCGATCAACTCGGAAGGCCGCGCCGCGCGCAGACGGATTGTCGTACGCTGCGGGGTCTCGCCGACGATCGTCCGCTTGTCCGCCACGGTGCCGCCGGCGATGGAGACCAGCAGGGCGCATGCCATATCAAGGGCGACCTCGACGAGGGCGGGATCGACGCCGCGCTCGAAGCGTCGAGAAGCTTCGGAGCTGAGCTTGTGGTGGCGTGCGGAGCGCGCGACGGTGAGCGCATCCCACGTCGCGGCCTCGAAATAGACCTCGGTCGTGTCATCGGCGATCTCGGAGGTCGTGCCGCCCATGATCGCTGCGAGCGACTGAATACCGTTGTCGTCGGAAATGACCACGTCGCCCGGGGTGAGGGTGCGCTTCACGTGGTCGAGGGTCTCGAATTCCTCGCCACCATCAGCATTGTGGATGCGCAGCCCGCCGGCAATCTTCTTAGCGTCGAATGCGTGCATCGGCTGGCCGAGCAGCAGCATGACGTAGTTGGTCACATCCGTCGCCGCGTTGACGGAACGCACTCCGCTGAGCAGCAGCGCGCGCTTCATCCAGAACGGCGTCGGCGCGGCCGGGTCGATGCCTTCCACCTTCCGCACGCCGAAGCGCACGGCTTTCGTCGATTCCTCAACCGTCACGGGCAGAACGTCGCCTGTTGGCTCCGGCACGGCAGACAGATCGACACCGCTTATCGACGCATCCTCCGCCACGTCCTTGTACTCCAGCCCGAAGGCGGAGGCCACTTCCCTGCCGAGCCCGCGCGCCGAGAGCGCGTAGCCGCGGTCGGGAGTGACGTTGACCTCGAAAACAGTGTCGTCGAAGCCGCCGAGCACCTCGCGCGCGTCCTGGCCCGGCTCGCCCGCACCCTCCGGCAGGACGATGATGCCGTCGCTCTTGGTCGTGAGGCCGAGCTCCGCCTCGGAGGCCATCATGCCGTTGGAAATATGGTCGTACGTTTTGCGCGCGGAGATCTCGAACCCGCCCGGCAGCACTGCGCCCGGCAGGGAGACGACGACGAGATCGTTCAGTGCGAAGTTGCGGGCGCCGCAGATAATCCCCTGCAGCTCGCCCGTGCCGTTGGCGTCGCCGACGTTGACCTGGCAGTAGCGGATCGGCTTCTTGAACCCGGTAAGCTCCTCGATCTCCTCGACTCGCCCCACGACGAGCGGACCGGTGACCTCCGGCAGCGGCTCGTAGCCCTCCGTTTCGAAGCCGACGCGCACAAAACCGGCGTCGAGCTCCTCTGGGCTCACCGACCAGCCGGGGTTACCGGCGTTGTTCAGCAGGGACGTCAACCACTTCTGGGAAATAAGCATTCTGTTTCTCCTAAGACCTTCCCTATTTACGCCTGGACACCGAACGGCAGCGTGAAGCGCACATCGCCCTCAACCATGTCGCGCATGTCCGTGAGCCCGTTGCGGAACTGCAGGGTGCGCTCAATGCCCATGCCGAATGCGAAGCCGGAGTACTCCTCCGGGTCGATCCCCATCGCGCGGAGAACATTCGGGTTGACCATGCCGCAGCCGCCCCACTCGATCCAGCCGGCGCCGCCCTTCTTGTTCGGGAACCACACATCCACCTCCGCGGACGGCTCAGTGAACGGGAAATAGTTAGTGCGGATACGCGTCTCCGTCTCCGGGCCGAACAGCACCTTGGCTAAGTGGTCGAGCGTGCCACGCAAGTGCGCCATGGTGAGCCCTTTGTCCACGGCGAGACCCTCCACCTGGTGGAAGACCGGAGTGTGCGTGGCATCGAGCTCGTCTGTACGGAACACACGGCCCGGGCAGGCGATGTAAATAGGAAGATCGCGCTCGAGCATCGTGCGCACCTGCACCGGCGACGTGTGAGTGCGCATGACCTGGCGGGAGCCTTCCTCACCGATGTAGAACGTGTCCTGCAGCGTGCGCGCCGGGTGGTCCGGGATGAAGTTCAGGGCGTCGAAGTTGAAGTACTCCGCCTCGACTTCCGGGCCTTCTGCGACCTCCCAGCCCATGCCAACGAAGATGTCGGCGATCTGCTCGCTCAGAGTCGTGATCGGGTGCATCGCGCCCGCCTGCGTACGCGACGTCGGCAGCGTGACGTCGACCTTCTCCTCGCGCAGCTGTTGCTCACGGTGCTCGGCTTCCCGCTCGGCGTGGAGCTGCCCGTAGCGTTTCTCGGCGCGTCCGCGCGCCATGTTCACGAAGCGGCCCGCGTCCTTGCGCTGCTCCTTCGGAATCGACCCGAGCGACTTGCGCGCCTGCATGATCGGCGACTGCTCGCCCAAGTGCCCGCGCTTCGCTTCCTCCAGCGACGCCAGGTCCGGCGCCGCCTCAAAAGCAGCGATAGCCTCGTCCGCAGCCTTGTTCAGGGCGTCCTCGGTCAGTTCAATTTCGGTGCTCACTACACCCGCACCTTTCTTTCCCGGCAGCGATATAGAACGGTGACAAGCATACCTGCGCGGTCCCGCGCACCCCGCAGTGATCTCGAACAGCCAACTCGCAGTTGAAACATTGCCTAACTGTGGCCATGTTTTGCGCGTCCTGACACATCAATAGGGGTGCCACCACAGAAATGTTTTTTACAGTGCTCTTGCCGGTATCCCACGAGGGACAAGACATCCCCGGCTCCGCCCAGTACAGAGAAGGACATTGAAATTGGGCACCCGTGAAAACAACACAGTGAATGGCGTCAATGAAGTTCCGAGAACTTTCGAGGGCCGCGTACTGCCAAACCAAGCAGAGGATCCCGAAGACCAAGGTCTGATCTTCGACATCGCCACTATTGAAAACCGCTTGTCACGGCGCAAACTGTTGAGTATCTTCGGCCTAGGCGCCGGATCAGTCGCCCTTGCGGCGTGCGCCCCGGGCGAAGAGAACACCGCATCCTTGACTACGACCTCCCCGACAAGTACGTCGTCTGCTTCTCCCACCAGTACAGCTGAAAACCTCACTGAGATGAACAGCGAAACGGCCGGGCCATATCCGGGCGACGGCTCCAACGGGCCAGACGTTCTAGAGAAGGTCGGTGTTGAGCGCAGCGATATCCGCGGCTCAATCGGCGGCGGCGCAACCGCAAGTGGTGTACCGCTGAAGTTGCGGATGAACATCGTCGACATGGTCAACAACAACTCCCCGATGGTGGGTGCCGCTGTCTATATTTGGCATTGCGACGCTGCCGGCCGCTATTCCATGTATTCATCCGGTCTGGAAGACGAAACGTACCTGCGTGGTGTCCAGGTCACCGGCGATGACGGATACGTAGAGTTCACGACCATCGTTCCGGGGTGCTACGAAGGTCGATGGCCCCATATCCACTTCGAAGTATTCCCCTCTGTGGACGATATCGCCGACAGCACGAACGCGATTCTCACTTCGCAGATCGCTGTTCCGGAAGAAGTCTGCGACGCGGTGTACAAAACTGACAACTACACCGACTCCGGAACTCCCTATTCCCGAATCACGCTGGAGACCGACAACGTCTTCGGCGACGGCTGGGAACAGCAAACCCCTGCGGTATCCGGAGATGTCCAGTCTGGTTACAACGCGACCATCGATGTACCCATCGACACCACGACACCGAATTCGGGCGGCGGCGGTGCACCCGGCATGGGCGGTGGACCCGGTGGCCCCGGTGGCCCGGCAGGATCTGGTGGTGCCGCGCCGAGCGGTGCCCCCGTCCCGCCGAGTGCCTAATCCTCTGCGAGCGCCTTCGCCGACTCCCACAAACAGATCGACGCCGCAGTGGACAGATTCAGCGATTCGGCGGAGCCGGTGATCGGGATGGAGACAGTATGGTCGGCGGTGTCCAGCACATCCTGAGGCAGGCCGTGGGCTTCGTTGCCGAACAGCCACGCAGTGGGCTGGTCAAGCACACCACCGGAATCCGCGAGGTCGACGTCGCCGTGCATGGTGGTGGCGAACGTCGATAAGCCTGCTGCCCTCAGCTGTCCGAGCGCCCCCTTGATGTCGCGCTCCCGGGCGACCGGGACGTGGAACAGCGAGCCGGCGGAAGAGCGCACGACCTTCGGGGATTCCGGGTCGACGGTGTCGCCGGCGAAGACGACTGCATCGGCACCAAGCGCGTCGACGAGGCGAATAATCGTTCCGGCATTGCCCGGATCATTCGTCTCCACGCACACCGCGACCAGCTTCGGGCGCCCCTTCAAAATCGCGCCCAGCGTCCACGTCACCGGCCTGCACACCGCGAAGATGCCGGTCGTGTGCACTGTGTCCGTCAGCGATTGCGCCGCCTTGTCCGTGATCGCATGCGTGAACACATCCATATAGCCCGCCGCGGTCACAACATCCGCGAAGCGGTCCGCGGCAGCCTCCGTCACGAACAGGTCCGTCGCCGCGCCCGTCGCCACAGCCGCCTCCACGGAGTTCTCCCCTTCCGCCAAGAAAGCTTTCGCTTTACGACGCCCCGCCGCACGGTTCAACTTCGCCGCGTTGACCACCCGCGGAGTGCGTTCAGTGAAAGGCTGGGAGAAATCGAGACTCATAGTGACACAGCCTATAAGCGCCAAAGCAGGCACGCTATTACGCTAACCGTGTGACATCGTTGCGCCAGTGGATTCAGGCCTTCCCCGAAGCTCCGGTTCCGCCCCGGTGGTTCGCCGCGGGGAGCGCCCTTGTCGTGTGCGCGGTCAGCGTCGTTGTGGGGCTACTCGCCGCTGGCATCCCCGATAGTACGATCGCAACCACTCTTCGTTTCGTCGTGCCCATCGTCGCAGTTTGCGCGCTGTTGAGTCCTCTTCCGTCGGCCTTCGCCTTCGCGGTCTTGCTCCAGATTGTGTCGACCCGCCCCGGGCTGGAAAGCCCCGTCGTCTTCTTCGGCACGCTGGCCGTCGTAGCGAATCTCGCACTATGTCTGCGTCCGACGGTAAGCGCTCTCTGTGCTTTTTTACTGTGGTACCTCGCGTTAACACAGGTCGTTGATGGCGAATTAATTCCGGATGACCCGGAGCCGAGTGCGATTCTCGGCGTATTCATCATCCTCGTTTGGACTGGTGCACTTGTCATCCGCGAGACGTTGGTGATCAGAAGAAGAGAATCGGAGAGATTTCAGCAGCAAATCGAAGACGAACGGGAGCGTGCAGTGAGAGCGCTGCACGGATCTGTGGCGGCTTCGCTCACGTCTGTCGTTCTCCGTAGCGAATCCATGGCAATGAACGCGCCTGAAAAAACGCGCCAAGAGTCACTGCTGATCGCAGACGATGCGCGACGCGCTATGCGCGAGGTCCGCGAACTTATCCGCTTCATGAAAACTAGCGACGAATCAGACTTCGCCCTGGACAATTCTCAAGGGCCGACAGAATTGCTCAACGACCTGATCACCATCATCGGGAAGATTCGAAGCCATGGATTCACCGTCGTCGAGTCCGGAATTAACGAGACAGTGCTGTCAGGCATCCATATGCGGCACGGTTACGCGGTGACCCGAGAGCTTAAAACAAACATCCTGAAGTACGCTGACCAGTCTGAACCCATCATCGTAGCTGCGGTTCGCGACGAAGACTCTGTGACTGTGGCGATTCAGAACACCATCGCCACAAGCTCCCCTGACCTGAATATGACCACCGAAATTGGACTCAACGACGCGGTGAGTCTGGTCAAGAGCGACGGAGGAACATTGACTTTCACCAAGGCTGAATCCACCTGGCGAACCGAACTAGCGTTTCCGCTCGCAAAACTGGACCAGCGGAATGCACGAAAGTAGCTCTCCCCAGGTCACGTCAATCTACTTTCGTACCGTCTTTCCAAAACGCTACCCAAAAACTTGTTCTCCGGTGGCTAGAGATTCATAATCGTTGAAGCAATCGATAATCGCCTCATCCTCTCCGCCACTGTCTTTTCCCGAAAGGACGACTCGTGAAGAAAATCTCTGCCCTGAGCGCCACCATCCTTGCCGCCGTTGCCGTTACCGTTGCGCCGACCGCGAATGCATCAACGGAAGCCCTGCTTTCGAACGCTGACACGCAAGCGTCCGCCACAACGACGGTCGAAGACGATGCGGCCCCGACGCTGATTTTTTACACCGGTGCCATGGGCGACATGCTCAACTGCGGAGGTACGATCGCCCAGCTTTGGTGCAAGAAATAAACCTCCAGCGCTGACCAATCTCACGTTTAGGCACCCATGACTAGCGGCACCAACCGGCACATCCGGGTTTTCTTGGTCGACGACGACCCGCTGGTGCGCGATGTGCTGAACCGCTACCTCACTTCGGCCGATGACATTGATGTTGTCGGAACAGCCTCGAGCGGGCCGGAAGCCCTCGAGCTCATTGACTCGGCGGAGACCGACCTTGTCCTCTCGGACGTGTACATGCCCGAGATGGACGGGCCGACCCTCCTCGCGCATCTCAACGAACGCCCGGACACGCCCGCGTTCTTGGCGATCACCTCGCTGGAAAACGACAAGAAAATGCTTGATGTGTTGGCCCTCGGCGGGCGCGGCTACATCCTGAAGAGCCAGCCGCCCGAGGAGATCATCTTGTCCGTGCGTCAAGCTGTCACCGGCGGCACGGTCGTCTCCCCCGCTGCGATGACCAACCTGGTGCGCTACCTGTCCCCGTCTGAAAAGACGGCGGCAGCAGCCACCCCGCAGCGCACGTACCCCGAAGGAATCACCGACGGCGAGATCGATGTACTGGAGCTCCTCTGCGAGGGGTTGAGCAACGCCGACATCGCCCGCCGGTTGAGCTATTCCGAATCCACGGTGAAGAAACACGTCTCGCGCCTTTTGACCCTCTACGGCGTTTCTTCGCGTTTGGATCTCGTCGTCACTGTCCTCAACGGAAAATAGTCGCGGTAGTCGGGTTGCTGACACGCTTTCTACTTTCGTTCCTTTTCACAGGTCGTTTCCCGGCGTCCATGCACGAACGTCCCTGACCTGCAAACTTAGGTGCCAAGAGGCTTGTTTTTCCTTGTTTTTCACCCCAAATGGGCCCTAGGTTGAGTCTCATCAGCGTTCACAGCTGAGGATTCCTCCTCGGCGCGCGCTGCCGAAGTTTTCACCCCGAGAAAGGAACGACCTGCCATGACCCGCTACAGCCGCCGTGCCGCAGCAGCGGCGCTCGCCGCTCTGCTCACGGCGACCGCCGCCACCACCGGCACCGCCTCCGCACAGACTCTCGAGGAGTCCGCACCGGAGACCCCAGCCACCAACGACAAGTTGCCGATCATCCACACCTACCGCGGCAGCGACCACCTCAAGGCCAACATCTTGAACCCGCGCCCGGTGTGCAACTCCGCCGAGGACTTCCGCACCGTCGTGTACAAGGTGACCGACAACTTCCTGCCGGTGGGCACCATCTCCACCACCAACCTGTCTGACAAGGAGATCCCGCTGCAGCAGGAGCTGTCCCGCACGCAGGAAATCTCCGCGAGCGTCAACGGCTCCAAGACAGAGACACTTGAGCTCGGTGGTCAAGCATCCAAGAAGGGAATGCAGGGCAACATCGGCTACTCCATCGCGAAGACCCTCGGCTGGGATGTCTCCGGATCTTTGAGCTGGACTGTCGGTCAGCAGATCGGCCCGTACAAGGTCCCGGCCGGCAACACCGGTGAGGCATCCTACGGCTTCCGCACCGTCACCATGACGGGCACGCAGCAGCACTGCAAGCCGAACGGCACGTGGGGCACTCCGACCGCATGGGTGGCCAACATGCCGGTCAAGAACGAGGTCCGCGTCAAGAATTACTCCACGCCTGCTGATTCCTGGGCACCCAACAAGGGCGCGCAGGTCACCAAGCCGGTCGAGAACCCGAACCCGTCCTACAACGCAGACGTCGAGAAGCTCAACGAGGGCGA
Source organism: Corynebacterium sp. p3-SID1145 (assembly GCA_025144245.1). Classification (GTDB taxonomy): domain Bacteria; phylum Actinomycetota; class Actinomycetes; order Mycobacteriales; family Mycobacteriaceae; genus Corynebacterium. The sequence goes on along the minus strand of JALXXC010000009.1, from coordinate 24,580 downwards.
ATCGCTTGACGACGTCAACAAGGTCGCAGACTCCGAGGCCGCCACCGTGACCAACAAGGAGATCGACCTCAACGCCCCGAAGGCCGACAGGGCTGAGGCGGACAACAAGATGGATGCCGCTGAGAAGAAGGAAGTCAAGACCGTCGAGGACTCGGCCGCTGCTGAGAACAAGGACGCGGACACAGACCCGTCCGAGAAGAAGTCCAACGGCGCGAAGCTCGACCTCGAGCCGTACTTCACCACCTCCAGCGCGAAGGCGAAGGGCTTCGCCGGCTCCGTCGCCCTGCGCGTGAAGAACACCGGCACCGACCGCTACTGGGGCGAGTTCCCAGCGATCACCTTCCGTGTCGAGGTCCGCACCGAGGACGGCCCGAAGGGCGTCGACCGCCTGATCACCACCACCAAGGCTAACGGCGCACACATCCGCGATCTGGGTTACAACCACGACAAGGGCGTGCGCACCTTCGAGGTCACCCTGTCCAACCCGGTCAATGCCGGTGACGATGTCCTCCTCGGCGCCTTCTCCTTCGGCGACGGCAACACCAAGGAAGGCCGCCTGACCAACTACATGACGGTCACCCAGACCGGCCGTCTCGAGGGAGACACCTCCACGGCTAACGACCAGAACGTCGACTCCCGCAAGGCGACGCTCAACGACTTCGGCAAGCCGCACGACGGTCTGTTCTAAGCACCATCATCAAATGGATTTGCGGTATAGATCCACGGGATAGCGCTACACACCCCCGCTCACACTCGAACTGTGTGGGCGGGGTTCCGCATTTCAACGACGACCTAGCTTCTGTCTACCGGCGTCCTTTCGAGAATCTCGGCGATCCCGACAGGAGGCACCCCCGTCTTCTTCGCGTCCAAGTGCATGAGCTCGCCCACCGGCAAAGGCTTCCGCTTCTCGGATTGTTCAAACATCGAGCCCAGAAAACGGTTCCTCTCCTGCGCCTGAGGAGTGGAAAAGTCCAGACCGGAGAAGATGACCGGCTTGACTGCCCGCAATTCATTTTCCCGCACGCGCGTCAATGAGGACACTCTTCCCGGCCGGACTTCGATATCGTGGGCGATCTGCACCTCGAACGGGAGCGCGTTCTCCAGGTCGAGAACAATCTGCTGTCGGCGGTAAATTGCCTCCGCAAATGTCCGCATGTGAGGGTACGCATCAAGCCCGTTGAACGTTCCGCGCTGAGCTTGCTTCACCAGCGGGTAAGGGCATCCAGATTTCCCGCTAAGTGGGCGAGGTTGTTCCTCAACCGGAAGCGGAACCAAAAGAAAAAGCCGACTGCCGCTAGCCCAGCCACTATTCCTAGCCCCAGCACCAGCCATCGTCCCCACCCCGCAACAACGATCCTGCCCACGATATTCACTACCAACATAAGAGCGCAGAAAGTGCCGAGTAAAGCCAGATCGAACTTCATTAGGTGCATCCGCTTCGCGCGCTCTTCTTCGAACCTCCGGGAATCCTCAAACGGATTAGGCTGGCTGAAGCGATCCGGGTCCTGCGAGGCAGTCTCAAAAGCGCGATCGAAGAATAACCACGCACCCGCCGAGGGCGGTTTCCCCACACGCAACACCATCAGTCACCTCCGAGCAGACACGAATGCAACCAATTCAAGCACGAAGCCCCGCTGTCCCGGGGTGAAACCGGGAACAACGGGGCGTCGATAAGCGAAAGGCTCTTAGGCGGCCTTCGGAGCGTTGACATCCTCCGGCAGAGCGTTCTTCGCGACCTCGCAGATAGCGGAGAACGCGGCGAAATCGTTCACAGCTAGGTCGGCGAGGATCTTGCGGTCCACCTCGACCTCAGCCAGCTTCAGGCCGTGGATGAGACGGTTGTAGGTGATGTCGTTCTGGCGGGCTGCAGCGTTAATGCGCTGGATCCACAGCTTGCGGAACTCAGACTTGCGGGCGCGGCGGTCGCGGTAAGCGTAGGTCTGAGAGTGCAGCCACTGCTCCTTCGCCTTGCGGTACAGGCGGGAACGCTGGCCACGGTAGCCCTTCGCGGACTTGAGGATGGCGCGACGCTTCTTCTTGGCGTTAACTGAGCGCTTGACACGTGCCACAGTGATACTTCCTTACTTTGAGTTTTAACGGATTATTTCTGAAAGGCAGGTGCTCGATTAAGCCTTGCCGAGGAGACGCTTCGTGCGCTTGACGTCGCTCTTAGCAACATCGGTGGTGCCGGAGAGCTTGCGGCGGCGCTTAGCCGACAGCTTCTCGTTCAGGTGGCGCTTACCAGCCTGCTCGCGGCGCAGCTTGCCGGAGCCGGAAACCTTGATGCGCTTTGCGGTGCCCTTGTGGGTCTTCTGCTTCATAGTGATAGTTCCTTTAGCGTTCTATCGTTTCGCCGGCGTGTGCCCGCGGAACTCTACTTCTTACCCTTGCGAACAGGCCCAAGAACCATGGTCATGTTGCGGCCGTCCTGCTTCGGACGGGACTCGACCTGGCCGACCTCCTGGATGTCCTCGGCGAGGCGCTCCAGCAGGCGGTAGCCCAGCTCTGGACGCGACTGCTCGCGACCGCGGAACATGATGGTGACCTTGACCTTGTTGCCCTTCTCCAAGAAGCGCTCGACGTTGCTCTTCTTCGTCTGGTAGTCGTGCTCATCAATCTTCGGCCGGAACTTCTGCTCCTTGACCACGGTCTGCTGCTGGTTCTTACGGGACTCGCGGGCCTTCTGGGCCTGCTCGTACTTGTACTTGCCGTAATCCATGATCTTGCACACCGGAGGCTTTGCGTTCGGAGCCACCTCGACTAGGTCAAGGTCGGCTTCGTACGCGAGCTTGCGTGCATCGTCGGTACGGACAATTCCAACCTGCTCGCCGGACGGGCCGACGAGACGAACTTCGGGAACACGGATGCGATCGTTGATCCGAGCTTCAGCGCTGATGAGAACTCCTAGTGGTGAGAAAGACGTGTGCTGTTCGCTACCGAATCGCTCGCGTTGCTCGCCCAAACAAAAACCCACGCTCACTGTCTCGTTACTCAGTGGCGTGGGAGTTCGTCCTCAAACACGTGACACCGCACACCCGTTGTGTGCGCCGTACCGTTGTTTTTGACCCTTAGCCTTCCGGTATGGCCGGCGGCATCAGGTGGGAGAAACTCCACTTGCGACCCGCACGCTTTCTAGCGCGCCAGGCGGTAGTGCGTTAAAGAATATCACCCAGGAACCAATACGCAAAATTTCGGGGATTTTCTTCCTCGCCGGGAACCGCTCGCGCTGCTTCGCAGTCTAATAGCTGACCACCTTTCTGCCGTGAGGAGAGCAATGACCAGCAACGCCCACACTGCCGCCCAGTTCAGGCACATACCTGTCGATATCGCTGATCTGATTTTGTGGATCCCCGTCGCCGTCGCTGTCGCTGCGACCGCGTTCACTGCCTTTGTTTCGTCACCGCGGCGCGATGAGCATCCGCCACACGCCAACTCCCGGGCACTCACCGGTTGTTTGATCGCTACCGCCGGAGCATTCCTGCTGCTTGCCGTGTCAAGGCGGGTTCTCCGGAAGCACGAGGACCCCCAGCAGGCCGCTGTGACGATTATTTTCCTCGTTGTGTTCGCCGCGGCCGTTTTGATCGTGCGCTACCGGAAGCTCAACGCCGTGCCAGTGCTGGCCACCTGGACGGCGGCTTTCTTTTTCGCCGTCATGCATCTGGTGTCGGTGCCGTTTGGGGCGGGATGGAATCACCCGTTCTCGGTTTTCGATGTGCTACAGGGCATCGCAATCCTCATCTTCCTCCTCTTTCTGTTCGGCCAGCTGCCCTTGTGGCGCAGTCTGGATGCCGGAGCGTGCATCTTCTTCGGCGGCGTGGGATTGATCGTCGCGCTCATCGGAATCACGGTCACCTGCGCTGCAGCAGGCGATCTCATCGCCCCGGTCACTGTGACTGACCCGTCACAGCTTCCGTCGGTGCAGGAGCCCTTCTACCGGAGGCTGCACGGCTACGCGGCCGGTTTCCACATCGGACACATGGTCTCCTCCGTCACGTGGCTAGCTTTCGCTGCGTGGTTGCTACTCCGCCGCCCCGGCCAGAGCGGTGACTACACGACTTCGCGTGTTGCAGGCCTGGTAGTTGCCGTGGTCGCGGTGGGCAAACTGGTCCATATCGACATGACGCTGCTGGGTGGCGCCTGGCGCACGGCAGCCTTCATCCTCTTCAGCCTGCTGATTGCCGCCGCGGCGATCCTCGGAGCGCGACGAAATACCCCACGGCCCGGGCCCGACAGCGCCCCGGCCCCGATGAGGGCTACAGGATCTCGGTGAGGAACTGGCCGGTGAAAGAGCCGTCCACCTTCGCCACATCCTCCGGGGTTCCCTGAGCGACGACGGTACCGCCGCCGGAGCCACCCTCGGGGCCCATGTCGATGATCCAGTCGGCGCACTTGATCACATCGAGGTTGTGCTCGATGACGAGGACTGAGTTGCCCTTGTCCACAAGGCCGTTGAGTACGAGCATGAGTTTCCGGATGTCCTCGAAGTGGAGGCCGGTGGTCGGCTCATCGAGGATGTAGATGGTGCGGCCGTTGGAGCGCTTCTGCAGCTCCGCGGCCAACTTCACGCGCTGGGCCTCGCCGCCGGAGAGAGTCGTCGCGGACTGTCCGAGGCGGACGTAGCCCAGGCCGACGTCGCACAGCGTCTGCAGATAGCGGTGAATCGAGGTGATGGGTTCGAAGAACTCGGTGGCCTCGCTGATCGGCATGTCGAGGACCTCGGCGATGTTCTTGCCCTTGTAGCGCACCTCGAGGGTTTCGCGGTTGTAGCGCGCACCTCCGCAGACCTCGCACGGAACATAGACGTCGGGAAGGAAGTTCATCTCGATCTTGATGGTTCCGTCGCCGCGGCACGCCTCGCAGCGGCCGCCCTTGACGTTGAAAGAGAACCGCCCGGCCTTGTAGCCCCGGACTTTCGCTTCCTGGGTCTCCGCGAATAGGTTGCGGATCTTGTCGAACACGCCGGTGTACGTCGCCGGGTTCGACCGCGGCGTGCGACCGATCGGTGACTGGTCCACCTGCACGAGCTTGTCCAGGTGCTCGAGTCCCTCGACCTTCTTCGCGCGTCCCGGCACCTGGCGCGCACCATTGAGACGGTTCTGCAGGGTCTTCGCCAGAATCTGGTTGACCAGGGTCGACTTACCCGAGCCGGACACGCCCGTCACAGCGGTGAGCACGCCGAGCGGCACATTCACCGAGACGTTGTCGAGGTTGTTCTCGCGCGCACCGACGATCTTCAGCATCCGCTGCTTATCGACGCCCCGCCGCTCCTCCGGCACCTCAATCACCTTCCGGCCCGAAAGGTAGTCGCCGGTGAGAGAATTCTTCGCTTTCAGGATGCCCTCCGGTTCACCCTGGTAGACGATTTCGCCGCCATATTCACCGGCGAGGGGGCCAACGTCGACAAGCCAATCGGAGGCGCGGATGGTGTCCTCGTCGTGCTCGACGACGACGAGAGTGTTGCCGATATCGCGCAGCTTCTGCAGCGTGGAGATCAGCCGCTGGTTGTCGCGCTGGTGCAGTCCGATGGACGGCTCGTCGAGGACGTAGAGCACGCCTGCGAGACCGGAGCCGATCTGGGTGGCGAGACGGATGCGCTGTGCCTCGCCACCGGACAGAGTGCCCGCGGAACGGGACAGCGTCAGGTAATTCAGGCCGACGTCGAGAAGGAAGTGCAGACGCGCCTGGATCTCGCGCAGCACCGCGCCGGCAATCATTTCCTCGCGGTAACCCAGCACGAGGTGGTCGAGGTACTCCGACGCGTCCTCGATGGACAGTTCCGTCAGCCCGGCAATGGATTTTTCACCGTGGGTGGTCGAATCCAGGCGCACGGCGAGGATCTCCGGCTTTAGGCGCGTGCCGCCGCACGTCGGGCAAGCCACCTCGCGGGTGTACGCCAGGTAGCGCTCTTTGGCGTGCTCGGATTCGGACTGCTCGATCTTGCGCTGAAGGTAGCCCTTCACGCCCTCGAAGGCGGAAGTGAAGGAGCGCTGGCGGCCGTAGCGGTTCTTGTAACGGACGGAGACTTTGGTGGAGGAGCCGTCGATAAGCGCCTTGCGGTGCTTCGCGCTCAAGGACGACAGCGGCGCGTGCGCGTCGAAGCCCTCCGCGTCGGCGAGCGCAACCACGAGCTTTTCGAAGTACCCCTTGTTCGGCGAGGAATTCCACGGCTGGAATGCATCGACGGCTGGCGCGTCGGGATCGGGAATGACGAGGTCTTCGTCGATTTCGGAGCGGGTGCCCAGACCGTCGCAGGCCGGGCAGGCGCCGAATGGCGAGTTGAAGGAGAATGCGCGCGGCTCGTACTCCTCGACGCTGAGCTTGTGGCCGTTCGGGCAGGCGGTCTTCTCGGAGAAGATCTCCACGCGCCCCGGATCGTCCTGGTCGAGCTCGACCCAATCGAAGCCGACCAGCCCGTCGGCGAGCTTCAGGGCAGTTTCCACGGAGTCGGTGAGGCGCTGCTTCTGGCTCTCCTTGACGGTCAGGCGATCCACGACAACGTCGATGTTGTGCTTGACCTGCTTCTCCAGCTTCGGCGGATCTGAAAGCTGGTGCGTCTCCCCGTCAACTGTCACGCGCGCGTAGCCCTGCGCCGACAAGTCCGCGAAAAGGTCGACGAATTCACCCTTGCGCTTGCGCACGATCGGCGCGAGCACCTGGAATTTCGTGCGCTCCGGGCGCTCCATCACGCGGTCGACGATCTGCTGCGGCGTCTGGCGCTCGATCACGGCGTCGCACACCGGACAGTGCGGCGTGCCGGCGCGCGAATACAGGAGACGGAGGTAGTCGTAAATCTCCGTGATCGTGCCAACTGTCGAGCGCGGGTTGCGGTTCGTCGACTTCTGGTCGATGGACACGGCTGGACTCAGCCCGTCGATGTACTCGACGTCCGGCTTGTCCATCTGCCCGAGGAACATGCGCGCATACGAGCTCAGCGACTCGACGTAGCGGCGCTGTCCCTCTGCGAAGATCGTGTCGAACGCCAGCGACGACTTGCCGGACCCGGACAAACCCGTGAACACGACCATCTTGTCGCGCGGCAGTTCCACGTCGACGCCTTTGAGGTTGTGCTCGCGCGCTCCGCGCACCGTCAATTTCTCAGCCACGTTCATCCCTTCCCACGGCAATTCCTTCGAACAAACCTACCAACACATACACAACTACTCTGGGGCGCTATGAATTCCCTCTCACTCCACCACGTTTCCGTGTCCAGCATGGACAACAACTGCTACCTCATCTGCGCCGGCGGCCAGGGCTTGCTTGTCGACGCCGCCGCCGAGCCCGCCACCCTCCTCTCCATGGCCGAAACCGCGGGTGTGCGAATCACCGACGTGCTGACGACCCACCGCCACTGGGACCATGTCGGCGCGCTCGAGGACGTGCTCGCTCAGACTGGAGCGAAGCACTGGGCGTCGTACCTTGATGCTCCGGCGCTGCCCGCCGCTCCCGATGTGGAACTGAACGAGGGCGACGCCCTTTCTTTCGCCGGCCATGAGTTCCCCGTCCACATTCTGCGCGGCCACACCCCTGGCGGTGCCGCCATCGCCGCGGAGATCGACGGCGAGGTCAACCTGTTCGTCGGGGACTCCCTCTTTCCCGGCGGCGTGGGCAAGACCCACAGCGAGGGCGACTTCGTGCGGCTGTTCAACGACGTGAAACAGAGGCTTTTCGATGTCTACCCCGACTCCTCCATCGTCCGCCCCGGCCACGGCAAGCCCACGACCCTGGGGGCCGAGCGCCCGAACTTGGACGCGTGGTGGGATCGCCGCTGGTGAAAATTTCCTCCTCGGTCCGCCCGCCGAAGGCCCACACATGTCTACAGTGGGTATGGAACATCCGCTGATTGAAGTAAGGAAAAAGTGAGTATGATCCGCAAACTTGCTCGTCCGATGCTCGCCTCTGTGTACATCGCAGACGGCGTCAAAACGGTGACGAACTCGTCCGAGTACGCTGGCGACGCCGAGCGCGTCGTCAACACCATTAAGTCCGTGCTGCCCAGCCAGTATGCGCAGTACATCCCGTCGGACCCGGAGACTGTGGCAAAGATCAACGGCGGCCTGAAGATCGGTGCCGGCAGCACCTTCGCCCTGGGCAAGGCTCCGCGCCTGTCCGCTGGCCTGCTCGCCGCCTCCACCGTGGGCACCCTGCTCGGCCGCAATGCCTTCTGGGAGGCCAAGAACGAGGACGAAAAGACTCGCCGCCGCAACGGCGCGATGACTAACGTCGCCCTCCTCGGCGGTGTCCTTCTGGCTAGCGCCGACACCGAAGGCAAGCCGGGCCTGGCATGGCGTGCGCAGGACGCCGCGAAGCGCGCGAACAAGAACATCCAGCAGGCTCTCCCGACTCAGTCCGAGACCGACAAGGCCAAGAAGAAGGCCAGCGACTGGTTCCAGGACACCGCGGAGACCGTGTCGGAGCGCGCCCAGCAAGTGGCCGACCAGGTCACCGACTACGTCGACGACAACAAGGACGACTGGAAGAAGACCGCGACCAAGTTCGCCGACAAGGCCGCGGACACTGCGTCCACTTTCGCCGACGACGCCAGCGACTGGGCGGAGGACACCTACAAGGACCTGAAGCCGGGCAAGGTCGAGCAGTACAAGGCTAAGCGCAAGGTCAACTCCCTCGTCGGCGACCTGCAGTCCAACCTGGACGATCTCGGCCCTTCCGAGTGGGAGAAGTTCAAGGGTAAGCGCAAGGTCAACAAGGCAGCCGACAAGGCGCAGGGCAAGGCCCAGGACGCTATCGACCGCCTGCAGGAGAGCTTCGAGAACCTCGATGCCTCCCCGTCCTGGCGTCAGAAGCGCAAGTGGAAGAAGAAGGCTAAGAAGGCCGAGAAGAAGGCCAACAAGCTGGTGAAGAAGGCAGAGAAGAAGTTCAACTAACTTCCCCGCGCTCTCACACATCGACGTCCGGGCCCCGCGGCAGGGAATATCCCCTGTCCCGGGGCCGTTCGTTTATTCGTAGAATGCAACCCGCGGCGGTGAAAGGAGTCCTAGCTTGTCGGAAATGCCGGATACCCGCGCAGAAGAGCAGCGCTACGTGGACACGCTGTTCGAGCACTTGGACGCGGAGGTGGCAGCGGCCAGCCAGCGCCTCGAGGAGGTCCAGCGGGCTGTCGACCCCGACAACCCCGACGCCGACGCTCTCGTCCGCCGCGAGACCGAATACCACGCTCTCAACGCAAAGCTCGACGATCTGAATGTCGCAGAGACCGGTCTCGTCTTCGGCCGCATCGACATCTCCGATCCCGAACCTGAGAATCCCGTTTCCGGCCGGGACGACCTCGACCGGCGCTACATCGGCCGCATGGGCATCGACGACCGCGCCGACAATTACCGCACTCTCCTGCTCGACTGGCGCGCGCCGATGGCCCGCCCCTACTACTTAGCGACGACGGCGCACCCGGAGGGCGTCGAGAAGCGCCGTAATATCCGCATGAAGGGCCGCACCGTCGCAGCCGTCGACGACGAGACCCTCTCCGGCGACGACGGCGGCCGCACGCCCCAGACCGACGTCAGCAGCGAGGCGGCTCTGCTGCGCGCGATGAACTCTCCGCGCACCGGCCACATGCAGTCGATCGTGGAGACGATCCAGCGCGAGCAGGACGAAATCATCCGCGACCCCACCCGCGGCGTCCTCGTTGTGGGCGGCGGCCCCGGCACCGGCAAGACAGCAGTGGCGCTCCATCGCGTCGCTTACCTGCTGTACACGTGGCGCGACCAGCTCGCCCGCACCGGCGTTCTCGTGATCGGCCCGAACCGGACCTTCCTCGACTACATCTCCCGCGTCCTGCCGGAACTGGGCGAGACGGGCGTGGTGCTGAGCACTGTCGGCGAGCTCGTCCCCGGCATCACTCCCCGCAGCACGGATACCCTCGTCGCCCGCGAGGTCAAGGGCGCGGAGGACATGGCGCTCATTCTCAAGCGCGCGGTGCGGAACCTGCAGACCGTCCCCGACGGCGACATCACCCTGAGCATCGACGGAATCGAGCTCGCGGTTACCCCCGCGATGGTCGCCGCGGCGCGCACCCGTGCGCGCCGCTCGCGCAAGCCGCACAACGAGGCCCGTGAATTCTTCGCGGAGCACCTCACCCAGCTCATCGCGGAGGCTCTCGCCGAGAGGATCGGCGCGGACCCGCTGGGCGGCAAGAACTTGCTCTCCACCGCCGACATCGACCAATTGCACGACGATCTGTCCGAGGACGGTCAGGTGGCGGAGATCGTCGACACGCACTTCCCAGAGCTGGACGCGCCCACCGTTCTCGCGGAGTTGCTCAGCGACCGTGACGCGATCGCGGCCGCCGCGCACGACTACGACGACCTCACACGCGACGCGCTGTACCGCCCCGACGGGTGGGCCTTCACACCCGCGGACGCGGCGCTTATCGACGAGCTCTACACCCTCACCGGCATTCCCACCCCCACCGGCGAAGCCGAGAAGGCCGACAAGCGGTGGCGCGAGCTCGTCGCCGACGCGGAAGACGCCCTGGACATCCTCGCCTCGTCTGCCAACACCGACACCGACGACGAATTCGAAGCCGAGGTCCTCTCCGCCCACGACATCATCGATGCCGAGACGCTGGCCAGCCGCCAGCGTGAGACCGACATCCGCTCCACTGCCGAACGCGCCCGCGGAGATATGACCTGGGCCTACGGCCACGTTATCGTCGACGAGGCCCAGGAGCTCACACCCATGGAGTGGCGCATGGTGTTCCGGCGCTGCCCGTCGCGGTGGATGACGCTCGTCGGCGACCCGGCGCAGACATCGTCGCCCGCGGGTGTGGATGCGTGGGCAGATGCCCTCGAGCCGTTCGTCGGTAACCGGTTCCGCTTCCACGAGCTGACCGTGAACTACCGCACCCCCGCTGAAGTCATGGAGGTCGCCGACGGAATCCTCGCCGAAATCGATCCCGAGGCCTCCCCTGCCGTGACCGTGCGGTCGACCGGCGAACCCGTACGCCACCTCGACGGCGGAGCCGACCCCGGGCAAGTGCGTGCGGAGCTGGAAGCCCGCGGGGGTCTCTCGACCGTCGTCACCGTCGATAATGTCGCGGAGGTCAAGGGCCTCGAATTCGACCACGTGGTCGTCGTCGACCCCGACGCCATCGTGAATGCGTCGCCGCAGGGGTGGCAGGACCTCTACGTCGCCGCCACGCGCGCGACGCAGACGCTCACGCTCATCCAGCCCTAGGAAACGGTGTGGACGATCATCACGTCGCAATCGGACTGGCGGGCGACATCCGCCGGGACCGAGCCGAGTAGACGGCCGGTCAAAGAGTTGATGCCCCGGTTGCCCACGACGAGCAGCTCCGCGTTGTAATCGGTGACGATGCTCATGAGAGCTTCCACAGGCGTTCCCGGGCGGACGGCTGTCTCGACTTGATCCAGGCCGGTCTCCTTCGCGCGCTCGACGGCGGCGGACAGATTCTCACGGGCGGTGTCGTCACCGAGAATGGTGTTGGAGTCCTGGCGCAGAGCCGACGATGCCTCGTCCTCAGACTCGTAGTAGGCACAACCGATGACGAGCTTGGCGCCGAATGCGCTGGCCAACTCAGCCGCGCGCTCGACGGCCAGTAGAGAGGACGGAGAACCGTCCGTGCCGACAACAACGGTGTTGTAGTTCTTACTCATGGTGCACCTTCCGTGTTGACCGTTGCCCAAGGCTTCACCCCCTTGAGCCACTTCTGGCCACTATATACCCGCTTCTTTCACACCGCGGAGCTCCTTGCGCAAGTCGGCGATCTCGTCGCGCAAGCGCCCGGCCAGTTCGAACTTCAACTCGCGGGCGGCGCTGGTCATCTGGGTGGTGAGGTCGTCGATAAGCTTTTGAATCTCGTCCGCCGCCATGGACGATGTGTCGCGGCCCTCGAGCATGGCTGTCTCGCTGGACGTGGAAGCTTCCTCGTCGTCGTTGTGCTCGTAGACTTCGTCGAGAATGTCGGCGATCTTCTTGCGCAGCGGCTGCGGGTCGATGCCGTGCTCTTCGTTGTAGGCGATCTGCTTCGCGCGGCGGCGCTCCGTCTCGTCGATCGCTTCCTGCATGGATTCGGTGATGTTGTCGCCGTACATGATGACCTCGCCGGAGACGTTGCGGGCCGCGCGGCCGATGGTCTGGATGAGCGACTTCGTCGACCGCAGGAAGCCCTCCTTGTCCGCGTCGAGGATGGCCACGAGCGAGACCTCCGGCAGGTCCAAGCCCTCACGGAGCAGGTTGATGCCCACGAGCACGTCGAACTCGCCGAGACGCAGCTGGCGCAGCAGCTCCACGCGCTGCAGCGTGTCGATGTCCGAGTGCAAGTACCTCACCTTGATTCCGTTGTCGAGGAAATAGTCGGTGAGGTCCTCCGCCATGCGCTTGGTCAAGGTGGTCACCAGGACACGTTCGTCCTTCTCGGTGCGCTCGCGGATCTCGTGGATGAGGTCGTCGATCTGGCCCTTCGTCGGGCGGACCGACACCTTCGGGTCCACCAGGCCGGTCGGGCGGATGACCTGCTCGACGAATTCGCCGCCGGCGGCCTCGAGCTCGTAGTCGCCCGGTGTAGCCGACATGTAGACAGTCTGGCCGACGCGGTCCTCGAACTCGTCGAATGTCAGCGGGCGGTTGTCCACCGCAGACGGGAGGCGGAAACCGAACTCGACCAGGTTGCGCTTGCGGGACATGTCGCCCTCGTACATGCCGCCGATCTGGGGCACCGTCACGTGGGACTCGTCGATGATGGTGAGGAAGTCCTCCGGGAAATAGTCGATCAGCGTCGCCGGAGCAGACCCCGCCTCGCGGCCATCGATGTGGCGCGAGTAATTCTCGATGCCGGAGCAGAACCCCACCTGCTGAATCATCTCCAGGTCGTACTCGGTGCGCATCCGCAGGCGCTGCGCCTCCAGCAGCTTGCCGCGGTTCTCCAGATCCTCCAGACGGTCGGCGAGCTCTTCCTTGATCGCCTCGATCGCCTTCTCCATGCGCTCCTCGGTGGCCACGTAGTGGGTGGCCGGGAAGATGCGCAGCTCGTCGCGCTGCTGCAGGACATCGCCCGTCAGCGGGTGGATGTAGTACAGCGAGTCGACTTCGTCGCCGAAGAACTCCACACGCACCGCGACCTCCTCATAGGCCGGAATAATGTCGACAGTGTCGCCCTTCACACGGAACGTTCCGCGCTTGAAGTCGATGTCGTTGCGCTCGTACTGGACGTCGACAAGCAGGCGCAAAAAGCGGTCGCGCTCGATCTCCTCGCCGACACGCAGCAAAAGCGAACGGTCGAGGTACGACTGCGGAGTACCGAGGCCGTAGATGCAGGACACCGACGACACGACGACCACATCGCGGCGCGACAGCAGCGCCGACGTCGCCGAGTGACGCAGGCGCTCGACATCGTCGTTGATCGACGAGTCCTTCTCGATGTAGGTGTCCGTCTGCGCGATATACGCCTCCGGTTGGTAATAGTCGTAGTACGAAACGAAGTACTCGACGGCGTTATTCGGCAGAAGCTCGCGCAACTCGGTGGCCAGCTGCGCGGCGAGGGTCTTGTTCGGCGCCATGACGAGCGTCGGGCGCTGCTGCTGCTCGATCAGCCACGCCGCCGTCGCCGACTTACCGGTGCCTGTCGCACCCATGAGCACCACGTCCGGTTCCCCCGCCCGCAAGCGGCGGTCCAGCTCGGCGATCGCTTTCGGCTGGTCGCCCGACGGCTCGAACTCGGACTCGACCTTGAACAGTTTCTCGGTTCGCTCCACCTCCCCGACAGGGCGGAACTCGGAATGCGACAACACAGGATGTTCAGCAGCGAAAGCCATGCACGCCAGTCTAGGTCAGCCTGCACACCGCCTACCGACGCCCGCCCCAGTTGCGACACCCCTCCGACATGGAGTCAAATAGTTGCGACCGGCTCACAGCTGCACTTAAGGTCAGCGGTATGGTCCTCCGACACCCGCAATCAGCTGCCCGCGCCGCGATCACCGCGGCTGGGCTCCGGCACGCGGATGTCGCCACCCATTTGGGAATTGACGCCAGCAAACTCTCCAAGTCGCTCTCGGGCGTGCGACGCTTCAGCGCCGACGAACTCGACCGCTTGGCAGAAATCACCGGCGTCACCGTGGACAGTCTGAGGCCGCTGTCCCCGGACAACGACGACCGCGCCCCCCAGCCCCGCCCCCGGGAAGCCGAGTGGGCCGCCCGGCGCCGCACCATCGCCACAGCTGCCTGGCCACTGTTCACCTCGAACGGGTACCAGGCAGTCAAGATTGCGGATATCGCGCGCCGGGTCGGCATGTCCAGCTCGGCGGTGCACTACTACTTCAAGTCGAAGAACGACATCTTCCTCGCCACCCTGGACCTGTGCTCTGAGCAGGCTGCGGCGAGGCGCTCCTGCGTCTCGTCGATAGTCGACCCGGCGGAGCGTCTCGTCCGGTTCGCCCAGGTGCAGCTCGACGGGTCCGAGGAAGCCAACCGCGAATGGACGACCTGGGCTCAGTTCTGGGCATCGTCGCCGACGTTCCCCGACGCGAAGAAAGCCACCGCTGTGGCGTTCAGCCGCTGGGACGAGCAATTGCGCGCCATTGTCCTCGAAGGAATGGCGGACGGTTCATTCACCGCCACCGACGCGGGCGGCATGGTCGGCGCATTGACGGCAATGATCGACGGGCTCGGCGTGCGGATGCTCACCGGGGCGGTGTCGCCCGAAGACGCGGCCGGAGCAGCAGCGGCCTATCTGAAGACCTGGATGACGCCGGCCGCGGCGTTGTCCAGTGTTTCAACGAAGGAGTAAATATGGTTGAACTTTCCCGCCGGCAGTTGTTGGGCGCCGCGGCAGCCGCAGGTTCTGCGACTGCGCTCGCGGCGTGCTCACCGACGCTGCCGGCCGAGAACATCGATACGTCGGGCCCGCCGCGCAAGGGAGGAACTCTGCGCGTCGGCCTTGTGGGCGGATCCACCGCCGACACCGTCGACGCGCACATTCCCGCCAGTGCCAGCGACGCCGCGCGCGTTGTGAACCTCTACGAACCGCTTGTCCGCCGTGGCTACGACTACGAACTCGAAAACCGCCTCGCCGAGAGCCTCGAACCGAACGGCGATGCCACCGAGTGGACTATCCGCCTGCGCGAAGGACTGAAGTTCTCCGACGGCAGGCCGCTGCGCCCCGAGGACGTGATCGCCACCTACGAGCGGGTGGGCGACCCGGACGACCCGAAGAACGGCGCCGGTTCCATCGCCCACATCGAGTCAATGAGTGTCGTCGACGACCGCACACTGACAATCTCCCTGTCCCGCCCTGACGCGACCTTGACGGACGCCCTGGCGGAGTACCAGATGGGCATCGTTCCCGAAGACTACGACCCGGATAACCCGATCGGCGCCGGCCCCTTCAAGCTCGTCGACTTCGCCGCCGGCCGTGAAACCGTCATGGAGCGCAACGAGCACTACTTCCTCGGCCCGTCCAATCTGGACCGCGTCGAGGTCGTGGACTTCTACCAGGAGGATGCCATGCTTAACGCGTTGCTGTCCTCCCAGGTCGACGGCATCGGCGCACTCAACCACGCGCTCGTGCGCGTCATTGAGGCCGACGAGCGCCTCCACGTGGTCAGCTCCGAGACCGGCATGTGGCTGCCGTTCACCATGCGCGTGGACCACGAGCCGTTCGACGACGAGCGCGTCCGCCAGGCCATGCGTCTCGCGGTGCGCCGCCCGGGCATGGTCGACCAGGTCTTTTCCGGGGAAGGCCAGGTAGGCAACGACATGTTCGCGCTGTACGACCCCGCGTACCCCCACGAATTCCCCCAGCGCGAGCAGGACATTGCCGAAGCGAAGCGTCTGCTTGCCGACGCCGGCTACCCCGACGGCATCGACGTCACCCTCGCCACCTCCGAGATCGCCTCCGGCGCTGTCCGCGCCGCGCAGGTGTTCACGGAGCAAGTGCGCGAAGCCGGCATCCGCGTGAAGATCGACCAGGTGGACTCCACCACCTTCTGGGCCGACGGCAACTACCTGTCCTACCCGTTCTCCCAGACCTTCTACTACACGCGTAACTTCCTCGAGCAGGTCAACCGTTGCGCAACCGAGGACGCACCGTTCAACGAGACACACTGGGCCGAACCGGACTTCACCGCCCGGGTAGAAGCCGCCCGCGCAATTGTCGACGACCGCGAGCGCGGCGAAAAAGTAAAGGAACTCCAACGCGAGTTCTACGACCGCGGCGGCTACATCATCTGGGGTTTCCCGAACCAGGTGGACGCGTACCACAACTACGTGGCCGGGGCGAAGCCCCACCCGAGTGGTGTGGCCCTGTCCCAGGCGTTGTTCTACGACATGTGGATTGCGGAGGCATAGACAATGGGCAAACTCATCGCTCGCCGACTCGGCTTGAGCATCTTCATTCTTTTGGCAGTGTCGGTGATCATTTTCTGCGCCACACTGCTTCTGCCGGGCGATCCCGCCCGCGCGATTCTGGGCCAGCAGGCCACCCCGGAACGCATCGCCGCCCTCCAGGCGGAAATGAACTTGGACAAGAACCCCTTCCAGCGCTACTTCCTGTGGCTCGGCGGCGTACTCACCGGCGACTTCGGTACCTCGACGACCACAGGCGGCCCCGTGTCGGAACTACTCGGTGAGCCCCTGGTGAACTCACTGGTGCTAATGGTTCTCGCCGCCCTCGTCGCAATCCCGCTGGGCATTCTCGTCGGTGTCTACGCCGCGTGGTGGCGCGGGTTCCGCCGCGACCAGGCCATCACTTGGGTGACGCTGATCCTGGCGGCGATGCCGGAGTTCGTCATCGGTATCTTGCTGGTCACCGTGTTCGCTACCTCAGTCTTCCAGGTGCTGCCGGCGGTGACGATGTCGCAGCCGGGCGCTTCCGTCTGGTCGTTCCCGTCGCAGCTGGTGCTGCCGACGCTGACGCTGGCGCTCGTCGTCAGTCCGTACATCGCGCGAATGACCCGCGCAACGATGATCGAAACCCTCGACTCCGGCTACGTCGAGATGGCGCGTCTGAAGGGCGTGCCCGAACGCCGCGTCATCTTCCGCCACGCACTCCCCCACGCGATCGGCCCGATCGCCCAGGTCGTCGCCATCCAGCTGGCGTGGCTCGCCGGCGGCATCGTCGTCGTCGAGTACCTGTTCCGCTACCCCGGCCTCGGCGTCGCGATGATCGACGCCGTCAACTACCGCGACGTCCAAGTCGTCCAGGCGGTCACCTTGCTGATCGCCGCCGTGTACGTCGTGGTGAACCTGCTCGCCGACATCGTGGGCATCATGGCCAACCCGAAGCTAAGGAGCAACTAATGACCCAGCCACACACACCTGGCACTGAGTCCACCGAGTCGCTCGCCCAGGCGGAAACGCTCGAGGCCGACACTGCCGCCGGCACGGGAACTGGCGCAGAGCCTGCGGCCGCCACCGATGTACGCACCGGCGACGAGCTCAAGGCCTCTCTGTCCAAGCCCGACCCGCTGCTGAAGCGGATCTGGGCGCAACCGGAGGGCAAGGTGGGCATGATCCTCACCGGTCTGGTGCTGCTGGTCGCCGTCCTCGGCTATTTCTTCACGGAACAGCTCACCGGGCATTCCACCACGGAGTTCATCGGCCTCCCGTTCGTCTCCGACGGTGTCTTCGGCACCGACAACCTCGGCCGTTCCGTCCTGTCCCGCTTCATCGGCGGCGGTCTGATCCTGCTGATCACCGCGTTCCTCGCGACCGTGCTCGGCATGGTCGTGGGCACGGTGCTGGGCATGATCGCCGGCTACGCGGGCGGCAAGACCGACGCCGTCATCATGCGCATCAACGATGTCTTGCTGGCATTCCCGCAGTTGATCTTCGCCATGCTCGCCATCGTGATCTTCGGCCCCTCCGCGACCGTCCTCGTCCTGGTCATCGGTCTGACTCACGCACCGCGCATCGCCCGCGTCGCACGCTCGGCCACCCAGTCGGTCACCAACGAGGACTACATTCGCGCCGCGCAGATGTACTCGGTTCCCCACTGGAAGATCCTCACGCAGGAGATCCTTCCAAATATCACGGGCCCGCTGTCTGTCGAGGCCGGTTTGCGCCTGACCTACTCGATCGGTTCGATCGCATCCCTGTCCTTCCTGGGACTCGGCATCCAGCCTCCGGCAGCCGACTGGGGCCTGATGATCAACGAGAACCGCATCGCGTTGTCGATCCAGCCGTGGGGTGTGGTGCTGCCGGTCATCGCCATCGCGGTGCTCACAATCGGCACGAACATGCTTGCCGACGCCACCGCCCGCGCAACCGCCTCCACCGCCACCCCCATCAAACGCAACGGCTCGACCACCCCGAGCGAGCGCCGCGAGAAAGTGGAGCCCATCATCAACGAAGACATTCGCAGCCGTAGCGCTGCCCCGAAGGAGCAGGCATGACTACCTCGATGAACGCGGGCGGAAAGGGCCCGAAGAAGAAATCCCTGAGGGCGTCGACAGGCGGCCAGGGCGAGCACGTATCGCCCGTGCGTAGCGACGACACCCTCGTCCTCCGCATCCACGACCTCCGCATGGCCACCTACAGCGGCACCGAGATCCTGCACGGCGTCGACATGGACCTCTACCGCGGCGAAATCGTCGGCCTCGTCGGCGAATCCGGCTCCGGAAAGACCACTGCCGGGCTGGCCGCGCTCGGCCACGTCCGCACCGGTCTGACCATCACAGACGGGTCAGTCACCCTGTACTCCCGCGACGGCCAGACCACCGATGTCCTCTCGCTGAGCGACGACGAGGTCAGGGACCTGCGCGGCGCCCGCGTCGCCTACATTCCGCAGGACCCCGCGCTCAGCCTCAACCCGGCGATACGCATCGGCGACCAGATCCGCGAGGTCCTCGACATTCACGGATACGGGGCCAACGCCACCGAGCGCGCCGACCGCGTCCGGGAAGTGATGCGCGATGTGAACCTGCCCGACACCGACGAGTACTTGGCCCGCTGGCCGCACCAGCTATCGGGCGGCCAGCAGCAGCGCGTCGGTATCGCCATGGCCTTCGCCATGTACCCCGATGTGCTGATTCTCGACGAGCCGACCACCGGCCTCGACGTCACCACCCAGCACCACGTTCTGCAGACCATCCGCTCCATGACGATGAAGAACGACGTAGCGTCGCTCTACATCACCCACGACCTCGCAGTTGTCGGTGAGTTGGTGGACCGCGTCGTCGTCATGCTCCGCGGCGACATCGTCGAAGAAGGCCCTTACAACGCCGTGCTCTACAACCCGAAGCACGCCTACACCCGCAAGCTGCTCGGCGCCATTCCCGACCTCGAGGGCGAAAAGGATATCGCGGGCAACCACCGCTGGACGAAGTCGTGGGCTGAAGCCCACCAGACAGAGACAACCAGCACCGCAACCGCGGCAGCCTCCGCAACCGCCGACGGTGCTGGCGCCGCCGCAAGCCCCGCCACCGCCGGCGAACCCATTCTCCGCATCCGGGACCTGGAGATGGCCTACGGCGACAACAAGGTGCTCCACGGCATCAACCTGGGAATCGAAGCCGGCGAATCGACCCTCCTGCTCGGCGAATCTGGTTCCGGAAAGACGACGCTCGCCCGCTCCGTGGCCGGCCTCAACCCCGGCTACACCGGCGACGTGCTGCTGCGGGGCGAAGAGCTGGCGCACTCGAGCCGCGACCGCACGCTCGAGCACCGGAAAGATATCCAGTACATCTTCCAGTCGCCGTTCTCCTCGCTGAACCCGCGTCGCACGATCGGCGAGTCGATGAGCGTCCCGCTCGTCATGGCCGGCGAATTGTCCAGGAACGAGCAGCGCGAGATCGTCGAGGAGACGCTCGAGGCCGTGCAGCTGGACCGCAGTTTCTACGACCGCCGTCCGGGCGATCTCTCCGGCGGTGAGCGCCAACGCGCGGCGATCGGCCGCGCCCTCGTCAACGCCCCGTCGGTGCTGGTGTGCGACGAGATCACCTCGGCGCTCGATGTGTCTGTCCAAGCCTCGATCCTGCGCCTGCTCGCCGAGCTGCGGTACGAACGCGGCCTGTCGCTGCTCTTCGTCACCCACAACATCGCCCTGGCGCGCCACATCGCCACACGCGTGGCCGTGCTGAACAAGGGCGTCATCGTAGACGACGGGCCGGTCGACAACGTCCTCGACAACCCACAGCACGAGTACACGCGCAGTCTCTTGGCACACATCCCGTCGCTGTAGGTTCCGCGGCCGCGCTGGGTAGTGTGAAGGGAGTGTTTCTACTCCCGGCGACATACGATTTTTAGGCGTAGACGTATAGGAGGCCCCGCCATGGCGTACCCTGCTCCCCACCCAGCGACGACTGATCTGAAGCCGCTTCCGGTCCCGCCGCTCGACGACACGCTCGACGCCTACGCCCATGCTCTGGCCGCCGTCTTGGAGGGCAGTGAATTGGAGTACGCGGAGGGGCTCGTCGATAAGTTCCGCTCGGGTGCCGGCCCGCGGCTCGATGCGCAGCTGCGCGAGCGCGCGTCGGTGCGCGAGGAAGCGGGCACCAACTGGCTTAACGACGAATGGTATTCCTCCTACCTCACCACCCGCTCCCCCCTCACGTTGGCGTCGAACGTCGGGTTCCAGTTGTTCTTTCCGGCCGTTGAAGGCACTGAAGGCGCGGAGGGTTTCGAGCGCGCTGCCGAATTCATCCGCCGCGCCGCCACCGTCCACCTCGCCGCCGCGTCGGGCGGCATCACCGAGGAGACCGACGCCCGGGGCAACCGCATCACCATGAACCAGTGGTTCGTCTACGCCGGCGGAATCAGGCATCCGGAGGAAGGCGAAGACCGGATTATCGCGTCGCAGCTGGGCGCGCAGAACCGGGAGATCGGTGTATTCGTCGACGGCCGACTCTTCGCCCTCCCCGTCAGTGACGGCGACGGCGCAATCCTCTCCGTCAAGGACCTGCGGACGGGCCTCGAAGAAGCCCGCGACCGTGCACGCTCCGGCACGGGCAAAATCGACTTCAACGCGCCGTCCTTGCTCGGCTCCGGCGTGCTCGCGGAACTCCTTCCCGCGATCCTGGAGCGTGACGGCAATGCCGCAGTGTACGAGCGCCTGTCCGACATGCTCTTCACCGTCGAACTGCAGGACGGATCCTCCCGCAGCGACGCCGAGCGCATCCGGGAAGCTACTTTCACCCCGCGCGGGGCATGGGTGTACAAGCCGCTGAGCTACCTGGTCGACCTCGACAGCGACTGGGTCAGCGTCCACGTCGAGCATTCCGGCCAGGACGGCGCGACGCTGGTTGCGGCGGTGGGGCGCATGCAGGATGCCGAACTCCCCGACTCCCCCGCCGGCACCCCAGCGATGCCTGAGGAACTCACCTGGGACCTCGACGACACCACCGCGGAGCAGATCACGGCCCAGCTGGACAGCTTCCGCAACAAAGCGGAGCGTTTCACAGCGGACATCATCACGGTGCCGCACAATGTCCCGGCTGACCTGCCGTTCAAGATCAGCCGCGACGCGTCAGCGCAGCTCATCATGACCATCGCGCAGCAGCTGGCGTACGGGTACGTGCGGGCGGTGTACGAGGCCGTCGACATGCGGGAATTCCGTGCCGGCCGCACCGAGTGCCTGCGCGCCGCCACGCCTGAAGCGGTCGCTTTCGCGCAGAAGCTTGTCGACGCCACCGCCACCCCATCCGATCTCCAGTCCGCCCTCGACGCCCACCGCGCCTGGGTGAAACGCTGCAAGTCGGGAAACGGTTTCGACCGCCACATCCAGATGATGGCGACGATCGACGACTCCGACTCGTTCTTCACCGACCGGACCGTGACCGCCGCCCGCCGCGACTTCCTGTCCACCACCTCCATCGGCGGCGCCGACCAGATCGTGCGGTACTGCTTCGCGCCGACATTGCCCGAGGGCTTCGGAATCTCCTACACCCCGCTGCCTGGGGACACCGAGTTCTGCGTGTCCTGGAATACCTCCACGGCGGAGCGGGCGGATAAATTCCGCACGAGCATCGCCACCGCATCGAAGCTGTTCTGGGAATTCTGCGGGGAGATTGCCTGACCATGAAGAAAATCGGTCTGACAGGGGGAATCGGGAGCGGTAAATCTACCGTCGCCAAGCTGCTCGCCGACGCCGGTTTCGCGGTTGTCGACGCCGACAAGATCGCCCGGGAGATCATGGAGCCGGGTTCCCCCGTGCTCGACGACGTCGCAGCCGCATTCGGCGACGACCTCATCCGGGCAGACGGGTCGCTGGACAGGGGCGAGTTGGCGCGGAGGGCGTTCGTCGATAAGCAAGCGACTGAAAAGCTGAACTCGATCACCCACCCCGCGATCCGCGCGGAGTCCGAGCGCCGGTTCACGGCCGCCGAAGCTGCCGGCGAGCCGGCCGTGGTCTACGACATGCCGCTGCTCGTCGAACTCGGAATGAACCGCGACATGGACCTCACCATCGTCGTGGATGTCGACGCCGAGGAGCGCGTCCGGCGCCTCACCTCCTCCCGGGGCCTCGACGAAGCCGATGCCCGCGCCCGCATCGCCCAGCAGATCGACGCTGCGACGCGCAACGCCGCCGCCGACATCATCATCGACAACAACGGCGACCCATCCGCCCTGAAACCACAGGTCGACGCTTTGGTCGAGCGGCTGCGCGCCTGAAGTTTCTTCCATTTGTCGGATAACGTTCAGGGCCACGCTACGTCCCATTCACCTGGGAGCCCTAACGTGATCCGGCATGGGAACGTGGGACATCGGGCCGTTCGACAACGACCCGGCAGTGGACGCCGTCGCAGCGCTTGCCGACGGCTCCTTCCGCATGGACCAGTTCCGCTTCGACTGCGGCCGCGGCCCCCTCGGCACCGACGATGCCGAATCCGTGATCGCCTTGGCCGCCGTACTCAACGGCCACGTGCCCTGCCCCTCCCAGAAAGCGGCCCTCGACTTCCCCTTTTCGTTGGACGACCGGCGCTGGATCCGCCGCCGCGCCAACCAAGCCCTCCTCCCCGGCACGTCCGAGCTGTACGACCTGTGGGAAGATGCTGGCGAACTGGAGAACTGGCTCGCTGAGACCAAGAAATACGTCGCGTAGATCACCTCCCGCTGTGCCGCCCCGGCGCCTCGGCGTGGTCGGGCGGGCCATTCATTCGCCCCGACATGCCTTCCCATTAGGCCACCTTTACAATTGCCATTTATGTCAGTGGACCAGGTCGACCCGCTCATCAGCTCCATCTACCAATGGATGGACGTATCCGGAGTCTTGCTGATGGGCGTCATCGGCGGCACCTTGGCGCGCCAGCGCGGCTACGACATCGTGGGATTCTTCTTCATCGCCATGCTTTCGGCGCTCGGTGGAGGCATGCTCCGCGATGTCCTCATCAACCAGGGCACCGTCGCCGCAATGCGCCAACCCGAATACCTGATTCTCGCTTTCACCGGCGCCCTGATCGCCCGGTTCACCTACTTCAAGGGCCGCGCGTGGGAGTTCCTACAGTCCCACGGCGATGCCCTCGTTTCCGCGCTGTGGGCCGCTACCGGTGCGTCCAAGGCCATCCAGTACGGGTTGCCCGTTCTGCCCACGATCATGATGGGCGTGTTCACCGCCACTGGCGGGAGCATGATCCGCGACGTTGTCACCGGCCGTGAACCTGCCGTGTTCGGCGGCAACCAGCCCACCGTACTTCCGGCGGTGGCGTGCGCAGTAATCGTGCTCGTAGGTAACGCAACCGGATTTCTCGCCCTGTCCATGGTGCTGGGGCCCATCACCAGTTACGCGATGTTCCTTTTCGGCTACTACGGCAACTGGCGTGTCAGCCAGGACCCGGACTTCGCGCCCGTGAATGCCACCGTCAACGCGACAGCCACACAAGTAGTGTCCCTCGCGCGAAAAGCCGAAGACCGCTCCCGGGCGGTTGCCCGAGGTTTGGAACCCAAGAGCGTGCGCACCTGGCGGCACCGCCAGATGGAGAAAGCGCTCCAGCGCCGCATTGAGAAGGAGATCCGCAGGGGAAAGCAGCCGGCCGAGGCGTTCAGCGAGGCCGACGAGTTTCTCACGGAGTTCACCAACCAGTTCCCCGCCATCGATTCTGAAATGCTCGCCGCGGCCGAGGCGGAAAAGCAGGCCCAGGAAGAAAACCTCTTAGAAGGCATCGGTGTCGACTTGGCCGGCGACTCCTACGACGATGATGCCCACACCACCGTCGAACCCGACCCAGCCGAAACCGAAGCGATGCACGCCGACATGCTCGACATCATTCTTTCGGACACCGCGCTCACCGATGAACTCATCGAGCGCCTCGCCGAACGCTACAAGAACAAGGATTCCTAAACGGCCCCGCACTTCGGCCTTATGTTTTCGGGCGTGCTGCAGTGGGCGGTCCCGCGGGGTGTTTGTGCGGGATCGCCTTGGTCCGCTTATTGTGCGCGCTCTTTGAAAAGTAGCCCAGTACGGTCGTTGCAGATAGGGCGGGATCTGGCGGGTTTTGGAGCTTATTGGTTGAACAGTTGGTGCATTGCTCCGTAGGGGTGCCGGTCGTTTTTCACTGCTGCCCCGCCCGGGGAGACCCACGTCGGGGTCGCCGCCCTGATCTCTATTCGACCCCGGTGCCTGTGCTTCGGGTCATCATCGTTGGTGCGGTTGTGATACCGGCACAGAACACTCAAG
>JALXXC010000008.1 GCA_025144245.1 Corynebacterium sp. p3-SID1145 | reverse complement strand
TACGCAGCGCCTCGGGGTTTCTCTATGCAGATGACAATGGTGTCCCCGACAGGATTCGAACCTGCGACCTTCGGTACCGGAAACCGATGCTCTAATCCACTGAGCTACGGAGACATTGCTGCGATAGCGCTCCCTAATTTAGCACCCAAGCAAGCGTGGCCGTTAATTGCCCGGACGGCTTCTGGGGCAGAAAAACAATGAGAGTTGTTGACACATCTACATTGTCCGACTTATTCTGTTGTAGACACATCAACATCCGCGTCAGTTAAGACACAGTAGAGAACAATCGAGAAGGAACAATCACTATGACTACCACTTCGAATTTCAGCGGCATTTACGACCTCGATGCAGCCCACTCCTCCGTCGGGTTCACCGTCCGCCACGCGATGGTGACCAAGGTACGCGGAGAGTTCACCGACTTCACCGCTGCTCTGACCGCGAACCAGGAGAACCCGAGCGAGAGCAAGGTTGAGGCGACGGTGCAGACGGCATCCGTCGATACGCGCAACGAGGACCGTGACGCGCACATCAAGAACGAAGACTTCTTCGACGTCGAGAATTACCCGCAGATGAAGTTCGTTTCCACAGCTTTCGACGTCGACGCTTCCGGCAACGGCACCGTCACCGGCGATCTGACCATCAAGGAGACCACCAAGCCGGTCACCCTCGACGTTGAGACATTCGGTGTCGAGGAAGACCCATTCGGCAACACCCGCCTCGGCTTCGAGGCCCGCACCACGATCAACCGCAAGGACTTCGGCATCGACTTCGACGCCCCGCTGAACTCCGGCGGCGCACTCGTCGGCGAGAAGATCACCATCGAGATCGACGGCTCCGGCATCAAGCGCGCGTAGCACTTAGCCGGCCCACGCAAAACGCGACAGCGCAGGAATCCTCTCCTGCACTGCCGCGGTCTGTTCAGAATGACTGCTAATAGCGCTGGTCCGGGATGACGATCCAACAGATCAGGTAGATCAAACCGCCGGAGAAGCCCAAGAGGAAAGCCGCGACGAAGAGAACGCGCACCAGTACCGGGTCAATGCCGTACGTCTCCGCAATGCCGCCGCACACGCCGCTGATCATGCGGTCGTTCACCGAACGATACAGCTTGCGGGAGGCTGGTGGCACTGGGTTCTGCTGGAACCCACCTTGCTGGAACCCGCCCTGCTGGTTGGCACCCTGGTAGGGAGCGCCCTGGTTGGCATCAGCCTTGCCCGGGTTCGATGTGCTGACAGAGTCGACGTTGTTGTTATTCGTGTTCGCCGAGTTCTCCGTGTTCTCTTGGTTCTCCGGATTGGTCGGGTCGTACGGGCTGGACATCGCTTGTCCTTTCTCGTGGTCCTCAGTGGAAGTCGCTTTATTCTTACAACTCCCATTGAACCCGGATTCCCGGCGGGCGACAACGGGGACCTAGTTAGCTTCCTCCCTGCCGGCGACTTCTTCGGAAGCGAGAATGCCGTCGAAGAAGCGGCGGATGGCCGGCATATCAGCTGGGTCGAGATGGTCGAAGACAGCACGGCGGACTGTCTCCACATGGTCGGGGACAGCGCGCTCAAGGCACTTCATCCCAGTGTCGGTCAGGCGGACGACGACGCCGCGGCCGTCGCTCACACTTTTCTCCTTGGTCACCAGCTCGCGGCGCTCCATACGAGTGATCTGGTGGGAGGCACGGGAGCGGTCCCACTCCAACTCATTGCACAGGTCACGGAGACGCATGCAGTGCTCTTCAGCCTCGGAAAGCTTGACCAAGACCGAGAATTCTGGGCTGGACAAATCAGAGCTGGCGATCAACGATTCATCGACCACACGCATGAGTTTGCCCCGGGCCGCGAGAAGCTGCCGCCAGAAAAACTGCTCGTCATCGCTGAGCCAGCGTGGTTCCGTACTCATGAACCTAAAGATTACTAAATGTAGACATGGACACAATATTCCGCTCTTGCAGCCCAACTATCGCCGCGTTTTGAGCTCCTGAATGGAGGAGCTGCGGGCAGCAGCGACGCGGTCGAAGCGCTGCGGGAAACAGGTCAGGACGAAAACTTGGGAGTTCTCCCCCACCTGAGAGAACAGCGCGTTCATGCGGGCGAGGCGCTGCGGGTCAGTGGCACCGAGCGCATCGTCGACGACGACGGGAACAGTCGTCTCCCCTTCCCCGCCGCCAGCCACCATGTCGGCGATGGCGAAGCGGGTCAGCAGTGCCATCTGTTCCTTCGCGCCGCCGGAAAGTTGCGCCAGGTCGATCGTGGTGCCGTCAACGGTGCGGGTGTGGACCCGCAAAGCGTCGTCGAGCTCGAACTCGGTACCAGGACCAAAGACCTGGCTGGCGTAGCGCTGCAGTGAGCGGGCGAAGGGCGCGGCGTACTTGGCGCGGGCGGCGTCCCGGTGGGCTACGAGGATTTCGTGGAGCAGCTTGACGGCGTTGGCTTTGCGGCGCAGCCTGTCGCGCCCCACACGGGCCACCTCCAGCGCGGCGCGCGCGTGCTCCAGCTTCTCCCCTTCTCCCTCTGCGCTGGTCACACGGGATTCAAGCTGCAGTCGGCGGTCGCGGGCGGTGTTGTAGCGCTTGGTCAGGTTGTCCACCCGGTTGCGGGCACCGTCGCGCAGCGCTTCGGCCTGCTCCGGGTCGGCCTGAGCCACTTCCTCAGCGACAGTCAAAACGGCTTGAGCGGCGGCCTCGCTCGCGGATCGGGCGGTAGCGCGGGCAGTGGCAAGCGCATCGTCGTCAGCCTTCTCCCGCGCGGCGGCGAGGTCGGCTCGCGCTCCCTCCGCGGACGATGTCACACCGGCGATTTTCGCTTCGAGGGCGATAAGCGCCGCGTGCTCCGGCTTGGTCCGCAGCTCCACGAGCTCAAGTGCTAGGTCGTGGACAGCCTGCGCCGCTTCCTCCACGCCAGTCCGGGTGTCGTCCAAAGCTGCTTGAGCGTCGTCGACAGAGAGTGTGTCCGCCAGTGCGGAGTCGGTCTCCCCCGCCAACTCTGCGGCTCGGGCGTGCTCGTGGCGCAGCTCGTCGGCGTCGCGGTTGCCGATGATATCCAGGCGGCGGTCGCGCGCGGCGGCGAGGGCGGCTGCTGCGTCGCGGTGGGTGTCCCGCAGGGTGCGCGCTTGCGCCACGTCGCCGCAGCCGATCACCTCTGAGAGGCGCCCCAGCTCGGCTTCGGCCTCCTCAAGGGCGCTGGAGGCTGTGTCCGCTCCGGCGGCAGCGCGGTAGGTCAGCGTCACACCACCGATGCCGAGCTGTGTGCCCTCGTGCAGGGCGACGGAGTCAGAGTCAGAGTCGGAGTCGGATTCAGCACCACCGCCGAGAATTCGCTCTTCCCCGTCGACGGTGATGGTCGTGCCGTCGGGGGCGATAATGTCCACGCGCGCCGCGGCCGCATCGCGCAGGCGCTGCTGGAGGGCGACCTCGTTGGCGGCGTTCTCGAGTGCCCGCACATCGTCGTCGGTGACGGGGCGCTCGGGAACGGTGCTGCGCAGGCGGGCGATCTCCGCGTCGGCCTCGTCCAGGCGTTTCACTGTGGCGGCGAGCTCGTCCAGCCGGACCGTGGCCTGAGCGGCGGCTAAGGCTTTCTCGGCGGCGGAGAGCTTCTCACGCGCAGTCTTCTCAGCCTCGCGGGCCTCGGCGTGGGCCTGCTCCTTGGCCGCGAGGTTCTCTGCCTCGAGGCGGTCGCGTTCACGTGCGGGTTCGAGATCCTCAGTGATGCTGGCTAGCTCGGTGTCGAGCTCTTCAGCGCGCGAGGCGAGAGCGGCGCGGCGCTCCAGGTCGTCTTCGGCACGCTCGGCGTCGACTGCCGCGCGGTCGGCTTTCTCCCGCGCCGTCTCGAGCTTTCCCGCGAGCTCGGAGGCAGCGGCGGCTTCTTCCTCACGCTGGACGAGTTCTTCCTCGGCGGCGGGCAATTCTGCATCAATCTCGGCCATCGTGGCCTCGCACTGGGCGAATTCATCGACATCCCGCTCGTAGGATTCGAGCTCCACCTCAGCCTCGCGCACGGCGGCTTCAGCCTCTGCGACGTCCTTGTCGGCGTGGGTGAGAACCTGCTTGTCGTTGCCCTTGCCGGTGAAGTAGCGGCTGAATTCGGCTTCCACACGCTGCATCAGGCCAGAATCGTCGAGGGCCGCGTCGGCAGGGGTGCTGGTGGCCGCGCCGTCCGTGCCGGAGGCCTCCAGAGCGCGGGTGAAGGACGGAATGCCGGCAGCGGAAATCGTCTCGGTGAAGGCACCCTGGCGGAGGAATAATGCGTCAAAAAGCTCCTGGTCCACATGCTCGGCGAGGATCTCCCCCAAGCGGTTGTGGGCGTGCTCGGCGGTGAGCTCCTCGCGGCGCGGCGCGGTGATGGTCAGCTCGGCTTTGCCTTTGGCACCTTTGCCGAAGCGCTTGTGCACGGTGAACGTGTACGGGCCGACGGTGGCACCGAGCGTGACCTCAGGCTGCTCGTCACGGCCTTTCGGGTACAACGCGCGGATCTTCTGGGCAGTGGAGTCGTGCTTGACGGTCAGCACAGCGTCCAGCGCGTCGAGGATGGTGGACTTGCCAGCCTCGTTGTCACCATGGATGAGGATGACGCCTGTGTCGGGCAGGTCGGTGAGCTCGAGGTGCTTGACCGCGCGAACATTGTCGATGACAAGCGAGTGAATGCGCATTATTTCGGCTCCTTGCTCAGACGGAACAGGAGGTTGACGGCATCGCGGGAGGATTCGTCGGGCGAGCCGAGGAGCTCCGACATCGCCTCACGGGCATAACCGCTCAACGGCAGATCCTCGAGCTCCTCGTCGCTGGGCTCGAGATGGAGATCCATGAGGCGCTCACGCTCGTACAGCGCACCGAAGATATTCTCCCGGCTGGCAAGCCCCTCCTCCAGTGCGCGGGTCGCCTCCAAGCCGAGGGTGCCGGCGATGGAGTATTTCACCACCGTGCGGGCTTTTTCCGGGTAAGCATCGAGCTGCGCGAGCAGGTCCTCGACGTCGGCGCCGTCCGTGACCTCCCAGTGCAGGGCGTCGAAAATCCATTCACCGGTCACGCGTTCATCGACCGTGACGTCGACGTCGTCCGCGGAGCGTTTGTCGATCTCCACCACGAGCGCCTTCCCCGAATTGACCTCTCCCCCTTCGACGCCCTCGCGCCGGTCGTGGAAGTCGGTGACCTCGGGAGCCCCGGAGAACCACACCCGGCCGGAATTGCCGATAGAGCCTGCGGAGTGGGTGTCGCCCATGGCCACATAGTCGATGGTGCCTGCGGCCGCAGCTGCCTCGAGCCCCGGCAAATCGATACGGTCCGGCTTGTTCTCCCCGCTGCGGTCCTCGCACTGGCCGTGGGCGACGAGGACGCGGATGGAATCTGTCGGCTCCAGCTCCGCCAGCGCTTTCGCGGCGAGATCCTCGGTGGCGTAGCGGGCCAAAAGCGGCGCCCCGACCAGCTCCACACCGGGGCGGACCTCGACGGGCGTGGAATCACTGAGCACCGTGATGTTCTCGCGCTGCCCGGCGCGCTCGAGCGCCGCGCCCGGCAGGAGGGCGTCGTGGTTGCCCGGCAGCAGGTAGACGGGCACGGGCAAGGCGCCGAGCGCCTCGAGGGCGCGGCCCATGGTCTGCGCCGCCAGGGCGTTGGCGTCGAAGACGTCTCCTGCGACGACGATGAACTCCGCACCCGTCTCGGTGGCGAGGTCGCCGAGGCGGGCGATGGCGCGGAGCCGCGAGTCGTCGAAACGGGACTGGGCATTGTCGTCCAGGAACCAGCGGGTCATGCCGAGCTGGAAATCGGAACTGTGGATGAAGGTGACGTGCTGTGGACTCGAGGTCATGATGCAAGTACTACCACCCGGGGTGAACCACGCTGTTGACGTGGGCTGATGTTCCCGAACGCACGTTCGCTACCGCCGGGTGAGCTCGTCATACAGGTCCTCTAGGTCGGACACGGCGCGCAGCTGGTCGATATTGGTGAAGGAAATGGTCTGCATCGCCTTGTGCAGCAGGTCCAGATCGGAGTCCTCGATCATCGGGGCGATCTTCGGATCCGGCAGATGCGGCAGGACATGGCCGTCCCAGAAGAACTCCGAGCCCTCCTCGGCAGATTCTTTGGCCCGCTCCCCGGCGGATTCGCGGAGCTGGCGCTCGAGGGTGTTCAGGTCGAGGTTGCGGAGGCGGAACAGGAGGGTGGGGTCGGCGTCGATAAGCTCGGCTGCCTTGATCGCGGCCGCGACACCGTGCTTGCACACCCGGGAATCGTCCGGGCAGTCGCAGCGGAAACGAATTTTCTCGTCAGCGCCGGCGAAGAGGCAGTCGAGCAACTCCCGGCTGAAGTAGCCGTTGCGGACCTCTGCGAGCGCGTTGGAATTGTGCGACATGATTCTCAAAGCGTCGCGGATGGTGTCGGAATCGCGGTACGGGAGGATGACCAGTGTGGTGAACGGCTCGTTCTGGGTGCCGGCAACAGTAGCGGTGAAGCGGCCGGGCTCAGGACGGACCTCGAGGACATTGCCCTGCTCGGCGTATTTCCGGCCCCGGGAGAAACGCCCCTGGTCCGTTCCCTGTTGCGCGGCGCGGTAAATGGTGCGGGCGGCCTCGTTGAAGCGGAGGATCTCCGCCCGCGTGGTCTCCGACTCGTCGTGCGGCGTGGTCGTCTCGGCGGCGCTGTCCACCTTTTTGCGGGCGCCGAAATTGACGAAGGTGACGTTGTCCATCTGCGGTCGCGGCATAGTCGTTTTCTCCCCTGTCTCCTACTCGCCCTCGGTGCCCCGGTAGCTCATCAGCGTAGCCAGGTCGTCGGTGTCCAGTTCGGTGATCCAGCCTTCGCCCTCGCCCACGACGGCGCCGGCGAGCTGGAGTTTGCCGTCCAGAATGTCCTGGATGGATTCCTCCATTGTCCCGCGGGTGATCATCTTGTACACCTGGACATTCTTTGCCTGCCCGATGCGGTAGGCGCGGTCGGTGGCCTGGTTCTCCACGGCCGGGTTCCACCAGCGGTCCATGTGCACCACCATCGATGCGGCGGTGAGGTTCAATCCGGTGCCGCCGGCGCGCAGCGACAGGATCATCGCGCGCGGGCCGTTCGGGTCCTGGAATTCGTCGACCATCGCGTCGCGGGCGGTCTTGGACACCCCGCCGTGCAAAAACGGGATGGTCTGGCCCAGCCGGTCGGACAGGTACGGCTGGAGGATGTCGCCGAAGGCCTTGTACTGGGTGAAGACGAGGACGCGCTGGTCGGTCTCGATGGCTACGTCGATAAGCTCGAGCAATTTTTTCACCTTGCCGGACCTGTGCGCGCCCTTGATGGTCACGGGTGAGCCGTCGCCGAGGAAATGCGCGGGGTGGTTGCAGATCTGCTTGATGCGCGTGATCGTGGACAGCACGAGCCCCTTGCGCGCCATGCCGGTGCGCTGTTCGAGTTCCTTCTTCATAGATTCGATGAGCGCGGTGTAGAGCGCCGCTTGCTCGTCGGTCATGTCGACCGGGACCACCTGCTCGCTCTTTTCCGGCAGGTCCGAGATGATCGCCGGGTCCGTCTTCAGCCTGCGCAGCACGAACGGCGCGGTGAGGCGCTGGAGGCGCGCCTGCATCTCGTCGGCGAGCTCCTCATCGCGGCGGGTCTCGATCACCTTGGAAAAGTGATTGCGGAAGAAGCTCTGCGAGCCGAGAATGCCGGGGTTGACGAAGTCGAGGAGGCTGCGCAGCTCCGCCAGGCGGTTCTCCACCGGGGTGCCCGTCAGCGCGATGCGGTGGCGAGCGCCGATCGCACGCACGCTTTGCGACGCCCGCGTGCCCGTGTTCTTGATCGCCTGCGCCTCATCGAGCACCACGTGGTCCCATTCGACGAGCCCGAGCTGCTTGAAGTCGCGGGTGACCACACCGTAGGAGGTGATCAGCAGATCCAGCTGCCCGATCTCCTCGATCAAGGCGTCGCCCTTGAGGCGGCCCGGGCCGTGGTGGACCCCGACGCGCATACCGGGCACGAAACGCTGTGCCTCGCGCGCCCAGTTCCCCACCACTGACGTCGGTGCCACGACGAGCGTCGGGCCGGTTGTGACCTGCTTGTCCGCCTCGACCGCCAGCAAGGTGAGCAGCTGGAGGGTCTTGCCCAGGCCCATGTCGTCAGCGAGCACCGCACCGAGGTGGTTGCGGGACATGAAGTACAGCCAGTCCACGCCGCGGCGCTGGTAGTCCCGCAGTTCCGCGTGGACGGTGTCCGGGATCGGCTGGCGTTCCGGGGCGGGCCGGTCCGTGCCGCCGATGAGCGTGTCCATCCACGCCGGCGAATCCACGTCGCCTGCGATTTCAAGTGCGCCGCCCTCGGATTCCGCAGCTGCTTCCAGAGCGAGCTGGCGCAGCTCCTCGGCGGTGATGACGCCGTCCTCCACTTCCTTCTCGGACAGCGACTCAATATATTTGCGCGACTTGGCCAGGGAGCGGGAATCCGCCATCACCCACTGGCCGCGCAGTTGGATCAGGCCCGATTTGGACTCGACCAGCTGCCGCATCTCTTCCTGCGTCAGCTCCGTGTCGCCGACCGACAGCGACCAGTCGTAGGAGATCAGCTGGTCCACACCGAAGCGGCGGGTGGTGGCGGCGTCCGCGCCGTCCTCCTCCCGGCTGCCCACGGTGAGCTTCGCCGTGGTCTCCATCCGCTGCCATGCCCGCGGCAACATGACCGTGATGCCTTTCATCTGCAGGCGGGTGGCGTCTCGGGCGACGAGCTCCATCAGCTCGTCGGTGCCCAAATACGCATCCCAGTCACCGTCGCGGTCCGTCAACGGGGTCTGCGGCAGGCGCGGGTGGCGCTCCGGGTCGACCAGGCTGGTCACTTCCACCGCACGGCGCAGCTGGTCGCGCAGGCTGGAAAGCGTGGCCATATCGACGCGGTCGAGGTGGATCGGCCGGGGCGCATCCGTGCCCGCACGGACCTGCGCGCGCACCGGCCACTGCACCTTCGCCGGATCGAGCGGCGCATCCTTTCCCGCAGTACCGGTGATGTCCGCCAGCTCGCTGAGCATGGCGTCCGCCGGGTCCGCTTCATGGGCCATCTGCACCGGGTCCGAGGGCTCCTCCACGATGAAGACCAGCTGGACATTCACCGCCGTGATCGAGCCGTTCCAGTGCGCGATCTGCTTCGACACACTCGACCCGCCGCGTCGCAGAGGCTGGGAACTCAGCAGGGCATCGGCGAAATCGTGCCAGGGGTAGGCCCGCGTCTGCTCCTTCAAGTGGGACAGGTGGGCGCTGGCGATCCAGTGCACCAGCGTTGTGGCCACATCCTCTGCCAGATTCAGGTTATTCGCCGTGACCACGCCGGGGGCTGCGGCGATCATCGAGGCCAACCAGCCGCGCTCCTCTAACCCGGTGCCCAACTGCCACTCCGGGTACCACAACGAATCGGACGGGCGGACGCGGATGCTCACCCGGCCCGCGCGGACGAACCGCGTCAAGCCCACATGGAGACGGATGATCCAGTACAAATCCGGGGCGATCGTCTCGCGCTGGGCGGCGGTGGCGGCGGGCGACGCGTCGTCGAGAAGCGCGATCTGGCTCAAAAAAGCCACCGTCTCCTCCGGCGAGAACGCGGCAGTGGGCACCCGCAGCTGCAACTGCTTGCCCCGCGGCGTCTGCAGCGTGATCGGGTCGCGGCGGCGGAACTGCGAATCCTCCAGCATGTTCTCCACCATCGGCGGGAACGTGCCTTTGGGCACCTGCGACGGCATGAGAATTTTGTGTCCGTCCACACGCTCAACCCACAGGTTGAGCCCCGTGGCAGGCAGCCACAGACCGTGCAGAAGGAATTTAGGCATAACCTCTTTTCTACCACCGGCGACCGACACCACCACCCGAATCAAAAAGCACGTAAAGGCACCCTGTGTTTCCGCGTACGTTATTCTGGCCGTTGCTTCTGAAAACCACGGGCCTTTAAAGCTACGGGCCGTAAGAACACAAAGGAGACCTATGTCCGAGAACACATGGATGATCATTGCGGTGGTCATCTACTTCGGAATGATGCTCGCCATCGGTTATTACGGATGGCGCAAAACCACCCACTATGGCGACTACGTCATCGGCGGGCGCGATCTGCCGGCCTTCGTCGCCGGTATCTCTGCCGGCGCCTCAGATATGTCAGGCTGGCTGCTCATGGGTCTGCCGGGCGCGCTATTCGTCTCCGGCATGAGTGAGCTGTGGATCGTCATCGGTCTCTTCCTCGGTGCCTTGGCCAACTGGCAGTGGGTCGCACCGCGCATGCGCGCCTACTCCGAAGTGGCCAACAACTCGATCACTCTGCCGAGCTTCTTCGAAAACCGCACCCACGACCAGTCGCGCGCGCTTCGCGTCATCGCGGCTGTGATCATCATCTTCTTCTTCACCTTCTACGTCTCCTCCGGCATGGTCGCCGGCGGACGCTACTTCGAGTCGACGTTCAAGGGCGACTACCTGTGGGGCATGCTTATCGTCGGCGCGATCACCGTCGTCTACACCTTCGTCGGCGGCTTCTTCGCCGTCTCCTACACCGATGTCGCGCAGGGCATCCTGATGTTCCTCGCGCTGATGATCGTCCCGATCATGGCGCTGTTCGCCATCGACAACGCCGGCGACATCTTCACCTACCCGCTGGACCACAAGTACGGGCCGCACGAGAACGGCAACCCGACCTTCTTCAACTTCTTCGCGGGCGTGTCCGCCGCCACCATCATCGGCAACCTGTCCTGGGGCCTGGGCTACCTGGGCCAGCCGCACATTGTCACCCGTTTCATGGCTCTGCGCAGCCCGTCCGAGGCACGCTCCGGCCGCAATGCCGGCATGATCTGGGTGGGCATCTGCTACATCGGCTCCGTGTTCACCGCCATCATCGGCACGAGCTTCTTCGGCCAGACCGAGCACTCCGTCACGGACCGCGAGGGCTTTGAGACCATCTTCCTGGACATGACCTACATCCTGTTCCACCCGTTGTTCGCGGGCCTGGTCCTCACCGCCGTCCTCGCCGCGATCATGTCCACCATGTCCTCCCAGCTGCTGGTCACCTCGTCCGCGCTGATCGAGGACCTCTTCCGCGGCTTCGCCAAGAAGGAATTGACCGGCCGCTCCCTGCTCATCGCATCTCGCGGCATGGTCGTCCTCATCGCCCTGATCGCCATCCTCATGGCGCTCAACCCGTCGGACACCATTCTGGGCCTGGTCGGCTTCGCGTGGGCCGGCTTCGGTGCCGCATTCGGCCCGGTCGTCGTCGCCTCCCTGTTCTGGCGCCGTCTCACGGCTCAGGGCGCGATGGCCTGCATGATCGTCGGCGCCGTGACCGTACTGATCTGGGGCTACGTCCCGGCTACCTCCGAGCTGATCTACGAGATGGTTCCGGGCGTCCTGTTCGCCACCATCGCGATGGTCGTCGTCTCCCTGGCCACCAAGCCGAATCCGGAATCCGAGGCTGAGTTCGACCGCGCCGGCCACGTCTTCGATTACGCTATGGCGCACCCGGACGACAGCTTCGACGATGCACTGGAGAGCACCCCGCGCTAAACAGCTGACTTTCCGGCTCACCTGACATGAGCCGAAACTGAAGGGGGACGCACGGTTTCAACGCCGTGTGTCCCCCTTTTTTCATGCCTGCAAGGTCCCTGCTGTTTAAATCCAGCTACCTGGATCCAGCTATTTGCCGTGCACGGCGCGTTTAGCTGGATCCAACTAGCTGGATCCAGTGAGCTAGTTGCGCGCTACGGGGAGTGAACGCGAACCGGGAACCTCAGCGCGTCCGGGGCAGTCCAATAAGGCATGACATGGTTCCGCGCATACCTCGCCGTCCTCGCCGCCGCCACCATTGCGGTCGTGCCGTTCCCCACCCCGTATTCGCTTATCGACGTCCCCTCCCACCCCCATTCCCGCCGCACCGTCCTCGGCTACGAACGTGAATTCTTCGGCGAAGGCGGGTGGGCCATCCAACCCGCCGGCTGCACCACCCGCGAAGCCGTCATGGCCGACGCTTGGCAGGTGGAATCGTGCACCGTGCCCTACCGCCAGTGGGACGCGTCCCGCACAGCGAACTACACCGACCCCTACACCGGGGAGGACCTCGAGCCGGCCGACGTGGAGATCGACCACATCATCCCCCTGCGCGCCGCATGGGATTCCGGGGCGCACGCCTGGCCGGAGGATAAGCGCACCGCGTTCGCCAACGACCCGCTCAACCTCGTGGTCACCTCACGCGCGGCCAACCAGGCCAAGTCCGACTCACTGCCCAGCGAATGGCTGCCTCCCGATGCCGGAGCCCGCTGCGCGTACGCCCGCCGCATCGCCGATGTCGCGCGCACCTACCACCTTGAACTGCCGCGACCGGACGTGCGCGCCATGCGGCGCCAGTGCTCCGGTCTGCGTGGGATGGCAAGTATTTTCGCCCCAGCTGGGAGAATCCCGCTGCATTCCGTAGAGTAAGGTGCCATGACAACTTTGATGCTTTTCCTGCACGTTGCCGCAGCGGTCCTCCTGATCGGCCCGGTGACCGTGGCTGTGTCCGCGTTCCCGAAGGCCGCCAAGGCCGCTAACTCCGGTTCGGAAGAAGCTATCGGCCGCGCTTCGTTCCTGCACCGCACCTCCACCACCTACGGTCTGCTCTCCCTGCTGGTGCCGCTGCTAGGTGCTGCCCTGCTCGCCTTCAACTGGGAGGCCCACAAGACCAACTACTGGATGCACACCGCGATCGTGCTCAGCGTCATCGCGTGGCTGTTCCTGTTCATCATGGTCATCCCGCAGCAGCGCAAGATGATGGGCAGCCTCGGTGCTCTAGCCCCGGCTGATGCCGACCCGCGCGATGCGGCCACCAATTTTGATTCCGCCCGCGTCAAGGCAGCTGCCGGCGGCGGCATCTTCAGCCTCCTGTGGTTCGTCGTCCTGATCCTGATGTTCCTGCCGGCTCCGGCTTAAACACCTTCAGGTAGCGGCGACCAAAACGTCCGCCCCCTTCCCTGTTCCGTGTCACCACGGTTCAGGAAGGGGGCGTTTCGCGTTATCAGGTCAGAGCCGGTGCACCCGGCCCCGGGCTAGTCGCGCCAGCCGCGGTCACGTCCGCGCCCACCACGGTCACCACGGTCGCCGCGGTCAGACCGGTCGTCACGGCCACGTCCGCCGCGGTAGCCACGGCCACGGTCGCGGTCGCGCCCGCCGCGGTATCCGCGGTCGCGGTCGTCGTCACGCCTGCGGTAGCCGCCACGACCGCCGCGGCCGCGCGGCGGTGCGCCGGTGTCGCGCTGGATGTTGATCAGCTGGCCGGAGATGCGGGTGTCGGAGAGACGGTCGAGCACGGCCGGGTCGAGATTCTTCGGCAGCTCGACGAGGGTGAAGTCCCCGCCGATGGTGATGCGGCCGAAGTCGCGGTTGGTCAGGCCGCCTTCGTTGGCCAAGGCACCGACGATGGCGCCCGGGCGGACGTGCTGGCGCTTGCCCACGTCCAGGCGGTAGGTGTCGAAGTTCGGGTCGTCGTTGTGGAACCGCCCGCGCCCACCGCGGTCGTCGCGGTCGCGCCCCCGTCCACCGCGGTCGCGGCGGTCGTCGCGGTCCCACCGGTCGCGGTCGCGGCGGTCGCGCTTGTCCTTCGGCGGCTCCTTCATCAGGAACTCGTCGCCCGAGGTCTGGGCGGCAAGCGCCGCGGCGATGTCCTCCATCGGCACGTCGTGGTCGGCGGAGTAGCTGCGCACCAGACCGCGGAAGAGGTCCATCTGGTCGTTCTCGAGCGACTCGGTGATCGAGTCGGAGAACTTGGCCATGCGGGAGACGTTGACCTCGTCCACGGTGGGCAGGTCCATCTCCTCGATCTTGGCGCCGGTGACCTTCTCGATGGAGCGCAGCATGCGGCGCTCGCGCGGGGTGACGAACAGGATCGCCTCACCGGTGCGGCCGGCACGGCCGGTACGGCCGATGCGGTGGACGTAGCTCTCCGTGTCGTTCGGGATGTCGTAGTTGAGCACGTGGGAGATGCGCTCCACATCCAGACCGCGGGCGGCAACGTCGGTGGCGACGAGGATGTCCAGTCGGCCGTCGCGAAGCTGGTCGACCGTGCGCTCGCGCTGCTGCTGGGCGATGTCGCCGTTGATCGCGGCGGCGGAGAAACCGCGTGCGCGCAGCTTCTCGGCGACTTCCTCAGTCTCGTGCTTGGTGCGCACGAAGACGATCATGCCGTCGAATTCGGTGACCTCGAGGATGCGGGTGATCGCGTCGAGCTTGTTGCGGTGCGCGGTGAACAGGTAGCGCTGCGTGATGTTGGTGTTCGTGCGCGTCTCGGACTTGACCGTGATCTCGGCCGGGTCGTCGAGGTACTGCTTCGAAATGCGGCGGATGCCGTTCGGCATCGTCGCGGAGAACAGTGCGACCTGCTTGTCGTCCGGTGTGTCCTCAAGGATGCGCTCGACGTCTTCCTGGAAGCCCATGTTGAGCATCTCGTCCGCCTCGTCGAGCACGAGGAAACGCAGGTTGGAAATGTCCAGCGAGCCCTTCTCCAGGTGGTCGATGACGCGGCCCGGGGTGCCCACGATGATCTGCGCGCCGCGGCGCAGACCGGACAGCTGGATGCCGTACGCCTGACCGCCGTAGATCGGCAGCACAGAG
Source organism: Corynebacterium sp. p3-SID1145 (assembly GCA_025144245.1). Lineage (GTDB taxonomy): Bacteria > Actinomycetota > Actinomycetes > Mycobacteriales > Mycobacteriaceae > Corynebacterium. Next base: position 115,918 of record JALXXC010000008.1, on the reverse strand, counting down.
ATGCCACCCACGTGGTCCGCGAAGGACTGGAAGGAATCGGACACCTGCAGGGCGAGCTCACGCGTCGGCGCAAGCACAAGCGCCTGCGGGTGGCGCGCCTTCTTGTCAATCTGGGCGAGCACCGGCAGCGCGAACGCCGCCGTCTTGCCCGTGCCCGTCTGCGCGAGGCCGACCACATCGCGGCCTTCCATCAGCAGCGGAATCGTCTGCGCCTGAATCGGCGACGGCTCCTCGAAGCCGACCCGCTTGACCGCTTCCAGCACCTCATCCGGCAGGCCGAGGGCCTCGAAGCCAGTGCTTTGCGACGCCTCGTCTGTCCCCTCGCCCCCGCTTTCCTCAGCGGAGGATGCTGCCGGTGTCACTTCGTTGTCAGCAGCGTCATCTGGGGTGTTTTCTGCGTTGTTGGCAGTGCTTTCTGCAGTTTTCTCAGTGTTGTCTTCTTGCCCGTTGTTCTCGTTCCCGTTGTTCTCGTCCACGGCCCCAGCGTTCTCTTTCCCATTCCCAGTTTCAGACTGCGTGTGCGTCTCCGCGCTGAGCTGCGCCGAATTCGCTTCCGATTCGGTCGTCATTTCTGCCCCAGCCGGTGTGTTCGCCTGCTGGTTATCAGCGGCGTTGTCATCAATACTCATCACCGCCAAAGCCTACCGTCAAAGCAGACCCTATAGCTATTTACAGCGGGGACAGCTCCTCCCCGATGCCCATGCGGTTCGTGCGCGACGGTTAAGCTCTGAGAATGTGAACGCCCGATATTTGTTTCCTGCTCTCGTCTCCGCCGGCTTCCTGCTCGTCGGATGCTCCACTCTCGCCGAGCCCGATCTGAACGCCGGCCTCGAATCCACCGGTTCCCCCGCCACGACCGACGCCGCTACCGATGCCGCGACCGAGACGGAGACCGCGACCGCGGCCGAGGCTGCCGACGTGACAAAGGGAACCATCTGCGGCGACGTCTCAATGAGCAACGGCGAACTGACACGCTCTGTCGTCGCGCTCGAGGACGGTGCGGACTGTGCGGAGATCATGTCCGTTTTCGAGGACTACCTTTCCCCAAACCCCACCGGCGGTCCGCCGAGGAGTACGTCCGCGATCTGGGAGGCTCCAAACGGCTGGTACTGCAGTAAGAAGATTCTGCTGAACGGCGACCCCGACAATAACGCGTCGTTGCAGCCCGCCTGCGGCCCCAGCCGTGAGCACCGTCTAGGCGTGTGGATGGACAAGGAACGTATCGCGGACCTGCCTTAGCGCTGCGGCGGTGCAAATCCGCCCGCTCCCCCGTGGTCACCGAATCCACCGGCCCCAGCCGGATATCCTTGCCCCGGTGCACCGCCATACGGCGGTTGCCAATTCCGCTGAGCACCCGACTGCGCCCGCTGCTTCTCGTGGTGCCGGCCGATAAAGAACAGGATCATGCCGAGGGCAAACACAATGAGCGCTGCGATGCCGCCGAACACTCCGCCGAATATCCCGATCAGCCCGGGGAAGATCTTGTCGATGTCCTCCTTCTTGGCCAGCATCACCGCACGGTCGCAGGAGAAGGAATAGGAACCTTCATCGGCTGATGTGATCTTGCGGGTACTGGTCCAATCGCGCTCCTCTTCCCCCAAATTCACCGAGCCCACGACGCTTTCAAGGTTGATCTGCTCGCCCGACGGGGAGGAGATAGTGCATTCGGCCACGCCCGGTTCCCCGCTCCTCTCGAAGACCCGGTACTCCGTCTCCGCAAGAAGTTCCGCCGTGCCTTCGCCACTATTGATCTCGACTTTCGGAGTATCAGCAAGCTGCTTTATGCCGCCAGCTCCCATTAACACCCCGAGCAAGATCGCTGCGACGAGCCCGATCCCGCCGAGCATCATGACGACGATCCCGATTTTCTTCATGCGTGCGCCTTGAAGCCCTCACCCCGCCCACCATGAATGCAGCGTCTGGCGCACCGTGCTGGGGCGTCGCGCTCGGCGCAGCAGCTTGTCTACACACTAACCAAGTTCTTCTGTGTCAGCAGCGATTTCACATACACCCATCACGGTTGTGCCCGCCACATCAGGCGTAACCGCGCCTCCACTGCCTACACTGTCCCCCTATGCGTCTTTCCACTTCGACCCGCACCACCGTGCTCTTTGCCGGCGCCGCCACCACCGCCGCCCTGACCCTGGCCGGTTGCTCTTCCGAGGACACCGTCGCCGACGCCCCAGCAATGAGCACCCTGCAGACCTCCCCCAGCCAATCTGCGGAGGCCAGCCCCTCCGAGCAGCCGTCCACCGAGCCGACGAAGGAAACATCCACGGCAAAGGAAGAGAAGAAGGACGACGAAAAGAAAGACGAGAAGAACGACCAGACCAGCGAGAAAGCGGATTCCAAGCCTGAGGATGACCGCACAAACGTCGCCGCCGGCACCGTCTGCGGCGAGGTAACCTCGAAAGGCGATGGAAGCCCCCTGTCCATCGTCGCGATGGACGACGGCACAGACTGCAACGAGGCCATGGAGGTCTTCACTGACTACATGTCCGACTCTCCTTCTGGCACGCCCCCACAAGGCTCCGGCGCTTTCTGGGACGCGCCCAACGGCTGGACGTGCGGCGGCAACAACTACCTCTTCCCCGGCGACGAAGACCAGAAGTTCAACAAGCACCCCTCCTGCGGCCCCGACAGCAACGAGACAAACGTCGTCGCCGTTCCCAAGGATCGCGTCAGCGAACTGCCGGTCTAACCCGTCAGTGCCGCGCCGTTCCCGCCGACCTCACCGCCACCGCCCAATACAGCCTGTAATTCAGGCCCACGCCCACTAGTGTCGGACGCATGTCAAAGCTCATCGATGTCACCGGTGCCGTCATCATCCGCGACGGTGCGGTTTTCGCCGCTCAGCGCGGTCCGGGTAAAGCGCTTGCCGGCAAGTGGGAGTTCCCCGGCGGCAAGATCGAGCCCGGCGAGACCCCGGAGCAGTCTCTTGCCCGCGAGCTCAAAGAAGAGCTGCTTGTCGACGCCGCAGTCCACGACCACATCACCACCACCGAATACACGTACGACTTCGGCACGGTCCGCTTATCGACGTTCCACTGCACCCTCGCCCCCGGCACCGAGCCCACTTTGACCGAGCATGCAGACTCCCGATGGGTCCCGCTCACCGAACTCACCGACCTCGATTGGGCACCCGCAGACATCCCAGCGGTTGAACTCATCGCCAATTAAAAAAATGAGCACAGCGCACTCACTTCGTAGCCTTGAAGCCGATACATTCTTCGGCTACATCGACAGGCAAACGCTTTCTGAGCGAATCCACAATCCTTCGCTGGTAGCCAATGCTGATGACAACACGATGCTTGCTGCGCTACGCGCTGAGCTGAAATCGTCCAAGTCTTTCACCATTTCCGTCGCCTTCGTCACCAATGGCGGCATCGGCGCATTGAAAGAAGCACTCGTTGATTTCCGTGGTCGAGGCATGATCATCACCTCGGACTACCAGGACTTCAACTCGCCCGACGCGTTACGCGAGCTCCTGCGGCTTCGAAACATCGACGTCCGGATCATGAGCGGCCGCTCGCACCACGCCAAGGGTTACGTTTTCGATCATGGCGACCACGTCACTGCACTCGTCGGTAGCTCGAATCTCACGCGCGATGCGCTCATGGACAACTCCGAATGGAACCTCAAGTTCTCGACTCACCATGACGGAGACATTGCTGACCAACTGAACGCTGCTCTTCAACGCCACATCGAAACCTCCGAGCCCCTCACCGAAAAATGGATCCAGGCCTACAGCAATCGCAGGCGACCACCAGTCTTTCCCACTACAGCTGACGAGATTCAGCCGGGAGAGCGAGCACCGCAAACAAAGATTCTGCCCAACAAGATGCAGACTGAAGCGTTGGATCGGCTTCGGGCGCTCATTGAGTCGGGAGAAAACCGTGCACTGATCATTTCCGCCACTGGTACGGGCAAGACCATTCTTGCAGGTCTAGCTGCCCGTGAGTTCAAGCCGGAACGCGTGCTCTTCGTTGCCCACACTGCACAGATCCTTCGCAAAGCAGCGACGGAATTTCAACGCGTGTTTGAAACCTCAAATGAAGACACCGGCTTTTTCATTGGACAGCAACGCGAAATGGGCCGTCGGTTCACATTCGCAACAGTTCAGTCAATTTCCCGGATCGAGCACCTCGCTGAAATCTCTCCGAAACAATTCGACTACATCATCATCGACGAGGTTCACCGCTCCGGCGCTGCTTCATATCGTCGAATCATCGATCACTTCCGCCCAAGCTTCCTTCTAGGGCTCACCGCCACACCGGAACGCACTGATGGCTTCAACGTTTACGAACTGTTCGACCACAACGTCCCATTCGAAATTCGGCTCGGTGACGCTCTCGAGTCGCGGATGCTCGTTCCGTTCGACTACTACGGGGTATCCGACTATGAGTCGATGAACGGCTACACCATCTCGGACGACTCAACGATCGCTGAGAAAGTCGCCCGTGAGCGCATTGAGCATTTGGTCCAAGTCTTGGAAGACTACAGCTTCCCCAGTGGCACGAAAGGGCTGATCTTCTGTAGTTCCAACAAGGAAGCGAGACGACTCTCTCAAGAACTGAATAAGTACACGCTCTACGGAAAGCCACTTCGAACCGTGTCGTTGAGCGGTGCAGACAGCATTCACCTCCGCGAAGACACCGTCGAAAAGCTACAAGGCGGCGAACTCGACTTCATCATCACCGTCGATATTTTCAACGAGGGAATCGATATCCCTGACGTCAACGTGATCATGATGCTGCGCAGCACTAAGTCTTCGATCATCTTCACACAGCAATTGGGGCGTGGGCTGCGTAAAGCCACGTCGAAAGAGACGCTTCGCGTCATCGATGTCATCGGCAATTACTCGAATAACTACCTGATTCCAATTGCATTGACTGGTGATCGCTCCGGCGATCCTGACAGTGCTCGCGAAACCATCCGACGTTCTCGTACGCATCCCGTCGCTGGCTCCTCAACGATCAGCTTCGATGAAGTCACCACTGAGCGAATTCTCGAATCAATTAAGCGCGCGAATCTCATTGACAAGCGCAAATGTAAGGAAGCAATCCTCAATCTCGAGTATCGACTTGGCCAACTGCCCCGCCTCGTTGACTTCGAAACCCACGAATCGATCAACCCTTTCTTGATGGCGAGCAAGTACAAGAACTACTGGTCACTGCTGCATTCACTCAAGTTCGTTGAGGTTGGCCCTTCGAAGAAAGAGCAAGGCTTCCTCAACATGCTCTCGGCGATTCTGCTGAGTGGTAAACGTCCTCAGGAACTCTTGCTTTTGAAACTGCTCTGTGAAAGTGGCTCATTACCAGTGAGTGAATACGTCGAATTCCTGAAGCAGAAGAATCTCGACCACAGCAACGCATGTCTTGATTCTGTTGAACGGGTACTGAACCTCCAGTGGTTCACAGATGGGCAGCGTTCGACATTTGGTAATCGCCCATTAGCTGAAAGGCACAATGATGTCTTCCGCCTTAGCGATGACTTCCAAATGCTCTACGACTCTTATGCCGTTAGTGAGAGCTTCTCCCCTGTCAGCTTCCGAGATCACGTTGACGACATCGTTGAGACTGGTTTGCTTCTCAACCGGAAGAACTTCGCCGGCGGAGATCGTTTGATCCAAGGCAAGCGCTATTCACGGCGCGATGCATGCCGGCTGCTCAACTGGTCCGATAACCAGGAATCGACTGTCTATGGTTACAAAACGGACAAAGCTACGATGACGTGCCCAATTTTCGTGACCTACCACAAGGATGCAGAGATCTCTGAGAGCATTCGTTACGAAGACACCCTCATCGACCGCTCAACTTTGCACTGGTTCACGCGCAACCGTCGCACCCTGAAAAGCAGCGAGCTGCAACCAATCTTGAACGGGGAAGCTGAGCTTCATCTTTTCGCCAAGCGTGAGGATGCGGAAGGCACCGACTTCTACTATTTAGGCCAAGCTGACGCGACCAATCCTCAGCAAACCGAGATGCTCGGCAAGAACAATAAACCGGTCGACGTGGTCACAACCAACCTGAAACTCAGGGTCCCGCTGCCGGCTGAGCTGTTCGACAGCCTCACTGCTCGCAAGACGGTTGCTGCTGAAAGCCGGCATTAGAAAATCTATACTCTGCCTCAAACTTATTACTTGGTAGGTGGAGGGACTTGAATGTTTGGAAGGCAAGCCAAGCAAGAGAATGAAGTATTGAGGGCCGAAAACCAGGAGCTGCGAAATCGTCTGGCCTACGCTGAGCAGATCCTCCACAACACCAATGGTGGCGACCTCACTCTGATTAACCAGCATCGAGAACTCCTCCAGTCTGAGGTCGATGCCCTTCAATCTTCCCAGAGGACCGCAGAAGAACGTCTCCGCCAAGCAGAAGTCGAATTCGACAACGTTCAAGCCAAAATCATCGACGCACGCGACGAACAGCGTTTGCAGGATTTTGGATGGTTCGAATTCGAAAACCCTGCTGAGCATGCGCTAGAACTGGAAGAAAAGCTAAAGCAGGTTAGAGCTGAAGCAAAAGAGATGGTTCGAAACAAGGTTGCAGTAAGCGCAACCGAAGGGTTCACTTTCAATAACTCGCTCTCAAAAGGAAAGTCCTTTGTAAACAACCTCTCGAAGATGGCGTTGCGCTCTTACAACGCCGAAGTCGAAAACGCGATCACGCGAATGAAGGCTGGGAACTTGTCTTCCGCAATTAAACGTGTGGACAGAGCACGCCTTCAAATCAGCAAGATGGGAAGCATGATCGACCTTGGCGTAACCAGGGAGTATCACCGGCTACGTATCGAAGAGCTAAAGCTAGCTTCGGAACATTTGAAGGCTAAGCAAGCCGCCAAGGAGGCAGAGCGGGAAGAAAAAGCGCGACTCCGAGAAGAAAAGAAAGCCCAAGCTGAGCTCGAGGCAGAGCGTAAACGCCTGGAGAAAGAAAAGAATCACTACCAGAATGCTCTTTCCAAGCTTCTTGCAGACGGAAAGGAAGAAGAAGCCCAAACGCTGCGCGAGCAGATTAACGAGATTCAGAAGGGCATAGAGAATGTCGACTACCGTCAAGCAAACATCCGCGCCGGCTATGTGTACGTAATCTCAAATCTTGGAAGCTTTGGTGAACGCATGGTCAAAATCGGTATGACTCGGCGCCTCGATCCGATGGACCGCGTTCGAGAGCTCAGCGATGCATCGGTCCCCTTCAACTTTGACGTGCACGCTTTGCACTTTTCCAATGACGCAGTTGGCATTGAGAATGCGCTCCACCAGAAGTTCGCAGGACGAAAAGTCAACAGGATTAACAACCGCAGGGAGTTCTTTTACGCGACTCCAGGTGAAGTAAAAGACGCCTTGCTCGCAGTCGAAGGAAACCTGCTCGAGTACATCGACGTTCCTGAAGCTGAGCAATTCCGTTTAAGTCAGGCGATCATCAAGGAAGAGAATCAGCCATCGGGGCGCTAAGCTCCCCTATCAGCGAAGTTAATCCTCCGCCCGCATGTGCCGGAGCTTCTCCAGGGCGGCGTCGCCGGCGGCGATGCGGTCGAGGATGTGGCAGGCGTCGTCGAAAAGCGTCCAAGCGTGGTTGATGGTGGCTGCGGGGGCGTGGGTGATGATGCGGACGTTGGGGTCGCGGCCCCAGTAGTCGTTGGTGTCGGCGACGGAGGTGCCGCGGGTCAGTTCGCTGTCGGCTTCGACGTCGACGGTGGTCAGCTGGGCGTCAGTGGGGATGGCGCCGGTGGCGGCGAGCACGGTGAACAGGTCGTGGATCTGGGCCTGGTAGCCCTGCCCCATCTCCTCGTGGAATTCAAAGTAGAAGCGGGTGATCGGGCCCAGCTGCTCGGCGATGGGTGCGGCGCCAAGGGTGCGCGTGATGTTGTCGAGATGCTCCGGAGTCAGCAGCATCTGCTCCGTCGCGTTGAGCGGGCACACAGTGATCGGTGCGGGGGCGTTCGCGAAGACCTCCTTGGCAGCGTGCGGGTCGACCCAGAAATTCCACTCGGCCGTCGGAGTGGTGTTGCCCGGGTAGGTGAACGCCCCGCCCATGACCGTGATGTGTCGGAGTTTGGCGTAGTGGTCGGGGTGGAGGCGTCGGAAAGCGGCGAGGTTGGTCATGGGGCCGGTGACGATGAGGTAGAGGTCGTCAGTGCCGCGGTCGATCGCGTCGATCCAGAGGCGGTCCCAGTCGTGCTCAACGTGGCGGTCCGGGGCGTGCGCGTAGCCCAGGCCGGTGTCGCCGTGGGTCTCCGGTGTGGTGGTCAGCTCCCACCCGAGCGGGTTGGGGACGCCGGCGGCGAGCGGGATGATCGGCAAACCGCACAAGGTGAGAATCCAGGCGGCGTTGCGTGCGCACTGGTCGGCCTCCACGTTGCCGCTCGTGGTGGTCACGCACTCGAGCTCGTGGGTGCCGGCGTGGACCGTGGCGGCGAGGTAGGTCAGTGCGTAGGTATCGTCCACACCCGGGTCGCAGTCGTAGATGATGCGCATTAGTGCTCCTTCGCGGGGATCGTCGTCGTGCTGGTTGTCTGGGTTTCGCCGACAGCGTGCTTCGGGTGGGTCTCCTTCCCCATCACCGCCCAGACGGCGAACGCGCCGGCGGCGATCGCGCTGCACGCCCCGAACGCCACCGGGAAACCGTGGGACTGGGCGAGCGCACCGATCACGATCGGGCCGAGAACCTGACCGGCGTCGCCGCACATCTGGAACAATGACAGTGCTTTACCACCGGAGCGGTCGTTGCCGATGATGTCCGCGAGCGTCGCCTGCTGGCTCGGCACGAGCAGGCCACCGCCAACGCCGGCAAGAGCAGACAGTGCGATCAGCGGCCAGAAGCTCGTGGCGAAACCGAGGGTCGCCGTCGCAACAACGGTGGTGGCCAGGCCAGAGTTGATCATGGGCTTGCGGCCGATCTCGTCGGCAAGCCGGCCGGAGAATTGCAGCGTCACCGCATTGCCCGCAGCGAACGCCGCGAGCGCGAGACCAGCCATCGCGCCACCGTGGGTGAACACCGACGCCGCGAACAAAGGCAGGATGGCCACGCGCACACCCATATTCACCCAGCCCTGCGAGAACATCGACGCGAGCAGGCTGCGGTAGCTGGGGTGCGCCAGCGCCTCGTTCAGGCGCATCGGCGGACGCGCGGCGCGGTCCACGTCACGGTCGGACTTGGGCAGACGCGCCCACACCACGAACGCCGCCAGGCCCACACCGATCCCGTAAATCACGAATGGCCAGCGCATGCCCAAAAACGACAGGCCCGCGCCAGCGATCGGCCCGATGATATTGCCCAGCAGGAACGCCGTCGCGTACGTCGAGCTCGCCCGCCCACGGATCTGCGGCGGCGCCACCTTCACAATCAGCGCCTGCGCCGAGATCGTGAACATCGTCGACCCCAGCCCCGCCAGGAACCGCAGCGCCAGCATGTGCCAATACTCCTGTGCCACAGCCACCAAAGCAGTGGTCACCGCCACAATCACAAGACCGGAAAGATAGATCTTCCGCGAGCCAAGCTTATCGACGAGCCACCCCGCCCCCGGCGCCCCCACCAAACGCGCCGCCGAGAACACCGACACCACCGCGGCAGCCGCCGCCAGCGGCACGCCGAAGCTCTCCGCGAACTGCGGGATGATCGGGGCGATCAGGCCATACCCCAACGCGATGAGGAATGCCGCGGAGACCAGCACCCAGATCTCGTGCGGGATCGGTGGCACCGGGCCGCGCGCCGCGCGTGCGCGCGCCCGGTCGTGCCTGTGTGCTGCCCAGCGTGCGGTCAAGGATGAGGTTGTCATAGCGCCAAACAGGCTACCCGTTTGAGCCGGTAAAGCCATTTCCTTACATCCGTGTTCGAATTTGTGTTCGAATGCATGGCCCTGTGTGTCCACCCTGCCTCGTACCTTGAGGGCCATGACGAACACACGAGAACTCGCACACCAGATCCGCTCCACCCACTCCGAGGCCCTCGACCGATTCGAGGCCGTGATCCACCACCCGCGTTCCCTGGCCCGGCCAACCCCTGCGTGGCGGCCGCCGTCACGCGACCTTCCCCGTATCGGCCACGGTCCCCAGCTGAAGGCCGCTGTCACCCGCCGCCGCGTCGGCCCGCGCGCCCAAGCCCGCATCAAGGGCTACGGCGAATCCCATGTCCCCGCCTACCTGATCGAGGTCCGCTTCACCGATATCACCGGCATCACCGTGGACCGCGATCTCGCGGAGGCGTGGGTGCGCGCCCTCGTCCCGTCGTCCATGGCTGGTGCCATCCACGAGGTCTACTCCCCCACCGGCACGACCTTCGTCTGGCTCGTCGACGGCACGTTCACGCCCGTCTACTCCCCCGCTTCCATGTTTGAGGGCCTGGCTGCCGCGTAAGAACCGCGACCGGCCTGCGCCGTTCTACCCGGTCACTGTCCTGTTCGTCCGCGCCGCGTTCACCGCGGCGCTTCGAGTTTTTTAGACCTCGTCCTCGAAGTCGACGTCGTCGGCGACGGTGTCGTCGAGGTCATCATCGTCCTCGTCGAGATCGTCGTCGTACGGGTCGTCGGCGCCGAAGATGTCGTACACGTCGGGCTCGTCGAAATCATCGTCGTCGAACGGGAGAAGCTGAGACTCCCAGTCCTCGGCGTGGTCGGCGGCGAGGCAGAGAATGTCGAAGAGGCGGTCGAAGTCGAAGAAGACACCCAAATCCAGGGTCTCCACCTCGGCGATCGCCTCGGCGTGCAGGCTGGCGAAGAGACGCTCGCGGTCCTCGTCGGTCAACTCGGCATCGCCGTCGGACTCCCAGAGTTCGCCGATGGCGTCGTCGAGGAGATCGTCGTAGGTCTCCGGCAGAGCGATGAAGGTCACCGCCGCACACGGGTCGCCGTCCTGCAGCTCAACCTGGACCTGCAGCTCGGCATTGTCGCCGACTTCGGCGCGCACCAGGTTCGGGTTGACCGGGTCCTGGAAGAAGTCCAGGTCACCGATGCGCTCGTCGGTGCCTTCCAGCAGGTCGCTCAGCACCGTGATCACCTGGTCGGTCGCCATGTGCTTGACGGCGGTGGCCACAGCGTCCTCCACGGAGAAGACGACGGAGACGAGAACGGTCTCGAATTCTTCGTCGTCTTCGTCCACATCCGCGGCGGCGATATACACATTCGCGGCGGGAAGATCGGGGTCGATCTCCACGAAATGGATCTCCACATCGGAGGTGATCGGCACGAACATCGTGTCGTCGTGCACGCGCGACTCGATGCCTTCGCGGTCAAGGCCTGCGGCAATGTCCTCGAAAAAGCTCATTACGTCGGTTCCCTCCTGCTGGATTTTCAGACGCATTCGGCCTGGCCGCACCCAGCCTAGCGACGTTGTGGTGCCACCGCACCGGTTCTTCGACTTCCGGCGGGCTTTCGGTCAGGGTTCCTCGTCGGGTTCGAGGCCGAGAAAGTCCGTCACGCTCTCCAGGACTTCCGGGCGGCCGGTGCCCCAGCTCGTGAATTTGAAGCCCTCCCACGCGCGGCGCTTCTCCGCCTTCGGGTCGCGCACCACACGGGGGTTGGCGCTGATGATGGTGGTGGCGCGGCCCGGCGCGTCCTCGGAGCGGAAGCCATAGACGGGCCATTCCTCCCCCACCTGGCCTGTGTGGAAGAAGGCTCCCCAGTTACGCTGCATCATTTCGCTGACAGTCTCGAAGTCGCTCTGGGGACCGAGCCGCTGCAGAATGCCGGCGGGGCTGGAATACGGTGCCCCGAAAACCGCCTCGAGGTCCGCGGTGTGCACGGCGCCGATGCCGAGGCGCTTGACGGCCGGGGCGGCGTGGTCGAAGTGGTACATCCACACATCCGCGACACGGCGGTGCTCCGTGGCCAGGCGCACCGAAGGCGCCCAGAACACCGCGTCGGCCACCAGCTCCGCGAAGTCCTTACGGGTCTGTGCGCCGTTGTAGGCGTCCAAGATGGCGTCGGCGTGCCCGGGGTCGAAGACCTCGAGGATGCGGCGTGCGGCCCGCTCGCGGGAACGGTTGAACACATACATCGCCTTGGTGAAGCTGGCCTCGCCCGAATTCGACCCGATGATCAGCGGCACTGGCGCTTCCTCGTTGGCGGTGAACACGTCGATCGGGTGGCTCGGCAGCACCTCCCCGTCCACGGTCGGCATGAACGCGAGGTTGAGGTACGGCAGTTCGCCGCTGCGGATCAGCAGAGAATTGCCCACGCGCACGAGCTCTTCGCCGTCGACCTGCCGCAGGTCCTCGAGGGTGGACAGGCGGGACAAGCCCATGCCGTCGAGAAGCTTGCGCACCCACATTGCCGCCTGGATGCGCGAGTGGACCGCGGCCGCGGGTGTGGATTGGGCGACAGCGCCGTGGAACAGTCCGCGCGCGGGCGGCGAGCTCATCAGGGTGACCACCGAGGCGGCGCCAGCGGATTCGCCCATGATTGTCACCCGGTCCGGGTCGCCGCCGAAAGCGGCGATGTTGTCGCGCACCCATTCCAAGGCGAGGATCTGGTCCATCGTGCCCGGGTTCGCGGCGCAATCGGCCCCGAGCGAGCGCAGGTCCAGATACCCGAGCACGCCCAGGCGGAAATTGATGGAAACGTAGACGATGTCCGTGGCTTTAGCAAACCGGTGCCCTTGCAGAACTTTCTCGTGAGACGAGCCGGTCAGGAACGTCCCGCCGTGCATGTACACCACGACCGGCAGTTCCTCGTCCGTGTCGGGGCGCACGATGTCGAGCACGAGGCAGTCCTCCGTGCCCTTGACGCGGTCGTTCCAGCCGTAGGTGCCCTGCATCGCCGGGTGCGCGAAGTGGACCGCGTCGTGCACGCCCTCCCATGGCTCGCGCGGGCGCGGCGCCCGGAAACGGTGCTGCCCGTCCGTCGGCGCACCGAACGGCACACCCCGCCACGTGCGCATCCCCGTAGTCGGGTCGACGACACCCCGGACACGGCCGGACGTAGTGCGCACGACGGGATTTGCGGTCATGCCTCGCCACTGTAGCTACCGCGGCGCACGGAAGGCTGTTAGCACAGCATTCGGCACGCTTATCGACGCCTCCCCCAACCTCCTCCCCGACAGCTTTCCCCGCCCTCCTATAAATTGGTGTGCATTGGCTTTTCACGGGCCGAACGAATTGCACGCCCACCCCTACGCGCCGCGCAATTAGGCGCTCGAAGGAGAATCGACATGGCCCTCTTCCGCAACCGCAAGGACGACAAGAAGAACCAGGCGGCCAGCGCACCCGCTGCGATGGATGCCAAAGAGATCGAGAAGAACGCCAACTTCATGGGCAGGATGTTCATCAAGGGTCTCGACCGTGCGGTGCGCCTGCAGTCCGGTGTGATCCGCGCATATGTCGACCACCTGCGTCGCTCCAACCCGGAGGCCTCCCCGGCGGAGATCCAGGCGCTCATGGACAAGCACTTCATGTACGCCGCTTCCGGCACCGGTGCGGGCGCCGGCGGCGCGGCCGCAGTCCCCGGCATCGGGTTTTTCACAGGTGCCGCCGCCGTGGCCGGCGAGTCCCTCGTGTTCGTGGATCTGGCCGCTGTCTACACCGTCGGCTCCGCCTACCTGCGCGGTGTGGACATCTCCGATGCGGAGCGCCGCCGCGCCATCGTGCTGATGGTGCTGTCGGGGTCGCAGGGAGCGGCGATCGTCGATACGCTCGTCGGCCCGGACGCCCAGAAGCTGCCGTCTGTGGCGATGGTGTCGAAGTTCTCCGGCCCCACCCTGAGCCAGGCCAACAGCTTGCTCACCCGCTCCTTGCTGAAGTCGATGAAGCGCCGTCTGCGCCGCATGTGGCTGGGCAAGCTCATGCCGCTGGGCATCGGCGCTGTCGCTGGCGCGATGGCCAACCGCGCCCTGGCCAAGAAGGTCATCGAGGGGGTCAACCCCAACCTGGGCCAGCCGCCCGCCGAGTTCGCCAACGAGCTGCCCGCCAAATCCGAGGTGGAGGACGAATTCGACGCCGCCGAGAAGAACGCCGCGTCCCGCGTGAAGTCTTTCCTGGCCATCTTCAGCCGCAACCGCGACAAGGAGGATGCCGGCGCGGCGGGCGAGACGGACGCGGAGGTCGCCGAGGCTGTGGCCGCCGCGGACGCAATCGAGAAGGAGTAGGCCACGTCAATCGCGGATAAGCTGCGTGGCCACCTGATCACCCGGTCGTTGAAGGCCAACCCCGGGTTCGCCGCGCTCACCCTCGCCACCGCCGTGATCGCGGCGGTGCTGCAGACATCACTGCCGGGGCTGACGGGCACGGCCGTCGACGTGGCCACCGGAGCCCGTGAAGGCAGCGTGGCGGCGATCGCCTGGGCCATGGCCGGCATTGCCGTCGCCCAATTCGCCTTCCAGGTGCTGCGCAGGTGGGCTGCCGGAAACCTGGCCACCCGCTCCCAGCACTACGTGCGCGTGGAGCTGCTCAAAACTCTCCACCGGCTCGACGGCCCCGGGCAAGACCGGATCGTCACCGGGCAGATCGTTTCCCGCTCCATCACCGATTTGGGCCAGCTCTTCTCCGTACTGGCGATGAGCCCGATGGCACTGTCCCGCCTGGTGCAGCTCCTCCTCACCATCGCAGTCATGGCGTGGGTGGACGTGCCCCTGACGCTGATGGCGCTGGCTTTCCTGCCGCTGATCGTGTGGGTGGCGGGCCGCTCACGCACCGCGCTCTACGCCGCGACATGGGCGAACCAGCAGTCCGCCGCGGATCTGACCAGCCACGTCGAGCAGACGGTCTCCGGTGTGCGCGTGGTCAAGGCCTTCGGCCGCGAGGAGCATGAAGTCGCGGTCCTCGACGGTCTCGCTCGCCATCTCTACGCCGTGAAGATGCGCGCGGCCAAGCTCACCGCCCGCTTCCAGCCCGCGCTGAGCCAGCTTCCCAACCTCGCACTCGTGGTCACCATCGTCGCCGGCGGACTCATCGCGCTGCGCGGCGGCATGACGGTCGGCGGCTTCGTCGCTTTCACCGCGTACCTGAGCTCGCTGACGTCGCTGATGTCCATGCTGGCCAACACCTACGTCACACTCCAGATGGGCATGAGCGGCATCGACCGGCTCGAGGAGGTCCTCCAGCTCGCCCCCGAGCGCCCCGACCCCACCGCACCGCGCGAGCTGCCCGACGGCCCCGCCGGCATCGCGTTCAACGACGTCACCTTCCGCGCCGACGGCCGCGACGTCCTCGACCGGTTCACCCTCACCGTCGCCCCCGGCGAACAGGTCTCCGTCATCGGCCCGGCGGGCGCCGGCAAGTCCATGGCTGTCCAGCTCGCAGGCGGCTTCTACGCGCCCGACGGGGGTCACCTCGCCCTGGTCACGCCTGACGGAGAGATCCCCTACGACGAGCTCACCCACAGCGCGATCCGCAGCAAGGTCACGTGCGTTTTCGACGAGGCGTTCCTGTTCTCCCTGTCCATCCGCGACAACATCGCCATGGGCGCCGACGTCACCGACGACGAGATCGTGCACGCCGCCCGCATGGCCTGCGCCGACGAATTCATCGCCGACCTCCCCGACGGCTACGGCACCGTCGTCGGCGAACGCGGCCTCACCTTATCCGGCGGCCAGCGGCAGCGCATCGCCCTCGCCCGTGCGCTGCTGGCCCGCCCGCGCGTACTCATCCTCGACGACGCCACCTCCGCCATCGACGCTGCAACCGAAGCAGACATCTTGGCCAACCTGCGCGACAACCTCCGCGGCGTGACCATCATCGCCGTCGCGCACCGCCAATCCACGGTCGAACACACCGAGCGCGTCGTCATCATGGACCACGGCACCACGCTTATCGACGCTCCCCTCGCCCCCGCCACCGCCCACCCCTCCTACAAGACCCTCATGGCCCCCGGCGATACCCCGCAGCAAGACGCCGGACATGGCCCCGGCCCAGGCGCCGGCCCTGGACCCGTATCCGGGCCAGAGCCGCCCCACTCCGCACTCTGGCCCGAGCTCCCCGACGCTGGCCCCCACGAGCACGTCTCCGTCTCTTCCGCCGGTTTCGGCCGAGCCGGCGGCGGTGGCGGTGGTGGCGGCGCTGCCCGCGTCGTCACCGCGACCCCGGAGCTCCTCGAACGCCTCGAGCACCTCCCGCCGGCCGACGAGGAGCCCAAAGGCACCATCCCGGCCGGACTGCGCGCGATGTTCGCCTCGGTGAAGTGGCTGATCGCGGGGGTCACGGCGCTGCTCGTCGTCGGGGTGCTCGCGGATCTTAGCTTCCCGACACTGGTGCGGACGGCCGTCGATAAGGGCATTCACGCCGGCGACCCCCGCACGCTGTGGCTGGTCTCCGGGGCGGCGCTGGCCGTCGTCCTCATCGCGTGGCTCGCGAACGCCGCCATGACCGTCCTGTCCGCCCGCTCCGGCGAACGCCTCCTTTACGGCCTGCGCGTGCGCAGCTACTCCCACCTGGAAAGCCTCGGGATGAGCTATTTCGAATCGCACCTGTCGGGGCGCATCATGACGCGGATGACCACCGACATCGACACCCTGTCCAGCTTCCTGCAAACAGGGCTCGCCCAAACGATCGTCTCCGTGGGCACTCTTATCGGCGTCGCCGCGATGCTCGTGGCCACCGACGGCTCACTCGCGCTCACCGCCTTCTACGCCGTTCCGCTCATCGCGCTGGTCACAATCGTTTTCCGCCACTACTCCAAGCGCTTCCACGCCGCCGCCCGCGCCCAGATTTCAGCGGTCAACGGCGAATTCGCCGAACTCATCGGCGGCATCCGCATCAGCCAGATGCACCGCATGGAGCCGTCCGCCGAAGCGCACTTCGCGGCGGAGAGCGACACCTACCGGCGCCTGCGCATGCGCTCCCAGCTCCTCGTTGCCACCTACTTCAACGGCATGCAGCTGATCTCCCAGATCATGACCGCCATCATCGTCGGCATCGGTGCCGGCCGTATCGCCGACGGCACACTGTCCGTTGGTGTCCTCGTGGCCTTCACGATGTACTTAGGCCAGCTCTACGGCCCCATCCAGCAGCTCGGCCAGATCTTCGACTCCTGGCAGCAAGCCACCGTGAGCTTCGACCGCATCCGCGAGCTTCTCGACGAGCGCACCACCGTCCCCGACACCGGCACCTCCCCCGGTGCCGCCGACGCCGCCCGCGGGGAACTGGCGCTCAACGACGTCACCTTCGCGTACTCACCCAGCGCCGCTCCCGTCATCGAGGATTTCACCGTCGCCTTCCAGCCCGGCGAAACCGTCGCGCTGGTGGGGGCGACGGGGGCGGGCAAGTCGACCGTCGTCAAGCTGCTCGCCCGCTTCTACGACCCCGTCACAGGCACTGTGACCGCGAGCGGCACCGACGTCTCCTCGTTCCCGCTCCCCGACTGGCGCCGCGCCCTCGCCCAAGTCCCCCAGGAGTCCTACCTATTCCCCGGCACCGTCGCCGAGAACATCGCCTACGGTGCACCCGATGCCACCCGCGACGAGATCGAGGAGGCCGTGCGCCGCATCGGCGCGCTCGGCATCATCGCGGCCATCCCCGGCGGCTTCAACGCGCGCGTCGGCGAACGCGGCCGCGGCCTGAGCTCCGGGCAGCGGCAGATCATCGCCCTCGCCCGCGCCGAAATGCTCCACCCCGACGTCGTCCTCCTCGACGAAGCCACCGCGACCCTCGACCCGGCCACCGAGCGCAGCGTGCTCGACGCCTCCGCGAAAACCACAGATGGGCGCACATCAGTGATCGTCGCGCACCGCCTCGCCACCGCCGCGGAGGCCGACCGGATACTCGTCGTCGACCAAGGACGTATCATTGAAGACGGACCCCACGCCGACCTGCTCAAGCAGGCCGGTCATTATGCAGTATTGTGGGCTGTTAGTCATTGATTGACACTGATCAATAAAGCGATCAAAAGCACACGTAGAACTAAGAAACGAGGCGAGTACCTGCCGTGAGCAGCGAGAGCACATTCGGCCAAAACGACTGGCTGGTTGATGAGATGTTCCAGCAGTACAAGGACGATCCCAACTCGGTCGATGAGGAGTGGCGCGAGATGTTCGAAAAGGGCGGGAAACCGGCCGCGGCCAAGGCTGACCCGCTCGTCTCCCCCGCCGCGAAGAAGGCCGCGGGGAACACCTCTCAGCCGCACAAGGCCCGCACCGCGGCCAAGGTCGCCGACACCACCGGCGCCCCGAGCCAGGACGGCCGCGAGACCCGCGTTGACACCGCCGTCAAGGAGGTGCCGAAGCCCTCGCAGAAGCAGGCAGGCAAGAAGAAGGCCAAGCAGTCCCCGATGGACCGCCTCAAGCCGCTGCCGGAAGCCGGCGAGACCCAGCTGAAGGGCACCTTCAAGGCCATCGCGAAGAACATGGACGAGTCCCTGACCGTCCCGACGGCGACGACCGTGCGCGATATGCCGGTCAAGCTCATGTTCGAAAACCGCGCCCAGATCAACGACCACCTGAAGCGCACCCGCGGCGGCAAGATCTCGTTCACCCACATCATCGGCTGGGCCATCGTCAAGTCCGCCCTGCTCCACCCGGGCATGAACGTGAACTACAAGGTCGTCGACGGCAAGCCCTTCGTCGTCACGCCCGAGCACATCAACCTCGGTCTCGCGATCGACCTCCCGCAGAAGGACGGCACACGCGCTCTCGTCGTCGCCGCCATTAAGGAGTGCGAGACCCTCACCTTCGACCAGTTCGTCAAGGCCTACGAGGACATCGTCGCCCGCGCCCGCCAGAACAAGCTGAAGATCGAAGATTTCCAGGGCGTCACCATCCAGCTGACCAACCCGGGCGGCATCGGCACCCGCCACTCCATCCCGCGCCTGACCAAGGGCCAGGGCACCATCGTCGGTGTCGGTGCCATGGACTACCCGGCCGAATTCGCCGGTGCCTCCGAGGACCGTCTCGCCGAGCTCGGCGTGGGCAAGCTGACTACGCTGACCTCCACCTACGACCACCGCGTCATCCAGGGCGCAGAGTCCGGCGAATTCCTCCGCGACATCTCGCAGCTGCTTAACGACGACAAGTTCTGGGACGAGATCTACAACGCCATGCAGATCCCCTACGCCCCCATGCGTTGGGCCCAGGACATCCCGAACGGCGGTGTGGACAAGAACACCCGCGTGATGAACCTCATCGAGGCCTACCGCTCCCGCGGCCACCTCATGGCGGACACCAACCCGCTCCACTGGCACCAGCCAGGCCTGCCCAAGCCGGACTCCCGCGACCTGCTGCTCGAAACCCACGGCCTGACTCTTTGGGACCTCGACCGCACCTTCAACGTCGGCGGCTTCGGCGGCAAGGAGTCCATGACCCTGCGCGAGGTACTCACCCGCCTCCGCGCTGCCTACACCCTCCACGTCGGTGCCGAGTACACCCACGTCCTCGACCGTGACGAGCGCGAATGGCTGCGCGACCGCATCGAGGTCGGCATGCCCAAGCCGACCAACGCCGAGCAAAAGTACATTCTGCAGAAGCTCAACGCCGCGGAGGCATTCGAGAACTTCCTGCAGACCAAGTACCTCGGCCAGAAGCGCTTCTCCCTCGAGGGCGCCGAGACCCTGATCCCGCTCATGGACGCCGTCATCGACACCGCTGCCGGCCAGGGCCTCGACGAAGTGGTCATCGGCATGCCTCACCGTGGACGCCTGAACGTCTTGTTCAACATCGTCGGCAAGCCCGTCAAGACGATCTTCGGCGAGTTCGAGGGCAACCTGCAGCCCGCCCAGCAGGGCGGCTCCGGCGACGTGAAGTACCACCTCGGCTTCGAGGGCGAGCACATCCAGATGTTCGGCGACGGCGAAGTCAAGGTCACCCTCGCCGCCAACCCGTCCCACTTGGAGGCCGTCGACCCCGTCATGGTCGGCATCGCCCGCGCCAAGCAGGACATCCTGAACCACAACAAGAACGCCGACGACCACTCCGTCGTCCCGATGATGCTCCACGGCGACGCATCCTTCACCGGCCTCGGCGTCGTTCAGGAAACCCTGAACATGTCCAAGCTCAACGGCTACGACGTCGGCGGCACCGTCCACATCGTGGTGAACAACCAGATCGGCTTCACCACCACCCCGGACCAGGGCCGTTCCTCCTACTACGCCACCGACTTGGCCAAGGGCTTCGACTGCCCGGTCTTCCACGTCAACGGCGACGACCCGGAGGCCGCCGCATGGGTCGGCCAGCTCGCCACCGAGTACCGCCGCGAATTCGGCAAGGACGTCTTCATCGACCTGCTGTGCTACCGCCTGCGCGGCCACAACGAGGCCGACGACCCGTCGGTGACCCAGCCAGTGATGTACGACCGCATCGAGTCCCACCCGTCGGTGCGCACCCGCTACACCAAGGACCTCATCGGCCGCGGCGACCTCACCGAGGAAGAAGCCGAGATCGCCAAGCGCGACTTCCACGACCAGCTGGACTCCGTGTTCAACGATGTCAAGGAAGACGGCGGATCCCCCGCCGAGCAGCACGGCATCACCGAATCCCAGTCGCTCACCCGCGGCCTGGACACCTCCATCACCGAGGACACGTTCCAGCAGCTTGCCGGCACCTATGCCAACCTCCCCGGCGACTTCACCCCCAACAAGCGCCTCAAGTCGGTGCTGAAGTCCCGCGGCGGCTCCTTCGAGAACGGCAACATCGACTGGGCATGGGGCGAGCTGCTCGCTTTCGGCTCCCTGGCGGCGGAGGGCAAGCTCGTCCGTCTCGCCGGCGAGGACTCCAAGCGCGGCACCTTCACCCAGCGCCACGGCGTCCTGTTCGACCCGAACACCGGCGAGCAGTACAACCCGCTCGACGCCAACGCCATCGAGCAAGGCAACGGCGGCCGCTTCCGCATCTACAACTCGGCCCTGACCGAGTTCGGCGGTCTCGGCTTCGAGTACGGCTACACCGTCGGCAACCAGGACGCCCTCGTCGCATGGGAGGCCCAGTTCGGCGACTTCGCCAACGGCGCCCAGACCATCATCGACGAGTACATCTCCTCCGGCGAGACAAAGTGGGGACAGCTGTCCAGCCTGATCATGCTCCTGCCGCACGGCTACGAGGGCCAGGGCCCGGACCACTCGTCGGCACGCATCGAGCGCTTCCTGCAGCTCGTCGCCGAGGGCTCTATGACGATCGCCCAGCCGTCGACGCCAGCAAACCACTTCCACCTGCTGCGCCGTCAGGCTCTCGGCGATATGAGCCGCCCGCTGGTCGTCTTCACCCCGAAGTCGATGCTGCGCAACAAGGCCGCCGTCTCCCAGCCGGCAGACTTCATCGAGGCCAAGTCCTTCCGTTCCGTCATCGACGACCCGAACATCGTCGACGCGAAGAACAAGGTCATCGGCGACGCCGACAAGGTGACCACCATCATCCTGTGCTCCGGCAAGGTCTACTACGACCTGGAGAAGCGCCGCCAGAAGGACGGGCGTGACGACGTCGCGATCATCCGCATCGAGATGCTCCACCCGATCCCCTTCAACCGCCTCAACAAGGCGTTCGCCAACTACCCGAACGCCAAGGAGGTCCGCTTCGTGCAGGACGAGCCCGCCAACCAGGGTCCGTGGCCGTTCTACAACGAGCACCTGGCCAACCTCGTGGACGACCTCCCGCCGATGCGCCGCGTCTCCCGCCGCGCAATGTCCACCACCGCGACCGGCGTGAGCAAGATCCACCAGCAAGAGGAGAAGGCGCTTATCGACGAAGCCTTCGCCTAAGCCCCCTACCCAACCCCCGCCCTCGCCCTTTGCGGCGTGCGGCGGGGGTTGTGCTGTCTCGGCGCTTCCCCCAGCCGCCTCGGTCCAGTACCAACCGCTCCCGAATCCGCCCGCTTCCCCATATTCCCGCCGCCGCGATTCGCTCTGTTTCCCCCCCGGTTCTTCGCTAGTTGTCGCCGGTTCAATCCCCGGTTTTTCGCCGTCTCAACTCTGTTTCTGCCGGTTCAGTCGCGCTTGAGCTCTCTCTTCGAGTTCGGTTTCGCCGCTTTTCGGCCCAAATCGCCGATTTCGTACCCCTTGTGGCCTGCGTGTTTGGGCGTTGTCTACTGAAGTAGACATTGTTCGATAGACCTCGGCTTGCAAGTGGTTTAGCGTTTGTGGCATGAACCAATTCGCAGCGCAAGCCAGCGCCAACCCCACCCGCGGGGTTACTTAGCGAGGTTGTGTCCGATGAATTGGCCGTAGGCGTGGGTGCCGTGGGCATTGAGGTGGAGAGGAAGATTGCCTGGTGCTGGTGGCATGATGTCGATGAGGTTTACCCACCAGCGGTCTGGGGAACAGACATCGTGTCCTTCGGACATTGGCCATGTGTCGAGGAAGGTGGCGTTGTTTTGTTGTGCTACTTCGCGGAGGGTGTTCTGTAGGCGCTGCTCGGTACCTGCAGTGTTGCCGGCCGGAATGGGGAGGGGGTTGGATGAGCCGAGTCCGCTGTTGTAGCAGGACATGTTGTTGAAAGAGACGTGGGGGTAGCCGACTACCATGACTTTGGCGTTGGGTGCGTGGTGGTGGGCGATGTTGATGGCATTGCGGAGGCCGTTGCGGATTGCGCGGTCTGATGCTTGGACGTCGGGGCCGTAGGGATAGGTGTCATTGACTCCTGCGACGATGACTACGTTTTTGGTTTGTGGGTTGAGGTCACCGTGTTGAGCTGCGGTGCGCAGGGCATTGTCGATATGTACACCGCCGGTGGAAAAGGAGGCGCCTGCGCATTGGTACTGGTCGACGTGTGCGCCGCCGGATGCGTTGGCGATTTCGTCGGCGATGGCCCCGTCTGTAACACAGCCGACACCGGTGTTTACTTGGATTTTTGCTTTATTCTTCCAGAAGTCAGGCACGGTTGGGTTGGCTACTACGCTGTCACCGGTGAGGACGGTGTTGCCTGGTGTTGCGGCGAGGGCGGAGGTGTGTCCTGCGATGAGAGCTGCGGCTCCGGCTGCTACTGCTGCGAGTTTAGTGGGGGATTTCATTCTTGTTTCCTCTTATCTGTGTTTCTCCTTGAAATTTCTAAGTATAGGTTATGAAGAGTCCTGGGTATCACCCAGGGGCACACCAGTACCGAATAACCGCCACCCTTACGGGGCCATGAAACAGCTCTTCGGAACACAGGCAGGACCATAAGCACCATCCCGGCACTGACTGCGGGCACGACTTCAGGCACTGCCCGACTACTGGCGCGTCTCTGATACTGGCACCGCCGGACTGCTCAACTGCTGGGGCGTACCCGACTTACTTGACAGCTGACACGGCGACCCCGCAAAACACCACGCAGGACCGCCAATGTGGCGTGCCCAAAACCGTCTAGGCGCTACGGCTTAGGGACCAAGTCTGGGTCCCCGGGTCCCCGCGTCTCAAGTCTCGGGCATCGAGCCATGGATCGAAGTTTTCGACTCTTTGGTTGCCTGTCTCGGGCTGTGGTCCCGCGGCCCAGTCGTCGGGTGCGTGCGCTGAGAGGTTATGCCTCGCGGGCCTGCCCTTCGTCGACGATGCGTTCCAGCTCGGAGCCCATGCCGGTCTTCTCCTGCATCCACTCGTTGACGGCGGCACCGGGGTCGCCGTCTTCCTGGGCTCGCTCCACAAGCTTTTCCAAATCGGTCGTGGACAACGCGCGGGTGGCTTTGCTCATGGCGTTTCGGACGCCGCGGTCGAAAAGACCGTCCTTGTACACGGGAATGATGTTCTGGGGCAAGCCCGCATGCTCGGTGCCTGCACAGCCCTCGGCGGGTGAAGGATCGACCGTGGTGAAGCTGCCCGGCAGGGTGCCCACGGCAGCATCGTATGTGGCCAGCGCCAAGTCGGTGTCATTCGAATCGGCTTTTTCGGCCTCGGTCTTCTTCGCCTCGAGTGCTTTTGCCTCGCCCGGATTGGCGGAGACGACCAGAGATCCGACGCACATCACCGCCAAATTCGCGTCGAAGGTTTGGAGGAGGGCGAGCTTCTCACCGTCGTCAGCGAACTGCTTGCCGACGATCCCCACTTCCCGACCCGACAACTCCGCCACCTGGCGGTAGATCTCAGCCAGAACCATCTGCTCCGGATCCGCCGGATCGGCGGCGATACGCACCGGCTCTTTGGGCTGCGTGCAGGCCGTGAGCCCACCGAGAGTGGTCGAAGCGACTGCGAGGGCCGCGAGGGCGGCGATTTTCCGTGACGGGGTGCGCATTAGTGCTGGGGGTTGCGGGGAGCGCTGTCACGCTGTGCGTTCTGCGACGGGCGGGTCCCCATCTGGGCGATCATGTCGCGCGCCTGGGGGGCAAGGTTCGGCTCGCAGAGAATGTCGTACCGGCCGGCGACAATCGCCGTCGCGGAGGAGAAATCGCGGCGGCCGCGCGTGAACGCGTACCCGATAGCCGCGAACACGATACCGAAAACCAGGCCGATCACCAGCGCCGACAGCAGCGACGGCCACACGTCTGGCGTGAAAATAGCGAACAGAAGGCCCACGAAGAGACCGAACCACAGGCCGGACAGGGCACCACCCGCGAGCACACGGCCCCAGGTCAGGCGTCCGGTGACGCGCTCTACCTGCAGGAGGTCCACACCGACGATCGTGAGGTTCTCCACCGGGAACTGCTGGTCGGACAGCCCGTCGACGGCGGCCTGCGCGTCGGCGTAATTCTGGAAGCTGCCGACAGGCCAACCGGAGGGGCGCTGCAGCCCTTCGCGGGGGCGGGACGCGGAGGCGCCGCCGGGCGCCGGATTCAGCTGGCTCATGGTGGTCTTCCTTCAAGTCGGGTTCGCTTACCCGCTCAAGTCTAGTGCCGGCTTCGGCCGCGGGCGCTGAAGGCCATATACTTTACGTGCAATGACTGATACAGCCCCGATTTCAGAAGCCGCTGTCCGCAACGCCCTCGCGCGTGTCGACGATCCCGAGATCGGCAAACCGATCACCGACCTGGACATGGTCGAGTCCGTGCGTATCGACGGCCGCGATGTAGCCGTCGGCATCTACTTGACCATTGCCGGATGCCCGATGCGCGACACCATCGAGTCGAACGTGCGCGCCGTCCTCGAGGAACTCGACGGCGTCGGCGAGGTCAGCGTGACCATGCACACCATGAGCGAGGAGCAGCGCCGCAACCTCGCGCAGCGCCTCAAGGGCGACCGGTCCGAACCGGTTATTCCCTTCGCGCAGCCGGGCTCGACGACCCGGGTGTACGCGGTGGCGTCGGGTAAGGGCGGCGTCGGCAAGTCCTCGATGACGGTGAACCTGGCCACCGCTCTGGCGGCGCAGGGCCTCAACGTGGGCATCCTCGACGCCGACATCTACGGCCACTCCATCCCCGGCCTCATGGGTTCGGCGGGCCAGGGCCCGACCGTCGTGGACGAGATGCTCATGCCGCCGATCGCCCACGGTGTCCGACACATCTCCATCGGCCAGTTCGTGGAGGGCAACGCCCCCGTCGTGTGGCGCGGCCCGATGCTCACAAGGGCGATCCAGCAGTTCCTCGCCGACGTCTACTGGACGGACCTCGATGTCCTGTTCATGGATCTCCCGCCCGGGACCGGCGATGTCGCCATCACAGTGGCGCAGCTCGTGCCGGACGCCGAGCTGCTGATCGTCACCACCCCGCAGGCCGCTGCCGCTGAGGTCGCCGAGCGCGCCGGCTCCATCTCCCAGCAGACCGGTCAGCGCGTCGCCGGCGTGATTGAGAATATGTCCGCGATGGTCATGCCCGACGGCACCACCATGGACATCTTCGGCAGCGGCGGCGGCGAGAACGTCGCCGAGCGTCTCACCGCGATCACCGGCACCGAGGTTCCCCTGCTCGGCTCTGTCCCCCTCGATCCGCAGCTGCGTGTCCAAGGCGACGAAGGCACCCCCATCGCCGTTCAGGCTCCCGACTCCCCTTCCGGCAAGGCCATCGCCGGCATCGCGGACAAGCTGAAGATCCGCCGCGATTCCCTCGCCGGCAGGAGCCTCAACCTCGGCGTGACCCGCGACTAGCCCCTAGCTTCTAGCTCCTAGGTCACATCCGTCCACGAGAACCCGCCCCCACCGGACTGCTTCGGCTGCTCCGCACCCATGCCGGGCTGCATGCGCCGCGGCTTGGAACGGCGCGGGGCTTCGGGCTGCGCCGGTGGCTCGGACTGCACGGGCTGCTCAGACTGCCCCGTGCCACCGGCCGCTGCCGAACCGGCGCGCCTGCCCACTGCGGGATCCCCGTCCATCATCTGGCGGGGGTCGAACTGGTCGAGGTAGGAGCTGTCTTCGTCGAAAAGCACCTTGGCGATCGCCCGCTTCGGCCCCATCGCCGCGTACTCGGTGACAGTACTCATCGGCTTGCGGAGCTCGTCGAATTCGTCGCCGTAGAGCTCTTCCTTCGCATTGTCGATGGCGCGGCGCGCCGCGAAGATGGCCGCGCGGACATCCATGATGACCCCAGGCAGACGCTCCGGGCCGATAATGATCAAGCCCGCGAGAATGACGACGAAGATTTCGCCCCAGCCGATTGAGTCAAACACGCCTCTAGCTTAGCCCGTCACCTAGCCGGGGCCAGGAAACAGGCCACTTCAGGCCCGGCCGGTTGGAGCGGCGCGACGGACCGCCGGAAACGGAGCCAGCCTCGGCATCCTCGCTCTCCTCCAAGTGCGCCAGCCGCTCCACCAACGACCGCGGGGCACGCAAGCACCCGTCGGTGTTGTGCTCGCGGACAGCCTCGGCGGCGGCGCGCTGCTGCGCCACTTCACGGCGGCAGTCCGGGCACTGTATCAGGTGCTGCTGGGCGCGGTGGTAGGCGGTGGGGGTGAGCTCGTCGTCGATAAGCGCGGCGACGGCTTCGAAATTGAGGTGGTCGATCGAATCGAACTTGGGCACCGCCGTCACCTCGCGCGGATGAGCTCGCGCGCCGCCTCGCTGGACACGGCCTGCGCCTCGAGCGACGCGCGGAGCTGACTGCGGCCGCGGTGGATGCGCGAACGGACGGTGCCCATCTTCACGCCGAGCGTCTTCGCGATCTCCTCGTAGCTCATCCCGACGACATCGGCGAGCACGACAGACACGCGGAACTCGGGGCTCAGCTCGTCGAGCGCGGCCTGCAGCGCCGGGTCGAGGTTCGTCTCGGAGTACACCTGCTCGGGGGTCGGGGCGGTGCCGGGCACGCGCTCGTAATCCTCGGGCAGCGCCTCCATGCGGATCTTGCTGCGGTGTCGCACCATATCGAGGAACAGGTTGGTCGTGATGCGGTGCAGCCACCCCTCGAACGTGCCTGGCTTGTACGTTTTCACGTTGCGGAACACACGCATGAACGTCTCCTGCGTCAGGTCCTCGGCGTCCTGCTGGTTGCCGGAGAGACGGAACGCGAGGCGGTAAACGCTGTCGGCGTGCTCCTCGACGAGTTCGGCCCAGGTGGGCATTGCTCCGCTCCCAGCGTCGAAAGCGGCGGTGCCCGTCACGTCGTCTTGCATGCTCCTATTGTTGCGCACCGCGCTGCTCCCCGCACGGGCGGGGTCTGTTTCGTAGGATGAGCGTGTGAGCGATTCAGCATTTACCTCCCTCAACGAGTACATCACGGCCAAAGAGCAGGACGGCACGCTTATCGACGCCCGCTCCGACGCCTCCGAATACTCCCTGCCCACCCCGAGCGTTGCGGTGGGCGACCTGCTGGGCACCCTGGCCGCCGCCGGGCACGCTGCAGCCGGTGCGACGGGCGCTGTCGCGATGACCCCGGCCGCCGGTGTTGTGGGGCTGCACATTCTCGCGGGCCTGCCGGAGAAGTCGTCGCTGACGTGCATCGACCCGGAGGCTGAGCACCAGGCGCGGGCGAAGGCCGCCTTCCGTGACGCCGGGTACGGCGCGTCGCGTGCGCGCTTCCTGCCGTCGCGCCCGCTCGATGTGCTCGGCCGCCTGGCGGCGGGTGCCTACCACCTCGTCTACGCCGACGTCGACCCGATCGATTTGCCCGGTGTTGTCGAGGCCGCATGGCCCCTGCTGTCCCCTGGCGGCACACTCGTGCTCGCCGGCGCGCTTCTCGACGCCACCATCACCGACCCCACCCGCAAAGACCGCGGCACACTCGCCGCGCGCGAAGCCGATGAGCTTGTCGATGGGCTCGAGGACGCCCTGGTGACCCGCCTCCCCTTGGACTCCGGGGTGACCCTGGTGACCCGCCTGGCCTAGCGCGCCGGGCTGGCTGGCGCTGCGTCTGGCTCAGCGCGCCTGGGCCCGCCTACTCGACGACGCCCGACTTGCCCACCACCACGACTCCGGCCTTGGAGATCGTGAAGTCCCGGGCACGGTCATTGTCCTCGTCGACGCCAACAGTGGCGCCGTCGGAGACGTAGACGTTCTTGTCAAGGATGGCGTGGCGCACCACAGCTCCGCGGCCCACACGGACACCCGGCATCAGCACCGACGACTCGACCGTCGCGCCTTCCTCGACGCGCACGTCCGTCGACAGGACAGAATTGCGCACCGTCGAACCCGAAATGATGGAGCCCGGCGCGATGATCGACTCCTGCGCGATACCGCCCGACACGAACTTCGCCGGCGGCAGGTTCTCATCCTCGGTGGAGTGGATCGGCCACGACTTGTTGTACAGGTTGAACACCGGGTGGATCGAAATCAGATCCATGTGCGCCTCATAGAAGGAGTCGATGGTGCCGACGTCGCGCCAGTAGCCCTTATCGCGCTCAGTCGCGCCGGGCACCTGGTTGGCGGAGAAGTCGTAGACGTGGGCGTCTCCCTTCCCGACGAAGAACGGAATGATGTCCCCGCCCATGTCGTGGTCGGAGTCGTCGTTCTCGCTGTCTTCGCGGAGGGCGTCGATGAGGGCCTCCGTCGAGAAGCAGTAATTGCCCATCGACGCGTACGTCGCCTCCGGGTCGTCCGGGGTGCCCGGCGGGTCGGCCGGCTTCTCCAGGAACTCCGTGATCGTGCCGCTGTCGTCGGACTGGATGCAGCCGAACGCCGTCGCCTCGCTGCGCGGCACGCGGATACCGGCGACCGTGCACGATTTGCCCGACGCGATGTGGTCCTCCACCATCTGCGACGGATCCATCCGGTAGACGTGATCGGCGCCGAAGACGAGCACGTAGTCCGGCTGCTCGTCGTAAATCAGGTTCAACGACTGCAAAAGCGCGTCCGCCGACCCCTGGTACCAGCGCTTGCCCAAACGCTGCTGCGCCGGAACCGACGCAATGTACTGGTGCATCGGGCCCGAGAAATTCCACGCGGTAGCCACGTGGCGGTCCAGCGAGTGGGACTTGTACTGCGTCAGCACCGCGATGCGGTTGTAGCCGGCGTTGACGAGGTTCGACAGGACAAAATCAACGAGACGGTAATTCCCGCCAAACGGCACGGCGGGCTTAGCGCGGTCGAGGGTCAACGGAAAAAGGCGCTTGCCTTCTCCGCCCGCGAGGACAATGGCGAGGACATTCGGCTGGCTGTTCACACCCCCAACACTAGGGAAGAACAGTTAAACCTGCACTACCTCCGCACAAAATCACACGTGCGCCACCTCCACCCGCGGGTGCCTGCACGCCCGCCGAAACGCTACTAGTCTCGGAGGGCATGAGAGTCGGAATGATGACCCGCGAATATCCGCCGGAAATCTACGGTGGCGCGGGGGTCCACGTCACAGAGCTCACGCGTTTCATGCGAGAGCTCGACGGCGTCGAAGTTGACGTCCACTGCATGGGCCAGCCCCGCGACGCCGAGAACGTCTACGTCCACGGTGTCGACCCCGCGCTGGAAGAGGCGAACGGCGCCATCAAGACGATGTCGACCGGCCTGCGTATGGCCGACGCCGCCGATAACGTCGACATCGTCCACTCCCACACCTGGTATGCGGGGCTCGGCGGTCACCTCGCGGGTCTGCTGCACGGCATCCCGCACGTTGTCACCGCGCACTCCCTCGAGCCCGACCGCCCGTGGAAGCGCGAGCAGCTCGGCGGCGGCTACGACGTCTCCTCTTGGTCCGAGAAGAACGCGATGGAGAACGCGGACGCGGTCATCGGTGTTTCCGCCGGTATGAAGGACGCCATCTTGCGCGCCTACCCGCGTATCGACGAATCCCGCGTCCACACCGTCCTCAACGGCATCGACACGGCGTTCTGGCACCCCACGACCGACCTGCGCGGCGACGGCTACGGCGGGACCAACAGCGTGATCGACCGCCTCGGCATCGACCCGACCCGCCCTGTCGTCGCGTTCGTCGGCCGCATCACCCGCCAGAAGGGTGTGCCCCACCTGGTGAAGGCGGCCCAGGACTTCGACCCCGGCATCCAGCTGATCCTGTGCGCCGGTGCACCGGACACGAAGGAAATCGCGGAGGAGATGGAGGGGCTCGTCGATAAGCTCCGCGAAACGCGCGACGGCGTGCACTGGGTGACGGAAATGCTCCAGAAGGAAGACATCCGCGACATTTACTCCGCGGCCGACATCTTCGTCTGCCCGTCGGTGTACGAGCCGCTCGGCATCGTGAACCTGGAGGCGATGGCGTGCAACACCGCCGTCGTCGCGTCCGACGTGGGCGGTATTCCCGAGGTTGTCGTCGACGGCGAGACCGGTACCCTGGTCCACTACGACGCGGACGACACCCGGGCCTTCGAGAAAGACCTCGCCGCCGCCGTCAACGCGCTCGCCCAGGACGCGGAGACCACCTCACGCTTCGCGGCAGCTGGCCTGACCCGCGTGAAACAGGAATTCACCTGGGACAAGATCGCCCAAGAAACCGTCGACGTGTACAAGTCGCTTCTGTAACCCGGAGGACGAAACTGTGAGCAATTTGAGACCGGAACTCCATGTCACCGCGGACAAGGGAATCCTCGACGCCGCCGCCGGCATGCTTCGCGACGGCGATGACTGGCACCTGTTCTACCAGTACCAGCCCGATGCCGAGGCCCCGTCGCGGTGGGCCCACGAATACTCCGAGGGCAACCCGTTCGACTTCTACGAGTGCAACGATGTCGTCGCGCCCGTCGGCGGTGAGACCCGCGTTCTGGCGGGCTCCGTCGTCTCCTCCGCAGAAGGCACAGACCTGTACTTCACGTCCGTCACCAACGCCGGAACGACGATCCAGGCGGCGCGTATCGACGAAATCGAGACGCTGTGCGACGAAGTCAACGAAGCCGGCGACATCGACCCCGGCGTGCGCCGACTCGGCCCCGTGGTGAAGGACGTCGGGCGCTTCAGCCGCTTCCGTTCCCCCTGTGTCGTGCCGGCCTGGAACGAGAACGGCGACCGGGACCTCGGGCAGTCCGGATGGATCATGGTCGCGAGCAGTGGCCCGTCAGAGAAGCCGGTGCCGGTGGTGCTGGACTCGCCTGACGGAATTTCCTGGGCTCTGCTCGGCCCGTTGCGCTTCAACGGCGCCACCGGGCTCGACGACGACGCTGTGACCGTCGCCCCGCGCATCATCCGCCTGCGCGACGAAGAGGACGGCGAGATCTACGACATCCTCTTCCTCACCGTCGAACTCGAGGACGGCGAAGTGTCCGGCTACCTCGTGGGCACGCTCGATGAGACCGAGTTCACCGTCAAGACGCCGTTCGCGCGTCTCGACCACGGCCACGACTTCACCCGCCCGCGCAGCACCAACGTCGTGCGCGGCACGCAGACCGACGACGAGCGCTACGCCGAAGCCCGCATCTTCGGACTTCTCGCTGCGACCGGCCGCGGCGGCGACCCGACAACCCAGCCATCCTGGGAGGCCGAAGGCTGGGCGAACGCCCTGTCCCTCCCGCGTGTGGTCACCCTCGCCGGTGGCAAGCTGTACCAGACCCCTGCGCAGGGGCTTCCCGACGCTGTCAGCGCCACCCAGCGTGCCAAGCTCTGGACGGGCATGTGCGAAATCCCCGTGGGCTCCTCGGTCACAGTCGAGGTGCTGGACACCCACGGCGAAGTCACCGCTGTGATCACCCACTCGGGCGACCGGATCACCCTCGACCGCCTGGACGGCTCCCCCGCCACCGCCGAACTCGACGACGAGGACGAGGACCACATCTCCATGCTTGTCGACGGCTCCGCCATCGAACTCTTCGCCGGCGGCGGCGCCGTCACCATGGCGAGCCGCTTCTGGCCCGAAAACGGGGTCGGCGAGCTCCGCGTGCGCACTGAGGGCGACGCCGAGATCCTCAACCAGTGGCGCCGCCCGCGCACCGAGCGGGACGCCTGATCTGGGCAGCGCAGCCGGAGCGGCCCCTGCTGGTGGCTGCCGTCTGATGCGTTGCGGGGCCCGGCTCCAGCTCTGGGATGGGATCCCCGGGTAGGACCTAGCGGCCGGCCTTCTTCAGGCGGGTCAGCTGCGCACGCGCCGTCACCGTCATAGTCTCCGGCAACGCGGCGACACGCTCAGCGAGAACCTCGGGATCGAGGTGGCGCGCGGAAGGGCTCATGCCGACCTGCGCGGCGATGGACTCACGGTCCAACGACATCGGGAACTCGATGAGTTCGGGCTCCCCGACGGGAGCCAAATGCCCGGCGGCCTGCTCGAGCATGCGCTCGATCTTGCCCTCCTCGACACCTAGGATGCCGAGGGGCTCGCGCAGTTCGTCGAGGTGGCCGGCTTGGGGGGTGAGGATGAGGACCTCGCCGTCGTCGACAAGCACGCGGGCAAATTCCTGCGGGTTGCGCGGCGCGAAAATCACCGTGATCACGTCGACGGATGCGTCGCGCAGCGGCAGACCTTCCCACACGTCGGCGACGACGGCACCGATGTTGCGGTGCGCCTTCGCCAAATGCTTCGCCGCGGGGACGGCAATGTCCACACCCACGCCGCGGGAATTCTCCACCGCATCGAGAGTGTGGCTCAGGTAGTAGCCAGTTCCGGCGCCCACCTCGAGGATGGTCGGGGTGGTCGCGGCGTCGTCGTCGAGAGGGAGCCCCTGGAGCGCATCGAGGACGCGCTCAGTGACCGTCTCCACGAACGGCGCGAAGTGGCCCCGCGACAGGAACGCCTCGCGGGATGCCACCATCTCCGGGCTGTCGCCCTCATGCGCGATCCCGGCACCGGAGGCCAGCGTGACATACCCCTGCTTGGCCACGTCGTACGAGTGCCCTGTCTCAGACACCAGGCGGGTGAAATCGTCCGCACCCGTCAAGGGGCTACCGTCGACGGGGTCCGCCAGCACATCAACAATGTCTTTGAGCATGGCGTGTAATTTTACCTGCTGCGCTACTCAGCGGCGACATCAGTGAGGAGCTGGCCCAGCTCGGCTGCTTCCTCGTTGTTGAGCTCCACCACGAGACGCCCGCCGCCGTCGGACGGGATGCGCATCACGATCTTGCGGCTCTCCTCGACGACTTCCATCGGACCGTTGCCGGTACGCGGCTTCATTGCTGCCATGTGGTGTTACTCCTTGGCTTCTTCGGTTGTCTGCTTCTCGCCTCCGGCCACGCTGGATTGTTCCAGTTCGGGCTCCGCGGGCGAAAACTCCCCATCAATCCTACGCTCTTGTGCGCTCAGCAGGTGCTCGATGAGATCGTCGACCTGGTCTTGGCGGTATCCCCGGGGGACGACTTCGAGAGCAATGTCGCCGAAACGCCCCGCATCGACGGCGGCGCGGTTCGCGGCCATCACGTCTCGCGGCTCGTCCATCGGCGGCAGTGCTTCTCCGCGGCCGAAAATCGACGAGGACATCCACGCGCCGAGCAGCGCCACCGCGGCGATGACGAGGATCAGAATCACCCAAGACAGCATGAGGCGATGTTACCGCAGTTCGGTCCAGGGCTGGCGTTGGGGAATGTCGTGCATTCCGGCACGCGCGAGGATGGTGCGCGCAACGGTCTCGGCCATGCCGGAAAGCTCGTCGAGGGGACGGTTGCGGTGGATCTTCTGCCCAAGGTCGACTTGGGTGAGGGAGGAGGGACCGTGGAGGGTGGCGACGTCGATAAGCAGGCCAGCCTCGACGCCGTATCCCGCGACGAACGGCACCTCGAGTGCGGTGCTGCGGCGGATGGCGTATTCGCCGGCGAGGGGTTGGTCGAGCTCCGGAAGTTGCGGGAAGAGGAGCCGCAGCAGCGGTTTCGCCGTCAGTTCCGTGACGCGCCCGCCACCGCGCGGCGCACCGTTGAGCGCGCGAGTGTAGGTCGCTTTCGCGAGATGCACACGCTTATCGACGAACGCCCCCACCAGCCCGTCAACCCACCCCGCCGAAACGGTCGTCACGTCCGCGTCGAGGAAGACCACGATGTCTCCTTGCGCCGCGCGGACCCCGCGCCAGAGCGCCTCCCCTTTTCCCGGCTGGACGGGGATGTCCGGGGCGATGTCGCGCCAGTTGATCACCTTCGCTCCGGCGTTTCGCGCGCGTTCAGCGGTGGAGTCCGTGGAGTCGGAGTCGACGACGATGACCTCGTCTGCGCACGACGCGCGGGCCGCGCGCACGACCCCGGCGACCGTGGCTTCTTCGTTGAGCGCCGGAATGATGACGGAGACGTCCACTACGCCAGACCCCGAATCGTGTCGAGCGGCGCCGCCACGCCCTGGATCGCCGCGGTGGTGCGGATGACGTCGAGTGTCTCGGCGACCTCGTGGACACGGAAGGCGGCGACCCCGCGGGCGGCGCACCAAGCAGTGGCGGCGAGTGTCCCCGCGACCCGGTCCCCCACTCCGCGGCCGGTGGTCTCCCCGATGAAATCCTTGTTCGACAGCGCCATGAGCACCGGCCAGCCGGTGGCGGTGACCTCGTCGATGCGGCGGAGAATCTCCAGTCCGTGGAAGGTGTTCTTGCCGAAGTCGTGCGTCGGGTCGATGAACACCTTCCCTTCGGGCACGCCGCATTCGACGGCGCGCTCCGCGAGGGCCGTCGTCTCCCGGATGACATCGGCGACCACGTCGTCGTAGTGGACTCGGTGCGGGCGTGTCCGCGGAACCGCTCCCCCTGTGTGCGAACAGACGTAGCCGACCTTGTGTGCGCCGGCGACATCGACGAGTTCAGGTTCGTAGCCCGCCCACGTGTCGTTGATCAGGGTCGCGCCGGCGCGCACGGCTGCCTCGGCGACCTCGGGGCGCCAGGTGTCCACCGAAATATCCACCGAAACGTCCGCCGAGCCGCCGCTGCTGCTGTTGCGCCCGCCTCTACCGCTGCCGCCGCTGCCGCCGCTGTAGCGCTTATCCAGGAGTTCACGCACAGCGGCAATGAACGGCACCACGCGGTCGATTTCCTCGGCGGCATCCACGTCGTCGCCGGGACCAGCTTTCACGCCTCCGACATCGACAATGGTGGCTCCCGCATCGACGACCTCGCGGCACCGGGAGAGCGCAGCGTCGAGGGCGAAGGTGGCTCCCTTGTCGTAGAACGAGTCGGGGGTGCGGTTGATGATGGCCATGACGCGGGGGAGGCCGTCGATAAGCGGGCTCATGCGCGCTTGTATTTGTGCAGGTTGCGCGGGTCCGACATCTCGCGATGTGTGTTGACGATGTACTCGACCGCCTCGTCGACGGAATCAGTGACGAGGAAGAGCTGGTCGTCGCCCTTCGAGATGAGGCCGCGGGCGAGCTGCTGGCTGCGGATCCATTCCACGAGACCCGACCAGAACTCGGTGCCGAGCAGAACCATCGGGAAATTCGTGACCTTGCCTGTCTGGATCATGCACAGGACCTCGAAGACCTCGTCCATCGTGCCGAACCCGCCCGGCAGCGAGACGAACGCCTGCGAATACTTCAGGAACATCGTCTTGCGGGCGAAGAAATAGCGAAAGTTCAGGCCGAGGTCGACCCACGGGTTGAGTCCCTGCTCAAAAGGCAGCTCGATACCAAGGCCCACTGACATGCCGCCGGCCTCGTGCGCCCCGCGGTTCGGACCTTCCATCAGGCCCGGTCCGCCGCCGGTGACGACGGCGTAGCCGGCCTCGACGAGCGCCTTGCCGAGCGCGCGGGCCTGCTCGTACTCCGGGGTTCCCTCCCCCAGACGGGCCGAGCCGAAAACGGTGACGGCCCAGTCGAGGTCCTGGAGCGCGTCGAAACCCGAAACGAACTCGCTGGTGATGCGCATGACGCGCCACGGGTCCGCGTGCTTCCAGTCGTGATCCGCGCGGCCCATCTGGAGGAGCCGCTGGTCGTACGTTGAGGGGGAATCGGTGTCGCCGTCCCTTTGGCGCCGGAGAATCGGGCCGCTCAGCGTGCGGTCCCGGTCCGGGCGCGGGGTGATCTGTGGAGCCACGAATTTAAGCTTTCTAGTTTGTGGGGGGGAGATGTGCGGCTGCGCGTGCGCCCACCTACGCGCAGCCGCTGGGCGAGCTACGCGGAGGTGCGGGAAGCCCCGGTCAGGTATGCCATCAACGTGTCGGCGACGGAGCTGATCTGACCGATCGGGCACTGCTCGTCGATCTTGTGGGCGAACCCAGGGTCGCCGGGACCGAAGTTCACAGCCGGAACACCAAGCGTAGAGAACCGCGACACATCCGTCCATCCGAATTTCGCGCGGAAACTTCCGCCGACAGCGGCGAGCAAGCCCTGGGCGGCGGGGGCGTCGAGGCCGGGGAGGGCGCCGGGGACGGCATCGTCGTAAAGCAATTCGAGGCCCTCTTCGAGCGCGAGGGTCTCCTCGATGTGTTGTTTGGCTTCGTCGAGGCTCCGGTCGGGGGCGAAGCGGAAGTTGATGGTGAGGGAGGCTTCGTCGGGAAGCGTGTTCGTCGCCACTCCCCCGGCCAGCCCCACGACGTTGAGGCCCTCCCGGTATTCACAGCCCGCGATAGTGACGGCGCGTGGCTCGTACTCCGCGATGCGCCCGAGCACGCCGGCAAGGTCGTGGGCCGCGTTGTGCCCGAGCCACGCGCGGGCCGAATGCGCGCGGGTGCCGCGCGCGGTGACGGTGACGCGGATGCTGCCCTGGCAGCCGGCCTCGATGATGCCGCCGGACGGTTCGCCGAGCAGCGCCAGCGACCCGGCGAGGAGTTCGGGCTCGTCGCGCTCGAGATGCGCCAAGCCGTTGTACTCGGCGGCGACCTCCTCCGCCTCGTAGCAGATGAGCGTCATGTCGAACGCGAGGTCGTCGGAGTTGCACAGGGCCGCGAATGCGTGGAGGTAGCACGCCATGCCGGACTTCATGTCCACGGACCCGCAGCCCCACAGCACGTCACCCTCGACGTGGTGCGGGACGTTGTCGGCGATAGGCACGGTGTCGATGTGCCCGGCGAGCACAATGCGCTCGCCCAGACCGCGGTTGGTGCGCGCGACGACGGTGTTGCCGCGGCGGGTCACCTCAACGTCAAGGTCCTCGACAGCAGCCTGGATCGCGTCGGCGATCGCCCCCTCCTCGTGGGAAGGCGAAGGAATGTCGATCAAGGCTTTCGTCAACTCGACAGGGTCAGCAAATAGGTCCAGCTTCACGGGGGCGATCCTACCGGTACGATACAGCCATGCCTCAAGGAGCCCGCGCGACAGGAATCGCACAAATCGCCGCTGACGGCACCGTCCTCGACAGTTGGTACCCCACCGTCGAGCTTATCGACGACATCCCCCACCCCCTCACCCGCCGCGTCAGCGCCAACGAGCTCTCGCCCCGGCTGCTCAACCTGATCGGCATGGACCGGGACCGGCACGTGGAAGTAGTGCCGGTGCGCACCGAGATCGCGGACTTGTCGGCCCCCGCCGTCGACGCCCACGACGTGTACCTGCGCCTCCACCTGCTCTCCCACCGCAAGGTCAAGCCCCTGGAGATCAACATGACCGACGTGCTCGAGCACCTCGTGCCGGTGGCGTGGACGAATAAAGGCCCGTGCCTGCCCGACGACTTCGAGTTCGTGCGCACAAACCTGCGTGCGCGCGGAAACATCCACGTCTATGGCATCGAGCGCCTCCCGCGCATGGTGGACTACGTCGTCCCCACCGGCGTGACAATCGCGGAGGCAGAGCGCGTGCGCCTCGGGGCGTACTTGGCGCCCGGCACGAGCGTGTTCCGAGAAGGCTCCGTGTCGTACAACGCCGGAACACTCGGGCCGGCGCAGGTCGAAGGGCGCGTGCTGTCCTCCTGCGTCATCGGGGCGGGCTCCGACATCGGCCTGTCGTCCTTCGTCATGGCCGAGCGCACCGACGGCCACAACCGCACTCCCCTGCGCATCGGCGAGAACTGCGTCATCCGGCCGTCGGCGGGCCTCATCGACCTGAACATGGGCGACCGCTGCGAACTCGGCTCCGGTGTCATTCTCGAGCCCGGCACCATCGTCTACGACACCCGCAACCCGGCCGAGAAGACCTACGTCCCCGCCCGGACGGTCACCGAGCAGTCGGACTGGACCATCACGCACGAGCCGCATTCCGCGACGCCGGTCGTGCGGAACCGGAACGGGGTGTGACGCTGGGCGGGTGCGGGCGTCGATAAGCGTGCTCTTTTTGCCTCCTACTGCATTTAATTCACCCTGAATTCTTGGCGCGCGCCCAGTGTTCCTACACTTGACTCATGTCGAACACCCTCAACAGCGGTTTGCAAACCCGCCACCTCACCATGATGGGTCTGGGCTCCGCCATCGGTGCCGGGCTCTTCCTCGGAACCGGCGTGGGCATCCAGGCCGCCGGCCCAGCCGTCGTCATCGCCTACATCATCGCTGGCGCCGTCACCGTCTGCATCATGACGATGCTCGCGGAAATGGTGGCGTCCCGGCCCTCCTCCGGAAGCTTCGCCACCTACGCCGACCAAGCGTTCGGCGCCTGGGCGGGCTTCTCCGTCGGCTGGTCCTACTGGATCATGCAGGTGCTCATCATCGGCGTGGAGATCACCGGCGCTTCCGCCATCATTTCCGGCTGGTTCGGCATCGCCCCTTGGATCCCCGCGCTTGTCGCCGTCGTGTTCTTCGCGGCAATCAACCTCGCCGCCGTCCGCGGCTTCGGTGAATTC
The DNA here is from genome assembly GCA_025144245.1 of Corynebacterium sp. p3-SID1145. Lineage (GTDB taxonomy): Bacteria > Actinomycetota > Actinomycetes > Mycobacteriales > Mycobacteriaceae > Corynebacterium. Next base: position 77,263 of record JALXXC010000008.1, on the reverse strand, counting down.
GAGTTCTGGTTCGCCCTGATCAAAGTCGCGGCGATCATCATCTTCCTCGTGATCGGCGTGCTCATGGTCGTCGGCCTCTTCCCGGGCATGGACGCCGTGGGAACCAGCAACATCGACGGTGTCGGCTTCATGCCCAACGGCATCGGCGGCCTCGCCACCGCGATGCTGGCCGTCGCCTTCGCGTTCGGCGGAATCGAACTGGTCACCATCGCCGCCGCTGAGTCCGAGAACCCCAAGGAAGCCGTCAGCGCGGCGATCAGCTCCGCCATCTGGCGCATCGCGGTGTTCTACATCGGCTCGGTGCTGCTGATCGTCCTGCTGCTGCCATACGACCAGATCGCGGGCGCCGACTCGGCTGCCGAATCCCCCTTCACCCTCGTCCTCGACCGCGCCAACGTGCCCGGCGCCGCCACCATCATGGAGGTCGTGATCGCGCTCGCCCTCCTGTCCGCATGCAACGCGCAGCTCTACGGCAACTCCCGCCTCCTCTACTCGATGGCGCGCGGCGGCGACGCCCCCTCCTACTTCGCGCAGACGAATGCGTCGGGTGTCCCTGTCCGTGCGGTGCTCGTCTCGATCGTGTTCGGTTTCGTTTCCGTCGCCCTGCAGTGGTGGAACCCCCCGGGGCTGCTCACCTTCCTGCTCAACGCCGTCGGCGGCATCCTCATCTCGATCTGGGCCATGGTGATCCTGTCGTACATCCGCCTGCACCCCCAGCTCGTCGCATCGGGTGAGATCACCAGCGTGCGGATGAAGGGCTACCCGTGGTTGCCGTGGCTCACGCTCGCCACGCTGGGCGGCTTCATTCTGCTCATGCTTTTCGACGCCAACGGCCGCATCGAGCTCGTCTCCGCCCTCGTCGTCGTCAGCGTGATCGTCGTGACCAGCCTCATCGTGCACCGCGGCAAGGCTTCCGAACCGGCGCACATGGTCTAGCGCTGTCTAGCGCGCCGGGTCCCCGCCCGCCGTGCGTTATCCCCCACGCCGGCGAAAGATCTTCTAAGCTGAGCACGGTCAGCGCATTGCGCGGGCCGTGCATTCGCATACACCGTAAGAGAAAGAACTGATTGATACTATGACCACCGCATTCGCACGGGGCTTGGCCACTGTCACCCACGATGGAACTGTCCTGGATGTCTGGTATCCGGCACCGAAGCTCGGTGAGTCGGTCGCCACGACGGGGACGACCCGCCTGGAGGAGACCCCGCAGCAGTTCGCCAAGCTCGCCGGGCCGGACGAGGACCGCGGTGTGGCGCGAGTGCCGGTGGCGACGTCGATTGCCGACATTTCGGCCGCCCCCGTCGACGCCTACGACGCGTACCTCCGCCTCCACCTTCTCTCCCACCGCCTGGTCAAGCCGCACGAGGCAAATCTGGACGGTCTTTTCGGCCTGCTGGCCAACGTCGTGTGGACGAACTACGGTCCGTGCGCTGTCTCCGATTTCCAGGTCGTGCGCGGCCGTCTGTCGGCGCGGGGCCCCGTGGTGGTGTTCTCCGTCGATAAGTTCCCGCGCATGGTGGACTACGTCGTTCCGTCCGGTGTGCGCATCGGGGACGCGGACCGCGTTCGTCTCGGCGCCCACCTCGCTGAGGGCACCACGGTCATGCACGAGGGATTCGTGAACTTCAACGCCGGCACCCTCGGCGCATCCATGGTCGAAGGCCGCATTTCCGCAGGCGTCGTGGTGGGCGACGGCACGGACATCGGCGGTGGCGCGTCCATCATGGGCACCCTGTCGGGCGGCGGCAAGGAGACCATCAAGATCGGCGAGCGCTGCCTGCTCGGCGCCAACGCGGGCATCGGCATTTCGCTTGGCGACGACTGCACCGTCGAAGCCGGCCTCTACGTCACCGCCGGCACCAAGGTGGTGCTGTCCGCCGACATCGCCCAGGCCGTGGGCCGCTCCGAGGGCGACACTGTGAAGGCCCTTGAGCTCTCCGGCGCCAACGGCATCCTGTTCCGCCGCAACTCCGTGACGGGCTCTGTTGAGGCGGTGAAGGCGAAGGGCGTGGAGCTCAACGCGGAGCTGCACAACAACTAACGCACTCGCGAACTGACGCCCTCGATGCTGTGGATTTCGATGGCCCCCAACGATCTTCGCACCAAAAGGCCAGATCGCGAACGGTAGGTAGCGCCACTTGATCGGACCTCACCCATGCCAGGGTCATGGTTGTCTGGTGTTGAGGTGTTCAAGCTGAATATATGCAGGCAGGAAACCAGTAACGGGATGGTACCCGGCCGCCGTGACCCACGCTGAAACGTCGGTTATTTGGTTAGCATCGATAACCTCGCACGTGACATGTGGACCGATAGAGTTTTCGGCACAAACCGCATTCACTGCGAGGGACAATTCCTGATTGACGGCCGCTCTGTCTGCGTATTCAGACTCGAACGCGACCGCCACCATAATCAGATGCCTCCCACTGGCAGAGGTTTTTCTAGCATGAGCAACCCCGATCCATGACAGGCCTTTAGTGCAAAAGTGGCGCAGAGCTCGGCGAACGGCGGCGAGCGCGAGTGCCTGATTTGTGGCAGCTATTGATCGTGCCCCTAACGCACGAGGCCATAAGACGGGGAGTTCCAGCGACGTGGCCTGTGGGGGTGCAGCGTTGGGAGAGAAGGTGCTGACGCTGGCCTCTTTCGGCTGATCGAACCACAGTAACTCAATCGGGAAGTCCGTAAAGGAATCGATGCCCAGGTCACCGAGAACATCACACACGTCATGTGCCACAGTGCCGAGTGGCGCCTGCGCATCGACCTCAACTGTCAACAGTGGTTGATGAATGGAACCTTCCACAGCCGAGATGCTATTGGCACGCACGCTAAGCACGGAACACGAACTTGCGGTGCTGCCGGACGCGAGACCCCAAGTGCTGAGAGATTCCCAGATCAGCGCCGGTGTTACAGCTGCGGCGAGACAATCAGGATCAGCCATCGCCTTTTCCTGTTGTAGCTTAGAAACAATTTCCGAGGATGCGAGATAGCCACCGCGGTGAATTGCACGATCGATGATACTTGTTCCTGGCATGAAGCTGCGTACCCGGATGATGCCGCTATCTGGGAGCCGGCGAATACTTAGCGAAGTCCGTTGGGGAGGTTCTCTCAGTGCGTCATCGGCTGTGCGGGCGGCGCTGTCCCCCAACACCTGCGTTAAGGATTGGACAGGGAGAAGATCAGTGCTGAGCGGGATCCGGTACAGAATGATTGGTGTTTCTTCAGCATCCGGTTCATGGACGGTGCTAGGGAACGCCTGGTGGAAAATGATGTTGTGGAATACCGACCCACAATGAACGCCACTTCCACATGCACTAGCGAAGGCCTGTGCCCGGTCAAGGATGTGCCTCAACACTGATTCTGTGAAAAGAGGATCATCGTCCTGAACGTGCAGGGTGATCGCCGGAGCGGTGGTTGCAGAGTCATCATCAACTTTGAATGCCACGCTATAAGCAAGGCGGCCACAACCGAGAACTTCCTGGGTGTTTCGAGAATCCGAACGAAGATCCTTTACATACTTCCGAGTAAGTTCCCGTACTACCGCGCCTGTGAAGTATTCACGAACAGCAAGAGCTAGCAGTCCTAATGGCTCGGCCATATTCCAGGCAGGAATATGTTCTGAAAGAGCTGATCCTCTTGCGGAGTTGCTGAGGCGCTGAGCTGCGGCTAATGCTGCCTTGGGACTGTAGTCGGGGCGGCGATCAGCGGCAGACGACTGTCTGAAGGAGTAGTTTTTGCTCTCGCACGCGCTATCGCTGACATCCAGGATGGCGAAGTCATGGTCGATGAGCTCATAATGCGTTAAACAGAGCTTCTGGTGGTACACATAATCCAGCACAGATTCATCACTAGGAGCTCCGGCTAGCAACCACTGGATATGTGTGTACTCACGCTCAATGTCCTCGAATGTTGTGGCGCGTCCCCCGGCGCTCTGGACCAAGATTCTTCCGGGAAAATCCCCCGGAAGAACAGCCAATGCCCGGCAGTTTCGTGGGACGGCTAAACCACTGGTCCACGCTGCAATTCCAATCCAACGCACATAATCAATGGACATGGCCATTTCGCCAGTTTAACCTTTTGGTTTGCAGTGGAGTGTTTTAGTATTCTCTTGCCTTCCAGGCCAGTCTCGTTCGCCAATAACATCTACATCGACTAGATTCCGCGAGCTCACGGGATGAGCAGATTCAGGAACCGTGTGCAGATACATCACTACGCGTCCAGGAGTCCGGGACACTGAAACTGCCGGCGGGCGTAATCCCTGCCGGCAGTTCTTTGTTGTCTCCCCTATGCCGCTGTGCTGCTTCTCGCAGCCTTGGGTTTCCGGAATGTCCAGAGCTTGTTGATGATGAAGTTCACCGGCATCGCGATAAGCGTCGAGATCGCCTGCGCCCAGTAGGACTTGGTGCGCAGACCGCTGGAGCCGTCGAAAATGTGGTCTGGCAGGCCGACGGGGGTGGTCGGGTTCATCAGCAGCGTCATGCATGTCAGCGACACGACGAAGGCGACCAACCCCGTTGCCAAGAACGGGAAGAATCCGCGCAGCCACGAACGCTTGATCATGCCTCGGAAGGTCCAGCTGCGGTTGAGCTGGTAGTTCCACGTGTTGGCGAGCAGGAACGCCAGGGACGACAGCAGATGGTACCAGCGCACGTTCCAGCGGGTGGAGCCGATCTGGGCCACGATGTCGTCGGCACCCAGGCCGAAGCCGTGCAGAAGTCCTTTCGACGCCACGTAGAACACGACGAAGTTCACCAGCACGCCGGAACCTCCGACGATGCCGAACTTGATGAATTCCCGCAGCCCGTCGATCACCCGGACAGCTGTGCTCCCCCGGTTCCCCTGCGCGTCGGCAGTGGGTTCGGTGTCGTTGTGGGTCACCCCGGCCGCCTTCCTTTCCGCGTTGCTGTCGCGCTGTAGTTAAACTTTTGACAGTTTAGTCCCGCGGAGCCGGGTACATGAAAACGTTATGCGCTGCGGCCCCGGCAGCGCATCACCGCCCTACCGCATCACCGAGTCACTCAGTTAAGCGTTGCGCCGCCTCCGCAATCTTCTCGTCGGTCGCAGTCAGGGCGATCCGGACGTGGTGCGCACCGGCCGGGCCGTAGAAATGGCCAGGGGCGGCAAGGATGCCACGGTCGGCGAGCCAGTCGAGGACCTCGCGGGAATCCATACCTTCGCGGCGCGCCCAGAGGTAGAGACCAGCATCGGATTGGTCGACGGCGAAGCCGGCCTCGGGCAGAGCCTTGAGCAGCTCGAGGCGGCGCATGGCGTAGGTGGAACGCTGCATTTCCTCGTGCAGGTCGCTCTCCAGCGCCGCGGCCATGGCGTGCTGGATCGGACCGGGCACTATCAGGCCGGCGTGCTTGCGTACCTCGAGCAGTTCCTGAACGAGGGTTTCGTCGCCGGAAATCATCCCAGCGCGGTAGGACGCCATATTCGAGGTCTTGGACAGGGAGTGCAGCGCCAAAAGGCCGGTGTTGTCGCCGTCGGTGACGGACGGGTGCAGCATGGATACCGGCTCAACGGTCCAGCCGAGGTAGAGGTAGCACTCGTCGGAGGCGATGATCGCACCGGTTTCGCGGCCGAAGGCGACCCAGGAGCGCAGCAGCTCGACGGTCGCAACAGCACCGGTCGGGTTCGACGGGGAGTTGATGAAGACTAAGGCGGCGTCGCGGGGGGCTTTCGCTGGGTCGTCGCAACGCACGACATCGCAGCCTGCGATGAGCGCCCCGACCTCGTAGGTGGGGTACGCGACTTCCGGGATGACGACGGTCTGACCGCGCAGGCCCAGCAGGGTCGGCAGCCACGCGATGGCTTCTTTGAGCCCGATGGTGGGCAGGACAGCGCGCTCGTTGAGCCCGGTGATGCCGAAGCGGCGCTCCAGCGCCGCGACAATGGTGGCGCGCAGCTCAGGGGTGCCCATGGTCTGCGGGTAGCCCGGCGCTGCGGCGTTCTCCGAGAGCGCGAGCTGGATCGGCGGCGGGACGTCGTCGACGGGTCCTCCGACGGACAGGTCAATCAGCCCGCCGGGATGCGACGCGGCTTTCGCCTTCACGTCGGCGATGGTGTCCCACGGAAAGTCGGGCAGGACCTGGCTGAGCGAGCGGCGCGACCCCATGGCCCCTACTCCTGGTTCATGGGTGGCAGCGCGGACACGAACGGGTGGTCGAAGTCGTAGGGGCCTTCAGCGGCGGCGCCGCCCGGCGAACCGATTTCCTCGAAGAAGGCGACGTTGGCGTCGTAGTAGTCGTTCCACTCTTCCGGCAGGTCATCTTCGTAGAAGATCGCCTCGACCGGGCATGCGGGCTCGCAAGCGCCGCAGTCCACGCACTCGTCGGGGTGGATGTAGAGCATGCGCTTGCCCTCGTAGATGCAGTCGACCGGGCATTCTTCTACGCAGGCGCGGTCCAGAATGTCGACGCATGGCTCAGCGATGATGTAGGTCATGGACTCCTGTCACTCCTTATGACGAAAATTCTCACATCAGTATGTCACTTCCGCGCCACGATGGGCCACACGCCCCCACCACATGCGGCGGCGAGCAGGATTGCGCTGCGAATCTTATGTTCGTCGATAAGCGTGGCGGTCACTTCGGGTCCGAGAGCGAGCAGCACGAACACGCACAGCCACGCAATGAGCGGCACGAGCGCGCGGAGTGTGTGTTTGCCCACCCAGAGCAGTGCGGTGCGCGTGAATACCGCCCCGAGGCCCGCCGCGGCGAGGATCGAGGGAACACCGTAGGCACTGCTTATCGACGCCACCTCCACCAGCCCCGCCATCCCCGCCCCCGCGCTCAACCATGTGAGGCCGGTGCGGGCTTCCCCGGGTCGGAACTGCGTCCGGGTGACGGGGCGGCGGGAGTGGGGCTGCGGGGTTGTCACAGCGGCAGTCCGCTGGCGATGTCGGCGCCGTGCTCCAAGGGCAGGCCTGCGCCGAGGAGGTAGTGCTCGCGGCGGATGATGGGCTGCGCGATGAGGTTGGACAAGGCGTAGGTGGTCACTGGGCCGCGGGCGGTGGCGGAGTGGGGGTTGGTGTGGGTGAGGGAGCCGTCGGCGATCCAGATCTGCGTCGCGTGCGCTTTCATGGCCTCGGTCTTGGCGGCGTGTTCGACGTCGTTCATCTCGACCCATGTGTCGGTGACGTCGACGGCGTCGAGCTGACCCGGCGCGGGGCGCGTCCAGCCGGCGGGGATGTCGTCGGCGATGTTGGCCTCGAGTTCTTCGCGCAGGCGCGCGGCCCAGAGGATGCGGGGGATGTCGACCTGCTTGGCGGCAAGGTGCGTGATCTCGTGGGCGCGGATGTGGTCCGGGTGGCCGTAGCCGCCGTTCTCGTCGTAGGTGAGCACGAGCTGCGGAGCTTCGCGGCGGAAAATGGCGGCGAGGTCGTTCACGGCGTGGTCACCGGAGTTCACGAATGCGCGAGGGTTGCGGCTCGCGGGTGAGCCCGCCATGCCGGAGTCGCGGTATGTTCCGGCGCCGCCGAGAAATTCGCCGCGCGCGCCGAGGATGTGCAGGGCCCGGGTGAGCTCGTGGATGCGGAACCCGCCGAGCTGGTCCGCCTCGTCGTTGACGAGCCCCTGGTAGGTCTCCCCGATCACTTCCCCCTCCTCGCCGAGGGTGCAGGTGACCACGAGGACATCTGCGCCCCGGCGGGCCAGGTGTGCGAGCGCGCCGCCGGTGGAGATGGACTCGTCGTCCGGGTGCGCGTGGACCGCGACGACGCGCAGACCGACGAGGTCGCGTTCGGGGCGTCGCGGGCGGGTCATGTCACTGTCCGTCGCCGGATTCGGTGCTGGATTCGGTACCGGAGTCTGGCTGGTTGTCGCTGCGGTCATTTGCGGGGCTGTCCTCCTCGGTCTCGTTGCGCTTGCGTGCACGGTCACGGTCTTCAGTGGTGTCGCTGTCTTTGTCTGACTCTGTGTCGGTCTCTTCAGTCTCTTCAGGGGTGCGTTCGGCGGTCCACTGGGCGGCACCGGCCACACCGCTGCCCCATTTCTGGAGGTCGGGGTCCGGGCCGGTGATGCCGGTGCCGAGGACCATGATGCGCCGCTCGGAAAGCACGGGCACCCAGACAGCCTCGCGGCGGAGCGTGTCGGAGACGGTGTCGCGCGCTTCGGTTGCTGGGATGCGCCCGGAGAGAATATTGGCGGCCATGCCGCGTGTCGACGGGAGACAAAGGCCGCTCAGGTTACCCGCCGCGAAATCAGTGTCCTCCTGCGGGCACTGGATCCTGCTCGCCCACATGGCGGCACCGCCGTCGATGGACCATCCAACCACAGCATCCACCGTGCCGGCGCGCAGGCGGGAAGCGGTCTCGGTGGCATCCAGAGCCACCGCCTCAGCGTCGATGCCCTTGCCCACGAGGAGGTCGGCCACAGCGCGTGCAGCTGGCATGGCTTGGCTGTCGCGTGGGTCGGCGGCGATGCGCAGCGGGCCCGACTCGGCCGCGGCTTTGCGCAGGGCCTCCGGCTCTCCGTCCAAGGGCTGGGTGGAGTCGGCTGCGGCGAGGTCCCTCGTGCGGCCGGCGGCGATGCGGGAGATGAGGGGGACGTCGATAAGCGATGCAAGCTCCCGACGCGCATCTTTGGAGCCCAGGATCGGCGAATCCACAGACATGGTCACACCGAGCTCGCGCGGACCTTCCTCGAGGCGCAGCTGCGCGCCGGGAATCAGCGAGTACGCATCCCACGACGTCTCCCCCGGCACGTGGTCGACGAAGGCGAGTTGGCCGGAGCGCAGGCGGTCCGCGGCAAGTTCCGTCGGCCGGACGAAATTGAGCGTGAGCAGGTCGATATTCGCCGGGTCCGGAGCCCAAAACCGGTCGTTGCGCTTCAGCGCGATCACGCCGGCGCCCCGGTCGACTTTGTCCACCATGTAATGCCCGGCGGACGCCGGAATCGTGTCGGCGAGCGCGGTGGCGAAATCCTCCGCACGGGAATCCAGCAAATGCGACGGGAGGAGGTAATTGAAGAGGTCGTGCCAGGAGGTAACAGGCTCGTCGAAAAGCACGTCGACTGTCTTGCCTCCCGCGCCGCTCACGCGCACATCGCGGATCGCCCGGTAGCCCGCCGGGTCGACGACCCCCGGCGTGGAGGTCATCCCGCGCCACAGGTACACGAAATCCGCCCCCGTGACCGGGCTGCCATCGGACCACTGCGCGGCCGGGTCGATGACGTAGCGCACGGTCATCGCGGGGGCGTCGGGCTCCGCGGCGTCCCCGGCGTTGTCGACGACATCAGCGGACACGAGCAAGTCCTCGTTCATGCCACCGGCGCCGAACGCGCTCGGCAACGTGAGCTCGGCGACGTCGCGCACCGTGGAGAGCTCATCCGCAACTAGGTGCGGGTTCAACCCGTTGCGCAGGGGCTGCACGCCCACATTAGCCTTCGTACGCGCCGCCGGCTGGGCCGTGGTGGTGGACGTCTCAGTCGCCTCTGTCTCCTCCACGATCGGTGGCGGACCCGGGTTCGCAGAGCACGACGACAACACCCCCAGCGCGAGAACCGGGGCGAGAATCCTCGCCGCTGTAGCTCTGCAACTGGGGGTGCGCATGAGGGTCAATGCTACTGCATCGGCCCGGAAAGCCTGCCGCAGTAGCCCGGCACTACTTGTTCATCTGCTTCGCGCGGGAACGTGCGCGGCCGCGCTCGGTCGCGTTGAGGATGACCTTACGAACACGCATGACCTCCGGGGTGACCTCGACGCACTCGTCGTCGTCGCAGAACTCGATTGCCTCGTCGAGGGACAGGGACTTCGCCTTGGCCAGCGTGACCGTCGTGTCCGCGGAAGCGGCACGCATGTTGGTCAGCTTCTTCTCCTTGGTGATGTTGATGTCCATGTCCTCGTCGCGACTGTTCGCACCGACGACCATGCCTTCGTAGGTCTCCGCGCCGGGCTCGACGAAGAACTCGCCACGGTCCGCGAGCTGCATCAGTGCGTAGGAGGTGACCTGGCCGGAACGGTCGGCAACGAGGGAGCCGGTCGGGCGGCCCTTGATCTCGCCTGCCCAGGGGCGGTGCTCGATGGAGTACGAGTTGGCGATGCCGGCACCACGGGTCTCGGTCAGGAAGGTCGTGCGGAAGCCGATGAGGCCACGGGAAGGGACGTCGAATTCCATGCGGACCCAGTCGCCGGAACCTGCGTTGCCCATCGCGGTCATCTGGCCCTTGCGGTTGGCCATCAGCTGGGTGACGGCGCCCTGGTGCTCGGCCGGGGTGTCGATGACCATGTGGTCATAAGGCTCGTAGGTCTTGCCGTCGATCTCCTTGGTGACCACCTGCGGCTTGCCCACGGTGAGCTCGAAGCCTTCGCGGCGCATCATCTCGATCAAAACGGTCAGGGCCATCTCGCCGCGGCCCTGGACTTCCCAGGCATCCGGGCGGTCGGTCGGCAGCACCTTGATGGACACGTTACCGATGAGCTCCTGGTCGAGGCGGGCCTTGATCAGGCGGGCGGTGAGCTTGTCGCCGCCACCGCGGCCGGCCATCGGGGAGGTGTTCACACCGATGGTCATGGAGATCGCCGGGTCGTCGACCTTGATGCGCGGGCGCGGCTCGACCTTCTCCGGGTTGCAGAGGGTGTCGCCGATCATGATCTCGTCGATGCCGGACACGGCTGCGATGTCGCCGGCGATGACGTCGCCCTGGGCGGGGACGCGTTCAAGGCCCTCGGTGACCAGCAGCTCGGCGATCTTGACGTTCTTGACGTGCTGTTCGCCCTCGGAGTCATAGTGGACCCAGGCGACAGTGTCGCCCTTCTTCACGGAGCCGCGGTAGACGCGGATCAGGGCGATGCGGCCGAGGAAGGAGGAGGAGTCGAGGTTGGTCACCTGCGCCTGGAACGGAGCGTCGATGTCAGCGGAGGGCTCGGGCAGGACGTCGTAGATGACGTCGAAAAGCGGCTGCAGATCCTCGTTGTCCGGAAGCTGGCCGTTGCCCGGGTTGTCGAAGGAGGCGCGGCCGGCGCGGCCGGAAGCGTAGAGGACGGGCAGCTCGAGCAGGTTCTCGGCGGCCTCGGCGGCCTCGGGGTCCTCGAGGGAGGCGCCGAGCTCCAGGAGGAGGTCCTGAGCCTCGTCGACGACTTCGTCGATTCGCGCGTCCGGGCGGTCGGTCTTGTTCACGCAAATGATGACGGGCTTCTTCGCTTCGAGTGCCTTGCCCAGAACAAAGCGGGTCTGCGGGAGGGGGCCCTCGGAGGCGTCGATAAGCAGGACGACGCCGTCGACCATGGACAGGCCACGCTCGACCTCGCCGCCGAAGTCTGCGTGGCCCGGGGTGTCGATGACGTTGATGACGAGGTCGCGGCCGTCCTTGCCCGCGCCCTTGCGGCGGATGGAGGTGTTCTTCGCCAAAATGGTGATTCCGCGCTCGGACTCGAGGTCTCCGGAATCCATGACGCGGTCTGCAACCTCGCCGTGGTCGCCGAACGCGCCGGACTGCTCCAGCATGCCGTTGACGAGAGTGGTCTTGCCGTGGTCGACGTGGGCGACGATGGCGACGTTACGGAACTCAGGGTGCGACACTTCTTCGTCTGCTCCTTTGCATAGGCGTACTGCACACGGCAGTTGAACGGTTAAACCCTACTCCGGTAGGGCTTTGCGTGCGATACCGAAGGTACACGCGCGCGAAAATTCTCATGTCCCGTCCAGAATCGCGCCTTGACCACACGCCGAAAACCAGTTATCCCCTGGACAGCTGTTGCAAAAGTGACCAGCGTAACTAAAGTTGCAGGAGTTGTAATTGTTATCGCTTTATTTTCCCCGACGAAGGATCGAATCCTTGAAGTTAGCGACACCCCTCCGCACCGCCTTCGCCTCCGCGACTCTGTCCGCCGCGCTCGTAGCGGGAGCCGTGGGTGCCACCGCCGCCCCCGCGCCTGCCCAGGCTGCGCCGGCACCGGCCCCTACTTCCCTCGCGGCGCTCGCCGGCGGATCCTCGAATGTCGTCGACTCACTCGGGCGCCCAACGCCGCAAGTGCAGCGCGCTGTCACGGACTTCGCCAACCGCCCCGGCACACCTCCGCAGGTGCGCGATGCGCTCTTGGCCGGACTTGCGTTCCTCACCGGCGGCGGCGGTGGCAACGCCGGCCCTGGACTGCCGGAAAGCGGCCCGGCTTTCCGCCAGGGCCTGTGGCCGACCATCTCCCCCAACTGCATGGGGCCGGGCATGAACTCGACGGGCTCGCTGATCGCGGTCCCCGGCCCGGCACGCATCCCGGTGCCTGCACCCAAGGCCGGTCAGGCCACTTTCGTGTTCACAGCTTTGGGCACAAAACCGGCATCTCCCCAGCAAGGGGCCATGAATGTCCACTGGGTCAACCTGGCGACTCTCCGCACCGGTGTAACGCCTCTGCGCAACAACGGGATTAACCCAACAGGACCGGCAACGCTCTCCAACGTCGCCGACACGGGTTCCGGCCCGGTGCTGGCGGTGGTCTCCGGGGCAGTCAAGACCGACGGCCGCAGCTGCGGTTTCGCCCCGACGGCGCTGAGCGTGACGGTGAAGTAGAGACCAGGCAACCACGAACCACGGACCACGGACCACTATGGACGAGCAGATTCACGGACGGCAGCTGAACGGCATGAAGGCGGACCGCGCGGATCAACCCGATCTGCACCCGGTGAAGCAGGAGACATTCGACACCACGTCGAAGACCAACACGGACCCGAAGGGCTTCCTGAGGGACGTGGACACGTTCAAAGTCACCGATTTCGGCTTGTACATGGCCCGTGGCGCGAACCACCCGAAATTCGGCTACCTGGAGAGCTGGCTGCTTCCGGAGCTGAAGCTGCGCGCGAATATCTTCCACTTCCGCGAAGGCGTGGATGTGGAACAGGACTACTACTTCGACATCGCCGACATCGACATCGAGGGCGATGTGTGGCGCACCCGCGACCTCTACGTCGACCTCGTCGCTGTCCAGGGCGAGGCGATCGATGTGCTCGACATCGACGAGCTCGCTGCCGCGACGTCCGCGGGCCTGATCACGGCGGAGGAGGCGGAGAGAGCTATCGACGCCACACTCAACGCCGTCGAGGGCATCACCCGCCACGACGACGACGCGATGGAATGGCTGCGCGCCCAGGGCATCGAATTGACCTGGGCGGACGAGGTGGAGCTCACACCGGCCGCATCCTAGGCCCCCGATGCCCACAGCGTCCGGTGCCCCCCTAGGCGCTGGTCAGCTCCTCGCGGGTGAAACGTGCGCGGCAGCCGTCAGCGCGGGTGAATTCCACGACGACATCTCGGTCGTGCGCGAGGTGCAACAGCCGGGTCGCCAGTTCGCGCTCCGCACGCTCGACGGCAGGTTCCGCCCCTTCGACGCTGAGCATGAGCACCCCCTCGGTGCCGATGACGTCACAAGTCGCAGAACCGCTTCCAGGGGCTTGAAGGGTGCGGTCCGCGGGGAAGGTGAACGTGCCTTTGGAGGTCTCGGGGTCCCAAGTGGCGTCGATAAGCTGCTCAAAATAGCTGGCCAGCAACTTCCCGTACCGCGCGGGACGGTCGAGTCGCACGCGCGCGGTCGAGGTCACGGTTTTCGGCATGGACCACACCCTACCCAAACGCCGCGGACAGATTAGTATTCGTTGTTTGAACACCCCCCAACAGAAAGGTCCGCGTATGGCTGGCGGTCTCCTCGCCTTGCTTGACGACGTCGCCCTCATCGCCAAAACCGCCGCCTCCAGCATGGATGATGTCGCAGGCATGACGGCGAAGACATCGACGAAGGCGGCCGGTGTCGTGATCGACGATGCCGCGGTCACGCCGCAGTACGTCACCGGCGTGACCCCCGCACGCGAGCTGCCCATCATCTGGAAGATCACGAAGGGCTCGCTGCGCAACAAGCTGCTCATCATCCTCCCGATCGCCCTCCTGCTCAACGCGTTCGCCCCGTGGGCGCTGGTGCCCATCTTGATGGTCGGCGGCACTTACCTGTGCTTCGAGGGCGCGGAAAAAATCGCCGATAAGCTCCTCCACAACGAGAAGGACCAGCAGGAAGAGGCGGTCAACCGTGACGAGCAGGGCGAAGACGCCCTGGTGAAAAGCGCGGTGCGCACCGACCTCATCCTGTCCGCGGAGATCATGATCATCTCCCTCGACGAGGTCGCCGACCAGCCGTTGATGGTGGAGTTCATGGTGCTCGTCGCAGTCGCGATCTTCATCACCCTCGCCGTGTACGGCGCAGTGGCGCTGCTGGTCAAGATCGACGACATCGGGCTCGGCATGATCGAACGCGACAAAGCCCCGGGTCTGGGGCGCGCCCTGGTCAACGGCATGCCGGTCGTGCTGAAGATCATCGGCATCGTCGGCACCGTGGCCATGCTCTGGGTCGGCGGCCACCTGATCATCCGCGGCCTTCACGAGGTCTTCGGTTGGCACTGGCCGCACGACGTTCTCGAGCACCTGGCGGAGGCGGTCGGCGGCGGCGCCCTCGGCTGGCTGGTGGACACCGCCGGCTCCGCCTTGGCGGGCCTCCTCGTCGGCTTCGCCGTCCTCGGCATCGTCTCGCTGGTGCGCAAAGCCGTCCGCTAAGCCGCCGTCTGGTAGGCCGCCGTCCGCATTCCCTTGCGCGCGCCCCAGAGTGGCGACTCGGGCTGGGGACGCACCCGCGCTAAGGTCGAGGCCCATGGAACCGCTGCCCCGCTACCCACTCGCCCCGTCCGCCCTCGGCGGCGGAACCGAGCTCAGCGTCGGCAGCCTCATCGCCGCGACACTTTTCGAGAACGCCGGCACCCCGGCTGCCGATGAGCCCCTGCACACGACAGTCGAGCTCGATCCCGACCCGCTCACCGGCGCATGGCGCGTGCGCTGGCCCGTTGCCCACGGCGGAATCATCGGCGAGATCAGCGCTTCCGACCGCGCCCCGTACCGCAGTGTGGACACCCTCCACGAAGCCGGACTGGTTCCCACTGCCCAGGCTTTCATCTCCTTCGACCGCACCACCGCCAGCCACCGCGTCGTCGTGCAGCTCGCCCCCGCCGCCATGTGCGTTCCGCGCAACAACCTGCTGCCGGGTGCTCTGCTTCTGCCCGGCACCCTGCCCGGCGAAGATTCTGTCTACGTCCACGTCGCCGATGGTGAGTTCACCGCCGCCGAGACCATGCTGATGTCCCCCGGCCAGTGGCTTGTGGGCCTGCACCTGCACGGCCGCACTGTTGTGGTCACCTGCGGCGGCCGCGTTCTGGGCACCCTGAACCCCGCCCAGGCTGGGCCCGTCCGCGAAAAACTCGCCACCCTGTTCGCCCAGGGGTCCGATGTCAAAGCGCGCGCCTGGGCTGTCGAGGGGTCCATCAGCGTCGACGTCACCCGCACACCCGGGTCCTTCCCCGTGCGTACCCTGCCTCCGCTACCCCTGCCGGCCGGACCCGAAATAGACATTCCTTCCGCGGAGGTCTACCAATTCGCTGACGGCTCCCTCGTCGTCACCGTCGACTTGCCCTCCGCCATCGATCCCGAGGACTTCGTCCACCCCCGCGAAGGCGCCCGCACCGTCGCACCCGTCCACCCTGCCGAGGACGCGCCCACCCAGTACTTCCCCGCCTTCGTAGACTTCAACCCGCCATCCGCGGACGACGGCGATGCCGCAGCCAGCGAGACCTATCTCACCGAGGTGGAGAAAGTCCGTCTCCGTCGCGCACGCCGCAAGTCGAACGGACCGAAACACAGCAGAGACGACGACGCCCCGCAGGAATACACCGGGCGTCACCGCCGCGACGGTTAGCCCCGGGTTTGCAAGAGTTCCGTTGCGGTTCAGTCATTTTCCCTCCCCGTGTCTTGAAATGAGCTCCGTTATGCGTCCGTTCCGCCGTTGCGCCCTCTCAGCCATCGCCGCCGGCACCATTGCCGCGACCGCACTCGCTCCCGCCCCCGCGGGTGCGCAAAGCTCCCTAAGTTCGACGAGTTCCTCCAGCTCGAGCAGCTCCACCAGCTCCCGCAACCTGATCAACGAGTTGGGCGCCTTGTTCGCCCCGCAGCAGAAACCGAAACCGCAGACGCCGAAGCCGGAGGACAACACGAACAAGGGCTTCGCTGTGGAAATGGTCGGCGACCTGCTCGGCAACCACCAGCCCAATTTGAGGCTCGGCGCAGCCGACCTGGGCATCATGGTGCCGTTGATGAACGAGACGTTCGCGGTCGTCTTCGGCGTATCCTCACCGGCAGGTACTTCGGCGAAGGCAAGTGGCTCAGCCCCGTGGGCTTCGTGGCCGAGCGCGACGAGAACGGACGCATCACCTTCAACCGACCGCTCAACGACGGCAAAACTGCCGACCAGCTGATTTCGTACCAGCACTACGACAACCGCACACTAATCCCGTCCGACGTGATCAACCTGGACGGGACGCTCTACATGCAGGGCATGTGGAACGAGGGCATCGGCAATGTGCGCGAAACCCAGATCTGGAGGTCCACCGACTACGGCAAGACCTGGACCTCGGTCGGGCGGACTCCCTACCGCTACATGAACAGCATGGGCAACCTGATTAGCTGGGAGAAGGGACCGGACGGATACATCTACGTAGTGTCCACCGAATTCAACCGCGACGACCCCGTCTACCTCTCCCGTTGCCGCGAGGAGCAGATGGCGGACCGCAAGCAGTGGGAGTTCTACAACCCGTCGAAAGGCACATGGGGCCACGACCTCCTCCCGATCCTGTCCGATAACGTCCAAGCTGGCGAGATGTCCCTACGCTACATCGAGAACCACTGGGTGCTCGCCATGTTCAACGAAGAGACTGCCTCTATCGAAGTGCGCATCTCCGACACCGTCGCCCGCGACTGGAATTCGATCACGCCGGCGCGCGTCGCCGTCGACGAGACCGCGGTGTCGGAAGAGACCATGCACCGCCTCGGCGACGCGGAAGCGATGGAGAACGCCGCGGACAACGCGGCCACCGCGCTGCACTAGGCGAAAGCGCTAGCGCGGCTATGGTTCGTCGATAAGCCTGTCGCCCTCGTTGATGGGTTCCTCATCGACGGTTTCCTCGTCCGTCGGCGCGGTGCCGGGGTCGACCTCCGGGTCGTTCTCGGCCTCGTACTCGCGCACGATGCGCGTCGCGGTCTCCGCGATTTCCTTCATGGACTGGTAAAAACGCCCCATCTCGTTCCACACGCCGTCCTCCGACAGCACACCGAACTGGGCTTCGGGGAAATCTCGGACGTCGTCGCGCCAGATGGATTCGTAATAAGCGATGAGCTTTTTCATCGAATCCCAGTCCTCGGCAAGCCGCTCCGGGATCTCCTCCCAACGGTCGTTGGCCTCGACGAAGTGGGACAGGCGCCCATCGTTGGCAATTATTCGTTCCGGTATGTCCTCGGATCCGGGAAAGTCGTTTTCACCACTGCTCATGCCGTCACTGTACTCCGCGAATTCCCCTTAAGCGGGGTTATTGCACGGCCCGGGAAGCACAGGGTGCGGGTACACTGGGAAGTGTCAAACCCCTAGTCGAGGAGGAAAAATGACAGCACAAACCGGAAACGACCACGGCCCGACCCCGTACGTCGTCGACATTGAGAAGGCCACCCTGGACAACGGCGCGTTCCGCGACACGCTGTGGACAGGCAAGAACCTCCAGCTCACCGTCATGACCATCCCGGTAGGCGGCGAGATCGGCGCTGAGATCCACGACGGCCACGACCAGTTCCTGCGCCTCGAGGCAGGCGAGCTCCACGCTAAGATCGGCCCGAGCGAGGACAACCTCGAGGTCGACCAGGTCATCGGCGCCGACTGGGCAGCGTTCGTCCCGGCCGGCAAGTGGCACAACTTCGTCAACGAGTCCGACACCGAAGCGAAGCTGTACTCCATCTACGCTCCGCCGGAGCACAACCCGGGTACCCGCCACGAGACCAAGGCGGACGCCGACGGCGACCCGCAGGAGACCGACGGCGTCTAGAACGCACGGTTGTCAAGAAAGCCCAGCATTTGCGCTGGGCTTTTCGCTTATCGACGTCACCCCCTTTTCATCTGGCGGTCACGCTCTGGACATGTCGCCGTCACAACTGGTCCATGTGCCTGGCTTAGTTTTTGAAATGTCCTGGTTGGAATCTGGCAACCGCAGCACCGTGTGCTGAACACGGCTCTCCAGCCGGTAATTCGTTTCACTACCGCCCCCGGAAAGGTTTCCCCGCGATGCGTAACCGCGTGCTGTGTGCCACGATCACAGCGCTGTCCGTCAGCGCCGCCAGCATCTCCCCTGTCATCGCCCCGTCCGCGTCCGCCGACGAGACGACCGCGAAGATCTCGCTCTCTAACATCACCGACTTCCACGGCCGTTTCGCCTACAATAAGGATTCCCGCAAACCGGAGGCATCCGTCCCGGGTGCCGAGCGTCTGAAATGCGCCATCGACAAGGAAGGCAAGGCTTTCGGCGACGCACACATTCTCACCTCCTCCGGCGACAACATCGGCGCGTCCCCGTTCGAGGCAATGCTTCTCGACGACGCCCCGACCATCGACGTCCTCAACGAGATGGGGCTGAAGGTCTCCGCAGTGGGCAACCACGAATTCGACAAGGGCGCGACCGATCTCTCCGACCGCGTCATTCCCGATGCCGAATTCCCGTATCTCGCCGCTAACGCGGAATCTGTGAAGGGCACGAAGCCGTACCACGTCGAGGAGCTCGACGGCGTGAAGGTCGCGTTCGTCGGCACCGTCACCGACGACATGCCGAACCTGGTCAGCCCGGACGGCATCAAGGGCATCACCTGGAACAACCCGGTTGAGACCACCAACAAGCTGGTGAAGCAGATCAAGGACAACAAGGAAGCGGATGTCGTTGTCGCTCTCGTCCACGCCGGCGACATCACCCCGGACAAGTTCGACAAGGCCGTCGATGTCGCGTTCCTCGGCCACACGCACACCTACATCAACGCGGACGGACACACGACTCCGGTTGTCCTCCAGGCCGGCCAGTACTCCCAGGGCTTCGCCAACGTCGACCTGAGCGTCGACCGCGCCACCAAGAAGGTCACCGTCGACGAGGCGAAGATCGTCGACAACGCCACCGTCCTGGGCTGCACCGACAAGACGTACCCGGAGATTCAAACCATCGTCGATGCGGCTAAGACAGAGGCAGACGAGGCAGGCAAAGCGGTCGTCGCAACGACCACCTCCGACTTCGCCCGCGGCGCCGACGAGGGCGCCGATTCCGGTTCCAACCGCGGCGTCGAGTCTTCCCTGAACAACCTCCTGGCTGACGCCGCACGCTGGAGCGTCAGCGCGAACTCCACTACCACCGCCGACATCGGCGTGATGAACGCCGGTGGTGTCCGCAATGATCTCCCCGCCGGTGACATCACCTACCAGCAGGCCTTCTCCGTCCAGCCGTTCGGCAACGAGAACACCTACATCACGCTCAAGGGCAAGGACTTCAAGGAAGCCCTCGAGCAGCAGTGGAAGCCGGGCGGTGACCGTCCAGTGCTGTCCCTCGGCCTGTCGAACAACGTGTCCTACACCTACGACCCGGACGCTGAGCAGGGCAAGCACATCCTGTCCGTCACCGTCGACGGCAAGCCGTTGGAGGCGGAGAAGGACTACGTCGTCGCAGGTTCCACCTTCCTACTCGGCGGCGGCGACAGTTTCGACGCCTTCACGAAGGGCTCCGCACCGCAGAACCTTGGTCTCGTCGACATCGACGCGTTCATCCAGTACCTGAAGAACAACAAGGACCTCAATCCGCGCGGCCAGGCTGGTGTGGGCGTCAAGGTCGAGCAGCCGCTGAAGGCGGGTGCCGAGAACACCATCGACCTGACCTCCCTCATCTACACCGAGGGCGACCCTGCCAAGAACGTCACCGTCGCGCTCGAGGATGCCACAGGCAAGGAGCTCGCCACCGCCACCTCCGTCATCGACCCGTCGTTCGGCGAGAAGGGCTACGGCGAAGCCGGTAAGGCGACCGTCAAGCTCAATGTCCCTGCTGACGCACCGAGCGATGCGGTCCTGCGCATCACCACGGAGAAGGGCACCGACGTCACCCAGCCGGTGACGACCACCGGCAACGCGAAGGACGGCGGCAACACATCCAACGGCAACGGTTCCTCCAGCTCCGACGGCTCCAGCGCCAAGCCGATCCTGATCGGTCTGGGCATCACCGGCCTGCTGGCTGCTCTCGCCCGCGCCGTCGCCTTCCTGCCGCAGTTCGCGCCAGTCCGCGACCAGATCAACGCAGTGCTGAAGGACTTCGGCATCCAGATCTAGTTTTCACCGGTTCCGGCCGGCTCCCCTGCCAGTCCCTCCCACAGGCCGTGGGCGGGACTGGCTTTCTTTCTGCCCGGGGAATGGAATATTGAACGTGGACGCGGCAGGCAAATGCGAGTAGATTTCCGTTGTTGGCCACTATGAATGTCGTTGGCCGCTATGGATAGGGAGGGCATGCGATGACGCAGGACGACAGTGCCGCTGCGAAAGCCGCCGAGCACGACAGTCACGGCTCACCGTGGCCCGCTCTCTGGTCGATGATGGTCGGCTTCTTCATGATTCTGGTGGATTCCACCATCGTTTCCGTCGCGATCCCGGCGATCGCGGAAAGCCTCGAAGCCAGCTACAACGACGTGATCTGGGTCAACAGCGCCTACCTTCTGGCCTATGCCGTTCCGCTACTGATCACGGGCCGCCTGGGTGACAGGTTCGGCCCCCGGCGGATGTATCTTCTTGGCCTGGCGGTGTTCACCGCCTCCTCCTTGGCCTGCGGTGTCGCGGGTTCGGTGGGCATACTCATCGCCGCGCGCGCTTTCCAGGGCCTCGGCGGCGCAATGCTGACACCGCAGACCATGTCGGTGATGATCCGCACCTTCTCACCTGCCCAGCGCGGCAGCGCCATGGGTGTGTGGGGCGCGGTGGCCGGTGTGGCGACAGTCGTTGGGCCACTGCTCGGCGGTGTTCTCCTCGACCTCGGCGGGTGGGAGTGGATCTTCATCGTCAACGTTCCCTTCGGCATCATCGGACTGTTTGTGGCGTGGAAGAATGTTCCGGTCCTTGAACTCACCGCACGCCGGCTCGACTGGCTCGGGGTGGCTCTGTCCGCTGTGGGCATGTTCTGCCTCATCTTCGGTATCCAGGAAGGATCCAACTTCGACTGGGATGCCCGCTCGATCGCCCTGATCATCGGCGGCCTCGTCTTCATCGCGGCTTTCGTCGGCTGGCAGTCGCGCACGTCCCGCGATGCGCTCGTCCCCCTATCCCTGTTCGCGGACCGGAACTTCGCGCTCGCCTCGGCGGCGATCACCACCGTCGGTTTCGCAGTGTCCACTTTCGCCATTCCGTGGATGATCTATGTCCAGCGCGTGCAGGAATTCACACCCACGCAGGCCGCACTACTCATCCTGCCCTCGGGGCTGGTGTCGGGAGCACTGTCCGGGTTCGTCGGCAAGCTGACCAACACCCACGACCCGAAGCCTTTCGCTATTGCGGGTTTGGCGGTGACGTCGTTGAGCATCTTCGCCTCGGCTTTCATCACGGACCCGCAGATCAGCCCCTATTGGATGCTGTTCATCAGCCTCTTCTACGGCCTCGGCAACTCACTGATCTGGGGGCCACTGTCGATGATCGCCACGCGCAACCTCGATCCGTCGCTCGCTGGCGCGGGCTCGAGCGTGTACAACACGGTGCGGCAGGTGGGAGCTGTGATCGGCTCTGCCGCTGTGGCTGCGGCGATGTCCTCCCAGCTGTCGCAGCGCCTCGGCGACGGAGGCGGTGGCGAGGGCGGACACTCCGAAACCGGTCCATTGCCCGAATTCCTCCACGCGCCGTTCGCCGAAGCCATGAGCGTGTCTCTTCTGCTTCCGGCTGGTGTGCTTGTGATCGGCGTCGCTGTGGCAGCTATGTTCGCGAAGACGCGCACATGGAGCGATAACTAGACCCCCAGATCCGTTATGCCGCAAATCACATTTGATAAGCGGTTTGAGCCACGCAATACACTTTCGGGCCATATAGTTATTTTCATGTGGAATCCATTTGCGAAACCGTTTCATGAAGACACCAACGAGACCCCCTATGTGAAGCCCGCAGACTTCGCCGCCGACGCCGCTTCCCGTCCCGCCGCATTCATCACCGGCGGGGCCAGCGGCATCGGCAAAGCCACCGCGCAGCGCCTGCTCAACCTCGGCTGGACCGTCGGCGTATACGACGTCCAGGAGGTCGCCTGGGGCACCAGCGAGATCCCCGAGGGGCAGCTGATCACCGGGCACCTCGACGTCACCGACCGCGACGGGTGGGACGCAGCCTTGGCGGAATTCACCTCTCAGACCGGCGGCCGCCTCGGCTTCTTGTTCAACAACGCCGGCATCATCATCGACGGGCTGCTCGTCGACCAGGATCCGGAGAAGATCCGCGCGCTCGTCGACATTAACTGCCTCGGCGTCACCTTCGGTGCGCAAGCGGCGCACCCCTACCTGAAAGCCACGAAGGGCGCGGTGCTGATCAACATGAGCTCCGCCTCTGCCATCTTCGGCCAGCCGGAAATCTCCACCTACTCCGCAACGAAGTTCTACGTCAACGGCATCACCGAAGCGCTCAGCGTCGAATGGCGTAACGACGACATCCGCGTCCACGACCTCATGCCCCTCTGGGCCGCCACCCAGGTGGCCAACGTGAAGGCGCAGTCGGTGAAGACGATGGGAGTGAACCTCACCCCTGGCGACGTCGCCGATGAAGCCGTCCGCGTCCTGACCAAGAACGCTCCGTGGGGCAAGTGGGTCCCCCACTACGCCGTCAGTCTCACCGACCGCCTGCTCAAGTGGCTGCGCAAACCCTTCCCCGACCCCATCGCGCAGCTGCTCATGCGTTTCGTCGCCACCTGGTAGCCCGCGCACCCATTTCTCCACCCCAAAAACCAAGAAGGGCCCCAGCCGGGGCCCTTCTTTCCGTCCGAAATACGGTATGCACTATGCGATGTACAGTATGCGATGGCTAAAAACGCAGGTCGCGGCCGCCCAGCTTTCGACATCGCATAGTGCACACCGCATATCGCATAGGGCATAACCCGGCCACTACCTGAGCCCCTGGGCATTAGCTCGGGGGCTCAGGGGGCTCAGGAGACCAGGGCTGGAAGGGCTGGCGGTACTGGAATGCCTAGCGGGAGAACACCGACTGCAGTGGCTCCTCGCCCTCATGGACTTCACGTTCGTATTTCTCGCGCTCGTGGTCGTTCTCGTTCGGATCATCGATGAACAGCGACCTGCGGCGCGCGTCGTAGATGAGGATGGACATGCCCACAGCGGCGACGCTGAACACCAGCAGGACCGTGAGGCCGATCCAGAACGTGCTGTCGTAGATACCGTCGACGGAGCGGACAAACAAGTTTCGCGCATGGCTCATCGGGTGCAGCGGGTTCATGAATGCCAGCGGTGCGGGCAGCGTGGACAGCGGCCAGACTGCACCGGAGACGAACAGGCCCAGCGCGAAGAATCCGATGTTGAACATCGCGCCGATCACGCGGCCAAACAGGATCCGGAAGAACTGAAAGATCGATGTTCCGGCGATGTCGATGAGCAGTATTGCGGCGCCGATCACGAACCAGTTTTCCGGACGCCAGCCAAGGGTGATGGACACGAACCCGAGCAGGGCGCTCAGCGCCACGTTGATACCGAACATGCGCAGCCAGGCGCTCATCACCGGGCCGGCGGCACCGGATGCCTTCTGGCGGCGACCGATCGCGTGCGGCAGAAGGATGGACACAACTGCCATGAGCAGGAAGTTGATCACGATCAGGGCGAGGATGGAGAAGCCGCTCGACGGCTCCTTCTTCGTCGGGTTCTCCGGATCGACCTCAACCTGCGTCGGGTGGAGGTTGGCCTCGTCGAAGATGATCGGCACCGCAATCTGCTCGGTGGACTTATCCATGTTCTTCACCGTCGGCGCGCGGTCAGCACCTTCACCGAGCTTGGTGGACAACTCCTCGGAACCGTCCTTGAGCTTGTTGATGCCGTCGGAGAGCTGCCCGCCGCCGTCGACAAGCTGGCTTGTGCCGTCGGTCAAGCGGCTGGTGCCGTCGTGCAGCTCGTTCGCGCCGTCGTTGAGGCGGTTGGCGCCATCCTGGAGGCGAGACGTGCCGTCGGCGAGCTGGTCGGTGCCGTCGACGAGCTGGTCAGAACCGTCGATCAGGCGGTTCAGGCCGTTGCGGTAGGGCAGCTCCGGGTCGGAGAGGTTCGCGTAGAGCTCGCCCGTACCGTCGCGCAGCCGGTTGAGATCGTTGACAACGTTGTCCTTGTTCTCCGGGTCGAGCTGGCTGACGATGCCGTCGAGCTTGTCCGCCTCCGCGTGCAGGCCGAATTGGCGCAACGTGTCCACGATCGGTTTGAGCTGGCCCACACCACCCTGCACATTCTCCAGCAGCGGGATCAGCATGTCTGTTAGCTTGTTGACGCCCTCGTCAATCTGTCGGGCACCATCCGCGAGCTGGTCAGTGCCGTCCTCGAGCTGGTAGAGGCCGTCGTTGAGCTGCTGGGCACCGTCTTGCAGGCGCACGGACCCGTCGCGGAGCTCGCCGACACCGTCGTTGAGCTCGCCGGTGCCGTCGACGAGCTGGCCTGTGCCGTCGTGCAGCTCGTGCGCACCGTCATCGAGCTGGTTGATGCCGTCGACCGCGCGATCGCCGCCGTCTTTGAGCTGCCCCACGCCGTCATCGAGTTGCTCGGAGCCGTCGGCCGCGGCGCGGATTCCGTCGCCGAGCTCGTTGAGGCCGCCGAGAACCTCTTCGGCGTAGGTTTTAGCAACCTCTGCACGGACCTCGGACTGGATCTGCGGGACGAGGCCGGCGGTGAGCACAGCACCGTTCGTGCCGTTGTAGTCGTTGAAATCGACCAGGATATTCGCCTGTTTCGGCTCCGGGTCGATGACGGTGACCACGTTCTTGGAGAAGTCTTCCGGAATGGTCACGGTGAACAGGTACTTGCCCGTTTTCAGGCCCTTGTCCGCCTCCTCAGAGCTGACCTCGCTGAAGTCGAGATAGTCCCGGCTGGTCAGGCCTTCTACGACACTTTCGCCGAATTTCTCCAGTCCGGCGCCCTCTCCACGGTCAACGCCCTTGTCGTTGTTCACCACCGCGAGCTTGGTGTCCGGCACCGAACCTGTCGGATCCCACATCGCCCACATGAACAGTCCCGCGAACAGCAACGGGAAGACCAACGCGAGGATGATCAACGTGCGCGCGACCGTGGAGAACGGCCGCCACATCAGGAGACGCTCAAGCGCCCCCAGTTTCCTATCGCCGCGTTCTGCCCGCGGAGAATCTGCACCGGTGACGTTCGTGCTCAACGAAGTACCCCATTTCTCATCGAATTTCGTACCCCAAACCACAACGCTTTGCGCCGAAACACATTCGCCACAAGGGGTGATTCAGATTACTTTGTAGAGGAATATAGTACGAAGGAACCAAAAAATCAGTGATTTCACCGGGTCCGTCGAAATTTTTTCGACTTTCTTATCGGTGGTGCTCTACCACCAAATTCGCAGCCCCTGCATCACTCCAGGGATCCCCGATTCACGGGGAAACGCACCCGTAGAATGACCGCCATGAAGATGAAGTACTTCTTCAACGCCGACACCGCCCGAATGCTCGGTGAGCAGCTGGGCATCGACGGCGACGAGTACGCCGCCTGGGTCGCCCAGAGAGTCGACGACCTAGAGATCAAGGACCGCGTCGGCGTCTTCGCCCGGGGCTTGCGCGACCGTCTTCCCGCGGATTACGGGGAAGCGGTGGCGGCGATCGTCGATAAGCTCGGCCCCGAACTCGCGGAAGGCGAAGGCTACTTCAACCACGCCTTCCACTTCTGGCCCGTGAGCCGCTACATCGAGGACTACGGCCTCGACCACCCTGAGGTTTCCCTCGCCGCGATCGAGGCGCTCACCCGCGCATTCACTGGCGAATGGGCTGTGCCGCCATACCTCGCGCGCTACCCGGAACAGACGATGGCACGCATGGAGGAATGGTCGCTCTCCCCGAGCCACAACGTGCGCCGCTTATCGACGGAAGGCCTCCGCCCCCGCCTCCCCTGGTCGCCCGTGCACCGCCCGTTTCTGGCAGACCCCTCACCCATCATTCCCGTGCTCGACCGCCTATACGCAGACACCTCTTTATATGTGCGCACCTCTGTGGCTAATAACCTCAACGACATCGGGCGCACCCACCCTTCGCTCGCCGTCGCCACCGCCGAGCGCTGGCTCGCTGCAGACGATTCCCGCGAAGTCGCGCGGGTGGCCGAGCGGGGTCTGCGCAGCCTGGTGAAAAACGGCGATCCTGCGGCGCTATCCACCGTCGGCTTCGCCGCGTCCG
The DNA here is from genome assembly GCA_025144245.1 of Corynebacterium sp. p3-SID1145. Classification (GTDB taxonomy): domain Bacteria; phylum Actinomycetota; class Actinomycetes; order Mycobacteriales; family Mycobacteriaceae; genus Corynebacterium. Next base: position 51,004 of record JALXXC010000008.1, on the reverse strand, counting down.
ACGCGATCGCGCTGGTGTCCACCACGTTTCCGGCGCGCGTTACCATCGGGGAAAAGGCCGAGGTCACCGCCCGCGTGGTCAACACCTCCGATAGTCCGCGCCGCATTCTCGTCAACTACCGCATCCACTTCCTGAAGAAGAACGGTGCCCGCCGGCCCACCACCTTCCGCCTCGGCCGGCTCGCCCTCGCCCCCGGTGAGGAGCGCGAACTGGCCAAAAGCCACTCCTTCGCCGTCACCGGAACCCGCACCTACTACCCCGGGGAACAGGGCGTGTCCATCGTCGTAAACGGTGCCGAAGGGCAGACCGTGCCATTCCAACTCACGGACCCTCAGGCCTAGTTCAAGCCTCCATCACCTCCGCCTCGTGATACCTTGACCCCATGAAAATCCGGCGTCGCGCAGCATGTTTCACCAGTATCCTCACCGGCACTTCCCTTCTCCTCGCGGCCTGCGGCGGCACAGAACCGACCGAAACCCCGCAGGCGCAACCGGAAGAGGCCGCCGGCGGTGTCGAGATCGTCACCGTCACCCAGTACAACGACGGCACCGTCCTCGGCCCCGATGACGAAATCGAAGGCGAGGACCCAGCTCAAGAACCGGAGGCGGAGGCCGATGCCAATACCGAAGCCGATGCCGAGGAGGAGCAAAACGCGTCGAGCGATCTCGCGCCGGGAGAATTCGAGTTCATCGGCACGGTGGAGAAACAGACCACCGAAGAGGTCTTGAATGGCAAGCCTAACCCGAACCCTGGCACTGCCAAGCCCTCAGACCGGTACTTCGTGCTTGTCTTGGACGAGCCCACCGAATTCACGGCGAATAAGGCAGGCGACCAAAACTACAGCCGCGTCAACGAGCTCGTCGAACTCGGCACGAATAGTAAATTCTCGGACGCGAGCCCGCGGTGGGACCCGTACGTGGGCAAGCGCATTAGGCTGATCGTCACCAAACGCGACATGTCCTATCGCTCCGATACGGGTTTACCGCTCGGTGCGCTCATGTTGACCCAAGATCAAGGACGGATCGAGGAGCTTTAGCCCTCCAGCTCCCGGATGTAGCACAGCATCCGGTAGTCCTGTCCGATTTCGTAGTTGGAAAAGCCGTGGCGCTCATAGAAGCGCCGGGCATCGTGGTCGATCTCGTCGACGTTGATGAGCATCTCCTGGGCACCGCGGAGGCGGGAGAGGGCGCAGGCTTCGTCGATAAGCATGCTGCCGGTGCCGTGGCCTCGGTGTGCGGGGGCAACGTAGAGTTCCTCGAGCTGCGCGAGCGGGCCATCCCAGTAGGGCGTGGGGCGCAGGGTCAGGAATGCGAAGGCGACATCGCCGGCGAGAAGGACGAGGACATCGTCGCGCGCAAGCAATGCTTCCCACCTGCGAGTCAGCGTCGCTTCGTCGGGAACGGGTGTGTCGAACTCGGTATTGAAGGCGTGCAAGAGCTTCGCGACGGTGGCGGCATCGCTGGGCCGTGCTCGGCTCACACGATTTATAGCCATGAATCCTGCCCTCCTCCCCTCCTTGGCTGTGCGACAAAAGGTAACAGACAAAAGGTAACAATTGACCGGTAACAATGCCCTTTTGTGTTTGCAGAACAGGACATTAGTGCCACGAAAAACGGATTGTTACCGTTCAAGTGTTACCGTTTGCGAATCGCGGCGTGGGCCGGATCGTTCCGCGGCATGTTATAGCTAGATCGCATGAAAGGTTACCGCACGGGCGAGCATCTCCTCGCTGTTTATCTGTCGTCCATCACGGGCTTCATCGACGCCCTCGGATTCATGTACCTCGGCGGATACTTCCTGTCATTCATGTCAGGCAACACGACGCGCCTCACCGCGGCGCTTAACGACGGGCACCTCGATGTCGCCGCCAAAGCCGGCGGTCTCATGTTGTTGTTCCTGATCGGGGTGGCCATCGGCGCACTGATCAGCCAGCTCGGGCACCGCCACCTTCCGCGCACCCGAACCCGCGAAGCGATCTTGTTGTTCGTCTGTCTGACATCGGCGATCGCGTCGGTGTGGGTGGCCACCGGGCACGAAGACCTGGCGGTCTACAGCCTCTCGTTCACCGTCGGCGCGATGAACTCGACGTTCGAGCGCAACGGTGAGGTGTCCATCTCGCTGACGTACATGACGGGCACCCTGGTGAAGATGTCGCAGCGCTTCGTCGCCGCATTCTTCGGCGGCCCGCACAGCGCGTGGCTGATCAATTTCGCGCTGTGGCTGTCGCTGGCGTGCGGCGCACTCATCGGTGGCCGCTGCTACGTTGAATTCGGCCTTTATTCGGTGTGGGTGGTCACCGCACTGCTGCTCGCAGGTACAGTGGCCGCCCTGGCGAACCGGCACCACCGGCGCTCCCGCGGCCTCCACGTGTAGCTGGGCAGCTACTTCCCCAGTTCCTTACGGCGCCGGTTCGCGATGCGGAGACGCTCCGCGCGCTCCTTGCTGCGCTCCTCCAGGATCTTGTCGAGCATGTCGTCTTCTTCGTCGCCGATGTCGTAGTACTCGTACAGGCCCCAGGTGAGCACACCCGCCACCGGGAACACCACCCAGAAGTAATCGCCCTCAAAAACGAAGAGCCAGAGGAAGAACGCTGCCATCGTGATCGACCATAAAATGCCGAGTGCACGGTTCAGCTTCTTCTTCCGCTCCAGCACTTCCTCAAGTTCGCGGTCGGCGTCCTGCTCGGCGGTCGTGTGCGCGAAAGTGGAACCCGTTTCTCTTGTGGCCGGCACCGGCGCCTGCTGCGACTGACCGCCCGGCAGGTCACCGAACAGCGCTGATAGATCCGCCCGAGTGCGCGCCGTTGCTGCCCGTCCCGTGCGTTCCTCGAACTCGTTGACATCGAGGTAGCCATTAGCGAAGTGCTCCCCAAGCCGGTCCAGCGCCTCGGATCGCTCCGGGTCCCCGACGCGTATCTGGCTCGGGTCGAAATTCTCAGGCACGAGCGTGGACCTTTCTAACTAGTCGCGGACTCCGCCACTAAGCGCGAGCCCGTTCGCCATCTACTTATCGCATTTTACCAGTCTAAGCTGCATAGAATTCCGCCTATGAACTGGCTCGTCGTGCTCATCGTACTGACACCTTTCATCGCTTTCGCCGTGGCGTTCGTACTTATCTACATCGCCGAAGACGTAACGGAGAAGCCGCACCCTGATCCGAGTCAATAGGGTCCGCCGCCGGTGTTCCGGGGCAGTCCACGCGTAGTCGCGCTCGCCCACGCTTTGTATCCACGTCTGCTCGGAACGATATTCACCATCACGACGACACCTTCGAGCGTGGTGATCCAAACCCGCCGGGACAATATCGTCAGAGAATTCGGCACCGAGAGAGAAGCCTTCGACGAGGAGCGCGTCGTGATCCTGCACGACTGTCCCGATGGCTTCGTGCGCGAGGATCGCATCATTCGTTATGGCACCGAACAAGGACCGAATTCGACCAGCAAATTCACTTCCGGTTTCATGGGCACGGCTTTTAGGGCCGACCTGCACTGGGAGGTGTGGCGCGACGAACGCGGCAAATGGGTCAAACGCAAAAAGAGCGGACGGAACCTGGATATGGAGATCCACAAAGCAATGAAAGAATGCGGGGTGAAATTCGCGCCTTTCAAATTCAAGGAGCAGGACCTCGGCACACAGATCGGGTGTGTCGCCGGTCTCCTCGGACTATCAATGCCCTTGATACTTTTCGGATTTTCCATCTTTTTTAACGAGCCCACGACTCAGGCACTCGCACCCTTCCAAGTGACCGCTGCTGGTGCTCGTTACAGTGATGCACGTTCCAAAATTCACGGCTAGGTCAGTGTCGAGGAGGTCGCCGTTGCCCACGTCCAATCCGCTGTTCCAGATGGGTCCTGCTCAGCGCGACCATATCCCGGCATTCCGCACGGCCCTCGGTGTGGCCATCCCTATGTTCACGCTGCTGGCGCTCGGGCGGATCGATCTGGCTATCTACGCGAACTTCGGGGCATTCACCGGCGTGTACGGACGACACGCAACCCGCCAGAAACGACTGAAGCACCACATCCTCGCCGGGATCGCCCTGACCCTCGCTGTCACAATCGGCGCGACAATCGCCTGGTTCGACCTGAGTCCGTGGTTACTCATGGTGGTCACAGCGTTAGCGTCCTCGCTGTGGGCGACGGTCGCGTTGACGGCGGACATGAAGCCTTCTGGTTCCGTCTTCGTGGTCTTCTCCGTCGCGGCAGTCGGGTCTGTCCGCAACCCCGTGCACCCTTCGTTGGCCTTCGCCATCGCTGGCGGTGCAGCGTTGCTGTGTCTCGTGCTGGGGCAGCTTTCCCAGTTCATTGGCGAGGGACCCGGCGGCAACGCGAAGCCGAACGAAGTCCCGACACGTGCCCCCGATGCTGCACGTCTCCCGTGGCAGCGGTTGGCTGTGGAAGCCAGCCGGTTTTTCTTCTCACCTCTGATCGCGGGAACGCTCGGCCTGATTTCCGTTAGTCTATTCGACCCCCTCTCCCACTCGTACTGGGCGATGGTCGCGTCGGTGGCTCCCTTGGTCAACTCGCGATTCAAAATGCAGTATTACCGTGCAATTGAGCGCGTGGTGGGTACCCTCACCGGCATCGCCGTAGCGGGCTTTCTCTTGTCGCACTCGTTGCACGGCTGGCAGATCGTCGTGTGGATCATCGTCCTGCAGTACCTCACGGAGATGTACGTGACGCGGAATTACACGATCGCCGCGACCTTCATCACCCCGACCGCGTTGCTCATGGTTCAGACCGTCGATGCCGCACCTGTTGCCCCCATGCTGCTGGCCCGCACCGCTGAGACAGTTCTAGGCGCATTCGCCGCCTTGATCATCATTGCAGTTGGCTACGTGCGGACCTACCCCAACGTGGTCTTGCCGCGCCGCGTTCAGCGTCAACCGGAGTCCTAGCTACGTGACCTGCTCGATTTGCTGTCGGGTCTCACTAGAGGGATCCGGGAGACAGTACCCGGCTAGCAACGCACGTTTAAAACGCAGGCTGGGCTGTCGGCCGAACAGCGAAGGCCCAGTTACCGGCTATCCCATCGACCAATCCCTGCAGGTCGCAAGCTCTTCGCTTCAATGTCAGTTCAGTGCGTGTTAAATCATTCAGTGAATACTGTATAGTTCAGTACATGCTGACTATTGCTTCACGCCTCGACGTCATGAACCGGCTCGGCCGGGCTATGGCCGATCCGACGCGCTCCCGAATCCTGATGACCCTACTCGACGGCCCGAGCTACCCAGCCGTGCTTGCGCGCGACCTGGACCTGACCCGCTCGAACGTCTCGAACCACCTAACCTGCTTGCGCGATTGTGGCATCGTCATCGCCGAGCCGGAGGGCCGCAAGACCCGCTACGAAATCGCCGATCCGCACCTCGCGGCAGCGCTCGACGCGCTGGTGAACGCGACGTTAGCTGTCGACGAAAACGCCCCGTGCATCGACCCTGAGTGCTCGGTGCCCGGCTGTGGCGTGAAAGGAGCGGACGCATGAGCTCGGCGTGTGGATGCGAACACGAAACCGCCACGGATATCGAAGAGCTCGATCAGCCATGGTGGAAGGACCCCGAGTTGCTACTGCCGATCTTCTCCGGCGTAGCCCTCTGCATAGGCCTGGCGCTGGACTGGTCCGGGCTGGAGACACCCGCGACGATACTGTTCTGGATCGGCCTGCTGCTAGGGGCGTATACGTTCGCGCCCGGAGCGATCCGGAATCTTTTCACGAAGCGCAAGCTCGGCATTGGTTTGCTGATGACGATCAGCGCGGTTGGCGCGGTGATCCTCGGCTTCGTCGAAGAGGCCGCGGCGCTGGCGTTCCTGTACTCGATCGCTGAGGCGCTCGAGGACAAGGCAATGGACCGGGCCCAGGGCGGACTGCGGGCACTGTTGAAGTTGGTACCTCAGACCGCGACGGTGCTCCGCGACGGAGCGACGGTCGAGGTCACAGCGAAGGACCTCGTGGCTGGCGAGCTGATGCTCGTGCGCCCCGGCGAGCGGATCGCCACGGACGGCATCATTCGGTCCGGGCGCTCCAGCCTTGACACCTCAGCGATCACCGGAGAATCCATTCCAGAGGAGGTCGCGCCCGGTGATGAGGTGCCCGCGGGAGCGATCAACTCCGCCGGTTCGCTGGAGGTCGAGACGACCGCAGCTGGAACGGACAACTCGCTGACCACACTCGTGGACCTAGTCGAGCAGGCGCAGGCGGAAAAGGGCGACCGCGCCCGGATCGCCGACCGGATTGCCCGACCCCTAGTGCCCGGGGTGATTATCCTGGCGGTGCTGGTCGGCGTGATCGGCTCGCTGCTGGGCGACCCCGAGACGTGGATCACCCGAGCGTTGGTGGTCCTGGTCGCAGCGTCGCCGTGCGCGCTGGCAATCTCCGTGCCGCTGACAGTCGTGGCCGCGATCGGGGCAGCCAGCCAGTTTGGCGTGGTCATCAAGTCTGGCGCGGCGTTCGAGCGGCTCGGCGGCATCCTTCACCTAGCGGTGGACAAGACCGGAACCCTCACCCGCAACCAGCCCGAGGTTACCGGCGTGGTCCCGGCAGACGGATTCGATCGGGCGCAGGTGCTTGCCTTCGCGGCGGCAGTTGAACAGCAATCGACGCACCCCCTCGCCGCGGCGATCGCGGCAGCGTTGCCCGAAGCGCCCGCCGCCCAGGACATCAGCGAGGAAGCCGGGCACGGCATCAGCGGCACCGTCGAAGGCCGACGGGTGCTGGTGGGCAGCCCCCGGTGGATCGACGCCGGGCCACTAAAGGCAGACGTTGAGCGCATGGAGTCCGAGGGCCAGACCTGCGTCCTGGTCACCGTCGATGACGCTCTCGCCGGGGCAATCGGGGTTCGCGACGAGTTGCGGCCCGAGGTGCCCGAAGCCGTGCAGACCCTGCACGCCAATGACGTGGAAGTGAGCATGCTCACCGGTGACAACACTCGCACCGCCCGGGCACTGGCTGAAATCGCGGGAATCGACGACGTGCGCGCCGAGCTTCGCCCGGAGGACAAGGCGAGCATCGTAGCCGAACTCTCCTCCAAGACGCCGACGGCGATGATCGGTGACGGCATCAACGACGCTCCGGCACTGGCGGGCGCGACGGTGGGCATCGCGATGGGAGCTAGTGGCTCCGACGCCGCGATCGAGTCCGCTGACGTCGCCTTCACCGGCCACGACCTCCGGCTGATCCCGCAGGCGCTGCAGCACGCCCGCCGAGGCAGCAGGATCATCAACCAAAACATCGTGCTGTCTCTGGCCATCATCATCGTGTTGATGCCGCTTGCGATCAGCGGCGTGCTGGGCCTGGCCGCCGTCGTGTTGGTTCACGAGGTCGCCGAAGTCATCGTGATCTTGAACGGCCTGCGGGCTGCGCAAGCGAAGCGCTGAGCCACACTTTCGCCCAGCGCGCTGGCTCTCCAACGCGGATCTTGGAAGGATCGAGCTGCTCAGGGACCAAGCGTCATCTCAAAACTTTTGATGCCGAGCTTCATCGACATGGCCCGCGACTACCTGGGCGGTGTGTTTGGCAAAAGGCCCCACACCCATCAGCGTTGCCGATCCGTCGCCGGTCCAGTTGCCGTAACCGACTAGATGCAGATTCTCCACTTCAGGTTCGCGGCCGCGCATGAGGTGGCGGAATGGGCCGAGGGCCGGACGGAAACCAGTGCACCAGATCAGGTGGTCGTGGTCGAGCTCGCTCAAGCTATCGAAGATGGGGGTAGCGGTGAGCTGACCGGAGTTGCGGAGCTCACGTAGATGAGGAAGCGCGACAATGTCCCCGAGGTCCGGGCCGGAATCGCCGCCGAGAATCCGGCGGCGGCTGTTGAGAAAGAGATCGCGGCCGTCGACGTCGTCAGGCATCCAGCGCGGTTGCTCACGTGTGAACCATGTGACCTCCGACGTCCCGATGAGGTCCGCGGCGATCTGGGCACCCGAGTTCGCCCCACCGACCACCGCGACTTTCGCGCCGCGGAATGGTTCGGGACCGGGGTAGGTCGACGAGTGCCAGTGGCGTCCGCGGAAGGTACCGGGATAGTGGGGCACGAAGGGCGCGGACCACGTGCCTGTGGCCGCGATAACGTGTTCCGCTGTGAATTGACCCGCAGACGTGTCCAGATGAAACACCCCACCATCACAAGACACGCTGCGGACGTGTACGGGGCGCCTAACTGGGATGTCGTAGCGCTGTTCGTAGTGTTCCAGGTAGTCGATGACATGGCTTGCTGGCGGGTACCCCGGGTACCGCGGCATAGGCCAGATGGGCAGATTGGAGAACTCCGCGGCGGAGAAAAGTGTCAGTGACGGCCACGTGTGCAACCACGCTCCACCGGGTTCCTCTTGGTTGTCTAGGACTAAGAAGTCCACTTTGAAGCGCCGCAGGTAGTATGCCGTGGCTAGGCCGGACTGGCCACCACCGACGACGATGGCCGTGTGATGCTCAGTCAATGGAGGTCACCTTCTCAGACATCATCCCTCCTATCTCCCGGAAGCGACGCCACACGCAGACAGGACACACCTGCGACCGCCGCGACCCTGCTAGACAGACGCTTCATATCCGCAAGTCTAACCAGCGCTGTCAGAAAACTGCGGAACCCGCCACTCCGCCCTTGAGCCCGGCGAAGTGCTGAAAAGCACGGTATCGAACCGGAATCCTCTCTTAACGCCGCCACCTCGGGATATGTACATAAAGCGCCACTCGATGAAGGTGCGGAAGCAGTACCTTGACCTATTGGATTGAGAATGCAGATCTAGGCGAGCCTGGGCCGGTAGCGAAGTCGCTTTGCGGGTTAATTGCTGCCTATCATGACTAAAATTTCGCTTCCCCGCCAGCGCCGCGCCCGAGTTCGAGCCTATGTCCCCGCAAGTCCTTTTCCGCGCCAGCAATGTGCTGAGCGCAGAAGGCCACCGAGAAAATTCGCGACATGAACGAAGACCGGCTGCTTGCGAAGGCCGCTGAAATCGAAGCCCGACGGGAGAAGGAAGAGCGAAAAGCACTCGGCTCAATCGACGACGAGAATAATTCTGAGACAGATTCCCGTCCGTCGCGACGCGGTCTTCGTTTCCCCCGGAACAAGAACGACTCGTAGGGCACCTAAACTGGGCTGCATGAACGACTTGACCATCGCGCCCGGCCCGGGGATCCCCGACGGTGCAGTCATCGCCGCTGCCGACCTAACGGAGCGGTTCGCGAAGTCGTCGGGTCCGGGCGGCCAGGGCGTCAACACGACCGACAGCAAGGTCCAGCTTTCCATCGATATCACTGAAAGCGCATCGCTTACCGACGACCAACGCCGCCGCATCTTGCGCAACCTCGAGCACCGCTTGGACGGCTCCGTCCTCACCGTGTCTGCGTCGACCCAGCGGTCGCAGGTGCGCAACCGAGCTGAGGCACGCGAACGCATGGCCACGCTGTTGCGCGAGGCCCTCGCGCCACCGCCTCCCCCACGGCGTAAGACGAAGCCGACGAGGGGCTCGGTACGGCGCCGTCTCGAAGCAAAGAAGCGGCGCTCGGAGTTGAAGTCGACGAGGCGACGGCCCCAGATTCCCTAATTCGGGCCTATGCCGAGGCAGCTTGGATCGGCTGAATCCGCTCGATCTCAGCGAGGGCCTTATCCTCCGCCACCTCAATCTCATACTGGTTCTGCAGATTCATCCAGAAGATCGGCTCGACGCCAAAGTATTTTCCGAGCCTGAGCGCGGTGTCAGCTGTAATTCCGCGTTTCCCGTGCACGATCTCGTTGATTCGACGAGGGGGCACCCCGATCGATACGGCAAGCTTGTGCTGAGTGATTTCAAATCCCTCAATGAAATCCTCGAGAAGAATCTCTCCAGGATGAATCGGCGGGTAAAGCTTCTCCGACATGGCGTTCCTTAGTGGTAGTCCTCGATGGTCACTTGCTCGGGCCCCGCGCTCGTCCAGCGAAAAGTGATTCTCCACTGGTCATTGACCCGGATGCTGAAAGTCCCTTTCCTGTCGCCCTTGAGTGCCTCTAGGCGGTTACCGGGTGGCACGCGGAGGGAGTCAAGGGAGACTGCCGCATTGAGCTGGTGGAGTTTCTTGTTCGCCGACTTGTGGATCCGAGGATCCACTTTCGGAACCGGCTCACGCAGAAACACCAGTTCTGTTTGTCGATTCCCGAACGACTGAATCATGCTTCACCCTACCGCCCATAACGCGAAGCGTCAATAACGCTACACGTTAAATTTGAATTCCACGGCGTGTCGGCGCAAAGAAACCTTTCCGCTTAAGATGCCGTCGGCGTCATCACCCCCACCGCCCTGCTGATGGTGCAGACGGTCGAGGCCTCCCCCGTCTGGCGGATGCTACTCACCCGCACCGCGGAGACCGTCATCGGCGCCCGAGGTCGTGCTGCCGCGGCGCTAACGCAAGTGTTTTGCGACGGGCTCCGCCTCAGCCCTTTACCAGCTGTCGGTGTTGCCTGACTCGGTGGCCTCACCGCAGGCGGCCAGCGCCAGGGTGGAGGCCACGGCGAGAGCGGCGATGGTGATGGTGCGCTTCATGGGGGTTCCCTTTCGGAGGTTGTGTATGGGGGGAGTCGATGAAGGATTGAAAGTCAGCGGACGGGGGCTGCAGAGCTCACAGCAGCCTTCTCCTCCTTCCCGTCGGTCGGGGCCAGGTGGGCCGGATCCAGATCAATGCGGCGCAACAGCTGGGCGTTCAGGGCCACCACGATGGTCGAGGCAGACATCAAGATCGCGCCCACGGCCGGGGACAGCACCAACCCGATCGGGGCAAGCACGCCGGCGGCCAGCGGCACGGCGAGGATGTTGTAGCCAGAGGCCCAGATGAGGTTCTGAATCATTTTGCGGTAGCTGGCCTGCGAGAGCTCAATCATCGACAGCACTGCCCGCGGGTCATCACTAGCCAGGACCACTCCGGCGGATTCCATGGCCACATCCGTGCCGGCCCCAATGGCGATACCGACCTCCGCGCGGGTCAGAGCGGGGGCGTCGTTGACACCGTCGCCGACCATGGCCACGCTCAGGCCACGCTCCTGTAACTGGGTGACCTTGGTGTCCTTGTCCTGGGGCAGGACCTCGGCGAAGACCTCATCGATCCCCAAGTCCTGGCCAACCGCCTGGGCCACCTGCTGCGCGTCACCGGTGATCATCGCGACCTTCAGCCCGCGGTCCTGCAGGGCTTTCACGGCGGCGCGGGATTCGGGGCGGATCTTGTCCTCAACGGCCACCGCACCGATGATCTGACCATCGCGGACAATATGGAGCACACCGGCCCCACGCCCGGTCCAGGCGCTGGTGGTGTCGGTGAGCTCGGCCGGGGTGGTGAGGTTGAACTCGCGCAGCATGTTCGGCCCGCCCACGAGGATCTCAGCGCCATCGACAGTGGCCCGGACCCCCCGGCCGGAGGCGGCGCTGAAACCAGTTGCACGGATTTGCCGACGGGAGGCCTCGGGATGGGCGGCCGCGGCCGCCACGATGGCGCGGGCCACGGGGTGCTCGCTGTCGGCCTCCGCGGCGGCGGCCAGGGCCAGCAGCTCGCCCTCGGTGACGCCGACAGCTGCCGCGACACCGGTGACCGCGTGCGCCCCCTCGGTCAGGGTGCCGGTTTTGTCAAAGAGCACCACGTCGATGTTGCGCATCCGCTCGAGCGCCATCCGGTTCTTGATGAGCACCCCGGATTTCGCGGCCCGCTCGGTGGAGATCGCAATGACCAGCGGAATCGCCAGGCCCAGGGCGTGCGGACAGGCGATGACCAGCACCGTGACCGTGCGCACCACGGCATCGTCCGGGCTGCCGATGATGGTCCACACCACCGCGGTGATCAGAGCGGAGATCAGCGCGAACCAGAACAACAACGCCGCCGCCCGATCCGCCAGGGCCTGGGCCCGGGAGGAGGACTCCTGGGCGTCGGCAACCATGCGTTGGATCCCGGCCAGGGCGGTGTCCCCGCCGGTAGCCTCCACCCGGATGCGGACGGTGTTGTCGGTGGCCACGGTACCGGCGACCACCTTGTCACCGGTGTCGCGGAAGACTGGACGGGATTCGCCGGTGATCATCGCCTCATCGAATTCGGCGGCTCCGTCGAGGATGGTTCCGTCGGCCGGCACCCGGGCACCGGCCCTCACCAGCACGACGTCGTCGACGACCAGCTCGGAGATGGCCACGGTGCGGGTGGTCCCGTCGATGACTTTCTCGGCCTCATCCGGCAGCAGGGCAGCCAGCGCGTCAAGCGCGGAGGACGCGGCCCCGAGAGCGCGCATCTCCAGCCAGTGGCCCAGCAGCATGATGGTCACCAGCAGAGCCAGCTCCCACCAGAAGTCCAGCTCAAAACCGCCCAGCCCCAGAGTGGTGACCCAGGAGGCGACAAACGCCACGGTGATGGCCATGGCGATCAGGAGCATCATCCCTGGCTGGCGGGATTTCAGTTCTTTCCATCCGCCCTTGAGGAAAGGCGTTCCGCCATAGACGAAGATGATCGTGCCCAGCACCGGGGGGATCCAGGTGGATCCGGGGAATGCCGGGAGGTGGTAGCCGAGCAGCTGGGCGACCATGGGGCTGAAAACAACAACGGGAATGGACAGAATCAGCGACCACCAGAAGCGGTCTCGAAACATTGCGGTGCTGTGTCCGGCGTGTTCGCCGTGACCATGAACTTGGTGATCTTCGTCCAGGGCAGAGTGCGGGTGATCGTGGGGCATCGCCTGGCCGTGGGTGTCGGCATCTGCGTGGTGTTCGTGGCTGGCATGATCCGGGTGGTGGGTGTGGTCTGCTTCCGGAGCGGGGTGATCACCATGGTGATCGCCGGAATGGTGGGGAGTGCTCATGACGTTCCTTTCGCTCAACCCGGTCGGGGTCGAGATGATGGGTAAAACTGATCAGGATAAGACGGTGTAGCCTGCCTCCTCGATGGCCCGGCGAACCATCTCCGGAGGTACGACACCGGTGACCGTGACGGTGGAAACACCACCAGCAGCGAGATCAACCTGGACGTCGTCGACCTGGGGCAGGGCCTGAAGGGTCTGGGTCACGCTTTTCGCGCAGTGCCCGCAGGTCAGGCCGGTGACCTGGTAGCTAGGGGAGGCCCCTCCTGCTGACGAGTCGCTGGCGGCAGGGATGGAGGCGGTGTCGGCACGTGAGGCAGGCCCGCAACAGCTGCAGCCGTGGGAGGCCATCGGCAAGAGGCGGGGCGGGGAGGTGATCATGGGAAAGCTCCTACAGGTCGGTGGGATGGGCGATGCCTAGCATATACCCCCCCGGGGTATATTTTCAAGGGGTGGAGAGCACGGCCCTCACGCGGGGCAGGGTGTGGTCACCGAGCAGCCTCCTCACTGTCGGGAGGGGACAGTGGGAGGCGGAGGGCAAACACCGCTCCGCGACCGGGTCCGGGGGAGGTCGCGGTGAGAGTGCCGCCGTGGGCCTCGATCAATGCCTTGGAGATGGTCAGACCGATACCGGCCCCGCCGTTGTCTCGGCTGCGGGCGGCATCCCCCCGGTAGAAGCGTTCGAAGATGTGTCCGAGCTGGCCAGGTGGGATGCCCTCGCCGTCATCGGCGACGTGGATGAGCGCGGTGGACGCCCCCTGTCGGTGGACGCTGATCCGGACCTGCCCGCCGGCCGGGGTGTGCCGTAGCGCGTTCGACAGGAGATTGCTCATCACCTGGCCGAAGCGTTGCCGATCCACGAGCACCCGGGCGGTGTCCGTAATGGTCTCGACCTGTAAATCGACGCCTTTGTCAGCATAAGCTTCCCCCGCGGCAGCAGCGGCGGTATGGAGCAGATCCCCGAGCCCTTCCTCCGCCAGGTCCAACTCGATCCGGTGTTCCTCGGCCCGGGAGACATCGTCGATGTCTTCCATCAACCGGGTCAGGCGGGTGAGTTGGTCAGCCATGATCGTGTGGGTGGCATTATTCCAGTCCACGGCCCCGTCCTGGAGACCATCGAGGTAGACCGTGAGCACCGATAAGGGGGTGCCCATTTCGTGGGCCAGATCAGAGAGCATCTGGCGGCGGACCTGTTCGGTGTGTTCCAGCCGGTCGGCCATGGTGTTGAAGGCATGCGCCAGGGTGGTGACCTCGGGGCCTGCTTCTCCGGCGGGCACACGGATACGATAGTTGCCGGCCGTCAGGCTGGTAGCGGCGCGGGTGAGATCCTGCAGGGGGGTGCGCAGGCGACGCGATAACCACAGGCTGGCCAGCAGGGCGCTGATCAAGGCGGTGGGCAGGGCGACGGCCAGGGTGATCAGGTTGGCGTCCCAGTAAGCCTGCTCGGCATGGAACAGCTCCAGCGAGGGGTCCTCCCGGCCGGCCATCAACATATGATCATGGAACAGGGTCGGGCCCACCATCGTGGCCACGGTCGCGGCCACCAGCAGGCTAATCACCACGACCAACACCTGGGCGGTCAGGAAGCGGAAGGTCAGGCCGGGTCCGTGATTCATGGCTGCCCCACCCGGTAGCCCACGCCACGTACGGTGTCGATAAACCCCCGGCCCCGGGTGTCGGTGCCGAGCTTGCGACGCAAGTTGCCGATGTGGACATCGACGATGCGTTCATCACCGACCCAGGTGGTGTCCCAGACCTCGGCGACCAGGTCGTGGCGGGTCAGCACCTGGCCGGGGCGCAGGGCCAGGGCAACCAGCAGCTCGAACTCCGTGCGGGTGAGCTCCACGGTCGTCTCCCCCACCCGCACCTGATGGGCGACGGGGTCAAGGATGAGGTCACCAACGATCAAGGGGGTGGTCACCTGCGGTGGGGTGGTGCTGGTGCGCGGGCGGCGCAGCACCGCATGCACCCGGGTCACCAGTTCCCGGATGCTAAAAGGTTTGGTGATGTAGTCATCCGCCCCCAGGGTCAAACCGCTGATCTTGTCGTCCTCGCTGCCACGCGCGGTGAGCATGAGGATGTAGCAGTCCGAGAAGGTGCGGATCCGTCGGCACACCTCCAGGCCGTCGAGTTCGGGCAGCCCCAGATCCAGCACCACAACATCGGGGGAAAAGCGACGGGCCTCGTCCACGGCCTGGGTGCCGGTGTGCGCCTGGCGGGTATCGAAGCCGGCCCGGACGAGGTAGGAGGCCACCATCTGAGCCAGGGGTTGTTCATCATCGACGACCAGCACCCGCCCCGGGGGCGTGGCGGTGGTCGGTGTGCGGTCAGCCATAGACCCCAGTATCGCTCCGGCCAGGGGAATACCACCCTCGCTCAGTGCCTGGCGGGGAAATCTTCATCAAATCTTCAAACATCACCCTTCGACCGCCGTCACCCCTGTGCCCCACCCCGGGCCGGCGACATCGCCTCCCCTGGTCGGTTCAGCAGGCGCCACCAGGGATTTCACTGCCTGCACCGCATACCCGGGGCGGGTGGAAGGACATCGCCCACGGCTGTGGGGTGGTGTTCCGGTGGTGACCCAGCCCACCGAATTCACCCCCTTTTCGCCCTGTTATAAGACTGTGAGCAGGGTTTTTGATTTCTAGCCCGTCAGGCACCCGTGCTAGATAAAGGTATGGCATCGACCTTGAGGCGGTGTCTTCTCATGGCCTTACCACGATCCAAGGAGATTGACGTGAAACGAGCAGCGATCGCAGCCGCCGCCCTCGCCCTCGCCCTCACGGGGTGTTCGGCCGCCGACCCGGAACCCACCGCCGATGGGACGGTGTCCCAGGACAAATTCCTGACTGCCCATGGACTGGCCGCCATGGACGCGGTGGAGATCATTGATCACCTCGACCGGCAGAAGGTCACTGAGCGTCCCACGGATCTGATCGCCTCAGTGCGTGCCGATGAACTGCTGCTCTCGAGCGATGACCAGGAAGTCGTGGTCGATCTTCCCGACAATCAGACGTATGTCTCGATCGCACCCTATCTCACCTCGACCCACGACTGCTTCTACCACAGCCTTACGACCTGCCTGGGGGAACTCGACAATGAGGATATCCAGGTCACGATCACCGATGAGGCGACCGGTGAGGTGCTGGTGGACGAGGCGACAACCACCTTCGACAACGGGTTTATTGGCTTCTGGCTTCCCGATGATGTCACCGGCCTGATTGAGGTCAGCTACCAGGGGCGTACCGGCACCACCGAGTTTTCCACCACCGACGACGGTGCCACCTGTGTCACAGACCTGCGCCTGACGTGATGGCTCAGCAGGATCCTCACCTGCGCCTGCCTCCCGTATCACTGAAATCTAACACCAAGGAAAGTTAAATCATGACGAACGCGTTTTCCCGACGACAGTTGCTGCTCGGCGGGCTCGTCCTCGCCAGCACCGGGGCCGTGGCCGCCTGCACCAGCGACCCTGGACCCGCTGCCTCGGCACCAGGTCCCTCCCTTCGCCCCACTCCCACCCCCACTGCGCTCGGTGAGCCGACGGTGCGCCGGATGCTGACCGCCCGGCCCCTCTCTCTGGATATCGGCGGCATCGAAGCCAAGACATGGGGATACGTCTCTGACACCGGGGATACGGCCATTGAGGCCACCGCCGGCGACGTCCTCCAGGTCGATATCACCAATGAACTGCCTGAGAGCACCTCCATCCACTGGCATGGCATCGCACTCCACAACGCAGCCGACGGTGTGCCCGGCATGACCCAGGACCCCATTGAACCTGGCGAGTCTTTCTCCTATGTTTTTGAAGTCCCCCACGGTGGCACCTACTTCTACCATTCCCACTCCGGCCTGCAGCTTGATCGCGGCCTCCACGCCCCACTGATCGTCCGTGACCCGCAAGACGCTGAGGACCAGGATGTCGAGTGGACCATCGTGCTCGACGACTGGGTCGATGGCATTCAGGGCACTCCCGACGATGAGCTCGACAAGCTCACCGGAATGGGTTCGGACGACCATAAAGGGAAGAAGGCGATGGAAGGTCACGGCCAGATGATGCACGGCACCCCGGACCGGGTAATGGGCGGGGATGCCGGCGATGTGATGTATCCACACTACCTCATCAACGGACGTATCCCCCGTGCTCACCGGACCTTCGAGGCTCGCCCGGGCGACAAGGCCCGCCTGCGGTTTATCAACTCCGGCGGTGACACCATCTTCAAGGTGGCCCTCGGTGGTCACCGCATGACCGTCACCCACACCGACGGCTTCCCCGTCCAGCCCCGGGAGACCGAATCGATCTACCTGTCAATGGGCGAGCGTGTCGATGTCGAGGTCATCCTCGGCGACGGCATCTTCCCGCTCACGGCTTTGGCGGTGGGTAAGGACGACCGCGCCTTCGCCGTCATCCGCACCGCCGGCGGCCAGGCCCCCCGCCCCGATGTCGACTTCCCCGAGTTGACGTCCACCGGACTGCTTCTGTCCTCCCTAAAGCCAGCAGACCGTGCACTCCTGCCCGAGGGCACACCAGACCGAGAAGTCAGCATCGACCTGGGCGGGCAGATGATGCCGTATGAATGGAGCATTCTCATCGACGGCCAATCCTCCTCCGCGACCGTGCAGGAGAGCCAGCGCCTGCGGATGGTCATGCGCAACAGGACCATGATGCCCCATCCAATGCACATCCACGGCCACACGTGGGCGCTGCCCGGCAGCGGCGGGCTACGCAAGGACACCGTCCTTCTCCGCCACGGTGAAACCATGATCGCCGACCTGATCGCTGACAACCCCGGTGAGTGGGCATTTCACTGCCATAACGCCTATCACATGGAAACCGGGATGCTCAGCTCGCTTCGCTACGAGTAATCCCCACAGCAGGGTTGAGTACCGAGGTGGGCAGAGTCGCTGCAGACCACCCACCGGGCAGCACGATGACCTTCCTCGGTGTTGTGGTCCTCCGGGACAACCAGAACACCGTCTTCTTCCCCACCGCCCCGGAATAAGGAGATCTAATCCATGCCGAGCACACCCCCGCAGAGCCGCCATCGCAGTTGCCGCGGTGCTCACCACCGTGACCCTGGTGGCTTGTTCCTCAGGCGACGGCGAAACGCCGTCGCCGTCGGGGGCACCTTCCAGTTCCACTCACCAAGAGGCCAAACCGAGATTATCTACGCAAAGGAGGAACGTGCCCCGCTGCCGGACTTCTCCGACCCGTCACTGATGGAGGAGGGTGAGGAGATCAGCCTGTCTGATGTTGAAGGCGAGGTCGTCGTCCTCAACGCTTTGGGCCAGTGGTGTGCACCGTGTCGGGCGGAAGTCGATGACCTGCAGCTTGTCCACGCAGATCATGGAGATGTACTCGTACATATTTCCCAGCGGCTGCGTATCTGGCAGCCGAAGGGTGCGGAGCGTGGCTTCTTCGGTACTGTGGCCAAGCCTCTACCGAGTGCGAAAAAGCTTGACGCCCTGGCCAACAAGTCCGCCATCATTACGTTGCCCGTGCTGGGGTTGGGCATTGTTCTGGGTGCGATCTGTGCGGAGGCCTCGTGGGGCCGGTTTTGAGGATGGGATCCGAAGGAGACCGCATCCTTTGTCTCCTGGGTGCTCTATGCCGCCTACCTGCATGCCCGTGCCACGGCCGGGTGGCGCGATCACAAGGCCGCGTGGATCAATATCCTGGCCCCGGCCACGATAATCTTCAACCTGTTTCTCATCAACCTGGTCGTCTCCGGCCTGCACTCCTACGCCGGCCTGAACTAAATCCGGATTCGTCAACGCTTTGCCGGACACCCCCAGATCCACTGGGAAAGTACTGAAAGTTGCTGTCACATGAGTCGAAGGATTGGGCATATATTCACAACTGAGCAGCAACCCGAAGAAGGCCGATCTCCGGTGAAGGCTAGTACTGCAGCAGACGTGACAGTCTCACGTCTTTCCCGGGGGATAGCCGGCGATAACTGGCGCAGATTGGCCGGTCCCACCGCGCTCATGATGGGAGCTGCGGTGGTCTGGTGGCTGGCGCTGCCGCCACGCGGTTGGTGGGTGCTGTTCCCGGTGGGCGTGACTATGTTCATGCTGGCTTTGGCAGGTCAACCACTACGTAACCGTTTGTGGCTCGGTGGGTTGGGCGGGGTGGCGCACTACGCTCTTGCTCTGCGCTGGCTCACCGACTTCAACACTGCCGGATACGCTGCTGTTGTTGCCGTTCAGGCGCTACTGTTAATGCTGGTTGCCGCGGTATCGCCTAACGAGGCGGCTTTTCGCAGCCGCTGGTCGGGCTGGTGGCTGCTCACCCCTGCTGCCCTGGTGTTATTGGAGGCTGTGCAGCACCGGTTCCCGTTCGGCGGTTTCCCGCTGTCCGCTTTCGGATACAGCCAGACCGATGGTCCTTTCATGGCGGCAGCGCCCCTGGGTGGGACTCTCCTGGTGACCGCGTTGGCCGCAGTTGCGGGGGCCGTTGTTACCGCTGTCATCTTCGTGCCGAGACGAGCCCGTGCAGCATCCGTGGTCGCAGTGGTCGTGGTACTCGCGGTACCGGCGTTCGCGCCAACGATCGTAGATGATACGGCAGAAGGCAGCCTTGACGTCGTGCTCGTGCAGGGTGGAGGCCCCCGCGGGCTTCGCGCGATCAATACCGATCCGTTTGATACGACCCGCCGGCACCTACAGGCTGCCGAAGATATCACCGGGGACCCTGATCTGGTTCTGCTGCCCGAAAACGTCGTCAATATCGACGGCTCAATCGACGGGACGCGCGTTGATGCAGCTTCCGCTGAACTGGCCAGGCAACTCGACACGAACATCGTCGTCGGAATTACCGAATCCGAGGATCAACATTTCCGGAACGCATCCATAGTGTGGGGACCGGACGGGACCCGGTTAGGACGCTATGAGAAGCATCATCGTGTGCCGTTCGGCGAGTACATCCCTATGCGCAATTTGATTGAACGACTCAGCGAGGACGCACGGTTCATCCCCCGCGACGCCATTGCCGGAGAGGGACCAGCGGTGCTCGATCCCAGCGGGACACCACGATTGGGGATCGTCATTTCTTATGAGGTCTTCTTCGCCGACCGGGTCGCCGATGCCGTTCGCAATGGTGGGCAGTTACTCCTCGCACCGACCAACGCCGCGTCTTTTGTGACCGAGGAAGTACCTGCAATTGAAGTGGCCGCATCCCGGATGCGTGCTCGCGAGTTTGGCCGCACCGTTCTCCAGGCTGCCCCCACCGGATACTCCGCAGTTATCCAGCCCGACGGCACAGTCTCACAACTCAGTGGCCTGGGCGCGAACGAACTGCTGACGGCAACCGTTCCCCTTCATACTGGTTTGACGCCGTATGCGCGCATGGGGGATACGCCCCTGTTGGTTCTCGCGATGCTGGCTCTTGCATGGCCTGCCGTTACCGGCCTCGTCAGCTGGCGCAGGAGAAGGCAGGTTACGGAAGTATCTCACTAAACGTGGATTACTCCACCTGCTCCTCGTTGGCGGGACGCTCGCCGCCCCCATATATGACGAGCACGGACTGCCTCCCCTGTGCCCCGGTCTGCCCTGCCTGGAGAAGCTATCAAGTCCGGGCTGTGTCGGCGATGAGTGAGAAGCGTCTCTGCGGTCTGCGCAGGAACGCCAGGGACCGGCCTCATCCCACTCAACGATGCGAGTATGAGTGCCTGTCTTCCTTGGAGCCGAGACGCTGATCAGCTCACCGTCATTGACGGCCGTGGACTACCCAGCTACAGCACTCCCCGTCGCCGCCCCGCAACTTTTCCACTCCGCCGAGACGGCGGAACGTGGGCCAGGGCGTCGATGGCGGTGGCAATCACTGCTGCCATTGCCGGGCCAGCGTGCGAAGGGCTGTCGCAGTTGAAAGCTTATCGATGATCAAATACCGTGGCACAGATATGGACAGGCAGGTCAGTCCAGTTCGAGGTCGGACGTGAACTCCTCGTGGGAGACACCGCCCGCCTCCTAGCGGGCAGCCGCTGCGGCACGGATATCCTCGCCATCCTCCAGCGTCTGAACCGCCCGGTCGTAGAAGTCCGGGGAGACCACCACCGCCCGGCGGCGGGGCCCGCGACTGAGGGTGGTGACCGGTTCACGTTGGGCGGCATCAAGATAGCGGCTTTGTTCGCTGCGGAACTGACTGAGGATGACCGTGATGCCCATCCCCTTTTGTACAAGAAGTGCAGCAACGATCGCGGCCGTTCCGGAAGTCTTGCCCGCCGAACGGGACGCTTAGGGGCAGACACCTCCTTGACTGATACCCCCCATGGGTATAGGTTGAAAGTTGTTGGGGCATCTCCACTCGTGCCCTTCAGGACATCAAGGAAAGGATCATCTGATGAGCGCCGTAACAAAGAAGTACATCATCGAAGGCATGACCTGCGGACACTGCAAGTCCTCCGTGGAGGAGGAGATCGGCGAGGTCGCCGGTGTGACCAAGGTGGAGGCCACCGTGGATACCGGACAGGTGACCGTCACGGGTGAAAACTTCACCGACGACGATGTTGTCGCCGCTGTCACGACAGCCGGCTACACCGTCAAGCCCTAATCCCTGGGCCCGGTCCCCGCCTCGGGTAGACACGGCCGGGCCAACCCTGCTGGATATGCCCATCAGGCCCAGCCATGCAGGTTCGATATCCCCGACGGTGCATCTGTGGGCGGGCCTTTTGGGACCTCGGAGATGCACCTCACCACTGTTTGCTGAAGGACTGATCACTGATGATTCAGACTCAACCGTCGGTTGACCTACTCCAGGTCGATCTGGGCGTCACCGGCATGACCTGTACGTCGTGCTCAGGGCGGGTGGAGCGCAAGCTCAACAAGCTCGATGGCGTGGAGGCCACCGTCAACTTCGCCACCGAATCCGCCTCCGTCAGTTACGACCCCACCAAAGTCGACGCCGATCGGCTGATCGAAACCGTGCGGGGTGCCGGGTACGACGCGTTCACCATGGGGGATCAACACGCCTCCGCCGTGGACAGCGGCCCGGAGGAGGACAACGAGGTGGTCGGTGACCGCCACGAACAGGCCCGCGAGGCCGAGGCCAGAGACCTGAAGTCGCGTCTGGTCGGGTCGACGATCCTCTCCGTTCCGGTGGTCGCGATCTCGATGATCCCGTCCCTGCAGTTCATGAATTGGCAGTGGGCCCTGCTCGTCATGTCCACCCTGATCTACTTCTACGGTGGCGCCCCGTTCCACCGGGCGACCTTAACCAACCTGCGTCACCGCTCGACCACGATGGACACGCTCGTGTCTCTGGGCACTACCGCTGCGTATCTGTGGTCGCTGTGGGCCTTGTTTTTCGGCAACGCCGGGCACCCCGGCATGGTCATGGAGGTGAGCCTGCTGCCCCGCGATGACGGCATGGACCACATCTACCTCGAGACCATCGCCGTAGTCATCACCTTCCTGTTGCTCGGCCGGTGGTTTGAGGTCCGCGCCAAGGGCCAGTCCTCCGCGGCGCTGAAGTCCCTGCTGGACATGGGTGCGAAAGACGCCGCGGTGATCCGCGACGGTGAGGAAGTCCGCGTCCCGGTCTCCCAGCTGACAGTCGGTGACGTCTTCGTCGTCCGCCCGGGTGAGAAGATCGCCACTGACGGTCGTGTCATCGAGGGCACCTCGGCCATCGACGAGTCGATGCTGACCGGCGAGTCCGTTCCTGTCGAGGCCGCCCCCGGCACCCCGGTCACGGGCGCGACGATCAACACCTCCGGTCGACTGCTGGTCGAAGTCACCCGCACAGGTTCGGAGACCACGCTGTCCCAGATGGCCAAGCTGGTCACTGACGCCCAGGCGAAAAAAGCCCCGGTCCAGCGCCTGGTGGATAAGATTTCCTCAGTCTTCGTCCCGACGGTCATTGTCGTCTCCATCATCACCCTGATCGTCCACCTCGCCCTTGGCAGCGGGGCGAACTGGGCCTTTTCCGCCGCAGTCGCGGTGCTGATCATCGCTTGCCCATGCGCCCTGGGACTGGCCACCCCGACCGCCCTGCTGGTGGGCACCTCCCGGGGCGCGCAGCTGGGCTTGTTGATCAAGGGCCCGGAGGTCCTAGAATCCACCCGCCAGGTCGACACCATCGTCATGGACAAGACCGGCACCGTCACCTCCGGGGTCATGTCGGTCACCGGCGTCCACGCCGCCGACGGCTACACCAACAACGAGGTCCTCGCCTTGTCGGCGGCCGTCGAAGCAGGCTCCGAGCACCCCATCGCCAAGGCGATTGTCACCGAGGCCGAGCGCTCCGGGAACATCCAGGAGGCCACCGACTTCGACAGCACCGCCGGCCGGGGCGTCACGGCCACCGTCAAGGGTCACATCGTCACCGTCGGCCGTCCCGCCGGCCAGCTGCCCCGTGACCTCACCACCGCCTTCGACCACGCACAGTCGCAGGGCGCGACCCCGGTGGCCGTCTACGTCGATGACCAGCCCGCCGGTGTGGTCGTGGTGCGCGATGCCATCAAAGACTCCTCAGCGGAAGCGGTCGCCCAGTTCCGCAGGCTGGGGTTGAGTCCGTACCTGCTAACCGGCGATAACGCGAAGGCCGCGGCCGCCGTCGCCCAAGAGGTGGGCATCGATGCGGCCAACGTGAGTGCCGAGGTCATGCCGCAGGACAAGGTCGCGGTCATCGAGAAGCTGCAACATGAGGGCAAGAAGGTCGCCATGGTCGGCGACGGCGTCAATGACGCGGCCGCCCTGGCCCAGGCCGATCTGGGTCTGGCCATGGGGGCGGGCACGGATGTGGCCATCGAGGCCTCCGATATCACCTTAATGAACAACGACCTGCGCTCCGCGGGCGATGCCATCCGTCTGTCACGTCGCACGCTGGGCACCATCAAGGGCAACCTGTTCTGGGCGTTCGCCTACAACGTCGTGCTGATCCCGGTCGCCGCGATCGGTTTCCTCAACCCGGGGTTGGCGGGCATTGCGATGGGCTTCTCCTCGGTGTTCGTGGTCTCCAACTCGCTCACGCTGCGTAGATTCGAGCCCTCCCACGACAACACCAGTTCCTCACCACAGCCCGCTCGCCCCTCCGTGCGGCAGCCGGTCACCGCCTAATCCGCATCCTTTTCTAGCGATAAGGAACCCCGTGTCCTCCTCCTCCTGCGGCTGAGTCCCTCCAATAACACTCAAACCTCCGTCCCCAAGTACCTGCTCCTGACCTCTCCCCCGGGCCCCACCCGGCAGGCCCCTCCAGGCCGACAATCTGCCGACTACTTATCCGAATAACGCCACAGTGCGTGGGGACCATGAGGTCCTCACGCCTCATTCCATACCCTCGGGCGTTCCATCCTGATCGACCCGCAACTGACTCAGGACATACCTGCCCCTTTTTTTTCAGCAAGGAGACCATTGTGGATACTCGCACCCCTGATCAGACCGTTTCCTCCTCGGGTGGGGCCGACACCTGTCGCACCACCCATGGCTACATCAACGACAAGGATCGCTATCTCGCCCGCCTCAAGCGCATCGAGGGCCAGGCCCGGGGCCTGCACAGCATGGTCGACGAGGAACAGTACTGCATCGACATCCTTACCCAGATCTCCGCGGTCAATGCTGCCCTACGCAGCGTTGCCCTGGGACTACTCGATGACCACATGAAACACTGCGTCCGTGACGCCGCCCAGTTAGGAGGAGAGGAGGCCGACGCCAAGTTCCAGGAAGTCACCGACGCTATCGCCCGTTTCGCCCGGTGACAGGCCGGGACCCGACCACCACACCCCGTCGAGAACGGCGGCCAGGCCACTCTGACCGCCCCTGTTGCCGGCTGGAGGCTGGGAGTCCTACTGCTGGCGGCGGCATGATCGGGTTGATGGCCACTGTGGTGCTGCTGGTCGAAAAGATCGCGCCGCTGAACAACCTCGACCACATCCCCACCTGCAACATCAACCGGTGCTGTTGCAAAGTTGGGGGGGGAGAGCCGCAAAAACTCAGTTTCTCATTCCCTGATGGCCGCTGCGTGTGGGCGTTCTCAGGTCGTCTCGAAGACCCGTTGACGATCACCGCGTCCGGGTTCGGTTGCCCGTAGGCAAACAACGTGCCTTGCCCTTTCCGCAATGAGTGCATCGCCTCCATCCCTTTCAACGTCCGATATGCAGATGCCCGGTTCTTAAACGCGCCTTTCGGCCCGAGGATCCGCTTCAGCCGACCATGGTCGCCTTCCAGGATGTTGTTGAGGTATTTCACCTGCCGGTGTTCCACTGTTGGCGGGCAGATTCCCTCTGACTTCAACTCGGCGATTGCCCTGGCTAGTGAGGGTGCTTTATCGGTGTTGATCACTCTGGGATACCCGGCTGACGCATTGGATCTGAGGGTCTTGGCCAGGAAACGCTTCGCTGCGGCCACGTTCCGCTTCGGAGAGAGGTAAAAGTCCAGGGTCTGGCCACCGGCGGTGATCGCCCGATAGAGGTAGCACCACTTTCCGCCGACCCGGATATAGGCCTCATCCACCCGCCAGGAACTGGCCTGCCAGTCAGGTACCTGCCGGTACCACCGTGTTTGCTTGTCCAGCTCAGGGGCGTATTTCTGGACCCAGCGGTAGATCGTGGTGTGATCGACCGGCACGCCCCGCTCGGTCATCATTTCCTCCAGATCGCGGTAGCTCACCCCGTAGCGGCAGTACCACCGCACTGCCCACAGAATGATGTCACGGGGGAAATGACGACCGGAGAAGATACCCATGGCTGTGATTACTTCGCGTTGCTCTTCCTACTGCCCCAACTTTGCAACAGCACCGTGCAATCTACGTGTCAATAAAGTGGCTGGAACAGTAGAGAGCACGCAAGAAGGGCCAATTGAAGCCGCAATGCACTGCACGCTGGCGATATCGCGCATGGAATTACCGCGTTCGATAGCACGATAGATACCAAGTACAGCCTCCACCTCAGCAGGGATGATCTCACCTGTTGAGCTGTAGCCAATAGGACGTACACCGCCGGAACACCAGCGCCCTTGCTCAGCACGCTGCTGTTGGGCGCGTGACTGCCGAGCCCCTTTACGCTCGACTTCACCGCGTGCCACGGCCGCCTTGATGCGCGCGAACATCCGGCCTCCGTCAGTACTGAGGCCCGCATCACCATTCGCGGTAACAAGCTTCAACCCGTGCTGTTCCGCTCTGTCGATCCACTCTTCGAGCTGCGCGGGCTGTCGTGTTAGACGATCCAAATCCCAGCAGATAATCGCGTCAAGCTCGCCTCGCTTAAGGCTAGCCACCATCGCGTCGTAGTCGGGACGTTCCACGTCTTTCTTAGAGGCCGAGATCGACTGATCCACATAGGTGCACGACCGTCCAGCCACGCTGCTTTGCATTGGCTTTACAGTCTTCTCGCTGACGCTCGATGGTAAGACCGTTCATGGCAGCATCGAGCGAGATGCGAAGGTAAATGGCAGCACGTGTTGTCATACGACTAACACTGGCGCGCCTTAGGTTACGTTGAACTTGAACTCGACGACATCACCATCAGCCATGACGTAGTCCTTGCCCTCCTGGCGGACCTTGCCGTGCGCGCGGGCTTCGGCCATTGAGCCGAGCTCGTCGAGGTCGTCGAAGGCGACGATCTCGGCCTTGATGAAGCCCTTCTCGAAGTCGGTGTGGATGACACCGGCAGCCCTGGGTGCGGTATCGCCCTTGTGAATGGTCCAGGCGCGGGATTCCTTGGGGCCGGCGGTGAGGTAGGTCTGGAGGCCGAGGGTTTCGAAGCCGGCGCGGGCGAGCGTCGATAAACCGGGCTCGTCCTGCCCAACTGCCGCGAGGAGCTCGGCGGCGTCCTCTTCCTCGAGCTCGAGAAGCTCAGTCTCGGTCTGCGCGTCAAGGAACACGGCCTCGGCGGGAGCGACGAGCTCACGCAGCTCCGCTTTCTTGGCATCGTCGGTGAGGACGCCCTCGTCGGAGTTGAACACGTAGAGGAAAGGCTTCGCCGTCATCAGGTGCAGGTCGCGCAGCAGGGCGAGGTCGATCTCACCGGCTTTGGACGCTGCGAAGAGAGTTGTGTCGTTCTCCAGCACCGTCTGCGCCTTCTTGGCTTCCTCAGCCTGCGCTGCAGCGTCCTTGTCCTTGCGGCCGTCCTTCTCCAGGCGCGGCAGGGCCTTCTCGATGGTCTGGAGGTCAGCGAGGATGAGCTCGGTGTTGATCACAGCGATGTCGCTGGCCGGGTCGACCTGGCCGTCGACGTGAATGACATTGTCGTCGGAGAATGCGCGCACAACCTGGCAGATCGCGTCGGCCTCGCGGATATTGGCGAGGAAGGCATTGCCCATGCCCTCGCCCTCGGAAGCACCTTTCACGATGCCGGCGATATCCACGAACGACACCGTCGCAGGAAGAATCTCGGCGGACCCGAAAATCTCCGCGAGGCGGTCGAGGCGCTTGTCCGGCAGCGGCACCAGGCCGACATTCGGCTCGATGGTGGCGAACGGGTAGTTGGCCGCCAGGACCTCGTTACGGGTCAATGCGTTGAACAAGGTGGATTTGCCCACGTTGGGCAGACCGACGATTCCAAGAGTAAGGCTCACGGTGGCCAATGATAACGCACGCCCCAGCCACCCAGAGCGAGAGGCGGACGGGGCGTGGGAGTCGGGCTGTGTTCAGTCTTCGCGTTCTACAGCTGAATACCGAACTGCGCCGCGAGATCGCGCAGCTGCGGCACCTGTGCGGCGGCGTTGCGCAGCTGCGGCGCAGCCAACGCTGCACCGCCGATTAGGCCGAGCAGCACTGCAACACCAATGCCGATGCCGATGGCAGTTCCGTTGGCCGAGGACGCCTTGTTGGCGCCGGCACTGCCGTTGCCGCTCGAGGAGCTGCCGGAAGAAGCCGAGTCATCCCCCGCGCCCGGCTTGACGGTGCCCGGCTTGGGGCGGTCGGTGTTGGTCTTGTCGAGGGTGAATTCGTCGACAAGCGAGTTATCCGCGACGTTGAACGTGCTCATGGTCAGCTTGTCCTTGGTCACGTCGACGACGGCATAGTCCGGGGTCTTGTCCTGGCGCCAGATCGCAATCTCCTTGGCTTGCAGGTCCGTCCCCTCGGTCTGGGAGCGGTCAGTGTACTCGGGGTGCTTGGTGCCGTCTGCGCTGTGGAAGTCGTAGTACTTGCCGCCGCCGGCAGTCGTGATGGTGACATACATGACCTCCCCCGCCTTCGGCTTCAGCACGTCGCCCGGCTCGGGGCGCGCCTCCGGGACGGTCGGTGTCAGGCCGTTGATGAGGTGCGTGCGGTTGTACATATGGTCGTGGCCAGACATGACCATATCCACGCCCGCATCCGAGAACACCGGCGCGAGGCCCTCGCGGAGCTTCTTCACATCCGCGTCCTTCGTGCTGTGCGAGCCCTGCGTGCACGGCGCGTGGTGCATGACGGCGATGATCCAGTCCTTGCCGGCCCCGTGCTGCGCGACGGTGTTACGCACGAAGTCGGCGTGGTTGCGGATATCGCCGCTATTGCTCGGGGTGGAATCGAGCGCGACGAACAGTGCGTTATTGCGCTCGAAGAAGTAGTTGGCGCTGCCGCCCTGCTGGTTCGGGAAGTTGCGATGCTCGTCGAAGTGCTTGTTCGGTGCGTAGGTCTCGTGGTTGCCTTTGGACATCGCGACCGGGTAGCGCTTCAGTTCGTCGGCGGAGAAGAAAGCTTCTCACTGCGTGACCGGGTCGCCCCAACCCTCGACTTGGTCGCCGGAGTGCAGGATGAAGGACGAATCGGGGCGGGCGGCGGTCGCGGACTTCACTGCGGAGCGCCACACCTCGACCTGCTCGCGCACCTGCAGATCGATGCCGATCTGCGCGTCGGAAAAATCGAGGAAAGACCAGCTATCACCGGTGGGCTGCACACAGAAGGTCTGCGGGGCGCTCCAGCCGCCCTTGTCGGAACCGAGCCCGTAGGCGTACTCCGTCCCCGGCTGCAGGCCGCTAACGGTGGCGCGCATGGACCGATAGCGCAGCGCCCCGAAGTCCGCCTCCTCCGCCGCAACGGTCAGAGCTCTTTCCGGCTGGCCCGCCGGGTAGTACTTCACGTACTCCGCGCCGCGGAAATCGGTGCGCCAGGAGAAATTCATGTCCGTGGAGGTAGCACCGACACCGATGTGGCTGACGGCACCAGGACCGGCGACAGAGGAGGACTGCGCGGCGGCATCCGGGACAGCGGCGGCGGAGAAGGGCACCGCCAGCGTTGTGGTCGCGGTGGTGCAGCGGAAAGTCATTCGTAGTCTTCTAGCTGTTCTAAATGCGGAAATTGGAAATCATGTCGCGGATCTGCGGCTGGAAATGAACCGGGGCGGCAGTAGTTTTCAGGCGCATGTCATCCTTCGTTCCCAAGAGGTACTGGAAGATTTGAGCAGGGAAAAGACGGGTTCCACTGCGTCCGAGCACAAGAATGTAGCACGGGTCACGTTGGGTCGCTCGTCGAAAAGCGATGCGCGAACCCGTGGCTCCTGGCAAGCATATTAAGGCACAATAGTGCGCGTGAGTTCTGCACTGAATGGCCCGGAATCGGGCAAGGATCCCGCCGCCGACGGCAGTGCGCGCGATGCGCAGGCGCTGGCAGAGGAAGTCAAAGCGTCGGACGCGAAGTCCGCCGGGTCCCGCGCCGTGCACGAGTACGGCAACCGCGTCGACCGCTCCGTGATCGTGAACTCGTGGCTGAAGAACATGGCGCAGTTCTCCCTGCGCATGCTCATCATCATGGTGCTGCTCGGCGCGGCGTTCTACCTGGTGGGCAAATTCTGGGCGGGCGTGCTGCCCGTTGTTCTGGCGTTGATCGTGTGCACGGTGCTGTCCCCCATCACGAATTTCATACGCCGGCACAAAGTCCCCAGCGGGCTGGCGGCGATGGTGTCGCTGCTCGTGTTCTTCGGCGTGCTGGTCTTCTTCGTGGCGATCATTCTTCCGGACATCCTGCGCAACTCGCGCGTCCTTGTCATTCAGGCCGGGCAGGGTGTGCAGGGGTTGCAGTTGTGGCTCCAGAACCAGGAGTCGCTGCCGTTCGACGTGGACGCGGAACAGGTGGACAGCATCGTCCAGGACATCGCGACATGGATGCAGAACAAGGCCGGGGCGATCGCCGGCGGCATCTTCAGCGGCATCAGCACGGCCACATCGATGTCGATCACGCTCGTCGTGGTCGTGGTCCTGACCTTCTTCTTCCTCAAGGACGGCCCGAAATTCCTGCCGTGGGTCCGCAGCGCCACCGGCGGCCGCGCGGGCCTGCACGCGACGGAGCTGCTCACGCGCACATGGGACACGCTCGGCGGGTACGTCCGGGCACAAGCGCTCGTTTCGCTTATCGACGCCGTCTGCATCGGCTTCGGCATCTACCTCGTCGGAGTCCCGATGGCGTTCACCCTGGCCGTGATCACGTTCATGGCCGGGTTCATTCCCCTCGTGGGTGCGATAGTCGCCGGCACACTCGCAGTGCTGATCGCGCTCGTCTCCCTCGGCTTTACCAAGGCACTGATTGTCCTAGCCATCGTCATCGGCGTGCAGCAGTTGGAGGGCAACATTCTCTCCCCGCTGCTCCAGTCCCGCGCGATGAACCTGCACCCAGTGATCGTGCTGGTCTCCGTCACTGTCGGCGGCGGTCTCTTCGGCCTCGTCGGCGCGTTCTTGGCAGTCCCCGTCGCTGCCACCGTGGCCGTGGTCTTCCGTTACGCCCAGGACATCTTGCGCCTCCACGCCGGCGAGATCAGCGCCAGCGACCTGACTTTCGCCACCGACGTCGGCCGCGCACTCGCCGAGGCCGAAGAGCGCGAGAGCAACGATGCCCGCGATGAACTCATGTCCCAGCACCAGTGGACTCCGCCCGCTGTCGAGGAGGAGACAGCCACCGCTCCTCAACCGCGCACGGCTCCCGGCTCGACCCTGGTCAAGCAGGTACGCGCGATCAATCTCCGGCCGCGCAAGGAATGGAAGATCGAAAATTTGTTCGGCTCGCGCAAGGATGGCGGGGACGACGTGTCCTAGGCGTGTGCAAAGGTGAGGGGCATGAGCACCCCCACTGCTGTCGCCCTCATCGTTGTCGTCGCGGTCCTCGCTTTTCTGGCTGGGGCATTCGTCGGTGCCGCCTACCAGTCGGTCAGGCAGGAGCAGCGCCGCCCCGCCCAACCTCCGACGCCCGATCCCGGACAGCAGCGGGAACTGGACCGCCTCGGCCACACCATGGAGCAGCTCTCCGCCCAGCTGCGGGAAATGGACGAGGACCGCGCCGTGGCCTATTCAGCGCTGGCCGGGCAGGTGCAGGCAGTCACGAGAGCATCGGCACGCCTCGGCGACCGGACCGACCAACTCGTCGCCGCACTGCGCTCCCCCAACACCCGCGGACGTTGGGGCGAGATGCAGCTCGAGCGCGTCGTGGAACTCGGCGGAATGACCCGCTACTGCGATTTCGATGTCCAAGCCACCGCGTCGATCGACGGGCAGATGGTGCGCCCCGACATGGTGATCCGACTCAGCCGCGGCCGCAACATCGTCGTCGACGCGAAAGTCCCCTTCGGCGCCTACCTCGACGCGCTCAGCACCGAGGACCCGGAGGAGAAGCAGGGCTACCTGCGGCGGCACAGCCACCTGGTGCGGAGCCATGTGGCGACGTTGGCATCGAAAAGCTATGTGGAGGCATTCTCCCCCACTCCGGAATTCGTCGTGATGTTCTTGCCCGCGGACCCGTTCTTCGACGCCGCACTCGAGCAGGACCCGGAGCTGCTCGACTTCGCCTTCGACCGCGGGGTTGTGCTGGCAACGCCCACCACACTCTTCGCGCTGCTGCGCACCGTCGGCCTCGGCTGGCAGCAGGAAACCGCCGCCGAAAAAGCCCACGAAGTCCAGCGCCTCGGCGCGCAGCTGTACACGCGGCTGGGCACGATGGCCGAGCATTACAACCGTCTCGGCGCCTCCCTCGACAAAGCGGTGGAGGCGTTCAACGCCACCCTCGGGTCCATGGACTCGCGTGTCATGGTCACAGCGCGCCGGTTGAAGGACTTGGATGTTCCCGCGCATTCCTCCTCCGCACCCACGACTTTGAACCCGGTGTCCACGCGCACACGCACCGCCGTCCCCGGCCCCGAGCACGATTCGGCTGGCGCACTCCCCGAAGAAAAATGGGGGTAGACCCGCCGAGTGAAACCAGAGCGGGCAATCCCGGCGGGTAATATATTCCACCGTGTCTCATGCTTCCCCCCGCTCGTCGTCCACGTCTGCATCGACGCTGACCGGCTTCTCCACGGGTTCCGGCATCAGCATCATCATCGCAGCTCTCGTGACCGGCGGGCTGATCAGCCTGTACAACGAAGCAGTCGGCTTGCCGTTCCTCGTGCTCTTCGCGCTGGCGGCCATCGTCGTGGCCACCTTCGTCAACCCGAAGGGCCTGTTCGTCACAGTGGCGTCGATCCCGCTGCTGTTCACTTTTTTCCTGCTGGTGACTGGCACGCTGATCGCGTACTTCCAGCTGCCTGACGGGCAGTCGTCGCTGAGCAAGGCGTCAGCACTGCTGATCTTGTACCCGCTGACCCAGTATTTCCCGGTGCTGCTCTTCGTCGCGTTGGGCACTCTGCTCATCGCCCTGTTGCGGTACCGACTGCTAAAGAAACAGAACGAGGACATTCTCGCCCGTGAAGAACGCCAGCGCCGCAGCGTCAGCGCCACCAACCGGCGCACCCACCGCGAAGCGTCCCGTTCACGGAGGCGCAGTACTTCCGGCTCCGGCACGGGCGCCCGCGCCGGCGATGACACCGACACGAAAGTCACTGTCCAAGAGCTCCTCGCCCGCCGCGCGGAGCGCCAAAAGGCCACCAGCGAGAGCCAGCGCGGAACGAGCCGCAAGCTCAGCGACGACCTCTACGAGTCCTGAGACACCGCCCTGAGCCTTAGGCCTTGGTACGCGGCGCACGCAGGTCGCGCGGCAGGGCGAACGTGATCGTCTCCGTGGTAGTGGTCACCTGCTCGACATTGCTGAAGCCGCGCTCGTCTAGGTACTCGACGACCTCGCGCACGAGGATCTCCGGGACGGACGCGCCGGAGGTGACACCGACGGTGGTGACGCCCTCGAGCCAGGACTCCTCGATCTGGTTGGCGTAGTCGACGAGGTAGGCGGCATCGGCGCCGTTCTGCAGCGCGACCTCGACGAGGCGCTTGGAGTTCGACGAGTTCTGGGAACCGACCACGATCATCAACTCGACGCGCTCGGCGATCGCCTTCACGGCGACCTGGCGGTTCTGGGTGGCGTAGCAGATGTCGTCGCTCGGCGGGTTCTCCAAGTTCGGGTACTTCTCGCGCAGGCGGGTGACGATCTCCATAGTCTCGTCGACCGACAGCGTGGTCTGCGACAGCCACACGAGCTTCTGGTCCGCCGGGAAGTCCGGCGCGGACTCGACACCTTCGATGCCGTCGACGAGGTGGACCACATCCGGGGCCTCGCCCGCGGTTCCCTCGACCTCCTCGTGGCCCTCGTGGCCGACGAGCAGGATGTGGTAGCCGTCGCGGGCGAAACGCTTGACCTCGTTGTGCACCTTGGTCACAAGGGGGCACGACGCGTCGAGAGCCATGAGGTTGCGCTGCTGCGCGGATTCGCGCACGGCCGGGGAAACGCCGTGGGCGGAGAACACCACATGCGCGCCCTCAGGCACCTCGTCGGTCTCCTCGACGAAGATCACGCCGCGCTTCGACAAGGTCTCGACAACGTATTTGTTGTGGACGATTTCCTTGCGGACGTAGATGGGAGCGCCGTATTTCTCCAGCGCCTTCTCTACAGTCTCGACTGCGCGGTCAACGCCGGCACAGTATCCGCGGGGTGCTGCGAGGAGGACGTTTTTCACAGTGGTGGACATGGAACCAAGGGTAATGGAAACGCAGTCTAAAAGGTAAGCTGGCTTGCTCGAGCGAGTTGAGAAAGGGGGCGCTAGCTTTGTCAGGACAACCACCGAAGAGCACACCGGAAACTCCGTGGTCGGTCTCGCAGGTCAACCAGACAGTCAAGCAATGGATCGAAAGGCTGGGCTGGCTGTGGATCGAGGGGCAGCTCACGCAGGTCAACATCAAGCCGACGTGGAAGCTGTCGTATTTGACGTTGCGCGACACCCAGGAGCAGATGAGCCTGCAGCTCACCGCGTCGACGGAGTTGCTCCGCAGCATGCCGACGCAGCTGAAAGACGGCGACCATGTAGTGGTGCGCGGCAAGCCCGCGTTCTACGCCGGCCGCGGATCGTTCTCGATGTGGGTCACGGAAATCCGCCACGTGGGCGAAGGCGAGCTGCTAGCCAAGATTGAACAGTTGCGGAAGATACTCGCGGCGGAAGGGCTTTTCGACGTCTCCCGCAAGCGACCCCTGCCCTACCTGCCCACCAAGGTCGGCCTGATCACCGGCCGCGGTTCCGCCGCCGAGCGGGATGTCCTCTCCGTGGCTAAAGACCGCTGGCCGGCGGTCGACTTCCGCGTCATCAACACCGCCGTCCAGGGGGCCAACGCCGTCCCGGAAGTCATCGATGCGCTCAAGCTTCTCGACGCCGACCCAGACGTCGACGTCATCATCATTGCCCGCGGCGGCGGTTCGGTGGAGGACCTCCTGCCCTTCTCCGAGGAAGCCCTCCAACGCGCCGTGTCCGCCGCACAGACCCCGGTGGTCTCCGCGATCGGCCACGAACCCGATAACCCCGTGCTGGACAATGTCGCCGACCTGCGCGCCGCCACCCCGACGGATGCCGCCAAGCGCGTCGTCCCCGATGTCGCCGCCGAGCTCGAACTCCTCTCCGAGGCCCGCTCCCGCATGGCCGCCGCCTTGCGCGGGTGGGTGCACCGCGAGCGTGAAGGCTTGCGCCAAGTGCGTTCCCGGTCTGTGATGGCGAATCCGCTCACCCCGATCGAGCAGCGCCGAGAGGAACTCGACCGCGCACGGGCGTCCATCCGCCGCGACATCACCCGGCTCGTGGCCGTCGAACAGTCCGAGGTCCGCGGTCTCCGCGCCCAGGTCTCCGCCCTTGGCCCGTCCGCGACTCTCGCCCGCGGCTACGCCGTCGTCCAGGTCCAGCCCCGCGACGGCACCGAGGCCCAGGTGGTCACCAGCATCGAGCAGGCGCCACCGGGATCCCAGCTGCGTATCCGCGTCGGCGACGGCTCCATCACCGCCGCCGGAATGTCCACCACACCCGCCGAATAACCACCAGCAAGAACCGAAACACCAGGAGAAACACCATGGCAGAGAACACCTACGGACAAGGCACTCCCAACGACGACGCATTCCCCGACCCCGAAACCCTCACCTACGAGCAGGCACGCGACGAGCTCGTCGAGACGGTCAAGATTCTCGAGCTCGGCCAAATGAGCCTCGACGAATCCCTCAAATACTGGGAGCGCGGCGAAGCCCTCGCCAAGCGCTGCGAAGTGCTTCTCGACGGCGCCCAGAAGCGCGTCGAGACCGCACTCGGCGCCGGTGAGGCCAGTGGCGGTGAGGAAGAATAGCCCGACCCTCACGGCTCCCCGCCTCACGCTTGGCGTTTCACGCCTAACGCCTGCTGCTTGACGCCTGGCGTTTCACGCCTAAGTCGCCGGCAGCGGCTCCGTGGCGACCGTCGTCGCGAGCAGCTCGCGGAACTCGTCCTCCCTTGCTTCGCCCTTCACCAGAAGGCGCACATCCCCCAGATCGACGACCCACACATCGCGGACATCGGCTTCAGGCGACGAGTAGATGGTGGCCTCGAGGCTCTGGGCATCGTCGATAAGCGCGGTGCCCGTCTTCTCGCGGGGCGAGGAATCGACGCGTTCGACGGCAGTCTCGACATCCGCGCCGGTCTGCGTGAGCTGCAGGTAGCCCTCCTTTGGGGTCACCCACCCCACGACGGGTGCCGGGTCCTCGCCGACCGTCGTGCGGCGCGCCGAGTTGTTCACCCAGCCCTCCGGCATCCGCGGGAAACGCACCGGGAATTTCACCGCGCGCGCCTCCATGCCCATGAACGTGGCACCGTCCACCTCTTGGACTGGGCCGTTTTCCGGGCGCCCCGGATTGAAACTGCACATGCCAGTGAAGCCGACTGCGCCGACCATCAGCAGGACAATGACGATGACGTTGATGGTCATGTCCTTGCCGTCCTGGAAAATCCGGGGTTTCTCCTTAGCCACGCCTGCCAGTATGGCATGCCGCGCCCCCGGCCCAGAAATACGCCCAACGCCCCCGAACAGGTGAGAAACCAGGCATGCCCTCCCCCTGAAGGTGCCAGAATGGGTGGGAAGGTGTCATGATTTTCACCGACGTACCACCCCCACCACTGCCCCAGGAGGCGCACATGTCCAACTCCGTTGAAGCTCCGGACCGCAATCTCGCGATGGAACTCGTTCGCGTGACGGAGGCCGCGGCGCTCGCGTCCGGCCGCTGGGTCGGCCGCGGCAAGAAGAACGAGGGCGACGGCGCCGCGGTCGACGCAATGCGCAAGATGATCAACTCCGTCACCATGGACGGCGTCATCGTCATCGGCGAAGGCGAGAAAGACGAAGCGCCGATGCTCTTCAACGGCGAGCAGGTCGGCAACGGCCAAGGCGCCGCACTCGACCTCGCGGTCGACCCGGTCGACGGCACACGCCTGATGGCTGAGGGCCGCCCCAACTCCATCTCCGTCATCGCCGCTGCCGAGCGCGGCACGATGTTCGACCCGAGAGACGCCTTCTACATGAACAAGATCGCCGTGGGCCCCGAGTCCGCGGGCAAGATCGACATCACCGCCCCTGTCGCCCACAACATCCAGGCCGTGGCGAAGGCAAAGGGCGTCGACACGCGCGATGTCACCGTCGTCGTCCTCGACCGCCCCCGCCACTCCCAGCTTGTCTCCGAGATCCGCGAGGCCGGCGCGAAAGTCCGCTTCATCATGGACGGCGATGTCGCCGGCGCCATCGCGGCCGCCCGCAACAACAACTCCATTGACTTGGCGATGGGCGTCGGCGGCACCCCCGAAGGCGTCATCACGGCCTGCGCCCTGAAGTGCCTCGAGGGCGAAATCCAGGGCATGCTCGCCCCACAGTCCGACGAGGAGCGCGAGAAGGTCCTGGCCGCCGGTCACGACCTCGACCGAGTGCTCGGCATTAACGACCTGGTCAGCTCCGACAACTGCTTTTTCGCCGCCACCGGCGTGACCAACGGCGACATGCTCCGCGGCGTGTCCTACCGCGACAGCGGCGCCACCACTCGATCGCTGGCCATGCGTTCCAAGTCGGGCACGGTGCGTCTCGTCGAGTCGCAGCACCAGCTGTCCAAGCTGCGAGAATACTCGGTCATCGACTACTCCTCCCCGATCGACTAAACGCACCACCTCAAACCGGGGGCATCATCCGGTCATCCCCGCACTCCACGACCCCCGGTTGGGGCATAATCGCGGGTGGATAAGCACGATCAAAGCAAAGGAAGATAATGGCTGATCAGGAATACCGCATCGAGCACGACACCATGGGTGAAGTGAAGGTCCCGGCACAGGCGCTGTGGCGCGCGCAGACCCAGCGCGCAGTGGAGAACTTCCCCATCTCCGGCCGTGGACTCGAGGCACAGCAGATCCGAGCGCTCGGCCTGCTCAAGGCCGCCTGCGCGACGGTGAACAAGGAATCCGGCGCCCTCGACGCGACTAAAGCCGACGCCATCATCGCCGCCGCGAAGGAAATCGCCGACGGCAAGCACAACAACGAGTTCCCGATCGACGTTTTCCAGACCGGTTCCGGCACCTCATCGAACATGAACACCAACGAGGTCATCGCGTCCATCGCGAAGAATAACGGCGTCGAGGTCCACCCGAACGACGACGTCAACATGGGCCAGTCCTCCAACGACACCTTCCCGACCGCGACGCACGTCGCCGCCACCGAGGCCGCCGTCAACGACCTCATCCCGGGCCTGAAGGTCCTGCAGGAGTCCCTGGAGAAGAAGGCGGACGAGTGGAAGGACGTGGTCAAGTCCGGCCGCACCCACCTCATGGACGCCGTCCCGGTGACACTGGGCCAGGAGTTCTCCGGCTACGCACGCCAGATCGAGCTCGGCATCGCCCGCGCCGAGTCCTCACTGCCCCGCCTGGGTGAGCTGCCGATCGGCGGCACGGCCGTGGGCACCGGCCTCAACACCCCGGCCGACTTCGGTGCCAAGGTCACCGAGGAGCTCAAGAAGCTCACCGGCGTCAACGAACTCACCGAGGCAGGCAACCACTTCGAGGCCCAGGCCAACCGCGACGGCCTCGTCGAGTTCTCCGGCGCAATGCGCACGGTAGCCGTCTCCCTATACAAGATCGCCAACGACATTCGTCTCATGGGTTCCGGCCCGCTGACCGGCTTCGCCGAGATCCACCTCCCGGATCTCCAGCCGGGCTCGTCCATCATGCCGGGCAAGGTCAACCCGGTCCTGTGCGAGACCGCAACGCAGGTCTCCGCCCAGGTCATCGGTAACGATGCCGCCGTCGCGTTCTCCGGCACGCAGGGCCAGTTCGAGCTCAACGTGTTCATCCCGGTCATGGCCCGCAATGTTCTCGAGTCTTCGCGTCTGCTCGCGAACACGGCACGCCAGTTCGCCACCAAACTTGTCGACGGCATCGAGCCCAACGTCGAGCGCATGAAGACCCTCGCCGAGTCCTCCCCCTCGATCGTGACCCCGCTGAACTCCGCGATCGGTTACGAGAACGCCGCCAAGGTCGCCAAGACGGCCCTGAAGGAAGGCAAGACCATCCGCCAGACCGTCATCGATCTCGGCTTCATCGGCGACGACCTGACCGAGGAAGAGCTGGACCGCCGCCTCAACGTCCTCGACATGGCCAACACCGACCGCAACTAGAGCGGTGACCTGAGCTAGCAAAGCCGGCACGGCAGGCACAGCGAGCTCGCCGCACTAGCTCCACCCGGGACCCTGGCAGGCCTTCTGCCAGGGTCTTTTTGGTGCGCGGCGAACGTCGATAAGCGCGATCTTGCGAATTCTTGCACTGGGTGTAATCTTGCTGCTCGTGGAACGCGAGAAAAAGCGGAGGGAAACCCGCGCAAGGATCGTGGGAAGCGCGACGGAACTCGTCGAAAAGCACGGCTTCGACAACGTCACCGTCGAGGATATCTGCGCACAAGCCGGAATCTCCCGGCGGACATTCTTCAACTACATGGACAGCAAAGACGAGGCAGTCCTCGGGCCCGCGCCCCTCACTGTCACCGACGATGCGCTGCGGCGCATCGCCGAGACTCAAGCCGACAACCTCGTCGAGCTGATCATCTCGGAGACCAGCTTGCCCGACGCAGAGAACTTCGACTTCGCCGGCTTTGAACGCCGCCGCGCCATTTTCGCCGCCAACCCATCCTTGGCGAGCCTCGCTCTCGCGCGCCGCCGCACCACCCTGACCGCTATCGGCGGGGCACTAGAAGAACACTTCGAGCGCTTCCCCGCCGACCGTCTCGCCCCCGACCACCCTGCCCACGCCGAAATTCAGGCGATCATCGAAATCGTCCAGAGCGCCGTGAGCACCACCGTTTTCAACCCCGAATTTTCCGATCCCGACCGCGACGCGCGTGACAGCGTGCGCGGCGCCGCCGTCTTCATCACCGACATCGCAAGGAGACTCGAATGGTAGATACCCCACGGCAACAACACACAGCCCCCAACGTCGGGCTCGTCTTCACGGCGCTGCTCATTACCATGCTAATGAGCTCGCTCGGCCAGATGATCTTCTCCTCGGCGCTGCCAACCATCGTCGGCGAACTCGGCGGCGTTGAGCACATGAGCTGGGTGATTTCCGCGTTCATGGTCACCATGACCATCGCGCTCCCCATCTACGGCAAACTTGGCGACGGCCTCGGCCGCAAGTGGTTCTACATCTCCGGCATCGTCTTCTTCGTCATCGGCTCCGCTCTCGGCGGCTTCGCACAGACCATGACGATGCTCATCATCGGCCGCGCTGTCCAGGGCTTCGGTGCCGGCGCCATGATGATCAACTCCCAGGCAATCATCGCCGAGGTCGTTCCCGCCCGCGAGCGCGGCAAA
Source organism: Corynebacterium sp. p3-SID1145 (assembly GCA_025144245.1). Classification (GTDB taxonomy): domain Bacteria; phylum Actinomycetota; class Actinomycetes; order Mycobacteriales; family Mycobacteriaceae; genus Corynebacterium. The sequence goes on along the minus strand of JALXXC010000008.1, from coordinate 11,268 downwards.
TACATGGGCGTGATGGGAGCCGTCTTCGGCATCTCCTCCGTCCTCGGCCCCGTCCTAGGCGGCTGGTTCACCGACGGCCCGGGCTGGCGTTGGGGGCTGTGGATGAATATCCCGCTGGGCATCCTCGCCATGACGGTAGCGTCGATCGTGCTCGACCTGTCCAAGGGCAACCGCGGCAATTTCCGCTTCGACTGGCCGGGTGCCGCCCTCATTGCGGTCGCGACCTCCACACTCATCCTCGCCACCACATGGGGCGGCCTGCAGTACCCGTGGGGCTCGCCGCGCATCATCGGGCTGCTGGTCACGTCGGCAGTCGCCGCGGTCGTCTTCGTCGTCGTGGAGCTGCGCGCGAAGGATCCGCTCGTGCCGATGCACCTGTTCCGCAACCGCAACATGCTGCTGACCACGATCGCCAGCGTCGTCCTCGGAATTTCCATGACCGGCGTTATGGCCTACCTACCCACCTACCTGCAGATGGTCCACTCGATGACCCCGACCGAAGCCGGCTTGATGATGATCCCGATGGTCGGTGGCATGATCATCACCTCCATCGGCATCGGTGCCTTGATCAGCCGCACGGGTAGCTACAAGATCTTCCCCATTATCGGTCTCGGCATCGTCGCCGTCGGCTGCTACCTGCTCTCGCGCCTGACCGTCGACACCGACCTGTGGACGCTCGGCATCTACATCTTCGTCTACGGCTTCGGCCTCGGCATGGTGATGCAGGTGCTGGTCCTCATCGTCCAGAACTCGTTCCCGATCTCGGTCGTGGGCACCGCCACCGCCGCGAACAACTTCTTCCGCCAGATCGGCATGTCCGTCGGCGCATCCATTGTGGGCACCGTGTTCATCCACAACATGCAGAACAACATGGAAGAGCGTCTCCCGGCCGCGCTGGCGAAGCTCGGCCCGGAAGCCGCGAAATACGCGGAAGCCTTCAAAGAAGGCGCGTCCCAGTCAATGACACCAGGGTCGGTCAGCCAGTTGCCGCAGCCGCTTCACGACGCCATCGCCACCAGCTACAACGACGGTTTGACCCCCATCTTCCTGCTGCTCATCCCGCTCGTGATCATCTCTGCGCTGGTCTTGTTGCCCGTGCGCGAAGACACCTTGAAGGAAACGATCGAGTAGGCGGGATAGGTCGAGCAGGTGGAGCAGGCGGAGCGCCGCTGCTTCTAAGCGCCGGCTTCCCCGCCTGTGTCTGTGTTTGTGCCTGTGGCTGCGTCGGCGTCGCTGTCTTCGTCTGCGGCCACGGGCTTCTTGCCCGGCTTCGGCAGCAGCAGCTCGTAGATGTCTGTGTCACGCCATGTACCTGCGAGCTCGCCGTAGGTCATCTTGGCCATGTGGTGGTAGGTGCCCACCTTCACGAAGCCACGGGAGACGTGCAGGCCCGCCGAGCCCTCGTTCTCCGGGAAGATCCACGAGTGGATGGACCACTTGTTCAAGTCCTTGCACGTCTCGATCAGTTTGTCCAGCAGGGCGCCGGACACTCCGCGGCCGCGCGCATCCTCATGGATGTAGATCGAGTCCTCCACCACGCCGTGGAACACGGAACGGGTGGATGCCTGGGCGGCGGCGACCCAGCCGAGAACCTTGTCGTCGTCATCTGGCTCGACGGCGACGAACACGGTCTCGATGATCTTGTTGGTGGAAAATTTCGCCCACGTCGGCCCTTCCGTCTCGTACGAGGCGTGGCCGGTTCCCAGCCCAGACTCGTAGATCGCGCGGACCTGCGGGTAGTCCTCGGGGCGGATCGGGCGGATCGTGAAATCGCGATTCGACATGGCGACCATCGTACAACCGCCCTCTCTTCCCTGTGAATTAGCTGCTTAGGCGTGGTCCTCGAGCAGATCCGTGACCAGCTCGGCGATCGGCGAACGCTCCGAGCGCGTCAGGGTGACATGCGCGAACAGGTCCTGCCCCTTGAGCTTCTCAATCACGGCCTGCACACCATCATGGCGGCCAACGCGCAGATTGTCGCGCTGGGCGACATCGTGGGTGAGTACCACGCGGGAACCGCGTCCCAGACGCGACAGAACTGTCAGCAGCACATTGCGCTCCAGCGACTGCGCCTCGTCGACGATGACGAAGGCGTCGTGGAGGCTGCGGCCGCGGATGTGCGTCAGCGGCAGCACTTCGAGCAGGTCCCGGGCTGCGACTTCCTCGAGCACGTTGTCGGAGACAACGCCCTCCAAGGTGTCGTAGACGGCCTGCGACCAGGGATTCATCTTCTCCATCTCATCGCCCGGAAGGTAGCCCAAGTTCTGCCCTCCCACCGCATACAGCGGGCGGAAGACGATGATGCGCTTGTGCTCCCCGCGCTCCAGCACGGACTCCAGGCCCGCGCAGAGTGCCAACGCCGACTTGCCGGTGCCGGCGCGGCCGCCGATAGACACGATGCCGACCGTGTCGTCGAGAAGCAGGTCGAGCGCGACCCGCTGCTCCGCGCTCCGGCCCGAGAGACCGAACGCGTCGGCATCGCCGCGGACGAGCTTCACCCCGCCACTCGGCGCAACACGCGCCAAAGCCGACTGCGAACCCGCATTGAGCGTCAACCCGCAATGCACCGGCAAATCGCCCGTGTCGACCGCCGCAAAGCCGGTGGCGTACAGCTCGTCGATCTCTTCCCCGGAGACCTCCAGCTCAGCCATTCCCGTGTAACCGGTCAGCACAACGTCCTGCGCACGGTACTCCTGTGCGGCCAGCCCCACAGCGCCCGCTTTCACACGCAGCGGCACATCCTTGGTCACCAGAACAGTGTCTTTGCCCTCCTGCATGAAGTTGTACGCGCAGGCGAGAATGCGGTTGTCGTTCTCCGGGCCCCGCAGGGCCACCGGCAGATTCGACTGGTCCTGGTGGTTGAGCTCCACGCGGACGGTGCCGCCGTCAACGTTGACCGGCATCGGTTCATCCAGCCGGTCGTAGTCGGAGCGCAGGTCCTCCAAAAAACGAAGAGCCTGGCGGGCGAACCAGCCAAGCTCTGGGTGATGACGTTTCTGCTCGAGTTCCGTGATGACCACGAGCGGGAGGATGACGTTGTGTTCCGCGAACTTCCTCAACGCCCACGGGTCGGACAACAGGACCGACGTGTCCAGCACATATGTCTTCAGTGCAGTTGGCGAGGTGAGTTGTTCGGGATTGCTTCCGGTGCTTTCCATTCGAGCGCCGGCGGTGTCAAGTTGGCTAACAGAAGGGTCAAACATGAACTTGCTCCCCTAGTGCGGTTGGTGGTAGCCAGGACCGTTCTTCGCGGTGCCTGGCACCCGCCACACTAAGGGAGCAAGGTTTAAATTACATCGATGTAAGGTTAACTTCCGTTAAACCCCATTCACATCGATCACTGCTGTTCACAGCGGTTCTTAGCTGATCTTGGCGCCGAACTCGCCGTTCTCCTCGAGCCACTCGATGGTGCCGTTCTGGAAGTCCTGGATCCAGCCGTTGTTGTCGTCGCGCTTGTCCTCGGCCTTGAGCGGCAGACCGATCTCGTTGTCTAGGCCGCCGTCCTTCTTCCAGGTCTCAGCGATCATGCCGACCAGCGGCACAGCGCCCGTCTCCTCGGAGTAGACGATGTTCTTATCTGCGTCGTACTCGATCAGGGTAGCGCCGTCATCCTTGGTCTCGACGCTGATCGGGTCGCCCCAGTTGCCCAAGCCCAGCTCTTCCTGAGCATTAGCAGCCTTGGACGGAACAACGACCTTCTCTCCGTCCTTGGTGGTCAGCTCGGTGGTGTCGCCGTCAGCAGCGCCTGCACCGGCACCCTCGGACTCGGAAGCGTCTGCGCTCTCGGACTCGGAGCCGGCAGCACCAGCCTCCTCAGAAGCGGTCATGGTATTGGTTTCGGTGGCTTCGACCTCGGTGGTGTCGCCTTCGTCACTGGAGCAAGCGACCAGACCGGTGGTCAGTGCGAGTGCGGCAATGGATGCGCCAATCTTGCGGTTCATGAATTAATTAACCTTTCGATACACGTTCTTGAACTTGCAGGCCCCCCATTATGCAAACTTTGCGTCATTTATAACGATTGCGCACCCCTTTTTTGGGGTGCTTCCTCGCGGGCCCCTTTCGCTGCGCACAGCTTTTGCCGTTTACTTTACGGTTCACTTTCGCGCGGCTCCGTTCTCTTCTCGGTTCGCTTTTCGACGCCTCCCTGCTCCCCCGCGACGAATTCCTCGTCCTCCCTTTCGCCACCCCGACGAAGTCCTGGACCGCCTCGGAGTCGTCCGCAACGGCCCACACCAACGCGATCTCGGTTTCGGCATCTGCGGCTGGGTCGACGAGTTCGAGCACTCTGACCTGTTTTTTCGCCAGCACTTTCAAAAGGGGTGCGGGCGCATAGGCGACGCCGACATTCGCGGCGACAACTTGGAGGGCAGTGCGCAGGTCATCGATCGAGCCGGACCCTCCCTCATGGGCTTCCCCGGCGGCGCTGAACCGGAAGTTCACGATCTCGTCGACGAGATCGCCGGTGCGCACGGGCTCCCCCACTTCGGCGTACACCGAATCTTTGGGCACAGCCACTCCGGGCTTCTCGGAGTACAGCTTCACCTGGTGGTACCTCTGCCCGGGCTCACCGATGCGGGAATCGGGAAGGCGGGTGAGAGCGAGGGTGGCGGTGCCGTCGATAAGCAATGCGACGGGGTCGTCACTGGGGATGTCCTCGAGCCCGCTACCGGTAGTGTCGCGGTAGCGGGCGAACCACTTTCCAGGTTCGGTTCCGGTGACGAAGGCGAGGCGAAGCATGCCCCGATGCTACCGTTTGGGCATGAGCGAACAGCCGTCAAGCACAGCGATGAAGCCCGCCACCGCCGCGAAGAAACTCGGGATCTACCTCCCAGCGACCCCGCAGGAATTCCAGGACGGGTCCGTCACCCATGCGCAGCTGCGCGAGCTGCAGGACACCCCGCCGGAATGGCTGGCGAAACTGCGCGCTGAGGGGCCGCACCCCCGCCCCGAGGTGGCGCGCAAGCTGGGCATCAGCATCACGGCGTTGAAGAACAATGACATGGACAAGCCGCTGACCACCCAGGAGATCAAAGAGCTACTAGAGGATCAGCCGGCCTGGCTGTCAGAGGCGCGCCGCGTCCACGCCGAGGAGCGCGGCACCGGCGTACGGGAAGATTAGAGCATCTTCCAGTCTTCGAGGCCCGGGTAGAGCGGGAAGTCCTCGGCGAGCTTATCGACGCGCGCCCGCAGCGCCTCCACATCCGCACTCTTACCCTGCGCGAGTGCGGTGCCGATGATGTCCGCAGTCTCCGTGAAAGCGGCCAGGTCGAAACCGCGGGTCGCCAGAGCCGAGGTACCGATACGCAGACCGGAGGTGACCATCGGCGGACGCGGGTCGTTCGGCACGGCGTTGCGGTTGACCGTGATGCCGACGGAGTGCAACAGGTCCTCCGCCTGCTGGCCGTCGAGTTCGGAGTTGCGCAGATCCGCGAGGACGAGGTGGACGTCGGTGCCGCCGGTGAGCACGTCGACGCCGGCCTGCTTGCAGTCCCCCGCCGTCAGGCGCTCAGCCAGAATGCGGGCGCCCTCCAGGGTGCGCTCCTGACGGTTCTTGAACTCGGGCGTGCCAGCGATCTTCAGTGCGGTGGCCTTCGCCGCGACGACATGCATCAGCGGACCGCCCTGCTGGCCGGGGAAAACAGCGGAGTTGAGCGCCTTAGCGTGGTCCTGTTTGGCCAGGATCATGCCGGAGCGCGGGCCGCCGAGAGTCTTGTGGATCGTGGTGGACACGACATCCGAGTGCGGCACCGGCGACGGGTGCAGGCCCGCGGCCACCAGGCCGGCGAAGTGAGCCATATCGGTCCACAGGTACGCGCCCACCTCGTCGGCGATCGCGCGGAAGGCGGCGAAGTCCACGGTGCGCGGGTAGGCGGACCAGCCAGCGATGATCACCTGCGGGCGGTGCTCCAAAGCGAGCTCCCGCACCTTATCCATGTCGATGAGCATCGTTTCCGGGTCCACCTCGTAGGCCACCACGTTGTACAGGCGGCCGGAGAAGTTGATCTTCATGCCGTGGGTCAGGTGGCCGCCGTGCGCCAGCGACAGACCCATGATGGTGTCGCCCGGCTTGATCAGGGCGTGGAGGACGGCGGCGTTCGCCTGGGCGCCGGAGTGGGGCTGGACGTTGGCGTACTCGGCGTCGAAAAGCGAGGTGGCACGGTCGCGCGCGATGTTCTCGATGACGTCGACGTTCTCGCAGCCGCCGTAGTAGCGGCGGCCCGGGTAACCCTCCGCGTACTTGTTGGTCAGCACGGAGCCCTGCGCCTGCAGCACCGCGCGCGGAACGAAGTTCTCCGACGCGATCATCTCGAGCGTGTTGCGCTGGCGGGCCACCTCCCCGAGGATCTGCTCGTGCACTTCCGGGTCGAGCGACGCGAGGTCTTGGTAGCGGAGATCTTCAGTCATGTTCCGGGTTCCTTTCCGTACGGCAGTTATGCGCCAGTATGCACCACTTCACTCTAGACACACCCCTTAAGGCCGAGTTTCGTGCCTGCAAGTGCAACAATGGTGCCCATGCCGCGACCCGCAGACCCGAGCCCGTACCTGGATTTCCCGCGCGAGGCGTGGCGCGAGCGACGCGCCACCATGCCGCAGGTAATCGACGAAGCCGACCTCGAGCAGCTGCTCGGCATCGGCGAGAGCATGGACTTGCAGGAAGTCGCTGACATTTATCTGCCTTTGTCGCGTCTGATCCACTTGCAGATCCGCGCGCGCCAGAAGCTCACAGCGGTGACGGAGACATTCCTCGGGGAGAATCCGGGTCGCGTGCCGTTCATCATCGGGATCGCGGGGTCCGTCGCGGTGGGCAAGTCGACCACAGCGCGTGTGCTCCAGGCGCTGCTCCAACGGTGGGATTCCCATCCGCGCGTCGACCTCGTGACCACAGACGGTTTTCTCCTTCCCGCCGCGGAGCTGCGCGAGCGCAACCTAATGACGCGCAAGGGGTTCCCGGAGTCCTATAACCGCCGCGACCTGCTGCGTTTCGTCACTGAGGTCAAAGCTGGGCGCGACAACGTCAAGGCGCCCCTGTACTCGCACGACGCGTACGACATCATTCCGGGCGAATACCAGGTCGTCGACCACCCCGACATTCTCATCCTCGAGGGCCTCAACGTGCTCCAGACGGGTCCGACACTGATGGTGTCCGACTTGTTCGACTTCTCGGTGTACGTCGACGCGAAGACGCAGGACATCGAGAAGTGGTACATCGACCGCTTCATCAAGCTGAAGAACACCGCGTTCCGCCGTCCGGGGGCGCACTTCGCGCGGTTCGCGGACCTCACCGACGAGGCTGCCGCGGCGGAGGCCCGCAGAATTTGGCAGACAATCAACCTGCCCAACCTAGTGGAGAATATTCAGCCGACGCGTGTGCGCGCATCGCTCGTGCTCTCCAAAGCGGCCGACCATTCGGTTCAGAGGGTGCGCATGCGCAAGATGTGATGCGCGTGCTTATCGACGCCCCCTACTTACCGAACCTCCTCGACCTCTGCGAGTAGTCGCGCAGCGCGCGCAGGAAATCGATCTTGCGGAAGGCCGGCCAGTACGTGTCGGTGAACCAGATCTCCGAATAGGCCGACTGCCACAGCAGGAAGCCTGAGAGGCGCTGCTCGCCGGAGGTGCGGATCACCAGGTCCGGGTCGGGTTGGCCGGATGTGTAGAGGTGCTGGGAGAGGGATTCGACGGAGACTTCGTCGGCAAGCTGCTCTGCGGGGACTCCCTCAGCGACCTTGGCTGTGATGAAGTTCTGCACGGCGTCGACGATTTCCTGGCGTCCGCCGTAGCCGACCGCGATATTGACGACGATGCCGTCCTTGTCCTCCGTCGCCGCCGCCGCGGAACGCATGCGGTTGGCCACTTTCTCCGGTAGCAGGTTGAGGTGCCCGACAAGACGGATGCGCGCCTCGTACTCGTCGCTCGACAGCTCGTCGACGACACCTGAAATGATGTCGTACAGCAGCTGCACTTCTTCCGGCGTGCGCGACAGATTCTCCGTGGACAGCAGGTAGATCGTGACGACGTCGACCCCCATCTCCGCCGACCACTGCACCAACTCCCCGATCTTCGCCGCGCCCACGCGGTGCCCGTGGGAGATGTCCTCGAACCCGGCTTCACGCGCCCACCGACGGTTGCCGTCGGCCATGACCGCGATGTGCTTCGGACGGCTCACGCCCTGGAGTTCACGCTTCAACCGTTTCTCGTAGAGCGGGTACAGAAGTCGGTCGAGCTGAGTCACGTGCACAACCTTACTCTGCTTGGAGCGTCCTGCTCGACTGCTCGGCGTATCAAGCGCCGGTTCTGGTGCCGGTTCAGGTTCCCGAGACAGGGCCGCTAGAAGAAAGTCTTCTTGCGGCGGTCCAACAGGCCCTCGGCCGCCATCGCTTCATCGACAGCCTTCTCATCGAAGACGTCGAGCCCGCGCTCCTCCGCGAAACGCTTGCGGCGGTTGAAACGCGAATAGCGGCGGTGGAAAGCCCAGCCGATCAGCAAAATGACCGCCATCATGCACACGACGATGAGCGCGCCGATGGGCTCCGCCTTGCCGAACTCGGGCCCGACGGGCGCGTCCTTGTTCATCTGCTGGGCCAGCACCGTCACTGTGCCCGCGAGATTGTCAATCCCCGTGTCGATCCGCACTGTCATTCTCCTTCGTTCCCTGCTTCAGCGCCGAGGTCAATTCCGGCGAACAGGTCTGTTTCCGGCAGGGAGGTCTGCACGCGGGTCTGCGCCAGCTCGAATTCCTCGGTCGGCCACACTTCCTTCTGCACCTCGACAGGGCTAGCCAGGAAGGCGCCCGCCGGATCGATTTGCGTCGCGTGCGCCGTGAGGGCCTCGGCGCGGTGGCCGAAGTAATCGCCGCACTCCACCTGGGTGGTCACGCGCTGCATGATGTCGGAGGCGTTCTCCTCCCAGCGCTTCAGCATGGGCTCGTAGGGGCTGGGCTTGCCCTCCGCGGCGAGGCGGTCGTGCAGCAGGCGCATGCGCTGGGCGACGAAGCCGTGGCTGTAGTACAGCTTCAACGGCGTCCACGGCTCCCCCATCTCGGGCGCGAAGTCCGGGTTGCCGGCTTCCTCCCACGCGATCATGGAGATCTTGTGCACCATGATGTGGTCCGGGTGCGGGTAGCCACCGTTCTCGTCGTAGGTGATAATCACGTGCGGGCGGAATTCGCGGATCTTGCCAACCACGACTTTGGCCACCTCGACAGGGTCCTCCAACGCGAAGCAGCCCTCGGGCAGAGGCGGCAACGGGTCGCCTTCCGGCAAGCCGGAGTCCTCGTAGCCCAGCCACTCGTGCTCCACGCCTAGGGCGGCGGCCGCCGCGGCCATCTCGCCGCGGCGGATCTCCGTCATGCGCTCGATGATCCCCGGCTTGTCCATCGCCGGGTTGAGGATGTCGCCCCGCTGCCCGCCCGTGCAGGTGAGCACCTTCACGCGGTCGCCCTCGTGGGAGTACTTCGCCATCGTCGCAGCGCCCTTGCTCGACTCGTCGTCTGGGTGCGCGTGAATGGCCAGCAAACGGTATCCCGTCACTTAGTGTTCCACCTCTACTTGGGGTTATGGTTAATCGCGAGACAAGTTTAGTACCTCCCCCGATTAGGAAGAGAACCCACGTGGCAGAGCACGATTCTTCGGCGGACGAGCACACCGGACGCACCCGCGCCCGCTACGGCACCACGGCCGCCAAGGCCGCACCTTCCCGCACCGCTGGAAAGATCGTCGCCGTGATCTCCGTGCTGTTCATCGTGCTCATTGTGGCGTTCGCGGGGCGCTACATCATGCAGCGCCGCGCCGAACCCATCACGGCGGAACTCGTCGCACACGAGCGCATCGACGACACCACCTCCCGCGTCTGGTTCGACGTTTCCCGGAACGATCCGTCTGTCCCCGGCTACTGCATCATCACCTCCCTGAACTACGAGCACGCCGAGATCGGCCGCCGCGACGTTGTGCTCCCCGCCGGCGGTGAGGAGCACACCCGCATGCACGTGGACATCCCCGTCCGCGATGTCCCCGTCTCGGGAGGCGTGTACGGCTGCTCCACGACGATTCCGTCTTTCCTTGACGCGGATGAGGAGTTCGTGGAGGCGAGGTAGGAAGCGTCGATAAGCGGTGCTCATGTTAATATCCGAACGAATAAGCAACCCAACATGAGGAAACGAGGGTCCGAACTCCATGGCTGAAAAGCAGCAGCAGTACATCACCCCTGAAATGAAGGCCAAGCTCGAGGCCGAGCTGCAGCAGCTCATTGACAACCGCCCGGTCATCGCCGCCGAGATCAACGAGCGCCGCGAAGAGGGTGACCTCAAGGAGAACGCCGGTTACGACGCCGCGCGTGAGCAGCAGGACCAGGAAGAAGCCCGCATCAAGCAGATCTCCGAGCTGCTGGCCAACTCCACGACCGAGCGCGCGGGTGTCGTCGACGGCATGGCCGTCGTCGGTTCCGTCGTGCACGTCTACTACAACGGGGACAAGGACGATAAGGAGACCTTCCTCATCGGCACCCGCGCCGCCTCGACCGACAACAAGGACTTGGAGACCTACTCCGAGCAGTCCCCTCTCGGTGCCGCCGTCCTCGGCGCGACTGAGGGTGAGACCCGCACCTACACCGCTCCGAACGGTCGCGAGATTTCCGTCACCATTGAATCCGCGAAGCCGTATGATTCGGTTAAGGCCAAGACCCCGCGCGCGAAATAAAACACCCGCGCAAAAGCACGTGACTGCTTTTCGACGCATACCCCCAAAGCACTTTCCAAGCACCAAGGATAAGGACACTGCAGTGACTACCCGCACTTCCCGCAAGGTTGCCGCCCTCGCTCTCGTCGCCGCCACCGCTTTCGGCGTGACAGCGTGCTCCCCGCCGCATCAGAAGGATTCCGCCGAGAAGGTCGACACCGCCACGAGCCAGAACCCTGACTCCCTGAAGGGAGCAGGCGAGAGCTCCTCCGCGTCCACCACCACCTCGACGTCCACGTCTACCAAAACGTCCACTGTGGCTGCCACCGACGCGAACCTCGGCGAGACCAGCGGCACCACCGATGGTGCGACCACCATCGAGCCCGAGACTGCCACCACGGACGAAGCTGGCGTGGCTGAGCAGGCACCGCTGAACTAGCTGCGGCACCTTCTCGCCTTCGTTCTACGCACGCCGATCCACCCCTGCTCTTACCGTTCGACACGGTCGGAGCGGGGGTTTGTTTATGTTCCTGCTTGTGTTCCGAAGAGCTGTTTCATGGCTCCGTAGGGGTGGCGGTTATTCGCCACTGGTGTG
>JALXXC010000007.1 GCA_025144245.1 Corynebacterium sp. p3-SID1145 | reverse complement strand
CGGCCAGCTGGTTGGTGCTGTTACGCGGATGGTCCAGCCCCGGGGCATGCACCGCGCGTCATCTCGACAGACAGGGGCATCCGGTCGCGGGATGGTGGGGTGTTACCAGGTGGGAAGCTCGCCCTGGCCTGGGGTGACGCGTCGCTCCTCCTGGCTGATGGGACGGTCGTTGATGCTGGCTTCGCGATGGGTCATGTAGCCGTGCGCGTCGAAGCGCCACAGTTCGTTGCCGTAGGAGCGCCACCACTGGACGTCATGGTCGTGCCATTCGTACTGGAATCGCACGGCGATCTGGTCGTCGGTGAACGCCCACAGGTTCTTGCGGAGTTGGTAGCCGAGTTCCCGATCCCACTTGTCGGTGAGGAAGGCGATCACCTGGTCGCGGCCGGTGATCGTCTGGTCACGGTTTCGCCAGACGGTGTCGACGCTGTAGGCCTGCGCGACTTTCTCGGGGTCGCGTGTGTTCCACGCGTCCTCGGCGGCCTGCACCTTGAGGGCGGCGGTTTCGGCGGTGAACGGCGGGGTGGGTTTACGGGTTTCGGTCATGTGATGGCTCCTTGCTCTGGGAAGGGGATGTGTCAGTGGTGTGTGGGCGTTGACCATGTGGGCGGCGCCGGGTGGTACTCGATGCCGTCCTTTACCTGTCGGGCGCGGCCGGGGCCGGCGAGTCGACCGACGAGGTGGAGGGCCATGTCGATGCCCGCCGAGACGCCGGCCGCGGTGACGATCTGCCCATCGTCGACCCAGCGCTGGTCGGGGCATGGCGTGATGGTCGGGTCGAGGGCGAGTAGCTCGTCGAACCTTGCGTGGTACGTGGTAGCCGGGCGTGCGTGCAGGAGCCCTGCGGCGGCAAGTATCAGGGCCCCGGCGCAGACACTGCTCACCAGGGCACCGCTCTCGGCGGCGTCGCACAGCCACCGCAGGTGGTCAGTGTCCGCAAGGCGTGCCCTGGTGCCGCGTCCTCCCGGCTCCACGATGAGGTCCGGGCGCGGCACCGCTGCCTTGGCTGCGGTGGGAACCACCTGGAGTCCCTTGGCGCAGCGGCGGGGCTGGCCGTCATCCGTGGCCAGGTCCACCCGCCAACCATCGGCCGGATATGTCTGAGTCCAGTACGACAGCACTTCCCACGGGCCGACGGCGTCGAGTTCCTCCGTACCGTCGAACAGGTCGATCACGATGCGCTTGCTCATGGCATCAACCCTACCGAGGCGCCTTGCCCGGTGCGAGCGGCAGGAATGACGTAGTGCGCGCAATTCCTGCCATAATCGGTGCGTGCCACACCACGTCGTCGCCCTCGCCCTGCCCGGAGTGGTCGCCTTCGACCTGTCGACGGTTGCCCAGGTCTTCGGGCATCCCGCCGAAGAGGAGTACACCTTCGCGGTGGCGGCGCCCGACGGTGATGACGTCATGACCTCCAGCGGATTCAGCATCGGCGCCGTCCATGACCTGGATGCGTTGGCCCACGCCCGCACGGTCATCATCCCTGGCTACCGGCCCCATCACCGTCCTCATGACGACACGCTGAGGGTGCTCCGCAACGCCTACCAGCGCGGCACGAGAGTCGCGTCGGTGTGCACTGGCGCCTTTGCCCTCGCTGCAACCGGGCTCCTTGACGGGCTGACCGCCACCACGCACTGGCAGGACGCCGGGGAGTTGCAGCGGTTGTACCCCGAAATCACGGTGCAGCCCGATGTGCTCTACGTGGACCACGGGCAGGTCGCCACCAGTGCCGGCGTGGCCGCCGGAATCGACCTATGCCTGCACCTGGTGCGCAGGGACCTTGGGGAGCGGGTCGCCGCCCGTATTGCCCGCCGCATGGTGGTACCGCCCCACCGAGCAGGCGGCCAGGCCCAATACATCGAGCCAGCGGCAGCTCCCACGACACACGGTTTCGCCGAGCTCACCGACTGGATCGTGGATCACCTCGAGCAGAGGCTCAGCGTCGCCGATCTGGCGCGCCATGCGCACTTGTCCGAACGGCAGCTCGCGCGGCGCTTCGTTGCTGAGACGGGACAGACCCCTCTGCAATGGATCCTGCACCAGCGGGTTCTTGCTGCCCGACGCCTACTGGAAAACAGCAGCCTGCCAATGGACGTCATTGCGCAGCGCACCGGCTTGGGAACAGCAAGCACGCTACGGCGTCACCTGCGTCGAGAGATCGACGTGACTCCCACGAACTACCGGCGCACCTTCCGCGCTGACTAAGTATGGGTCGATCAACCTCTCCGGTCAGTACAGCTAGCTCCTGCAGCTTCGACGGCGCCTGATTTCGGGCTCACGGTACGGTTCCCGCGTGGGGCGGGTGATGTACCCTTTGTGGTGATTTACGTTCATCCGCCTACACGCTTGTAAAGGGGACTTTCAGTGGCCGAGTTCATCTACACGATGAAGAATGTTCGCAGGGCCGTCGGTGACAAAGTCATTTTGGACAATGTCACGATGGCCTTTTATCCCGGCGCCAAGATCGGTGTCGTGGGCCCCAACGGCGCAGGCAAGTCCTCGCTGCTGAAGATCATGGCGGGCATCGACCAGCCGAATAACGGCGAGGCTTTCCTCGACCCGGGTGCAACAGTCGGCATCCTGCTGCAGGAGCCGCCGCTGAACGAGGAGAAGACGGTCCGCCAGAACGTCGAGGAGGGCCTGGGCGACGTCTTCGACAAGAAGCAGCGTTTCGAGGAGATCGCCGCCGAGATGGCCACGAACTACTCCGACGAGCTCATGGAAGAAATGGGCAAGCTGCAGGAGGAGCTCGACGCGGCTGACGCGTGGGAGGTCGACTCCAAGATCGAGCAGGCGATGGAGGCTCTGCGCTGCCCGCCGTCCGATTCGCCGGTGACCAACCTTTCCGGTGGTGAGCGCCGCCGCGTCGCACTGGCCAAGCTGCTCCTCACGCAGCCGGACCTGCTGCTTCTCGATGAGCCGACGAACCACCTCGACGCCGAGTCTGTCCTGTGGCTGGAGAAGCACCTGCAGGATTACCCGGGTGCCGTCCTCGCCGTGACTCACGACCGTTACTTCCTCGACCATGTCGCGGAGTGGATCTGCGAGGTCGACCGCGGAAAGCTCTACCCGTACGAGGGCAATTACTCCACCTACCTGGAGAAGAAAGCCGAGCGTCTCGAGGTCGCCGGTAAGAAGGACCAGAAGCTGCAGAAGCGCCTGAAGGGCGAGCTGGAATGGGTCCGCTCCTCGCCGAAGGCGCGCCAGGCGAAGAACAAGGCGCGTCTGGAGCGCTACGAGGAGATGGCGGCCGAGGCGGAGCAGTACCGCAAGCTCGACTTCGAGGAAATCCAGATCCCGACTCCGCCGCGTCTGGGCAACAAGGTTGTCGAGGTCAAGGACCTGAACAAGGGCTTCGACGGCCGCACCCTGATCAAGGACTTGTCGTTCACCTTGCCGCGCAACGGCATCGTGGGCGTCATCGGCCCGAACGGTGTGGGCAAGTCGACGCTGTTCAAGACGATCGTGGGCTTCGAGGAGCCGGATTCCGGTTCTGTCGAGGTCGGCGAGACCGTGAAGATCTCTTACGTCGACCAGAACCGCGAGAACATCGACCCGGAGCAGACGGTGTGGGAGGTCGTCTCCGACGGTCTCGATTACATTCACGTCGGCCAGAACGAGATGCCGTCGCGCGCGTACCTGTCCGCGTTCGGCTTCAAGGGCCCGGACCAGCAGAAGCCGTCCAAGGTTCTCTCCGGCGGTGAGCGCAACCGCCTGAACCTGGCTTTGACGCTCAAGCAGGGCGGAAACCTGATCCTCCTCGACGAGCCGACCAACGATCTCGATGTCGAAACCCTGGGCTCTTTGGAGAATGCGCTGCAGAAATTCCCGGGCTGCGCTGTGGTCATTTCGCACGACCGCTGGTTTCTTGACCGAACCTGCACCCACATCCTCGCCTGGGAGGGCAATATTGAGGAAGGCAAGTGGTTCTGGTTCGAAGGCAACTTCGGCGACTACGAGGCCAACAAGGTGGACAGGCTCGGCGAAGAAGCCGCCAAGCCGTCCCGCGTCACGCACCGCAAGCTGACGCGCTAGTCCACTTCTCTCAGCCCTCCCGCGTGCGCTTTTGGCCGCATGCGGGGAAGGAGACGCCCAACAGAAAGGACAGACGGACGCATGACCGAGAACGCACCGAAGAATATCCAGCACATCACGCTGCGCTGGAATGATTTCGACCGTTACGACCACCTGAACAACTGCAAATTCCTGGATATCTCGCAGGAGGCGCGCATCGCCTTCATGCGCGAGAATTTCAGCGACCGCGAGCAGGAATTCGGTGTGTTCGTGCGCCACGTCGAGATTGACTACCTGCGCCCGGTCATGGCCGACACCACGTCGGTCGAGGTGGAGACCACTGTCACGGAGATCGGCAACACGTCCTTCAAGACCCGGCAGGATCTGAAGGACCGCCAGGGCCGCGTGTGTGGCGTGGTCAACACGGTGCTGGTCGCCGTCGACCTGTCCACGGCCTCCCCGCGCGAGATCACGCACGAGGAGCGCGGCATTCTCACCGCGGGCTCTGCTCCGGCGGGGGAGTAGTGGCTACCGAGACACTCACTATCACGGCCGGGGCCGCGGGGCTCAAAGCGCTCGTCGAGCGGGCACTCCACCTCGAGGCGGACGGTTCAGCACGCTTTTCGACGCTGGGTGCGCCCGGCACACCCGGCACCCCCGCCGTCGACGTCTTTGTCACCACCCCGTTCGGATGCACTGCGGCGCGCCGGGTGGCGGGCGAAGCCTCCCGCGACGGGGCAGTGGTGTCCCTTCAGGCGCTGCGCGATGCCCTCGCCGCCGGGGAAGGGGACAGCGGCGTATTCGATGCCGGCCCGCCACGCGACGCGAACTGGCTGGGCGCATTGCCGCCGAAGTCGGGCTACACCGAACGTGATGTCGTGCCGGTGAATGTCGTGCGCGATCTGGCTGACCAGGGCCGGCGCTTGGCGCGGCAGTTCTCGGGTCCGATGGGGCCGCCGCGGTCCCTGCTCGAGCAGATCGTGCTCACCGCCGACGCGGAGCAGACGTCGGGGACACCGGTGGATGTGCCGATGCGCATGATCTTCACCTGCACGTCCCTCGGTCTCATTCCGGGGCCGAGCGCGCCGGTGGAGATCCCAAGGCATCTGCGCGTGTCCACCGCCGGCCGGTGGATCAGGATCGACGCCCCCTTCGGTAGCGTCTACCACTCCTCCGGGGGCATCAACCTGTTCGGCTAGCCGAACAGCCGTGTGAGGTGCTCCGACCCGAATTTACGGGCGGGATCCATGTGCTCGCGCAGCGCGCAGAATTCGTCGAAACGCGGGTACATCTCCGAGAAATCCTCCCGGCCGAGCGTGTGCATCTTTCCCCAGTGGGGTCGCCCGCCGGCGGCTTTGAGGATGTCTTGGACAGCGGGGAAATACTCGTGGGAGTTCATCGCCCGCGGCACGTGGAAGGCGATGTACATCGATTCGCGGCCGGTGGAGGTGGACAGAGCCACGTCGTCGGCGGCGGTGGTGCGCAGCTCGAGCGGGAAAAGGGATGAGCCAGTTGCGGCGGTCCAACTCGCGGCGGATCTCGCGGACTGCCTCCGGGCCGTTTTCCAGCGGCACGGCGAATTCGGTCTCGTGGAAGCGCACCCGGCGCGGAGTGGCGAAGACGTCGTGGGCGCGGGAACGGTAGCGGTTCGCGGCCATCGCGCCCGCCGCCACGCTATTGAGCATCGGGGTTGCTTTAGGAACGGCCCGGGCCACGGCGAGCGCGGAGGCGAATGCGCCGTTGCCAATGAGGTCGTCTTCGATGAACCGCGTGATCCGGCCGCGCACTTTCGGGTCTCCGCCGGGGGCGGGAGCCCCGGGTGCCAGACGGGTATTCGACTTCACCATCGCCCGGTCCGTGTGAGGGAACCAGAACGCCTCGTAGTGGTCGACGGCGCGGGAGTTGGCCTCCCAGGAATCCAACACTGCATCGAGGCTATCGGCTCCCTCCTCCGCGAGCAGGTCGAAGGCGTCGACGCACTGCATCTCCACTTCCACGATGACACCCAGGGCGCCCAGCGAGACAGTCACCAGGCGCAGAGCGTCGGGCTCGGTGTCGATGGAGTACTCGCGACGGTTGCCGTCGGCGTCGATAAGCGAAAGACCCGTGATCGTGCCCGCGAAGCCAGTCCATTCGATGCCCGTGCCGTGTGTGGAGGTGGAGATGGCGCCGGCGACGGACTGGACGTCGATATCGCCTTGGTTAGCCAGTGCGAGTCCGAACGGCTGCAAGTACTCGGGGATGCGGTGCAGGCGGGTGCCGGCGAGGAAGCGGACGCGTTTCGTCTCCGGGTCGATGCGCACGATGCCGGCCAGCTTGTCCAGGCTGATCATCGATTGCGTGCCCGCCGCCACTGGCGTGAACGAGTGTCCGCCGCCGACGGTGCGCACCGTCTCCCCGGCGGGCAGGGTGCGCACGATGTGCTGCACTTCCTCGACTGTGGCGGGGTAGTAGAACGCGGTCGGGTTCGTGTTCACCGACCCGGACCAGTTGCGGAAGTTCACGCCCGTACGCATTTCAGGTTTGCTGATTGTGAAGGTCATCGCAGTGTCCACCCATTTCCTCTGTATGTGTCCCAAGTTTCTGCCGTGCCGTCCGGGTGGACGGCGACGATCCCGTCGACGTGCTCCGTCATCTCGCCGGCCTTCGCGTGGCGGAACCACACCAGGTCCCCGACGGCCACACTGTCCGCTGCCGGTCCGTGCAGCGGGGTCTGCACCTCGCCCGCGCCTTCTGTCGCGGAATAGCGCAGTCCGCCGGGGTGCACGGCGACAGGGACGCGGTCGGCGGCGGGCGGGCCAGAGGCGATCCAACCGCCCGAGTTGACGGTGGCCCACCCCCGCGCCGGGATCCGCGAGACTTGGCAGATGAAGAACGCGGCGGCGCGGTGGTTCACCGTGGCGAAGTGGTCGAAGATGACCGGGGTGTAGAACCCGGAGCCGGCCGCGAGCTCCGTCAACGTGCCTTCGGCGGCGCTGACGTCGAGCGAGCCGGTGCCGCCGCCGTTGACGAATTCCAGGTCCGCGTGAGCCCGCGCCGCATCGATGCACGCCTTGCGCCGTGGCCCCAGCTGCTCCATCGAGGTGCGCCGCAGCCACCGCTTCACAGACCCGGCCACGCCGGCCTCCGCATCAGTGACGGACGCGACCTGACCCTCGTAGGCCATGACCCCGACGAGGCGGAGGCAACGCTTATCGACGATCCGTCGTGCCAGCCCGTCCACCTGCTCCGGTGTCCGCACCGGGGAGCGCCGCGGCCCGATGACCGCGCCGGGCAGGTGCAGCGTGCAGTCCAGGTCGATGGCGACCTTAACGGGTCCCGAACCTTGTGCCGCCGCTTCGATCAGCTCGAGGTGTTCTTCGCAGTCGACCATGACGGTGATGACATCCCGCAGCTGCTTGTCTGCCGCGAGTTCCCGCAGCGCGGATGAATTCACGCAGGGGTAGGCGACGACAATGTCGTCGAAGCCTTCGGGTGCCAGGCGGATGGCCTCCGGGACGCTGTAGGAGAGGATCCCGGTGAAGCCGTCATGGTCGAGCGCCCTGCGCAGTGCAGTGACGCTGCGCAACGATTTCGATGCCACGCGGATCGGCAGCCCGCCTGCGCGGCCGGCCATCTCCTCGGCATTGTGGTCGAAGGCGGCGATGTCGACGACGGCGTACGGGGCCGCGATCTGCCCGCTCTCCACGAGCGGCGGCACGACCGCGAGCAATGTTTGTGAAGGGGTGGTGAGAGTGGACGGCATGACGCCATCGTAGTTTTGCAAAACTAATCATGGGGCGGTTTTCGCGCTTTGATTTGGTGCGCGACCCAGACCGCCCCGTTTTGGCGGGGCCGCGTCTACGGCATGAGGTTGCGGCCTGGCGAGGCCATGCCGGGGTGCTCCTCGGGCTTGTTGATCATCATGTACGCGACCCGCTGCATGTGGTTCCACAGTGCATCCCGCTGGGCGGGCAGGAGTTCTTCGCTGGTGAACTGGTCGAGGGACGTCTCCATTAGCTTCAACCAGCGCTCCGCTTCCTCCCTGCCGATGGAGTAGGGGAAGTGGCGCCGCCGCAGCATCGGCGCACCGCGCCGTTCGCTGAAGGTCTGCGGGCCGCCCCAGTACTGCACGAGGAACCAGCGGAGGCGGTCCTCGGCGCCGGCGAGGTCGTCTTCGGGGTACATGGGGCCGATCAGGTCGTCCCCGCGCACTTGTTCGTAGAAGCCGTGCACGAGCCGGCGGAAGAAGTCCTCGCCGAGTGCCTCGTACATGGTCTGCGCGTCGTTATCCATCGGGCCCCATCGTACGCCCCCGGCCGCACGCGGCCGGACCCCAGTGTCCGCCACCGTGAATGTAAAACCGTGACCGTCTGAAAGAAATGGACCGCTTGGTCTATTGTGCCTATGAGGATCAGAAAGGATTGTGATGTCTGCCGGATTCAACACCGATTCCATTCACGCTGGGTACGAGCCCGATTCCCTCTACGGATCGATCAACACCCCGATCTACGCGTCGACCACCTTCGCGCAGGACGACCTGGCCGTGACCCGCAACGGTTACGAATACACCCGCGTGGGCAACCCCACGATCACTGCGCTGGAGAAGGCCGTCGCCGCGCTCGAGAAGGCCGACTACTGTGTCGCCTACTCCTCCGGCATGGCCGCCGTGGACTCGGTGCTGCGCATCCTGCTCAAGCCGGGCGACCACATCGTCATCGGAAACGACGCCTACGGCGGAACCTACCGCCTCATCCAGCAGATTTTCAGCCATTGGGGCATCGAGAACACCCCAGTGGACATCACCGACGTCGACGAGGTCGCCGCCGCGATCCAGCCCAATACCAAGGTCGTCTGGGTGGAGACCCCGACGAACCCGCTGCTGTCCATCGCCGACATCGGCGCCCTGTCCGCAGTCAAAGGTGACGCCACCCTCGTCGTGGACAACACTTTCGCCTCCCCGTACCTGCAGCAGCCGCTCGAGCTCGGCGCCGACGTGGTCCTGCACTCGACCACCAAGTACATCGGCGGCCACTCGGACGTCGTCGGCGGTGTCGTGTGCGCCCGCCGCCCGGCGGACACCGAATCCAAGGGCGTGACCGGTGTGACCGCCGCCAGCTTCGACGCGCTGAACGATTTCGAGGACCAGCTGCGCTTCTTCTTCGGCTGGGTCGGCGCGATCCCGTCGCCCTTCGACACCTACCTCACCGCACGCGGCCTGAAGACGCTGGGCGTGCGCATGGACAGGCACTGCGACAATGCAGAAGCCGTGGCCAAGCACCTGGCCGCCTCCGACAAGGTCGACTGCGTGTACTACCCGGGCCTTAAAGACCACCCGGGCCACGAGACCGCCGCCCGCCAGATGCGCCGCTTCGGCGGCATGGTCTCTGTGGCCTTCAACACCGCAGAGCAGGCGATCACGTTCTGCCGCTCCACCAAGCTGTTCTGCCTGGCCGAGTCTCTCGGCGGCGTGGAGAGCCTCCTCGAGCACCCGGCCACCATGACGCACGTCTCCGTCGCCGGTTCCGCTCTCGAGGTGCCGCCGACGCTCGTGCGCATCTCCGTCGGCATCGAGGACGAGGCCGACCTCATCGCCGACCTCGACCAGGCGCTCGCGAAGCTTTAAGCCCCGGTTCTAGCTCTGCGCATCCACCGTGCGGTTGCGCAGCGCGCGGGCCGTGCGGTCCTGCCCCTCGGAGATGATGCGGCGCAGCCCGGCCGGCATGTCGCCAGCGAGGAATTCGTCCGCCTTCGCGATCGCGGTTTCGGACACATCCCACAGCGGGTACATCCCCTCGAGCGTCCGCTGCGCCATCTCGTTGGTCAGACGGTCCCACAGCTGAGGTGCGACGCGGAAATACTCGTCGGTCAAGCCTTCGAGCCCCTCACGGGTGAAGGTCAGCCCGTCCATCAGGTAGCGGGACTCGAGATTCGTGAGATCCTCGCTGACCAGCTTGTCCCACGCCCACCGCTTATCGACGCTCGCCCGCGCCCTCAACCGCGACACCGCCCCCTCGGAGGAAGGATCCTTCTCGTCATCGGCGGCCGAAACCGGCAGCTCTCCGGCGGCGATGAGCGAGGTCAACGCCAACCAGCGCGTTTCCTGGTTATCGGACGACTCGAGCAGCGTGGTGAAGTGGTCCACCGTCTCCTTCTCCGGCGTGAGGCGGGCCAGGGCGCGGTCGAAGACGACCGCCGGTTCGGCCCCGCGGAATGCGGAGTTGAGCAGCTGCATGCCTTCCGCACGCCAGTCGTCGGCGACATATTGCTTGACTGCCTGCGTGGCTTGAGCGAGGAGGCGTTCCTGCACACTCGGGTGGGTCTCCTGGCCGGCGAAGCGGGCCACTAGACGCACGAATTGGCGCGCGGGCAGGAAACCGTCGCGCACCGACTCCCACAGCGACGACCACACGAGCGTGCGGGCGAGGGAGTCCTCGATGTCGCCGAGGTGCTCCAGCGCGAACTGCTGGTGCTCCTCCGACAAGCCCATGAGGCAGTAGGTGAGGTCGTCGTCGTTGACCAGGGCGAGGTCGTGCTCCACGCCCGCCAGCTCCGGAATTTCGGTGCGCTCCCCTGAGATATCCAGTTCGACCTGCTTGACGCGGGTGACGGAGCCGTCGATAAGCGAGTACAGCCCGATACGAACGCGGTGCGTGCGCAAGACACCCGACTCCTGGACAACAGCGAAGCTATCCGCGGAGATATCCGGGCGCAGGCGGGACACACCCGTAGTGCGCAGCCACTGCTGCGCCCAATCCGACAAATCGCGCCCCGACGCCTCCTCGAGTGCTGCGAGCAAATCGGCGAACTCGGCGTTGGAGTAGGCGTGGTTGTCGAAGTGGGAGCGGACTCCCGCGAAGAATTCCTCGTAGCCGACATACGCCTGGAGCTGCTTGAGCACGCTGGCGCCCTTGGCGTAAGTGATGCCGTCGAAGTTCTGCTCGGCTGTCTCGATGTCGGGGGCGTCCGCCGCGATTGGGTGCGTCGACGGGAGCTGGTCCTGGTTGTAGGCCCAGGCCTTCTCCACAGACGCGAACGTGGTCCATGCCTCCGGGTACTCGCCGATGCCCACCTGGGCTGTGGCCGCGGACCAGGTGGCGAAGGACTCGTTGAGCCACAAATCGTCCCACCACTTCATCGTGACCAGGTCGCCGAACCACATGTGGGCCATCTCGTGGAGGATGGTGTCGTTGCGGCGCTCGAGACGGTACGGGGTCGGCTCCGAGGTGAAGACGTACTCGTCGCGGTAGGTCACCGCGCCGACGTGCTCCATCGCGCCCATGTTGTACTCGGGGCAGAAAATCTGGTCGTACTTGTCGCCGAAGGGGTACGTGCGGCCGAATTTCCCGTGGTAGAAATCGAAGCCGTCCTTGGTCTGCGCGAACAGGCGCTCCGAATCCATGTGCGGGATGAGGCTCGCGCGGGCGTACAGCCCCAGCTCAATCGTCCGCTCTTCGCCGTTGTCGGTGAAGGTGTAGGTGTCCGAGACGCGCTCGAACTCACCGGCGCACACACAGATGAGGTACGTCGACAGCGGGTAGTCGATCGCGGTGCGGGTGGTGGAGGTGCCGTCGCCGTTGGCGGTGCGCTCCACAGCTTCGTTGAGCACCACGACGTAGCGCTCCGGGGCAGTCACCGAAATCTCGTACGTCGCCTTCAAGTCCGGCTGGTCGAAGCACGCGAACGTGCGCATCGCCATCGCCGGCTCGAACTGGGTGTACAGGTAGTCCTTGCCGTCAGCCGGGTCGGTGAATTTGTGCAGGCCCTCGCCGGTGCGGGAATAGGTGTGGGTGGAGGTGACCGTCAGTTCGTGGGAGCCCGCAGAGAGGGCGAGCTCGCGGCCGTCGATACGCGTGCCGTCGAGCGCCGCCTCGAAGCTGTCCGCGACAAGGTCGAAGAACGTCCCGCCCTCTTTCGATTCAAAGGTCGCCGTGGTGCGGGCGGTGAAGGTGTCCGCGCCGGTGATGTCCAGCGCAATGCGGTAATGCACCCCGCTGATCAACTCGGCGCGGTGTCGGGCGTCGGATCGCAGCAAATTCGTCTTCATGCAAACCAACGTACCGTTGTGGTTGCGAGCAACCCCAACGAGGGAAACTGACAAGGAGAGAATTATGGCTGAGCAAGTGACTTTCTGGTTCGACGTGGCATGCCCGTTCTGCTGGCAGACCTCCCGCTGGATCAAGGAAGTGGAGAAGGTCCGCGACATCAACGTCGAGTGGGTGCCCATGTCCCTGTCCGTGCTCAACAACGGTGCGGATATCCCGGCCGATTACGCCAAGGCCATGGAGGCGAACTGGGGGCCGGCCCGCGTCTTTGCAAAAGTCAAGGCTGAAGCGCCGGAGAAGATCGACGAGCTCTACACCGCGATGGGCACCCTCGTGCACCCCGGCGGCGAGGGCGGCAAGCAAGGCTACGGTGCCTACGACGAGATCATCGCCAAGGCCCTCGAGGAAGTCGGCCTGGATGCCTCCTACGCCGAGGTGGCCAACACCGAGGAATACGACGAGAAGCTGCGTGAATACCACAGTGGCGCGATGGACGCCGTCGGCGACGAGGTGGGCACCCCGGTGCTCAAACTGGGCGACACCGCCTTCTTCGGCCCCGTGATCACCCGCGTGCCGGAAGGCGAGGAGGCCGGCAAGCTTTTCGACCACTCCGTCGGCCTTGCCAATTACCCCTACTTCTTCGAGCTGAAGCGCTCCCGCACCGAAGCTCCGCAGGTCTAGTTCTTCCCGTAGGCTTAGCGCCATGCGTATTTACCTTGGAGCTGACCACGCCGGATTTGAGCGGAAGAACGAGATCGCCGAGCACCTCAAGGCCAAGGGCTTTGAGGTCGTCGACTGCGGTGCGCACGAGTACGACGCCGCCGACGACTACCCGGCGTTCTGCATCGCCGCTGCCGAGAAGACCGTCGCCGACCCGTCCTCCCTCGGCATTGTGCTGGGCGGTTCCGGCAACGGTGAGCAGATCGCCGCGAACAAGGTGAAGGGCGCTCGCTGCGCCCTCGCATGGTCCGTCGAGACCGCCCAGCTCGCCCGCGAGCACAACAACGCCCAGCTGATCGGCATCGGTGGCCGCATGCACTCCCTCGAGGAGACCCTGGCGATCGTCGACGCTTTCGTCGCCATCAGCCCCGAGCACCAGGTGGAGGAGCGCCATCAGCGCCGCATCGACATCCTCGCCCGCTACGAGGAGACCGGCGAGACCGAGGAGATCCCGGCACCGAAGACGCTGTAGTTCCGCGCTAGTTCCTCGCTGCTTCGCCTGACCCGCTCTCCGGAGCGGGTTTTTCTATGGAACGGTTAGTCCCCCATAGATGAAGTTAGTCCCGTTGCAGTGTGGCACCACACCAGTCACAGTCGACCTGGCCTTTTGCGAAGGCCATCTCGGACGGGACTAACTTCACCTATGGGGGACGCAAGTGTCCACTCAAATGGACACTCTTGCCTCACGCGACCGCCCTAGAAGAGGAATCATTGGAAGGCGTGAGGGGGAAACACAGCAAACAACAGGGGATGAGCCTGGAAGAGATTCGACAGATCGCAGCCGTCTTTCCCCGTGCGGCAGTTACGGGACCAGCGGCCGCGCTTGCACTGGGGCTTCCCACCTTGGGGTGGGTGGAGGCGGTGGATCTGCGGTATCTGTCGGGGGCGAAGTCGGGGAAGCAGCCGAAAGACCCACGAGTGATCTATCGCAGCGGACGGTTGAATACTGACCTCGTCCAAGAACGCAATGGCATTGCGACTGTGCATCCGATCCAGGTGCTGTTCGATATCTACCGCTACTACGGACGCCTTGAGGCGCTGGTGCCGTTGGAGCATCTGCGTTTTCACCAGCACATTGCGCAGGAAACGTTGCTGGATGCGATCAAAAGCAAGTTGCCCAGGGCTAACGGGATCCGTGGGTTTGAGGGACTGGTGAGGTGGAGCGCGGGGACATCGCAAAGCCCGTTGGAGACGATCGGCCGCGACGCGGTGTTACGGGCGAATATCCCGGAGATAGAGAAGATCGAGTTTCAGGTGGCGTTTGAATACGCCGGGCCGTTCGGCGAGTACTGCCGGGCGGTCGTTGACATGCTGATCAACGGATGGCTCGTCGTTGAGCTTGACGGGCGGCTCAAATACGAGGGCACGTACGGAGCCCCCACGGACGTGATGCTTGCGGAGTTGGAGCGCCAGAAGCAGCTGCAGAGTCTGGGACTCACTGTGATCCGTGCGGGGTGGCGCGACGTGATGCGCGGGAAGCTCATCGGGGATATCCGCCGCCTTCTGCGCGCCTACCGCCGAACTGCGTGAGCTAGCCGTGCCACTGAGCGAGCCGCTCGCGCAGAATCCTCTCCGCGTCGTCGTGGGCGGCTCGGTTTCCTTCGGCTGTGCCGCCGAACATGATCTTCCAGCCGTTCGGCATTTCCTCGGAATTGGGGAAGTACGCGAAAATATGCCCGGCACGGGGGTAGACGTGTGCCTCGATGTTCCCGCCCTGCTCTGCTAGCGCACGGGCCGCGACATCGGACTGCCACATCTGGTCGTCTTCGCCGCCGAAGAGCAGAACATTCCCGTCAAAATTGCCCAGATCGATGCGCGCACTATCGTCCGCATTCTCTGCCGCGGCTTCGTATGTCGGGCGGTAGGAGACCGGGTATTTCGTGGCCATGTCCCACATGACTTTCGCGCCTGCAGTAATGGAGGCCTTCCTGAAGGACGCCCATTCAACCGGCTCGCCGCGGCTGGTGAAGGAGGGCAGGTCCTCGCCGCTGGAGAAATCCAGGCCACTGTACGAATAGTGGCCCGGCGCGAAAGCCACCACATTATCGACGGCGAATCCCTTAGCAGCGAGCAGCTCCGCGAATTCAGCGCCTTTCGACGTGCCAATCACCGTTACCGGCCCTTCATCCTCGGCATTCTCTTTGATGTAGTCCCTGACCTCGTCGAATTGGTCCAGCGGAACATTGGCGAGAGATGGTGCCTGGTTGGGCTGGCCGAAGAAGAACAGGCTGAGGACTTCGTAGCCGTCGTCGGCAAGTGCCGATGCCCGGTCGTAGTCCGGGGACCCCTCCGATCCGCCGTAGACCACGATGACGCCTTTGTGCTTCTTTTCCTCTGGGCGGAAGTGGAAGCCGTTGAGATACTTGCCCTCGATCGCGGCTATCCGGTCCGAGGTTGCGTAGGAGGATTTGTCGTCGCTGAAGCTCTCGTCGTTCAAGCTGGTGATCGGGTATTTATGTCCGTTGTATGTGCGCAGGCCAAGCACCACGAGCACCAGCACTAGCATGGCAGCCAGCACCCAGAGCAGGACTTTTCCGAAGGCCTTGAGGGTTTTCACGGTTTGACTATCTCATCTTCAATAAGGCAGGGCAAACCCTAGTTCTACCAACCAGCGAAGCGGCGCTCGAGGCGGACCGGTCCGTCAAAGAGCGAAAGGCCGAACTCGGCGAGGGAGCTGTCGGACCCGTCGAGCGTGCGGGGGAGGGTACGCAGAATGCGTGAGCGGTGCGAGCGGATGGTCAGCGTCGGGGAAGTCGAGGAATGTGAGGGGGAGAGCTGGACGAACGAACCGTCCTTTGTCTCGCGGAGCAAGCGGTGGAACCGCTCGGCGCTGTCGAGAAGGAAAGCGCCGTCGACATCGACAGTGATGCGGTGGTCTGAAATGGGGCCGTAGCCGGTGGCGGGATAGAGGCGCACGCGGGGATCTGCCCGGAAGAGATCGGGGATCTCGAGGGCGGAGTTGAGGTAGACAGTCGCGTCGAGGGCGAGCCAGGAGCTGATCACTAGGTCGAGGACACCAGGGCTGTCGAAAGCGGCGTGGTGAGTCAGGTAGACGCTGATGTCGGTGGTGTCGAAGCGGACACCCTCGGGGCGAGCGATCGGGTGCGTGATCCGGTGGGCAAGTGCGGTGGTCTCGGCATTTTTCACGCGGGCTTTTTCCGCGGCATCGGGGAAGCGGCGACCGAAGTCCTCCTCGTCGTGAACGGCGATGGCGGCGGGCTCGTGAATGAAGGTGGCGCCGGCGTTCCAGGCGCGGAACCCGAATTCCCAATCCTCGCCGCCGTAGCCGACGAAGGAGCCGTCGAAACCGCCGATGCGCTCGAAGAAGTCCCTGGAGCACGTGAGAACGGAGGAGATGATGAAGCGCCAGGAGGTGTCGTCGGGGGAGGAGAGGTGGCGGGTGGTGCGCCAGGCATCGATAAGCCATTGGGGCTCGGTGCGTTCGGGGCCTGTGAGCCGGGTGCCTACGACGACGGCGCGCGGGTCCGCTTTGATATGGCGGGTAGCGGCGGCGAGGTAGCCGGGTTCGGGGACGGTGTCGCCGTCGAGGAAGGCAAGGATCTCGCCGCGGGCGTGGGATGTACCGAGGTTGCGTGCGGCGGCGGCGCGGAAGCCACGGTCTTCTTGCGTGACGACGGTCGCGCCGGGCACGTCGGGCACCTGGTAGGAGCCGTCGTCGGCAATGATGATCTCCACCTCGTCGGCGATGTCCTGCGCGCGGACGGCGTCCACCACCCGGGCAAGCTGCTCGGGGGAGTTGTAGTGCGGAATGATGACGCTGATCATGTCTGTCTCTTCCAGAGTTCAATCCATTGCGCTGCGACATCGTCCCACGCCCACGACGGCGGATCCGTGGGACCGGATTCGGTGAAGGTGTTGACGGCGGCGGCCCAGCCGCCTGGAGCAGACGGGTCGACGAGCGTGATGCGGCCGGGCAGCCAGGCGCCGATCTCGCGGGTGTAGTCCGAATCGGTGGCGAGCACTCGGCGGCCCGCACCTAGCCACGTCATCAGTGAACCGGACGCAGAGAAGTGTTTGTGGGCGCAGACGGGAACAGCGATGCGCCCCATCTCGGCGGCGAGCTCGTCGTCGGTGAGCCAGCCGGTGATCTCTGCGCTGAGGTCGGCGGCGTCCGCGCGGTGAAGCAGCCCGTCGGCCCACTTCTCGTGGCCGGGTGATACGGACCCCAAGAAACGCAGGCGGTAATCCGTGCCGGCCAAAGCGTCGATCACGTCCTCGTAGCCCTTGCCGGGGTAAAGAAAGCCGAGGACACCGACGGTGCCCGGTTCTGGGGCGTACGTGGATTCCACACGGGGAATGGGCAGGCGCACTACGGAGACGTCGACACCGCGGGAGCGGAAGAAGTGGGCCTCGTGGTCCGAGTTGGTCACGGCCACGCCGCCGGATTCCGCGCAGGCGGAGGCGAGGCGCAGGTAGGCGGGGGCGCGCCGGGCGAAACGCTCCTCGCCCTCCTCCGGTTGGGGAATGTCGTGGAAGCTGATGCTCAAGCGGCGCTGCCCGGCGCGGGCGAGCAGATCGTCCACGGCGGCGTCGGGGCTGGGGCCGAAGAGGTGGTCGGTGAACGTGGTGTGAATGAAGCCGGCCGGAAGCGGCGCACTGCTGAACTCTTCTTCCCGGATGACGGGGGCATCGGTTACCGCAGCGAGAGCGAGCGCGTACTCCGTCACCCCATGCCCGTCGGGCCCGACAACGAGGTGGGTGGGCTGGCTCATCAACGAAGCTCCAGCGCGGCGATGCGCTCGGCGTGGCGCTCCAACCCGTGTTGGACGAGTGCCGGGCGTGCACGGAAATGCTCCAGCTGGGCGGCAACAATCTCGTCCCAGGGGATCTCCCCGCCGCCGCGGCGGGTCCATGTGGCACGTTCGGGTGCGTCGGCGCCCAGTGCGGAGGCGGCGTGGGCGTCGATGGGCGCGTCGAGCTCGCCGAGCATCTCGTAGTCCGGCATTTCGATGTCCCCGCCCAAACCGAGAGCTTCACGGGCGCGGGAGGCGACGACCGCGAGCGTCGCGTTATCGGGGTGGTTCACGGTGTGCCAGACAGGGGCGGTCTCCAGGTAATCGGACACGACTACGGAGCCGTGGCGCTGCTCGCGGGAGCGGAGCTGTTCCACAGACATGTCCGCAGTGCGGCGGTACGCCTCGGCTGCGGGGCGGTGGGAGACCGGCTCATCCAATTCGCGTGCGGCGGCGGCCAGGATGCGGAGGTCGTGGTACGGGATCACGGGCGGGTCCTGGGAGGAGTCCTCCGGGTCGCGGATGATGGCCTGGTAGGGCATCAAGCCGTCGTAACGCAGGACAGGCACGATCACGTGGCGTGCGCCGCGGGGCAGCTGCGCGAGGGTCTGCGAGGTGCCCACGGGCAGTCCACGGTAGTCGTCGCGGATCGGCTGGGTGACCAGGATGTCGGTGCGGGCGAGCATGTCGGCGAACCACTCCATGTCCTCCGGCTCAAGCTCGTGAACGGGGGCGATGCGGGTGGACTCGAGGTCCCCGGTGGATGAGATGAGACGGCGCAGGGATTCGGCCTGGCAATTACCTACGACGGTGAGAAACGGCATGGTCCCCCAATATAGCTGCGCAAACGGCAGCGAATCGCGGGCACTATGCCGATATGTGCGCGAGCGTTTATATTAGGTACGTAAAACGGGCCGACCCATCGGGGCCGGCCCAATTATTGCGAGCAGCACGTGAAGGGCGGTGGAATGAAGGTTCTCTCGATCCCTGCGGAACATGTCTACCCGCAGGCGATTCAGCCTGAAGGAGTGAGCTTTCACCCCGACCCCGACATCGACGGCAACTGGTGGCCGCACCCTGCGCTGGAGGCGCAGTGGTGGGACACGGAGCGCGATGTCGATCTCGTGCACATCCACTTCGGTTACGAGCACCGCACGCCGGAGCAGCTCCAAGAGCTCGTGGACGCGTTGCCGGTGCCGCTCGTGGTCACCGTCCACGATCTGGATAACCCGCACTTGTCGGATCCGGCCGACCAGGAACGCCACCGCGCGAATGTGGGGGTGCTCGTCCGCGCGGCCAAGGAAGTGGTCACGCTCACCGAGTCCGCGGCGGGCACCATCGCGCAGCGCTACGGGCGGGAGGATGTGGCGGTGGTGGGGCACCCGGCCGTCGTCAAGCAACCGCCCGATGTGGAAGCGGACGCGGATGCCGCGGTCTTCCTGAAATCCCTGCGCGCGAATGCCGTCGCGGACGCGGATTTCTACCGCGCGATCGCAGATTTCGTTCCGCTGACCGTGTACATGCACGACGTCGATGCGACCCTTCAGCTCCACACAGAGCTTTCGCTTATCGACGGCATCACCCCCGTCCGTCACACCCCTATGAACGACTCTGAACTGCACTCCGCTGTCGCCTCCCACCGCGTGTGCATCCTGCCGTACGTGAGGGGGACGCATTCTGGCTGGCTGGAAATGTGCCGCGACCTGGGCGTGAGCGTCGCAGTCCCAGATTGCGGCTGCTATGCCGACCAAGTGGACACGCCCGAGGCTGTGTCGGTGTACCGCACGGGCGACGGCGCCGATGCGTGGCGCGCCGCCGCCGAGCTCCTTGCTGCCGGCCCGGTGCCGTACCGCGGCGACCGCGACTCGCAGCTGCGTGCGATCAAGCAGACTCATGCCGGAATTTACGCGGCCGCACTCGATGCAGGGGAGGGGCGATGACGATCACTCTGCCCGCAGCCAGCGACGTTTTGAGCACCCCGAAACTGCGCATCGCGTTCGTCGCGCCCGCGCGCTATCCCATCCGCGAGCCGTATGCCGGCGGCCTCGAGGCGTTCTGCCACACCATGGTCAAAGCGTTGCGCGAGGAGGGTCACGAGGTGGACTTCTACGCGGCCAGGGGCTCGGACGGCAACGTGAAGGGCTTCGAGCTGCCTGGCGTGGACTGGGGGACCAACCCCGAGCGCGCCACGGACACCGGTTACCCGGCAGGTGAGAAGGAGCGGGAGGAGCAGGCGTTTCTTGACCTGCGTGCGCACTTGGTCGCGGAGCAGTACGACGTGGTGCACAACAACAGCCTCAGCCCCGCGATGTTCCCTTCGGCAGCCTCGCCTGAGCTGTTGCCGATGCTGACCACGCTGCACACCCCGCAGCTGCCGGAAATCCAGGAGGTCGTGGACGCTTCAGGCGAGGCGGCCGGCCGTTTCGCGGCGGTGAGCACCACCACCGCTCGCAGCTGGGACATGCCCACGCCGATTGAGGTCATCCCCAACGGCGTGAATGTCCGTCTGTGGGCTGCCGGTTCCGGCGGCGACGGCGCCGTCTGGTTCGGGCGCATCGTCCCGGAGAAGGGCTTGCACCTGGCCATGGACGCGTGCCGTCTGCTCGGCCTGCCGCTGACCATTGCGGGCCGGAAGGGGGACCACACGTATTTCCAGGAGGAGATCGCCCCGCGGCTGGACGGCCAGCTGATCCGCTGGGTGGGGGAGCTCTCCCACGCGGAGCTGCGCCGTCTTGTCGGCCGCCATGCCGTCTGCGTGGTCACGCCGCGCTGGGAGGAACCGTTCGGGCTGGTGGCATTCGAAGCCATGTCGTGCGGCACGCCAGTGGCGGCCTTTGACCGCGGCGGGATGGGCGAACTGCTCGCAGACGCTCCTGCTGTGCTGGTCAAACCGGACGATGTGGTGGGGCTTGCCGGTGCGATCCACCGCGCTCTCCACACTGACCGAGCCAAAGTTCGCGCCTGGGTGGTGGAGAACCACAGCCTGACACAGACAGCGCGGCGCTACGTCGATCTCTACCGGGAGGTGATTGTGCGGTGAAAAAACTCATCGGTATTTACTCGCACCACCATGGCAGCGGGCACATTCAGCGGTGCCGGATGATCCAGTGTGAACTACGCGAGCTGGGCTGGGACGCCGTCATCTTGTCCACCGCGCCGGGTGCGGACATCGTGATCGCCGATGATGCCGGCCACGGCCACTCCGGCCGCGCGATGACCGCCGGCGGCACCCTCCACTACGCGCCGTACGGCAACCGCGGGCTGCGGGAACGCTTCGCCGCCGTCGCTTCCTGGGTGGCTGAGAATGATCCGGCGGCGTTCTACGTGGACGTCTCCGCCGAGATGTGCATGTTCCTGCGCCTCATGGGAGTACCCGTGATCACGCTGGCCATGCCCGGGCTGCGGGATGACCCGCCACACCAGCTCGCTTACCGCCAGTCCGACGCCATCATCGCCGCGTGGCCCACCTGGGTGCCGGTGCCGGAGCACATGCGCATGCACTCGGACCGGCTGCACCCGGTCGGCGGGATCACTAGGCTCCAGCGGCCCGATCCGGCTCAGGAACGCGAGCGCGACCCGCGGCACGTTCTCGTCATGGCCGGCCAGGGCGGGTCGACATGGGAGCCGGGGGACTGGGACGCCGTGGAGGCGGCCTGCCCCGACTATCGCTTCACGTTCCTGACCGGGGAGAACCGTGTGGACGACCCGACGGAGCTGATCGCCTCTGCGGGCGTCGTGGTCGCCGCGGGCGGCCAGAACTCCATCGCTGACATCGCCCATCTGGGTGCCCCTGCGGTGATTCTCCCGCAGCCACGGCCGTTCATCGAGCAAAAGACGTCCGCCCAGCTGCTCGCCCGCGAAGGGCTGGCCGTTGTGCCTGAACGCTTCCCGGCGCCGGAGGAGTGGCCGGGTGTGCTCGCCGCTGCCCGCGACTTGGGCGCCGACTGGTCCCGCTGGGAAACGGACGGGTCCGCGCGCCGGGCAGCCGAGGTCATCGCGGCAGTGGCGGAAGACCCCGCGGACGCGAAAGCGGCGATTGTGACGCTGGCCAACGCTGGCCGCTCCAGCCACCTGACCCACCAGGTCAACCTCGCGCCGGAGGGCACGGACCACATCACTGTCGCGCTCGCGGACCATGCGGAGCTGGAGAAGGCGGTGCCGAAGAGCCACGTTGTCGCCGCAGACAAGGCAAGTGCCGAAACAAGCCACCCGAACCTCGCCCGCGCGCGCAACCGGGGTGCCGCCGAGGCGATCGCGCGCGGCAACGACGTGATCGTCTTCCTCGACGCCGATTGCGTCGCCGGCGGCGACCTCGTCCCTCTGTATATGAAGGCGCTTGCGGAGCACCCGGATGCTGTTGTCGCAGGTCCCGTCACCTACATGAAAGAGGGGGAGTTGCGCACTGTGCGCCCGGACCCCCACCCGGCGCGCCCGAATCCGCCGGCGGGCGAGGTGCAGCGGGCGGAGGATTACAACCTGTTCTGGTCGCTCTCCTTCGCCTGCACTGCGCAAACGTGGGAGAGAATCGTCGAGAGCTTCGGCGGCTTCGACGAGGCGTACTCAGGCTACGGCGGGGAGGACACGGACTTCGCCTGGAACTTGCGGGAACACGGCATCGACCTGCTGTGGGTCGGCGGCGCGCACGCGTTCCACCAGTGGCACCCGGTCTCCTCGCCGCCGTGGGAGCACCTCGACGATATCCTGCGCAACGCGGAGGTCTTCCACAGCAAATGGGGCACGTGGCCCATGGAAGGATGGCTGCGCGCCTTCGAGGAAGCAGGAGCAATCGCGCTTATCGACGGCTCCTGGCAGCGCACCCCTTAAGCGAACATCCCTTCCCCCACGAATCCTGTCTTGCCCACTCCGGGCGGGATGAGGTAGGTGCCGGTGTTGGTGGTCTTGAGGTATTCGAGGAACATCTCGTCGCGCGACATGGACTGGTGCACAGTGGCGAACCGGTCCACGGTGCGCGTGAACGCGATGAAGAATAGCCCCGCGTCAAGCCGCCCTTGGTCGTTGGACCCGTCGACGTAGTTGAACGGGCGCCGCAGCATACGGATCCCGCCGTTCTGGTCGGGGTGGACGTTGAACAGGTGCGATCCGTGGTCGATGACGGGTCGCCCGCGTTCGTTGGTGGCGGCGAAATCCGGTTCGTCGAATTCGTCGGTGCCGGTCAGCGGGGCGCCGACGACCTTGTCGCGGCCGGTGACGCGCTCCTGCTCTGAAAGCTGGAGGGTGTCCCAGACCTCGATATTCATGGCGATGCGCCGTGCAGTCAGGTACGACCCGCCCGCCGCCCAGGGCTGGGAAGAATCCGCCGGGATCCACACGTGCTCGTCCAAGGCATCGGTGTCCTCGGCACGAATATTCGCGGTGCCGTCCTTCTGCCCGAAAAGGTTGCGCGGGGTGGTTTCATCGCGCGTGGTCACGGCGGCTTTGCCGAAGCCGATCTGGGACCAGCGCAGCACCGCATCCGGCACTGCCAGCCGGGTCAGGTTGCGGATGGCGTGGGTGGCCACCTGCGGATCGTTGGCGCACGCTTGGATGCACAGGTCGCCGTCGGAGCGCTCGCGGTTGAGAAAGTCGTTGGTCATGGGCGGCATGTCCGTGAACTCGCTCGGCAGCTTGTCCGTCAATCCGAATTGGTCGCGGAACAGGCTGCGTCCGAAACCGATGGTGATGGTCAGCGCCGCCGGCCCCAAGTCGTAGGCCTCGCCCGAATCGTCCGGCGGGAAGTTTTCCCCGCCGCCGAAGGCGCCCTTCGCGCTGACTTCGCCTCCGAGCGTCAACCGGCGCGCGGCGTCTGTCCAGCGGGTGAGCAGGTCGACCAGGTCGTCCCTGTCCGCTTTCTCATCCATGTCGAAGGCGGCGAAGTGCAGGTTATTCTGCATCGGGCTGATGATCCCCGCTTGGTGTTCGCCAGCGAAGTCGATGATCATCTCCTCGTGGGCGGCGCCGTCGATGTCGCCTGTGGCGGCGGAACCGTCCCGCGAGCATGCTGCCGCAGCAGCGCCGGCGGCGCTCACACCGCCGAGCGCTAAGAATGTGCGCCGGTTGAGCCTGCCCATTTAGGACTCATCTCCCGCATCGACGTTGAGTCCCAGCACGGTGCCGGTGAGGTTGGACAGTGGCTCGCGCAGGGCATCCAGAGAGCGTGTCAGCTTCGCCTGCTCACCAGCGTCCACCTCGTCGTAGTCGACGAATCCGGATTCCAGGCTGCCGTACTGGTCGAGGAGCTCTTGGATGTCGTTGAAACGGTTCTCGATGTCGTCGACAAGCTTTTGGCCTTCTTCCCCGCGCTCTGCGGCGATGTCCTTGACCATGTCGAACGCGATGCGGGAGCCCTGGATATTGGCCTGGAAATCGTAGAGGTCCTTGTGCGACCACCAGTTCTCCTCGCCCGTGACCTTGGTGGTGGCCACCTCTTCGAGCAGGCCCATCGCGCCGTTGGAGACAGTGTCGACGGTGATGTCCTGCTCTTCGATGAAGTTGTCCGCGTTGACGGTGGTGTTCAGCTGCTCCACGTCGGCGATGAGAGTGTCGGCGATCTCGCGGCGGTGCTCCGGCGTGGACGGTTCCCAGCCCTCGCGGGCGGGCGCGCCGTCGGCGTTCTTCTCGTCCTCAGCCGGCGGCCACAGGTCCTTCTCCATGCGGTGGAAGCCGAGCCATTCGGTGAACGTCTGGTCGTCTTCTTTCAGCTCGTCAGCCTCGGCGATGTAATCCACCTCGCGGTAGTCGATGCGGGCGTCGAGGACACCGAGCGCCTCCGCGACCGGCTCAATGCGCTCGTAGTGTACGCGGGTGGTGGGGTAGAGCTGCTTTGCTTTCTCGTCGTCTCCCGCCGCGTAGGCCTCGGCGAATTCCTCGACCTTGGGCAGCAGCTCGGCGACCTCGTTCTGCACGAAAGCGACGTAGTTGTCGCGGGCCTCGTTGAAACGCTTCTCGTCGGACTCGTTGTACTGGATCGGCTCGCCGGTCACCGTGAATTCGCTCTGGCCGACATTCGCGCCGCGCAGACCCGGCTTGCAGGCCGTGAAGTAGTTGCCGGGTTCGAGCTGCACGGTGAGGTCCGCGGTGGAACCAGGCGCGATATTCTCGCGCTCGGCGATGACCCGCAGGCCGTCGTCCGCGAGCACGTAGAACTCGGTGACGCGCTCACCCGAGTTGGTGATGGAGAAGGTGCTGGTGCCGGATT
This sequence comes from Corynebacterium sp. p3-SID1145, assembly GCA_025144245.1. Taxonomy (GTDB): domain Bacteria; phylum Actinomycetota; class Actinomycetes; order Mycobacteriales; family Mycobacteriaceae; genus Corynebacterium. The sequence goes on along the minus strand of JALXXC010000007.1, from coordinate 130,879 downwards.
CCACGGAATCCGCGGCTACCTGGCAGGCATCTTCTTTCGCCTCGACGTCGATGGCATCGCCCGAGCTGTTCTCCACGCACCCGGCCAACGGCAGGGTGAGGGCGAAAGCGGCGAGTAGAGCGGGGGAGCGTTTCATAGCAGGACCTTTCGTGAGTCATCTTCGTGGGCGGGGGTGGTGGTGTCCGTGTCGCCCTCGTACGTATTCGCGCTGCGTCGGCGACCCGCTTTCACGTGCCGCACGAAGATCGGCACGATGACGGCGATGTACGCGGCCCAGGCAATGACCTGCAGCCAGGACATTTGGGGCATGAAACCGGTGAATGCCTGCAGCAGCGTGGCGGTGATCCCGGCGGGATCAATGACGCCCTCGAGGTTGAACGCCCACCCGAACGGGAAGGACGCCAACCAGAACGGGTAAGAATCGAAGCCGGTGAGCACTTCGCCGGTGCGCGGGTGCGTCGGGGCAATGGGAGCGCCGGAGAAGGGGCCGGGGAGGAACTGCGCCTCCTGGAGATCGTGGATGGCGTAGGCGAGAATGCCCGCCGCGACGACGATAAGCAGGGCGCTGGACCACGTGAAGAACGTGCCCAAGTCGAGCTTCAGCGCGCCGCGGTAGATCAGCCACCCCATCACCACGGCGATGCCGATGCCCAGAAACGCGCCGACGACCGCGCTCGGGGTGGTGGTCCAGCCCCACAGCAGGAGCGTCAGCTCGATGCCCTCCCGGGCCACCGCGACGAACGCGAGCCAGAACAGCGCCTGAGTTCCTTTGTCCAGGGCGGTCCCGGTCTTGTCGTCGAGCATGGTGCGCAGCTCGCCGTTCTCATTGCTCAGGGAGACGATCATGCCGGTGATCATGGCCACCGCGATGAGCGACATGATCCCGCCGATGGCCTCCTGTGCCCGGAACGACAAACCGTAGCGGCCGAATGTGAACAGAGCGCCGAGCGCGGTGCAGATCACGGCGGCGGAGATCACACCGATCCACACGGTGCGCGCGGCTTTCTTGGCGCTCGTGGCACTGTCGTCGTCGCCGTGCCCGTTTGCATCAGTACCTGTGCTGCGCCGCGCGATGGCGGCGAAAAGCATGCCGACGATGAGGGAGGCTTCCAGTCCTTCGCGGAGGCCGACCAAGAATGCGGCGATGAACATATCCGGAACTTTCTCGTGCGTGATTTGGCTCGTCTTGGGGCGGTGACCTGCATAGCTTAGGGTCACCTTGACTAGCCAAGGTTAACCTTACCTAACGGCTTTCAGGAACGTGAAAACGCCCTCCCTCCGCCGAGACCGCGGGGGTACCGCTCGGGCGGGGGAAGGGCGTTTGGTGTTCGGCGGAGCCGGGCAGTTAGAACTTCGGCGCGTGGCGCTCAAGAAATGCGGAGACGCCTTCGGCGTGGCCGGGGCTGTGAAGCAATTCGGTTTGGAACCGCGCCTCGTTGATCAAGCTGTCGGGCAGTTCCGTCAGCGCCACCCGGTTCACGGCCCGTTTGGTCTGCGCCACGGCGCCGCGCGGCGAGCCGGAGAAACTCTCGGCCCACTGCTGAGCCCGCTCCAACGCTCCGCCGGTGGGTGTGACCTCGGCGAAGAGGCCGAACCCGACAGCATCGGCGGCGGCGATTCGCTCCTGGAGCAGCACCATCTGCATCGTCCGGTGGCGGCCGATCGAGGCGGCGAGTGTGGCCACGGCGCCGCCGTCAGGCATGAGCCCGATGCGGCCGAAAGGCAGGGTGATGAACGACGATTCTGCAGCGACAATGAGATCGCACGCGCACGCGAGCGACGCGCCCACACCAGCCACAGCGCCTTCGGCTGCAGCGATGACCGGGACGTCGGCGCGCGTGATCGAGCCGATCATGTGCTCGATTCCGCCCAGCGAGTGAGCGGCGACCTCTGCGGTGCTCTCACCGGTGAATGCCTCGATGTCCATGCCGGAGCAGAAGGACTTCTCGTCGCCGGTGACGATGATGCACCGCACCTCCGGGTTGGCGTTCGCCGCCTGGACGGCATCGCCGATCGCCCAGTAGGAATCCGGCTCCAATGCGTTCCGCTTGGAGGGGTTGGAGATGCGGACGAGGGCGACCGCGCCGTCGATAAGCGACGTGATGTTGCCCTTGAGTTCGCCTGACATAGCTGCCTCTACTTGACGAAGCCCGCGAGGCGGCCCGTGATGATGTCCGCCGCTTCGTTGGCGATGCGCGGGACCAACTCGCCGCAGGCCGGGATGTCGTTGATGACACCCTGGACCATGCCACAGGACCAGATGCCTGCGTCCAGGTCACCGTTCTCGTACACCTTGCGGCCGCGCTGGCCGGAAACGAGGTCGCGGACCTCGGGGAACTGCGCGCCAGCATTGAGCTTTTCGACGACCTCGCGGCTGACCTCGTTCGACGCTACGCGCGCCGTGTTGTTTAGAGTGCGGAAGATGAGCTCGGTGTCGAGCTCTGAGCGCTCCACGATCGCTTCCTTGACGTTGCGGTGCACCGGCGCCTCCTCGGTGCACAGGAAGCGGGTGCCCATGTTGATGCCCTCTGCGCCCAGCGCGAGAGCCGCCGCCATGCCGCGGCCGTCGGCGATACCGCCGGACGCCACGATCGGAATGTCCAGCTTGTCCGCTGCGGCCGGAAGAAGAACCAGGCCCGGAATATCGTCCTCGCCCGGGTGGCCGGCGCACTCGAAACCGTCGACGCTGACGATGTCCACGCCCTTTTCCTGCGCGCTGAGCGCATGGCGCACGGAGGTGCACTTGTGGATGACGGTCACGCCCGCGTCTTTCAGCATCGGGACGAGCTTGGCTGGGTTAGCGCCAGCCGTTTCGACGATCTTGACGCCCTTCTCGATAGCGGCACGCAGGTACTCCTCGTACGGCGGCGGCGTGATCGTCGGCAGGATGGTCAGGTTCACGCCGAACGGCTTGTCGGTCATCTCCCGCATGCGGTCGATTTCCTTGCCGAGGTCTTCCGGCGACGGCTGCGTCAGCGACGTGAGAATGCCCAGGCCACCCGCGTTCGAGACTGCGGATGCGAGGTCGGCCGTGCCGACCCACTGCATGCCGCCCTGGATGATCGGGTGCTCGATGCCGAGCATCTCGTTGACGCGGGTCTGAATCGTCGTTGCCATTGTCGGCTCTCCTTTTGGTCTCGTTGTCTCCACGTCGATTTCAACGTGATTGTTCGGACTGCCTAATGAGAGCCACATTACACATTGGGTGGAAATGTTGCGTAGGTAACGCGATGTTGTTCAGTGCGCTGAATGAATCCGGCGGGGGATTCCCTGAAAGGCCACGTGGAATTAACTTCCCTGTCAGCTCCCTCGAATATTTTTCACAGTATGTCTTCCACGTCCCGCCGCACGGTTCTCAAAGCTCTCGCCCTCGGTGCGGGGGCCACTCTGGTCGCGCCCGTTCACGCGCTCGCGCAAACGGGACCAGGACTCAGCTCGTCGGGCTCGTCTGCCCTCCAGCTCTTCGGTCCAGCAGGCGGTCGTGCCGTGGGCTCCTCGGAATCCGGTCTCGTCGCTGGCAATGTCGGCTTCAACTCGCGCGGGCGCTTTCTCGTCGGCGACGTCCAGGTGGTCACTGTGACTGAGGACTCGGTGACGATCTCTTGGCTGACGTGGGATGCACAAACGGACACCGCCAAAGCACCTCAAGGATTTCCTACTGCGGGGGAGCTGCGCGTATGGCCGGTGGACAATCCGTCGGACACTACCGTTGTCTCCAGTCCCTCGGACCGTTACTTCCACCAGCTCACCGCAACGGGGCTCAAGCCGGACACGACATACGCCTACCTGGCCACATCCCACGGCACAGAAGCCGCTGCCACCCACAACCGCGCACAGGAAGAGACGCGGTTGTTCACCACGCTTCCACGGCTCACCGGGCCGCTGCTGGGGACCATCGTCGTTGCCAACGACACACACATCGGGGAGAACGGCGACGGCATCTGGAAGAACAACTTCCCGCCCCCGGCTCGATCGCTGCCGGGGGAGCGCCCGTACCCGGAAGTTTCCCTCGACGCGGTGATCGACACCGCCCATGAAGTCGGGGCCAGCCACCTGTTCGTCAACGGTGATGTCACCTCGGAGGCGCGTCCGCGGGAGATTGAGCGCGCGAAGGAGCTGCTCGGCCGCTTCAACGGGAAAGTCCGTTGCACCCGCGGTAACCACGACCGCCCGCACAAGCTTTCCGACGGCCCCGAATACGCCGATGCCCCCGCATACGACGAGTCCCACACCGACGGGTGGGGTGCCGTCTTCGAGCCGCGCCAAACCGCTTGGGTTGAAGATGTACGCGGCGCGAACGGCGGTCTGATCGCCCGGGTAGTCGGGATTGACTCGACGAAGCTGGACACCAGCGGCGGGATGATCTCTCCGGAGCAATTCGAGCAGATTCAGGGCATTTTCGACGAAGACAGGGTGACACCGACCGTCGTCATGCTGCATCATCCCGCCACGCGGCAGGCGGCGTGGTCGAATCCGGCCGGCCCCGCCTTCGTCCTCCGCGACCGCGACATCATGAGGCTGCAGCGCATGATCGCCGCCCAGGACAACATCAAGCTCGTCCTCACCGGTCACACTCACCGCGGTCGGAAGAACCGCCCGGACGCGGCGAAGAATACTGTCTTTCTCGAAACCCCGGCCGCGAAGAACTGGCCGACCGGCGCGACCCAGATCCGCTTCTTCGCAGACGGCATGGCGGTGAATTTCCGCCAGAATTCCTCGGAGGAAGCCCTGCGCTGGGCTGCGCGTACCCGCTGGACTGTTTTCGGGCTCAGCCCGGAGACGATGCTCGGCCCGCTTGATTCCCGAGCGCTGGTGATCGGCTACTAAAAATCGAAGTCGAAGCCGCCGCCGCCGAAGTCTCCGAATCCATCGAAGAAGCCGCCGCCGTCGTCGGTGCCTCCCATCTCTCCGGCGTCCATGCCAGCGTCGCCCATGTCGCCAGAGTCAGCACCGTCAGCTCCGTCGGCACCTGTTCCGTCGAACCCGCCGGCCTCGAAGCTGTCCGCGCTGGCTGCGGTGGCCATGCCCGCGAACATTGTGGAGTAGAACATCATGGAGCTAGCCGCCCACATGCCGGTCATAGCGGCGGGTGCCCACCAAGCGGTGGAGTACCAGCCGGCCGGGACGGGGCGGCCGGCTACAGCGCCGCCGGGGTAGTAGTGCGGCGTGGCCGAGCTGGCGTAAGGGGAGGCCTGCACAGTCTCGCCGTCGAATTCGGCGCTGCGGGGTTCGCTCACGCGGCCGGCCTGGCGCTGCGCTTCCAGCTCTGGCAGTTGCGGGCCGGGCGCCAAACCGAGGATCTCGCGGGCAGCGTTGACGTAGTACATCCCCTCGAGGGCGGATTCGCGGGCCAGCTGCGCTTGGCGGACCGTCCGCGCCTGGGTCAGGGCGGAATTGGCGGCGTTGTAGCGCTCGGAAGCGTCGGCCATCGCTTGCTCGGAGGCGGTGTCGGTGCCGGAAATGGTGAGCACTTGGTGGCCGAGGCGGTCGACCCACCGTCGGGCGTCGGCAAGCGCGTCCTCGAAATTGGCTCCCTCGACCTGCGCGCGCTGGCTGTTGTTTTGCGTGCGGCCGATGAGCGTCACGGCACCGCCGACCACCGCCGCGATCACGGCACCGCCGACCACCGCCGCGATGACGAGCAAGCTGAGAAGTCCCATGTCCGATCCTTTCCGTAACTGTTTTCCCCAACGGTAGCTGAGCCTCAAACATTCCTTCCGAGATTCTTCCGTGGTGTCTTTTTGGAGTGGACCGTGCTGTGGGATACACTTGTCTGCGCGTATTCACACACGTTTACGCACGTGGGAATGTCGTATAGTGGCTAATACCTCAGCCTTCCAAGCTGAAGACGCGGGTTCGATTCCCGTCATTCCCTCCACTCGAGCCGGTTTCCGTGTCCATGCGGAGCCGGTTTTTTCATGCAAAGGACGTGCACAGCAAATGCCCCGGTGGTGAAACCGGGGCGGGGATGTACGGGGGCGCGGAGGCGCGGCTTAGTTCTCTTTCGGGGCTTCCGTCTTGACGAATTCGATGGCCTTGCCCTGGCTGGCCAGAGCGACAGTGTTTTCGTCGAGCTGGTAGACCGCCGGGTTGGCCTGAAGGATCGTTTTCAGTGCATCAGCGTCGGCTGTTGCGGCGTCGTCGCAAAGCGCCAGCGTCTCGGCGAGGTCCCCGACGCGCAGGTTGCCGGCGGAATCGAAGTGGTACGTGGCGTTGCCGGCGTTGCAGCCGTCGTTGTAGGCCAGGGTCCCGTCGGCGTTTCCGGCCGGCTTGAACTCAAGGGTGATGTCCTTGTTGTTCTTCGCCTGCAGCGGGGTGTTGAGCGCGGCCGTCGCCTTCACTGGGTCCAGGTGATTGGCACCCTGCGGCAGATCGACGGTCAGCTGGGAGTCCTGAGCCTTCCCGGGGCCGTGGATCGCGGAGCTCATCTGGGCGATGCGGCCTTGAATGCCGGAGGCTGAGGAGAGCTCCTGCGCGCCAGCGGTGCCGGTGCCGAGTGCGCCACCAGCGAGGGCGACGGCGGCGGTTGCGACTGTCAGTTTCTTCACGTTCTTCACGGTTGCGCGTGTCTTGGAAGTCATGTTTTCAACGGTATGGGCGCTGCGCGCAGAATCAAGGACTTGAAGCAACACCAATGAGGTTATGACGTGCCGGCCACCGTCCCGCCAGGTTCGCGTGCGTCGAAGTCCAGGCTCACGGCCCTCTTCCCGCCCCCTATGATTCGGGGGTTTTCCGGAGCACGCTAGAATCGTCTCCCGTGAGCCAGCCCGGTGCCAAGCCGGCGGTTTTCACCGACCAACGGGGCGTGGCGCAGTTTGGTAGCGCACCTGCTTTGGGAGCAGGGGGTCGCAGGTTCAAATCCTGTCGCCCCGACAAGGAGACGAAGTCTCCCCGAAATACTTTGAACGATTCCGCAATCTAGATCTAGCCAGGAGAGAATTTCCGTGAAGACTTCCGTGGACAAGCTCAGCGACACTCGCGCGAAGCTGACCGTGACCGTTCCGTTCGACGAGCTCGGCCCGGAAATCGACCAGGCGTATAAGGCCATCGCCCAGCAGGTCAACATCCCGGGTTTCCGTCGCGGCAAGGCACCCCGCCAGCTTATCGATGCCCGCTTCGGCCGCGGCCCCATCCTCGAGCAGGTCGTCAACGACATGCTTCCGACCCGCTACGAGGCCGCTGTGACGGAGAACGACCTGAAGGTCATCGGCCAGCCGGAGATCGACATCACCAAGATCGAGGACAACGACGTTGTCGAGTTCACCGCTGAGGTGGACGTCCGCCCGGAGATCACGGTTCCGGACTTCTCCAAGATCTCCGTCGAGGTCCCGGCCCTGAAGATCGACGACGAGGCTGTCGACGAGGAGCTAGACAACCTCCGCGCCCGTTTCGGCGAGCTGAAGGACACCCGCCGCAAGATGAAGAAGGGCGACTTCGCTGTCATCGACATCGAGGCATCCATCGACGGCGAGAAGATCGAGGAAGCCTCCACCGAGGGCATCTCCTACGAGATCGGCCGCGACGACCTCATCGAGGGTCTGGACAAGGCCATCAAGGGCCTGAAGACCGGCGAGGAAGCCGAGTTCACCTCCGAGATTCAGTTTGGCGAGCACAAGGGTGAAGAGGCCACCATCAAGGCCACCGTCGTGCAGACCAAGGAGCGCAAGCTGCCGGAGCTGGACGAGGAGTTCGTCCAGATGGCATCCGAGTTCGACACCGTCGAGGAGCTGCGCGAGTCCACCCGCTCCCAGCTCGAGGAGAACAAGAAGGCGCAGCAGGCCGCCGACATCCGCGACGAGGTGCTGAAGGCCGCTCTCGAGCAGACCGAGTTCGAGCTGCCCGCCGCAGTCGTCGACGAGCAGGTCCACAACCAGCTGCACCAGATCCTCGGCCAGATGGCTCACGACGAGGCCGCTTTCGCCCAGATGCTCGAGGCGCAGGGCACGACCCGCGAGGAGTTCGACAAGGAGTCCCGCGAGCAGGCGGAAGAGTCCGTCCGCACCCAGCTGTTCCTCGACGCAGTCGCCGACCAGGAAGAGCCGGAAGTCTCCCAGCAGGAGCTGACCGACCACATCCTGTTCACCGCGCAGTCCTACGGCATGGACCCGAACCAGTTCATCATGCAGCTGCAGCAGTCCGGCCAGGTCGCCAACCTTTTCGCTGACGTCCGTCGTGGCAAGGCTCTGGCCGCCGCGATCTCCCGCACCTCCGTCAAGGACGACGAGGGCAACACCATCGACCCGGACGACTACTTCGGCGAGATCGACGACGAAGAGATCGCTGAGGCGGAGGCCGCCGACAAGGAAGTCGCTGAACAGGCTGAGACGGAGCAGAAGGCCGACGAAGCCGACAAGTAGGCCCCGGGGCTGACCCCGTCGCACCCCAAATACCTATTCCGCGATACCTATTCACTGGGTGATCGTGCTCCTGCCGAGTGAGCCGACCTTGACAATAGGCATCGAGGAATAGGTATTTGGACTTTGTGGGGGAGTTCTGCGCGGCGATCCCGGCCCAGCCTCTTCCGCGGCATCCCGGCATCCTTGCATTCCGGCGCGGACCCGCGGCGCCGGCACCTCTACGCTGTCAGCGAACACAGCCCCGCCCGCGGAATCCGCAACTAGGGTGGGGCGTTATCGTAGGCGAGAAACGATTGATATTGATTAAAGGAGCACATCGATGACTTCTCCGGCAACCGGCATGAACTTGGGTGACTCGGTGTACGAGCGCCTCCTGCGCGAGCGCATCATCTTCCTAGGGCAGGAGGTGAACGACGAGATCGCCAACAAACTGTGCGCGCAGATCCTGCTGCTGTCCGCGGAGGACCCGAACCGCGACATCTCGCTGTACATCAACTCGCCGGGCGGCTCGGTGACGGCCGGTATGGCTATTTACGACACGATGAAGTACTCCCCGTGCGACATCGCCACCTACGGCATGGGCCTGGCGGCGTCGATGGGCCAGTTCCTGCTGTCCGGCGGCACGAAGGGTAAGCGTTTCGCGCTGCCGCACGCGCGCATCATGATGCACCAGCCGTCCGCAGGTGTCGGCGGCACCGCCGCGGACATCGCCATCCAGGCTGAGCAGTTCGCCCAGACGAAGCGCGAGATGGCGGAGCTCATCGCGGAGCACACCGGCCAGACCTTCGAGCAGATCACGAAGGACTCGGACCGCGACCGTTGGTTCAACGCCCAGGAGGCGAAGGAATACGGTCTCGTGGACCACGTGATCTCCAGCGCCCAGGGCACGATCAGCAACTAACCGGCAGAGCTACACACAGAGGAGAAAATCACTATGTCTTTCCAGATGCCCAACTCCCGTTACGTCCTGCCGAGCTTCATCGAGCAGTCCTCGTTCGGCACGAAGGAGACGAACCCGTACTCGAAGCTGTTCGAGGAGCGCATCATCTTCCTGGGCACCCAGGTCGACGACACGTCCGCGAACGACATCATGGCGCAGCTTCTCGTTCTGGAGTCGCAGGACCCGGACCGCGACATCACGATGTACATCAATTCCCCGGGCGGCTCGTTCACGTCGCTGATGGCGATCTACGACACGATGCAGTACGTCCGCCCGGATGTCCAGACGGTGTGCCTGGGCCAGGCCGCGTCCGCCGCCGCCGTGATTCTCGCGGCCGGTGCGCCGGGCAAGCGCGCCGCGTTGCCGAATTCCCGTGTGCTCATCCACCAGCCGGCCACTGAGGGTGCGCGCGGACAGGTGTCCGACTTGGAGATCCAGGCGCAGGAGATTGAGCGTATGCGTCGCCTCATGGAGGACACGCTTGCCCGTCATTCGGGCCGCACGTCGGAGCAGGTCCGCATCGACACGGACCGCGACAAGATCCTCACCGCCGAAGAGGCTGTCGAGTACGGCATCATCGACCAGGTCTTCGACTACCGCAAGCTCAACGCATAAGCTTATCGACGCAAGAAGCCCGCCGCTTCCCACGAGTGGAGCGGCGGGTTTCGGTGTTGCGGGCCCCGGCTAGTCGCAGAGGATCATCTGTTCTTTGAGTTCGGCCGGGACACCGAGTCCGTCGATCTGCGCCTCGTCGTAGCACTTGAAGCCGGTGTAGCTGGTGCCGGCGGACTCGATGCCGACCCACTCCTTGCCGTCCCACCGCATGTAGCTGGTGGCATCAGTGGCGTACGAACCCACCTTTGCGAAGCGGCCGTCGCAGTAGACCGAGACTTCTTCGCCCGGCGTGCCCTCCTCCATGGGTGTCCAGTGGCACGGGCCCTTCTCGGAGCCCTGCTCTTCTTCCTTCTTCTTCTCGTCTTCAGCGTCGTCCGCGTCATCGTCGGCGGACTCGTAGACCGTGGACACGGTGGTTGATGGGCGCTCGCTGGACGTCTCCTTCTCGCTTCCTTCCGCGGTGGAAGAGGTCTCCGGCGCGGAGGTCAGGTCCGGTTCCGCGAGGTTTTCATCGTCGGTACCGCAGGCGGCGGCAGCCAGCGGCAGGGTGAGTGCGAAGAATGCGGCGGTGAGGCGGCGAATGGTCATGGTGTGAGCTTCCTTTGTGCGTCGAATTTCGTTCACGGATACCTTAACGTTTCACCTGAACCACCCGACGGACCAGCGCTGGCTAATGGACCACAGTGCGGTCGGGTCCCGTCACGGTGAACGACGCGTCGTTATAGCCGCATTCGAGGCTTTCCTCATCGGGGGCTTGGCACCACCCGTTGAGATGCTCGAGGCGCTCACCTGGGGCGAGCTGCCCGTCGCCGGAAGGAATGCCTTCTAAAACGCCCCACGAAACGCCGTCGTCGCTGGCGAAGACGGCCCCTGGGCGCCCGGTGAACGGAGCCCACGGTTGCCCAGGCATGTCCTCGAGGTTCGGTACCGAATTGTCGGGGTTCGCCGAACACGCGACAGATGCCGCGCCCAGGACGCAGAAATAGTTCGTGCCCGCCTTGTCCATTTCGATGACGGCAGTCTCGCCCCGCTCATCCAAAAACGGAGTGGAAGAGACGAGGGAGTATTCGGGTTCGGCGGGCTCGCTGGACGTCTCGCTCGAGGATGAGACGGTCAATTTCGGCTCGGCGAATTCTTGGCTTCCGGAGCACCCGGTCGCGGTGAGCGAGAGAGTGAGGGCACAGCCGGCAGCGGCGAAGCGGCGGAACGTCATAGGCTGCAAACTACTTTTCCAAAAACGCCAGTAGCGCCTCGCTGAATTTGCCGGCTTGCTCTGTGGCGACTTGGTGGGAAGCGGATTCGATGGTGACGCACTGTGCCTCGCCCGTCACGCCCGCGGCGATTTCCTGGAGCCGCTTCGGGCCCGTTGAGGGGTCTTCGGCGCCGGCGATCGTGAGCACTGGCACGGTGATCTCCTGCAGGCGGTCGTCGAAGCCCCATTTCGCCAGGGCATCGCCGCACTGCGCGTAGGCCTCGGGATCGACGGAGCCGACCATCGCCTTGAACTTGTCGACGACCTCTGGCGAGCTTTCCTTGAATCCCTCCGTGAACCAGTTGTCCACGGTGGGGTCGACGATGGGGGACATACCCTCGTTGCGCGCTGTGGCGGAGCGCTGATGCCATTTGCCGGCGCCGCCGAGGAAGGTCGCGGTGGACGCGAACACGGCCCGTTCGATTCGGTCGGAGGTGGCCGCCAGATACTGGGCGATCGCCCCGCCCATCGAGAGCCCGACGATGGTGCAGCGCTCGATACCCAGGGAGGAAAGGGTCTCCAGGACATCCTTGGCGAGGTCGTCGACACTCGTTGTCCCCGCATCCACGGCAGGGGTGGGGGAATCGCCGTGGCCGCGGTGGTCGATGCGCACGACGCGGTAATCAGCTTCCAGTGCGGGAAGCTGCGGCTCCCACGCCTCGTGCGTGGTGCCTATCGACGGGAGGAGCACCACAGTTTTCTCACTGGTTTCGTTGCCGGATACGATGGAATGCAGTGTGGTCATGCCTCTCATTGTCCCCAAAAATTCGACGGTGTGCAGGCACCCGGCGATGCTTCCCGCGGTCGGGCGCAGCCATCTGAGATAGTGGGGGAATAATCAGGGCAGTGGCCGCTGTACCGGCAGTATCCGGAATGTTCACCCCACGGGGTAGCGTTGGGGTCTAACACGGACGAATTAGACGAGTTAAAGCGAGAAGTAGAACACCACATGGCAGTGACACAAGACAGCTCGGACCTGTTGAAGTGCTCTTTTTGCGGCAAGAGCCAGAAGCAAGTGCGCAAGCTCATCGCCGGCGGCGGTGTGTACATCTGCGACGAGTGTATCGAGCTGTGCAACGAGATCATCGAGGAAGAGCTGGCGGGTTCCCAGTCCCAGGACAACGGGGACGACGGCAAGCTGCCGCGCCCGTCGGAGATCACGGCTTTCCTCGACCAGTACGTGATCGGCCAGGATCAGGCTAAGCGCACTTTGGCCGTGGCGGTCTACAACCACTACAAGCGCGTGCGCACCGAAAAGGACGGGCTGCGGAAGAAGGACGAGGACGTCGAGATCGCCAAGTCCAACATCCTGCTGCTCGGCCCCACCGGCTCCGGCAAGACCTACTTGGCGCAGACGTTGGCTCGGATGCTCAACGTGCCGTTCGCCATCGCGGATGCCACGAGCCTGACTGAAGCCGGCTACGTGGGCGAGGATGTGGAGAACATTCTGCTCAAGCTGCTCCAGGCCGCGGATTTCGATGTGGACCGGGCGCAGCACGGCATCATTTACGTCGACGAGGTGGACAAGATCTCCCGGAAGTCGGAGAATCCGTCGATCACCCGCGATGTCTCCGGTGAAGGCGTGCAGCAGGCGCTGCTGAAAATTCTCGAGGGCACGGTGGCCTCTGTCCCGCCGCAGGGCGGCCGCAAGCACCCGAACCAGGAATTCATCCAGGTGGACACCACCAACATCCTGTTCGTGGTCGCGGGTGCGTTCGCAGGGCTGGACAAGGTCATCGCGGAGCGCGTGGGTAAGAAGGGCATCGGCTTCGGCGCGGAGATCGACAGCGCCGCCGAACGCGAGGAACAGAATATGCTCGCCCAGGTGCAGCCGGAGGACTTGGTCAAATTCGGCCTCATTCCCGAGTTCATCGGCCGCCTTCCCATCGTGGCCGCGGTGGAGAACCTCGACGAAAAATCCCTCGTGCGGGTGCTCACCGAGCCGAAGAACTCGCTGGTGAAGCAGTACCAGCGTCTGTTCTCCATGGACGGTGCGGAGCTGCGCTTCACCGATGGTGCCCTCTCCGCCGTGGCCAAGAAGGCCGCCGACCGTGGCACCGGTGCCCGTGGCCTGCGCGCGATCATGGAGGACACCCTCGTCCCCATCATGTACGACCTGCCCGACCGCGAGGATGTGGAGGAAGTCGTCGTCGACGCCGATGTCATCAACGGCGCGGGCGAACCGGAGTACGTCCTGCGCAAGACCAAGAAGTCCGCGTAGCCGGCTGAAAAACCGGGGCGCAGACCGTCCTCGCTTATTCCCCTGAAGGTGTGGCGGTGTAGTTGGGGTCGTAGATGTCGTCGATAAGCGTGTCGGCGATGTAGTCGCCCTCGCTGGACTCCTCCTCGTCTTGCTGTTCGGTTATCTGAGGCGTGGGGTAAGACAGGTAGGACTCGTAGCCCGAGTTCGGGATATTCGACGTCAGGAACGTCAGCACCGCGTCGATGGTGAGGCGACGCATGCCCTCAGTGTTCGCGGGGCTGAGCAGGTTGATCGAGCCGAATTCTTCCACTGCCGCGTGGTTGCCCACGCGGAAGAACGTCAGCGACGCGATGAGGACGACCACATCGGTCGCGGAAACACCCGGGCGGAACGCGCCGGCGTCCTGCCCCATGAGCAGGAGACGCTCGATCTGCAGGAGCACCTCCGAATCGTTGCGCGCCGCGTTGATCTCCTCCGGTGTGAGCACCGGATCGAGGTTCTCTCGAAGTAACAGGCGGATGGAATCCGGGTGCTGGATCATGCGGTTGTACAGCACGTCCACAAAGCGGCGGATGCCCTCGACGGGAACGGCGTAGGACCGGTCCAGGAATTCCTGGAGCGGGGAGAAACTCCACGCCGCGCGGGTGAGCGCCCGGTGGTACAGACCGCGTTTGTCGCCGAAGTGGTAATGCAGCATGCGCTTGGACATGCCCGCCTCGCGGGCAATCGTCTCGAGCTTGGTCGCGGCGTAACCCTCGCGCGCGAAATGGGTCAGCGCAATGTCCACGGCGCGGTCCAGGGTGGCGGAATCGGCCTTGTCGGCCGGCTCGCCGCCGGACAGGGGGCCGGGTTGCGGGGACTCCGTCACAGCGTCTCCTTTGAAAGCTCGCAAAAAGAGTTCAGGGAGGGGCGCGGACGCCCCGCCTTCTCCCTATCATCGTGCCCAAACGGGGTAGCTCGCGCCGAATGAACGGAAGAAAGTGGGCGCAAGATGTGGAAATTGCCTAGTGCAACGGGGGTAGCATGGACGGTGTCACAGACCGCGCACGCCTATTCGGGGGGTCCCATCACCGCCCCGGAGGGCCCAGAAGCGAAGGAGATTTCATGACCCATCCGCACGAACTCACTAAGTCCGTCAAGGTCGCCGTCACGGGGGCCGCAGGAAATATCGCCTATTCGCTGCTGTGGCGGATCGGTTCCGGCGAGGTCTTCGGCGCGGACACCCTGGCGGACCTGACGCTGCTGGACATCCCGGATGCCGTGGGTACGGCCGAGGGCGTGGCCATGGAGCTCAACGATTCGGCGCTGGTGAATGTCCGCTCGATCACGGTCACCGACGAGCCGGCGAAGGCCTTCGACGGTGCGAACGCGGCGTTCCTCGTGGGCGCGAAGCCGCGCGGAGAGGGCGAGTCCCGCGCCGACATGCTGGCCGCCAACGGCAAGATCTTCGTTGAGCAGGGCCGCGCGATCAACGACCACGCGGCTGAGGATGTGCGGGTACTCGTCGTGGGCAATCCGGCGAACACGAACGCCTACATTGCGAACAAGGCGGCACCGGATGTAGCCCCAGAGCACTTCAACGCGTTGATGCGGCTCGACCACAACCGCGCGATCTCCATGCTGTCGGAGAAGCTGGGGGAGCACTCGAGCGCCTTCGAGAACATTGTCGTGTGGGGCAACCACTCCGATACGCAGTTCCCGGACATCGCGTATGCCACCGTCGGCGGCGAGGCTGTCGCGGACCGCGTGGAGCGCGAGTGGTACGAAAACGAGTTCATTCCGCGCGTGGCTAAGCGCGGCGGCGAGATCATCAAGGTGCGCGGCCGCTCGTCGGCGGCGTCGGCGGCGTCGGCGGCGGTGGACCACATGCGCGACTGGGTGAACGGCACGGAAGGCAAGTGGGTTACCTCCGCGGTCGTTTCGCAGGGCAGCTACGGAGTCGACGAGGGCCTCGTGTTCGGCTTCCCAGTCATCGGCATCAACGGCCGCTGGGGCACCGTCGAGGGCCTCGAGCTTTCCGACGCCCAACGTGCCCGCATCGACGCGAATATCGAGGCGCTGCGCTCCGAGGCGGAGATCGCCGACAAACTCTTCTAGCACCTCGGAGCCCGCGGGGAAGCGGCAGCTACACTGTCTTACCGTGACTGAATCTAGCGGGAAGTACAACGAGCAGCTCATCGGTGTTAGCCGGGCGGATGCCTTGCCGAAGAGCTGGGAGCCTCAGGACCACGAGCAGGGCATCTACGAAGATTGGGTGGCCAAGGGGTATTTCACGGCCGACCCGTCATCGGGCAAGCCCGCCTATTCGATCGTGTTGCCGCCGCCGAACGTGACCGGCCAGCTGCACATGGGGCACGCGCTCGACCACACGCTGATGGATTCGCTGGTCCGCCGCAAGCGCATGCAGGGCTACGAGGTCCTGTGGTTGCCGGGCATGGACCACGCCGGCATCGCCACCCAGACGAAGGTCGAGGCGATGCTGAAGGAGACCGAGGGCAAGGACCGCTACGACTACGGCCGCGAGGAGTTCATCTCCCGCGTGTGGGAGTGGAAAGAGAAGTACGGCGGCACGATCACGTCGCAGATGCGCGCGATCGGCGATTCCGTTGACTGGTCCCGCGAGCGCTTCACGCTCGACGAGGGGCTGAACCGCGCCGTCGTGACCATTTTCAAGCAGCTTTTCGACGCTGGCATGATCTACCAGGATTACCGCCTGGTCAACTGGTCGCCGGTGCTCGAGACCGCCGTGTCCGATATCGAGGTCGTGTACAAGGACGTCGAGGGAGAGTTCGTCTCCATCCGCTACGGCTCGCTCAACGACGATGAACCCCACCTGGTCGTCGCCACCACCCGCGTGGAAACGATGCTCGGCGATGTGGCCATCGCCGTCCACCCCGACGACGAGCGCTACCAGCACCTGATCGGCGCCGAATTCGACCACCCGTTCCGTGACGACCTGAAGCTGAAGGTCATCGCCGACGACTACGTTGACCGGGAGCTGGGCACCGGCGCGGTGAAGATCACCCCGGCCCATGACCCGAACGACTACGAGATGGGCCTGCGCCACAACCTGGACATGCCGATCATCATGGACAAAACAGGCCGGATCGCCGATACCGGTACCGAATTCGACGGCTTGACTCGCGAGGAAGCCCGCGTGAAGGTGCGCGAGGCGTTGGCGGAGCAGGGCCGCATCGTCAAGGAAGTCCGGCCATACGTCCACTCCGTCGGCCACTCCGAGCGCACCGGCGAGCCGATCGAGCCGCGCCTGTCGCTGCAGTGGTTTGTGAAGGTCTCCGAGCTCGCGCGCATGTCAGGTGAGGCTGTCCGCGAGGGCGACACCGTCATTCACCCGGAATCCCTGGAGAAGCGCTACTTCGACTGGGTGGACAACATGCACGACTGGACGATCTCGCGCCAGCTGTGGTGGGGGCACCGCATCCCGATCTGGTACGGCCCGGAGGATGCCGACGGTAACCGCGACATCATCTGCCTCGGCCCCGACGAGGAAGCGCCGGAGGGCTACGAGCAGGACCCGGATGTCCTGGACACCTGGTTCTCGTCTGCCCTGTGGCCGTTCTCCACTATGGGCTGGCCGGACAGCACTCCGGAGCTGGAGAAGTTCTACCCGACGTCGGTGCTGGTCACTGCCTACGACATTCTGTTCTTCTGGGTTGCCCGCATGATGATGTTCGGCACCTTCGCCGGCACCCAGACCCCGGAGATCCTCGGGGCCGGGACCGACGGGCGCCCCCAGATTCCGTTCGATAACATCTTCCTCCACGGCCTCGTCCGCGACGAGAAGGGGCGGAAGATGTCTAAGTCGCTGGGCAACGGCATCGACCCGATGGACTGGGTGCGCGACTACGGTGCGGACGCCCTCCGCTTCGCCCTGGCCCGCGGCTCGAACCCGGGCATCGACCTGCCGATCGGCGACGACAACGCGGCGGCCGCCCGCAATTTCGCCACCAAGCTCTACAACGCCACCAAATTCGCCCTGATGAACGGCGCGGCCGTCGGTCAGCTGCCAGCGCGCGAGGAACTCACCGACGCAGACCGCTGGATTTTGGACAGGCTCGAAACAGTGCGCGGACACGTCGATACGCTTCTCGATGACTACCAGTTCTCTAAAGCCAACGAGGAGCTCTACCACTTCGCGTGGGATGAGCTGTGCGACTGGTACCTCGAGATCGCCAAGACCCAGATCCCGCGCGACGGCGAGACGGCGCGCGGCCGCACCACCCAGATCGTGCTCGGCCGAGTCATCGACGTGGTTTTGCGCCTCCTGCACCCGACGATGCCGTTCGTCACCGAGGTCCTCTGGAAAGCGCTAACCGGGGAAGAATCCCTCTGCCTCGCCCCGTGGCCGACCGCCGACGACACCAACGGCGGCGCCGAGGTCGACGCAACCGCCCAGCGACGCATCGAGGATGCCATTGCGCTTATCACCGAACTGCGCCGTTTCCGCTCCGACCAGGGCGTCAAGCCGTCGCAGAAGGTGCCGGCGCGCCTCGATTTCGCCGCCGCGGACCTCGCGGGACAGGAAGAGATGATCCGCTCCATCGCCAGGGTGGAGGTGCCGGGCGAGGATTTCGAGGCCTCGGCAAGCGTTGAGGTGCGCCTGAGCGAAACCACCCTCGACGCGGCCCTGGACACCTCGGGCACCGTCGACGTCGCGGCCGAGCGCAAGCGCCTGGAAAAGGAGCTCGCCGCCGCGCAGAAGGAGCTGGACACCACGGGCAAGAAGCTCGGCAATGAGTCCTTCCTGTCCAAGGCCCCGGCCGAGGTCGTGGAGAAGATCCGCGAGCGCCAGAAGATCGCGCAGGAAGAGGTCGAGCGCGTCACCGCCCGCCTCGAGGCGCTGCCGGAGGCGAAGTAGTGGCGGACGGATACGAGATCCGGATGGACGAGGACGGGCTCGTGCTCAACCTGGGAGACGAGAGCGTCGCCGAGTCCGCTGAATCCGACGAGTCCGGCGACGGCGCAGCGGCGGTCCCTGTTCCGCGCCCCGTGAGCGAGTCCGACCTCGCCGACCTCGCCCGCGTGGAGGCCGAACTGCTCGCCCGCTGGCCCGAGACGACAATCGACCCGAGCCTCGAACGCATCGAGATGCTCATGGATTTCCTCGGCCACCCGGAACGCGCCTACAAGGTGATCCACGTCGCCGGCACGAACGGCAAGACCTCCACCGTGCGCATGATCGAGTCGCTGCTGCGCTCCTTCGGCGCGCGCGTCGGGCGCACGACGAGCCCGCACCTGCAGTCGATCACCGAGCGCGTCGGCATCGACGGCGAGCCGATCCACCCCGCGGATTTCGTGCGCGTCTACGAAGAGATCAAGCCCTTCATCGAGCTTGTCGACGCGAAAAGCAGCCACCCGATGTCCTACTTCGAGGTCACCGTGGCCATCGCTCTCGCCGCCTTCGCCGACGCACCCGTCGACATCGCGGTCGTGGAAGTGGGCATGGGCGGCACGTGGGACGCGACGAATGTCGTCGAATCCGACGTCGACGTCGTCATGCCCGTCGGCCTCGATCACACCGACTACCTCGGCGAAACCATCGCGGAGATCGCGGGGGAGAAGGCCGGCATCATCCGCCGCCCGGAGTCGGTCACCGTCGTCGCCGACCAAGAGCCTGAGGCGATGCGCGTCATTCTCGAACGCACAGTGTCTGTCGGCACCGCAGTCGCTCGCCTGGACAGCGAATTCGGTGTCGAGGAAGCCGGCGTCGCCGTCGGCGGGCAGACCCTGACCCTGCGCGGGCTCTCCGGCACCTACGACAACATCTTCCTGCCGCTTTCCGGTCCGCACCAGGCCCGCAACGCCTCCGTCGCGCTTGCCGCTGTGGAAGCATTCTTCGGGGCGGGGGCGGAGAAACCTCTCGACGCCGACACTGTCCGCGCCGGGTTCGCCGCCGCTGTCTCCCCGGGCCGCCTCGAGCGTGTCCGCTCCACGCCGACCACGTTCGTCGACGCCACCCACAACCCCCACGGCGCGCGTGCGCTCGCAGCCGCTATCGAGCGCGACTTCAACTTCGCCCGCCTCATCGGCGTGGTGGGCATTCTCGACGACAAGGACGCCGCCGGCGTCTTCGAGGCGCTGGAGCCGGTACTGAGCGAGGTCGTCGTCACGCAAAACTCCTCGCCGCGCGCCGCCGACGCGTACGAGCTCGCCGAGACCGCCCGCGACATCTTCGGCGAAGAGCGCGTCCACGTCGAAGAGCACCTCCCGTCGGCCTACTCGCTGGCTGTCGAACTCGCCGAAGAGGCCCTCGAGGCCGTCGGAATGCAGTCCGGATCCGGTGTGCTCATCACCGGCTCCGTCGTCACCGCCGGCGAGGCCCGCGCCTTGTTTGGAAAGGACCCCGAATAATGTCCCGCCGCACCCCGCGCTCGCACCAGGAAGTCGAATACGGCCCGCTCGGCCCCGGCTCCGCGCCCGTCAAAGACCCAATCAAGGGGCTGAGTGGCGTGCTGTCCGGAACGCTGGTGATGGAAGCGATCACTATCTGGCTGTGCCTGACCGTGATCCTCAAGATCAACGAAGGCGAAATGTGGACCACCTTCAACTGGGTCTTCATCACCGTCATGGGTTTCGCGCACTTCATCGCCGCTTTCCTGCAGCGCCGCCCCGGCGCGCTGTGGATTGACGTGGCGCTGCAGGTCCCCCTGATCGTCATCGGTTTCTTCATCCACTGGTCCGTCGGCGCCGTGGGAATCATGTTCGGAATCGTCTGGTTCCTCATCGTGAAAATGCGGGCCGACATCTTGGAGCGCCAGCGCCGCGGCCTGCTCACCACGCAGCACCTCGGCACCGCCGACGAGGGGTAGCGGGCTCGAGGGGCGACCGTCGATAAGCTCCGCGAACATGTGAGCGGGGCTACCCCGAACGAAAAAAGTGATCGGGGCTCGAAACTCGAGTGTGATCTTTCCTATAATTGTGGAGATGTGTAATCCAGCACAATCTTTGAAGGAGATCCATGTCTGAGCCTATCTACATCACCCAGGCCAAGCGCTCGCCCGTCGGCACGTTCGGCGGTTCGCTGTCGCGTATGGCCACCATCGACCTCGGCACTCACGTTGCTAAGGCCGTGATCGAAGCCTCCGGCGTCCCCGCCGAGAAATTCGACTCCTCCGTGTGGGCCAACGTGGTCACCACGATCCCGCGCGACAACTACACCTCCCGCGCAGTCGCCCTCGAGGCTGGGTTGCCGAAGAGCTCCCACGCTTACGGTGTGAACCGCCTCTGCGGCTCCGGCGTCCAGGCCATTGTTTCCGCGGCGCAGCAGCTGATCACCGGCGATGCCAAGCTGTCCCTCGCCGGCGGCGTTGAGGTCATGTCCCAGGCACCGTACTCCGTCGAGGGCATGCGCCAGGGCCGCAAGATGGGCGACGGCCGCCTCATCGACTGGCTCACCGGCGCGCTGACCGACCCGATGGGCAACGGCGGCATGGGCGTCACCGCCGAGAACATCGCCGCGAAGTACGACATCTCCCGCGAGCGCCAGGACGAGTACGCTCTGCAGTCTCAGGAGCGTGCGGCCGCCGCGATCGCGAACGGCGAATTCGACGAGCAGATCGTCCCGGTCGGCGACTTCACCACCGACGAGCACCCGCGCCAGACCACCCTGGAGAAGCTCGGCGGCCTGCGTCCGACCTTCAAGAAGGACGGCACCGTCACCGCCGGAAACTCCTCCGGCATCAACGATGCCGCTGCCGCCACCGTCATGACCACCGAGTCCGGCCTGAAGGAATTCGGCCTGGAACCGCTGGCCAAGATCGTCTCCTGGGGTGTCGCTGGCTGTGACCCGGCCACCATGGGGCTCGGCCCCGTCGCCGCTGTGCCGAAGGCGCTGGACAAGGCCGGCCTGAAGATCGAGGACATCAAACTCATCGAGTCCAACGAGGCGTTCGCCGCACAGTGCATCGCTGTCGCGGACCAACTCGGCTTCGACAATGACAAGACCAATATCCAGGGCGGCGCTATCGCGCTCGGCCACCCGATCGGCGCTACCGGCGTCATTCTGACCACCAAGCTCATCCACCAGCTGAAGAACGCCGGTGGCGGATACGGCCTCGTCACCGCCTGCATCGGCGGCGGCCAGGGCATCGCACTCATTCTGGAGGTTTAAAACACATGGCAGCTAAAGACATCACGACAGCAGCAGTTCTCGGCGCCGGCTCCATGGGTGCCGGCATCGCCGCGCACATGGCCAACGCGGGCATCAAGGTCCACCTCCTGGACCTGCCGCTCGAGGAGGGCGACAACCGCGACGGCCGCGCCCAGAAGGGCATCGACACCCAGCTGAAGCGCCACGGCTTCCAGCGCCCGGAGAACGCGGAGCTGGTCACTCCGGGCAACA
The DNA here is from genome assembly GCA_025144245.1 of Corynebacterium sp. p3-SID1145. Lineage (GTDB taxonomy): Bacteria > Actinomycetota > Actinomycetes > Mycobacteriales > Mycobacteriaceae > Corynebacterium. The sequence goes on along the minus strand of JALXXC010000007.1, from coordinate 109,150 downwards.
CGGAGGACCACCTGGACCGTCTCGGCGAGGTCGACTGGATTGTCGAGGCCGTCTTCGAGGACATCGACGTCAAGCGCGACACCTTCGCCAAGGTCGACGCGCACCGCGCACCGGGCACTCCGGTGTCCTCCAACACCTCCACCATCCCGCTGGAGGTCCTCCTGGGTGAGGCATCCGACGAGTTCAAGCGCGACTTCTCCATCACCCACTTCTTCAACCCGCCGCGCGTGATGCGTCTGGTGGAGTACGTCGAGGGCCCGGACACCTCCGCCGAGGTCAAGGAGCAGATGCACCACGTCCTGGAGCGCCAGATGGGCAAGGTCGTCGTGGATTGCCGCGACACCCCGGGCTTCATCGCCAACCGCATCGGCAATTTCTGGATGGCTGTCGGAGCGAAGACCGCGTTCGACACCGGCATCAAGCCAGAGCAGGCTGACGTCGCGTTTGGCCGCCCGTTCGGCGTGCCGCGCACCGGCATCTTCGGCCTGTTCGATTACGTCGGCATCCAGCTCGTCCCGGGCATTTGGGGTTCGCTTCTGAAGGCCCTGCCGGAGTCCGACGCGTACCACGACTACAACATTGTCGAGCGCGACGAGTTTAAGACTCTCCTGGACAAGGGCTTCACCGGCCGCACCGCCGAGTCCGGTTTCTACCGAGGCCGCGACGAGGTCTACGACTTCGCGGCGGGGGACTACCGTCCGAAGGAGAAGTTCGAGGTCGGCAAGGACCCGAAGGAGCTCATCGAATCGGGCACGCCGGAGGGCGATTACGCGAAGGAGGTTTTCGCGACCTTCATCAAGTACTGCTGCGATACCGCCCCGGAGATCGCCGACACGGTCGACCAGATCGACATCGCGATGCAGCTCGGTTACGGCTGGAAGAAGGGCCCGTTCGCGCTCGCGGATTCGCTGGGTATCGACTTCGTCGCATCGCTTATCGACGACACCCCGGCCCTCCTCAAGTCTGCCCAGCAGGCCGGCGGCTTCTATGCCGACGGCAAGGTTCTTGGCACTGACGGAAACCTGACTGACCTGCCGAACCGCGAGGGCGTCATCCGCGTGGCTGACTTGGTCGCTGGTGCAGAAGAGATCGCCGGCAACGGCGACGCCACGGTGTACAAGCTGACCGAGGGCGACTACGCCGGTTTCGGTGTCTTCGTCTACAAGACCCCGATGAACTCCAACTCTAATGCCGTCACCGAGCTGTGGACCCACGCGCCGGAATGGGACCTCAAGGGCCTGGTCATCGCTAACGACGAGGAGCGCGCCTTCTCCGCCGGCGCCGATCTGGGCACCCTGGCAAAGCTGTCCGGCCCGGAGGGCGACCGTGAGGAGCTCGCCCGCACCATCAAGCAGGGCATCGACGGTCTGCACGGCGCCCGTGTCGCCCCGTACCCGGTCGTCGGTGCTGTCCGCGGTGTGGCGCTCGGCGGCGGCATGGAGCTGCTGCTGCACACCGATGCGTCCGTGATCCACGCCGAGTCCCGCGTGGGCTTCCCGGAGCGCAACGTCGGTTTGTTCCCGGCCTGGTCCGGCCCGGTTCGACTCCTGGAGCGCCTGGTCGAGATCGGCGCACCGAACCCGCACGCGACGGCGTTCGGCGTCCTGCTCAACGTCAAGCCTGTCCCGGCGGTCAACGTCGACTTCTGGCGCGAGCACGACGAGGTCATCCAGTCCCCGGACCACGTCGTCGAGGGCGCCCTTGAGCTGGTGAAGAAGCTTGCCGAGGGTTACTCCGCACCCGCTGACGCCGAGCTCCCGCTCACCGGCGACACCCTCGCCTACACCGACGGTTCCGAGACGGACAAGGCCATCGGCGAAGCCCTGGCCAAGGTCTTCACCGGCGAGGGCACCGCGACCGAGGACGAACTGGCCCAGCGCCAGGTCGACGCCGCGACCGAGGTGCTGCAGCGCCAGGAGAACCACGATCGCGCCGTCGCCATGGCGACCACGCGCAAGCCGCTGAATAACTAGTCAGTGCGGCACGGAACCGGCATCCCGCATCGCGCGGGGGTGCCGGTTTTGCGCATTATAGTGCGCAAACAACGCTTTCGGTTCGGGCTGCGGGGCAGTAGCGTGCGAACCATGAACTTCTCCGGACTGCTCCAGGCACTGGCCGACAGTGTCGTGGATTCGCTCGCCGACTTCGATCGGGAGGCCGCGCTCGCCGCCGGGCTCGATCCGCGGCGCGTCCGCGAGTGGGAAGCAGTGCACCGCACGTATTTCGGCCGCACGAAGTGGACGAAATGGCAGCGAAAGGCCCTCGATAAAGCACGGACCAGTGAGCTTTCTATCGACCAGCTCGCATTCATTGAATCACGCCTTTTGCTTATCAGCGACCCCTCCACCTCCTGGCACACCCGCCTTTCCCTCCTGAATTTCCGCGGCAGTTTCGACGCTTTGAAACGCCGCGCGAAGAAGCTGGTGCCGGATCCTGAACCGGCTCCGCCCAAAAACGCCGTGAAATTCGGCCGCTCGCGGATGGGGAAGCGGTCCATGACGGTGACCGCCAACGAGCGCCTGCTCGCAGATACCGAGCATTTCCTCCGCGACGGCATCGATTCCTCAAAGCCCGCCATGCCCCAGATGGTGTCCAGATTCGAGGACCTGTTGCGCGGCAATCTCGACGGCACCCCCGACGGCAAAACCGACGACGAGCCCGCATCTGCCCGTGCCTCCGCCGCGGGCGTCCCACACTCGCAACCGCGGCCACTCGTTCTTGTTGGTCTGCCGGACTTTGTGAGCATTGTCCGCGGCGACGGCGACGAGGTCGTCCTTGGACTCACCGACGGCACGACCATGACCGGCGCCGAGTTCCTGAACCGGTTCATCGCTACTGCTAGCAATGAGCTGGAAGCGGCGGTGTTCCACCCGGCGGAGGGCGCGGTGAATCTGTACCGCCTGAGCCGCTTTGCCAACCAGAAGCAGCGCGATCTGGCGCGGGCGGCGATGCCGACGTGCTCGCAGCCGTTCTGCCGGCACGGTGCGGATGCCTGCGAAATCCACCACGTCACCCCTTGGTCGCGGGGAGGTGAGACCAATGTGGAGAATCTCGCGCCCCTGTGTCGCTACCACAACCGCATCAACGACGATGATCCGTCGCGGCAGAAGCGTGGGCGCATTGAGCTCCGCGGCGGGACGCCCGTCTGGATCTCGCCTCGCGGCACCCCTGTCCCGCAGACCTGGCATCCGTTCGGCGCGATGAGGACGCTGTTCGGCCCCGACCCGCCAACGAGATAGCCCCTGGAAAAGCGGAAGCCGCCTTAGCCCAGCAAAGCGGAGCTAAAGCGGCCTTCCGGCGTGCCCGGAGCGCTTTTAGGAGCGGTAGGCGGAAACACCGGTGATGGACTTGCCCACGATGAGGGACTGGATGGTGTCGGTGCCCTCGTATGTGTGCAGGGATTCGATGTCGGCGTGGTGGCGTGCCACGTCGTTTTCGAGGAGGATCCCGACGCCGCCGAACATGTCGCGCGCGTCGGCAGCGATCTTGCGGGCGCCGCGGGTGTTGTGGACCTTGGCCAGCGCTGCCTGCTTCTCCGTCAGCGTGCCGGACTCCTCGAGCTCCAGCAGTCGGCGGCAATACAGCGCCATGGAAGTCACTTCCTGCAGCATGTCGGCGAGACGCAGCTGGATGATCTGGTTTTTCACCAGCGGGCGGCCGAACTGGACGCGGCGCTGCGCGTAGTCGAGGGCCTTCTCGTAGCAGTCGATCGCCATGCCGAGCGCGACCCAGGCAACAGCGATGCGGGTGCCGGTGAGCACCTTCGCGGTGTCGCGGAACGTGTGGGAGTTGGGCAGGCGGCGGTCGTCGGAGACGCGGACGTCGTTAAGCTTGATGTGCGCCTGCGGAATGCCGCGCAGCGACGCCTTGCCGACGATCGTCTCTGCCTCGTAGCCCTCTTGGTCCTGGTCGACGATGAAGCCCTTGACCTCGCCGTCTTCCTCGTCGCGGGCCCAGATGATCGAGATGTGGCCGACCGAGCCGTGGCCGATCCACTTCTTCTCGCCGTTGATGACCCACTCGTCACCTTCGCGGCGCGCGGAGGTCTCCAGGCCGATCGAGTCCGAACCGTGGTCCGGTTCGGTCAGGGCGAACGCACCGCGAATCTCCATCCGCGACATCGGGCCCAAGTACTTCGCCTTCTGCTCCTCGGAGCCGCACTCAGAAATCGAGCGCATGGCCAGGCCGGACTGCACGATGTGCGCGGTCGCGGTGGAGGCGTCCGTGCGGGCGAGTTCCATCTGGATCAGACGGTTGGCGCGGATCGAGATTCCGGGCTTACCGTCGATGGAGATGCCGTCGGTGACCAGGCCGCGGCGCGCTGCTTCCTCGACACCCGGGATGTTGTACTCGGCTTTTTCCCACGCCTCGTTGATCGACGGGCGGGCGAATTCCATGAACTCGCGGGCTTTCTTCCACCATTCCAAATCTTCGCCGTCCACGTCGGCGAAGACCTGGTAGTAGTCCGTCTTCGGGTCGAGGAGGGAGGCGACCCCGGTCAGGTTCTCGTCAGTCTGAGTCATGTCTTTTCCTTAAGCGTCCTTGAACGTCCTTGAAAACCGTCAGTTGTGAAGTCGGCAAAAGCTGCACCGCGGGCTCGGGCCCACTAACGGTGCAGCTCATAGCCAGAGGGGAGGGGACTAGCCGGCGAATGCGCCGACGCCGGTGATGGACTTGCCCACGATGAGGGACTGCATGGTGTCGGTGCCCTCGTAGGTGTGCAGCGCCTCGATGTCGGCGTGGTGGCGCGCGACATCGTTCTCGAGCAGGATGCCCACGCCGCCGAACATGTCGCGGGCGTCAGCGGAGATCTTGCGTGCGGCGCGGGTGCAGTGGACCTTTGCCAGCGCGGCCTGCTGCTCGGTCAGCGTGCCTGACTCCTCGAGCTCCAGCAGGCGGCGGCAGTACAGGAACATCGAGGTGAGGTCCTGCAGCATGTCGGCGAGGCGCAGCTGGATGATCTGATTCTTGACCAGCGGGCGGCCGAACTGGATGCGGCGCTGCGCGTAGTCGAGCGCCTTCTCATAGCAGTCGGTGGCAAGGCCCAGCGAAGCCCATGCGACGGAGACGCGGGTGCCGGCAAGCACCTTCGCGCAGTCGCGGAAGGAATTCGCGCCGGGCAGTCGGCGGTCGTCGGAGACGCGGACGTTGTTCAGCTTGATGTGCGCCTGCGGGATGCCGCGCAGTGATGCCTTGCCGACGATCGTCTCCGCCTCGTAGCCCTCCTGGTCCTGGTCGACGATGAAGCCCTTGACCTGGCCGTCTGCGGTGTCGCGCGCCCACACGATGGTGATGTGGCCGACCGAGCCGTGGCCGATCCACTTCTTCTCGCCGTTGATGACCCACTCGTCGCCGTCCTTCTCGGCGGTGGTCTCCAGGGCGATGGAGTCGGAGCCGTGGTCCGGCTCGGTCAGCGCGAAGGCGCCGCGGATCTCCAGGTGGCACATCGGCCTCAGGTACTTGGCCTTCTGCTCTTCGGAGCCGCACATCGCGATGGACTGCATCGCCAGGCCGGCCTGCACGCCGAACGCGGTGCCCAGGGAGGCATCGGTGCGTGCGAACTCGAATGCCATCAGGCGGGAAGCGCGCACGGACATGTGCGGCTCGCCCTCGATTTCGATGGCGTCGCGGAACAGGCCGCGCTTGCCGGCCTCGGCGACGACGGGGATTTGGTACTCGGCCTTCTCCCAACCCTCGTTGATGTGGGGGCGGGCGAATTCACCGAAGTCGCGGGCCTTCTTCCACCACTCCAGGTCCTCGCCTTCGATGTCGGCGAATACCTGGTAGTAGTCGGTCTTCGGGTCCAGCAGCTCGTGGACTGGGTTGTCAGCCATGATTCCCTCTTTTCTTGGGTCCGGGGTCCGCCCCTTGGAAATGTGGAGCAAAACCATAACACCCTTAATTGTGACTTATGTCGCAGTGCTTTACAAACGAATTCGCGCAGATTTTTGCGGCGTTCGTCGCACGCCCCGCGACGGATGGGGTGCTCGGCGGAAAAGAGGAGTCCGGCTACGCCTCCAGCGGAATGAGGCGCAGGTCCTTGCGCAGAATCTTGCCGGTGGGGTTCTTCGGGATCTCGTTGAGGAATGTCACCGCGCGCACCTTCTTATAGGGGGTGACGCGTTCGGCGACCCAGGCCATGAGCTCGTCGGCGGTGAGCTCCGCCCCTTGCTGGAGCACGACGAAAGCGCGCGGAATCTCGAGGCCGTCGCGTTCGACGCCGACCACGCCGGCGTCGGCAATTGCGTCGTGAGTGAGCAGCAGGGCCTCGAGTTCGGCGGGCGCGACCTGGTAGCCCTTGTATTTGATCACCTCTTTGGCGCGGTCGACGATGTAGAAGTGGCCGCCTTCGTCGACACGCGCGACGTCGCCGGTGCGCAGCCAGCCGTCGACGAAGGTCTCGTCGGTGGCCTCCTGGTTGTTGAGGTAGCCCTGCATGACTTGCGGTCCGCGGACGAGGAGTTCGCCGGTCTCGCCTTGCGGGACGTCCTGGAGCGTCTCGATATCCACCACGCGGCATTCCGTGTTGGGGACGGGGAAACCGATGGAGCCCGGGTTGGTGTCGCCCTTGATTCCGATGTTGACCGCCGGGGATGTTTCCGTCATGCCGTAGCCCTGGATGCAGTCGGTGCCGAGACGCCGCTCGACGGCACGCGCGATCTCCTCGTCGAGCGGCGCGGCACCGGAGAACATGAGTTTGTTCGCTGCGAAGGCGGCGGGGTCGACGGCCGGGTGCTTTGCCAGCGCGACGGCCATGGGCGGGGCGATGAATGTCAGTTCGATGCGGTGCTCGCCGTGCGCCCGCAGGAAGGTCTCGAGGTCGAATTTCGGCATGGTGTGCACGTTGGAGCGGAGCAGCAGCGGGGTGAGCAGCAGTGCCGTCATGCCGTAGATGTGGGAAAACGGCAGGGGAGACAGCGTCGCGGAGTTCTGCGCCATTCCGTTCCTTTCAAGCATGTACCGCGCCTGCAGCACGTTCGAGGTGAGGTTGCTGTGCGTGAGCATCACGCCTTTCGGCATGCCGGTCGTGCCCGAGGAAAAGGGGACCGAGGCGAGCGTGGTTCCGTCGACATCGACGTCGGGAGCGGGCAACCGCTTATCGACGATCCCTTCCAGCTCACTTTCCCCCACATGGTCCACATTCCCGGTGTCCGTGAGACCGATGAAGAGGTCCGCCCCGGCCATGCCGGAGATTTTCTCCACGTCGTCGGTGTTCATGAGAACACCGATCGGGTTGACGGTGGCGCCGGCGCGGAAAATGCCGAACAGGGCGACGGCGAAATTGATCGAGTTGGGGATCTGCAGCGAGACGACGCTGCCGGGCCCGATCCCGCGCTCTGCCAGGTAGCCGGCGACCGCGTCGGCGCGCCGCTGCAGTTCGCCGTAGGTACTGGTCGCGCCCGTGGTCAGTTCGGTGACTGCGGTGAGTCCGGCTTCCTCAGCGGTGAGGCCCTCGAAGATCTGCTCGTAGACGGCCCCGGGGAAGAGCTCCAGGTCCGGATACGGGCTGGAGTAAATGGTGGAAGGCGTCGAAGTCAGGGTCGCAGTCATGCTGCACCGTCCTTTCTGGATCGAAGGCTGTCACGTTTCGCCCAGGAAGTTACCGGAGCAAAACTATGCTGCTATTGTGGCTCGGATCTCATCATTTTGCACGGAAAAAGCAGATAAATTTTCACGCGCGCAGCCAGGTACGCCGCAGATTCACCTCATGTACGCTGCAGGTACGCTGAATGCCATGCAAGCTTTCTCACTCGCTCTCGCCGCCATGTTCTCGCTGATCGCGATCGTCCTCGCGTTCATGAACGTGCCCAAGTGGGTGGCTATCGCATTGCTTGCGGCGGCCGCGGTGTTCCTCTTTCTCGGTCTGCGGGAGAAGTACAACGCCCTCAGCGCGGCGGGGGATGCGCCGATTGAGCTCGACGATGAGCAGCGGGAGACGGTGCGGCGCCTGAAGGGGGAGGGGCGCGAGGATTCGGCGATCCGCCAAGTGCAGTTGTGGTTCCGTAACACGGACTACGAGGCTGCGTCGGCTGTTGTGCGCGGCGTCGTTTAGCAGGCGGTAGTGTTGGGGCCATGACTGAACGCACTCTGATTCTGATTAAGCCTGACGGTGTCGCAAACGGCCACGTGGGAGAGATCATCTCCCGCATCGAGCGCAAGGGCCTGAAGCTCGTCGAGATGGATCTGCGCACCGCAGACCGTGAGACCGCCGAGAAGCACTACGCCGAGCACAAGGACAAGCCGTTCTTCGGTGAGCTGGTCGACTTCATCACCTCTGCACCGCTGGTCGCGGGCATCGTGGAGGGCGAGTCCGCGATCGCCGCATGGCGTCAGCTGGCCGGCGGCACTCATCCGGTTGAGAAGGCTACCCCGGGCACGATCCGCGGCGACTTCGCTCTGACTGTCGGCGAGAATGTCGTCCACGGCTCCGATTCCCCGGAGTCCGCTGAGCGCGAGATCGCTATCTGGTTCCCGAACCTCTAAGCCGTTTCACCGCTTTAAGCCCGCGCCGCCTGCGCGGGCTTTTCGCATGCTTGCCGACGCCTCCACCCACCCCATCAAAGTGAACCCACCGTGAATTCGTGCGGAACACTTGTGGGCGGGGAGACATTCCGGTTGCGCACCCCAGTGGGGGATTCGAGAGTTATCGCATGACTGAAAATAAGAACCTTCCCCGTCGCCGCTTCCTCGCTGGCTCCGCCGCAGCCGCCGCTGGTGTCGCTGTGGCCGGTAACGCCCAGGCGAATGCGCAGCTGTCCTCGTCGCGGGCGTTGTCGTCGGCACGCCTGCCGGAGGCTCCGAAGCCCCCTGAATACGCAGCCTTCATGCACGGTGTCGCCTCAGGTGATCCGACGCCGGACTCCGTGATTATCTGGACCCGCGTGACGGTGTCCCCGGAAGCTATGCCCGGCTCCGGGGCCGGTGCGGACGCGACTGTCGAGTGGGAGATCGCCACCGACCGCGACTTTGCGTCTGTGGTGCGCAAGGGCACCCACCGCGCCAGCGCGGCGAGCGACCACACGGTGAAAGTCGACCCGCGCGGCCTGAAGCCGGCGACGGACTATTTCTACCGTTTCCGCTGGAACGGCCAGGTCTCCCCGGTGGGCACCACCCACACGGCTCCGGCGTACACGGCGAAGGTGGATGAATACAAGCTCGTCGTCGCCTCCTGCGCCAACTACGAGTGCGGCTATTTCACCGCGTACCGTGACATGGCGGAGCGCGCCGCAGCCGGCGAGATCGACCTCGTGGTCTTTCTCGGCGACTACATCTACGAGTACCCGACCGGGGAGTACGCCGGTAAGAGCGGTGTGTCCCGCCCGCACCACCCGGCGCACGAGATCGTGTCCCTGCAGGATTACCGCATCCGTTACGGCCGTTACCGCACGGATAAGCACCTGCAGGCGGCGCACGCGGCCGCGCCGTGGGTGGTCGTGTGGGACGACCACGAGACCGCCAACGACTCGTGGGCCGGCGGCGCCGAGAACCACACCGAAGGGGCGGAAGGCGAGTGGAAGCAGCGCGAGTCCTGGGCGCAGCAGGCGTATTTCGAGTGGTTGCCGGTGCGCGCGGTGCGTCCTTCGGAAGGCGGGCACATCTACCGCAGCTACCAGTTCGGCGACTTGATCAAGCTCACGATGATGGACCTGCGTTCCTACCGTGACAAGCAGGTCAAGGCACTTAGCCGCGACAAGGATGCGACGGACCGCACGATGCTCGGCTCCGAGCAGTTCAACTGGGTCAAGGGCGAGGTGGAAACTGCCACCACGGCGTGGAACGTGCTCGGCAATTCCGTAATGGTCTCGCCGATGGAGATCGGCCACTTGCCGCCGACGAGCTCCGATAACCGCACGGCTAACGATGTGCTGAACGAGTTCACGAAGTCCGCGGGCATTGCAGTCAACACTGACCAGTGGGACGGTTATCGCGCCGAGCGGGCACGGCTTTTCGACGTCCTCTCCAACACCGCACCCCACACCCTCTTTCTCACCGGCGATATCCACTCGGAGTGGGCCCACTCGGTGCAGCACAAGGGCCAGGAGATCGGCTGCGAGATGGTCTGCGCGTCGATCACGGCACCGAACGTGGATGAGATCGTCACCAAATACACGAAGACATACGCCCCGGAGGACAACCGCATCACCCACCTCGTCGAGGGGGTGATGTACTCGGCGAACCCGTGGGTGAACCACGTGGACTTCGATTCCCACGGCTATGGCATCGCGCGTGTGTCCAAGGACAAGGTGGTCATGGACTTCTACCGCGTTTCTGACGTGGAGGATCCGGGCGCGTCTGCGGGTCTGGCGGTTTCCCGCACGTGGGTGGCTGGGAAGGGTTTCCAGAAATAGGTCTACCCCCGCTCCGGGTTTGAGCAGCTGTACCAGTTCGAGTTTCCCTAGCCTTGCGTATACATTCTGTCTCGACACATAAGTTTCTGCGAATTAGAGCGGTCGAGAGGGGTGGCACCGGTGCCTCAACGCGCTGAACAGTCCCGTGCTGTGGCGAAGCGCCGTGCGATCTTGGAGGCCGCCACGGAGCTGCTCTACAGCGAGGGACTGCGCGGGGTGACCCACAGGAACGTCGCCGCGCACGCGGGCGTCCCCGTTGGGTCGATCGGGTACTACTACTCCAACCGCGAGCGGTTGCTGGCCACGTGCTTCGACAGTATCGCGCAGGCCCGCCGTGAGCTGGTGGACCGCGAACTCGCTGCCGGCGACGTGCCCGCGGACCCGACTGCGCTGGCGGAACTCGTTGTCCGCGTCGTCGCGGGCGGCGAGATCCCGCATGTTGCCGGCCTCGTCACTGCGACCGTCGACGTCCAGCACGAGAGCCCCGAACTCATCTCTGAGCTCACCGCCCACTGGCGTGGCGTGATCGCGTCCGTTCAGGCTGTGCTCGATGCCGCCCAGTACACCGCCTTGACGGGCCGCCAGGTGGTGCGTTCGCTCGTCGGTGTCACCGTGTGCGCCATGCTCGACGAGGACACCTCCCAGTCCATCGTGGCTCTCGCCGAAGAGATCCTCCGCGGCAACTAAGCCCACGGGCCGCGCCCACCTCGGGCATGAGCTGTGCAACAATGGGGCCGTAGCATTCGGCCCTCCCTCTACGGTGGGTGCGGAGGCTTAGAAGCTTTCATATTTCCCGCGCTTTCTGCGAAGCGGCGCGCCACTGTGCGGCGGCGGTGAACCCACGTTCCACCAGCGCCCGGTGAGCGCCATCGTGCGCGGCAATTCAATAGGAGATTTCCGTGGCTGACAGCGACGAGACAACCACCCCGCGCAAGCGCCGGGCACGTTCGACCGCCAAGAAGACGACGAAGAAGACAATTAAGAAAACCGCCAGGAAGACCGCGAGGAAGACCAGCAAGGCAACAAGCAAAAAGACGGCGGAAGCCGTGAAGAACACTGGGGTGGCGCAGTTTGACCGTTCCCAGCTGGGGGAGAAAGTCCGTGTGTTCACGCTGGCGAAGGCGCTCGGCATGACCTCGAAAGAGCTGGTGCTCAAGCTTAACGAGCTCGGCCTGGTCAAGGTTGCGCAGTCGTCGTTGAGCAAGGCGGAGACCGAGCAGGTTCTCGATGCGCTTGAGGCGGAACCTCAACCTGCCGCGGAAGGAGCGGGCGAGGAACCGGACGGGGCGGTTGACGGAGCTGAGCCGTCCGATACCGACGAGCCCGGCACGGCCTCAAACCAAATCCAAACACAGACCCAAACCCAAGCCCCGTCCCAGGACGAGGCTGAGGAGAAGATCCGCCACCGCGTCCGCAAGGACGTCGAGAACGAGATCCATCAGATCGAGGAGAAGGTCGAAGCGGACCTGCTTACCGATATCGAGCCGGAGATCACTCCGGTGCCTGAAGAGGTCGAGGAGGCCGCTGGCCTCTACACCCCGGTGTTCAAGGCGGCTCCCCGGAACTCGCGGAGGAGAGCGCGGAGGGCGGGGGATGCGTCGTCAAGCGAGGCTCCCGAACAGAAGACATCCAGCGACTCCGCTGAGGCGGAGACCGTCGACGAGCCGATTCAGGAGCCGAAGGCGATCAAGGGTTCCTCGCGCCTTGAGGCGCAACGTCGCCGCCGCAGCGAGCGCCGTGAGGAGGAGCGCAAACGTTCTCGCGTCGTGTCGCAGGCGGAATTCCTCGCCCGCCGCGAGTCCGTCGAGCGCACCATGGTCGTGCGCGAACGCAAGCGTCACGACGGCCCCGGCACCATCACCCAGGTCGGCGTTCTCGAGGATGGCCTGCTGGTCGAGCACTTCGTCGACGCGGACGACAACACGTCCATGATCGGCAACATCTACCTCGGCCGTGTGCAGAATGTGCTGCCCAGCATGGAGGCCGCCTTCATCGACATCGGGCAGGGGCGCAACGGTGTGCTCTACGCCGGCGAGGTGGACTGGAAGGCCGCCGGGCTGGGCGGGCGTTCCCGCCGCATCGAGCAGGCGCTGAAGTCCGGCGACCAAGTGCTCGTCCAGGTGACCAAGGATCCGGTGGGCCACAAGGGAGCGCGCCTTACAACCCAGATTTCCCTGGCGGGCCGATTCCTCGTGTACGTCCCGGGCGGCCGCAGCGCCGGGATTTCCCGTAAACTTCCCGCGCCTGAGCGCAAGCGCCTCAAGGACATCCTTGTCCGCGTCGTTCCGGGCAAGGGCGGAACGATCATCCGCACCGCTGCCGAGGGCGCCCCGGAGGAGGCCATCGCCGCCGACGTCAACCGCCTGCACACCCAGTGGGAGAGCATTAAGGAAGAGGCGGAGAAGGAGAAGTCCTCCAAGGGCGCCAAGCCCGTCACCCTCTACGAGGAGCCGCGACTGCTGGTGAAAGTCGTGCGCGACCTCTTCAACGAGGACTTCGACAAACTCGTCGTCGACGGCAAGAAATCGTGGAATGTAGTGCACAACTACGTCCAGTCGGTCGCACCCGACCTCATGGACCGCCTGGAGAAATTCGACCGCCGCGACCACGACGGCCGCGACGCGTTCGACGTGTACCGCGTCGACGAGCAGATCCAGAAAGCCCTGTCGCGCACGGTGTGGCTGCCGTCCGGCGGCACGCTCGTCATCGACCGTACGGAGGCGATGACGGTCATCGACGTCAATACCGGCAAGTTCACAGGTTCCGGCGGTTCCCTCGAGGAGACGGTGACCAGCAACAACCTGGAGGCCGCCGAGGAGATCGTCCGCCAGCTGCGTCTGCGCGACATCGGCGGGATGATCATCATCGACTTCATCGACATGATCCTCCCCGAGAACCAGGATCTGGTCCTGCGCCGTCTCAAGGAGGCCCTCGGCCGCGACCGCACCCGCCACCAGGTTTCCGAGGTCACGTCGCTCGGCTTGGTCCAGCTCACCCGAAAGCGCCTGGGCACCGGGCTGGTGGAAACCTTCTCCACCACGTGCGAACACTGCGGCGGCCGGGGCATCTTGCTCACCGAGGACCCCGTGGACCCCGACTCCCACACCCACTCCAGCTCCCGCAAGCCGACCCAGGACCAGGGCAACAGCACGGCGGCGAAGTCGAAGGACAAGCGCGGGAAGAGCGCAGAGGAGCTTGTCGACGCCGTCATCGCCGCCCCCGAAGAGTCCGACTCCCCCTCCGATGACAGTTCTGACCACAGTTCTGACAGTTCCGGTGGACAGAACAGGCGCAGCTCCCGCCGTCGTGGCCGGCGCGGTTCGGGCCGCGGCCGGGGACGCCAGCAGGAGCAGCAGCAGAACGAGTCCCGTCAAGCACCCGAGTCTGAGCAGACTGACACGTATGAGGAGGCGGTCGCGGAATTCGAGCGTTCGCCGCGCCGCAAGCGCAAGACCCGCGGCAACTCCATATCGGACTACCGTCCGGACCCGAAGGACTACGAGGATGTCTCCACCGGGGACGTGATCAACGAGGCCGCCGCGGCATTGGCCCAGGCGGAATCCGCCGCACCGACGGAAACGAAAGAATCCTCGCGTGCGTCCCAGCCTTCGCGTGGCACGCGCCGTCGCCGCCGCGCGACGCGGAAGTCCGTTACCTCCGCAGCGCCGAAGCAGGACCAGAATTCCGGGAATTCCGGCAAGCCTGGCAAGCCCGGGAAGGGGCAGCAGGAGCGGAAGCAGGGGGCGGCGTCGATAAGCAAGAGCCCCGGCGGACGCCGTCGCGCAACGCGGAAGTCGCGCTAACGGCGGCAACGTGAAACGGCCCCGCTCCCGCCGGTGATCCGGCAGGAGCGGGGCCACCCGTGTAGGTGGTTATGCGATGTCGGTCGGGGCGTCGTCGCCGTAGCTGTCCTCGTAGCCGGCGTTTGCGCCGCCGTAGCCGAGCTGGTCAGTCGTCGGCATGTCCGGTGCGATGTTCTCGGTTGTGATCTCCTGCTCCTGGTCGTAGTACCCGTCGCCGCCGCCGTCGCCGCTCTCAGTGGACGCCGCCTGGCCCTTCTCGTCGCCCGCCTGAGCTTTAGCCACCAACTCCAGTTCGCGTTCGCGGTCCACGTCAATCCTCACTCACCTATGTCCTAGGCACTAAGCACCTAGAAATCCGCCAAGGGGTCGTCGGGCAGCTCCTCCCCCGCACCGCCGGCCGGGTCCTGCGGGAACTGGTCGGAGTAATCGTCTCCGTAGTCAACCGGGGTGTCGGGCACGGGGGAGCTGGCGAAGGGGTCTTCCGATTCGTCGAGAAGCGGGTCGTTGTTGTTGGAGTTGTCGGAGTTGTCGTAATCGCCGTGGTCGGGCACCTCGCCGTCGTCAAGCGAAACGTGCTCGTCGAAATCGTCGAGCGCGACATCCTGCGAATCCGGGACGAGGGAATCGCTGAGATCCGGCATCGACGGGTCGACCGCAATGTCGAGCATACGCTGCAGGGCATCGTCGGTGGGGGCGGAGTCGGCGAAAAGTTCGCCGAACGGTGGAAGAACCGTGGGTTCGTTGAACTCGTTCATCGTTGGACCTCCTTTCGCCGAGTGAAACCTTATGTCTTCCGCCAGTGTAATGAGGCGGATCCGCAAAATGTTCCCGTTCGAGCAGTTTGGTCTTTACCGTGCGCGCGGTGTAGTCTTTGACAGTCGCTGTTTTGGGGCGCGCCCTTGCGCTGAACACGCATGCGAGCGAGGTTGCGACGTATATCCACGTAAACCCCCGGAACGCTTGAAGTATTAGATGGTATTCGGTGCCGATGCATGCCGGCGCCGTCCGAGTTGAAGAAAGGGGTAACCCGCTATGTACGCGATCGTCAAGACCGGCGGCAAGCAGTACAAGGTTGCCGAAGGCGACCTCGTCCGGGTCGAGAAGATCGAGGGTGAAGCTGGCGATTCTGTGGCGCTCACCCCGGTTCTCCTCGTCGACGGCGCAAACGTCACCTCCAAGTCCGAGGACCTCGCCAAGGTCAACGTTTCCGCTGAGATCGTTGAGCACGGCAAGGGCAAGAAGATCGACATCCTGAAGTACAAGAACAAGACCGGTTACAAGGTCCGCCAGGGCCACCGTCAGCCGAACACGACGCTGAAGATCACCGGCATCAAGTAAACCGAGACGCCACTTAGGAGGCAACCACAATGGCACACAAGAAAGGTGCATCGAGCTCCTCGAACGGCCGCGACTCCGAGTCCAAGCGCCTCGGCGTGAAGCGCTTCGGCGGCCAGCAGGTCAAGGCGGGCGAGATCCTCGTCCGTCAGCGCGGCACGAAGTTCCACCCGGGCGACAACGTCGGCCGCGGCGGCGACGACACCCTGTTCGCTCTGGCTGCGGGCTCTGTCCAGTTCGGCATCAAGAAGAAGCGCCGCATCGTCAACATCATCCCGGCTGACGCAGAGGGCGTTTCCTCTGAGGTTCTCGAGGCCGCCAACGAGGCTGGCCTGGTCGACGACGCTGTCGTCGAGGAGAAGTCCGCCACCGCGTAAGCCGTTTACGCGACATTCTTTGAAGGCGCCGTGGACCCGTTTGCCGGGTCTTACGGCGCTTTCGCTTATCGACGGCTCCCTGTCCCAGCTCGTAGACTCGCTGGCACAGGGATCACCACCTCCCCGACACTGAAAGGCAGGCATCCGCGTGGCGCAGTTTGTTGACCGTGCAGTGCTCCATCTCCAAGCCGGCGACGGCGGCCACGGGTGTGTGTCTGTGCACCGTGAGAAATTCAAGCCCTTGGGCGGCCCCGACGGCGGCAATGGCGGGCACGGCGGAGACATCATTCTCGAGGTGTCGACGCAGGTGCACACCCTCCTCGATTTCCAGTACCGTCCGCACGTCAAGGCGAAGCGCGGTGGCAATGGCGAGGGCGACCACCGCAACGGTGCGCGCGGGGAGGATCTCGTGCTGCCGGTGCCGGTGGGCACGGTGGTCCGCGACGAGGACGGCAACATGCTCGCCGACCTGGTGGTGCCGGGGACCCGGTTCATCGCGGCGGAGGGCGGCTACGGCGGTCTCGGCAACGCGGCGCTGGCGACCGCGAAGCGGAAGGCCCCCGGTTTCGCCCTCAAGGGCGAGCCCGGGGAGGCCCACGACCTGATTCTCGAGCTGAAATCCATGGCTGATGTCGGCCTGGTGGGCTTTCCCTCGGCGGGGAAGTCCTCCCTGATCTCCGTGCTGTCGGCGGCGAAGCCGAAGATCGCGGACTACCCGTTCACGACACTGCAGCCGAATCTCGGTGTGGTGTCGGTCGGCCACGATACTTTCACGATCGCCGACGTTCCCGGCCTCATCCCTGGGGCGAGCCAGGGCAAGGGTCTCGGCTTGGATTTTCTGCGCCACATTGAGCGCACGGCTGTCCTCGCCCACGTCGTGGACACCGCCTCGCTCGAGCCGGGCCGCGACCCGCAGTCCGATATTGAGGCGCTGGAAGCCGAGCTCGATTCCTATGCCGATCTGATCGAGGCCGAAGACGGCGATTCCGGTCTGGGTGATCTGCGACAGCGTCCACGCATCATCGTGCTGAACAAGCTCGATATCCCGGAGGCGAAGGAGCTCGCCGAGTTCTTGCATGACGACCTCGCCGAGGCCTTCGGGTGGCCGATCTACATGATTTCCACCGCAACCCGAGAGGGCCTCGACGAGCTGAAGTGGGCTTTGTGGGAGATCGTGCAGACCGCCCGCAAGTCCCAGCCGAAGGTCAAGCACGAGGCGGCCAAAGGGCAGGTCATCCGGCCGAAGGCAGTCGACCACAACGACGACATCATGGTCGTCAGAGATCCGCTGTACCCCGAAGGCTGGCTGGTCACCGGTGAGAAGGCCGAACGGTGGATCCGCCAGACCGACTTCGAGAACGACGAAGCGGTGGGCTACCTGTCCGACCGCCTGAACAAGGCCGGGGTAGAGGACCAGCTGCGCAAGATTGGAGCGCAGGAGGGCGACACGGTCACCATCGGTGAGATCTCCTTCGACTGGGAGCCGTCCATCGGCGGCGATCCGACAGCCGCGGGCCGTGGCCAGGATGCCCGTCTGGGCGGCACGAACCGCATGTCGGCGGCGGAGCGCAAGCGCGCTTCCCAGGCGCGTCGCGGGCTCATCGACGAATACGACTTCGGCGATGACCTCCTGGACCGCCAGGAAGCCGACCGCGAGCGCTGGCAGGGATAATCGCCCTCTCGTTTCATAGATTTATCGTATCGGCTCGTTACAATAGATAAGCATGAGTGAAGAGCTGAGAAACGAGATAGCCGGCGCGAAAAAGATTGTGGTCAAGCTGGGCACAAGCTCCCTTGTCGACAGTTCCTCCGCCGTCTCCCGCGAGAAGATCGACCGCATTGTCGACGCCATTGAGGCCCGCACTGACCGCGGGGGCGACGTTATCGTCGTGTCCTCCGGCGCCGTCGCGGCTGGCATGCTCCCTCTCGGCCTGACGGTGCGCCCCAAAGACCTGGCCACCAAGCAGGCGTCCGCGTCGGTCGGGCAAATTCACTTGGCCCAGGCCTGGGGCGAGTCCTTCGCCCGCTACGGCCGCACCATCGGGCAGGTCCTGTTGACCCAGTCCGATGCCGGTGTCCGCGAGCGCGCCCGGAATGCGCAGCGCACCATCGACCGGCTGCGCCAGATGGCGGCCGTCCCGATCGTGAATGAGAACGACACAGTGGCCACGTCGGAAATGCGGTTCGGTGACAACGACCGGTTGTCGGCGATCGTCGCAACGCTCACCGCCGCCGATGCCCTCATTCTCCTGTCGGACGTGGACGGCCTGTACGACCGCAACCCGAAAGAACCGGGCGCCACCTTCGTGCGGGAGGTGCGCTCCGGCAAGGACCTCGAAGGAATTGTCGCCGG
The DNA here is from genome assembly GCA_025144245.1 of Corynebacterium sp. p3-SID1145. GTDB lineage: Bacteria > Actinomycetota > Actinomycetes > Mycobacteriales > Mycobacteriaceae > Corynebacterium. The sequence continues at coordinate 90,933 of JALXXC010000007.1, read as the reverse complement.
CGACGGCGGCGTCTACGGCACCGGCGGCATGGCCTCGAAAGTCTCCGCGGCACGCCTGGCCACGCGCGGGGGAGTGCCCGTGCTGCTCACCTCTTCGGAGAACATCGAGCAGGCGCTCGGCGACGCCAGCGTGGGCACCGTCTTCCACACCCGCCCCGAATCGCAGCTGTCCGCCTGGAAATTCTGGGTCCTCTACGCCGCCGATGCCGAGGGCGTGCTCAGACTCGACCAAGGCGCCGTCGATGCTGTCACCCGGGGCGGAACCTCCCTGCTCGCAGTCGGAATCACTGGCGTGGACGGCGACTTCCACGCCGGCGACATCGTGGAGATCCTCGGCCCCGACGGCCAAGCTATCGGGCGCGGCGTGGTCGGCTATGACGCCGCCGAGCTCACCGGCATGCTGGGCAAGCGCACCGACGAGCTGCCCGAGCATCAGCGCCGCTCCGTGGTGCACGCGGACTACCTGTCCAATTACGCATCTAGGCTTTAAGGCATGAAGTTCGCGATCTTGCCCTCGCCGTGGTCCTTAACCGTCGACGAGCTGGAAGGCCACGGCCACCATCATGTGGACATCGAAGACAACCCCGACGTGCTGATTTATCACGGCGGCGCGGAGGATTTCCCGGAAGCCCTGCCGGACAGTGTTCAATTGGTCCAATTTGCATGGGCGGGCATCGACGCGCTCAACAGCGCAGGCATCCTTGCCCGCACCGGAACGCGCTGGGCGAATGGCGCCGGGCTTTATGACGACACCGCCGCCGAGTCCACCCTCGCCCTTATTCTCGCGGGACTGCACCAGTTCGCGCGCGTCACTCCGGACGGGTCGACGAAGGCGGCCATCGAGTCCGAATCGCGCTACCTCGTCGAGGGCATGACGGTGGCGATTATCGGTGCGGGCGGAATCGGCAAAAAGCTGATTCAGTTCCTGGCCCCGTTCAACGCGGAGATCATCGCAGTGAACCGTTCGGGTCGGCCCGTCGACGGCGCGGATGAGACTCTCCCGATGGCAGAAGCCGACGGCGTGTGGGGAAGGGCGGATGTCGTCGTCCTGCTTGCCCCGCTGACCGCCGAAACGCGCGGCATGGTCGACAGCAAAGTGCTCGCGGCGATGAAGGACACCGCCGTTCTGGTCAACGTCGGGCGCGGCCCGCTCGTGGTCACCGACAACCTCGTTGCGGCTTTGAGCGACGGCACGATCGCCGGTGCGGCGCTGGATGTCACCGACCCCGAGCCGCTGCCAGCCGACCACCCGTTGTGGGAACAGGACCGCTGCTTGATCACCCCGCACACCGCCAGCACGCCCCGCTTCGGCAGGCAGCGCATCGCCGGGCTGACCCTGAAGAACTGGGAAGCGCTCCAATGCGGGAAAGAGATGCCCACCGAAGTCGATGTGGAGCAGGGGTATTAGATGTGACCCTTCAGATGCTTTAGGATCGTCTGTAGTGACGTTATCGCCCTATTGGGTACGGGGAGACGACACCATTGACATTGGCACGGGATTGCTGCGCGAGGAAGTCACCGTAAAGCGGGCTTTGTCGAAGAGGTACCTGTCGTCAGATGATTCGATGGGTTTTCCGCTTGATGTGAAAGCGCGACGACGTACCCTCAACAGCGGTGTCCCCTCAGGGACTTGAAGCAGTTTCGCATCTTCAGGGGTCGCACCCATGGCGTCGATAGTTCTAATTGCGTAGTCGATGTCCACACCGCAATCGATGAGACGCTGATAGATGGATCCGCTGTCAGGGTCGAAAGAGAGTACGTGTTGTCCGAATTCCAGCGGATAATTGAGCCTTTCGACCATTGCAGGAGCCCCGTCCATCAGACGAAGGCGAAAAACCGATACGACGGGATCATCCGCCTGTATACCGAAGTCTTCTGCTAGTTCTTCGCCCGCGAAAGTTCTAGTGACGAATTGCGTCTTTTGGCCTGGCGTAATGCCGCTGGAATGACACCACTGTGAAAATGAGATGTTGTCGTCGAAAGATTGGGAAGGGAATTGCTCGAGGACGCGGGACCTACGTCCCTGTCCTGAAGAAACGAGCCCTTCTGCTCGAAGAGTCGCAACAGCTTGTCGCACGGTTCCCCGGGCCGCGTCGAATTTAACGCACAATTCTGCTTCCGAAGGGATCGTGTCGCCCGGCTTGAACGTTCCACCACGTATAGCGTCGCGCAGCCAGTCAGAAATGTCGTGGTGAGCGATTGGCTTGGGTGCAGTCAATGAAAACCCCTTGAGTAAATCGAGATGGCCTTCATGAGGATAGTCGACCGTTACGCTGTTAAAACATCCTTTGCGGCACATCCAAAAAAATATGTAGATGAACAAAGGGTTAACTTGTATAGCCAAGTGTGGATAGGCGGCCATAAACCGGTGACAATAAAGGTATGACTTATGACCTAATTGTTGTCGGCTCTGGAATCTTGGGTCTCGCAACGGCCTTTCATGGACACCGGGACGGGAAACGGGTGTTGGTGCTGGACGGGGAAGACCGCCCAGTTCACTCGTCAATCATGAATTTTGGTCACGCTTGCTTTACGGGGCAGGCGGATCAGATTCAGCATGTCGCTCGACAAGCTCGCGAGGGATGGCTTGCTGCCGCGGAATACGCGGGCTTCTGGGCTGCTGAATCTGGCACATGGATTCCGGCGATGAATGAGTGCGAAATGCAAGTTCTCCGAGAATTTGCAGATCATCGAGGGGGTGAAGATGTAGTTCTTGTTAGCGGCCCTGACGTTGCTTCTTCGGTGGGAAATCCCCATCTTGAGGCTGTGGGCGGGGCGCACCTTCCCCGGGATATGAGGGTGAATCCCCGTGAGGTTGCTCCCGCGCTCGCTGCGCGACTGTCAAGGGATGGCGTGGAATTCAGGTGGAATACCAGGGTATTTGGGGCAGGGGATGGCCACGTTGCCACCTCACGTGGTGACTTCGAGGCGGGCGAGGTCGTAGTCTGCCCTGGCGACCAATTGGGGGATATGTTTCCGGAATTAGCTGAGGAGTACGGTTTGAGGGTGTGCACGCTAGCCATGGCGCTTGTTGAAAATCCTGGGCACGTGCCTTCGGATTTGGCCATGCTGACTGGCACGTCGCTCGCTCGGTATGACGGATTCACGGCGATGCCTAGCGCATCTGCGTTGCGACAAGACCTTCAGTTACGCCAGCCGCAGCTGGTAGACATGGTGGCCAACTTGATGGCCACCAGTATTCCGGAAGGAATTTTGATTGGAGACTCGCATACCTACGATGCGAGTCCGCTGCCCTTTATTGATGAGGCTATGGCGCAGACTTTGCAGGATGCTGCGGCGGATTATCTCGGTCTCGGTAATGTGCGAGTGAAGCAACGCTGGATGGGGCATTACGCGGATTCAAAGCAGACGAATCTGATTTTGGACAGGCCAGATAGTTCAACCACTGTGCTGGCTGTGACATCGGGAATTGGTATGACACTTTCTTTTGGTGTTGCTGAACTGGCTTTGTCTGGCGGTCAGGTTGAAGGCTTCTAACGCTCAGCAAACCTGGCATGTGTAGAAAATGACATGCAGGTGAATTGTTTTAGCTCCTATAGACAAGTTGTTTAGCTTGTTGCACACTTCTGCTGGAGCGTCTGTCCGAGGCGCAACCCCCTAGACCATGGAAGGTTTCAAAGTGTCTCCCATTTCCCGTCGAATTGCTTTCACCTCCGTTCTCGCCATCTCGGCATTTTCTTTACAAGCTTGTGGCGACTCGTCTGACAGCTCGGGTGGTCCAGCGATCAGGTTCGCGGCAGTGCCCGCTGAATCCTCTGACTCGCTCATGGCCGACTATGAGGCGTTGACCAAGCTCATTGAGAAGGAAACTGGTCGCGATGTCGAGTTCCAAAACGCCTCCGACTACGCAGCGGTAATCGAAGGCATGCGTGCGGGGCAGATCGATGTCGCATCGTTCGGACCTTTCTCCTACGTGATTGCCAAAGACACTGGTGTCGAACTTGAGCCTGCAGCATCCGGCACGGACGAGGAAGGAGATGCGCCATCCTATACTTCTCTGGCTTACGTTAAGTCGGACAACAACGACATCGCCAACCTTGATGATCTCAAGGGGCACACCGTGTGCTTCGTCGACCAGGCGTCGACATCTGGTTACCTCGTGCCTATGAAGGGCATGATGGATGCTGGGCTTGATGTGGAATCGGACATTGAGCCAGTGATGGCCGGAGGACACGATGCTTCGATTCTGTCACTCGCGTCCGGCGACTGCGACGTTGCATTTGCACACGATTCCATGGTTGAGACGCTGACCAAGTCGGGGCAGATAAAGGACGGAGACGTGAAGTCCATTTGGGAGTCGGACCCGATCACCGAAGACCCGATCGCGGTCAACTACGGCACCCTTGACCGTGAAACTGGTGAAAAGATCATCGAAGCGATCCGCACAAAGGCAAACAAGCCGGCACTCGTTGACGCTGGAATCTGCTCTTCTGAAGACGAGTGTGTTCTGCCGGAGGAGCTTGGTTGGGGCTACGTGGAAGTCGACGACTCCGATTTCGACTCCATCCGCGAGATCTGCGAAACCACGGATGCCGAAGCTTGCCGCAACGTCGGTTAATCCAACATATGTAGAGAGGAGCCAGACGATGAAACGGTCAATAGTCCGGCTGACGGAAGTGACCAAGGATTTCGGAGGCGGTGTTCTCGGTCTTGACGAGGTGAACCTCGACATTAAAACCGGTGAAATTACTGTGCTTCTGGGCCTATCTGGCTCTGGAAAGTCCACCCTCCTGCGGCATCTGAATGGCATGCACACCCCGACGAGCGGAACGGTCGAAGTGTTGGGGGAAACACTCAATGCCTTAGACGCGAAGCGTACGCGAAAACTCCGCAAAGATATTGGAGTCATCTTCCAGCACTTCAATCTCATCGGCCCGATGTCTGTACTGGAAAACGTATGCACGGGCCGGTTGGGGTCACTCAAAGGGCCGCGACTATCGCTCATGATGTACCCGAGGTCGGTGCGCGAAGAAGCGATGGAGAAACTGAGTCGCGTCGGTCTGGCGGACCGCGCATTTCAGCGCGCCGACACACTTTCAGGCGGGCAACAGCAGCGGGTGGCGATTGCACGTGCCCTGATGCAGAATCCGAAGCTGCTGCTTGCAGATGAGCCAGTCGCCTCATTGGACCCGGTTTCCTCGCGGGAAGTGATGGAGTTTCTTACCCAGATCTCGGTTGAGGATCAGCTCACCGTGATCTGTTCTCTGCACCAGGTTCAACTGGCAGTCGATTTTGCAGACCGCATCATCGGTCTAAGATCCGGGCGGATCGTGCTTGACCGCGACACCGCGACCATGACAGTCGAAGATGCTAACTCGATTTACTCGGCGGTATCGGGGTTGGAGATGCCCGATGAGGTGGGGGTGAATCGATGACCACGACCGTGAAAGCGCCTCAACATGAAGCGCCCCAGACGAGCATGCCTAAGCGGCCGGCTCCCTCACTCAATGAGATCGTCGCCGTATCAGTCCTGGTTTTGCTGATATTTGTTGGTCTTTGGTCAATCCGATCCATCGGAATCAATCCAGGTGTATTGGCGCAGTCAGTGGACAACGCCGCACGGTTTGTGCAGCGCATGTTCCCGCTTGATTTCCCTAGCTTCCAAGAAACGCTGGCTCTGATAGGTGAAACAGTCGCTATCGTGGCGTTATCCACACTTCTGGCGGTTCTGTTGTCGATTCCGGTCGCGCTTCTATCTGCAAGGCCGACCTCCCCAAGCAGGGGCGCTCAGATCGCTGGACGCGCAATGACTGTGTTGGCTCGCGCTATTCCTGATCTTGTGCTCGCAATTCTCTTCTTGAGAATTTTCGGGTTGGGAGCTGCCGCGGGGATTTTGGCAATGGGTTTCCACTCAGTGGGAATGATCGCAAAACTCTATGCAGATGCCATCGAAGACTTGGATGACGGCCCGAGGGAATCCATTGAGGCGGCTGGTGGGACCCGGCCACAACAGATTTGGGCCGCGATCCCACAGGTGCTGCTTCCCCAGGTCATTGCCACGGCTCTTCACCGCTTCGACATCAACCTGCGGACGTCGGTCTTGCTCGGATATGTGGGCGTCGGCGGCATCGGCCTCGCGATTTCAGATTCGCTTCGTGTGTTGAATTACCAGCGGGGGATGGCACTCGCGTTGATCGTTTTGGTGATGTGCATCGTGCTGGAAATGATCTCTGGTGCGATTCGCAAGGTTCTTCTGAATGGTTCTGAGCGAAGCACTCAACGTACCTGGGCTGACAAGTTGCTCGGCGGGAAGAGAACACCGAAACAGACATCTCGTTTGACTCCACCGTGGAATCGCGATCGAGTAGCCAGGTTTTCGAGCTGTCTTGCGCTAATTGCGTTCACAGTCTGGTGCTTGTGGACAGTTGAGTTGGATTGGGCACAGATTCTGGGGGGCCTGAAAGATATTCCGCAAATCATGGGGCTGTTCTTCCCTCCGTCAACTGGAGGAGCGCTGGACTCCATGATTGAGCAGCTAATTGTCACTTTGCAGATCGCCTTTGCAGCAACGTTGATCGGTGCTGTGTTGGCGATTCCGATCGGCTGCCTTGCTGCACGCAATGTTGTGCGTCACCCTGGCGTTCACGGCTTTTTCCGGGGACTGATTGTGGTGGTCCGCGGCATCCCGGAATTGATCCTGGCGATCATTTTCGTCGTGATCTCTGGACTTGGAGCAGTCGCAGGAACTCTCGCTCTAGCGGTCGGCGCTGTCGGGTTGCTTTCAAAGCTAGTTGCCGATTCTCTGGAAGAGACTGACACCAAGGTGCAGGAAGCAATTCGCGCAACGGGTGCGAGCGGTGCGCAAGTGTTCTTCGCGGCAACGGTGCGTCAGGCAGCACCCGCTTTTGTTGCTCATTTGCTGTATTTGCTGGACACGAATATTCGTTCAGCCACTTTGCTGGGTGTCGTCGGTGCTGGAGGAGTCGGCTTCCTTCTCCTGAATGCGGCGCGAGTCAATCAGTTCGACGTTGTGACCATGATTCTCATTCTGATGCTGGTCGTGGTTCTCCTGGTTGAGGCGCTCTCCATTTGGCTCCGTAACACCATCCGTTAGAAAGGAAAGAAAATGAAGAAACTAGTCGTTTTCGACATGGCCGGTACCACGATTAATGACCGGGATGAGGTATACCGCGTTCTGCGCGAGACAACCGAACGTGCGGGTGCTTCATACACGACCGAGCAGTTTCAGCAGTTGATGGGGACAGAGAAGAAGTACGCCATCGGAAAGTTATTTGAAATTGGCGGCGTAGAGCCGAGCGATGAGAATATTGATACTGCATGGGCATGGTTCAGGGAGGAACTGAAGTCCACATACGAGGCGAATCCACCTGTGCCACTTCCCGGCGTTGAAGATGCACTGAACGCCATTCACCAAGCGGGCGCGAAGATTGCGTTGACAACAGGTTTCTCTCGCGAGATCGCCGAGATTATTTTGTCCGGGTTGGCGTGGAGCGAAAATGGGCAGATTGATGTTCTTGCCGCGGGCGATGAAGTTCCAGTGGGACGGCCCGAACCCTATTTGATTCAGCTGGCGATGGAACGTAGCGGTATCTCCGACAAGGATGCAGTTATCAGCGTCGGCGACACAGAAGCGGACGTGGTCTCCGCCCAACGCGCGGGTGTGATGTCGGTGGGTGTGATGAGTGGCCACCTCAACCGTCAGGACTTCGTCGATCTTGGCGCTGACGTGATTCTTGAATCGGCGGCTGAGTTCACTAACACCGACCTCCTTAGCTAGCTCATGGTTGCAACTGCACAAGTGTGGAACGGTGGCTCAGCCTTTGAGTTGAAGGAGTTGGCCTTTCCCGAGCTGAAAGACGGGGAACTACTAGTCCGGCTTACAGGAGCCACAGTCTGCGGTTCTGATCGGCACACAGTCCAAGGACGCCGATCGAGTCCCTCTCCGTCCGTATTGGGGCATGAAGGTGTGGGCGAGGTCGTCGTTTCCAAAAGGGCCGGTCTTGAAACTGGGCAGCGAGTAGTGTTCTCCGTTGTCTCTTCGTGTGGGGAGTGTGCTCGGTGTCGCAGCGGACTGACAGCGAAATGTCTCTCTGTACAAAAGGTCGGGCACGAATCTCTCCGTGGCCCATGGCCGTTGTCGGGGACATACGCGACCCATATTCATCTTCTTGCGGGGCAAACAGTGATTCCGGTAGCGCAAGAAGTGCCTGATGTCGCTGCTTCGGTGGCTAGCTGTGCAGTCGCAACCGTCATGTCGGCGTTTGAGGCGGCAGATGAAATCGAGGGCCGGACGGTGCTCATCAACGGCATTGGGATGCTGGGACTTGTTGCGCTTTCCGAGGCGGAGAGAAGAAGAGCAGGAAGGATTATCGGCTGCGATATCAATGGGAACTCGTTCCATCTCGCAGAGGCGTCTGCTGACGAGCTCGTCAATGATCCAAGCGGGATCCAAGCTGATGTTGTTTTCGATTTTTCGGGAGTGTCGGAAGGGGTCTCAGGGGCACTTTCGACCTTGAACGTAGGTGGAACAGCTGTTTTGGCCGGGTCTGTGGCTCCGTCGCCAAACGTGGCGTTGGACCCAGAGTGGGTTGTCCGAGGATGGCGCACGGTAACTGGTGTGCACAACTACGAGCCGCGCCATCTGGCTCAAGCTGTGGACTTTGTTGAAAATACGGGCGCAAGAATTGGTTGGGATGCAGTTGCGGGGCCACCGATCAGTTTGGCGGAGCTTCCCGGTGAACTGGTTTCTAAGAATTCGTTTCTTCGACGGCTGGTTATCCCTGCAGCTTAAATTCGTGATTGATTCCATTACAGTGGGCGAGCATGACCGATTCGAGAGAAATTGAACGCGAAGAAGTCCTGACTAAGGCCCGCGCGGCGAAGAAGGTGGCTCCAGTCTTGGCCACGCTCGCCACGCCGGACAAGGATGCGGTGCTGCACGCCGCCGCGGACGAGCTCGCCGATCGAACGGACGAGATTCTCGCCGCGAATAACAAAGATATCGAGGAAGGAAAAGCGAACGGTTTGAGCGAATCGCTCATCGACCGTCTCGCGCTCGACGCCTCGCGCATCGAAGGGATCGCGGGTGGCCTGCGCCAGGTGGCGTCGCTCACCGACCCGGTAGGGGAGGTGCTGCGCGGCGGGCTCATGCCGAACGGCATCCAAATGAAGCAGGTCCGCGTGCCCCTCGGCGTCATGGGCATGGTCTACGAAGCCCGTCCGAATGTAACGGTCGACGCCTTCGGTCTTGCGTTGAAGTCGGGCAACGTGGCGCTTCTGCGCGGGTCGAAGTCGGCGCGGAACTCGAATGAGGCGCTCGTGGAAATCCTCCAGGACGTCGCGGAGAAGTATGGCCTGCCGCGCGAGATCGTGCAGCTCCTCCCGTGCGAGTCCCACGATTCGGTCCAGGACCTCATCACCGCGCGCGGACTCGTCGACGTTGTCATTCCGCGCGGCTCGGCCCGCCTCATCGAGGCGGTGGTCACAGGAGCGACCGTGCCCGCTATCGAGACCGGCACGGGCAACTGCCACTTCTACATTGACGCCGATGCGGACCTCGACCAAGCAATCGCCATGGCGATCAACGGAAAGACGCGCCGTTGCTCCGTGTGCAACGCGACCGAAACAGTGCTTATCGACGGCGCCCTCGACCCCCGCGACCAGCTCCGCGTCATCACTGAGCTGCAGGAGGCGGGGGTGACGGTGCACGGGGACGTCGATAAGCTCTCTGCTCTCGGCGCGGAGAACGTGGTCGCCGCGACGGAGGAAGATTGGACCGACGAATATCTCTCGATGGACATCGCCGTGCAGATCGTCGACGGGGTGGACGGGGCAATTGCCCACATCGCGCAGTACACGTCGGGACACACTGAGGCGATTGCGTCGCTCAACGCGTACACCTGCCAGAAATTCGCCGCGGAGGTCGACGCCGCCGCCGTCATGATCAACGCTTCGACCGCCTTCACTGACGGCGAGCAGTACGGAATGGGAGCCGAGATCGGCATTTCCACCCAGAAGCTCCACGCCCGCGGCCCCATGGCGCTACCGGAGTTGACTAGCACGAAGTGGATTTTGGAGGGTACTGGACAGACGCGCGACTAGTTTCGGTTTAGGATGTTCCCGTCATTGAAAACTTCACACAGAGGAACATCCCCGCCGTGTCCCACCTTGTCTCGCGCCGTCGCGCGCTCGCAGTCGTCCTCGCCTTCGTCCTCGCTGTCACCTGCACCGTCGTTCCCGCCGCACCCAAGCGCGCTGAAGCCCGCGCGTGCCCGGCTGTCGCCGTCGTCGCCGCCCGCGGCTCCGGGCAGCCCAACATCGGCCGCACTAGCTACGCGAGTAGCCCCTGGGTGTCCAACGGCTGGGAGGGCGAGCATATCCGCGCCTTCCTGCGTACCTCGGAAAGCCGCTACCGCGCCACCCACAGTGGCAAGTCCCTGATGAATAACGTCGAGGTCCTGGGGCTCGGCCCCGAGTACTACCCGGCGTTCATGCCCGAGTATCACGGCACCGTCCCGGCGCTGCCGCGCACCCTCGCGCAGACGTTGAACCTCGTGGGCGTTTACGCGCTCCCGCTGTTCCAGATGGGAGCACAGGCGGCCCGCGACTTCGTCGGTTCAGTGGGCACTGGCCGCGTCGGAGTGATCCGCCAGATCGACGACTACCAGCGCGCCACCGGATGCCGCCCCCAGTACGTCGTCGTCGGATTCTCGCAGGGAGCGATGATCCTGCAGGACGCTGAGCGTGAAATCGCGCGCCGCGGACAGCTCGCCGGTGCCGTCTACCTGGGCAACCCGATGACCGCGCCGGGCGATCCTGCCACCGTCGGTGTGGCCGGCGGCGGTGCGGGCGGTCTGGTCGGCTGGTCGCCGCTGAATTCTAAGACTGCTGCCGCGACCCGAAACCGCGCCAACTACTGCCTGCCGCTCGACGGCGTGTGCGACTTCTCGCTGGCCACCCTCCGTGCGTCCGAGGCGACTGGCGGTAACCACGGACGCTATTTCGTCTGGCCGTCGCGGTGGGACAACGTCGTCGCCGATCGTTTCGGTAAATGGGTCGATGGGGTACGATACCGGTAGAAGCTGGTTAACGGGGTCTGTGTGTTTCCGTAAAACGCGCGCTGCGGAAACCGCAAAAGCCCAGCAAAAGGGTGATTTTTAGGAGAAAGAAGATCGGGATGCGTTTCGCTTCATTGGTTGTGGCTGCAACAGTCGCAGTGGCAAGTAGCGTCTGCGCCACACCTGCCGCCCACGCCCAAATTGAGGTAGTGGACACCCCGGTCGAGGTTCCTAAGTCCGCGCCGCCGGCAGTGATTATCGGTGATGCGGTCTACGTTCTCGTCGACGGCACCTACCGCAAGGTTGACAGCGAGCTACCCGTGGATCCGAACGTGCCCGACCGAGGCCTGCCGTACCCGGACCCGAACGGGAAAGTGGAAGAGAAAGAACCGGCCAAGCCGAAAGAAGACGGGAACAAGCCGAAACCGACTGTCGTCGATTGGCTCGTGCCGTTGCTGGTCACAGGCGGGGTCATAGCGGGGTTGGCGGCGCTGTTCCACAAGCTTTACCCCTCGGGCCGGTTGATCATGTACTACCAGCCGGGCACACCCATCACGCTATGACGGGCGCGAACACACCGGCTGCGTTCCCTACCGAGGGCAAGCCCGCGGGCGCGTCCCCGCGCCGTATCGGGATCATGGGTGGCACCTTCGACCCGATCCATAACGGCCACCTTGTCGCCGCGAGCGAAGTCGCGGATGTCTTCGGCCTCGAAGAGGTCGTGTTCGTGCCTACGGGGGAGCCGTGGCAGAAAGCGGACCGGCGTGTGTCGGACGCCGAGGACCGTTACCTGATGACGGTGATCGCCACCGCCTCCAACCCGCGCTTCCATGTCTCCCGCGTCGATATCGACCGCGGCGGCCCGACCTACACCGTGGACACCCTCACGGACATTGCCGAGCTGTACCCGGACGACGACTTGTTCTTCATCACCGGCGCCGACGCGTTGGCCTCCATCATGTCGTGGCACGACTGGGAGAAGATGTTCGACCTCGCCGAATTCGTCGGTGTCACGCGGCCGGGGTACGAGCTGGCGGAGGACATGCTGCCGGAAGTGCAGCGCGGACGCACCCACCTGATCAAGATTCCGGCCATGGCGATCTCTTCGACCGACTGCCGCGAGCGCGCGTCCCAGGGGCGCCCCGTGTGGTACTTGGTGCCAGACGGGGTGGTGCAGTACATCGCCAAGAACGAGATGTACGCCAACTGGCCAGACTGACGCCGACGTGGAACAATGCGTAGGTTGAGATCGCTCTGACCCAGCTCGAGTAAGGATTGCACGTTTGACTGCTTCGGACACCGCCCGGGAATTGGCCGTCGTCGCCGCGAAAGCTGCCGACGAGAAGCTCGGCCGCGACATTGCCGTTATCGACGTCACAGACGTTATGGCCATCACTGATATTTTTGTCGTCGTTTCCGCCGACAACGAGCGCCAGGTGGCTGCCATCGTCGAGGAAGTCGAGGACGAGTTGACCAAGGCGGGCGCGGAGCCGAAACGCCGCGAGGGCAACCGTGAATTCCGCTGGGTGTTGCTGGATTACGGCATGTTCGTCGTGCACGTGCAGCGCGACGCCGAGCGCGAATTCTACGGACTGGACCGTCTCTACGCGGACTGCCCCCTCATCGAGGTCGAGGGAATCGAGCCGCCGGCGCGCCCCGGCCAATTCGCCGACGGCGCGAATGTGCGCGGGCTCGAGGACATCGACGACTTGCCGCTCGCCGGCGAGGGCCCCGCGAACGACGACCTGTAGGCAGTCATGAGCCGACGTTTGATCATGATGCGGCACGGCGAGACCACGTACAACGCTGGTCGCCGCATGCAGGGACAGTTGGACACGCCGCTTTCCGATGTCGGTCTGACTCAAGCCCACGCCGCCGCCGAATGGGTCGCGGGCATGGGAATCACCAAAATCGTGTCGTCCGATCTGAGCCGCGCCCGCACCACAGCCGAGATTATCGGAAAGAAGCTGGATCTCGAGGTGGAACTTGAGCCGCGCCTGCGTGAAACCCACTTGGGCACGTGGCAGGGAATGACGCACGACGAGGTAGACGGCGCGTTCAGCGGAGCCCGCGCGGCCTGGCGCCATAATCCGGCGTGGGCGCCGCCGGAGGGGGAGTCGCGGCTGGATGTGGCGGAAAGAGCGCGTCCGGTCGTCGATAAGCTCATGCTTGACGACGCCTGGGACGGTGCCACTATCCTCCTCGTCGCGCACGGCGGTACCATCTCGGCGCTGACGTCGAACTTGCTGGGGCTTGCGCACTCGCAGTACCCCCTGCTCAAAGGGCTGGGGAACACGAACACCTCGCAGCTGTCCGCGCGCCCGCGTCTCGGCGGTGACGGCTCGTGGGACGACCCGCAGTGGTACCTCGAGGCGTGGAACCAGGGGGCCGCGCGCTGATGGCAGTCCGCGTCGTCACTGATTCATCGTCGGGTATTCCGGCGAAACTGGCAGAAGAACTGGATATCACCGTCCTCGACCTGCATGTGCTCGAGGACGAGGAAGCATCCACCTCCGGGCTCTCGGCGCTCGAGCTCGCTGCTGCCTACGCCCGACAGTTGGAGCGCGGCGGCGACGACGGGATCGTGGCCCTCCACCTGTCGAAGCGCCTCTCCTCGACCTGGTCTGCGGCGGTGAGTGCGTCGGCCGTGTTCGACGATGCTGTTCGCGTCGTTGACACCGACTCCGCAGGCATGGCGGTGGGGGCGGCGGCGATTGCCGCGGCGGCCTTCGCGCGCGCCGGTGCCGACCTCGACGGGTGCGCGGCCGCCGCGGAAGCCGCCCTCGCCATGTCGGAGACCTGGCTGTACCTGCGGCAGCTCGACGACATGCGCAAGTCCGGCCGCCTCTCCGCGACGACCGCTATGCTGTCCGCCGCGCTGCTGGCCACTAAGCCCATCCTGCGGGTCAACGACGGCAAGCTCGAACTGGCGATCAAGACCCGCACGCAGTCGAAGGCGTTCTCGAAGCTCGTCTCCCATGTCGTCGACCGCGCCGACGGCATGCCTGTCGCCGCCGCCGTGCAGTACAGCGGCGACGCGGACAACGCGGCAACGCTGAAAGAATTGCTGGAAGAAGCACTCGTCAGCGGTTCGTCCGTCCACCTCACCCCGCTCACCGACGCAGTGGCCGCCCACACCGGTGAAGGCGCAATCGGGCTATCGGTGTTCTACACCACGCCGGCGAAGGACTAGCTCTGTCCACAGTTCGGTGACGCGTCAACGCGGTTATCCACAGGTCCAGGACAAAGCTCTTTGGGGCTCGCTCCGCGCGCCGTAGCGTGAGCGCCATGAACGTATCGCAGCGCCTCGCCGAACTCACCCGCCCGACTGGGGAAGAAGACCTGATGGCGGTGGACTACCCCGAACCCCGAATTTCTGTCCCGCCGAAACATGCCGCCGCGACCGTCGGCGCCGTACTCGTGCTCGTCGCCGGATGGTTCCTCATACGCGGGGACACCGCGCCGGAGCCCGAGTGGGAGCACACCCAAGCCGAAGCCCCGACCGCCGAAATCGTCGTCTCAGTCGTCGGTGCCGTGGCCGCGCCGGGACTGGTCACCCTCGACGACGGTGCGCGCATCGCCGATGCCCTCGACCACGCCCAGCCGCTCCCGGAGGCGGACTTGATCAGCCTCAACCTCGCTCAAGTGCTTGCTGACGGCCAGCAGATCGTCGTCCAGAAACAAGGAGAGGCGCCCGCGGGGAGCAGCGACGGCGGCGGCAGCAGCGGAATTTCCCTCAACTCGGCGTCCCCGCAGGAACTCACCGAACTTCCGGGTGTGGGGGAGGCGACGGCGGCGGCGATCGTGGCGCACCGCGAATCCATCGGCTCCTTCAGCAGCATCGAGCAGCTTCTCGACGTCAAGGGCATCGGCCCCGCCAAATTCGACGCCATCAAAGATTTGGTCAGTCTCTGATGGGGGAGCTCCGCCTGGTGCCTGCCGCGGCGGCGGTGTGGGCTGCCGCCTTGGCCGTCATTCTCGCCGGCCCGCTGTGGGCGGTGGGAACCATAGCGGCGTTCGCCGCCGCGTGCGCCCTGCTGCGCGAATACGGCCAGGCGATTCTCTCCGGCGGCATCGGCGCGTGCTCCGCCGCCGTGGCATGGGCCCGCCGCACGCTCGCCGAAACAGCTGAATTCGGCGGCGCCATCACAGGCACAGTCAGCGGTGCCCCGAAGCAGCTCGACACGGCCGGTAACTGGATCGTCAACGTCAACGTGGAGGGCTACCCGGTCCCCGTGCCCGTCTTCGCGGAGGATATCCCAGACGGCATTGTCGCCGGCACCACCGTGACAGTGGACGGCACCGCCTCCGAATCGACACGCCCCGGCCTCGGGGCCGTGACCTTCAACGGGGATGTGGAAACGGTGGCGCCCCCAGAAGGCTTCGCGGCTTTCGCGGCGGCTGTGCGGGAACGTTTCGCCGGAGCGGTGGAAGCGTCGGTGGGCGAGCATGCCCAAGGTCTCATTCCGGGAATGGTGCTGGGAGATGTGTCGATGCAGTCGGCGGAGGAGCAGCAGTCCTACATCGACACCGGCCTGAGCCACCTGAGTGCGGTGAGCGGCGCGAACTGCATGTACGTCGCCACCGCGGCGCTGCTCATCGCGCGGGCATGCCGGCTCGGACTGCGTGGGCAGCTTCTCGCGGCGGGAACCGCCCTGCTGGTCTATGCGGGCCTCGTCGGCCCGGAACCCAGCGTGCTGCGGGCGACAGTTTCAGGGCTCGTCGGCTTCACGGCGGTCATCTGCTCGGCCCGCGCCGAACCCATCCATGTGCTGTGCCTAGCGGTGATTGGCCTGATCCTCGTGGACTCCGACCTCGCGGTCAACTACGCATTCGCCCTCTCCACCGCGGCGACTGCGGGCATCGTGGCCATTTCACCGCTGATCTACCGTGCGTTGGCGCCGGTCGGTTGGCCCGACATCGTGGGCAAAGCGGTCGCGGTGGCGGTTGCCGCGGATGTGGCCACAGCGCCGATCATCGCGGGTATGGCGGGCAGGGTTTCGCTGGTCGCCGTCATCGCCAACGTGCTCGTGGCTCCCGTCGTCGGGGCTGTCACAGTGCTGGGCATGGCCGCTGCGATTCTGGCGCAGTTCCACCACCTTCTGGCCGCGCCGTTGCTGTGGATCATCCAGCCGCTCGCCGGGTGGATCCGCACTGTCGCGGATTCGGCCGACCACCTTCCCGCCACTACGGTCCAGGCACGTCCGGCAGTGGTGGCGGTGTTCTACGGCTGGGTCATCGCAGGCTTCATCGCGTCGCGCCCGCGGGCCACGGTGGCCGCGGCAGCGCTCGTCGTGGGGATTGCGATGGTGGGGGAGGTGGAACGGGTGGACGTCGATAAGCGGCATCCGCACGTCGTCGATTCCGAAGCCGAGATCGAGCCCATCCCGCCCGGAACCACCGTCGTGGTGGTGCGCGACGGGCATCGGGACCGGCCTACCGTCACGCAGGACGGCATCCCCGTGATCTATCCGTAGAATGACCGGCATGATGAGTCCGGTCCACTTCGTTGTCGGCGAAGATGAATTTCTCGCCGAGCGCGCCATGCAGAGCATCATCGACGAAGCTGGCCCCGCCGCGGAAGTGACCAAACTGCGCGCCGGGGAAGTGACCGCCTCCGAGCTTGCGCAGGCAACGAGCCCGTCGCTGTTCGCTGAAGAGCGCGTTGTGGTGGTCACCAACACCGAACTTGCCGGAAAAGAACCGACGGAGCTGCTCCTGCAGGCCGCCGTCGACCCCGCGCCGGGCATGACCCTCGTGATCGTGCACAGCGGCAAAGGCCGCAACAAGTCGTACGTGCCGAAATTCAGCAAAGCTGCCGAAGTGCACGAAGCGAAAACTCTCAACCAGAGGGAAAGGCAAAGCTGGGTCACGTCAGAATTCCGCCGCCGGGGGGTGCGCCCCACCCCGGACGTGATCGGGGCACTGCTGGAATCGGTCGGATCGGACCTCCGTGAACTTGCATCCGCGATCGAGCAGCTCGTCGAGGACACCGAAGGGGAAATCACCGTTTCGGCCGTGCGCGCCTACTACACAGGCGTGGCGGAGGTCTCCGGCTTCGACATCGCGGACCAGGCGGTCGCGGGTCGCACCGACCGCGCGTTGGCCAGTACCCGCCGCGCCCTCCAACTCGGGATCAGTCCGGTCGCCATCACGGCGGCGTTGGCCAACAAAGTCGGCGACATCGCGAAGCTGTACCAGACCCGCGGCAATCCCGACCAGATTGCGCGGACGGTGGGGATGCACCCGTTCGTCGCGAAGAAAACAATGCAGGTGGCCCGCAACTGGTCCGGCCACGCCGTCAGCGAGGCGGTGATCATCGTTGCCGAACTCGACGCCGTGGTCAAAGGTCAGGGCGGCGACCCCGAATTCGCAGTTGAGGATGCTGTCCGGCGCATTGCCCAACTCGCGTGATAATGTGCGTCAGCGTGACTGAGATTCCCGCAGACGTGCAAGAATTCGCCACCCGCCTGTTCAACATGGCGCGCTCCGGCGACACGACCTTGTTGGATTACGTCGACCAGGGCGTCGCCGTGGACATGACCAACCAGGACGGCAACACGTTCCTCATGCTCGCGTCCTACTCCGGCCATGTTGAGCTGGTCAAAGGCCTCATCGAGCGTGGCGCGGACGTGAACAAGCTCAACGACCGCGGCCAGGCGCCGCTCGCGGGCGTTGTGTTCAAGAAGGAGGACGCGCTTATCGACGTCCTCCTTGACGCCGGTGCCGACCCCACCGCCGGAACCCCCGACGCGATCGCCACGGCGAAGATGTTCGAGCGCGACGACCTCGTGGAGAAGATGAGCAAGTGAATCCCGCGGACCTCGCGGCGATCGTTCTCCTCAACCTGGCCGGTGCAGCCACCCCTGGGCCAGATATTGTCCTGCTCACGCGCCTGGCAACACGTTCACGCCGGCATGCCATCGCGGCGACGCTGGGGATCTACGTCGGGGCGTTCTTCTGGATCACCCTGACGGTTCTCGGTGCCGCGGCTGTTCTGACCGCGTTCCCGTGGTTGCTGGAGCTGATCCAAGTTGCCGGCGGCTCCTGGATCATGTTCATGGGCTACACCACCGCGCGCCAGGGGTGGAGGGACCGCGAAAACCCGCCGCTGGACCTCGATGACGCGGAGGACCGGTTGGGCACGACGCGCGACAGCTTCATCAAGGGGTTGACCACGAACCTGTCGAACCCGAAGATCGTGCTGTTCCTTGCGGCGCTGGTCGCGCCGCTGCTGCCGCCGAGTCCCAGCATTGGCACCGCCGCCGTCGTGATTTTCGCGCTGTGGTTCACGGCATTCCTGCTGTTTATCAGCTTCAGCTTGGTCGTGTCCACCAACCGTGTGCGCCGCCGCCTGTTCAGCGCCGGGCCCTATATCGACATGGGCGCCGGCGGTTTCTTCATCGCCGCCGGTACCTTCCTGGTCGTGCGCGGAATCGTCGGTTTGGGCTCCTAACCCAGGAAGAAGCGCACCACACGGTCGGTGGCGCCGGGGAACCAGATGTGGCCGCCGCCGTGGATCTTGTGCAGCTCGGTGCGGGCGTCGCAGCCAGTGAGCGTGCCGTCTTTCTGCGTTTCGCAGCCGTTGCGGCGGCCGAAGTCGGCGAAAACACTCGGCACGGAGCGGTACGGTGCGCCATGGCGGGAGCCGCCGTCGAAATGCATGGTGTCGTCGTTATCCGCGTGCATGATCAATGCGGGCACTTTGCCCGGGGCGCAGTTGCTCACCGTCGGGTTGTAGTACGCCCCGGCGACGCTCGCCACACCGGCGACGAGATCTGGTGCGTGGCAGGCCAGCGCCGCCGCCATGCCGCCGCCGTTGGACAGGCCAGCCGCGTAAATGCGTTTGCGGTCCACCTTGTGCATCGAGGCGACATTATTCACCACGGCGCGGACGAAACGGATATCGCCGCTCATAGACGTGCGGGCGTACGGGGCGCCGCCCCACGCGTTGTCCAAGCCCTGCGGGTAGACGACGATTGCACGGTCGCCTGCCGCGCGCTCCAGCTGCTGGTACGACCGGGTCCCGCCAGCGCTGTGCTGCCAGCCGCCGAAACCGATGATCACCGGGTACGCCCGCAGCGGGTTGTAGTTGCGCGGCAGCACCAGCGTGTACGGGCGGACCATGCCGTCGACGGTGACGACGCGGAAGTCCAGCCCCGATTCGGAGAGCGACTTGGCCACGCCGGCAGCCTGGCTGGAACCGGTGGAGGAAAGCTGCGCGGAGGCCTCAGCGGGCGGGACCGAAAGCGCGATCATTGCGGCGGTGAATGCTGCGCACGAAACTCGGCGAAATTTTTTCATGAGGGGGATATTACGGCTCCGGGACCGCGGTGTCACTTTGGGGGCTCAAGGGAAAAATCCCGCCCGCCGTGAAGGCGGACGGGATGGAAGCCGGCAGATAATTAGCCGAGCTTGTTCAGGGCGCGGGCCATGTTGGACTTCTTGTTGGCCGCGTTGTTGCGGTGGAAGACACCCTTGGTCACTGCCTTGTCCAGCTTGCGGGACGCGATGCGGAGCTGCTCCTCAGCCGCGGTCTTGTCGCCGCCGGCAACGATCTCGTTGAACTTGCGGATCTCGGTGCGGACTGCGGAACGGATGCTCTTGTTGCGGACGCGGCGCTTCTCGTTGGTCAGGACGCGCTTCTGCTGCTGCTTGATGTTAGCCATGAGGTACCTCTTGAATCTTGTCGGATGATCTCGTGCATTCGACTACCTGACTGGTTCTGGGACTACTGCGCCACGTCTTGTGGAGGGGAGCCGCGGACCCAAGGTCCTGCCCGCGGCGCGCGGCGCACCCGAACAATCAGTGCGAATAACCTGTCATACCCTAGCAGCCGGAACGTCGTCGTCCAAAATCGTCCTAGGCCCAGTCGAAGCGCTTGCGCAGGTGCTCGGCGATGTGCTCGAAGAGGCGGGCGGGAAACAGCGCTCCGCGCCGGCGCAGGTCGGTCTCGGGAACGTAGAGGGTCTTGTCCAGCCGCACCCAGCACGGCTCACCGGAAGGGTTCCACTCGCCGCATCCGATGGGAAGCCAATTCGCCTCGTCGGCGTGGTCTTCGTTGGCGGAGATCAGCAGCCCCAGGACATCGTGGTGGTCGCGCCCCACGACGAGCAGAGCCCTTTCACGCAGCGGAACAGTCGGAATGTTGAACCATACCACTTCGCCGGGTTCGGCTTGCCCGTCCATGTCAGGGGCGTAGAAGATGTTGCGTGAGATCTCCCCGGTGGGCACGACGCGCGCCCGGGCGGCACGGCGGCGTTGGCTGGTGGGGGAGTTGCCCATGCGGTCGTTGAGGATCTCCAGCCCCTGGTCGAGCGCCGTCGTCCTATCGGCAAACCGCCGTAAGAATTTCATTGTGTAGTCCTAGAGTTCCAGGCGCTCAATATTCGCGCGCAGATCGGCCAGCGCCTCTGGCTCGCCGTTGTGGCGCGCGAAGCGGGTTTGGGCCAGGGCCTGCTGGGTGAGCGCGCGCCAGTGGTCGGCGCTGAGGGGGAGCCGATTGGCCTGGCAGTAGTTGTACATGCCCAAGCATTGATCGAGAACGTCGTTTTCCTCGGCTGTCATGGTCAGCCGGTCCACGATGAACACGGGAAGGGCCGCTGCCGGTTCGCCGCCGAATTTCTGGATCAACCGTTGCTGCGGCGGAAGTTGCCGTTTCTGGGCGGAGCTAAAGATCATCTGTTGGCCCATGGCGACGAGACCGAAAACAAAGGCGGCGAAAGCGGCACCGATGCCGGCCAGGACGGCATCGAGGCTGGGGATCACCGCACCGGCCGCGATAGCGATCACGGAGATGACGGCGCAGGTCGCCGCCAAGACTGAACACGACGTGGCCATGCCCGAGGTCTTCCGGGCGGGCGGCGCGGGGGCGACGGGCTCGATGAAGCGGATGAACTCGTCGTAGGTGCGGAAGGTGTGCGCGTTGGTGCCGTCCATGAGCTGGTCGAGGTTCTGGGGCAGCACGAAGCGGCTGAAGTCTTTCGGGAACAGTTCGGTCGACGCCTGCCAGTCGCGGCGCACCGGTTGCGCACCGAGCCACGGACTGTTGTCGTTCATTGCAGCCTCCCTTTCTGCTGCATACTTTAGCGCGTGTCGGCGATTGATCTCCGGCAGTGCGCTCACGGTATGGTGACCTTAGTTTTTCAGGAGGGATGGCGATGGCGAAGACGAGCACCAATTTCGCGTTGACGACGTTCACGGATCCGGCGCAGATCCGGAATTTCTGCATCATCGCGCATATCGACCACGGCAAATCCACCCTCGCGGACCGGATCCTCCAGTTGTCCAACGTGGTCGAGGCGCGCGACATGCGCGACCAGTACCTCGACAACATGGATATCGAGCGCGAGCGCGGCATCACGATCAAGGCCCAGAACGTTCGCCTGCCGTGGACCACGAAGGACGGCCAGCAGACGATTCTGCAGATGATCGACACCCCGGGCCACGTGGATTTCTCGTACGAGGTGTCGCGTTCGCTCGACGCGTGCGAAGGCGCCATTCTGCTTGTCGACGCAGCCCAGGGCATCGAGGCCCAGACCCTCGCCAACCTGTACATGGCGATGGAGAACGACCTCGAGATCATCCCGGTGCTGAACAAGATTGACCTGCCCGCCGCCGACCCAGAGAAGTACGCGGGAGAGATCGCCCACATCATCGGCTGTGAGCCGGAGGAAGTCCTGCGCGTATCCGGTAAAACCGGCGAAGGCGTGGCGGAGCTCCTAGACAAGGTCGTCGAGCTGATTCCGCCGCCGACGTCACTGGCCAAAGAGGGGGCCGACGCGCCGGCCCGCGCGCTCGTCTTCGACTCCGTCTACGACACGTTCCGCGGCGTGGTCACCTACATCCGCATGATCGATGGCAAGCTCGAGTCAGGCCAGAAGGTGACCATGATGAACACTGGTGTCACCCACGACATCCTCGAGATCGGCATTGTCTCCCCGACGATGCAGAAGACGAAGGGGCTCGGGCCTGGCGAGGTCGGCTACCTCATCACCGGCGTGAAGGATGTCCGCGAGACCCGTGTCGGCGACACCGTCACCTGGGCTTCCAAGGGTGCCTCCGAACCCCTCGCCGGCTTCGAGGACGTGAAGCCGATGGTGTATTCGGGCCTGTTCCCGGTGTCCCAGGAGGACTTCCCGACGTTGCGCGAGAGCTTGGAGAAGCTTCAGCTTAACGACGCCTCCCTCACCTGGGAGCCGGAGACTTCCGTCGCCCTCGGCTTCGGTTTCCGCTGCGGCTTCCTGGGCCTGCTGCACATGGAGATCACCCGCGACCGCCTTGAGCGCGAGTTCGATCTCGACCTGATCTCCACCGCCCCGTCTGTCACGTACCGCGTCATTGCGGAGGACGGCTCCGAGTCTTTGGTGCACAACCCGTCCGACTGGCCGGGCGGGAAACTGCAGGAAGTCTACGAGCCGGTCGTGAATATGACGCTCATCGTCCCGCAGGAATTCGTGGGCGCCACCATGGAGCTGTGCCAGTCCAAGCGCGGCCAGATGAAGAATATGGAGTACCTCTCTGAGGAGCGCGTCGAGCTGCGCTACATCATGCCGCTCGGCGAGATCATCTTCGACTTCTTCGACATGCTCAAATCCCGCACGAAGGGCTACGCCTCCCTTAACTACGAGGAAGCCGGTGAGGAGCCCGCCGACCTTGTCAAGGTGGATATCCTTCTGCAGGGCGACCCGGTCGATGCCTTCTCCGCCATCGTCCACCGCGATTCCGCCCAGTGGTACGGCAACAAGATGACCAAGAAGCTGAAGGAATTGATTCCCCGCCAGCAGTTCGAGGTTCCTGTGCAGGCGGCCATCGGCTCCAAGATCATCGCCCGCGAGAATATCCGCGCGCTGCGCAAGGACGTCTTGTCCAAGTGCTACGGCGGCGATATTTCCCGTAAGCGTAAGCTGCTGGAAAAGCAGAAGGCCGGTAAGAAGCGCATGAAGTCGATTGGTTCCGTCACGGTGCCCCAGGAAGCATTCGTCGCGGCCCTGTCCACCGACGAGGAATAGTTTTTCAGGTATACCTGAAAAACTATTCCAGGTCTGCGAGTTTTTCAGGTATACCTGAAAAACATGAGGGCTTTTCCGCGAGACGACTACCTAGATTCTCTCCGCCGCGTTCACGAACGAGACTTGGTGCGAATCATCACCGGTGTGCGCCGCTGCGGCAAGAGCACGCTACTTGAGCTGTACCGGGAAGAACTCGTGGCCTCAGGAGCGGACCCGCGGTCGATCCTGACCATCAACTTCGAGGATGCCGCCAACGACGCTTTGCGCTCACCTGATGCGTTTCTCCTTCATGTTCTCGAGCAGGTCGAAGTGAATTCTGTCCGGTATCTCCACGTCGACGAGGTTCAAGAGCTAGGCGACTGGTCCCGTGTAGTCAATTCATTGCGGGTGAATCCCGGTCTCGAAATATGCGTCACGGGATCAAATGCCACGATGTTCTCCGGTGAGTCGTTGACGTACCTCGCCGGCAGGTATATCGAGCTCCATATGCTCCCCCTGTCGCTCGCCGAGCTCCGGAGATTCAGGAAGGATTCGGGCAGCAGCGCGGAGGCGTATCGGACGTGGATGGATGTCGGTGGGTTTCCAGCGGCAGTGCTGGCTGGGGACCCGGACATCACAGACCAGATCAATTCCAGCCTGTTCGATTCGATATTCACCCGGGACATCGCCACCCGCGGCCAGATCCGCGACACCGAAGTCTTCCTTCGCGTGGCGCGCTTCGTTTTCGATAACGCGGGATCCCCGTTGTCGACCAACAAAATCAGTAGCCATTTGAAGAGCCAGGGCTACTCCTCCTCGCCGGAGTCGGTCGACCGCTACCTAGGGTTGATGGAAGATGCCCACTTGATATACCGGTGCTCCCGGTACGATACCCAGGGAAAACAGTGGTTGAAAACGAACGGGAAGTTCTATTTCGTCGACCCCGGTCTCCGGACTGCTCTCCTCGGATCGCGGGATGTGAACCGGGGGCACGATCTGGAGAACATGGTTTACCTGGAATTGAGGAGACGCCGGTACCGGGTCTCCACCGGGCATTCGAAAAACGCAGAAATTGATTTCGTGGCCACGCGGGGCAAGGATACGGCTTTCATCCAGGTGGCGTACTCCACCGATGATGCGTCGACGCTCGAGCGCGAGCTGCGCCCCTTGGCGGCAAACGCGGACTGCGCCCGCACCTATCTGATCACTGCTGACCGGATTCCTCCCTCCACGGGCTCCGTGACATGGATTGATGCATTTGAATTCCTTGCCGGAGCACCCCTCGACTGACCCCCTTATACTCGGGTCGTGTTTTCAACGATCATTCCGCCGAACGCGTCCACCCGTAAGCATGAGTTAAAGGTGCCGTGGGACCGGACAAACTCGGATCTCGGCACGTTCACGCTCTTTGCGCGCGAGCTGTACACGGACGAGTCCCTTCCGCCCCTGTTGTTCCTGCAGGGCGGTCCGGGCAAACCGGCGCCGCGCATGGTGCAGGGATGGATCCCGGAGGCGCTCAAGCACTACCGCGTTTTTCTTCTCGACGAACGCGGCACCGGCCGGTCCGGCAAGATCGACAAGGGCACCCCGGACCTCATCCGCCCAGAGATCCTGTCGAAATTGCGCTGCCCGGACGTGGTGGCGGACGCGGAAGATCTGCGGCGCCACCTCGGATTCGAGACGTGGGACGTGCTGGGTAATTCCTTCGGCGCGTTGTGTGTGGGCGCCTATCTATCGTTCGCTCCGGAAGGACTCGGAAGGGCATTTCTCACCGGCGCTCTTCCCCACATCGGCTGGACCCCGGACGAGTATAATGAGATCACGCTGAATCTCGTCGATAAGCGCTGCCAAGAGTTCTACGACGCTGTTCCCTTCGCCGAGGAGAACGTCCGAAAAGTGTGCGCGCACCTGCAAGAAACAGACGAATTCTTGCCGACGGGGGAGAAACTCTCCGCGAACCGCTTCCGTTTCATCGGCGTGGCGCTGGGCGCAGAATTCGGCTTCACCATGCTGGCTAACCTGCTGGAATCACCCTTCTACGAACACGAAAAGCGGCTCCGAAAGGATTTTCTCGCCCAGGTCAGCGGCTTCATCAGCACGGAGGTCAACCCGCTGTGGCCGGTCGTCCACCAAACCCTCATCGGTTCTTCGGATGCGGTGGGGCAATCGCACCTCGCAGCAGATCCGGCCTCAGCTGAGTCCTACTATTTGCTCGGCAACCATTTCTTCCGGCACCATTTTGAGGAAGATCCCGCGCTAAAGCCGTTCAGAGCCGCGGTCGAGGAGATGGAAACATACGACTGGCCCCCGCTTTTCGACGAAACCCAGCTCGCCAAAAACGAGGTCCCCGCCACCGTCGCCCTCTTCGAGCGCGATATGTTCGTCCCTATTGACCTGGCAAAACAGGCGGCCTCCGCGATCGGCAATCTCACCGTCTGGACCCACCCGGAGTGGGACCACGACGCTATCTACAACCACGGACAAGAACTATTCCGCGCGATTCACGAGATATCGCCCGCCCAGGGGAACGAGGGCTGAGCGCCGGGGCGCGTGACCGCGAAAGCACCCACCTTCGCCGCGAAACGGGCGGCTTCCACGAGAGAATCGCCCTGAATGAGGCGGTGGCACAGCGCGCCCGTGAAGGCGTCGCCTGCGCCAACGGAATCGACAGACTCCACACGGGGAGATGCGACCCGCACGACTCCGCCGCCATTTCCCACCAGCGCCCCGTCTGCACCCAACGTGACGACGACAGAAGGAAATTCGCGCAACAGCTCGTCCGCACAGACCTCAGGCGAAGACTTCTTTCCGAGCACCAGCTGCGCCTCGTGCTCGTTGACGATCAGCGGATCGGCTCTTCGCAGAGCTTCCCGGTCCACCTCGATCACCGGCGCCAGATTCACCACCACGCGCCCGCGCGCCAGCTGGACCGCCCGCGCGAAACCATCCGCGGGGATCTCGCCCTGCAACAAAACAAGTTCCGCGTCGGCAATCAACGCAGCATGCTTATCGACGACACCTGCCCCCACCACACCGTTCGCCCCCGGCACCACCATCACGGTGTTCTCTCCGTCCGCCGCAACTGCGATGACCGCCAGTCCGGTCGGGGTGGGGGATGTCTCGACGGCTGTGAGGTCGACGCCGGCGTCGATAAGCAACTGCTTCGCGTCGTCGGCGTGCGCGTCGTTTCCTGTCGCCCCCACGAGCGCTACGGAGCTTCCCAGACGCGCCGCCGCGACGGCCTGGTTCGCCCCTTTTCCGCCGGGCGTGATGCCGCCGCCGCTGCCCAGCAGCGTCTCGCCGGGGTGGGGATGCCGCTGAACGTTAACGGTCAGATCGGCGTTGACGGAGCCGACCACGACGATGTTGAAAGCCATGCTTTTACCCTACGGAATCGCCGCGAGCAATTTCCTGGTGTACTCGTGCCGCGGGTTCGCCCACACCTCCTCGGTAGGGCCTGTCTCCACGATGCGGCCGTGGTGGAGCACCGCGATCGTCGGGCAGACCTGCCGGACAACGGACAGATCGTGGGACACGAAGACGAGGGTGACGTTGTCGTGGACGACCAGTTCGTCGATAAGCTCCAGCACCTGCGCCCGTACGGACACGTCGAGGGCTGAGACCGGTTCGTCCGCGATGAGGATCTCCGGGTGCGGGGCCGCGGCGCGCGCGATCGAGATCCTCTGCCGCTGGCCGCCCGAAAATTGGCTCGGGTAGCGGCCGCCAACTCCCTCAAGTCCGACCTGCGCGAGAACCTCGTCTGCCCGTGTGTCGCCTGCGCCCGCCTCCTTGATCGAATCGCGGACCGTGCGGCGCGGGTTGAGCGACGAGTACGGGTCCTGGAAGACCATCTGCAGGCCCCCGTCGACGTTCACCGTTCCCGAATCCGGTTGGTTGAGCCCCGAAATGATCCGCAGGAGCGACGTCTTGCCCGAGCCGGAACCGCCCACGATGCCGATCCGCTCGCCCTTGCGCACCGACAAGCTCACGTCGTCGAGCGCCACCGTGCCGCCGCGTCTCCAAGTCACGTTGCGCAATTCGATCGCCGGCCCGCCGGTCTCCCTGAGCTTCGCGGGAAGGCCCGGTTTCGACGCCGCCACCAACTGCGCGGTGTAGTCGACCTGCGGGTTATCCAAATCAGCGTCGGGGTCCACAATCTGTCCGTGCTTGAGCACAATGACCCGGTCGGTCATTTTCTTGATCACGGCGAGGTCGTGGGTGATGAACAGCAGCGCCATCCCCCGTTCCCGCACCAGTGTGTCCAGCAGGACGAGAATCTGCCGCTGCACCTCCACGTCGAGAGCCGTCGTCGGCTCATCGCAGATCAGCAGGTCCGGGTCGCCCGCGATGGCCATGGCGATCAGAACTCGTTGCCGCTGTCCGCCCGAAAGCTGGTGGGGGTACGCGTCCGTGCGGTCGACACCCACCTCTCGCAGAAGCTCGCGCGCCTTATGAATGGAGCACGCTTCCGCCACCTGGCGCTCCACCGTCATCAGCGGGTCGAGCGCCGTCATCGGCTCCTGAAAGACCATGGACACCGTCGAACCGCGCTGCTTACGCTTCACCCGCGGCGACGAGCCGATCATGTCCGTCCCGTTGAGCGTGACCGTCCCGGACACCGGGAGCCGCTCATCCAGCAGCCCCATGATCGTCAGGGCCGTCATCGACTTGCCGGAGCCTGATTCGCCGATCAGGCCGAGACGTTCGCCGGGCGCGATATCGAATGAGATCCGGTCTAGGATCCCGTCGATGCACACATCTTCAACATGCACGAGTGTCACCGGTGGGACCTCCTGTCAGCCACAGCATCGCCGAGCAGGTTGAAGCCCAGCACTGTCGCGGCGATGGCTAGACCCGGCCACAGCGCCAGGTGGGGAGCAGTGGAGAGGAATGCCTGCGACGACTGCAGCATCCGCCCCCAAGAGGCGTACGGCGCAGGCGTTCCCAGGCCCAGGAAAGACAGCCCCGCCTCCGCCAGGATCGCCAAAGCCAGCGCCACCGAGACCTGCACCGCCAGCGTCGCGGTGATATTCGGCAGCACATGCCGCCACGCAATCACGACCCCGGAGACCTTGGAGATCCGCGCCGAGAGCACGTAGTCCTGCGCCATCACCTGCAGCGTCCCCACCCGCGAGACACGTGCGAACCCGGGGATACCGGCGATGCCGATGGCCAGCACCACAATCCACATCGAGCCCCCGAACACCGCTGTGAACACGATGGCCAACAGCAGCGCGGGGAATGCCAGGAGCAAATCGTTGCCCCGCATGATCAGCCGCTCGGTCCAGCCGCGGCTCATGCCGGCCCACACTCCCAGCGGAACCCCGACCGTGGCAGACAGCGCGACCGACGCCACCGCGACTGTCAGCGTGGTCCGTGCCCCGTCCATCACGCGGCTGAGCACGTCGCGCCCGTACTGGTCCGTCCCCATCCAATGGGCGAGCGTTGATCCTTGCAGCCTCTCCGCCGGCACTGCGTGCACGGGGTCGTACGGAGTCCACACCATCGCGACCACAGCGAAGAGCACCGCCATACCGACGAACAGGAGGCCTAGCCACTTCCTCATGCCTGGCTCCTCAACCGCGGGTCGATGAACCTGTACAGCACGTCCACCACCAGTGTGACCGCCAGGGTGAACACGACGAGGAGCATCATGAGGGTCTGCACCGTGGTGAGGTCGCGGGTCGCCACCGCATCCAGCAGCATGGAGCCCAGCCCCGGAAGGGCGAACACGCGCTCGATGACCACCGCACCCACGATCAGAGTGGTGAACTGCAGTCCCGTGACCGTCAGCACAGGGAGAAACGCGTTGCGCAGGGCGTGCCGGTACAGCGCCTGGCGGGTGGACAGGCCCACAGCACGGGCGGTGCGGACATAGTCTTTGTCCAGTTCCTCGTTGACTGCGCTGCGCACATAGCGTGTGAGGATCGCCGCCTGAACAAGCGCCAGCGCGATCACCGGCAACACCAGATGCGCCAGGAACGCGCCGAATCCCGCGTTGGGCGGGACCCAACCGTTCGCCGGCAGCCAGCCCAACCACACGGAGAACACCACGACGGCGAGAATGCCCACGAGGAAGCTCGGTACCGCGATCCCGACCTGGGTCAACGCCGAAACAATCGCAGTGTCCAGCTTTCCGCGCCGCCGCACGAGATACGTGCCCAAAGGAACGGCGATGGCCATCGAGAGCGCCATGGCGCTCACGGTCAGGATCAGGGACACCTGCATCCTGTCGATCACTAGGGGAGTGATGTCCTGCTTGCTCGTCAGGGAGGTACCGAAATTGCCTGTCAACATTCCGCCGACCCAGTCGAAATACTGCACGACCAGCGGCCGGTCGGTGCCCAATTGCGACGCCAGTTCCGCCACGTCCTCTTCCGAGGCGGTCACACCTAGCGCGATCCGCGCCGGGTCGCCCGGAACTGCGCGCAGCAGCAGGAAGATGATCACGCTCGCGGCGAAGAGCAGCGACACGAAGCGTCCGACCGCCTTCATCCCCTAGTCACCTCCGCCAGGCTGAGTCCGTCAGTGACCACGTTCGGATCGACTCCTTTCACGCCGGGGGCGGTGACAACGATATTGGGCAGATTCGCCAGAGTCAGGGAGCCCGCATCTGCCATGATCGAGTCGACGGCGTCGTGCATGAACTCGATCTGCTGATCCGGGGTGCCGGCATCCGCCCGGGCGAAATCGTCCCGCACCACCTCGGAGTCGTACCCGACGTAGTACTCGGGGGAAAACAGCTGCGGCATATCGCGCGGTTCGACGTGCGCGATCAACGACGACTGGTAGTCCGCCTGTTTGAGCACCTGGTTCAGCCACACCGCTGGGAATTCGACGGTGGTTAGCTTCACCTCGAAGCCGACATCCTTGAGCTGCGAGAAAATCAGTTCCGCCGCGTCCTGCGCGTACGGGAGGGACGGCACGGTCAACTCCACTTTGGGGGTTCTGCCCGCTAAAAGCTCGCGCGATTTGTCGGGGTCGTAGGGAAAATAATCGTTCTCCGTGAACCACGGGTCACTCGGCGCAACGGGGGCACCGCCGGTGTCAGCGGCCATGCCGGACCACACGATGTCGTTGAGCGCGTCCCTGTCGATCGCGTACACAACCGCGCGGCGCACATCCGGGTCGTTGAACGGAGCGGCTTTATTGTTCAAGCTCAGCAAAACCTCGCCGTTCGTCGTCCCCACATCCACGCCGAATTCACCGGGCAAAGTCTCTAGCAATTCGGGGGCCTGCAGCCCCCACAGCACATCGACATCGCCCACGCGCAGGGCATTCACAGACGAAACAGCATCCGAGAAGTACCGGATCGCAGCGTCCTGCCGCGCGGGCTCACCCCAGTAATCGTCGCGCGCTGAGAAGGAAATCGACTCGCCGAGCGCAAAACGGTCGACGATGTACGGCCCGGTCCCCACAGGATCGGTCGGGAGCTTATCGATGCCTCCCGGAGCCATCATCGCCCCCGTCAGCGTCCCCATCGACCACAGCCAACTATTCGACGGGGTCTGAAGTGTCACCTTCAACGTCAGCGGATCGACGACCTCGACGCCACTGACTGGCGCCATCTGTGCGGACAACCCGTTCGTCCATTTTTCCCGCACGTAGTTGATTGAGAATGCGGCGGTCTCGGCAGTGAATTTCTCGCCGTTGGAGAAGGCCACACCGTCTTTGAGGTGGAACGTGTATTCGGTCCTGTCGTTGCTGATGTCCCAGCTTTCGGCGAGGAAGGGTTGAGGCTGGCCGGAGTCGTCGATACGCACGAGCGTCTCGTACACGTTGTTCATGAGCGCCTGCGGGATCGCGGCACCTCCGGTGGTGGTGAAATCGAGCGACGCGGGCGCCGACGTCGTGCCCACGACCACGCTGTCCGGTTCGATACGGCCGACATTCGATGCCGTGCTGCCGGCGGAACACGCAGACAGCAATCCGACCGAAAGTACCGCCATGACGGTACCGAGTGCTCTCATGTGCAAAAGGCTATTCTTGCGCTGCGGTGATCTCAAACCTCAACGGAATGGACGCACCCCGCACACTGCTGAGTTCGACCTTGACCATATCTCCGCGGTAAATATTCTCCGCGTATTCCACCGGTTCACCCTGGAATGTGAAACCCTTCATTTCCAGCCGCCAAACCGGGTCGCCTTCCGGAATTTCCAGAAGCTCCGCGTGCGTGGCGGTGGCCCTGTCCACTTGTGCGGTGCGGGACGCGTTGTCGATGACCACGCCGGCGTCGAAAAGCTGGTCGTGCACAGGTTCGCTCTCCGGGGTCAAAGCCAGGAACCGCTCGCCGAAGCGGAGGGGGAACACGAGCCTTTCGATGAGCACCG
Organism: Corynebacterium sp. p3-SID1145; assembly: GCA_025144245.1. GTDB lineage: Bacteria > Actinomycetota > Actinomycetes > Mycobacteriales > Mycobacteriaceae > Corynebacterium. Next base: position 59,574 of record JALXXC010000007.1, on the reverse strand, counting down.
GTACCCCATTCGCCGTGCGCACGCGCACGATTTCCACGACGGGGTCGTTGACCTTCAGGTTGAGCGCCACAGCGATCTTCTCGCCGGCGGGCTCCCTCGCGACCCGGATGATCTTCTCGCCCGGGGTCTGGCCCGCTTCCGCGACGAGTGCGGATGCGGAGATGAGCGCGTTAAAGCTGTTCGTCTTCGGGGCCTCCAGCACGAGCGAGCGGCGGCCGCGGCCGGACGAGATCAGGCCCATGCCCCGCAGGTTCGCCACAGCTTGGCGCACGGGGCCGCGCGAAGTGTCGAATTGCGCGCACAGCTCCGCCTCGGAGGGGAGAGGATCGCCCGGTGCGAGGGTTCCGTCATCGATCAAGCCGCGGAGATAGTCTGCGATTTCCTCGTGCTGCTGTCGGCGTGCGATGGGAATTCTCCTGGTTCGAACTTGTCAAACTGTCTAAACTTTACCCGACAACCTCTCGCTAGAGTACAAAAACACCGACATAAATATTCATCTAGACTGCGCCGGAAACGATCTCCATTGCCCGGACCGCCTCGTCGTGGGTGGGGGACTGGAACGAAACCATCAGCTCGTCCGCCTTCGCGTGCGCCGCGAAATTCTCCAGGTAGTCCGCGACCTGCTCGCCAGTGCCTTGCGCGGTGTAGCGCAGCATACCGACGATCTGCTGGCCCTGCGGCGAGGCCATCACATTGTCCAGCTGTTCTTCGGTGAGGGTCCGCCCCTGGCGTCCCAGGAGCGCGCGCACCCTCGCGCGGTGGACAAGTTCTGTCTGGCGCGCGGCGTCCGCTGCGCTATCTGACGCAGTGACATTCACTGCGGCGATCACGTACGGCTCCGGGTGCCGCTCGGAGGGCTGGTAGTTCTCGCGGTAGTAGGTCGTCGCCGCCTCCAGGTGCGTCGGTGCGAAGTGGGAGGCGAATGAATACGGTAGCCCCAGCTTCGCCGCCAATGTCGCCCCGAACATCGAAGATCCGAGAATGTACAGCGGCACATTCGTTCCGGCTCCCGGCATGGCGGTCACACCCGGCACCACCGAATTCCCGGCGAGATAGCCCTGGAGCTCCAGGACATCGTCCGGGAAATTTTCCGCCGCCATCGGATCCCTGCGGAGGGCCCGCCCAAGAGTGTTCTGGTCTGTGCCGGGTGCGCGTCCGAGACCCAGGTCAATGCGGTCCGGGTACAGCTCGGCGAGCATGCCGAACTGCTCCGCAATCACATACGGGGAGTGGTTGGGAAGCATGACGCCGCCAGCACCGAGACGAATCTTCTCGGTCTTGGCGGCGATATGGGAAATGAGCACCGCCGGCGACGACGATGCGATCGACGGCATGTTGTGGTGCTCGGCGTACCAGACGCGGTCGTACCCCAGCTTCTCCGCCGTCTGGGCGAGTTCGACTGAGCGGGCCATGGATTGGCCCGGCGTCTCATCGTCGCGGACAGTGCAGAAATCCAGCAGGGACAGCGGGGTCATGGTGGTCCTTCCGTTCGGGGATTCTTGTCACCCCGTGCAACGTGACGGAAGGCCACCTCATTCCCCCTACACGTTCTGCGCTTCGGCCTCCTCCAAAGAGTCGCCGTCAACAGTGCGCTGTGTACCGATTTCGAGCGGGGCATGCGGTTTCGCGAAGTCGATGATGGCACCGATCGCGAATGCCACTGCCGTCGGCAGCAGCCAGCCCAGGTCGTAGTCCTGCATCGGCGACCAGTCGACCAGAGGCGACAGAGCGTCTGCGCCCCAGCCGAGAGAAGTGAAGGTGGAGATCAGGGACCAGACCACCGCCACCCAGATTGGCAGGAAGAAGCCCCAGCGCAGGCGCGTGCGGCGACGGAATGCCGGCTCGATCAGGGTGACGAAGATCAGGGCGATCGCCGGCGGGTACAGGAAGCCGATGACGGGGCCGGCAATCGAGATGACGAAGTCGAGGCCCTGCGTCGCCATGACGGCGGATGCAACGGCGAAGATGACCGCCCAGGTGTGGTAGGAGCCGCCGAATTGCTGGGAGAAGTACTCGGCGGTCGAGGTGATGAGGCCGATAGCGGTGGTCATGCAGGCGAGCACAACGATGAGCGCGAAAACGGTCTGGCCGGGGCGGCCCATGAGCTGCAGTGCTGCGTCGGCAAGCAACGGCGCTCCGGAGTCGTACTGCCCGGCGTCCGGCATCGCGCGGCCGATCAGGCCGAGGCCCAGGTAGATCAGGGCGAGCAGGATGCTGGCGACGACCGCGGCGAGGATTGTGCCGCGGACAAGCGGCTTGCCTTCCTCGAAGCCCTTGAAGCGCAACGAGGAGATAACCACGATGGAAAATGCCAGCGCAGCGATCGAGTCCATGGTCAGGTAACCCTCCAGGACACCCGTCGGGTAAGCGCTGGAAGCGTAGTCCTCGCTCGGCGAGTAGTGCTGGTTCGTCATCGTGAACAGAGCCATGCCGATCATGACGGTCAGCAGGACCACCAGCGCCGGTGTGAGGAACTTACCCAGGGTGTCGGTGATGCTGTTCGGGTTCCAGGAAATTGCGAGCGCGATGCCGAAAAATACGATGTTGAAGATCGCCGCGGTCAGGGTGCTTTCCCAACCGAACAGCGGAGTCACCGCGACCTCGAAGGACACAGCGCCGGTTCGCGGCAGGGCGTAGAAGGCACCGATCGACAGGTATGCCAGAACGGGGAACACGACTCCGAAGAGCGTGCCGGCGCGCTGCGCGAGGTCGCGCACGTTCGAGCCGGAGAGGGCGATCGCGATCACCGCGAGCACGGGCAGAAGCGCGCCCGTGGTCAGGAAGCCGAAGATCGCGGGCCAGAAATTCTCGCCCGCCTCCACGGCGAGCATGGGCGGGAAGATGAGGTTGCCGGCACCGAAGAACATCGAGAAAAGTGCGAGCGCCGTGACGACGATCGCGCTGGTCTGTGTCTTCTTGCCGCTTGACACAGCAGTAGACATTGGGCCTCCCAAGGAAAATGAACAAAATGTAGGGGCCACCCTATCATCTCACGCTACGGAACAGAATCCCATTGCGTGAAAATTTCGCTTTTCGACGCCCTCTCGCTGTTCGAATTTCCCATCCCGTCATTCAGTTGCGACCTGCCGTTTGTGGATTGGTGATCGAACAAGTAATCGAATCTGTGGATAAGTCTCTGCAGTTGTTCTGGGCGGTGTCCGGGTCGCGTGCAACACTGTCCGCACAGCCGTTTGAACGGGTGGTGCTAGGCCGCCCGGGCGGCACCCGCTCCGAGCACAGAAAGGAGAAGACCGTGACTGCCGCAGCAGAAGAAGAAGCGCACGTCCCGACTGGGGCGTTCTTCGCCAGTGAGAATCCCGACGACCCACTGACCGCCGCGGGAACCGGGTTCCGCCGGAACCAGCACGCCATCTTCGGGAAATACGCCCACCAGAATGAGTTCCTCGGGTCCCGCGATGTGGACGAGGAAGTGACAGCTGTCAGCATCACCACCGGCCTGACGCCCCGTGACGTGAAGGAAGGCATGTTCGCCTACATGAGCCTCCAGCAACTTCCCCGCCTCCGTGCCCTCCAAGACGAGAACCACCGGTTGGACGTGAGACGGCTCGCCGCCATCGAGAAAGCCGTGAACCGTCTGGGCAATGACGTGGAGGAGGAAGACTACGGGCAGATCGACGAGCTCCTCGTCGGTCTGTTCACGCCCGACTACCCAAACCAGCAGCTGCCAACGCCGTACATGGTGACGCTGAGACTCAACCAGCTTCTGGCCACACTCGACTGCTCGGTGTCGTTCGACGCGGACAAAAAGAAGAAGCGGTCGGAAGGCCCGCCCGGGATCGGCCATGTCGAGTTCCACCCTGATCCCTCCGGCGTCGGATTGGCCGCTCTGACCCTGTCCGCGGATAATGCCTCGATGGCAGCCGCCAGAGCGTCCATCGCCGCTACGGCCCGCAAGCACGACCTCTCGGATTCGGATGCCGCCCTTCAACTCATCTGCGGCCGCCTGGCTCCTGAGCTTCCCGCGACGATCTTCGCCTACGCACCCAAAAACGCAGACGGTTCCGTCGATGTCACTAGGCCGGTCTTCATTCCTGGCTTCGGCTGGTCGGGCGCAGTGGGCACCGAGATGTTCCACTCCTTCAGCCTCAACGTGGTCGACCTCGACGCGGCCGCTACCTGCACCGTCGCCGGGTATGTCGCGCCAGATGCCGTCAAGGCATTCGTCCGCGGCCGCGACGGTACTTGCATCTACCCGGGCTGCGACCGCAGTGCGTGGACGTGCCAGCTCGACCACCGCATCCCGTTCGACGAGGGTGGGCTGACCAGCGCCGACAATCTCTTCTGCCTCTGCCAGCACCACCACAACATGAAGACCGACCGCCTGGCCTTCTATGTTCCCGATCCGGTCACGGGTGAGATCGTCTGGCTGTTCGCCAACGGCACCTATGCCCGCGTAGAGCCGGACAGCGTGCTGGAAGGCCAGATAACTCCGACGAACCCGAAGTGGTCGCGCACCCTGGATGACGTGAAGCGGTTGAAGCGCAAAAATGCCCGGTTTTTCGCCAAGTGCCACCGTGTCCTGGACGATTTCGAGGAGGATTTCGACTACGAGGCCTGCATCGGCAAGCTGCAGGAGCTGGAGAGGGAATACGAGCTCCGTTTCCCCTTCCACCCTGAGCCGCCGCCGGGACCGTACGACCCGGAATTCGAGCCGCCGCCCGAAGACTAGGAGAGTTCCCGGATTGCTCGCAGCGGAATGTCCACCCAATCAGGCCGGTTGTTCGCTTCGTAGACCACCTCGTACGCGGCCTTGTCAGCGATATACGCATCCAAGACAGGGGAGCGGGAGGTGCCGTAACCGGCGAGCAGCTTATCGACGTCTGCCTTACCGCCCATCGCATGCGCGTACCCGAAACTTCGCACCATGCCGGCCACATCCCGCAACGGATGGTCGGGGAGCCTGCGCTGTTCGAGGGGTCGGGCAGGTTCGCCCTCGAAATCAATCAAGTACCAACGATCCGCGAGAAGTGTTTGTCCCAGGTGAAGGTCGCCGTGAATGCGCTGGATGTCGACGTCCCCGTCAGGGATGCGGGAGTAGATTTCCCGCAAATTGCCCTCGAAGGGAGAAAGGGCGTCGGTCTGGGTGAGAAGCTCGTCGAGATGCGAATTGAGGGAACCCCGGATGCGGGACCCGGCAACGGTTTCCGCTCCGAATGCTTCGGCTAACGCTTCGTGCACAGTGCGGATGGCGGCACCGAGATCGTGCTCATTATCGAGACCAGGGTCGAGAGACAATTGGAAGCCGTCGCGGCCACCGGTGATGAACTCCTGCATCATCGCCAGGACTTTTCCGTCGTGGGTGAGGTACCCGCGCACGCCCGCGACATGCGGGCAGTCACCGATGGAGCTGAGCAGCTCGACGTCGGGGTTGATGCCTTCTTCGAGTTTGCGGAAAACCTTGAGCATCCAGGTGCCGTCGACCACGAGGGAGGTGTTCGACTGGTCGGCCCTCAAAGGAACGGCGGTGCCCCCAGACATATCTCCTGTGATTTCGCCGAAATTGTGGAGGTGCTCGAGATAGGACTGCGCGCCCGCCTCGGTGTCGAGGGCGTCGCGGCCGCAAGCAACGAGGACCTGGTACTGGTCGACGGCTCCGTGGTCGACCTCGAGGATCTGCCAGGTGAACGAACCAGCGGAAAGTTCCGAGACGACCGACTGGTGGTTGATCGGCTCGGACTTGGCGCCGTAGAAACGGGTGCTTTTCAGATCCATGCTGGAAACCCTACGAGATGTCGAACCAGAAGTGGCCGTGCGGGGCGAGGGTGACAAGCCAGGGAAGCTCACCGATGGCGGGGAACTCGACGTTGCCGGACAGCTCGCGCGGGACGATGCCGGCGAGGTGTGACAATTGCATTTCCACTGGCTGGGGCAGGGAACTCATGTTGTTCACGCACAGGATGCGCTCGTCGTCGTATTCACGGATGAAGGCGAGGACCTGCGGGTTGCCGTGCTGGACTTCCTGGTAGTCGCCGCGGCCGAATGCCTTGTACTGCTTGCGGATGTGCACGTGCTCGCGGACCCAGTGGAGGAGGGAATTCTCCCGCTCCATCTGGGATTCGACGTTGACGGCCTGGTAACCATAGGTGTCGTTGCGGATCGCAGGCAGATAGAGGCGCTCGGGGTCGGTGCGGGAGAAGCCGCCGTTGCGGTCGGCGTTCCACTGCATGGGGGTCCGCACGCCGTCGCGGTCGGGGAGCCAAATATTGTCGCCCATGCCGATCTCGTCGCCGTAGTAGAGGAACGGGGAGCCGGGGAGGGACAGCAACAGGGCGTGGGCGAGCTCGAGACGGTCGCGGTGGCCGCCGAGCAAAGGTGCGAGGCGGCGCCGGATACCCACGTTCGCGCGCATGCGGGGGTCCGTCGCGTAGTTGGTGTACATGAAGTCGCGCTCGTCCTCGGAGACCATTTCGAGGGTGAGTTCGTCATGGTTGCGAAGGAAGATGCCCCACTGGGCGGAATCGGGAATGTTCGGGGTTTCGCGAAGGATGTCGATGATGGGCTGGGCGGATTCTTGGCTGATTCCCATGAAGATGCGGGGCATCACCGGGAAGTGGAAGGCCATCTGACACTCGTCGCTATCTCCGAAATACTGGACGACCTCGTCGGGCATCTGGTTGGCTTCGGCGAGGAGGAAACGGCCGGGGTACTCATCGTCGAAAAGCCTCCGCACGCGTTTGATGAATTCGTGCGTTTCCGGGAGGTTTTCGCAGTTCGTTCCTTCACGCTCGAAGAGGTACGGGATGGCGTCGAGGCGGATGCCGTCCATGCCGAGGTCTAGCCAGAAGCGGATGACATCGATGACGGCGTCCTGGACATCCGGGTTGTCGTAATTCAGGTCCGGCTGGTGGGAGAAGAAACGGTGCCAGAAGTACTGTTTGCGCACCGGATCGTAGGTCCAGTTGGACTCTTCGGTGTCGATGAAGATGATGCGGGCTTCGGAGTACGGGGCGGGGGTGTCGGACCACACATAGAAATCGCCGTACGGGCCTTCGGGATCGTGGCGGGATTCCTGGAACCACGGGTGGGTGTCGGAGGTGTGGTTGATGGGGAAATCGGTGATGATGCGAATGCCGCGTTTGTGGGCGGCGTCGACAAGCGAAACGAAGTCTTCGACGGTGCCGAACTCGGGCAGGACCTTGCGGAAGTCTCGGATGTCGTAGCCGCCGTCGCGGAGGGGGGAATCGTAGAACGGCGGCAGCCACAGGCAGTCGACGCCGAGCCACTGCAGGTAGTCGAGCTTTTCCTCGACACCTTTCAGGGACCCGGACCCGGAACCCTCCGGGTCGTAGAAGGCGCGGACGAGCACCTCGTAGAAGACAGCGTCCTTGTACCACTCCGGGTCAGGGCGCTGCCAGGGCTCGTTGCCGGGGGCGGGGGCGGGTGCGGCGTATTCGCTGGCGTCTGCCTCGATGAGGAAGCCTTGCTCGTCAGTGGAGTCCATGGCCCCTAACAATAGCGGTAGAGATCCGGTCGAGCGCTTCGGACAAGATCTCGGGGCTGGTCGCGAAATTCAGGCGGGCATGGTGCGCGCCGCCCGGGCCGAACGTGACCCCTTCATTGAGGGCGACTTTCGCTTCTCGACGAATCCAGGTAGCCGGTTTTTCATCTTCGATCACAGTGCCACTGAAATCGAGGAACATGAGGTAGGTGGCCTCCGGCTTGGTGAACTGGATGCCGGGGACTGCCTCCGGGAGGTTCTCGATCAGATAATCTCGGTTGGCCTTGAGGGTTTTCAGCTGGTCGTCCAGGGCTTCTTTTCCGTGGTCGTAACAGGCCTGCGCGGCGACGATGCCGAGGGTGCCGGTTCCGTCCTTCGCCACTCCGGTGAGGTTCTTCCAGGTGTCGACGTCTTTTTCATTGCTGAAGACCATCTGGGCGCACTTGAGGCCGGCGACATTCCACGCCTTCGAGGTGGCGGTGACGGTGATGCAGACATTCGCGGCGGTGTCGCTGACGCCAGCGGCGCAGTGGTGTTTTCCCTCATAAACAATGGGGGCGTGGATTTCGTCGACAAGCACCCGGGCGCCGTATTTGTCGGCGATATTGGTGATCTGGACGAGCTCCTCTTCGTCGAATGTGTAGCCCCACGGATTATTGGGCGCGGCGAGGAGAATGGATCCGGCGCCGTTCTTGAAGGCGGCCTCGATTTCCATCAGGTCCAGGCCGTCCTTTGCCCCAACCTCGACCATCTCGCGGCCGGCGGTTTCGGGAAGCTCGAGGAACGGGGGATACGAGGGGACCGGAACGATGACGGGAGAACCCGGCTTGGTGAAGTACTGGATGCCAAGTAGCATGCCGCGCACGACATCGGCGACGGGAAAAATGTGCTCCGGATTCGGTGTCCATCCGTACTGCTCGGAATAGAACCTGCTCAGGGAGTCTCCGAGAGTGTGGTGGGCAGGGGTGTAGCCGAACATTTCTCGGTCGACCGCGTCCTGGATCGCGCTTTTCACCGGCTCGGCGGTGGGGAAATCGCTCTCGGCGACCCAGAGTGGGAGGACATCGTCCTCGAACTGGGTCCACTTGCGGGTGCCGCGGGCGCGGAGGGTCTCAAGATCTGGGAACTGCATGGCCCCAACCTACGCCTTGAAACCGAAGGCTTTGAGGCGCTTCCGGTCGACGGCCGACGACGAGGCGGTAAGTGCGAGCAGCTCTGAATAAATTCCGCCGGAGACTGCGAGGTCGGAGGGGGTGCCAATCTCGTCGATTTTTCCGTCCTTGAGGGTGATGATGGTGTCGACGTCGGCGATCGTCGATAAGCGGTGCGCGATCATGATGGTGGTCCGGTCTTTCATCAGCTCGTCGAGACCGGCCTGGACCAATCTCTCCGACTTGGTGTCTAGGGAGGAAGTGGCTTCATCGAGGACGAGAACCGGGGCATCTTTGAGCATGGCCCGGGCGACGGCGACCCTCTGCTTTTGGCCGCCGGAAAGGCGGAGACCGCGCTCGCCGATCACGGTGTCGTAACCGTCGGTGAAACTGGAGATGAAACTGTGGGCGTTCGCGCGCTTGGCGACGTCGATGATCTCCTGTTCGGTCGCATCCGGTTTGCCGTAGGCGATGTTCTCGCGGATGGTGCCGGAAAACAGGGCGGGTTCCTGGAAGACGACGCCGACAGAGGCTCGTACGCGCTCGACATCTGCGGTGTCGATGTCCTTGCCGCAGACGGTCAGGGAACCGGTGGAGATGGGGTAGAGCCCCAAAAGGAGGTTGACCAGCGTGGATTTTCCGCCGCCGGATTCGCCGACGAGGGCGACCGTTTCCCCGTGGCGGGCGGTGAACGTGATGTCATCGAGGATAGGTTCGCCCTCGTCGTACGCGAAGGAAACGCGGTCGAATTTGATGGTCGGCTCCGCGGCGGGCAACGGGATGACAGGGGCGGTGTCGAGCTCGGGAACATCGGCGGCTTCGGTGGCGGCGACGATCTGGGTGTTGGCAGCTTCCTCGATCTCCTGGTCCATCACCTTGAAGTAGTCACGGGAACCGGCGATGGCGCGCTGGGCGGAATCGACGAGCCAGCTCATCATGTGGACCGGCTGCTGCGCCATGGTGACCAGCTGGATGAGCATGACCATGTCGCCGATGGTGAAACGGCCGTTGTAGGTCTGCACGAACAGGATCATGTAGATGCCCAAAAAGACCAGGTTCATCGCCAGTCCACGCGCGACATCCATACTGTGCCACCAGCGCGACTGGGGGCGGGTGAGGCCGACCGTCTTTCCGTAATGGTTCGCGAATGCTTGAAGCTCGCGGGATTCGGCGACGAAGGACTTCGTGACCTTGACCTGCCCGACGACCTCGGCGAAGCGGCCGTTGGCTAGGTCGATCTGCTCGTTCTTCTCGTTCTCGAATTTCTGCCAACGCTTCGATGTCAAGGCAGTCAGGCCGAGGTAGATGGGGAAGAGCGCGAGCAGGAGGAGGGTGAGGGGCCAGTAGAAGAATGCGGTGATGCCCAGGATCGCCGTAACCTGCAGCAGCATCGGCAGCAAGGTGTTGGAGAAGGTCTGGACCGTCTGGGTGATGTTCATGATTGAACGGTCCAGGCGCGCGATGATCGTGCCGGTGACCTGGCCGTCGAAATAGCGCTGCGGGAGAGCCAGTAGTTTGGCGAAGTAGCGCGTGGACAGCACTTGTCGGATGCGGACGGCGACGACATCGCCGAGGTAGCCGCCGATGTTCTGCATCAGTGTGTTCGCGGAATAGGCGGCGAACAGTGCCACGGCGAGCCAGGCGACCGTGCCAAGTTTTCCGCCGTCGACGATGATGTTTGTCGCTTCACGGATGATGAACGGTGAAACGAGGTTGAGCGCCGCCGTGACGGTGGAAATGAGGATAATGCCGACGTAATAGGGCCAGAGGGCGGATGCGCTACGGATGATTCGAACTAGTGGCTGCACAGGCTCCACTGTAAAGTGTGTTGGAGTTTCATCGATAGGAAGGCACATCATGACGCGTAGGGCTCTTGGCATTGTGGCGGCAGTTTCATCAGCGTTGATTCTGGCCGCATGCGGCGACAGCGGAGTTGTCGACCAAGAGGGAAGTTCCATCACCCCGACCACGGGCGTGGCCACACCGACGGAGGAACCGGAATCTTTCGAGACCCACAGTGCCGAACCGCTGACCACCGACCAGATTAACGGCAAGGTCGTTGAGGATCCGGGCATGGATGTCTCCTACAAGTGGCAGGGCACTACCTACGCCCCGAACGGCGGCACCGTGGTCACTGTCGCGGTAATGAACCACTCCGACAACATCATGCCGCCGGAGGCTCTCGGCGAACCTGAGCTGAAGTACAAGGGCGGCAAGGAGAAAGCCAGCCGCATGAGCGCGGAAGAGGCCGGTATCGAGACCGACGGGCTCGATCTCCCGCTGGGCAAGGGGGCGACAATGAATGTGCAGTACGCATTCGATGTCAGCTCGGGCAATCTTTCCGACGCAACGTTCAAGATCGGCAACGTCGTCTTTGAAGGGAACCTGAACAACTAGTGGATGAGCTCGTGGTGCTGTGCACCGAGGACGGCGAACAAATCGGCACTGCGCCGAAGGTTTCGGTGCACACTGCGGACACTCCGCTGCACCTCGCGTTTTCGGCATGGCTTTTCGACGGTGAGGGCAACGTTCTCCTCACCCGCCGTGCCCTGTCCAAGTTGACGTGGCCGGGCGTGTGGACGAACAGCTTCTGCGGACACCCAGGGCCGGGGGAGACGTTCGAGGAAGCGGTGGTGCGAAGGAGCCGCGAAGAACTGGGGGCCGCGGTGAAGGACATTGAGTCGGTCCTCCCCGATTTCCGCTACCGTGCGGTGGATGCTTCCGGGATCGTGGAGAATGAAGTGTGCCCGGTCTTCTTCGCCGCGCTTGACGGTGACCTGAATCCGCGGCCTGAGGAAGTCTGCGAATACCAGTGGGTGAGCATGGATGATCTGCGGGAAGCAGTGTCCCGCTGTCCATTCATTTTCTCTCCGTGGCTGGTGGAAGAGCTAGCTCAGTTTCCGGTTTGAGGTGTGGGTCCCCGGAGGACGCGAACTCGACCAGCCACGGAGTGAGCGGGCCGCTGAAGAGCGGGAATAGTTCGTCGCAGTGCTTTGAGTCACCGGTGAAGGTGACATTCCAGACCGTGCCGGGCGCGCGGTCGATGACCTCGCGGACACGGTTGCGGATGATGCGGTTGGTCAGGCGGTTCCCGATGATGGGGTGCTGGAATTCCCGCTCGTGGGAGGACACGACGAGGTCGATGTCGGCCATTTCCTCCGGTGCGAGGGGGTATGGGCCCAACGCCATGTCGGTGAAATAGCGGCGGCGCAGTCGGTTGTAGGCGCGGTCGAGAGTTCTCGGGCGTGCACGGTTTAGCCAACGTCGGGTCGTGGGGATGCGAAGCGAGGATTTTCTTTGCTGGAAGCTGCCGCGGGGAAAAGCAGGGGACATGGCGACCGCGCGGCGGAAAGCGCCGCGGAAATGGTCTCTCCGCATCAACCACAGGACGATAGCGGCGCCTGCGGACTGCCCAGTGAGGGTGACATTGGTGGGGTCGCCGCCGAAGGACTCGATATTGGACTGGACCCATTCCAAGCCGAGGGCGACGTCATCGGTGGCGCGGTAGTGGTGGGGGTGGTCGTCGGGGAAAGGGGCGAGACCGGGCAGCTTCTTCCGGTAATTGATGCGGACGAGAATGATGCCGTTGCGGGCGAGGTCTTCGCCGGGGGAGCCTTCGTCCTCGTGGTTGCTCATCTCGAAGCGGCCGCCGTGAATGTGGACGACGACGGGGAGATCCTCACCGGTTTTCGGGGCGACGATGGACAGGGCGGTGGTGTCCGGGGTGGGGCGTTGTGCGTCGATAAGAAGGCCCTTCGGTGCTGGTTCCGCATCGTCGAAGGGCGCCGGAATGCGCGAGTACTGAATGGAGTGGAAATAGGAGATGTCCCCGCGCGCGGTACCGATGATGGTGCCGGCAGGGCACGTCACTTCAACCGGGGAGCTCATGGGGCCTAAGCTTAAGCGACATGATCGATCTCACGCAGGCGAGTCCGTGGCTGCAATTGCCGGTTGTTCTGGCGATTGCGCTCCCGCTGGCTGGGCTCGCGTCCGTCGGGCTGCTGCGGCTAGTGGACTGGCTGGCTGCCGTATTGAATGGAGGATCCCATGGCTAACCCCGAAGACCTGCGCAAAGAGGACATGAAGCTGCCGAAGGCGCGCAGGAAGTACCCGCGCTCCCGTGTCACCCAGGCACTGTGGGTGCTCATCGCCCTCGTGGTGGTGATGGGGCTTATCGGGCTGTTCTAGCGCTGGCCTCAGCCACCCGGTGGAACAGGTCGATGTCCTCGAGGTTCTCAATGAGGACAGCGTTTCCCTGTGCGTCGCTCAACGGGACGCACCAGTTCTTGTACTGGTGGGAATTGGTGCCGGGCTGGTTCTGGATGCGGGTGTCGCCGACCATGTCGACGAGGTTCGTGCAGGTCAAAGCTGAACCCGTGTCGGCGATGAAGCGGGTGAGGCCCAAGACAAGCTCATCGACGTCGCCGCGTTCGTCCCGTCCGAGGCCGTCGAAATCGGTGTCGGCCAGTGGAGTGCCCGCGAAATAGCCGTGCTCGCGGGCGGTGTTGAGGACATGGGACTGCCAGGCGATGTCCTCGGCGTCCATCTCGTCGAGGGATTCGTCGACGAGGCCGAGCTGGGCGCGCAGCTCGTTGTGGGCGCCGGAGAGGTACCCGGCGGTCGGCGGCAAGTCGTGCGTGCCCACCGACGACAAAGCGAGGTTGCGGTACTCCTGCGGGTGCATCGGGCGTTCGCCGGTGGGGGCGTGCTCGAACCAGATGACGGAGGTGCCCAGCACGCCCCGGTCGCGCAGCTCCTCCTGGACCCACGGCTCGAAGGTGCCCAGGTCTTCCCCGACAACGACAGCATTGGCGCGGTCGGCCTCGAGGGCGAGAATGCCGAGCATCGCCTCGTGGTCGTAATTCATGTAAGCGCCGTCGGCGGGGGTGCCCATGCGCGGGATCCAGAACAAGCGGAACAGACCCAGAATGTGGTCGACGCGGATCCCGCCCGAGTGGCGCAGGACAGTCTGGAGCAGCTCGCGCCACGGGGTGTAGCCGGTTTCTGCCAGTTTGAACGGGTTCCACGGCGGCTGGGACCAGTCCTGTCCGTGCTGGCTGTACCCGTCGGGCGGGGCACCGACGGAAGCATCCTGGACGAGGACGTCGCGCAGAGTGAAAGCATCCGCGCCACCCGGGTGCACGCCGACGGCGAGGTCCGTCATGATGCCAATGGACATGCCGGCGTCCTTCGCCACCTTCTGGGCGTGCTCGCGCTGCTTGTCGGCGACGAACTGGAGCCACATGTAGAAGCGGACCAGGTCGTCGGAATCGCCGTCGACCTCGAATTCCGCGCACCAGCGGGCGTAGTTGCGGAGACCCTCTCCCTCGAATTCGACGAAGCGGTCGAATTCCTCGTGGTCGCCTGATTCCTCGAAGACGTAGAAGAGTTCGTTCAGGGCGGCGAGTTTCGCGTCGAAGATCGGGTCGCGGTCGATGAAGGCGGGGGAGGTGTTGAGAGCCTTGAACTCGGCGGCGAGCTCGTCGATGTCGGCGCGGGTGTCGTCGTCGAGAAGCGCGTATTCCGGCACGTCTTCGACCGAAATGTAGATCGGGTTAATGAAGCGGCGGGAGGTGGGAAGGTACGGCGAATCCTCGATCGGCGGCAGCGGTTGGGCGGCGTGGACCGGGTTGATAAGCAGGTATTCGGCACCGTGGCGGGCAAGGACCTTTGCGAGCTCGCCCAGGTCGTGGAAATCGCCGATCCCCCAGGAATGCTCCGAGCGTACCGAGTAGAGCTGCGCCATGACGCCGTAGGCGGGGTTCTGCAGCAGCTCGAGGTTGCGGCGGATCACCTGGGGCGTGACAACGAGGGTGCACTCCTCGCGGATGTCGCCCGATTCGAGGTGGATCGTGTGCCAACCGGTGGGTAGATCGCCGCGGGTGTGGAAGGTCGCTTCCCCCCAACCTTCTGTCGGCGGGGCCCAGTTCTCGTCCTGGTAGGCGGGGGACTCGGAACCGTCTTCGAGGGTGATCCACACGTGCGCGGGGGCACCTTCGGGGACGTGGACGTTGAAGTAGGTCTCCTTTCCCTCGCGCGCGATCACCACCGGGGGTAAGGGGCGGGTGTCCCAGTGGGTGCGCCACGCCTGGAGGGCGTCGGTGAGCTCCTCGGGGGCCGGGTCGTCGGAAAGCGGAACATCGAGAGCTTTCAGGAGGAGGACCAGGGAATCGCGCGGCGAGGCCACGATCTCGTTATTCTGGCCCCGGTACGTCAAAGTGAACCCGTACGCGGTCGCGAGTTGCTCGAGCAGTTCCGTATCAGCCACAACACGTCATTGTGCCAAAGAATGACGGCCTCCACAGATTTCCTGCGCAAAAGTGCAGGTACTGGTGAGCGGTGAGCTACGGGGCAAGGGTACGGTCATTGTTAGATAGCCCACACCGAGGGAGGTTTCACAGTGACTGCACAAGAATCCAAAGTCTTCACCAAGCCCGCCGAATTCACGCTGGCGCCGGGGGACAACTGCCTGACCATGATGCTCGCGCAATGCGAGAAGTATCCGGACCAGACGTTCTTCTCCCGCCCGGAAGGCCGTGAGTGGATCGAGGTTACCGGTAAGGAATTCGCCGACCAGGTCCGCGCGGTGGCGAAGGGAATCGTGGCCAACGGCGTGGAGCAGGGCGACCGCGTGGTGCTCATGGGGGAATCCAGCTACGAGTGGGCGTTGCTCGACTACGCGATTTGGGCGGCGGGCGCCGCGAGTGTGCCGGTCTACCCGTCGTCGTCGGAGCACCAGGTGCAGTGGATCGTGGAGGACTCCGGTGCGAAGCTGGCGCTGACCGACACAGAGTCGAACCGCCGCCTCTACGACCACCTGGTGCTCAACGAGGAGGGAAAGGCGCCCCTGCGCGACTCGCCGACCCAGCTGAAGCGCACCCTGTCTTTCGCCACCGGTGCGGTGGGCGCGTTGACCACGGACGGCCGCGAGGTCGAGGACTCCGTGATCGACGAGCGGATCTCCAAGATCCAGCACGATGATCTGGCTTCGCTGGTGTACACCTCGGGCACCACGGGCCGGCCGAAGGGCTGCATCCTCACCCACTTGGTGTGGGCCTCTCAGGCGAAGGCGCTGCTGACCAACCCGATCGGCCACTTGATCAACGACAAGCAGGGCACGCACTACATGACGATCCTTCCGCTGGCGCACGTGCTGGCGCGCTCGGTGGCGCTGGCGAGCTCCATGGGCGGTGCCCACCAGGCGCACTGGGCGGACATGCGGACTTTGACGCTGGCGCTGCAGCGCTTCGAGCCGGAGATGCTGCTCGGCGTGCCGCGTGTCTACGAGAAGGTCCGCGATGGCGCCTACAACAAGGCGGCGGAAGGGTCGGACTTTGCGGCGCGCACATTCCTTGAGGCGGAGAAGGTCGCTATCGAGCACTCCAAGGCGATGGATTCGGGGGAGCGGCTGTCGCTGCGCTCCCGGGTGCGCCACAAGGTCTTCGACCGCCTCGTGTACAAGAAGCTCCGCGACGCGGTCGGTGGGAAGGCGACGCTGGCGATCTCCGGAGGCTCGGCGATTTCGACCGATCTGCTGCACTTCTTCCGCGGTATGGGTATCCCGATCTACGAGGGCTACGGTCTGACGGAGACCGCGGCGGCCGCATGCGTGAACTACCCGGGCGGCACGAAGATCGGCACGGTGGGCAAGCCGAACAACGGCTACTCGGTGAAGATCAACGAAGATGGCGAGATCTGCTTCAAGGGCGACGGCGTGTTCAAGGGCTACTGGAACAACGAGGAAGCAACGAAGGAAGCTCTTGTCGACGGCTGGTTCGTCACCGGTGATCTGGGCGAAATCGACGAGGAAGGCTACGTGAGGATCACCGGCCGCAAGAAGGACCTGATCGTCACCGCCGGCGGCAAGAATATTTCCCCGGGCCCGCTCGAGGACATCCTGCGCTCGGACAAGCTGATCTCCCAAGCTGTGGTGGTCGGCGACGGCAAGCCGTTCGTCGGCGTGCTGGTCACCATTGACGAAGATGAGCTGAGCCGCTGGCGCAAGCAGAACAATATGGGCGAGCGCCCGCTGAAGGATCTGGTGAAGACGCCTGAGCTGCGCGCCGCGGTCCAGGACGTGATCAACGAGGCGAACAAGACGGTCAGCCACGCGGAGGAGATCAAGAAGTTCCGCATCCTGACCAAGGACTTGAGCGAGGAGAACGGCGAGATCACCGCCACCATGAAGGTGAAGCGCAACGTGGTCATCGAGAATTACGCGAAGCAGATCGAGCGTCTCTACCGCTAAAACCGCACGAGCCTCCTGAGAAACAAGTACTTTGTACTTGAAAACTAAGGAGGCTTTTTGTGACCACTTTCACTGTTCCCGCTGGGTTCACCGTCGCCCCGGACGAGAATTGCTATTCCGCCCTGGTGGACACCGCCGAAAAGGACCCGGACAACGTCCTGTTTTCCCGCCCCGGCGAGCACGACTGGCTGGACGTGACCGCCGCTGAATTCGTCGCGCAGGTGCGGAAAGTCGCGAAAGGGCTCATCGCCATCGGGGTGGAGAAGGGCGACCGTATCGCGCTTTTGTCCGGGGCGCGCTACGAGTGGGCGCTGATCGACTTCGCCATCATGGCCTCCGGGGCGACGACGGTGGCGATCTACCCGACGAGTTCGCTGGACCAGATCCAGTGGATCGTGGAGGATTCCGGAGCACGGTTCGCTATCGGGGAGACCCGCGACCACGGTGTGAAATTCGCGCACCTGACCGACTCGCCCGTGGAGCAGATCCTGCTGTTCAACGAAGACGCGGTCGGCTACCTCGAACGCGCCGGGGAAATCATCGGCGACGAGGTGGTGGACGAAAGAATCGCGTCGATCCGGCACGACGACATCGCTTCGCTGGTTTACACCTCGGGCACGACGGGGCGCTCGAAGGGCTGCATCATCACCCACCTGAACTGGATTTTCCAGGTGCGCGGCCTGCAGCAGCACCCGATCGGCAAGATCGCGGGGCCGGGCACAAAGATGGTGACGCACCTGCCGCTGGCGCACGTCATGGCGCGCTCGGTGCACCTGCTGGCGACCATTTCGGGTACGCTCCAAACCCACTGGTCGGATGTGAAGACGGTCGCCGCGGAATTCCAGCGCGCCCAGCCGGATGTGGTGCTTGGGGTTTCCCGGGTGTACGAGAAGGCGCGCAACGCCGCATACGTGAAGGCGTCGGACGGTTCGGCTATCGGTGCCCGCATCTTCAAGGAGGCCGAGAAGACGGCCATCGAGTATTCGAAGGCGCTGGAGGGGAGGGGGCGGCCGTCGATAAGCTTGAAGCTCAAGCGCACGATCTTCGACAAGCTCGTCTACTCGAAGATCCGGGAGGCACTCGGCGGCAATGTGCAGTACGGCATTTCGGGCGGGTCGGCTCTGGGGGTGCCGCTCGGGCATTTTTTCCGTGGGGCCGGACTGCCCGTGTACAAGGGGTATGGGCTCACTGAAACTGCGTCGGCGGCCGCCGTGAATTTCGGGGACGACGCAAAAATTGGGTCCGTGGGTAAGCCGATGTTCGGTTATTCTGCGAAGACGACCGAGGACAGAGAGATCTGTTTTTCGGGTGACGGAATCTTCGTCGGGTACTGGCAGAACGAGAAAGCAACAAAAGAAGCGCTTATCGACGGCTGGTTCCACACCGGCGATCTCGGCGAAATCGACGAGAACGGATTCATCACCATCACCGGCCGCAAGAAGGACATCCTGGTGACATCCGGCGGCAAGAATGTGGCGCCGCAGCCGCTCGAGGAAATGCTGCGCCAGGATCCGCTGATCTCCCAGGCTGTCGTGGTCGGTGACGGAAAGCCGTTCATCGGGGTGCTGATCGCCCTCGCCGAGGATGCGCTGTCCCGGTGGAAAGAAGCGCGTGGGCTGGACTTGCCCGCATACAAACTGTTGAAGCTGCCGGAGTTGCGCGGCGAGGTGCAAGATGCGGTGAACCGGGTGAACGCATCCGTCAGCAGGGCGGAACAGATCAAGAAATTCCGCATTCTTCCCCGCGACCTGACGGAAGCGGCCGGTGGTGCTGCGGACCTTCAGCCACCAGATACGGAAGCTTTACGGGTAGCTCCCCGGCGCGCCGTACAAAACGCTGTGAAACTCTGGCCTAGAGTCAACGCTCGAACGCCATAACAGGACTTGAGTTGAAGGGGGCCAGTGTGCACCGGACTGCCGCGACGCTGCGCCACCGCGAATTGACCCAAGAGGTCTACAACATCGGAGACGAGGTCGCGGAGTACATCGAGCACATCGCCGAGGCCGTCGCGGATTACGACGGGGAGCTCACCGACGACTGCCTGGCCGAGTTCTCCGAGATCGTAGATGACGCACGCACCGATGCCCGCCGGGTGGTCGGCGAGCTGATCGGCCTGCGGCAGGCGCTGGTGTCGGGGGTGAAGGCCGGCTCGATTTCAGCTGCCCTTCCCGCTAGTGAAAGGCTTCCGGAGCCGGAACCGCTGGATGCGGCGGGGCTGTTCGAGCTGTTCCCTCTGAGTTCGCCTACCCCGGTGAAGGCCATGACGGAGGTGTGCACGCAGCGCACAGACCTGATCGTGCAGCACCTCGGGGAAGTGGTGGACTACACCCTCGAGCAGACCGACATGGTGGCGCAGAATCTGGCGGCTGTGTCGCTGCCGCACTTGTACGCCCGCGTCGGCGAGCTGGTGGAGTCGGCTGTGGACGGCTGGCTCGACGCTGTGGTCGCCGAGCACCCCGGTTTCACCCGCGCGATGCGCGGATCCAACCCCCCGAAATTCCTGGAGGAGCGCGCCCGCGTTGACGCCATTGTGGCGAAGGTGGCGGCGAAGCGGTCGCGCCGCGGCGCATGAGTTTCGGTGTCTACGTCCATGTCCCGTTCTGCGCGACCCGGTGCGGCTACTGCGACTTCAACACGTACACTCCGTCGGAGACCGAAACGAGCTATTCCGCCTACCTCGACTCCCTGGACAAGGAGCTTGAACTGGCCGCCGGAAAGGTCGGGGTGGCCGCGGAGACTGTCTTCATCGGTGGGGGAACCCCATCCCTGTTGGGGGCCGAAGGGCTGGGAAGAATTCTGGACCGGGTCCGGAATACATTCGGCCTGGCCAAAGATGCCGAGGTGACCACCGAGTCGAACCCGGAGTCGACCAGCCCCGAGTATTTCGCGGGCCTCAGAGAAGCGGGATTCACACGGGTGTCGCTGGGAATGCAGTCGGCATCGCCCCCGGTGCTGAAGGTGCTCGACCGCCAGCACACCCCGGGTCGTGCGGTGGAGGCGGCCAAAGAGGCGAAACGCGCCGGCTTCGAGCACGTGAACTTGGACCTAATTTACGGCACGCCGACGGAGACGGACGACGACGTGCGCACGTCGGTGGATGCGGTGCTCAGCGCGGACGTGGACCACGTTTCCGCCTACTCGTTGATCGTGGAGGACGGCACCGCCATGTCGCGTAAGATCCGGTCAGGGCAGTTGCCGGCGCCGGAAGAGGACACGTACGCGGACCGGTACGAGATCATTGCTTCACGGCTCGAGGAAAATGGTTTTGGCTGGTACGAGGTGTCGAACTGGGCGAAGCCGGGCGGAGAGTGCCGGCACAACCTGATCTACTGGCGCGGCGGCAACTGGTGGGGTGCCGGGCCGGGGGCGCACGGCTACGTGGACCGCTACCGGTACTTCAACGTCAAACGGCCGGAGAAATACAACGTGATGCTGGCGGACGGCGCTCTTCCTGTCGGCGGCAGCGAGATCATCACGGACGAGGAGCACCACTTCGAGCAGATCATGCTGGGGCTGCGCCTGAAAGAAGGAATCCCGCGGGAGTGGGTGGGTGGAAAGGCGCAGGGGGTCGTCGATAAGCACGTGCGCGGCGGTGTGCTGGCGGAGAAAGACGGGAGAATTTCCGCGACCGACGCTGGAAGATTACTGATCGACGGGGTGGTCACTGACATCTTGGCCGCGGAGTGACGCGGGCGCTACACTCGTGACTTAGCAGTCGAGGAAGGAGAGTGCCAAGTATGGCGGGTGTCGCGCGCGAACGCAGGCAAGCAGTCCTGCGTGCGATCGTCGCGGACTACATTTCTTCCCAGGAACCGGTCGGCTCGAAGCGCCTCGTGGAACGCCACAAGCTCAAAGTCAGTTCCGCGACGATCCGCAACGACATGGCCGTCCTCGAAGCGGAGGGCTTCATCGCGCAGCCGCACGCCAGTTCCGGCCGCGTGCCCACCGAGAAGGGCTACCGCGCCTTTGTGGACGCGATCAACGACGTCAAGCCCCTGTCGCTTCCGGAGCGCCGGGCGATTTCGGACTTTCTCGAGTCCTCCGTCGACCTCGAGGACGTGATGCGCAGGTCGGCGCACCTGCTGGCGCAGCTCACGCGGCAGGCGGCTGTGGTCCAGCTTCCCACCCTGGCGGTCTCGCGCGTGAAGCACTGCGAGGTGGTGGCGCTGACACCGATGCGCCTGCTGCTCGTGCTCATCACGGACAACGGGAGAGTGGACCAGCGGAATGTGGAGCTGGCCGCCCCGATCGACGAAGACGGACTGACGCAGCTGCGGGATCTCCTGAACCGGGCCCTGGCAGGCAAGACGATGGGGGATGCGTCGACATCGCTCGCCCTGCTTGCCGACGACGCCCCAGCCGCCATCGCCGAGCCGCTGAACAGGGCCATTGCTGTGTTGATCGACACGCTGGTGGAGAGCCCGAGCGACCGCGTGCTCATCGCGGGGGCCGCGAACCTGGTTCCCATGACCACCGACCTGCTCAGCGTTGTCGAGGCGCTCGAAGAACAGGTGGTGGTGCTCAAACTTTTGGCCAATCTGCCGGAACTGGGAAACGTCAGCGTGATCATCGGCGCGGAGAACGAGGACGAGGAGCTGTCGAAAGCGAGCATCGTCACCACCGGTTACGGTGCGGCAGGAGAAACCCTCGGCGGGGTGGGTGTCCTCGGCCCGACGTACATGGACTACCCCGGTACCATGCAGAAGGTCGCCGCCGTGGCCCACTACATCAGCCACATCCTCGGCGAAGAGGGCGGATGACACCCCGCGTTTTCACACGATTAGAAGATGAACAGATTTAGCGGAAAAGGACTTTAGATGGCTCGCGACTATTACGGCATTCTCGGAGTGGACCAGGGCGCCACCGACGCGGAGATCAAGAAGGCGTACCGCCGCCTGGCGCGCAAGTACCACCCGGATGTTAACGATACTGAGGAAGCGGCGGAGAAATTCCGCGAAATCTCCGTGGCGCAGGAGGTTCTGCTCGACCCGAAGAAGCGCAGCATCGTCGACCGCGGCGGCGACCCGATGGAGCAGGGCGGAGGCCCAGCCGGCGGCACCGGCGGATTCGGTTTCGGGGACATCTTCGAGGCATTCTTCGGGGACACAGGCGGCGGGCGTGGTCCGCGTTCGCGCGTGCAGCCGGGCAACGACGCCCTGCTGCGCACAACGATTTCGTTGGCGGAGGCGTATTCCGGCACCCGCAAGGATGTGACCGTGGATACCGCTGTGCTGTGCGAGCACTGCCACGGCACAGGCTCCGAATCGGAATCCAAGCCGGTCACCTGTGACGAATGCGGCGGCCAGGGCCAGGTCCAGCAGGTGCAGCAGTCCTTCCTGGGCAACATCATGACCACCACGTCGTGTCCGAAGTGCTCCGGCTTCGGGGAGATCATCACCGACCCGTGCCAGAAGTGCGGCGGGCAGGGGCGTGTCCGTTCGCGCAGGGATATCGCCGTGAAGATTCCGGCGGGCATCGTTGGCGGCATGCGAATCCGCATGGCCGGCCAGGGTGAGGTCGGGCACGGCGGCGGCCCGGCCGGCGACCTGTACGTGGAGGTGGACACGGAGACCCACCCGGTGTTCGTGCGCGAAGGCGACAACCTGCACCTGAAGGTCAACGTGCCGATGTACGACGCGGCACTGGGCACCACCGTCGAGGTGGAGAATTTGGCGGGCGAGACCACGACGATCGACATTCCGGCCGGCACGCAGCCGGAGGAGGAGCTCGTGCTTACCGGCCAGGGCATGCCGCGCCTGCGCCGGGAAGGCACCGGCGACATGGTCGCGCACGTCCAGGTCGTCGTACCCACGGAACTGACCAAGGAGCAGCGCCGCAGCCTGGAAGAGCTGCGCGACGCGCACGGGGATTCCTCGTACGTCGAAGAAGAAGCGGGCCACGACGAGGGCTTCTTCTCCCGTCTCCGCGACCGTTTCCGCCGCTAATGAGCCTGCCTTATTTCATCGCCGAGGATCCCGCATCGGGCCGATTGGACGGGCCGGAGGGGCGGCACGCCGTCACAGTCAAGCGCATCCAAGTCGGGGAGCACATTGTGCTTTCCGACGGCCGCGGGACCGTCGCCGAAGTCGAAGTCGAAGATATTTCCGGGAAGGACCAGTTGACCGGGCGTGTTGTGGATGTGGCCGAGGTGCCGAAGCCGGGGCCGGCTGTGATTGTGGTGCAGGCGATCCCGAAATCCGAGCGGGCGGAGCTCGCCGTCGACCTGGCCACGCAGGGCGGGGCCGACGAGATCTACCCCTGGGTCTCCCACCGGACTATCGCCCGCTGGCAGGGCGCAAAGGTGGGCAAGAACGTGGAGAAATGGCGGGCGACAGCCCGCGAGGCGGCGAAGCAGTCGCGGCGGCCGTGGATCCCGGAGGTGCACGAGCCGGTGACCACGAACCAGCTGGCGGAGCTGATCCGGGGAGAATCGGCCGTGGTCCTCCACGAGGATGCGGAGACGAAGATCGGAGAGGTAGATTTTAGCGTCGACAAGCTGTTCTTGATCGTCGGCCCGGAAGGTGGAATCGGCGACGACGAGCTCGAGCTGCTCGACGCGCAGAAAGTGAAGCTGGGGCCTGAAGTCCTGCGCACGGCTTCCGCGGCCTTCGCGGGATTGAGTGCCATTGGGGCACTTTCCCGCTGGTAGGGTGAACCGCATGGCAGAACTCGTCTCCAGCTCCTACGAGCTCGACCCGGAACTCGCCCAGGCTGTTTTGGGCATCACCGACGGGAATCTGCGCGCCCTCAACGAGATTCTGGGCATCGACCTCTTCGCCCGCGGCGGCTCCGTGATGCTGCGCGGGCCGGTGGACAAGGTCGCACACGGGGCGCGGGTGCTCTCCGAGCTCGAGGCGATGGCGCGCCGCGGCATCGTGATCACGTCCGACGCGGTGAAGCACGCGGTGGGCATCATGGCCACGGACATGCCCGAATCCGTGGCGGAAATCCTCGGCCAGGAGATCGTCGCGCGCCGGGGCAAGATCATCCGCCCAAAGACGGCGGGGCAGCGCGAGTACGTC
The DNA here is from genome assembly GCA_025144245.1 of Corynebacterium sp. p3-SID1145. GTDB lineage: Bacteria > Actinomycetota > Actinomycetes > Mycobacteriales > Mycobacteriaceae > Corynebacterium. Next base: position 35,694 of record JALXXC010000007.1, on the reverse strand, counting down.
GACGCGATCGACGACAACACGATTGTTTTCGGCATCGGCCCGGCAGGGTCCGGCAAGACATATCTCGCTGTGGCGAAAGCGGTCCAAGCGTTGCAGGCCAAAGAGGTCAAGCGCATCATTCTCACCCGTCCGGCTGTGGAGGCGGGGGAGAAGCTCGGATTCCTTCCGGGCACGCTGAACGACAAGATCGACCCGTATTTGCGGCCGCTCTACGACGCGCTGCGGGACATGCTCGACCCGGAGATGATCCCGAAGCTCATGGAGGCCGGCATCATCGAGGTGGCGCCGCTCGCGTACATGCGCGGACGAACGCTGAACGACGCATTCGTCATTCTCGACGAGGCGCAGAACACCACCCCGGCGCAGATGAAGATGTTCCTCACTCGTTTGGGTTTTGGCTCCAAGATGGTGGTCACGGGCGATATTTCGCAGGTGGACCTGCCGCGCGGCGTGATCTCGGGGTTGCGGGTGGCCAGCCGGATCCTCAAGGACGTCGAGGACATCCACTTCCAGGAATTCGGCGCAAACGACGTGGTGCGCCACCAGCTTGTCGGCCGCATTGTCGCTGCTTACGATCGGTACGACGCACAACGAGCAGATAAGGGAGAGCAACAGTGAGCATCGAGGTCCTCAACGAGTCGGGCGAGGCAGACATCAACGAGGAGATGCTTGTCGACGTCGCCTCCTTCGCCCTGACCGCGATGGATGTGCACCCCGACACTGAGGTGACCATCACGTGCGTGGACACGGACACGATGGCGGACCTGCACGTCCGCTGGATGGACCTGCCCGGCCCAACCGACGTGATGAGCTTCCCTATGGACGAGCTCACCCCCGGCTCGGGGCGGCCGGACGCACCTGCCCCGGGACCGGCGATGCTGGGGGACATCATCCTGTGTCCCGCCTACGACCGGAAGCAGGCGGACGCGGCGGGGCACAGCCTCGGCCACGAGATGGCGCTGCTGACCGTCCACGGCTGCCTGCACCTGCTCGGCTACGATCACGCGACCCCGGCGGACGAGCGCGAAATGTTCGCGCTGCAGAACGAGATCTTGGCCGACTGGTACGACGATCTCTCAGCCCGCGGGGTGGAGTTCCAGCCGAAACCGGACGGCAAGCACGCCTTCCCGTCGGCGGCGGACCGTGAGGAGCTTGACGGGCTCGTCGAGAAGCGGGGCGAATAAGTGGATCTGTGGGTGACCTACCTGCTCATCTCGCTGGTGTCCCTGCTGGGGGCGGGCGTGATGAAAATGCTCGAGTCCGCGCTCGTGCCCATCTCGCGCGCCCGGGTGGAATCGATGGCGAAGGACGATGTCGGCGGCGCTGCGTCGCTGCTGCGCGTCGTGGACGCGCGGTCGAACCATCTGGGCCTGCTGGCGCTGATCCAGACGGTGCTGGACACGCTCGCCGCTGTGTTCGCCCTGCTGACCGCCTTGGACCTGATTCCGCAGCGCGGCTGGGCGATCACGGTGGCGATCATCGTGGTTACGCTCATGCGCTTCGGCATCATCGGCGTGATCGCGCGGCGTGCGGGCAAGCTCAATCCGTACTCGATCTCTCTGCGCGCGGCGCAGATCCTCACCGTCGTCTATGCCGTGTTGGGGCCGGTGTCGAAGCTGCTGATCTGGATCGGCAACCTCGTCACCCCCGGTGAGGAATCGCTGGAGAACCCGTACGCCACCGACGTGGAACTGCGCGAGGCGGTGGACATCGCGCAGGAACAAGGCGTGGTGGAGACTGTCGAGCACCGCATGATCCAGAATATTTTCGACCTGGCCACCACTCATGCGCGGCAGGTGATGGTGCCGCGCCCGGAAATGGTGTGGATCGAGGCGGAGAAGACCTCCGGCCAGGCGGCGAACCTGATGATCCGCTCCGGCCATTCCCGCGTGCCTGTGATCGGAGAGAGCGTCGACGACATTGTCGGCGTGATCTACTTGAAGGACATCGTGGAGCGCACCTACAACCGCACCGACGGCGGCAGCGGCGTCGCCGTGTCCGACATCATGCGCGAACCGAAATTCGTCCCCGACTCCAAGCCGCTGGATGATTTGCTCGCGGAGATGCAGCGGGACCAGACGCACATCGCGGTGCTTGTCGACGAGTACGGCGGGATCGCCGGGCTGATGACAATGGAGGACATCCTCGAGGAGATCGTCGGTGAGATCGCGGACGAGTACGACGCCGACGAGGAAGCGCCGATCGAGCCGGTCGAGGAACGGACATACCGCGCGCAGGCGCGGCTTCCGCTCGATGACCTGGTCGATTACCTCGAGGACGAGCTCGACTACGACCTCGAATTCGACGAGGAAATCACCGACAACGTGGAGACGGTGGCCGGGCTGCTGTCGTATGAATTGGGGCGCGTGCCGCTGCCGGGCTCGTATGTGGAAGTCGACGGGTTGCGCTACACCGCGGAAGGCGGTCACGATCGCCGCGGGCGCGTGAAGGTGCGCACCGTGCTCATCGACGTCCCGGAGCAGCCCCGTGAACAGGACAGGTACCACGACGGTGCACAATAGGTGCATGAAGAACGTTCTCTCCATCCAGTCGGCGGTCGCCTACGGCCATGTCGGGAATTCGGCGGCGGTGTTTCCGCTCCAGCGGATCGGGCATGAAGTGTGGCCGGTCTACACCGTGAATTTCTCCAACCACACCGGCTACGGATCGTGGAAAGGGCCGATGATTCCGGCGGAGGACGTGCGCGAAGTCATCGCGGGGATCGACGACCGCGGAGCCCTCAAGGATGTCGACGTGGTCCTTTCCGGCTACCAGGGCGGCGACGACATCGCCGAGGTGATCGTGGACACCGTCGCGCGTGTGAAGGAGCTGAACCCAAAGGCCGTCTACGCGTGCGACCCGGTGATGGGCAACGCGAAATCCGGCTGCCACGTCTCGGACAATATTCCGCCGCTGCTGCGCGACAAAGTCGTGCCGGTCGCCGACATTATTTCCCCGAACCAGTTCGAACTGGGCTACCTGACCGGGGTTGAGTGCTCCGGACTCGACTCGACGCTCAAGGCGGTCGAGGAGGCGCAGCGCATGGGGCCAGAGACTGTTCTGGTCACCTCCGTGGAGCGGCCTGACCAGCCAGCGGACGTGCTCGAAATGATCGCGGTGGACCAGCATGGCGCGTGGATCGTGCAGACACCGCGGCTGCCGTTCAAGCGCAACGGCTCCGGGGATGTCGCGAGCGCACTGTTCACCGGCCACTACATGGAATCGGGCGACGCGGCGGATGCGCTGGCGAAGACGGCGAGCAGTGTGTTCGACCTGCTGGAAGCCACCTACAAAGCGGATGCGCCGGAGCTGCTCCTGGTGGAGTCGCAGGAGTTCTACGCGAACCCGCGCATGCAGTTCGAGGTCACCGCGCTGTGAATAATATCCTCTCCATCCAGTCGGCGGTCTCGTACGGGCACGTGGGCAATTCCGGCGCCGTGTTCCCGATGCAGCGTCTCGGCCACGAGGTGTGGCCGGTGCACACCGTCAATTTCTCCAACCACACCGAATACCCGTCGTGGCGCGGCCCGAAAATCGCGCCGCGAGATGTCGCCGATGTGCTCGACGGAATGTGCTCCGCCTACCCGCTCGTGGACGTGGTTCTGACCGGCTACCTGGGATCCTCTGCGTTGGCGTCTGTCATCGTCGGAGCGGTGGGGGAGATCAAGCGGGCGAACCCGGAAGCGGAGTGGGTGTGCGACCCAGTGATCGGCAACGCCAAAGTCGGTTCGTTCGTCGACGACGACATTCCGGCGATCTTCAAAGAGGAGATCATCCCGCTGGCCGACGCCATCTGCCCGAACCAGTGGGAGCTGGCGCTGCTCACTGGCAGGGAGCTGAACAGCATCGGGGAAACGGTCGATGCCGCCCGGGCGCTGAAGAGCAGGGCCCTGATCACCAGCGTGGACACGGGGAACCCTGAGACGATCGGCATGCTAGACATCTCCGAGGAGGGAGCTTGGTACGTGGAAACACCGCGCATCGGGGGAAACGTCGTCGGCGCCGGCGACCTCGCCGCCGCGATGTACACCGCGCTCATCGACGAGGCTCCAGCCGATCGTCTCGAGCACATCGCCGCGTCCCTATACGGCATGGTCGTGGCCGCGAAGAAAACGACCCGGCTGGACAACAGCTTCGCCGGGTTGCCGTTGGTGGAGCGGCAGGACCTCATCGTGGCACCGGAAGACAGTTTCAGTGCCGTACCATCAGCAGGCATGGACTACTTTTCCCAGTTCACCGACACCCCGGAGGGCTTCCGCTCCGGATTCGTCAGCTTCGTCGGCCGCCCTAACACGGGCAAGTCGACGCTGACGAATGCTCTGGTGGGCGAGAAGATCGCCATCATGGCCGACCAGCCGGAGACCACCCGCCACCCGATCCGCGGCATCGTCAACCGCGACGACGCGCAGATCGTCGTTGTGGACACGCCCGGCCTGCACCGCCCGCGCACGCTGCTGGGCGAACGCCTCAACGAGGTGGTCAAGGACACTTTCACGGACGTGGACGTGGTCGGATTGACCATTCCCGCGAACGAGAAGATCGGTCCCGGCGACCGCTGGATCCTCGACGCGGTGCTGAAGACGAAGCCGGGCACCCCGATTGTCGGCATCGTGACCAAGCTCGACCGCGCCGGGAAGGACCAAGTGGGCGAGCAGCTGGTGCGGCTGCACGACATGCTGGTGGAGGCCACCGGCAGCGAGAACGTCGATGTCGTGCCCGTGTCCGCGACTGAGGATGTCCAGCTGGACGTGCTTCTCGACGTGTTGGCTTCCCACCTGCCGGAAGGGCCCCGTTTCTACCCGGAGGGGTACGTCACCGACGAGGACACCGAGACGCGCATCGCCGAGCTGATCCGCGAAGAGGCGCTGCGCGGCTTGCGCGACGAACTGCCGCACTCCGTGGCGGTGCAGGTGGACGAGATCATCAACGAAGGCGGCCGCGCCAAGATCTACGCGGTGATCTACCTCGAACGTCCGGGCCAGAAAGCGATCATCGAGGGCCGGGACGGCCGGCGCCTGTCCGGTATCGTGCAGCGCTCGCGCAAGCAGATCATGGAGCTGGTCGGCCAGAATGTCTATTTGGACCTGCGCATCAAAGTGCTGAAGAACTGGCAGTCTGACCCGAAGCATTTGGGGCGCCTTGGCTTCTAGACCCAGCTTCCGCGACCGCGCCTTCGTCGTGCGCACCTACGACTTCGGCGAAGCCGACCGCGTCGTCGTGCTGCTCACAGAAAACCACGGTCTCGTCCGGGCCGTAGCGAAAGGCGTGCGGAAGACGAAGAGCCGTTTCGGTTCGAGAGTGCAGCCGTTCGTGGACATCGACGTGCAGCTCTACCCGGGCCGCAACCTGGCCACCATCACACAGGCCGACACCGTCGCGTACTACGGGCGCGGCATCATCGAGGACTTCGACCGCTACACCGCCGCCTGCGCCGTGCTGGAGGCGGCGGAGAAGCTCAGCTACGCCGACGAGGCGGATTCCTTCCTGTTCGCGGAAGTGGGAACAGCGCTCGAGGCTCTGCAGGACACGGATTTCCCGACACTGGTGCTCGACGCATTCATCCTGCGGGCCACCGCGCATGCCGGCTGGGGGCTGAGCCTGTTCGATTGCGCCCAGTGCGGCCGCCCGGGGCCGCACCACGCCTTCCACCCGGCCGTCGGCGGGGCGGCGTGCGTGCACTGCCGTCCGCCTGGCTCCTTCGATGTCCAGGAGGACACCCTGCACATCATGTGGCTGCTCGCCGGGGGCTACCGCGGCGCGGCGGAGCAGAAGCTGACTGAGACGACGGCAATTCAGGTGCACCGGCTATCCACCGCCCACCTGCAGTTCAATGTGGAATCGGCCGTGTCTTCGCTGAAGATCATGGAGCAGGCATAATGGGCGGGGTGAGCACCATCCCCGATATCCCCTGCGAGTTCATTCCCCGACACATTGCCATGGTCATGGACGGCAACGGCCGTTGGGCGCAGGAACGCGGCATGCCGCGCACCGAAGGCCACCGTGTCGGCGAGAAGGTGCTGATGAACATGGTCGACGCGGCTATTGAGCTCGGCGGGGTCGAATGGCTCTCCGCCTACACGTTCTCCACGGAGAACTGGCGGCGCAGCGCGGAGGAAGTCCGCTTCCTCATGGGCTTTTCCCGGGACATCATGCGTGCAGAGCGCGACCAGCTGCACGAGAAGAATGTGCGCATCGTATGGGTGGGCCGGCGCCCGCGCCTGTGGCGCTCGGTCATCCGTGAGCTGGAAGCGGCCGAGGAACTGACCAAGAACAACACGGGCCTGACGCTCGCTATGTGCATCAATTACGGCGGCAGGGCCGAGCTTGTCGACGCCGCGCGTTCGCTCGTCCAGGCGGCCTCCCGCGGGGAGATCAAGGCGGGCCAGATCAACGAGAAGACGCTCGCCGAGTTCCTGTACCGCCCTGATATGCCGGACGTGGATTTGTTCCTCCGCCCGTCGGGTGAGCAGCGCACCTCGAATTTCCTGCTGTGGCAGTCGGCGTACGCGGAGATGGTGTACCGGGACATCCTCTGGCCAGATTTCACTGCCGATGATTTGTACGATGCGGTGCTGGAATACGCCAAGCGCGACCGCAGGTTCGGAGGTGTGAAATGACAGGGACCGCACCGGTGCAGCAACCCACCCGCAGCCAAATCCGCAAGTGGCGCCAGTACTTGGCCAACGAGCGGGCTGAGGCGGCCACCTACCGCGAGCTGGCGAAGAAGCGGGAGGGGGATGAGCGCGAGATCCTCGAGGAGATCGCTGAAGCGGAATCGCGCCACGAGAAATACTGGCGCGACAAGCTCGGCCCGGAAGTGGGAATGCCCATCAAGCCGGACCTGCACACGCGCTTCATGTCGTTCATGGCGCGCAATGTGTCGCCCGTTTTCGCCCTGGCCTTGATGCAGACCTCGGAGCAGCGGTCCCCGTACCTCGACGACGAGGACGCCTCCGACGAGATCGCGGCGGATGAGGCGATGCATGCGGAGGTCGTCCGCGCGCTGGCCTCTCAAGGCCGGGAGAAGCTCTCCGGGTCCTTCCGTGCGGCAGTCTTCGGCGCGAATGACGGTCTGGTCTCCAACGTCGCGCTCGTGCTCGGCGTGATGGGTTCCGGAGTGTCCTCGAATTTCATCTTGCTCACCGGCATTTCCGGTCTGCTAGCGGGCGCCCTGTCGATGGCGGCGGGCGAGTACGTCTCGGTGAAATCGCAGGCGGAGCTTCTCGACGCATCGACGCCCGCCCCCGAGGCCCGCGACCTGCTGCCGAAACTGGACGTGAACCAGAACGAGCTCGCCTTGGTCTACCGCGCACGCGGGATGAGCGCCGAAGAAGCCGACACCCAGGCGAAGAACGTGTTCTGGTCCATGATGACGGGGCACCAGCACCACCACGTCGAGGACGGGTTGGAACCGGAGGACACCGATGCCAGCGGCGCTTGGTCGGCGGCGATCGCGTCGTTCGTCTTCTTCGCCACCGGCGCTTTCATCCCGATCATCCCGTTCCTGTTCGGCGCCAGCCCGCGCCTAGGTGCGATCGTGGCGTTGATTCTCGTGTCCGGGGCGTTGCTGATCACCGGTGGAATCACTGGGCTGCTCTCCGGAAAGAAACCTGCGCTGAGGGCGTTCAGGCAGCTGGTGATCGGACTCGGTGCTGCTTTGGTGACGTACCTGCTCGGCGCGCTCTTCGGCTCGGTGGTGGGCGCTTAACGCTTCCTGCAGGTCCCGCAGACACCGAAGATCTCGGCGTCATGGCCGCTGAGCTCGAAGCCGTATTTCTCGGCGGTTTGCTTCGCCCATTCTTCGACTGGGCCGCCGTCGATCTCCTCGCTCCGTCCGCAGTTCGTGCACACCAGGTGGTGGTGGTGACGGTCAGTCAAGCAATGACGGTAGAGGGTCTCGCCGGTGTCGGAGTTGAGCGCGTCGACTGCGCCGACCTCGGTGAGTGTCTGCAACGTGCGGTAGACCGTGGTCAGGCCGACCTTCTGGCCGCGGTCGGTGAGTTCCCGGTGGATGGACTGGGCCGAAGCGAATCGGTCGATTTCCTGGAGCACGTCGACGACGGCGCTGCGCTGGCGCGTGTTGCGCGCTCCGATTTTCGGGGTCTCGTTCCTTGCCGGGCGGGTAGTCATGCCCTCCACCATATTGCTTATGAGTGTGGAGGTGCAGAGGTGTCCGGTGCAAGACCCGGATCGGTTTCTGGAGTGCAGTCCGGCAGGGGCCCGAATGCGGCGGCCGCGCCTGCGCTGTTCGAGGCGTCGATGAAGTCCGGGGAGGGTTTCCGGCGGGCAGCGAGCTCGTCCTCCGGCGCCTCATCAGCGCGTTCCGTGAGCAAGGAGATGGATTCGAGGGTGGGGATGATGCCGGGGACGGCGAGCCGGTACACCACCTCGCGGCCGGAGCGGGTGGCCTCCACGAGGCCCGCGTTCTTGAGCACCCGCAAATGCTGGCTCACGAGCGGCTGGGACTTGTCCAGGATGCGCACGAGTTCGTGCACGACGTGATCGCGGGTGTTCAGCAGAAGAAGAACATGCAGGCGCAAGGGAGAGTCGAGTGCGCTGATGACCTCGGCGGTACGGCTCAATTTGTCTGCGGGCCACGTCGTGGGGTCGCTCATCTTCCTCGTCGTCTCCAGGTGTGCAGAAAACTTAGATTGTCGCTTTAGTTTAATAAGAAGGTGTCCTAGTTTTCAGCTAGGCCCCAGAAAAAACGGGATGATCGCTTGTTGTCTGAGGAAAGAAAGACGCTTTGCTTTGCCGCTGGCCGCCACGCCTGTGTTTCCGGCGACCGGCTACACTTGTTCCCGTTGACGTAACGAACGAGTTACCCGAGTTATTCAGGAGAGTTGAACTACCCATGGCTTCGACCGTGATCGATACCGTTGTGAACCTGTGCAAGCGCCGCGGCTTGGTGTACCCAGCCGGTGAGATTTACGGCGGCACCCGGTCCGCATGGGATTACGGTCCGCTGGGAGTGGAGCTGAAAGAGAACCTGAAGCGCCAGTGGTGGAAGCACATGGTCCAGTCGCGCAACGATGTCGTCGGCGTGGACACCTCCATCATCCTCCCGCGCCAGGTGTGGGTCGCCTCCGGCCACGTCGATGTGTTCACCGACCCGCTGGTTGAGTCCCTGTACACCCACAAGCGCTACCGCGCCGACCACCTGCTCGAGGCGTACGAGGAGAAGCACGGCCACCCGCCGGCAAACGGCCTGGCCGACATCAACGACCCGGAGACCGGCCAGCCGGGCAACTGGACGGAGCCGCGCGAATTTTCCGGCCTGATGAAGACGTACCTGGGTCCAGTCGACGACAAGGAAGGCCTGCACTACATGCGCCCGGAGACGGCGCAGGGCATCTTCGTGAACTTCAAGAACGTCATGACCTCGGCGCGTATGAAGCCGCCGTTCGGCATCGCGAACACCGGCAAGTCTTTCCGCAATGAGATCACGCCGGGCAACTTCATCTTCCGCACCCGTGAGTTCGAGCAGATGGAGATGGAATTCTTCGTCAAGCCGGGCGAGGACGAGAAGTGGCATCAGTACTGGATCGACGACCGCCACCAGTGGTACATCGACCTGGGCATCAACCCGGACAACCTGCGTCTCTACGAGCACCCGCAGGAGAAGCTGTCGCACTACTCCAAGCGCACCGTGGACATCGAGTACGCCTTCGGCTTCCAGGGCTCCAAGTGGGGCGAGCTGGAGGGCGTGGCTAACCGCACCGACTACGACCTGAAAACCCACGCGGAGGGCTCCGGCGAGGACTTGAGCTTCTTCGACCAGGAGACCAACGAGCGCTGGATCCCGTACTGCATCGAGCCAGCTGCCGGTCTCGGCCGCGCGATGATGGCTTTTCTTATCGATGCCTACCACGAGGACGAGGCCCCGAACGCCAAGGGCGGCGTGGACAAGCGCGTCGTGCTCAAGCTCGACCGACGTCTCGCACCGGTGAAGGTGGCTGTGCTCCCGCTGTCCAAGAAGCCGGAGCTGTCCGGCCCGGCGCAGGAGCTGGCGGATACGCTGCGCCAGCACTGGAATGTCGACTACGACACTTCCGGCGCCATCGGTCGCCGCTACCGCCGCCAGGACGAGATTGGCACCCCGTTCTGCGTCACCTACGACTTCGACTCGCTGGAGGACGGCGCTGTGACCGTCCGCGAGCGCGACACCATGGAGCAGGAGCGCGTCAAGATCGACGAGCTTGAGTCCTACCTGGCCGCACGCTTGATCGGCTGCTAGGGGCAAGAGACCATGCACTACGTCAGCTGGGACCGCGCGGACCGCGAAGCCCCCGTCCTGCTCGTCGAGGAAGGGCCGGCCGTGTTGGCGAAGTTCACGCACGCGAACGCCGAGCTCACGTCGGGCGGCGAGGTGTGGGAGCTGGTGACCACCCCGGAAGGTGGCGCCGTGGCTCAGCAGGACGGCCGCGAGGTCGTCCGCGCGGAGGGCTCCCTGCGCCGCGACAAGCAGATCCCGGTCACCGTTGAGGGCCGCCGCTACGTGCTCGTTGCGGAGACGTCCAAGAACTGGATCATCGACGACGCGAACGGGGAGAAGATCGGCCAATTCACCTCCGATCACAACGGTGTGCGGCGTTCCATCCTCGAATTCGAGGGAGAAACGGCGCTGAACCCGGTCGACGTCATCGCCCTCGCCTGGGTCAGCCGCCTCGTGCTGGAGGCGCGGAAGATGATCAACTCGACCGCGTTGATCGGCTTCCTGGTCTTCCTCAGCGTGTTCATCGTTCTCGTCTGGCTCATCGGGCCGAGGTAGAACATGGCGGGCGCGGTGAAAGCAGTGTGGGAAAAAGCGGCTCTCGTCGCTGAGAGCGGCACAGTCATCGCCGCAGTCACCGCCGGGAACGAACTGGTGGCAGACGGAACAAAGATTTCCGTCTCCCACACAGCCGGCGCGCTGCGCTGGGAAGTCTCCGGCGCAGCGGCGGAGGAAGACTTCCAGATCCGCATGCGCGGGCTGGGCACAGGCACGCTGACCGCGCAATGCGGCCCGCGCCGCTACACCGCGCAGCGTGACGGCACCTTCAGCACGAAACGGTCCATCGTCAACGAAGAGGGGGAGCTCGTCGCACGCACCGCGCCCCGCAACGGGACAGAACTGCACGTCGAGCTTTACGACGCAGCCCCCGTCGCCGACCTCGCCTTCATCACCTGGGCGCTGACCCTCATGGACACACCAGGGCGCAGGACGAAGATCTAGCCGGGGCTAGAAGCTGCCGCCGCGGCCGTCCATGCCGCCGGCGAACCCGCCTCCGCCACCGCTGAAGCCGCCGCCTCCGCCGCCAAAGCCGCCGCCTCCGCCGCCAAAGCCGCCGCCGAAACCACCCCCGCCGGAGAGCAGTGAGCCCCAGATGATGGCGTTGGCCATACTGTTCATCGACTGGTTGGTCTGCTGGCGGCGGTAGTGGTTGATATCGCCCTCCGCGCTGCTCACCGCTTGGCGGGCGGTGTTGGTGGCGCTGCGCGCGGAATCAATCGCGCCGCGGGTGTCCTTGACACGGTTGTTCTGGGCTTCCGCGTACTGGCGGCCGGCCTCCGCCAACAGCGCGCGTGCCTGGGAGCCGATGATCCGGCCGCGGGACTGGATGAGGTCCTGGGCGCCCTGAATCTGCGCCGCCGCGACCTGGAGCTGCTGGTCGAGGATCTGGAGCTGGCGCTGCTGATCGCTGGCGGCGCCGCGGGCGGTGTCAATCTCGGCGTCGATATCCGCGTCCAGCTCCGTCAACTCCGTGTACAGGGCGAGGGGATCGGTCTGCTCGCGGTTGCCCATGGCGCCGAGCTCCCTGCGAGCACGGTCGGCGACGGCGTCGAGGGCGGTGACGTCGATACGCGCGCCCGTGCTGCGCTCGGCCTTGAGCCGCTCAATATCGTCGAGCTCGTCCTTGATCTCCTGGACTAGGGCGGGCAGGTTGGTGCGCGCCGTCTGGATATTTGTGTCCGCGTGCTCGATCGACGCGAGATTCGTGTCCGCGACATCGACGGCGTGCTTCGCGGCGCGCAACACATCCACGAGAGCGCCCTGCTTGCCCGCCGGCTGGCCGGCGAGACTGCGCGCCTCCTCGATCTGCCGCTCGGCCTCGTCGATGGATTCGGAAGCGATGTTCGTGTTGTGGCTGATGGACTCCAGAAGCTGCTCTGAATAGCGGGACCGCAAATCCTCGAGCGTGCTGCGCGCGGGCTCAATGCGGGCGCGCAGGTCGACCGTGCGCTGGAAAATTCCGTCGATCTCGCTGTCGGCGCGCATGAGCACATTGCGCATGTCCTGAAACTCCTGGCTCTTGTCCCGCAGAGCCTGCTCCGCCTTGCCACAGGAGGAAATGATGTCGATGAGCATGGCACGCTTATCGGGCTCGGTCTCCGGGATCGAGTCGTAGAGCCGGTGGTGGGTCGTGAACGCGCGCTGGAGCGCGGACGTCGCCTCGTTCATCGCGGCCGTGAACGGGCGGACGCGCTCAGCACCGAACTCGGCGTTGGCGACTTGGAGCTCCTCCTTGCCCACGCGGATCGACTCGTCGGTGTCCACAAGAGCGTCCTGGGCGAGCTGCTCGAGGGTGTGCGTGGGCAGACGGCCCAGGGACTCGGTGTCGCCTGGGGCCAGCTCGCGTGCCGACGACAGCTGCTCCTCATCCCGCTTCCTGTTCCGGTTCCGGCCGTAGAGCCAGAAGCCGCCGCCGGCGAGCGCCGCCGCGCCCACACCGCCGGCGACGAATGCCGCACCCTCACCGTCGGAGGAGCCGTTGACAGCGTTGATGGCGTCCAGGCCCGCCGCCCCGTAGTTCTTGTTCGTCAACTGGCTGTACGCCGCGTCGGACATCTTGTCTACGTCGCCAGCCGCCCACTGGGAACCGGCGTTGACGTTGTACTTGCCCTCCTCAGGCGAAATCGCGATCACCGCGGTATTAGGGCCTTTGTCCGTGACAGCCTCGCGCACCCACGTCGCCGGGTCCTCGCCGCCGAAGGATGACAGGTACACCACATACGCGTTGAGCTTCTTCGACTCCTTCAGCTTCGCGATGGCGTGCTCGATCTCCGCCTTCTCCCCGCCAGAGAGCACGCCAGCCTCGTCGACGACGTTGTCCTTCAGCTCAGTCGGAGCCATCTGCGCCAGCACAGAATCTGTCACAGCCAACGCCAGGGGAGCGGCGGACAAAGCGACGCCGCCGGCGAGCAGCGGGGCGGCCAGGGCAATACGGAGATAGCGCGGAGTCATGGGCACAAGAGTACCCGTGGGCGCGTGGTAGCCGTGGGTTTACGCGATTCCCGTCTAGGCTCGATGGCGCTATGACGTACCAGTATGATTCGGCGGATCTCGCCCGCCGCGCGGTGGAGGGGGAGAAGGGCTCCCAACTCACCCGCATGCAGGAGCACCGCGATGCTTTCGCCCGCGACCGCGCCCGCGTGCTGCACTCGGCGGCGCTGCGTCGCCTAGCGGACAAAACCCAGGTTGTCGGGCCGCGCGACGGAGACACCCCGCGCACCCGCCTGACGCACTCGCTGGAAGTCGCCCAAATTTCCCGCAGTATCGGCATGGGACTGGGACTCAATCCCGACCTATGCGAAATGGCCGGCCTCACCCACGACATCGGGCACCCGCCGTACGGGCACAACGGGGAGGTGGCGCTCGACGAGCTCGCCGCCGGCTGCGGCGGTTTCGAAGGCAACGCCCAGACCCTGCGCATTCTGTCCCGCCTCGAGCCGAAAGTCCTGGACGGCGGGCAGTCCTTCGGCCTCAACCTCACCCGGGCGGCACTCGACGCCGCGTGCAAATACCCGCGCACACGCACCAACCCGGACGGGACAATCAACCGGAAATACGGGGCCTACGACGAAGACGCCGAGGTTCTGGCGTGGCTCCGTGAGGGGCACACGGACGATCTGCCGCCGATGGAAGCGCAGGTGATGGACTGCTCCGACGACATCGCCTACAGCGTCCATGACGTGGAGGACGGAATCGTCTCCGGCCGCGTCGACCTCAAGGTGCTGTGGGACCTCGTCGAGCTGGCCGCGCTCGCAGCTAAAGGGGCGGCGGCGTTCGGGGGAACGGCAGACGAGCTTATCGATGCCGCCGCCCGCCTCCGCTCCCTCCCCATCGTCTGCGCCGCCGCGGATTTCGACTTCTCGCTCACCGGCTACGTCACCTTGAAGAAGATGACCTCCGAGCTGGTCGGACGCTACGTTGCCGCCGTTATCACCGCGACGAAGGAGGCCAATCCGTTCCCCGTCGGACGCATGCACGGCGAACTGGTCGTCCCGCCGGAGGCGGAGGCAGAAGTACGGCTACTCAAGACTGTGGCGGTGCTCTACGTCATGGACATGCCAGCCCACATTGCGCGGCAGGACCGGCAGCGCAGCCGCATTGTGCGCGTCTACGACTACCTGAATGCCGGCGCTCCCGGAGCTTTGGACACCATGTTCGCCGCCTGGTGGCACGAAGCCGACTCGGAAGCAGCCCGCCAGCGCGTGATCATCGATCAGATTGCCTCCATGACCGAGTCCCGCCTCGAGCGCACGGCGAAAAAGACCGCTTCCTTGGACGGTTACCTCTAGGTCAGAATGAAAGGTCCCGGCGACGTAGCCGCCGTGCCCCGAGCACCTCACCTACGAACCCCTCCGGGTCGGCCTCGATTTCCCGGGTAGTGAAGTAGAGCTTGCGGTATCCGCGCGCCGCAGTCCACCGGTCGCGCTTCCGCAGGTTCCGGGCAAGCATCCGCCCGTGCGGTTCTTCTTCGAGCTCACGGAACAGCGGGTCCTCATCGACCGCGATGACAAGGTCGTTGCCGGCCAGGAGAACGGCGTGCCCCATTTCATCGAGTTCGCAGTTGATGCGGACCCGGACAGGGGAGTCGAGAAGAAGCGAATACGCGAGCAGGTACCGGTAGGATTTCAGCTCCTTGGCGGTGTGCGGAAGCGACGCGGCCATCCGCTTCCGGTTCGGGTGAAGCGGCCCTTCGAAATCCCGTGCATAAGCAGAAATCCCCTCCGCCGTCAGTCCGCGCTCGAGCAACCAGCCCGCCGCGAGCCACGCATTCGAATTCTGCCGCAGCCGGCACATATCCAGGTACGTCCGCAGCGGATCCGTCACGCGCACGCCGTCGAGCTCCTCGATTTCCTCCTCCCGGAGCTTCATGGACTTGAACCGCACACCATGGGGCAGCATGCTTTTCGACGGCTGGTACCCCGACGGCAGTGCAAACAACACCGAGTGGTCCTTCGGCGGGATGAACCACATGCCCCATTGCGCGGCCGCCCAGGGGCCGACTAACACCGCCTTCCGCGATTCCTGCGAGGCTGCGGCTCCCCGCACCACCAACTGGCGTCTCAGGCCGAGGCTGCGGAACCACTCGGCCGCGACTGCGCTGGTCGGCGAGATCTGGCGGAGGTTAGGGGGAAGGTTCCCTGTACCCTTTCGTGAAACCTGAATCCGTTCGCGGATAAACCTCTGGCGAATCTCCCGAACGTCCTGTTTAGCAAAGCTTTCCCAATCCCGACCCCCAGCCATGTCTCCTGTTTACCCCGGATGAATTCAGGATTCTCTCCAAAACCCGATAAAAGGACCGATCTTGCGCACTGAAATGCGCAATATCGGCCCGTTTTCACCTTCTGGATTCAGGTTTTAGGCAACGGTGCTGATGCACTACCCAGGGTGCTCTGTTTCTCAGAGAGCGGAAAGGGGAAGGACAGCGGGCAGGTGCGCTCTACATGTGTGTCAGTGCGACGCCTTCGCAGGTGAACACGTGTAGAAGTTGGTCGCCGAGATCCCTGGGTACGCGCCAATCCGTGACGATGACTCGATCCACCCGCGTTTCGCGCAGAAGGTCGGCGAGGGCATCGAGGTTACGCGGCACCGGACGGGTCGGGGTGTTCTCCTCCACTTCTCGGGAGTCGTAGACGGCGTCGATGATCGCGGTTCCGAGGTCCTCGATTGAGTGGATGGGCCGAGTGACGCACACAGTGTTCGCAGTGTTCGCAGAGGTCGCGGTGTTCTCGGTGTTCTCGGTGTTCGCGGGAGTGCTCATTACTTGACATCCATTTCGCAGAACGACTCGTAGTGGTCGTCTGTGTAGTAGTACACGTCCGGGTCGGTCTCGGTGCCTCCGCCGGTGACAATTCGACGTTCCCCGCGGTGCTTCAGACCCGGGGTGGGAACGGTGTACTCCCGGTAGTAGTCGGAGTCCTCCTCCGGGAGAACGCGCTCGTAATTGCCGAAGTGGGCACCATCGTTCTGGGGGTAGGTGAAGGGGCCGTTGGAGTGGATGTCGTCGATAAGCTCTGTTGCTTCTTGCGGAACCGACGTGCACGCGCTGATGCCGTCCGTTGCTTGCGGGGCGCTGGCGGTCTCCGGATCGTGCAGGATGGTGTAGACGATTGACACCAAAGTGATGAGCCCGACGATGAGAATCAAAGGCAGAGCCACCGAATGGCTCGAACTGTCTCCTTCAGTAGACATGCGTTCATTTTAAACACACGCGCGCGGTAGGATGTGCGCCATGGCTAGGGGCAGAATTCCGGATAGTGATATCGAGGCTATTCGCGAGCGCGCCAACATCGCCGACATTGTGGGGGAGTACGTCCAGCTCAAACCCGCCGGGCACGACTCGCTGAAGGGGCTGTCCCCGTTCAAGGACGAGAAGACGCCGTCCTTCCACGTGCGCCCCGCGCGCGGCTATTACCACTGCTTTTCCACGGGAAAGGGCGGCGACGTCTACTCCTTCATGATGGAGATGGAGCAGCTCAGCTTCCCCGAGGCCGTCGAAGCGGTGGCCGAGGAGATCGGCTACCACATCAATTACCAGGGCGGATCCACGGGCGCGCGCGACGTCAAACCCGGTACCCGCGCGCGACTGCTCGCCGCGAATAAGGCCGCGCACGAGTTTTACCGCGACAAGCTCGAGCAGCCGGAAGCCGAAGTGGGGCGTCGTTTTCTGCTCGACCGCGGCTTTGACAAGGAGATCATCCACCACTTCGAATGCGGGTACGCGCCGGACGGGTGGGACACATTGACAAAGCACTTGCTCCGCAAGGGCTTCGATGTCCAGGAGCTTATCGATGCCGGTTTGTCCACGATGGGGCGCCGCGGGCCCATCGACAAGTTCCGTCGCCGTCTCCTGTGGCCCATCAAGGACGTGGCCGGCAACGTCATCGGTTTCGGTGCCCGCAAGCTTTTCGATGACGACACCATGGGCAAGTACATGAACACCTCGGACACGATGCTGTACCACAAGTCCAAGGTGCTGTTCGGCCTGGATCTGGCCAAGAAGAATATCGCCCAGGGCCACCAGTGCGTCGTGGTGGAGGGCTACACGGACGTGATGGCCATGCACGCCGCCGGCGTGACCACGGCGGTGGCGTCGTGCGGCACCGCCTTCGGCAAGGACCACATGAGCATCATCCGCCGCCTCATGCTGGACGACAATTACTTCCGCGGCGAGTTGATCTACACCTTCGACGGCGACGAGGCTGGGCAGAAAGCCGCCATGCGCGCTTTCGCGGGCGACCAGCAGTTCACCGGCCAGTCCTTTGTGTCCGTTGCTCCCGACGGCATGGACCCGTGCGACCTGCGTATGGCCAAGGGCGATTCCGCCGTGCGCGACCTTGTGGCGTCTCGGGTTCCCATGTTCGAGTTCGTCATCGAATCTCTGCTCCAGGATTACTCCCTGGACACCCCCGAGGGGCGCTTGCAGGCTTTGCGCCGCACCGTTCCCGTCGTCGCCCAGATCCGCGACACCCCGCTGCAGACCGAGTACGCCCGCCAGCTCGCCGGTTGGGTCGGCTGGCCTGATCCGAGCGAGGTGATCCGGCAGGTCCGTAAGGAGGCCAAGAACCCCAAGCCGGTTAAACGGACCGTCTGGGAGGACACTTCCGCCACGGCGAACCAGCCCGCTCCTAACCAGCCCACCTTCGAGCTGCCCAACCCCGACGACCCGACGCTGTGGGCTCAGCGGGAGGCGCTCAAGGTGGCCTTGCAGTACCCGGAGGCCGCCGGCAGCTACTTCGACGGCATCAACCCCGACGCGTTCACCCACCCCGCCTACCGCGCGGTCCGCGACGCCATGGGCAAAGCCGGCGGTGCCTCCAATGCCGGTTCCAGCTGGATTGCGCACGTCTCCGACGAGATGACCGACGCCACAGGCCGCAATTTCGTCTCCGAACTCGCCGTCGAGGAGATCCTTGCCGAGGATCCCGCCTCCTACGCCGACTCTGTCCTGTCCCGATTGCAGGAAGTTCGCGTGGGCAACCAGATCGCCCAGCTCAAATCCCAGCTGCAGCGCATGCGCCCCAGCGACGACGAGATGGCCTACAACGCCTTGTTCTCCGATCTGGTCGCTCTCGAGCAGGCGCGGAGGGAGCTCAACGACCGGGCGTTCAGGGGCAACTGAGAGACACTAGTATCTAGCCCATGACCATCCTCGTCCTGGACTCCCGCTGGCCCGACATGATCCCGCTGGCCGCCGCCACGAGCCTCGAAGGTCCCGTCGTCTACACCGACGAGGTGCCGGTCTCCGTCCGCTGGAACCTCGGGGATATCAGCACGACGGAGTCTGCGACGGGGACGCTGGTCACGACCGATCCTGATGACGTGGAGGTGCGCACACGCATCGCGGCGGGGGAGAAGGTCATTGAGGCTCCGTCGCTAAGCGACCCGCTCCACCAAGCCCAGCAGGTCATGCGCACTGCCCGTACCCGCGGTGAGTGGGAGATGGCGCAGACGCACGAGACGCTCATTGAGTACCTCGAGCAGGAAACGCATGAGTTTATCGACGCCATCCGCAACCACCACCCCGACACCGCCCTCAAGAAAGAGCTCTCCGACCTCCTTCTCCAGGTCCTCTTCCACGCTGAGATCGCGTCCCGCCGCGGCGCCTTCACTTTCCCGGATGTCGCCCAAGCCTTCGTGGACAAGATGCGCAACCGCGCCCCCTACTTCTTCGACGGCTCCACCGGCACCGTCCCGGTCGACGAACAGGACCGCCTGTGGGCGGAGGGGAAGCGGCGGGAAAAGAAAAATTCGTAGTAGAGGGGCCTGTTCGACCGCTCGGTCGTGGAAGGGGCTTGGCAGGAGCCGCTGACGGTCATGGTTAAGTTTGGGATACGCCTTGAAGTTATCGAGCCCGCTCCGGTAATCAGGAAATCTAAAAAAGTGCGGTTTTTCAGGGATCGTTCACGACTTGTACCTGATGGTCCGCGGCAAACTCTGAACCAGGTCATAACCAAAGTGCTTGAAGGGATGGATCTAATCAACGGTGAGGTAGGCCCGAGTAAGGATGGAAATCCGTGCTTCACCGCTTAGGGGGCGGGGCCCTCTCTTTACTGCCTCCGATTCTTCGAATGATGGGATGAAGTTGGCCCAATTGCGGGTCAGCGCCTACGCCGTTTAGCAAGCGCCTTAGAAGCGGCTCACGTTCGGCGCGATAGCCGGCAGCACGTTGCGCAGCTCGGGCAGGCCGGCCTGGGAGGAGAGCTCCGAGGCGAAGTCGATGGCCTGGGACTGCGGGGTGACGGGGTCGGGCTTGACCACGCCGCACTGGAGGGCGCGGTTGCCAATGGCGTTGACGGTGGGGGCGCCGAGGAGGGCGAAGGCCGGGTCGGTGCCGATCTTGCTGTTGAGGGTGGCGGTCAGCTGGGAGCGGGTGGTGTCCTGGCCGACGAGCTTGGCGCCGCGCAGTAGGGTGCCCACGCTGTTGCAGTCGAGGTTGGCGATGTTGCCGTTGAGGGCGCTGACGAGGGCGAGGGTGTTGTTCTGTGCGTCGGCTTGGTTGGAGGAGATGACGCCGGTGGTGGCGACGGCGGCCAGTGCGGTGGCGATGGCAGCGGTGCGGAAACGCATGGTGGGGGAGTCCTTTCGGGCTGTTTGCATGGGGATGCGCGGATCTGGTTTTCCAGACGAACGTTGATACTACAGTGACTGTAGTGAAAGTTGTGGCTTAAATGCGAATTTCCGTGGGGAAGAATGGGTCCGCGGGGGCGGGCGGTAAAGTGAGCGATCGTGAACCCGTCTCGTAGAAACCCAGGGCGCCCGCGCAACGCCGCGGGCTGCGGGTGCGGGGGAGCGCTGATCATCGTGATGGCGATCGTGCTGATCATTTCGCTGCTGATGTGGCTATTCAGCATTCTCGACGCGCCGCTCAGCACGAAGAAGCGGGCACCCGTTCCGGCGGATGTGCCCCCGGCAGCGGCGGTGAGCCCGCCAGACATTGACGTGCATGGGCCCGGGCGCACCGCGGATCAGCTCGCGAACTGGGCGGCACCGATCGCGGAAAGCATCGATATCTCACCGCAGGCGGTGCGGGCTTACGGCAACGCGGAACTCATCGCGCGGCAAGCGTGGCCCGGGTGCAACCTGCACTGGAACACGCTCGCGGGGCTCGGCTGGGTGGAAACGCGCCACGGCACCTACACCGGCAAGATCGCGTCGGGCGCTCGGCTTGACGACGCTGGCCGCCCCACTCCACCCATCATCGGTCCGGCGCTGGATGGCGATGGTTTCGCGCATGTCCCCGACACTGACGGTGGTGAGCACGACAACGACGCCGAGTACGACCGGGCTGTCGGGCCGATGCAGTTCATTCCCGAGTCCTGGGCGCGCTACGGCCGGGACGCGGACGGCGACGGTTACGCCGACCCCCAGCAGATTGACGACGCGGCGCTCGGAGCGGCGAATCTGCTGTGTGCCGGGGGCCGCGACCTGGATACGCCGGAGGACTGGCAGGAGGCGATTCTCGGGTACAACCAGTCGAACGATTACGTGATCAGGGTGCGTGACGCGGCGGCAAACTACGCGCTTGGCCAGACGGCGCATAAGTAGAAAAGGCTTGGCTCGGGGCTAGGTTTGGAGCTGGGTGGGTGAGTCTGGCCTGAGGATTTGGGGACGGTTGCCGGGGCTCAATCGTCGGGAGAATCTGAGTGCCTCTTCGGTCCGTGCATTCAAAAAGAACTTGAAGCGATTCTTCGAGAAGCCGAGAAACGAGGCTGGATAAGACTGTCCACGTTTCGTCTTCGAACCCTAACTATTCTCGCGAACTTGTGAAGCAGTTGAAGAGGGCGACCTGCTGGGAGGAGAGGTCATGACAAGCATCATCTCTATCGAACAACGTTGCCAGCGGCCGAAGTGCAGCAACGAGAGTTTTGATGACTTCTTGGACTGTGTTTTAGACGAGTTTTACGAAATCGGAGTCGAAGCTGACTACTTGGCTGACCTGGATACTCTTCGGGTTGAGTGGATGATCTCTGTCGACGAGGAGGGGTCTGGGGTGCCCGCTTTATAAGTTATTCCTGGCCGCGTGAAAAGGCCTTCTCCTGGGAGGGGAGAGAGGCCTTCATTTTAAGAGATTTTCTGCTTAGATGCTGGAGCCAGCCGGCAGGTTCGCGTTGACCTGCGCGCGGTATGCGTTGATCTGGTTCTTGAGCTGTGCCTGGGCGGCAGAGGACATTTGGGCCGGGTTGCCGATGGCCTGGTTGACGATCTGGTTGACCGGGTTGGCCGGAAGTGCCGGTCCCGGTGCCCACGGGCGTGCCGGGGCGGGAACGCCCGGGAGGCGGTTGGACGGGGCCGGCGCGTTGTTTCCGCCGTTGCCGGTCTTGACCAGGCCGCACGCGACGGCGCGGTCCGCGACCTTGTTGATGGTGCCGCCAGCGGCGGCGCGCAGGGCCGGCTTGGATGCGAGCTCGGCGTTGGCCATGTTCACCAAGTCGGTGCGGGTGGTGTTGGCGTTCACGCGGCCGGTCTTGTCCAGCTGCTTCTTCAGGTCGGGGCAGGAGATGGTGTCGGCCTGCGCGGCGACTTTCATGAGGTTCTTAAAATTGGCGGTCTGGGACTGTGCCGGCGCGGCAGCGAAGAGTCCGGCGGAAACGACGAGGGCGGCGGCAGCGGCCGCGGTTTTGGCGGGGGTGAAACGCATAGTCGGTCCTTCCTTGGCGGGCGGGCTGGGGTCTTTGAACGCGCTAAGGCCTAGCAGAGTGAAACGCATGGGGCGGAAGTGTCGCATAGTGCATACGTGTCTTTGCTGAGGTGTTAGCCCCGACTGGCGCCGAAGGCTCTGACCGGCAGGCCGATTTTCTGGAACAATTGAGGGCGCAAAGGCTACTTCGATGCAAGGAGAATTTCAGTGGCTGACATCATGCTGACGTACGCCCGCGAGATCCTGGATTCCCGCGGTAATCCCACGGTCGAGGTCGAGGTCTTCCTCGACGATGGCTCCCACGGTCTCGCCGCCGTTCCGTCCGGCGCTTCGACCGGTGAACACGAGGCGCACGAACTCCGCGACGGCGATGACCGCTACGCAGGCAAGGGCGTCCTGAACGCTGTCCGCAACGTCAACGAGACCATTGCCGATGCCATCGCCGGCATCGAGGCTGACGATCAGCGTGTGCTGGACGCAACCATGATCGAGGCCGACGGCACCGACAACAAGAAGAACCTCGGCGCTAACGCAATCCTGGGTGTCTCCATGGCAGCGGCGAAGGCCGCTGCTGATTCTGCCGGCCTGCCGCTCTACCGCTACATCGGCGGCCCGAACGCGCACGTCCTTCCGGTGCCGATGATGAACATCCTCAACGGCGGCGCGCACGCCGACTCGGGCGTGGACGTCCAGGAGTTCATGATCGCCCCGATCGGTGCCGAGACCTTCACCGAGGCACTGCGCCAGGGTGCCGAGGTCTACCACGCGCTGAAGTCCGTGATCAAGGACAAGGGCCTGTCCACGGGTCTTGGCGACGAGGGTGGCTTCGCCCCCTCTGTCGATTCCACCAAGGCGGCTCTCGACTTGATTGTGGAAGCCATAGAGAAGGCCGGATACAAGCCGGGCACCGACATTGCTCTGGCTCTGGACGTCGCATCCTCCGAGTTCTTCGAGAACGGCTCCTACAACTTCGAGGGCGGCCAGCACTCCGCCGAGGAAATGGCGAAGGTCTACGCTGACCTGGTCGAGAACTACCCGATCGTGTCCATCGAGGACCCGCTGGACGAGAACGACTGGGAGGGCTACACCAAGCTCACCGCCGAGATCGGCGATAAGGTCCAGATCGTTGGCGACGACTTCTTTGTCACGAACCCGGAGCGCCTCGCACGCGGCATCGAGGAGAAGGCCGCCAACGCCCTGCTGGTCAAGGTCAACCAGATCGGCACCCTGACCGAGACTTTCGACGCTGTCGAACTCGCCCACCGCAACGGTTACCGCACGATGATGTCCCACCGCTCCGGCGAGACCGAGGACACGACCATCGCCGATCTGGCCGTGGCCCTGTCCTGCGGCCAGATCAAGACGGGTGCCCCGGCCCGTTCCGAGCGCGTCGCCAAGTACAACCGCCTCATCCGCATCGAGGAGGAGCTCGGCCCGGCTGCGGTCTACGCCGGCCGTGACGCGTTCCCGCGCTTCAACAAGTAGCGGCGCGTAGCGCGCCTTACGCCCGCGGGTAGCGGGGCCACGTAGACTACACAGTCACTATGGCCACTTCTTCCGCACGAGGCGCTCGCCGCAGCGACACCAGCCCCCAGCGCACCGGCATGCCTGGACGCGCTGGGGGCTCACGTCGTCGCCCCACGACGGTTCCCGTGGCCAGCCGCGATGCCGAGCGCGCCGCGAGGAAGCAGAAGCGACCGCGCACAGACATGCTCAAAGGCGACATCGTCGGTGTCGCCGTCTTGATCACGGTCGTGCTCGTCGTGCTCGTCGCGATCGCAGTTCCGCTGCGCAACTATTACACGGGCAAGGCCGAGATCGCGCGTCTCAACGAGTCGATCGCGGCGAAGCAAGAGGAAAAGGCCCAGCTTCAGGAGGATCTGGAGCGCTACAGCGACCCCGAGTACGCAAAGCAGGAGGCCCGTCGCCGGCTCAGCATGGTGGAGCCGGGGGAGACCGCGTGGCGCATCATCGACCCGCGCATGGAGGGTTCGACGATCACGAGCGAGCACGCGGAGGACCCTAACGCGGGTGCGTCGTGGAACGAGATCCTCTGGAATTCCTTGCGCGAGGTTCCCAAGGAGGAAGAGGCGGCTCCGCCCGAGGAGATCCCCGAACAGCAGTAGCCTGTCGTGTGCGACAATGAGCGTCATGCAGAAACCCACCGAGGAAGAGCTCGCCACCGTCGCTCGGCAACTCGGCCGCACTCCGCGCGGCGTGCTCGAGATCGCGTACACGACGCCAGACAGGAAACCAGCGGTAGTCACGACTGCACCCAAGCTTGACGACGGCACCCCGTTCCCCACCCTCTACTACCTCACCGATCCACGCCTCACCGCGGAAGCGTCCCGCCTCGAGGTCGCCCAGGTGATGAAGTGGATGGAAGCCCGGTTGGGCTCGGACACGAAGCTGAAGGCCGACTACGAAGCTGCGCACCGCCACTACCTGGACAAGCGCAATTCGATCGAGGACCTTGGCACTGATTTCTCTGGTGGCGGCATGCCGGATCGTGTGAAGTGCCTTCACGTCCTGATCGCGTACGCTCTCGCCGAGGGGCCGGGCCGCGTGCGCCTCGGCACGGAGGCGGTCGCTCTCGCCGCCGAGCACGGTAATCTGCGCGGGACGGCTATTCCCGCTGACTGGCCGGCACTCGCGGATCTCGGCATTTCACTCGAGGAAGCAGGGGAGGGGCTGGCATGACCCGCGTAGCAGCCGTTGACTGCGGCACCAACTCCATCCGCCTGCTCATCCACGATTCGGAAGCCGGCGAGATCTGCCGCGAGATGACCATTGTGCGTCTCGGTGAGGGTGTCGATGCCACAGGCCGTTTCACCCCGGACGCTATCGCCCGCACCCGCGATGCCCTTGCCGCTTATGCCGAGCGCATGGAGGCCGAAGGCGTGGAGGCTGTCCGCATGGTCGCCACTTCCGCGACCCGTGATGCCGCGAACCGCGAAGAGTTTTTCGGCATGACCCGGGAACTGCTCGGCCGCATCCAGCCCGGTGCCAGCGCTGAAGTCATTTCCGGCGAGGAGGAAGCTGCCCTGTCTTTCCGCGGCGCCACCGCCGACCTTACAGCTGACCGCGGACCCTTCTGCGTCATCGACCTCGGCGGCGGCTCCACCGAAATCATGGTGGGCACCTCCGAGGAGATTCTCGGCGCATACTCAACGCAGATGGGGTGCGTGCGCATCACCGAACGCTTCATGCGCACTGATCCGCCCACCGAGGCCGAGACCGCTGCCGCGCGCGAGTACATCGACGGGCAGATCGCCGCGGCTCTCGAAGTCGTGCCGTTGGGTGAGGCTGATACCTTCGTCGGCTGCGCGGGCACCTTCACTACTCTGAGCGCGATCGCACAGGGGCTGGACTCCTACGACCCCGAGGCCATCCACTGCTCCGAGATCACATTCGGCGAGATGAGGGATGTCACCGCGCAGCTGCGGCGTCAGACGGCTGCGCAGCGCCTCGAAGATCCCGTCATGCACGCCGGTCGTGCCGACGTCATCGGCTCCGGCTCCACCGTCGTCGAACAGCTCATGGATGCCATCACGCATGAGACCGGCGGTGCCGCCGAGTCCTTCGTCATCAGCGAGAAAGACATTCTCGACGGAATCGTCGCGGGCTTGCTCTAGCTCCGTCTAGTCCTCGTCGGGCTCGTAAATCGTGTGCTCGATTTCGCCGCCCTTGCCGCGGCTGCCCCGGCGGAGATCCTTGACCTCGCGCATGCGCGGGTCCGGGTCGAGCTGGTTCGCGATCGTCTTGCGGGTCGAGCGGACAACCTGCCGCGTGAGCGGAGAGTTGACCACCTTCTGGGTTGTGTCCACGATCTGGTGGTAGCGCTTGCGCCCGGCTTTTGATCCCATGACATATCCGGCAGCGGCACCAATCGCCAGCTGAGTCAAACGTCCCATGGTGTTCAGCCTCCTTATAGAGCTCCGAGCCAGTTCCATTTCACCTTAGCGAACCCGCGGCGCAGAAGTGACTCGGGTGGATTGCCGGGCCCGGACAGCCCACAGTTATACTTTGACGACGCAGCCGGTACACAACCCCCGGTGTGCAGCGAGGGGCTATAGCTCAGTCGGTTAGAGCCGCGGACTCATAATCCGTTGGTCGCGGGTTCGAGCCCCGCTGGCCCCACAATCCTTTTCCGAACTACCGGGTCGCGTCGCCTGCTGTTAAGCAAGGTCCTTCACGAGGCGCTCCGCAAGCTCCTGCGACGAGGACGGGTTCTGCCCGGTGTAGAGGTTGTCGTCGACGGTGACGTAGGACGCCCACGGTTCCGGTGCTTTTTTGTACTGCACGCCGAGGTCGACGAGGCGGTCCTCGAGTAACCACGGCGCCTTCTCGGCGAGACCGGCGGAGCGTTCCTCGTCGTTGGAGAAACCGGTCATGATCCGCCCGGCGAACGGGGAGCCGCCGGGTGCATTCTCGGTTGCGAGGACTGCGGCCGGAGCATGGCAGAGAAGGGCCACAGGAGTGCTGTCCGCCATTCGCTGGTTGAGGATGCGCGCAGAAATCTCGTTCACCGCGAGATCTTCCATCGGCCCGTGCCCGCCGGGGTAGAAAACGAGGTCGTAGTCGGAGGCCTCGATGTCTTCGAGCTTTAGCGGGCTGGTCAGCACCGGTTGGAGCTCGTCGAGCTTGGTTTTCACCGCTGCCAACGTGTCGGCATCGCCAGCGCCGTCAGCGAGGCTGGCCTTGTCGACGGTGGGGGCCTGCCCACCCGGCGTCGCCACGTCCACCTCCCAGCCTGCGTCGGTGAAGACAACGTACGGGGTGACTAGTTCTTCGGCCCAGAAGCCGGTTGGGTGCGTAGTTCCGTCGTTAAGCGTCCAGTGGTCGGCTGCTGAAACAACCATAAGTACCTTGGTCATGTTGTCCTCCTAAAATTTAACGATCATCTTGCCGGTGTTGCCTCCGTCGAAAAGCTCGAGGAAAGCGCCCGGCATGCTTTCGATGCTCTCTCGCACGGTCGTCTCGTAGCTGATCGCGCCGTCGACGACGAGCGGAGCGATTTTCTCCTGGAATTCCTTGGCCAGGTGGGAGTATTTGCCCACGACGAAGCCGCGCAGCGTGAGGCATTTGCCGATCGACAAGCCGAGATTGCGCGGCCCCGGAGCCGGCTCAGAGTCGTTGTACTGGGCGATTGCTCCGCACATGGCGATGCGGCCGAACGTGTTCGCGTTATCGATCGCCGCCTCCAGGTGGTCGCCGCCGACGTTGTCGAAATAGACGTCGATGCCGTCCGGCGCCGCCTGCGCAAGCTGTCCGCTCACATCGCCGTCCTTGTAGTTGAACGCCTCGTCGAAACCGAGCCCCTTCACGTAGTCGATCTTCTCGGCGGAACCTGCCGAACCGATCACCTTCGCCGCGCCGAGATGCTTGGCAATCTGCCCGGCCGCCGAACCGACAGCACCCGCCGCGCCGGAGATGAACACGACGTCGCCTTCCTTCATCTCGCCGACGGCAGTCAACCCGACATAAGCGGTCAGGCCCGTCACGCCGAGGATGCCCAGGTACGCCTCGGCCGGAGCGATGCTCGTGTTGATCGGTTCTGCCTCGCCTTCATCGAGGACAGCGTGCGTTCGCCACCCCGCGAAATGACGCACCGTGTCGCCCACCTTGAACTTCTCGGAACGCGACTCAGCGACTTTGCCGACGGCAGTGCCCGTCAGCGGCTCGTCGATCTGGAATGGCGGGATATACGACTCCACGTCGTTCATTCGCCCGCGCATATAGGGATCGACGCTGGCGTGGGTGTTCTCGACGAGGATCTGGCCGTCAGACAGCTCTGGCAGCTCTACCTCCTCGAAACGGAGGTTCTCGACGGTTGGCGGCCCATCCGGACGAGAGGCAAGAACCCATTGTTTAGCGGTGGTCAACGCGCTGCTCCTTACTCGTTGTGCTCTCGGCACGACCTCAGCCCCGCTTGGTGGGCTGGGCCACTGCTCTTGAACACCAGTTGCAACGTTGCGCGGGGCCGCCGATATTCCTTCCGCCTCGCCGCACAGTCAAAAACGGCCCGTGACTAGGTTCTACGCTAGCCTCAGGGCGGATGAAATGGCTCCTCCAACGAGAGTGTCCGATTGTTTGTGTGCGGGGGCTTGGTTTACAAGTAGTCCGCGAATCGGTAGGGGTATGCCACGGCTAGTTGGTTGATGGCTTGTTTCCACCCGTTGGCTTTCGCCCCTTCAATGTAGCCGTTGCACTCAGTTGCTCGTTTCGCCTTCTTCGCACGCTGGGCGGCGCGCTTGTCCTCGATGTTGCAGATCATCAACCATAGGGTCTTCAGCGCTGCGGTGTCGTTCGGGAATTGGCTGCGGTTACGGGTGGCTTTGCGCAGCTTAAGCAGTCAGCGATTCGATGGAGTTGGTGGTGTAGAGCACCCTGCGGGCCGCCGCCGGGAACTGCAGAAATGGCGCGAACCGATCCCACGCATCACGCCACACCTTGACCGATTGCGGATACTTCCGTCCCAGCTCGGATGCCTCGAACGCGTCCAGGGCGGCACGCGCGGTGTCCTCGTTCGGCGCGGTGTAGACCTCCCGCAAAGCGCTGGATACGGGTTTGCGGTCCTGGTAGGACACCCACCTGTTCGCCGCCCAGATCAGATGCACGATGCAGGTTTGCATCATGGAATTCGGCCAGGTCGCTTCCACGGCGTCCGGCAGGCCCTTGAGCCCGTCGGAGCAGACGATGAACACGTCTTGGACCCCGCGGTTGGCGAGGTCAGCGCACACTGACGCCCAGAATGCGGCGCCTTCGTTATCGGCGATCCACAAGCCCAGGATGGTGTGATGCCGTCCATGTCTACACCGACAGCCATGTAGCAGGACTTATTGACCACGCGGTGGCCGTCGCGGATCGTCACCCGAAGCGCGTCGAGCAAGATTACCGGGTAGAACTCGTCCAACTGGCGGTTCTGCTGCAGCATCACCTCATCAAGCACCGCGTCAGTAATCGTGCTGATGGTATCCGGGCTCATGGCCACCCCGAGGGTGGTCACAAGGTGGTGCTGGACATCATCCCGCCCGCGTATAGGGAGATGATCATGTCGTCGAGCTCGGTGAGCCTGCGCGCCCTTGGGCACCATCTGCGGCCGAAACGTGCCTGCCCGATCCCTGGGCACGGTCACTTCCAGCGGGCCGTAGCCAGAATCCACGGTCGTGGTGTATGACCCGTTTCGGTGGTCACCACCAGCATTTTCTACCTGGGCTTTAGCTTTGCGGTCGGGGTGTTCATAGCCCAAATGAGCATCCATCTCCGGCTGCAGGCCGGCGTTGATCGATGCCTGCAAAAGCCCCTTGACCAGCTCGCTGGCGTCGTCGGTGGAGGTGGACAACTCCGCTATGAGCTTTGCGAGCTCGGGGTTATCCATCAGCTTCTCGCTGATCGCGTTGACCCTCGACGGGTCGTGGCCTTTCTTCGGTGACACCGTAGTCATTATCGGTGAAACTCCTTCTAGATCAGAGCCTCACACACAAACTTCCTGACACCCTCCGTCGTTGGTGTCCTTGCAATTGTGGCTGGTCTCCTTATTGCTCAAACTGGCGGTGGGGATCCGGAGATTTTCTCACCAGCGCTGGTTTGGGTAATAGGTGCCGGGTTGGTGATGTCGGCCGTGATCAACTTGGCAGCCGAGAGACTGAGTGGAAATGATGAGGGAATAGGCTAGAAACCCAGACTTGCACTCAATGTCGCCTTCATGCGTGGGTACTTGCCGCTAGGAGCAGCCGCGACGCTCCGATCACAGCCCTAATGGTGTTTAAAACCGCGGTCATGCCGTGGGAGGACCTGGCGGTGGCGAGGGCCACCGCTGGCCAGCCGCAGGGTTAACCCCTCTACTTTGTTTTAGACAAGGTCCTTCACAAGCCGCTCTGCGAGCTCTCGCGACGAGGACGGGTTCTGCCCGGTGTAGAGGTTGCCGTCAACGGTGACGTAGGGAGCCCACGGCTCCGGCGCCTTGTTGTACTCGATGCCGAGGGCGACGAGCCTGTCCTCAAGCAACCACAGCGCCTTGTCTGCCGTGCGCTCGATGAGAATGCGCGCGGAAGTCTCATCAACCGCGAGATCTTCCATCGGGCCGTGTCCGCCGGGGTAGAAGGCAAGGTCGTAGTCTGCGGCCTGGACGGTGTCGAGGCTGTGCGGCTCCGCTAGAACGGGTTGGTGTCGTTGCATGCGGGTGTGCCCCTAGGATCTATCGAATTCTATCGCCCGACGATCAAGGCAATGTGATGGTCACCCAGCAAGGACTATTCCGTTTAGGTTCGCTATGCTGCATCGGCTGTCAAGGCGAACACATGTCCGAAAACAGCGGATCAACTTGGTCAGTATGTCGCATTCTTTTGCTAGCGTTCGTTGGCATGAGATATTTTGCGGCAACTATTTCGACTATTGGTGATGTCGGCCGGAATCTGGGTGATTCCGAGACTTACCTTTTTGAGGAACTCGACAGGAATGCGCTCGTGCATTTCACGGAATCTGAGCGTCCCCTAAGGCTCCGAAAGAGCGTCACAATGGGCATCACTCTCCCAGACCCAGAAACGGGCGCCGAAGTCGAAGGCATCGTACATAATGTTTTGGCGCTCCTGGGCGTGACCCAGGATAAATACAAAATCGAGAACATAAAACCCTGTTCTGCACGAATGGCGTTATTGGGAAAGGATACCCTGACTTTTAACGCATATCATGTCGCCCAGATCGCGCACGATCTCGAGTGTCCGGAACTCATCTCCCTCTTCCGGTATCCAGACTTCTTCAACGAAGAAATTGTTGCTGAAAAGGACCTTGCGGGAGTTAGCAAAGATGTCGAAGGGTCCCCTTATGCTGAATCCCTCTTGCCGCAGCTCGGAAAGATTTACGAGCAGCAAGGCAATGCCAAGACCCGTGCCGCGGGTATACCAGTGCATTTTCAAATCCGGCACCGGCTCGGAACAAATCAAGGATATGCTGTGAGGGCTTTGTGCTCGGCACTTTATTCTTCAGGGCGAGTTGCAACCCCAAATGTTTACTACTTTGATTTTAGGCACCTGCGAAACGCTGTTACGCCACGGGGGGCACTGCTAGATAGAACTGAAAAACTCGCTAGAACCATCAATAAGTCGCTCATCCGCTCGCTCGACGGGGGAACGGTCGTCGTGCGTTATGGTGAGGATGACACGGATTCCTCTTTCGACTACACGGTGTACGAAAGTGTGAAGGCCCTCCTCGAGGCGGCGTTTGAGGAGGCTGCGCTGCAACTTGTTTTGGTGATTCCCGCGGGCAAACCGGATCTGGAACGACGACTGTCAGCCGCCTACCCACGGGCGATCATTTCTATCGATGCCCAAGATAGTCCGGTAGCGAGCGTTGACCTCGATGCCATGTTGGAGTGGCTGAAGTCACGCGCTCTCAGCGTCGGCCTCACTCCCGACGATCACCTGACTCAGTTGGCCATTGACAGCGTAGACGATCCGCTTCTTCCGAGTGCGGAATCAATTTTTGAAACGTGGCGGCAAAAGAAATTGCTCCGCGAAGCTTACCCCCAGTATCACGAGATTCCGCTCCCAAGTGAAACGATCTCTGCTCGCGCAGAGGGTAGCTCCGCGTGGATTCGGTTGAACTCTCTGATCGGGCTTCATGATGTCAAGAAAGTCATTCACAGTACTTTGCGAGAACACCGCATGCGCAAGAAGTACCTCGAACGTGGAATCGAGCTCCCTGCTCGATCCCTCCATGCGGTATTCGCAGGCTCTCCAGGAACAGGCAAGACCGAGGTCGCCGGCCTGTATGGGGAGATTCTCAAGGAGGAGGGAATCATCAAGGAGGGGCGGGTGTTCACCATTTCTGGGTCGAGGCCCGTCGACTTCGCCAAGCTATTCAAGCAAGCTAAAGGATCCGTCATTTTCATCGACGAGGCCTATGGCTTGATCGGCAGCTCTAGCATCACGGAGTTGATTGCCCAGATGGAGAACAACAGAGCCGACACTGTCGTCATCCTTGCGGGGTACGCCGACCAAATGGAGGCTCTAATTAGATCCAATCCGGGGTTCGCTTCGCGTATCGGTGTGCACGTCGACTTTCCCGATTACAGCCCAGAGGAACTTCTCGAGATTTTCCAGCTCATTGTGGATGACGCAGGTCTCCGACTCGGTGATCAAGCCGCAGATGCTGCTCTTGATCTTCTCAGTCGACGGGGACGTCCGGATGACCAAGGCAATGCTCGCTATGTGCGCAATGTTTTCGAGAACACCTTAGGCAACCTGCTTGCGCGCATCGATCGGGAATATCCAGATCCGTCAATGTGTCCGGACGAAGAATTGAGCACAATCCTTCCGGGCGACCTGCCGGGATTCGAAGCTGCTGAGGAGATCGAGCCAGGAACCGCCCGACGAGAGCTCAATTCGCTAATAGGCCTCGACCAAGTCAAAGAACAGGTTGAGAAGATTGTCGCACTGGCCAATGTGCAAAAGAACCGGCGCGATCAGGGCATCAAAACTGCGCCGATTTCATTGAACATGTCCTTCGAAGGCAATCCTGGTACAGGTAAGACTGAAGTTGCCCGGTTAGTAGCCCGAATACTCCGCGAGGAAGGCATTCTTGCGGTGGGAGACCTGATTGAGTGCGGAAGGCAAGACCTGGTTGGGCGGTTCGTCGGTCACACTGCGCCGTTGGTGCATGAGCAGTTCCGGCGGGCTCGAGGCTCGGTGCTGTTCATTGATGAGGCATACTCTCTCGTTGACACCGGAAACGGGGGTTACGGCCAGGAAGCTATCGACACCATCATCAAAGACATGGAAGATTTTCGTGATGAAGTGGTTGTCATTTTCGCTGGCTACCCTGAAGAGCTGAACCGACTCTTCCAGGCGAACCCCGGTTTCCCTTCACGGGTAAGCCACCACATCAGCTTCCCCGACTACACCACAGACGAGCTCATTGAGATTCTTCAGCTGATGGCTTCGCGCTTCCAGCTCGAGTTGGATGAAGGTGTCGCCGAAAAAGCGGAAGCTCTCATTGATGAAGCGCGTGGATCCGATACTTTCGGAAATGCCCGATTCATCCGCCAGCTGTTTGAATCTGCCTTAGAAAACCAGGCTGCTCGCCTAGGTTCTGATGACGATCCCCAACTACTTCTCGCCGAGGATTTCACTTCCGTTGAGCGGAAAGCACCGAGGACTCCATTCGGTTTCCACTAGTGGTGTGGGGTGTGGTTGCGAAGCGACGACCCTTCTTACCCGGTAGAAGTTGAAACTTCTACCGGGACACTCGGAAGCCCTAAAACATAAACTCCTAGATGCCGGTCCACTAGCGAACGAATACATGTCGAACGCCAATTCGATAAATCTTGAAAAATTGACAGGCACCTTATTGACGCAGGGGTTCGCATTGACGATCAAAGCGCCGCTGAAATTCTGCATAAGAATACCCTTTAGCGACTGGATGAGGAATAAAAATAAAAAGCGCGTTCTCGGCTAGCGCCCCGAAACCGTCCCGAGCAAGATTCTTCATTTCTTTCTCAAATTCCTCAAGATCGTCTTTCCTCAGTTCATCCAGTTCATTCCACAATGTTTCTAGTTTTTCGTTTAATTCTTCGGCAGAAATTTCTGGATCGTCGGCCTTGATAGGTTCGGCTAAAATACCCTTGGCTAAGGCCGCTTGGGTTTTTACCCCCATTACGACGACCTTCTTAAATTCCTCCGACGGAGATTTTAAGGATTTTAAGAACAGTTCAATCACGGCCCGTGTGTGTTTGTCATAACACGTTTCAGCGGCAGCTTCGACCCCTTCCTCTCCGGGGGACTTGCAATGTACGACTTCGGTGAGCGCAATACAGGAGGCGAATTCTTCTTTCTGAGCGTTGTTTAGCTTTTTACCCCTCTCGATTGAGCGTGTCCTGCCAAGGAGGTATCCAGCGAACTTGAGAATTCTCTTCCAAGTCTCATTTTCATATTCTTCACGGATCGAACCAGTTTCATCGAGGAAACGGTTTTCGAAGAAATTCTCAGCCTCATCTAAGGCTTTCTTCGTTTCCGGATCGTCCTTTTCTGTATCGCTTATGATTTTAGGCAAGACCTCTTTGTTTTTCTTTCGCGCTAATTCAGGTGTCGTTTCGTTGATGTCGAAACTCGGATTTGAACTGACAAAAAGAATCTTAGCCTCGCTCAAATTCCCATTCCATGGCTCAGGCATGTGGAATGTCTCTTTGCTAAACCGGACCTGCTCATCCCCAAGTTTATCGAATTCCTCTTGTTGGTATGAGCAAATCCTATAGCACGGATCATTATTGGGATTACCAGCCTCAAGATCATCTACGATACGATTCGCTATACTACACCCGGCAATTTTTCTGAAAACTTCTTTCTCTTCAGAATTCAACTTGGTTACCCTTTCTCAGGTTCGAACTTACGATCAAGCTCCGGCAAACTCTCTGGATGTCCAGGAGAAGTAGCCGTTCAACCTTACGTTAGTTTTTTACTGTAGCATCGCGATATCGTGTCGGGGAGTATGTCGAAATCGTCACAACAGAATGGCACGGTGTTGAGCCCTCTGTGTCATCGCGGTGGGGTGAGCTGTTGCGTTCGCCGATTCGATTGTTAGAGTCGCGTCTCGCGCAATCATGTCGCTCGGTCAGAACGCATCGTCGGTGAAAGTCTGGGGCTTAAGTCGGGCATGAATAGCGAGGAACCTATTGGTAGAGACCGTGGCGGGTCTATTGAACTACAACGGGCATGGTATCTTTCAGCAACCGCTAGTTCCGGGATTCTTTGGACTGTAGCTCCTTTGCGTTTCCAGAAACCAAGCCGGCGAGCTGATTGACTGCGACTTGGATGGCACGATCTCAGCATCGGTTCCCCTACGGTATCTATTCTCACCCACCGCGCAGATAGAGGTATGCAGCAGAGGCAGACTGGTCAACCCGAGCAATGACGGTTCTGGGAGGCCTAGTGCAGCTCGGTGAGCTTGGCCAGTACTTCGTCGGCCGGCGGGTTGGTGGCGTGGGTGCCGTCAGAGTAGAGGACCGTCGGCACGACGCGGTTGCCGTTGTTGACGGACTCGACCCAGGCGGAGGCGTCCTCGTTGCCGGGGGGCTTCGACATCGACGACCTCGTGCGGGGCGTTAGCCTTGCGCAGGTCCGCCAGCAGCCGGGAGCAGAACGGGCACCAGGAGGCGGCGAAGACGGTGACGGGGAGGTCGTTTCCGGGGTGATAGCCATTGCTATTGAGCCTTTCGTTCGAATCGTTGGAAGCGGTAGCGCAGCGGAGAGTCCTCAGCGCCCTCGATGGTCACGCGGCCGCGCTCCGAGGTGAACCAGTCGGTTTCGCTGGTCAGCTCGAAGTCCTCGCTGATCCGCGGGGCGTACACGGCACTGTGGGGGAGGTGAGGGGAAAGGGGGACGTCGATAAGCGTGCGCTCGATGACGTCGACCTCATCGAGCGTGGCCTCATAGAGCTTCGCCCCACCGATGATCCACGCGTCGGTGTCGAAGTCCGGAAGGTCGCGGTAGACGTAAGCCCCCTTCGACCAATCACCTGCTTCGCGCGAGGAGATGATGATGTTCGCGCGGCTCGGCAGCGGGCTAAAGGGCAGCGACTCCCAGGTGCGGCGGCCCATGACCACCGGGCTGCCCAGCGTCGTCTCCTTGAAGTGCTTCAGGTCCTCCGGCAAGTGCCACGGCATTCCCGTGCCGTCGCCGATGACCCCGTCCAGGGACTGTGCCCAGATAGCGCCGAGCATCGCTACACCGAGACCTTGGCGGTGATCGTCGGGTGCGGGTCGTAGCCCGTGACCGCGATGTCCTCG
>JALXXC010000006.1 GCA_025144245.1 Corynebacterium sp. p3-SID1145 | reverse complement strand
ACGTGACCCGGTGAACCGGACCGTGGCAGCAGGGGCAGGCCGATCGTCACGATCCGGAACAATCTGGCGTGCCTGACGCTTCAACGTCTCGTAGTTACCCCGCACAGACAACAGGGCCACACGAAGCGCCCACTTCTCAGCCGGGTCAGTGATCTTCATCATCCGGTGCTCGATCAACGCCAGCTGGTCGAAAGTCTTCTTCGTATCCCGGGCGATCGCCACAGCTTGGCGTTGCTTCTTCCTGAACCGGGTAGGCCCGAAATAAATCCGGTGGAGGGTATTCCACTCGGTGACGGTAGCGGGCTTGATTCCGGCACGGTCAGCTGCCTGACGGTCAAAGCCCGCCAGGATGGTCAAAGGGTCAGCCAACGTCGTGATGAATGCGTCGAAATCGTTCATGCCCCAAACGCTAAACCCACAAAAGCATCCCCGACACCCCACCGGCTCAAACCTGTGGACAAACACAACTTATCCACAAGGCAGACGCCAGCACACTGCCCAGAAACCCCGCTGACACGGAGAAACCGCAGCACCCACAAAGTCTCAGCGGGCAGGAAAAGGCCGGGCACGAGACGTCGATAAGCATGCAAAAAGCCCGCACCTTGCGGTACGGGCCTTCAGCGAACTGGCTTAGTTGCCTGCGAGCTTCTCGCGCAGAGCCGCGAGCTGCTCGTCGGAAGCGAGGGAGCCACCCTGCTCAGCCTCACCCGCGGACGGAGCTGCCGGAGCTGCAGCTTCGCCGGAAGTGGAGCTGTAGTTGGTCTCGCCCTCGCCGGCTGCCTCTGCCTCTGCGGCGGCAGCGCGGTGACGCTCGATCTGAGCGGTGTGTGCCTCGTGCAGGCGGGCAGCCTCGGCGTAGCGGGCCTCCCACTCCTGGCGAGCCTCGTCGTAGCCTTCCATCCACTCGTTGGTCTCCGGGTCGAAGCCCTCCGGGAAGATGTAGTTGCCCTGCTCGTCGTACGAGTCGGCCATGCCGTAGCGGGACGGATCGAACTCCTCGGAGTAGTCCTCGTCAGCCTGCTTGAGGGACAGGGAGATGCGGCGACGGTCGAGGTCGATGTCGATGACCTTGACCATGACCTCCTCGCCGACGTTGACGACCTGGTCCGGCACCTCGACGTGGCGCTGAGCCAGCTCGGAGATGTGGACGAGGCCCTCGATGCCCTCCTCGACGCGGACGAACGCGCCGAACGGGACAAGCTTGGTGACCTTGCCCGGGACGATCTGGCCCACAGCGTGGGTGCGGGCGAAGACGCGCCACGGATCCTCCTGGGTCGCCTTCAGCGACAGGGAAACGCGCTCGCGGTCGAGATCGACGTCGAGAACCTCGACGGTGACTTCGTCGCCGACGGTGACAACCTCGGACGGGTGGTCGATGTGCTTCCAGGACAGCTCGGACACGTGGACCAGGCCGTCAACGCCGCCAAGGTCGACGAATGCGCCGAAGTTGACGATGGAGGAAACGACACCCTTGCGGACCTGCCCCTTCTCCAGCTGGTGGAGGAAGTCGGAGCGGACTGCGGACTGGGTCTCTTCGAGGTATGCGCGGCGGGACAGCACGACGTTGTTGCGGTGCTTGTCCAGCTCGATGATCTTCGCCTCGAGCTCCTGGCCGATGTACGGGTCCAGGTCGCGGACGCGGCGCATCTCGACGAGGGATGCCGGCAGGAAGCCACGGAGGCCGATGTCGAGGATGAGACCACCCTTGACGACCTCGATGACGGTACCGGTGACCGGCTGGTCGTTCTTCTGCAGTTCTTCGATGGTGCCCCAGGCACGCTCGTACTGCGCACGCTTCTTGGACAGAAGCAGACGACCTTCCTTGTCCTCCTTGGTCAGGACAAGTGCGTCGATCTCATCGCCGATTTCGACGACCTCGTCCGGGTCGACGTCGTGCTTGATGGAGAGCTCGCGGGTCAGGATGACGCCTTCGGTCTTGTAGCCGATGTCGAGGAGGACCTCGTCGTGGTCGACCTTGACGACGGTGCCGGTGACGATATCCCCATCGTTGAAGTACTTGATGGTGGCGTCAACTGCGGCGAGAAAATCCTCAGCGTTGCCGATGTCGTTGATGGCAACCTGCGGGGTAGTAGAAGTGGGCATAGGTTATGTTGCTCCGAAATGGATAGGAGATAGCAAATGGACATGAGCGCATCTCTCGAAAAAGCATGGCCAGAACACGATAATCCGTGTTAGAGCTGGGATTTCGATCTCGCTTCCGGTGCGGGCGGCCCTCCTATTACGACCGAGACCGCTCGGACAGCTTAGATACGCCTTTGCGAGATTAGTTCATTTTCCCAGCTCGGGCAAGCTTTGGCGCGTACGGTTTCGGCCGTTTTTTGTGGCGTGCATTCAGCAAACCGTTACCAATGGCATTACGCTTATGCAGTCATCAGTAATTGATAGCGCCGCAGAGGCGCATAGGTGGTGTTTTTATGTTGAAACGCGCAATCGGAATCGGTTTCGCGTTCATCGGTGTCGTTGTCGGCGCCGGTTTCGCGTCGGGCATGGAGGCTTTCCAGTACTTCGTGTCATACGGTCAGATGGGAATGTGGGGCATTGTCCTCGCCAGCGTGGTCATGGCGTTTGCCGCCGTGGCATTCCTGGTTTTCGGTTCTTATTTCCAGGCGAACGAGCACACGCGTGTGTTCGGTGAGGTCTCGGACGGTCTCTCGTCCAAGATCATGGACTGGTCGGCGATTGCCTGCATGTTCAGCGTCGGCTTCGTGATGTTCGCGGGTGCCGGCTCGAATCTTGAGCAGGCGTACGGTTGGCCGAAGTTCGTCGGCGGCGTGGCGATGCTGATCATCATGCTGCTTGTGGGCCGTCTCGATGTGAACAAGATCTCGGTCGTGCTCGGACTCGTCACGCCGTTGCTGATCACGTTCGTGCTGATCGCGTCGATCTGGACATTCACCCACGCGGACATCGATTTCGCGGCGCAGAGCGAATGGACGCAGGCGAATGTCGACGGCGCTACAGGAGCTCCGACGTGGTGGCTCGGCGCCCTCAACCACACGGGTTTGAACGCGCTGTGCACGGTGTCGATGGCGATCGTCATCGGCGGCGACCACTTCGACAACAAGGCGGCCCGCGTCGGCGGCCTGATCGCGGGCGGTTTGTACGCGCTGATGCTTGCGCTGCTCGTCGTGACGCTGTTCATTGAGGCGAAGGCGGTGAACGGAGATGATCTGCCGTTGCTGACCGTGCTGTTCAACATCAATCCGGTGCTCGGCCAGATCATGACGTGGGTGATCTTCCTCATGGTGTTCAACACCTGCCTGGGCATGATCTACGCGCTGGCGAAGCGCTTGACCCGCAATAACCCGGCGAATTTCTACAAGGCATATGTCGCCGCCTGCGTCGTCGGGTTCATTTTGTCCTTCATCGGTTTCAAGAAGCTGGTGGCCAACCTGTACCCGATCCTGGGCTACCTGGGCCTGTTCGTGATCGCGGTGCTGGTCTACCAGTACTTCCGTTACCGCGACCGCCTGAACAAGGAGACCGAGGTGCGCACAGCGGCTGTGGATCTCCTCTCCGACGAGGAGAACTTGGATCCGGACAGCGAGTACGCCGACATGTCGCTCGACGAGCTCGCCCAGGAGTCCATGCTTGACGACGACGAGTTCCGCGAAGCGCTCGAAAACGAGCTCGAGGACGAAGACGGCGACGAAAACAACACCGACGACGGTGACTCGTCCAGGTCGTCCAGGTCGACCGGTTCCGGATCGACGAGGATCTAGAGCCTTCCAGCTCTTTGCTCCCGATTAGCCCGGGCGGGGTCTTCCCTACCCGGGCTAATGTGCTGCTTCGTCCCAGTTCGCGCCGGTTCCGGCGGAGACTTCGAGGGGCACGCGCAAGCTGATGGCGCGGTCCATTTCTTCCTCGACGATGGCGCGGACACGTTCAAGCTCGCCGGGGGCGACCTCGACGACGAGTTCGTCGTGGACCTGGAGCAGGACGCGGGATTCGAGCTGAGCGGAGTCGTCGGTAAGCGCGGCGTCGACGCGGATCATGGCGACCTTGATGATGTCGGCGGCGGTGCCCTGAATCGGCGCGTTGAGGGCGGCACGTTCGGCGTTCTCGCGGGCGACGCGGTTGTCGGAGGTGAGCTCCGGCAGGTAGCGGCGGCGCCCGAAGACAGTGGAGGTGTAACCGTCGCGGCGGGCCTGCTCGACAACGTCGTCGAGGTAGCGCTTGACTCCACCGAAGCGCTCGAAATACGCCTCCATGATCTTTTTGGCCTCGCCGGCGGAGATGCCCAGCTGGTTCGATAGGCCGAAGGCGCTTAAGCCGTAGACGAGCCCGTAGCTCATCGCTTTGACGCGACGGCGGAGTTCGGGGGTGACTTCGTCTATGGGCACGTCGAAGACGCGGGAGCCGACGAAGTTGTGCAGGTCCTCCCCTTCCTTGTACGCCTCGATGAGGCCAGGGTCTTCGGACAGGTGCGCCATGACGCGCATCTCGATTTGGGAGTAGTCGGCGGTCAGCAGGCATTCGTAGCCGTCGCCCACGGTGAATGCGGAGCGGATGCGGCGACCGGCTTCGGTGCGCACCGGGATGTTCTGCAGGTTCGGGTCGGTGGAGCTTAGGCGGCCGGTGGAGGCGACGGTCTGGTTGAAGGTGGTGTGGATGCGCCCGTCGTCGTGAACGGTCTTGATCAGCCCTTCAATGGTGGACTTGAGCTTCTGCCATTCGCGATGCGCGAGCAGCTGGTCGAGGAACGGGTGCGGGTTCTTCGCCGCGAGCGACTCGATTTCTTTGGCGGCGGTGGAATAGCCGGTCTTGGTCTTCTTCGTCTTGGGCAGTTCGAGCTTGTCGAAGAGGACGACGGAGAGCTGCTTGGGGGACGAGAGGTTGAGGTCGGGTTCGTCGACAAGCGTGCGCGCGGTGTTCTCGGCGTCGGCGACCTTCTGCGAGATGTCGGCGAGCTGCTCTTCGAGCACGTCTGTGTCGACGGCGATTCCGGTCTCCTCCATCTGCGCGAGGATGGTAGAAAGCGGCAGTTCGAGGTCGGCGTAGAGCTCGAAGGAGTCGATCGCCCGCAGTTCTTCGGTCAGGGCCGCGGAGAGTTCGAGGATGGCGGCGGCGGAGTCGAGGTCTGCGGTGTCGTCGTCAAGCAGGCTCAGCTGGTCGCTGGACGTCGAAAGCTGGCGTTGGAGGTGCCGCTGGTAGACATCGGCGAGGTCGTATGTGCGCTGGCCGGGGCGGAGAAGGTATGCGGCGATCGCGG
The DNA here is from genome assembly GCA_025144245.1 of Corynebacterium sp. p3-SID1145. GTDB lineage: Bacteria > Actinomycetota > Actinomycetes > Mycobacteriales > Mycobacteriaceae > Corynebacterium. Next base: position 169,177 of record JALXXC010000006.1, on the reverse strand, counting down.
TGTCGTGGGCGATGCCGCGCAGAGTGATCCCGCGGCCACGCAGCATGTGCCAGGCGGCTTTCGCGCTATGGAGGTATTTCGGCGCGTCGGATTCGAGCCAGGCCTTGAGTGCGGCGTCCTCGTCGGGCGCGAGGTCGCCCATGTTCTTCGAGATGCCGTGACGTTGCTTATCGACGATCCCCACCGCCCACGCGTCCCCTCCCGCCGGCGTGGCGTCGCCCCGGATGAAGACGGCCATGCCCTGGTCTTCGCGCGCGGCGAGCCAGGTGTCCAGCGGTTCATCGTCGACGGTGAGCTCCGGGAGTTCCTCTGTCTGCGACTCGGGCGCGGCGCCGTCGGTGGGCACGGCGGCGAGGACGCGCTCGCGCAGGTTGACGCCGAACTCGAGATCGTCGAAAGCTGTCGCCACCGCAGTGACGTCCGCGGGCTTGAGTTCGAGCTCGTCCGGGCCGACGGGCAGCTCGAGGTCGCGCACCATCTGGGTGAGCTCGCGGTTGAGCTGGACTTGCTCGATGCGCTCGCGGAAGGCGATGCCGGCCTTGCCCTTGATCTCCTCGGCGTGCTCGATGAGGCTGTTCAAGTCTCCGTACTGGACGATCCACTTGGTGGCCGTCTTCTCCCCCACGCCCGGAATATTCGGCAGGTTATCCGACGGGTCACCGCGCAATGCCGCGAAGTCCGGGTACTGCGCCGGGGTGAGCCCGTATTTCTTCTCCACTTCTTCCGGAGTGAAACGCGTCAACGTCGACACGCCGCGCGTCGGGTACAGCACCGTGACCTTATCGTTGACCAGCTGCAGGTAATCGCGGTCACCGGTGACGATGACCACCTCGTAGTCGTCCTGCGCCTGGGTCGTGAGCGTGGCCAGGATGTCGTCGGCCTCGTAGTTCTCCTTGGTCAGGGTGACGATGCTCAAATCCCCCAGCACGTCCTGGATGAGCGGCACCTGGCCCTTGAATTCCTCCGGCGCCGCCGCGCGCTGCGCCTTGTATTCCGGGAACCGCTCGGTGCGGAACGTCTGCCTCCCGATGTCGAAGGCGACGGCGACGTGCGTCGGCTGCTCCTCGGCGAGAATGTTGGAGAACATCGACAAAAAGCCGTACACCGCATTCGTGTGCTGCCCGCCGGAGGTGGAGAAATTCTCCGCCGGCAGGGCGTAGAAAGCTCGGAAAGCCATCGAGTGGCCGTCGATGAGCAGGAGGCGTTTCTGTGCAGAAGAACTATCAGCGGTACTCACGCCGTCCCACTCTACCTACGGCTGACGTGGCTCAACTGCAGGGCATTTCTTCGTTCGAGAACCCCTGCGCTATTGTTGATCCGCACGCCCCAGTAGCCCAATTGGCAGAGGCAACGGATTCAAAACCCGTCCAGTGTGAGTTCGAGTCTCACCTGGGGCACCAAAGAACAAGGGGTTTCGGAAAACTTTTTCCGGAGCCCCATTTTCGCCTATCTTGGCGACGAAGAGTCCTTTAACGTGGCATTTTCTTCTCTCCCCATTGCCAAAACGTTCCAAAACTGACAGCGATTCGTCAATTCCGGAGCGTTTTTCATTGTTCGAACACGGCTTCTAGACCGCAGCCCTCCAGAACATCTTTTCTAGTGGGCGTGCGGCCTCAGGATTACGCGGCGACTGGCGGCGCGTTTGGGAACGTGCCGGCCAACGCACGGTCGCTCCTTTTGCGGTCAGGTTCGTTGCGGCCGCGCGGTGTCGGGTCATTGTCGGTGCTGTCCTCGTCAAACCAAGCTGAGTCGGACGCAAGAAGCAAAATATTCACGGCCACGCACGAAATCGCGGTCGCAATCAACTGGCCGGCCCAGCCTCGCATGAGGCGCATGGTCGAGTCGCCAATGCCGACGCCACGGGCGTTCTTGAGTTTGTCGTTGCGGCTTTCAATGATGTTGCGCTGGCCGTAGACTCCCTGCCATCCCTTGTCTCACCCAATAAGTCTTGAGGACCTTGTGGCTGGGAGCGGTGGCGGTGATGCGGTCATCAACGCCCCGCGCGCTCACTCCCCACGCACACAAAACGGGTGCAGATACCCTAGCACCCCCGAAACGCTCATAGAGCCCTGGGCTTTTGTGGAAATTCCCCACCTGCCAACGCGGGGAATACCCGAGGAAAGACCATTCCCAAAATCGGGAATGAAAACAATGTACCCCTTTGAATTTGAAATTTGAGCAGTTTGCTGGAGCGAGACGGCTGGCGGAGTCTACGTGGACGCGTGAAACCGCGCTGCCATTAATCTCGGGATTGAACGCTCGGAAGACATACGCCCCAGTTACGAACGTGGCTTGCGAACCCCGGAATGATGCGAGGTCCACCCGTGGAGCAATCGGATGTCGCGCATAGTCGGATACGGGTTTACCGCGTGCCAGGACTTTAACGCAAACATTTTCAACGCACTGACGGCGACCCAGCCTCCTTGCATGTCCGAATGACGCCGGAACGGCTTCCCGGTTGGCTCCCGCTAGAGAGTTGATGCGCTGCAGGACGCCAAGCTGTTATCTTTGATGGTGATAATCCATTGACGGCTCTCTGGAGGTTTTGTAGCCATGGTGGATCAGAGCCAAGTCGAGCAGCTCAAGCTCGAGGATTTCACCGTTGAAAAGATGGCTCGGCGCATCACAGAATTTTGGGGTAAAGGCACCCTGTACGATCCGTTTGCAGACCACGCTCATTCAAAAAATGAGGTGCCAGGCAGCGGCGTTCCCGGTGATGTTATCGATGACAGCACGGGCGGAGAAGCGTCTCAACCATACTTGCCCAGAGCGGATGCCGACGGTAAAGGGAATAACGGTCACTACACCTTTGAAGAGTTCTACCCATTAGAACCTACGGCCCAACCTCAGCCGAAAAATTGGCTCACTTTCCTCCACCCAGCTGACCGAGAGTTTCTTCATCTGAATGAGCTTGGGCTTTCAGATTCAGAGACCGACCTTAAGGTTCTCAAAGATGCCATTGACGCAATGGAATTACCCGTTTTACCTGGTAATGTCAGACCACAAACGTACCGGAATACGCTCCGCAAATTTCTGAAATATCTCAATGGCGACCCGGAAGCTCCCTACAGCGACCGCAAACATCGCAAAGAGGACGACGCCATATACCCAAGCGTGGCGCAACCTTTCATGGGCGATCTGAACAACCCCAAAGTTCTTGTGGTTACCTTCAATCCCGGCTTCCACAAATTCTCCGACTGGGCGCTCGGGGCGGAGAACCTCTCGGAAGAAATCATGAAAAAGGTAAAGTCTTTCGACCGGAGCGAATCTAAGCAGCAGTGGGTTAAAGAGCAAGATGCCCTTCTGAGAGCTATTACTGGAGAGGGCGTTTTTGTGCCATGGCAGTTAACAAATGGTGCCGTCCCTAACTTCTCTTTCGACCCTCCGCTGAATTTGCACGGCCCGACGATGAAGCAGTGGAATGGCAATTGGCATACGACGTACTTTCAAGCCCCCAACCGAAACAAATCCCAAGGCCGACTAAGAGAGTTCATTCCGCTAGAGACTGAAGGCCGCTCTGAAGGGCTGGCTCAGGTTGACATCTTTCCTTATGCCACGAAGAAGTCCAAAGATGTGGAGGGTCTCATTGGCGCACTCAAAGAGGAGTACACGACGGAAGACCTTCAATTCTATAGCGATTTTCGCGCCCGCCTATGGCCATCACAACGGCCTATTCTCGATTACATTCTTGCCATTCTGTTGGCGGCCGCTGAAAATGGCACGATCGTCGTAGTCAGATCATCGGTTGAGAAGAACTATTGGCAAGCAGTCATGAAAATTGCAGATACCCTTGCTGAGCAGAAGGGGCTATCCCCGGGTAGTTTGTGGGAACGCTGCTTTGTTGGCAGTGGGCAGAACATTTATCTGACCTTGGCAAATCTTCGAGGTTTGGGCCCCAACGGTAAAGGCGACAAGCCAACGGCAGAAGACATCGCCGATCTCCTGCAGCCCAATTAGCGGGATCTAGGCGTCGCGATGAATGGCAAGAACCCCGTGACACTTAGCTCCGCGCGGCTGCGTGAGGGCTATTTTCGAGCACAGGTTAGGATCGATTTGGAACTAAACACCAAAGGCCGTGGAACTACGTCTGGAACTAGGCCGCGTTGGTAGTGGTCAAAGAGTTTTCCGAAACCCCCATCAGCCGATAATCACCTCGGTAATGCGCTGGCTCCCGTCGCTGCGCATCCGTGGCAGCGCGGGTCTACGCTTCCCCTTGTGAGTGAAAAGCAGCAAGGGCGCGACGACGCCCACGACGCGATTGTCGTCACCGGCGCGAAAGAGAACAATCTCCGCGATGTCTCCGTCTCTATTCCGAAACGCCGTTTGACGGTGTTCGCCGGGGTGTCTGATTCGGGCAAGTCGTCGCTGGTCTTCGACACGGTCGCGGCGGAATCACAGCGTCTGATCAACGAGACGTACTCGACGTTCGTGCAGGGGTTCATGCCGTCGATGGCCCGGCCGGACGTGGTGGGGTTGTCGGGGGTCACGGCGGCGATCGTCGTGGACCAGTCGGCGCTGGGCGCGAATGTGCGCTCCACGGTGGGCACGGCGACGGATGTGACTCCCCTGCTGCGGGTGCTGTTTTCGCGCATCGCGGAACCGCATGCTGGCGGACCGGGCGCGTATTCCTTCAACGTTCCCAGCGTTTCGGGCGGCGGTGTGCTGACGGATGCGACGGGCAAGAAGACGGTGCGCAAGAACTACACGCGCACCGGCGGGATGTGCCCGTCGTGCGCGGGTACGGGACGCACCGCGAAATTCGACGAGGCGGAGGTCGTCGACGACGCGCTTTCGCTTGACGACGGCGCCATCCTCGCCCCTGGTTTCAAGCCCGGTTCCTGGCAGTTGCGCGCCTACTCCGAATCCGGCAAATACCCCACGGACGTCCCGGTCGGTCAGTTCACGGCGGAGCAGCGCCATGCGCTCCTCTACGGCGAGCAGGAGAAAGTCCAGTATCTCGGGTTCAACACCACCTACCAGGGCCTCATCCCCAAGCTCGAGGGGTCGCTTTTGAGCAAGGAGAAAGAAGGCCTCCAGAAAGCGGCCCGGGAATTCGTGGATCGAGCTGTCACCCAGGTGGAGTGTCCGGTATGCGGCGGCACCCGCTTAGCGCCGCACGCGTTGGAGTCCACAATCAACGGCAAGAGTATCGCCGACCTCTGCGACATGGAGATCAGCGATCTGGCGGCGTGGTTTGGCACGGTGGATGCGCCGGAAGTGGCGCCGCTGGTGGCGTCGATACGCGAAGCCTTGGCGAATTTCGTGGCGATCGGGCTCGGCTACATCACGCTCGACAGGCCGAGCTCGACGCTCTCCGGCGGCGAAGCGCAGCGCGTGAAGATGATCCGCCATTTGGGTTCAGCGCTGTCGGACGTGACCTACGTGTTCGATGAGCCGACCGCGGGCCTGCACGCTGCCGATATCGATCGGCTCAACGGCCTGCTGCTCGCGCTGCGCGACAAAGGCAACACGGTGCTCGTGGTGGAGCACCGCCCGCAGACGATCGCGATCGCGGACCATGTCATCGAGTTGGGGCCGGGCGCTGGTACAGAGGGCGGCCAGGTGGTGTTCGAGGGAGGTGTCGATAAGCTGCGCGGAGCCGGGACGCGGACCGGTGAGAGTCTCGCACTCGGTGTTGAGCTCAAAGACGAGCCGCGTGAACCATCGGGGTGGTTGGAGATCCGCGGGGCGGAAGAGAACAACCTCGCCGGAATCGACGTCGACCTTCCCACCGGCGTCCTCACCGCCGTCACTGGCGTGGCGGGGTCCGGCAAGTCCTCGCTGCTCAGCGCGCTGAAAGCAACGGCGCTTCTCGACGATGCCGTCTGGGTCGACCAGTCCCCCATCTCCGGCTCTCGGCGCTCCAACCCGGCGACATTCACCGGCGCGCTCGACCCGATCCGCAAGGCGTTCGCTAAAGCGTCGGGCGAACCCGCATCAATGTTCTCCCCGAACTCCGACGGCGCCTGCCCGCACTGCAAGGGTGCCGGCGTGGTCTACGTAGACCTCGGGCTCATGCAGGGCGTCGACGTTCAGTGCGAAGTGTGCGAAGGCAGGCGCTTCGACGACGCCGTGCTGATGCACACCCTCGGCGGCAAGAATATCGCCGAGGTCCTGGCCATGCCCGCGGCACAAGCGCAGCCGTTCCTGAAGGAGAACAAAGTGACGGCGGCGGCGAAGATCTGCGGCCACTTGGTCGACGTGGGCCTCGGCTACGTCACGCTGGGTCAGCCGCTAACCACGCTGTCGGGCGGCGAACGCCAACGCCTCAAGCTCGCCGCCAGTCTGAAGAAGCCCACCCCGGCCTATGTGCTCGATGAGCCCACGCACGATCTCCACTTGACGGATTCGGCGCGCCTGGTGGAGCTCTTCGATCGGCTTGTCGACAGCGGCGCCAGCGTCATCGTCGTCGAGCACAACCTCGCGGTCGTCGCGCGGGCCGACTACATCGTCGACCTCGGACCCGGGGCAGGATCTGCCGGCGGGCAGGTAGTGGCGTGCGGGATCGTGAGGGATGTCGCAGATAAGCACAGCGAGACCGGCTCCGTGACTGGGCGCTACCTGGCCGGCGCTGGCACGTCTGCTTCCTAGCTTCCGCGCACCAGGCGGTAGCCCACGCCCGGCTCGGTGAGCAGGTGGCGGGGCCTGGTCGCGTCGTCTTCGATCTTGCGCCGGATCTGGTGGGCATAGACACGCAGGTAATTCAGTTCACGGCCGTACCCTGGCCCCCAGATGGCGCCGAGCAATTCATCGTGCCGCACAAGCGCTCCGCCGGCCTTTGCGAGCGTGCTGAGCATGCGCCATTCGGTGGGCGTGAAATGCAGCTCGCGACCACCTTTGGTGGCGCGGGATTCGGCGAAATCAAGCAGGAGGTCGTCCGCGACGAACGACGGGACGATGGAGGAGACGACTCCGCTATCGCGCAGCGACACCCTCACTCGCGCCATGAGTTCCTCGACGCCAAAGGGTTTGGTGACGAAGTCGTTGGCACCGTCGTCGAGCGCCTCGACGATGTCTTCCGGCTGGTCGCGCGCAGACAGGACAATGATCGGAACGCCCGAGGTCTCTCGGACGCGCCGCAGCACCTCAGTGCCGTCGATGTCGGGCAGGCCGAGGTCGAGGATGATCAGCTGCGCCGGGTCCGCGGACATTTCGTCGAGCGCGTCGGCACCGCAACTCACGCACACGGATTCGTAGCCGCGGGCGCGCAGGTTGATGCGCAGCGTGCGCAGCAGCGTCGCATCATCGTCCACAACGAGGATTTTGGTCATGGCGTCACTTTCCTTTGCTGGCCTGCGTGGCGGTGGGCGCGGCGGGAACTGTCACTGTCATGGTGAGGCCGCCTCCCGGTGTCTCGGACGGAGTCACGATACCGCCCATTGCTTCAGCGAGTCCGCGCGCGACAGCGAGGCCGAGGCCCACGCCATCGCTTGTCGACGAATCGTCCTTCCTCTGGAAGGGCTGGAAGATCGCCTCCCTATCCTTGCGTTTCACCCCTGGGCCAGTGTCGACGATCGTGATGGACACACCGTCAGCGGAGCTGTTTGTGGCCACGCGCACTGCCCCGCGGCGTTGGTAGCGCAAGGAATTCTCGAGCAGATTGGTCACCACCCGCTCCAGCAGCCCCGCATCGACATTCGCCAGCACTGCTTCGCCGGCCGGCTGGTAGTCGACCCGTTCCGGTTCGCTGACCTGGGAAATGTATTCGGGGATGAGCTCGCGGAGATCGTAGACATCCGGTTTGGCCACCAGGGCCCCGACTTGGAGCCGCGACATTCCGAGCAAATTCGTGATCAGCTTGTCCAGCTTATTCGCGCTGAACTCGATGGACTCCATGAGTTCGTCCCGCTCTTCCTCCGTGAACGTCACGGCGGTGCTGCGCAGACTCTCGATGGAGGCCATGATGCCCGCCAGCGGCGTGCGCAGGTCATGGGAGACCGCCGACAGCAGCGCGGTGCGCGCTTTGTTGTCCTGGGCGAGCTCCAGCGCTGTGGAAGCGGACTTCTCCAAGTCGTCCTTCTGGAGCAGTGCTCGGGCGTAAACGGCGCAGGCACTGATCAGCCTGCGGTTCTCCGCAGAGATGTCCGCCGGCTGCAGGATGAGCTCGTGGGTGTCGTCGATCGCATCGCGCTCGCTCTCCCCGATGATCCCCGGGTCGAAACCGGACGTGGATTCCAGGGTGACAAAATCACCGCGCTGGGAGCGTTTCTCCACCACGGCCGCACCGGTCAGGCCGCACATTTCCACGATCTGGTCCAGCAGAATGCTCATTTGGTCTGTTGAGCCGAGCAGCACGTTCGTCATGTCAGCCATCGCAGTCGCTTCCGTTTGCGCGACGCGGGCCTCGTGGAGCCGCAGGGCATAACGGTTCACCAATGAGGCCACGACAATGGCCACGCTTACAGACACGAGCAACGCAACCGTGTTGGAGAAGTGCTGGATGGTGAAAGTGCCGTACGGCGGGGTGAAGAACCAGTCGGCGAACAGTGACCCCAGCACAGCGGCGATGACCGAGGGCCACATGCCGCCCACCAGAGCCACGATCACGGCGATGAGCAGGAACACTGGGGACACCAGCGCGAGGTTCGGGTGGACACGGAAGGCGAGAAACACGCCCGTCACCAGGGCCGGCAGCACGAACGCGAGCAAAAAGCCTTGCTTAATCCGCTCTCCCGGCAACGCCTGGACGGGTGCGCGGCGGACGCTGGAGCCGCCGTCGGCAAGCGCGACGACGTGCGTGTCGATCTCCCGTGAGGACTCGATGATGGCCTCGCTGAAGCCGCGGGAAAACAGCCGCTGCCAGGCCGGCCGCCTGCTCGTTCCGATGATGATCTGGGTCGCGTTGCATCCGCGGGCGAAATCGAGGACGGTCTGCGCGGGGTTCTCCCCGGTCACAGTGTGGAACGTTCCGCCGAGTTCCTCCGTGAGGTGGCGCAGCCGCGCAATGTCGGGAAGCGTCGCACCCGACAGGCCGTCGGAGCGGGTGGCGAAAACCGCGAGCAGTTCCCCGCCCACCCCGCGTTTAGCAATCCGTGCACCGCGGCGCAGCAGAATTTCGCCGCCCTGGCCGCCGGACAGCGCGACCACGACGCGTTCGCGGGTCGGCCACGAAGTGTCGATGCTGTTGTCCTCGCGGTAGCGCGCCAAAGCTTCGTCCACGCGGTCAGCGAGCCAGAGGAGGGCGAGCTCGCGCAACGCAGACAAGTTTCCTTCACGGAAATAGTTCGCAAGGGCGGCATCGACTTTCTCCGGTTTGTAGATGTCGCCCTGGGCCATGCGCTGCCGCAGCGCCTCCGGCGAAAGGTCCACCAGGTCGATTTGGTCGGCGGCGCGGAGTGCGGCGTCGGGGATGGTCTCGTTCTGCACCACCCCGGTGATGGTTTCCACAACGTCGTTGAGGGATTCGAGGTGCTGGACGTTGACGGTGGAGATGACGTCGATCCCCGCGTCGAGAAGCTCGTCGATGTCCTGCCACCGCTTCTTGTTGCGCATCCCCGGTGGGTTGGAGTGCGCCATCTCATCTACGAGAACCACATCGGGATTACGGGCGAGAATGGCGTCCACATCCATCTCGGGGATGCGGGTTCCTTTGTAGGACACCTCGGTGCGCGGCACGACCTCGAGGCCTTCCACCTGCTTCAAGGTGAAGGAGCGGCCGTGCGTTTCGACGAGGCCCACCACCACGTCCTCCCCCGCCTCCGCCAGACGGTGGCCCTCAGTCAGCATGGCGACTGTCTTGCCCACGCCGGGCGCGCCGCCGAGAAAGACGCGGAGTCGACCTCTAGTCATGGTGTCAGCTTTCGTAGGCCAGCGAGTAGTTCAATTCGTTGACGTTCACCGTATCCTGACCGAAGAATCCGAGGAGGGCCTTCTTCGTGTGAGTTTCGATGAGCTTTTCCACGTCGGTCTGGCTCATGCCGCGGGCCTCCGCCACGCGGGGTGCTTGCCACCGTGCGTACTCCGGGGAAATGTGGGGATCTAGACCGCTGGATGAAGCGGTCAAGGCCTCCGCCGGAATCGGGCCGGCCCCCGGGTTGGCAGCTTCGAGTTCCTGTTTGCGCTGCTCCATCTGCTCCTTCAGGTCATCGGAGACCGGGGAAAGATTGCTGCCTCCGGAGGATTCGCCGTCCCAGTCCCCCGCGGACGGGCGCGGCTGGAAGAACTCCGGACCGCCTGCGGGCTGAGCGATGAGCTTTGAGCCGACGATTTCGTCGCCATTCTTCTGCAGCGAGCCGTTGGCCTTCGCCGGCATGACGAGCCCCACGGCGACCATGAACAGTGGGTAGGCGACACCGAGTATGACGGTGAGCACGATGAGGGCGCGGATGGCGGCGCCTGATTGACGGAAGGTATTCATGTTTGTCACATCCCCGGAAGAAGTTGAATGATGAGGTCGATGGCCTTGATGCCGATGAACGGAGCGATGATGCCGCCGAGGCCGTAGATCAACAGATTGCGGTTGAGTAGCGCTCCAGCGGACATCGCGCGGTATTTCACGCCCTTCAAGGAAAGCGGGATCAGCGCCACAATGACCAGCGCGTTGAAAATCACGGCGCTGAGCATCGCGGACTCTGAAGAGTGCAGGCGCATGATGTTGAGGGCGTCCAGGCCCGGGAAGATGCTCACGAACATCGCGGGGATGATCGCGAAGTACTTCGCCAGATCATTCGCGATGGAGAATGTGGTCAGCGCGCCGCGGGTGATCAGCAGCTGCTTTCCGATGGCGACGATGTCGATCAGCTTCGTCGGGTCTGAATCGAGATCGACCATGTTGCCAGCTTCCTTCGCGGCGGATGTGCCGGTGTTCATCGCGACACCCACATCAGCCTGCGCGAGCGCCGGTGCGTCGTTGGTGCCGTCACCTGTCATGGCGACGAGGTGGCCACCCGCCTGCTCCTTCTTGATCAGGCGCATCTTGTCTTCGGGGGTCGCTTCCGCGAGGAAGTCGTCGACGCCGGCTTCCTTCGCGATGGCCTCCGCAGTGACGGCGTTATCGCCGGTGATCATGACTGTCTTGATGCCCATCTCGCGCAGCTGTGCGAAGCGCTCAGTCAAACCGGGCTTGACCACATCTTTGAGGTGCAGCACACCGAGCACGCGGGGAGTCTGCCCGCCAGATTGCTTTGCGACGACCAGCGGGGTTCCGCCCGAAGCCGAGATCCGTTCGACGATGTCGTCCACGTCGGCCGCGACGCGGCCGCCTTCTGCGGTGACCCACGCCTGCACTGCGGAATTCGCGCCCTTGCGCACCTGGGTGCCGTCGGGGAAATCAACGCCGGACATACGCGTGTTGGCGGAGAAGGGAACGAATTCCGCTCCTTCGCGGGTCAAGGAAACCGCATCGGTGTCGGCGTAGGACGCACCATCGACGCCGGCCCCAGTGGCGTCGCCGGCGGCGATGAACTCAATGATCGAACGGCCTTCGGGGGTTTCGTCGGCAAGCGAGCTCAACCATGCCGCCTCAACCATCTCGCTGTTTTCCGCCCCCTCGACAGGGACAAGGTCGGAAGCGCGGCGGTTGCCGTAAGTGATGGTGCCGGTCTTGTCGAGCAACAGCGTCGACACGTCACCAGCGGCTTCGACGGCGCGCCCCGACATGGCGAGCACATTGTGCTGCACCAGGCGGTCCATGCCGGCGATGCCGATAGCGCTGAGCAGCGCGCCGATCGTCGTCGGAATCAGGCACACCAGCAGAGCAACGAGGGCGATCAGAGAAAGCTTGTGGCCGGAGTAGATCGCCATCGGCTGGATGGCCGCGACCGCGAGCACAAACAGGATGCTGAGGGTGATCAGCAAGATATTCAAGGCGATCTCGTTCGGGGTCTTTTTGCGCTCCGCACCCTCGACGAGCGAAATCATGCGGTCGATGAAGGTCTCACCAGGCTTGGACGTGATCTTCACGACGATGCGGTCGGACAGCACCGTCGTACCGCCGGTGACGGCGCTACGGTCACCGCCGGATTCACGGATGACGGGGGCTGACTCGCCGGTGATGGCGGATTCATCGACGGTGGCCACGCCCTCGACGACATCGCCGTCGCCCGGAATCTGTTGGCCAGCCTCGACAACGACGAGGTCCCCGATGGTCAGGTCGGAGCCAGCCACCTCGGTTTCGGTACCGTCGTCGTTAAGCAGGCGCGCCTTGGCGTCGGTACGCGTCTGGCGCAGTGCGGACGCTTGCGCCTTGCCGCGTCCCTCAGCGACTGCCTCGGCGAGATTGGCGAAGAGGATGGTCGCCCACAGCCACACGGTGACGCTGATGGAGAACAGCGACGGCTCCAGCACCGCCAGAACAGTGGTGAGAACTGCACCGAGCCACACCACGAAGATGACGGGCTGGCGCACCAGGTTGGCTGGGTTGAGCTTCTTCAGCGCGTCGAGGAAGTTGTCGCCGAGCTGGCTTCCGAGTGACCGCTTCACGCGCCCCGGTTCAGAAGCGGGTGTCTGTTCGACTGCGGTAGTTGCTGTTGTCATGAGAGTGCCTCCGCGATTGGGCCGAGCGCGAGCGACGGCAGGAAGGTCAGCCCCGCGACGATGAGAATCACGCAGAGCAGAAGGATGGTGAAGGTGACGTTGTGGGTGGGCATGGCGCCAGCTGTGTCCTCGCGGCCACGCTGGGCAGCCAATGCCCCGGCGAGTGCGACCATGAGCACGATCGGGGCGAATCGGCCGACGAACATTGCGAATGCAATGGTGAGGTTCAAGTACGGAGTGCCTGCGCTGAGTCCGGCGAAAGCTGAACCGTTGTTGTTCGCGCCCGATGTGTAGGCGTAGAGCACCTCGCTCAGACCGTGCGCACCGGTGTTGTTCATGGACTCACGCACGCCCGGGAGTAGCACTGCCGCACCGGTGAGAATGAGGACCAGCGCAGGCATCACGATGGCCGCTAACGCAGCCAGCGTGATCTCCCGGCGTCCGATGGTCTTGCCCAGCACTTCCGGAGTGCGGCCGATCATGAGGCCGGCAATGAACACGGAAAGCACCACGAAGGTGAGCATGTTGTACATGCCGGTGCCGACCCCGCCCGGGGAGACTTCGCCGAGCATCATGTTGAACATGACCAAGCCGCCGCCGAGGGGACTGTAGGAGTCGTGCATGGAATTCACCGCACCGGTGGATGTCCCGGTGGTCGTCGTGGCGAAGATCGCCGACCACAGCACGCCGAAGCGGCTTTCTTTTCCCTCCAAGGCAGTCGCCGGGTGAGCGCTTTCCGCCCACACGAGCAGTGCCGCGGAGACACTCCACAGGACGAGCATCGCGGCGGTGAGCGCACCGCCTTGGCGGCGGTCCTTGACGAACAGGCCGTACGTCACGGGAAGCGAGAACGGGATCAGAAGAACGAGAATGATCTCGAGCAGATTGGTCCAAGCATTCGGGTTCTCAAACGGGTGGGCGGAGTTCGCGTTGAAGATGCCGCCTCCGTTCGTGCCCAGCATTTTGATGGCCTCCTCAGAGGCGACCGGCCCAGTGAGGATCGTCTGCGCCTGTCCAGTGATAGTGGTCGCGTTCACCGGATCCGCCAGGTTCTGCACGACACCGCCAACCATGAGCAGAAATGCGCCGACGACCGAGATGGGCAACAGTACCCTGAGCGAAGCACGGACCAGATCCACCCAAAAGTTTCCGACTGTGCCGGACCCGCTGCGAGCGAGTCCGCGGAACAGCGCCACAGCGACAGCAATGCCGGTTGCGGCGGAGACGAAGTTCTGGACCGTCAATCCGGCCATCCCGACGACATAGCCCGCACCGGTCTCACCGGAATAGCTCTGCCAGTTGGTGTTGGTGGTGAAGGAGACAGCTGTGTTCAGGGCTGTGTGCCAGTCCTGCGACCTACCGAAGCCCCACGGCAGCATCCCCTGGGCCATGATGATCACCCAGAGAAGGAGCACGGAGAAAACACCGAAAGCGACGGACGCGATGGCGTAGGACGTCCAGCGCATTTCATTGTCCGGGTTGACTCCGATGAGTTTGTAGATGACTTTCTCCACCGCGTTGTGCTTGTTGTCGGTGAAGACTTTGTGGATGTACGTGCCCACGGGAACATGGAGCACTGCGAGCAGTCCGATGACTAGCAGCAGTGCACAGATTGTCTGAATGAAAAGTGGCATGGCGTCCTCAGAACTTCTCGGGGTTGATTAGGGCGTACACGAGGTAAGCGAGGACACCCGCGCTGAGGATGGCTCCAATGAGATCTTGAGTCATGCCCATTAAATAACCACCGCCCAGGCGCCTGTGACCGCGGCCTGATCCGTTTCTAAGGCGTCTTAACGGAGTCTTAACGGCCGCGCCCCCGGCCCCGAAACCAGCAATCTACATAGCCTGCCTATATAGTGTGTCTATGTTTTCCGATGAGACGCTCTCCCGCCTCGCCGTCGACCTAGTCGCCGCGGGAGGCCACTTCGCCCGCGCGACTTTCCAGGCAACCGGCAGCGAGTTGTCGTATGTCTCGCTGCGCGTGTTGGCCACCCTCCAGCGGGAACCGGGTCTGCGCATCGGTGAACTAGCACGCAGGGAAGGTATCACGCAGCCGTCAATGAGCCAGGCCATCAAGAAGCTCGTCGCCGAAGGTCTCGTCGCCCGGGAACCTTCACCTGACGACGCCCGCGCTTTCGACCTGACCATTACCGACGCCGGGCGCGCTGAAGTCAGGGCGTACCGCGAAGGATCAGTCCGTGCGCTCGTCCCGGAATTCAGGGACCTCTCCCCCGAAGATGTGGAAACGCTGATCAAAGCGGCGGAGATCCTCCCTGTTCTGACTGCGCGGCTCCGTGGAACACATAACGATGAACCACCACAGACAACCGAAAAGAAAGACGTGAATGAGTAAGACGACTCCCGAGAACATTTTCAAACAACCCGTCGCCGTCTGGGCGATCGCTTTCGCCTGTGCGGTGTCGTTCATGGGCATCGGCTTGGTCGACCCGATCCTCCCGGCGATCAGCCGTGAGCTCGACGCCTCGCCGACCCAGACGATGCTGCTTTTCACCAGCTACCTGCTGATCACCGCGCTGGCCATGTTTTTCAGCTCTTTCATCTCCTCGCGCATCGGCGTGAAACAGACACTGCTGGCGGGCCTGGCACTGATCGTCGTGTTCGCGTTCCTGTCGGGCACCGCGGGATCCGTGGACGCGATCATCGGCTTCCGCGCCGGCTGGGGTTTGGGCAACGCGCTGTTCATTTCAACTGCCCTCGCGGCGATTGTCGGTGCCGCGTCGGGCGGACCGAGCCAGGCCGTCATTCTGTACGAGGCGGCGATGGGCATCGGCATGGCAGTCGGTCCCCTGGTGGGCGGAGTCCTCGGCGAGATCAGCTGGCGCGGCCCGTTCTACGGCACCGCGGCGTTAATGGCCGTCGGCTTCCTCGCTATCGCGGCTCTGTTGCGCAAGCCGGCGAGAAAACCGGAACCGGTGTCTTTTGTCGCCGGATTCAAGGCGCTGCGCGAACCTGCGCTGCTCACCCTGGGCGCTGTTGCGTTTTTCTACAACTACGGCTTTTTCACCCTGCTCGCCTATTCCCCGTACCCGATCGATGAGGCGGCGGAGGCATCGGGAAGCGCACTCGGTGCCACTGAGCTCGGCTACGTCTTCTTCGGCTGGGGCTTGGCCTTGGCCTTGTCCTCAGTATTCGTGGCGCCGCGGCTCACGCAGAGCTTCGGTCTCATGCCGGTGATCTGCACGATTCTGGTCGGCTTCGCCGTCCTGCTCGTCGGCCTCGGCTTCGGCGTGGATAATCTCACGCTGCTGATCGTGCTGGTGATCGTGGCGGGCATTTTCATCGGCATCTTCAACACGGTCCTCACCGAAGCGGTCATGGAGGCAACCGATCTGCCCCGCAACGTCGCATCGTCGACCTATTCGGGGCTACGCTTTCTCGGCGGCGCCATCGCACCGGCAGTCTCTGGCCCGTTGGCCACCGCTTACGGTGCCGGTGTCCCCTACTGGGCCGGAGCGGCGACGCTGGTGGTCTCCTTGGTCATCCTCTTCGCGGGCCGGAGCACCCTGACCCGCATCCTCTAGGTGCGGGGTGCTTCGGGAGCCGGGGTGCCGTCGACAAGCGACGCTTCGTGCCATGTGCCATCGGCGACCATGGCCGCCTTCCGCTCCACCCAGAAGTCCGCGTTCTTGATGCCGAGAGCCTCCGGGTCGAACTGCGGCTCGCGGCCAGCTTTCTTCTGGCGGCGGTAATCCCACAGGCATTTCAGCGCGGGAACCTGGAGGACCAGGATGGCGAGAATATTCATCCATGCGGTGGTGCCGACGCCGATGTCGCCGAGCGCCCATGCGTTGCCCGGCGTTGTGGTCGCACCGACCCACACAGAAACCAGGATGAGCACGCGGAGGAACCAGATGACCACCGTGCGCATCTTCTCGCTCTTGATCCAGCGGTTGAGGTAGGTGAAGTTGACCTCCGCCATGTAGTAGTAGGCGACGATCGTGGTGAAAGCGAAGAACAGCACAGCCAGCGCGACGAAGCTGCCGCCGAGGCCCGAGGTGTAGAGATCAAGCGCGGATTGGACGAAGCCGGGGCCGACCTCGACGGAATCGCCGATCGCGCCAGCGTACACGACGCTGTCTTCATCACTGCCGCCCTCGTACACACGGAACATGTCGGTGGAGATGATGATGAAGGCCGTCGCGGAGCACACGAGCAGTGTGTCGACGTACACCGCGAATGCCTGCACGAAGCCTTGCTTCGCTGGGTGCGAGACCTCCGCGGCCGCGGCGGACTGCGGGCCGGTGCCCTGCCCCGCCTCGTTCGAGTAGATTCCGCGCTTCACGCCCCACAGGATGGCGAAGCCGAGCAGACCGGAGAACGCCGCCTCCTTGTCGAAAGCCGAGCGGAAGATCATGCCGAAGACCTCGGGGATCTGCGGGGCGTTGACGAAGAGGATAATGATGGCGACGAGGATGTAAATACCTGCCATGAACGGCACCACCATGGTGGCGAACCAGGCGATACGCTTTACACCGCCGATGACGATGATGCCCAACAGCACCACCATCCCGAGCGCGGTGACCCATGTGGGAACCGTCCACGCATTCCCCACCGCTGTCGCGACGCCGTTGGCCTGAACCCCCGGCAGGAAGTAGGAGGTGGCCAGGATCATCAGCACAGCGAAGACGATCGCGTAGACGAGCGCGAAGGGGCGCGCCGCCGTGTGGCGGTAGGCCTTCTCGATGTAGTAGGCCGGCCCGCCGCGGTATTCACCCGTGTCCTGGTCCTTCTCCTTGTAGATCTGGGCCAGGCAACACTCGATGTACGAGGTCGCGGAGCCGAGGAACGCCACGATCCACATCCAGAACACCGCGCCTGGCCCGCCGAAAGCGATCGCCGTGGCCACACCCGCGATATTGCCCACGCCCACTCGGCCGGCGAGCGAGATCATCAACGACTGCAGCGAGGAGATACCGGCGTCTGAATCCTCACCGGCCTTCAGCTGCCGGATCATGTCCGGGAAGCAACGCACCTGCAGGAACACAGTCGCGAGGGTGAAGTACACCCCGGCGCCCAGGCAGAGATACACGAGCCAATTGGACCAGATCACGTCGTTGAGGCTAGTGATGATGTCGTCCATTGCGGGGCCTCCCTATCCATCGGATTCACCGCACCTTAGGAAGCTGATTTAATACGCATAGTGGAATTTTTCCACCACGTCTTCTCGGCGAGATTCGACGAATATGCATTTAAACCGGCATACCCCTCGGCGGATGAAATTGATTCCTTGAATATATACCAAGGGCTTTCCCAACTTTCGGTTTTCGCCCATAATTTTTGCCGGTCCGGTCCAGCCCCACCCCGTCCGGACCGGAAACCGGAGCCCACGCCTCCCCCGCCTAGTCTGGTTCCATGCACGAGAATGCTGATTCCCCGGCGTCGGCCGCCGCACCTGCCTCCCTGGTGTGGTTCCGCAACGATCTCCGCCTGACGGACAACGCGGCGCTTGACCAGGCCGCACGGCACGGACGACCGGTGATCGGATTGTTCGTTGACGAGACCGATACTGGCGCGCGCTGCCTTGGAGCAGCCGCTAGGTGGTGGCAGCAAAGAAGTCTCGGACAGCTGAGGGAGGCACTAGCGCTGCGCGGGGTGCCCCTGCTCTTCGCGCACGGCGACCCGCGCAGAATCGTTCCGGAACTGGCGCGGGAGATCGACTGCCGCCACGGTCTCGCAGGCGTGCACTGGAACCGGCGGTACCACGCGCCCCTGCGGGCCGTGGACTCTGACTTCAAAGCTTCGCTCACCCGGAACGGCTTCACCGCGCACTCCCATCCCGGTTATCTTCTCACTGAGCCGTGGCTCGTCCAGACGGGAAGCGGAATGCCGTACCGGGTATTCACACCCTTTGCCACCTCGGCGCAGCAGATGCTTGCCGACGATCCACCTCGCCCCCTCGGCGTTCCCGATCTCATGGGAGCCACCGCTGATTTTGCCCATCCAGCTCTAATCGACGGCCCTGAGACCGACGAGCCCGCATGGGCAACCACACTGGCCGAGCACAATTCCCCCGGTGAAGCGGCCGCACAGCAGCGCTTCCATAGTTTCCTCGACGGACTCGCCGCCGGTGGCGGCTACAAGCTCGGCCGCGACATTCCTTCGGCTGGTGCGACATCCGGGGTGTCGCCGCACCTGCGTTTCGGTGAGATCAGCCCCGGGTACGTGTGGTCGGAAACGGCGCGCTTCGCGGAGATCCATCCGGCGGCATCCCCGGTTGCATGGGCTTTTCTCCGCCAGCTGTTGTGGCGTGACTTCGCCTGGCACAGGCTCTACCACCAACCCGATCTGGCGACAACAAATGTGCGCGGGCAGTTCGACGCATTCCCATGGGGGTGGAGCGGGAATGCGGATCCGGGTTCGTCGACACGCGCTTTCGCCCATCCGGACATGGAGCCCGACGCGCACGCGCGGCAGCATCTCGCTCAGCTCGCCCAGTGGCAGGAGGGCATGACGGGGGTGCCGCTGGTCGATGCCGGAATGCGTGAGTTGTGGGCGACCGGAACCATGCACAACCGCGTGCGGATGGTGGCAGGCAGCTGGCTGACAAAGAATCTCGGTATTCATTGGCGCCACGGCGAAGAGTGGTTCTGGGACACCCTGGTGGATGCGGATTATGCGTCCAACCCGTTCAACTGGCAGTGGGTCGCCGGCTGCGGGGACGATGCTGCGCCCTATTTCCGTGTGTTCAACCCGCTGACACAGGAGGAAAAATTGGATCCGCACGGGGTCTACGTCTCACAGTGGGTGCCGGAGAGGCACACGCCGCTGTACCCGAAGCCGATGGTGGATGTGAAGGAATCACGGAAATCAGCACTGGCCGCCTACGACGACATCCGTAACTGAGCCCGACCCCGGGACCTGGCCCCAGCCCTCGGCAGATTAGGGTGAATACCGTGGCACAGCGGATGAGCAACTGGCTGCGGCGGTACGACGCAATGAGCTATACCGCCGCCCGCGCTGTCATCGGCGAATACTCCACCAGCTTCAACCTGGCTAGCCGGCTGCTGCCTGCGCAGGAACGCCGCGATATCCGCAACCTGTACGCCGTGGTGCGCATCGCGGACGAGATCGTCGACGGCACCGCCCGCGCTGCCGGCGCGCGGGACGTCGGGCAGCTTCTCGACGACTACGAGCGCCAGGTCCTCGCCGCCCCCGGGCAGCCTTTCCACACTGATCCGGTCCTGCACGCCTACGCGCACACGGCACGGCGCTGCGGGTTCAGCGCAGAGCACATCACGGCATTCTTCGCCTCCATGCGGCGCGACCTCGGCCACGCCGGTTATTCGCGCGCCGAGCTCGACGACTACGTCTACGGTTCCGCCGAGGTCATCGGGCTGCTGTGCCTCGACGTCTTCCTGGCGGACAGCGAGATGCCGTCCGCGCGGCGCGCCGATCTCGAAGTTGGGGCACAGCGGCTCGGCGCAGCATTCCAGAAGGTGAATTTCCTGCGCGATCTCGGCGAGGACACGGAAGATTTGGGACGGTCCTATTTCTCCCATCTGGAGCTCACCGGAGAGCTGGACGAGGAGGCGAAGGACACGCTCGTCACAGAGATCCGCGGCGATCTCGCGGCGGCGAGAGACACAGTCGGGCTGCTGCCTATCCGTGTGCGCGCCGCGGTGCTCGCCGCCACCAATCTGTTCACGGAACTGACCGACATGATCGAGCAGACCCCGGCCGCCCGACTGCCTCTTCAGCGGCTGAGCGTGCCCGCCCACCGCAAAGCGGTGCTGACCATCCAGGCGGCGGCCCAAGCAACAGGAGGCAAGGCACGATGAGCGCAGACATCAAGCGCACAGCGATCGTCATCGGTGCAGGTGCGTCCGGTCTGGCCACCGCGGCGCTACTCGGCCGCGAAGGATACGGAGTGACCGTCATCGACCGCATCGACGAGATTGGCGGACGCTCCGGCGAGCTCACCGTCGACGGTTTCCGCTTCGACACCGGCCCGTCCTGGTACCTCATGCCGGACGCATTCGACCATTTCTTCGCGCTCTTCGGCAAGAGCACCGCGGATTTCTTCGAGCTCGCCGACCTCTCCCCCGCCTACCGCTTGTTCCCGGAAAGCGAGCGGCTTATCGACGTCCCCTCCGATCCCGCCCGCACCATCGAGCTCTTTGAATCCCTGGAGCCTGGCGCCGGCGCGAAATTAGCTGAGTACCTCGGCAGCGCCCGGGAGACCTACGAGTTGGCATTGAAGTACTTCCTCTACACCACGTTTTCAACCCCGGCGGGATTCATCGCCCCGGAAGTGCGGACCAACTACAGCACCTTGGTCAAGCTGTTGGGGGTGGGGCTTGAAAGGTTCGTCGATAAGCGGTTCTCTGATGTGCGCTTGCGGCAGATCCTGTCGTACCCGGCTGTGTTCCTCTCCTCGCATCCGGCGCGCACACCGTCGCTGTACCACTTGCTCAGCTACACAGATTTGGTGCAGGGCGTGAAGTACCCGCAAGGCGGATTCGCGGCGGTGATGCGCGCCCTGGAATCTCTCGCGCGTGAGCAGGGTGCGGCGATTCAGCTGGGTACCGAAGCCACCGCGATCAGGACCAGAGGGCGGCACGCCACGGGTGTTGTTGTGCGGCGTGCCGGCAGAGCGGGTACCGAGGAACTCTCCGCCGACCTCGTGGTGTCCACCGCCGACCTGAAATTCACCGAGACCCGTCTCCTGCCGGAGGAGAAGCGCACGTACAACGAGCGGTATTTCGCCGCGCGCGATCCGGGGCTGAGCTGCGTGCTGGTGATGCTCGGCGTCGACGGGCACCTGCCGCAGCTGCGGCACCACAACCTGCTGTTCAGCAATGACTGGTCGGCTGATTTCGCCGCTGTCTTCGACGGGCCGCAACCGGCACGCCCCCTGGATGCGTCGCATTCAATCTATATGTCGAAGCCGTCGGCGACGGACCCCTCCACAGCCCCCGCCGGGTGCGAGAACCTCTTCGTCCTCGTTCCCACCCCGGCAGCGCCGGATATGGGGCACGGCGACGCGTACCACGGTGATGCCGACCCGCGCGTGGACGCGATCGCGGATGTAGCGGTCACGCAGATCGCCCACTGGTGCGGCATCCCTGACTTGGAGTCCCGCATTCTCGTGCGCCGCAACCTCGGCCCAGCGGATTTCGCCGAGCGGTACAACTCATGGTCGGGCGGCGCGATCGGGCCCGCGCACACGTTGAAGCAATCGGCGTTTCTCCGCGGACGCAATGCCTCGCGGAAGGTGGACAACCTCCTCTACGCGGGCGCGACGACGCTGCCCGGTGTCGGTGTGCCGATGTGCCTGATCTCCGCCGAGAACGTGATCAAGCGACTCCGCGGAGACACTTCCTCGAGCCCCCTGCCGGAGGCCGACGCCGACTAGCGGAGGACTAGCGCACCGGTCCAGGCACTGGCACCGGTGCCGGCGGGATTTCCTGCGCCCGCTCTCCTGCTGGCCGGTCGTTGCGGATCGGCGCCTGGCGGGACACAATCCACTGGATGCCCTCGCCAATCATCGGGCCACCGTACTGCCCGTGGTTGTACACGCTCAGAACCAACGGCAGCGTCGTCGGCGAGCGCCGGGCCACGATTGCCGCGAACTCGGTGACCGGGACCTGGCCGCGGAGGGTGGCCATGCGGAGGAACGGGTCGACGTGGTTGTGCCATTCCGGCGGAAGCGCGCAGATCGGGTCGTCCAAGCGGCACATGTCCAGAACCCGCGGACCGAGCTCGCCATAGCCGCCTTCGAGGGGCTCCAGCGCGCCGCGGTTCATGCGCGTGGCACCGGCGGTGAATGCGCCGCCGTTGTCGCCCAGGTGTGGGTTGGAGATGAGCAGAGCGGAATTCACGCGGTTCGCGGACACTGGACCGCGGCCGTGACCGATATTGTTCAGCAGCTTCGAACCGATGTCGGCGCCCTCGGAGTAGCCGGTGATGCTGAAGGTGGCCTTCGGGCACATTCGCGCCAGGCGGCGCATCGTGCCAGAGGCCTCCCAGTAGCCGCGGTTCGAGGAATCGTTGTAGCTCAACAGCGTGAACGGCGTGGCGTTGTAGGCGATCCACACCGGCTGCACTCTGCCTCGGGTGGCATTGAATACTCCGGTGGCCACCTCGGTGACCTTCGGGCCCACAGGGAATTTCTCCGGCAGGAACGAAACCGTGTTCCCGCCGCCGGGCACGGTGATCAGGAATTCATCGGCGCACTTGTTCACGTTCGGCGACTCGATCAGCGAACGCAGGTCCTGCGCATCCGCCGGTGCGGCACCCGCGGCGGCGAGACCGACGGCGGCTGCGACGGTGGCGGCGATCTTCTTCCACAGCATGCAGAGTCATCTCCTTGGTTCAGCGGGAGAGCCCAAACTCTGTGCGCACCCGGGGAAATATCTGGATGAATCGTGATTATAGTAAGCCGTTGCACCCGCCGCCACTGGCCGGACAATAAGGCCCCTATCGGCCCTTCTACGTGCAGCGTTACACATTTCAGGCAGCCAATTCACGAATTCCTCAACGCCTCAACTAGAGGTACACTCACCGCCATGCGTAAAAAGATTGCTTCCTCCGCTCTCGCCCTCTCTCTGGCCTTCTCCGCCGTGCCGGCTGTCTCCCCCGCCACGGCCACGGCCGCCACCGCCCCCGCGGGCTTCACCGCCGCCGATGCGAACGAGACCAGCGATGCCATCAACCGCGGCATCGAGAATGCCTTCGACCCCGACAAGGCTTCCTCTATGGAAGAGGATTCCTTCTCCGGTTTCATGAAGATGATGTTCAAGCCGTACAAGCTGATGTTCTCCGGCGATCTCGAGCAGAGCTCCCAGGGGGTCACCCAGACCATCATCAACTACCTCATCATCGCCGCTGGTGTCACCATCATCGGACAGGCTATCCAGATCGTCATGGCGAATATGCCGCGTTAGTTTCCCATCCAGTCTTTTTCGGCCACGCACCCGTGCGTGGCCTTTTTAATTTTTCATGCGGGAGCATAGTATGCTTTCGGCTATGTTCACCCGTGCCAGGACCGCCGCCGCGTGCGCCAGCCTCATTCCTGTGGCTATGCTCGCTGGCTGCGTCACCAATGCCGAGGGCGGAAACCCGGAAGGCTGGGAGGAGATCACTCCGGCCGCCGTGCCCGAGATCGCCGCTATGGTTCCGGAAGATATTCAAGCATCTGGAAAACTCTCAGTCGGCGCCAATCCCCCGTTCGCCCCATTCGAGTTCAAGGACTCCGAGGGAAACCTCATTGGAATGGAAATGGATCTCGGCCGCGCCGTCGCCAGCGTGATGGGCTTGGACTACGACCCACAGGAGCAGGACTTCGCCATGATCCTGCCCGCGGTGCAGGCGGGCACGCTCGATGCAGGCATGTCCGGGTTCACCGATTCCGAGGAGCGCCGAGAGAACTTCGACTTCGTCAACTTCCTGTACGCAGGCATCCAGTGGGCATCCCAGCCCGGGAGCGGCGTCGACCCGGAGAATCCCTGCGGGCTCACCGTTTCCGTGCAGCGCACGACCGTTTCTGAAACGGACGATCTCCGGCCGAAGGCGGAAAAGTGCGAGGAGGAGGGCAACCCGTTGACAATCCTCGCGTACGACACTTCGGACAACGCGGCACTCGCCGCGCTCGTCGGGCGCGCCGACGCGCTGAGCGCCGACTCCCCCGTCACCGCCTGGGCGGTCAACCGTTCCGACGGGGATTTGGAGCTCATCGGCGAGATGTTCGACGCGGCACCGTACGGCTTCGCCGTGCCCAAAGGCTCGGAGCTCGGGCCTGCGATGGCCGCGGCAATGCAGCACCTCATCGATACCGGCGAATATGGACGCATTCTGTCCCAATGGGGCGTGGAAACAGGCTTGCTCGAGCAAGCCCAGATCAACGAGCAGCCTGTAGGAGGCCAGTGACAATGAGCACCACCACAACGAAACGGGGTTCCGGGCGCAAACCCGAACGCATTGAGGCGAAGCCGCTGCGCCACCCAGGCCGCTGGATCACGGCTGCGATCCTGCTTGTGCTCTTCGCATTGTTCGTCGTCGACGCGACGCGCCGTGAAGCCTACGGCTGGGGCACTTACTGGGCGTACCTCTTCGACACACGGATCATGATCGCGGGTCTGCATACCCTCGCCATCACCGTGCTGTCGATGATCATTGGTGTGGCGCTCGGCGTCCTTCTCGCTGTGATGCGCATGTCGCCGAACCCCGTGTTCAAGTCCATCTCGTGGCTCTACCTGTGGGTTTTCCGCGGCACTCCGATCTATGTCCAGCTCGTCTTCTGGGGCCTGATCGGCGCCATCTACCAGTCCATCAACCTAGGCTTCACCCAGATCTCCCTGGATGCCTTCACCTCTTCCGCTTTCGCACTCGCCGTCATCGGGCTCGGGCTGAATGAGGCCGGCTACATGGCCGAGATCGTCCGTTCCGGTGTCAACTCTGTGCCGGAGGGGCAGATCGAGGCATCGAAGGCGCTCGGCATGAGCTGGGGTATGACCATGCGCCGCACTGTGCTGCCGCAGGCGATGCGCATCATCATCCCGCCCACTGGCAACGAGTTCATCTCTCTGCTCAAGACCTCCTCGCTCGTGGTGGCGGTCCCCTACTCCCTGGAGCTCTACGGCCGTTCCCAGGACATCGCCGCCGCTCTGTTCGAACCAGTGCCGATGCTGCTCGTCGCAGCCACGTGGTACCTGGTGATCACGTCGATTCTCATGGTCGGCCAGTACTACCTCGAGCGCTATTTCGACCGCGGTGTCACCCGCGAGCTCACCGCCCGTCAGCTCGCTGCGCTCACCGACGCTGAAGGCAAAGCTCCCAACAACGTCACCATCGTGGAAAGGAACCGTTAACCATGGCTACCCCAACTAGCTCCTCCATCCCGATGGTCAACGCGGTAGACGTGTGGAAGTCCTTCGGCTCTCTCGACGTGCTCAAAGGAATCGACCTCGAGGTCCGGCCCGGTGAAGTCACCTGCCTGATCGGCCCGTCCGGCTCCGGCAAGTCCACCTTCCTGCGCTGTGTGAACCACTTGGAGAAGGTCACTGCCGGGCGGCTCTACGTCGACGGTGATCTGATCGGTTACCGCGAGAAAGACGGAGTTCTGCACGAGATCTCCGCGAAGGACGCCGCGCTGCAGCGACGCGATATCGGCATGGTCTTCCAGTCCTTCAACCTCTTCGGCCACCGCACCGTGCTCGAGAACATCATCGAGGCCCCTGTGCACGTCAAGGGCGTCAAGCCCGATGCAGCGAAAAAGAAGGCCATGGAGCTGCTCGAGCAGGTCGGTCTCGCCCACAAGGCCGAGGCGTACCCGGTGCAGCTTTCGGGCGGCCAGCAGCAGCGCGTCGCCATTGCGCGCGCGGTGGCCATGGACCCGAAGCTCATGCTTTTCGACGAACCGACCTCCGCCCTCGACCCCGAGCTCGTCGGCGAGGTGCTCCGCGTGATGAAGGATCTGGCTGCCAGCGGCATGACCATGATCGTGGTCACCCATGAGATGGCGTTCGCTCACGAAGTCGCCGACACCGTGGCGTTCATGTCCGAGGGCACCATTGTGGAAAAGGGTTCGCCCGAGCAGGTGCTGGATAACCCTCAGCACGAGCGAACGAAGGAATTCCTCTCCTCGATCTTCTAGGCCAAAAGGCCGGTTGCCCCACGCACCAGCGCGGTGGCGCCCCCTAGAGCGGCGAGAAGCAACGCGATGCGGTGCGCGCTAGTGCGGGAGATCTTCGGCGACAGTTTCACCCCGGTGTAGATCCCCAGCACCATGCCGAGCGCTCCAGCGCCCCAGATCCAGCCGTTCACACCGCCGAGATCTGCTGCCCCGGCGAATTCCTTGATGGCGAACGAGAGGATGCCGCTGACGAAGAAGATCGGCTGCAATGTCGCCGCGTAGACACGCTGCTCCCAGCGCGCCGCCTGAGCGTACACAGTGATCGCGGGGCCAGCGATACCGGCGAGCGTGTTCATGAAGCCGCCGGCCACCCCAGCGACTACCGCTGGTAATGTCCCGTGCGGCTCCGGTACGAACCGCCGGCCGAAGGTGACCAGGGCGAGCGCCAAAAGCAGCAGGACTCCAACGAGGACGAGCACCACGTTCGGCTCCACGGCACGGATCAGCAACGCGCCCGGGACCGCGCCGAACACCAGCGTCGGAGCGAGAATGCCGAATTTGCGCCAGTCGATGTCCGCGCGCATGCCGATGCTGGTGATCAGCGCGTTCGTCGCGGCCAGAACATTCACCACGAGGATCCCCTCGACGGGGCCGAGAATCAGCGAGAGCACCGGCCCGGCGAGCAAGCCGACACCCATTCCCGCGATGCGCTGGAAGCAGGTACCGATGCCAACAGCGAGAAAGACGACGAGGACGGTCAGCCCTGTGCTCATCCCCGGTATTTGGCGTTCATCGCGCTGACAACGCAGTCCGGCACGAGACCGCTGACATCGCCGCCGTACTTGGCCACCTCTTTGCACAGGGAGGAAGAGATATAACCGTATTTCTCATCCGTCATGAGGAAGAACGTGTCCACACCGGAAAGGTGTCGGTTCATCTGCGCCATGGGGAGCTCGTAGTCGTAGTCGAGCGAAGAGCGCAGGCCCTTGACCAGTGCGCCCACCTTGTGCGCGGTGGTGTAATCCACCAGCAGGCCGCCCCACGTGTCCACAGTGATATTAGGGAAGTCACTGGTCACTTCACGGATGAAGCTCATGCGCTCCTCGATGGTGAAGAGCCCGGTCTGCTTGTTCGGGTTCGCGGTGACGAGTACGACCACCTCGTCGAAACTGAGCGCCGCGCGTGTGAAGATGTCCAGGTGGCCGTTCGTTACCGGGTCGAAGGATCCGGGGCAGACCGCTTTCGTCATCGTTGCTCTTTCTCGTTCTAATCCGTCTGGTTCGTGGTTTGCTAGTTGGCGCGCCCGGCACTGGGACCGGTGGTTCCTGGGCCACTGCGGGTGAACACCGCCATATCCATACGTGCTATACCGTACAGCCGTTTCTTCAGCTTCTGCCCCGTCGGGGTGAACCCCTCCGGCCAGGCGGTCTCGGGACTTTCGCGGTGGCGCTCGACGACAACAGCGGCTTCGTCGGCAAGCAACGGCACGAGGGCATGCAGCATTTCCGCCACGTCCTCGTCCGGGAGGTCGTACGGCGGGTCCGCGAGCACCATCGTGAAATATTCGCGCGGCGCTCGGGGAACGTAGTCGGAGACCTTGGCCTGTTCCACAGTGACGCGGGGGTGGCCGACCACCTTCATGTTGTGGCGGATGATCTCCACCGCATGCGGGTTCGACTCCACCATCACCACTTCTTCCGCACCCCGGGAGGCAGCCTCGAGTCCGAGCGCACCGGAGCCCGCGAAGAGGTCGAGCACATTTTGTCCCGCAAAACCGAAGCGAACCTGCAGCGAGGAAAACAGACCTTCCCTGGCGCGGTCCGATGTGGGTCTGGTGCCCTCCGGGGGAACCTTGATCGTGCGTCCGCGGGCCTCGCCCGAAATGATGCGGTTCATGGCCACAACCTTAACGCCTGGACGGCCTAGCTCTTTTCCAGGTACTCGAATTCCTCGAGAATCTCCATGTCGGTCACCGACCGCGCGAGCTCCGGATCGGCGGCCACGACAGCGGCGGCATCGTCGTAGGCGCGCTGGATGATCTCGTAGTCCTCCACCAAGTTCAGAAGCTTCAACTGACGCTCGTTGCCTGACTGATGGGTGCCCAGTACGTCGCCCTCCTGGCGGTTCTGCAGATCGAGCTCCGCAAGCTGGAAACCGTCCGAAACCGCGGCAATCTGGGCGACGCGCTCAAACTGCGGCGTGTCCGGACCGGCGAAAGTGTGGAAGAGGCACAGCGACTCGTGTCCGCCGCGTCCAACGCGGCCGCGCAGCTGGTGGAGCTGGGACACACCGAAATGCTCCGACTCGCGGACCATCATCACCGTTGCGTTAGGGACGTCCACGCCGACCTCGATCACAGTGGTTGAGACAAGCACGTCGATCTCGCCGGCGGCGAAGGCGGATATCACCGCATCCTTCTCCTCCCCTTTCATGCGCCCGTGCAAGACACCGACCGACATGCCCTTGAAGTGGGTCCGCTCGAGCAGATGGGCGATCTCGAGGACTCCGCCGGACCCGTCGATACGCGGACAGACGATGTACGCCTGGTGGCCCGCATGGACCTCCTCCTTGATCTTCTCCCACGCCCGCTGGATCCAGGTGTCCTTGAACTCGGGGACGATCGACGACTGGATTGGTTTGCGGCCGCCGGGCAGTTCACGGAGCGTCGACACAGACAAGTCGCCGAAGACGGTGATCGCGATGGTGCGCGGGATCGGTGTCGCCGTCATCACGAGCAGGTGCGGGGTGGTCTCCCCCGCCTTGTCACGCAGCCGGTCGCGCTGCTCGACCCCGAAGCGGTGCTGCTCGTCGACCACCACGAAGCCGAGCTTGAAGAAGTCCACGTTGTCCTGGATGATCGCGTGCGTTCCCACGACGATGTCCGCCTCGCCCGACATGATCGCGAGCAACGCCTCCTGCCGCTGCACCGTGGACATCGACCCGGTCAACGCGACCACCCGGGCATGAACTCCGGTGCGCATAAGGATCTTGCGCAGGGATTTCTCGTGCTGCAGCGTCAGCACTTCCGTCGGTGCGAGCAGCGCGCACTGCAGCCCGTTGTCCACGGCTTGGAGCATCGCCGCCAGCGCCACGATCGTCTTTCCGGACCCGACCTCTCCCTGCAGGAGGCGGCTCATCGGCGTGGTGCTCTCGAGGTCCCCTGATATTTCGCGCAACACCTGTTCCTGCCCCGCAGTGAACGCGAAGGGCAGGTTACCTAGCAACTGGTCCTGGAAGCCGCTGTCCACCCGCGGCAGCGCTGGCGCTGTGCGGTGGTTGGAATCGGCGCGCCGCAGTGCCATAATGAGCGCGACCCGCAGGGCCTCGTTGTATTTCAGGCGTTCCCGAGCCGGATCGGGGCCCGCCGGGCCGGGGTTGTGCACCTGCCGGATCGCCTCATCCAGCGTCAGGAACCCCTCTGGCGTGAACCCGAGCGGTTCCTCCACCGGCGGCAGCGTGTTCAGCACAGCGTTGACGGCGCCCATGACCGTCCACGTGGACAGGTTCTTCGTCGCCCTGTACACGGGCAGCCATTCGCGTCCGGCGAGAATCTCATCCGGGTCGCCGAACACCGACAGCTGCTTCATCGACCCTGTGGCCCCGCCCTTCGGCGCCGGCTTGGACCCGTCGCCGTCCTTGAATTTCGGCGGGTCGAGAATGAGGAAATCCGGGTGCTGCAGCTGGGGCTTGCCGTTGAAGTAGCTCAGCTTGCCCGTAAACATCGCGCGCACCCCGCCGTGGAGCACCTTTGGCGCGTACCGCGCGCTGAAGAATGTCGCGTCGATCGTGTCGTGACCGTCGGTGACTTCCACTTTGAAGATCGGCCGCTTCCCCGTGATCTTGCGCGTGGACACGACCGTGCCAATGAACGTGATCCGGTCGTCCGGAAGTGCGCCTTCCAGTGCGCTGCCGTTGCCGTAGCGGAGGTATTTGCGCGGGTAGTTCTCCAGCAGCCCCTCAGCTGTCTCGATGCCGAAGGCTTTGGCGATGGCGCGGGCTGGACGCGTGGGAATGATCAGGTTGAGCGGCGTGGTGTAGTTCAGGCCCAGCACTCTTATTCCACCCCGATTTGGCCGAGCGCACCGAGACCGTCGGCCGGATAGATGAGGAGCTCGATGCCCAGTGCTTCTTCCAGCACATCCGCGTCCAGCCCCGCGGCAACGTCATTGTCTATCAGCAGGGTCACCAGTTCCCCGCCGCCGGCCAGCATGGAACGGCACGCTTTATCGACGGCACCGTGCACCGTCTCCTCGTCCGCCAGCAGCACGCCGTCGGGCGCGAGCACGAGAGTCCGGTCTTCTGCCTTGACGATATCTGCGGCGCGCATGTCGGAGGCAGCCTCGTCCATCTGGGCGGCGGCATCTTCGAGCGGCAGCCGCGGATCGTGCACAGCCAGGGCGGCGATTCCGCCCACCAGACGCTCGGTGGACAAAACGGCAACGGCGACGCCTGATTCGCGGAGTACCTGCGAGATCTCCTGCAGCTGTTGCGGGCCGACGTGGCCGTTGGGCAGAACGATCAGCTCGTCCGCCCCCGCTGCAGCGATCCGCTCCCCGATTTGTTCGGCCAACTCCTCACCCGGGGCGATGGGCAGCGCACCTGCCCGGCGGTAGAGGTCCGCCACAGCTCCCGACGGGCTGACTGCGATGACCAGGCGTGCGGGTGCGGCTGGCTGTTGCTCGTGCTCGTCATCCGGGAGAATCTCCAACCGCAATTCACTCACTGCGCCGAAGCTGAATGCACGCTCGATGACGGCTCCCGCGTCGCGGGAGTGGATGTGCACTTTCGCATCCGTGTCGGAGGCCCGGGCGATGACCAGGCTCGCGCCCATTGGCGCGAGCGCCAATTCAAGTTCGTCGACTGGACCCGAGAACATGAACATGACTTCCAGCCACCCACCGTGGCCGCGGGAGTCAGCCTCGGGGCTGCTGCACTCCGCGGTAACCGGTCGGGGAAATTCACTGCCGGCAGCCCCCTGCCGGCCGACGACTTCGTCGCGCAGCACGGTGAGCAACAGGACCAGACCGCGCCCACCGGCATCGACCACTCCGGCTTCGCGCAATTCCGCCAACTGAGACGGGGTCCGCTCCAGCGCCTCCTCCGCCGCGGTCACAGCAGCAACGGCCACCGCGGCGAGCACAGGTTCTGACGCATCACGCCCGTCACCGGCGCGCTCGTCGAGTACCTGCGTTCCCGCGGCCGCGGCTTCGCGCAACACCGTCACGATCGTGCCTTCGACCGGTTCATTGATGGCGCGCCCGACATAGGCCACAGCGTTATTCAGTGCGTCGGCAACGCTCCTGCCGTCGAGGTCCCCTTCGGCGGCGGCCTGCGCCACACCGCGGAGCACCTGGGATAGGACGACTCCGGAGTTTCCGCGGGCACCCTTGATGCTGCCCACCGACAAAGCTGAGGCGATCTCTGCGGCGCTGGCACCGTCATCCAGGGTCTCCGCTTGCTTCACTGCGGCGGCCATCGTGTGGGCCATATTCGACCCAGTGTCCGAATCCGGCACGGGGAAGACATTGAGGCTATTGATTTCCTCGCGGTGGGACTCCAATTCCTGCGCCGCGCGGCGTGCCCACGACAGCAGCCGCGCTCCATCGATCACCGCAGGATTAGTCATGGAGCCTTACTTTACAGTGCCCAGTCGACACCGTCCGCGCCCTGCGCCCGAAGCGCTTCATTGGCGCGTGAGAACGGGCGGGAACCGAAGAATCCGCGGCGGGCTGACAGCGGCGAAGGGTGCGCGGACTCAATGCAGGGTGTGTCCCCCAGGAAACGCTTCGCGGTCTGAGCGTCCCTGCCCCACAGAATCGCCACCAGGGGTTCGTCGCGCTGCGCCAACGCACGAATAGCAGCCTCAGTGACTTTCTCCCAGCCGACTCCGCGGTGCGAGCCCGGCTTGCCCGGTGCCACTGTGAGAACGCGGTTGAGCAGTAGAATTCCCTGGCCCGCCCAGGAGGACAAGTCGCCGTCATTGCGCGGCGGGATGCCCAAATCGTCCTGGAGCTCCTGATAGATATTCACCAGGGAGCGGGGTGGCGCGACTCCGGGCTGTGTCGAAAAGCTCAAGCCCATCGGGTGCCCCGGCGTGGGGTACGGGTCCTGGCCCACAATGAGCACACGGACATCGTCGAAAGGGTCCTGGAAAGCGCGGAGAATGTCGTTTCCGGCCGGCAGGTACGCCGGCTGCGCGCGGAGGAAATCGCCCAGCTCGTGGATCTGGTCCTCGACCTCCGCAAGTGGAGCCTTCCAGGAAGGATGCACGGGCAAACTCATGCGAAACTCTCCCATCCGCCGCCGTATTGCGGCACCTGACCGTCGATCGTCACCGCAGGTGCCTCATCGGTGCCGGGCCGCGTCGTGGCACCGATTGTGCGAAAACCGACAGGCGCATCACCGTTTACGCTGCCCAGCAACGTGTGGTCCTCCCCACCCTCGCAGACCCACTGCCACGGGTCGTGGTCCAGGAATTCGCCCGCCCGCACCAACAATTCGTCAGGGGCGATGGCCGCTGAATCGATGTCGATGCTGGTCCCGGAGCGGGTGGCGAGGTGGTTGAGGTCGTGTAGCAAACCGTCGGAATTGTCGGTCATGCTGGTCACACCGGCGGAACGCGCGACGACCCCGGAACCGGGCGTGATCTCCGGGGCCTGGTAGCCGAGCACGAGGGGCTCGAAATCCTCCGGAATATCTTTGCCGGATTCGAGCAACGCCAACCCCGCCGCGGAATAGCCGAGGCGGCCGTGGGCGACGAGCCTCTGCCCGGAGCGTGCGCCATCCAGTGTCAGCGCGCGGCGGTTCCCGCCGAGGGAACCGATCGCGGTGACCGACATGACCAAGGTGTCGCCTGAAGTCACATCGCCGCCGACCAGCTCCGCCGCGTACTTCTCCACTTCCTCGCCGATACCGCGGGCTAATTCAGCGACGACCGCGACGGGCAAATTCTTCGGGGCTGACAGGGAGAGCAGCGCAGCTACCGGGCGGGCGCCCATTGCCTCGACATCGGCGAAATTCTGCACGATGGCCTTCCGGCCGACCAGGCGCGGTGTGGTCAGGTCCCACCGGAAGTGGCGTCCCTCCACCAGCATGTCGGTCGTTGCCACCACCCGGGAGTTCGGGGAGGAGCGGTGCAGCACCGCCGCGTCATCGCCGTTGATGGCGGACGGAGTCGCGTCGATGATGGACTGGATCACCGCACGCTCCCCGACCTCCCCGAGTGTGGGTCCGCCTGTCGGATACCCTGTCTGGATCACGGTGGATGAACGCCTTTCCGTCGAGTGCTGGAGGTGTCCGGGGAAACTCCGGGCACAACGAATACAATGAGCCGCTATGACAACCAGCCCGACGCTCACGGAACAGCCCGCCGACCGCAGCGACCAAGGGGCCGTCATGCGGCGCCCGCTGATCCTGGTCAGCCTTGGGCTTGCTCTGCTGCTCGTCGCCGGTGTGCTCGTCGGGTCGAAGCTCTACCTGAAGCAGCTTAACAACCAGCCGGTGGCGCTGACGGAGTTGCCGTCGCCGCACGCGGACTCCCCGGAGTGCGCCGCGCTGGTCGACTCGCTGCCGGACACAGTCGCCGGGCACGAACGGGCGAAGTTGGCGGATCCCGCCCCCGCCGGCGCAGCGATGTGGCAAACGACGCCTGCCGAGCGCGTCACCCTGCGCTGCGGTGTGGACGCGCCTTTGCAGTTCACCGAGCTCACCACCACCGAGGAAATCGGCGGGGCAAGGTGGATGAAAGTCGCCGACCCAGCCCCGGGATCGAATCTGACCACCTGGTTCACCGTCGACCGCGCCCCCGCCGTCGCGGTCACCGCCGACGGTGCGGCACTCGACGGCGCCGCGGACTCAGCCCCCGTCGCAGACCTGGACCTCGCCGCGCTGCCGGCGGTGGTCCCCGCGCCGGGGAAGGCGCCGCTGGCGGAGCTGGAGCCGTCGGCAAGCGATGCCGCAGCCGTGCACGGTGCTTGCCGTGAGTTGATGGCGGCGCTGCCCGAAGAACTCGCCGACGGGTATTCGCGCATCGACGTCGCCGATGTCGACGGACTCGGCAGCAATGCCGCCGCTTGGGGTGCCGAGGGGTACGAGCCGGTCGTGCTGAAATGCGGCGTGGCACCAGCTGCGAGCTACGCCCCAGGCGCGCAACTGACGCAGATCAACGGCATCCCCTGGTTCGAAGAGACCGACGGCAGTAATGCGTCGCCAGCGGCTACCCTATACGCGCTCGGCCGCGCGACCGATATCGCAGTGTCCGTCCCGCCGGGTGCCGGCGACGGTGCGCTGACCGCCCTGTCGGACCTTATTTCGGAGAACGTTCCAGAGCAGTAGCGATCAGGGTCTCCAACAGTTCGCCGTACGTCATGCCCGCGGCGAGGAAGACCTGCGGGTACATCGAGATCGATGTGAATCCGGGCATGGTGTTGACCTCGTTGAGCATGGGGCCGGACTCGGTGACGAAGAAGTCGACGCGGGCCAGACCTTCGCAGCTCAAGGCACGGAAAGTGGTCAGGGACAGTTCTGCGAGCTGCGCGTTGAGCTCCTCGCTGTAGCCCGCCGGAATTGTGGCGGTGACGACATTGTCGAGGTACTTGGTCTCGAAACCGTAGAAGCCTTCCTCCGAATCTGCGGTGCCGTTCAGCTTCGCCGGCGGGGAGGCGACGAGTTCGCCGTCAGGTCGCTCGAGAACACCGATCTCCACCTCGTCCCCGATGAGTTCGGCTTCGATGATCACCTTGGTGTCGTAGACGCGGGCGGCGTCCACCGCCGCGCCAAGTTCATCCCAACTATCCACCTTCGTGATGCCGATGGACGAGCCACCGCGCGCCGGTTTAACGAACACGGGCAGTCCCAGGTAAGCGCGTGCTTCACCGTCGACAGCGGAGGCATCCATCCCGTCGTGGAGGATGAACTCTCGGGTGACCGGAACGCCGGCGGAGCGCACGATAGTCTTCGTGAATTCCTTGTCCATGGAGCACGCCGAGGACAGCACGCCCGTGCCCACGTACGGCACACCGGCCATCTCCAGCAGGCCCTGGATCGTGCCGTCCTCCCCATACGTGCCGTGCAGCACGGGGAAAACGACATCGACAGCCGCCAGCACCTCACCGGTATTCGGGTCGTAGATCTCGCCGCGGCGCTCCGGGTTCACCGACAGAGCCACCTCACGGCCACCGTCGACGCTGGGCAGCTTCGAGTCCCCTACCGGATCCGTTGTGCCGGCGACCCAGGTGCCGTCCTTGGTGATGCCCACCGGGAAAATCTCGTACGTGTCCCGAGGGAGCTCCGCCATGATGGCGCCGGCGGAAATGCAGGAAATGGAATGCTCGGAGGACATCCCACCGTAAACAACGGCGATTGTGATCATGGAGACCACACTACAAGCAGCTATTCGGATTTCTTGGAACGCCCCATGAGGGCGGCGATCATGTCGTCGACGCGCAGATCCTTGTGGCAGACGGAGAACACAGCGTCCGTCAACGGCATGTCCACGTCGTTAACCAGGGCGAGCTCATGAATGCTCCGCGAACTGATCACGCCCTCCGCCACTTGTCCGTGTGTGGCTTCGCGCGCCTCGTCGAGAGTCATGCCGCGTCCGAGGCGCTCACCGAAGGTGCGGTTGCGGGATAATTTCGAGCCGCACGTGGCCACGAGGTCGCCCAAGCCCGCCAGGCCCGCAAAGGTGCGTTGGTCGGCGCCGAGCTGGATGCCGAGTCGGGTGATCTCCGCCAGACCACGGGTGATCAGCGTCGCCTGGGTGTTCTCCCCCATCTCCTTGCCGGCGGCCATGCCGCAAGCTAGGGCGATGACGTTCTTGCAGGCGCCGCCGATCTCGCATCCGATGACATCGGTGTTGGTGTAGGGGCGCACGTACGACGTGGCGCAGGCGGCCTGAACGAGCTTCGCTCGGTTCAGGTCTTCGCAGGCGATAACAGTGGCGGCGGGTTGCTCGTCAGCGACTTCGCGGGCGAGGTTCGGCCCGGTGAGCACCGCGATGCGGTCGGAGGCGATACCGGTGACTTCAGCGATCACCTCGCTCATCCGCTTGTACGTGCCAGTTTCAATGCCCTTGGAGATAGACACCACTGTCGCCTCGGCCGGGATGAGCGGCGCCCAGGCAGCGAGATTCTCGCGCATCGTCTGGCTCGGCACTGCCGGCACAACGATCTGCGCCGCATCGATCGCCGCGGTGGCGTCGTCAGTCGCCTCTATCGCTTCCGGCAGGTGGATGCCGTCGAGGTAGTCGGCGTTGATGCGGGTCTTCTGGATCGCGTCGGC
Source organism: Corynebacterium sp. p3-SID1145 (assembly GCA_025144245.1). GTDB lineage: Bacteria > Actinomycetota > Actinomycetes > Mycobacteriales > Mycobacteriaceae > Corynebacterium. The sequence goes on along the minus strand of JALXXC010000006.1, from coordinate 132,828 downwards.
AAGTTCGGTGCGGCGGGCCCACAAACTGACGGAGTTACCGGCGTCGGCGAAGACTTTCGCCAGAGCCGTGCCCCAGGAACCTGCTCCGAGAACCGCGACCTTGACCATCCGCGCGCCACCTTTCTATCTGCTTTCCACCGCTCCTACAGGGCGGGATTTACGCCCGTCACAGTGTAGAGCACCGCCAAAGCGGCTTCAGGGTTATGCACGCCCGCGCGAGATGCGGGACAATGAGCGTCATGGGCAAGAAGTCACAGATGCACGAAGAGGATAAAGACCTCCAGGGCGAGATGTTCCTCACCGGTCGCCACCAGGAAATTCCTTCCAAGCCGGCCGACGAATTCTCGTCCACCACCCTCGCCGCAGGAGCGGTGTTGTGGCGTGGGGAGGACGATGATCCCAGCAACATCGAGATCGCGTGCATTCACCGACCGCGCTACGACGACTGGTCGCTCGCCAAAGGCAAGGTCGACCCCGGTGAATCGCTCGTGGGCACAGCCGTCCGCGAGATCAAGGAAGAGACCGGCTTCGACGTCCGCCTCGGCAAGCTGATCGGGAAAACGGTCTACCCGGTGAAGAACTCGACGAAAGTCGTCTATTACTGGACCGGTGAGGTCGTCGGTGGCGAATTCGAGGCAAACGAGGAGGTCGACGAGATCCGCTGGCTCCCCCTCGACGAAGCCAAGGAGATCATGTCCTACGACCTCGACCGGCAGGTGCTCAAGAAGGCAGAGAAGCGGTTCGGGATTCCCACCACCGCCCGGATTCTCTACATCCGCCACGCGCGTGCGCACGACCGCGAGAAGTGGTCCGGCGACGATAACCTGCGCCCACTGGACAAGAAGGGCCGCCGTCAGTCGGAGATGCTCGTGCCCATGCTGGCGCCGTTCCACCCCGACCGGATCTACTCCGCAGTGCCGGACCGTTGCCAGACCACGGTCGCCCCGCTTGCCGACGAATTGAACCTCCCCGTCGAGGTCGACGCCCGCTTCGGCGATGACGCGTGGCTGTCCGACATGGTCGGTGCGCAGAAGGCCATTACCGAGGTGATCGAGCAGGGCGGTGTGAGTGTCGTCTGCGCCCAGGGCGATGTGATTCCGAATATCGTCGCGTGGCTGTCCGCCACCGGCCGCTTGCCCATTGACTCGGAGATCAAGGCGAAAAAGGGGTCCGTGTGGGTCCTCTCCTTCGATGAGGGCCGTCTCACCGGCGCCGACTACCTGCCGTCGGCGTTGCCGGTGCGCTAGCTGGTCTAGCTGGTCTACTTGCTCTACTAGTTGACCGCCGGTTTGTACGCCGGGCGGGCCTCCTCGTAACGCTCGATGGCATCTTCGTCGCGCAGCGTCAGTCCGATGTCGTCGAGGCCTTCCATGAGTCGCCAGCGAATGTAATCATCGATCTCGAAGGTGTAGGTGTTCTCCCCGACAGTCACTGTGCGGTCCTCCAACGACACGGTGACTTCAAGCCCCGGCTCCTGCTCGAGCTGCTTCCAAATCAACTGGATGTCCGCCTCCATCATCTGTCCGGCGAGCAGGCCCGCCTTGGAGGTGTTGCCGCGGAAGATATCGGCGAAGCGCGGACTGAACACGGCTTTGAAACCATAGTCCATGAGCGCCCACACGGCGTGTTCGCGCGAGGATCCGGTGCCGAAGTCGGGGCCGGCGAAGAGCACGGAGCCATTCTTGAAGGCCTCCTGGTTGAGCACGAAGTCCGCCTCGTTCTTGCGCCAGTTGGAGAACAGGCCGTCCTCGAAGCCGGTGCGTGAGACGCGCTTCAAGTACACGGCGGGGATGATCTGGTCGGTGTCCACGTTGGAGCGGGTCAGCGGGACGCCGACGCCGGTGTGGGTGGTGAATTTCTCCATTGTTCTGAACCCTTCTCTTTCTGTTTCTCCTGGTGTCCTGGTCTGCCTAGAGGTCTGCCGGTGATGCGAGGTGGCCGGTGATCGCCGTGGCCGCGGCCACGAGCGGGGAAACCAGGTGGGTGCGCCCGCCGGGGCCTTGGCGGCCTTCGAAGTTTCGGTTCGAGGTGGATGCGGAGCGCTCCCCCGGCTTCAGCTGGTCCGGGTTCATGCCCAAGCACATGGAGCAGCCGGCGGTGCGCCAGTCGGCACCGAAGTCGCGGAAGATCTGGTCGAGCCCTTCTTCCTCTGCCTGCTGCTTGACCATCGCGGACGACGGGACGACCATCATGCGGGTGTCCGGGTGAATCTTCTTGCCTTTGACCACCTCGGCTGCGGCGCGCAGATCCTCGATGCGGGCGTTGGTGCACGATCCCAGGAAGACCGTGTCGATCTTGATGTCACGCAGCGGCGTGCCCGGAGTAAGGTCCATGTACTTCAACGCCTTCTCGGCGGCGGATTTCGAGGTGTCGTCGCCGAAGGACTCCGGGTCCGGGACAGACTCCGCCAGCGGCAGGCCCTGACCCGGGTTGGTGCCCCAGGTGACGAACGGCGTCAGCGCGGAACCGTCGATCTCGACGACGGTGTCGAATTCCGCGCCCTCATCCGTCGGCAGCGTCTTCCAGTACGCCACCGCGTCATCCCAGTCCTTGCCCTTCGGGGCGAACTCGCGGCCTTTGACGTACTCGAATGTTTTTTCGTCGGGGGCGACCATTCCTGCGCGGGCACCGCCCTCGATGGACATATTGCAGATGGTCATGCGGGCTTCCATAGAGAGCTTTTCGATGGCTTCGCCGCGGTATTCGATGATGTGGCCGGCGCCACCATTGGTGCCGATCTTGGCGATGATGGCCAGAATCAGATCCTTCGCGGTCACGCCTGGCTGCAGCTCGCCGGAGACCTCCACAGCCATGGTCTTGAACGGCTTCAGCGGCAGCGTCTGGGTTGCCATGACGTGCTCGACCTCGGAGGTGCCGATGCCCATTCCGATGGAGCCGAATGCGCCGTGGGTGGAGGTGTGCGAGTCGCCGCACACGATGGTCATGCCCGGCTGGGTGATTCCCAACTGCGGGCCCACGGTGTGGACGATGCCCTGCTTGACGTCGCCCATGGAGTGCAGGCGCACACCGAATTCTTCGCAGTTCTTGCGCAGGGTGGACACCTGGGTGCGCGAGGTCAGCTCTTCGATCTCGAGCAGGTTGCCCGACTTGATGCCCACGGTGGGAACATTGTGGTCCTCGGTGGCCAAGTGCTGCTGTGGACGACGGATTGTGCGGCCGGCCATGCGCAGTCCGTCAAAGGCTTGCGGGGAGGTGACCTCGTGCAGGAGCTGGAAATCGATGTAGATCAGGTCCGGGTCTCCGTTCTCACCTTTCGTGATCACATGGTCGCGCCAGACTTTCTCCGCCAGTGTCAACGGTTTCTGCGACATTGTCTTTCCTCCTCAGGCTTCCCGAAATTCCACATACCGGGATAGACGTTTCCATTCAATGGGACACTATAGTGCACGCCGCCCAGTCCGCGCACACAACCTCGCCAGGTTTCCAAACAGCACGGAGACCATATAGTGAGATGATAAGATCCACGCCGTGGGAATCTCGGAGGGAGAGTCAATGGATAAGTCAACGGCCGCACCCGGCGAAAACAGCTCGGGCATCAAGGTTCTCGACCGGTCAATCGCGATTATCGACACCGTCGCTTCCGGCGAGAAGACCCTCTCCCAACTCAGCTCCGACACCGGCCTCCCCCGCGCGACGACGCATCGTCTCGCCACCGCCCTGGAGATGCACCAAATCCTCGTGCGCACCGATTCGGGAGCATGGACCATCGGCCCCGCGCTCGCCCGTTACGCCGCCTCCGCACCCTCGCAGATCATCGACGCCGCAAAGCCGATCATGGCCGAGCTCGTCCGCACCACTAACGAATCTGTCCAGCTCTATGAACTGACTGGTTCCTCACGCACCTGCGTAGCGGCAATCGAGCCGCCGAGCGGCCTCACCCACACCGTCCCCGTGGGTTCGCAACTCCCCCTCGACCGCGGGTCCGCCGCGAAGGTCTTCGCCGCGCACAAGCTTGTCGACGCTCCCTTCACCGACGAAGAAATGGTCACCGTCCGCTCCACCGGCATCGCCGAATCCGTCGCCGAACGCGAGGTGGGACTCGCCAGCGTGTCCACCCCCATCCTTGGCAAGAACGGCGCTGTCCTCGCCGTCCTCTCCGTCTCCGGGCCCGTTGAGCGGCTCAAGCCCTCTCCTGCCGACAAGTGGGGCAAGGAACTCCTCGCCGCCGCCAAGAAGCTCATGAAAGCGATCTAAGTCTTTCCGCGGCCCGCACGCCCGCACCCGCCCGGCAGGGCCTACTCTTCGTCGATGGCATCGAGTTCTGCTTCGGGCCACACCACATTCTTCGCTAGCGGAATCTGGTGCGACGCACTCTCCAGGATGTGCATGAAGTACCCGGCCGTGTTCGGAATGGCGATGATATCGCCCGGCGCGACGCCTTCCGGAAAACGGATTTTCCGCCGGAGAATCACTTCGTCCTCAATGCAGTACGCCCCAACAAGGAACGCCTCCACCGGTTCCCGTTGGTGCTCTTCTCCGGCACCCCGCTTCACCAGTACTGGATCAATGAGGAAATCATCGGAGGTAGTCCGGCACTGGGTCCGGTTCATCTCCACCCCCACGAGCGGCAGGCCGTCAGAGCGGGTCTTGGTGAAGGCCACGCGCGTGAGGATGACACCGCAGCCGTCGAGAAGCGAACGCCCCGGTTCCAAATGAAGCCGCAGCCCTCGCTCACGCAGCCCCTCGGCAATCCCGTCGGAGAGCACTTGCGTCAACCACTCACCTCGCGTTGGGCTCTGCCAGTACGGGTAGGTGTTTCGTAACGGATCAGACTTCCATGTGAACGGTGTCGCATAGCCGTCACGCTGCTGCTCAATTGCGTGCTGGTAGTCGTGCCACTGTTCCTCATCCGCGAGATAGTTCATCGGCACACCGCCGCCGATGTCGATGAATTCCGGCGAATGACCGGACGACCGCAAAAGGTCGCTCAGCTCCATGCATTCCCGCAGCGCTGCCTGCCTGTCAGTCGCCGCATAACCGTGCAGGTGGGCATGGACGCCCACGACATCGACATGTGGTGATTTGTTTTTGAGGTGCGATGACCACGCTCCGAGCCTTTCGCCGAAACGGGTCGGCGGCATTGCTGCCGGATCGGGTGCGAGTCGCGGCGCCACCCGGGCTACGGAACCCGCCGCACAAGCCAACTGCTGAATGCGGTCGTATTCGCCGCGGTTATCAACAGAAATGACGACTCCGTTGCCGATAGCCAATTGGAGCAACCGGTCCGGCTTGATTGCAGCGGACAAGATGATGCGCTCGCCGGGCGTACCGCGCTCGAGAACTTGGCGCAGCTCGTTTTCGCTGGCTACGTCGACACCATGACCAGTGTCGCGGACGGTGTCTGCGAAAAGAAGCGCCTTATTGGCTTTCCGTGCATAGAACACCTTCGTCTCGACCCCTGCGGCCGCGCCGGCTCCAACGAGCTCATCGATATTCGACCTCATCGGCCCCGCATTCAGCACGTTGACGGGGCTGCCGAAACGGTCCAGCAGACGCGCACACGCGTCTGAGTCGGAGAGAAGATTCTCCGACCACTCGAATGTGGTCGCCTCCAACGGGGGCATACCGTGCGCTCGCCCGGCATTCTCCACCGCTGCCGCACTGACACGGTCGGCCCAACTCTCCACCAAGTCCTGTTCACCGCGGCGGAGCGTGTCGTGCCCGAGAATCATCCCCTCGTTCATTCGCCCCGCGGCCGCAATATGCCGTTGGCCGCTAAGTGTTCCGTCGCGGCCGACATGGAGCGCATCCGTGTCGGCGTAGCGGTGCCCGATCCCTTGCTCGACGAGGCTACCGACCAAGGTGCCCTTTACCACGCCGGGCGGCGCAAGCACCGCATCGATGACGACTGTGGCTCCAACATCAGCAGCGACGGTCCGTAGATCCTCCCCGCCCCGCGACATCGCATCGCATCGGATCCTGCCGCTGTCGATGAGCGAGAGCACATCCTGCGCTGAACTCACCGGCGGCCCGAATGCCACCCGCTCCATCGTCCGGGTGAATTCGTGGAAATCGGCTCCGCCTAGAGACTCGCGGCCGCCGAACGACGCCCTTTGGATCAAAGCGTCGTAAGTATCCCTGAACGTGAGCGCCACGGCGAGGGCCGCCGTCCACGGCTGTTCACCTTTCGCCGCAGCTAACGACGCTCGCAGTTCTTCAACCGGTTCTCCCGTGAAGTCGGTTCCGTCCAGCACAGCCTGAATATCCGCCATATTCCCGTCGCCGCCGGCAATATGTGCAATCTCCGCCGAGCACTTCGCGAGTATGCGCTTCAATTCGGCGAGATCAGCACAGTTCAGGATCGCTTCAGCTGCGCTATCAAGGTATGGGCGCGCCTCCTGCTTTTTCTGCTCATCCAGATACGCCTTGACTTCCATGAACCTGCCCGAGCGCGTCACCGGGTAGAACGTCTTCGCTGTGGCGTAGCGGACTATGTCGATGAACGTCAGTGCTGCACCGCGCACGAGCGCGACATCGTTCTTTTCAACCCGGTCGAGTTTGGCGGCCGGGTAAGCTGGCGCTATTACGCGGAGGTTCCCCAGATCCTGATGCACAAGGGAGCCTGGCCAATCGTGCGCATGACCGGTCGCGATTAGTACCTCGTCAAAGTGTCGCCCTTGAACGTAGACTCCGTCCCCGTCCGGACGAACCGAGTCGACACGCTCGAAACAGAAGTGCACACTGCTACGTCGTGGAGTGTGCTCGACCAATGCGTTCCACGAATCTTCGAGGAGCTCCCCGACGATGCGTCGAGAAGGAAAATCCCCTGCATGCTCATCGTGAGCATCGACAGTCCCGAGCTGCGTCTCCACGATGCCTCTCGGTGCATTCAGAACCCACTGCTCGGGAAGGTCCTGAGCAAATGCACCGGGAGCAGATGCGTGGGACAGGGGCATGTCGCTGAACACAGTCAGTTCGATCGCACCACCGCGCTGCCGTGCACGCTCCATCAGTGACTCCGCCGCCCAGAGACCACGAGGGCCCGCGCCGATGATCGCCACTTTCACTGCAGCGCCTCGCTTCCTAGGTTTTCCTTCACCCATTCGTCGTTGTACACCGTATCGAGGTATGCGCGTCCATCGTCATGAAAAATTGCCACGACATCGCCTGATCCGTTCTCCCCGACAAGTTCCTCGACTGCGTGAGCAACAGCACCTCCGGATGCACCTGGGACAAAACCGGTTGAAGCCGCCCACTTCCGGGCTGCCCGCACGGCTTCTGCGGCTCGCACGCGGATCACGCGGTCGGGATGGACTTCCCGCGAAAGATCTGGTGTCACTCCGGCCCCGTACCCGGGCAGCAGACGGGGCCCGCGTTCACCGCCGAAAAGCACCGATCCTTCAGCGTCGACTGCCACCACTGACGTGTCGTACCCATGAGCGCGGATATACCGTATACAGCCACCGATCGTGCCCGTTGTGCTCACCGCAACAATGAGGACATCGGGAGCTCGCCCAAGCTTTTCGACGATCTCCGCCATCGTCCCTCGATCATGCGCATCAAAGGCGGCTGTATTGGAGTACTGGTCCAGGTTCAGCGCCCCAAGCTCGTTCTTGAGCTCGGCGACGAGCTTCCGCCGGGCAACGAGCCAGTCCCCCGTCTCAGGATCAGGCTCAGTGACTGGGTGGAGGATACCGCCGAGCGCACTGATCATCGCCAGCGTGGAAGCATTCGTGCGCGGGTCCACCACACAGTGGAATTCCCACCCACCGACCGCAGCCTCGCGCGCGAGCGAAACTCCGAGGTTCCCGGAGCTCGACTCCACGACTTTCGTTCCCTCTTTGAGAAGACCATTCTCTTCAGCTGCCCGCACAAGCGCATGTGCTGTCCGGTCCTTGGCGCTACCGCCAGGATTGAAGGATTCCAATTTTCCCCAGACGCGACATTCGGTGCCCCCGCCGAGGGTCCCACCGAATGCGTCCAAGCGCACGAGTGGAGTCGTGCCTATCGCGCTAAGAATCCCGTAGTCAGATTGAGCCATAACGCGCAGTTTATGCGAACCGGGGGAGATTAAGCTGGGATACATGACTGATGCAACCCACAACGAGAAGCAAAACCGCACTGCTCAGGATATCCGCCATTCGGGGGAAGACGGCCGCTACGACGCCGGCATCAAGGTGCGCCGCGAGGTGATGGGAGACGACTTCGTCGACGCGGCCTTGACCCGCAACGCCGGCAAGGACGGCGAGGAGCTCCAGAAGCACGTCACCGCAACGGTATGGGGCTCAGTCTGGACGCGTGACGGCCTGAGCCGACGCGACCGCAGCCTGCTCAACATCGGCATGCTCGTCGCCCTGCGCGCCACGGAAGAGCTGCGCGGCCACGTCCGCGGCGCGCTCGCCAACGGCCTCACCCGCGAGGAGATCACCGAGGCGATCATCCACTCTTCCGGCTATTGCGGCGCCCCAGCCGCTCTGTCGGCGATGAAGGTCGCGCAGGAAGTCCTCGAGGACGAGCTCGGCCCTAAGGCTTGATGCTCATCCCCTGTTCGGCAACGAGGTCGTCGGCGGAAATGTAGTAGGTCTCCATCGTGCCGTCGATCACCGCCATTAGATTCGACATCTCGTCCGGCAGCCCGGCGCCTGCCTTGGACAATTCCGCCTGCACACGCTCGGGTGCCCACGACGCATCGATCGTGATTGGAATCGGCAGTGTGACTCCGGCGACCTGCGGTGTGATGGTCATCTTGCCGACAATGATGTGGAAGTGGCCGTTGAGCGTCGTTTCCACACTGGGGCCCGAGCGCTGCCACACATCCTCTACCCCAGGCGCTGTTCCGGGGAACCGGACGCGCAGGTTGTCCAGCACGACTCGGTCCGCGTCAATGCGGATCGCGGGTTTCGTACCCTGCAGGGTGTCAATCTGCACGTACGACATCTTCACGTTCCCGAGCAGGCGCGTGGAGTCCGACTCCACCGTGTAGGTTTCCCCAGTCGGGGTAAGCATCCCCGGAATCGGTCCAGGCGGTTCGAAGTCGAAACCGCCGATCTTGCGGGGTACGACATCGCGGCCGGCGAGTTCGGGAGGAAGCTGCACACCTTCGAGACCAGGCACCTCTGCCGGCACCGACGGCACCTGCGGCAGAGGCTTCGGCGGCTGCGCCACAGGCGGCGGAAGCACCGGCAATTCGGGCTGCGCCGGAAGCGGGGCAGGCCCGCCGGGCAGTCCCGGCAGCGACGGCAGCTCGGGGAACTGGGCGTCCGCGGGCCCGGGTGCCGAAAGCGCCAAGCCGATAGCGGCCGCAGCGGAAAGAGCAGCCAGTGCACCGCGGTTCTTCAGGGTCGATCTGGACACCACTACGCGGTATCCTCCCCGTTCCGCACGACAGGCTCCGGTTCGTCGCTCCACGACAACGCCCATGCTCCCCCGATCAGCGCGAAAAGCGTGCCGATGAAGAATCCTCCGAAATTCGAGGTGGGCAACGCCACGATCCCGAGGATCATGGCCGAGATGCCCGCGAGGAGCCGCCCCTCTTTCTGGTGCCACGTCATCACCCCGCAGGCGATGAGCAGCACACCGATGAGCAGTGTGGACACACCGGAGATCGTGCTGATCTGGATCTGGATATTCGACACCTCGAAGGACAGGTACGCGGGAATCAAGATGACGATTCCGCCCAGCAGCATCAACAGGCCGGCACCGAACGGACGCCGCGAACGCCATCCAGAGAAACCACGGCCGGCCGAGCTTTCGGTGACCGGCTCGTCTTGCGGCTCGTCCTGCCACCCGTCCTGCTGCTCGTCCATGTCGGTGACAGAGTGATCCCGGTCTAGTGCTCGGCTAGCAGGCATTCTCACCCTCCTTCACAACGGCGATGCGACCGCCTGCGGCAATCAGTTTGTCCGCGGAAATCGAAGTCGCGTAAATCAACTGGTCGGAGGCATCCAAGTAGGACATCGCGATGCCGAAAGCACCTGATTCCGCTTTGTCCGACAACTGCCGCGCGTCAACGCCGATCTGGGGGTTAGCCATCGTCATCGTTCCGTTCAGTTCCTTGGCACCGATGATCAGATTGTGGGCAGTGGTGTTCGGTCCATCCACCGTCATCTGAAAGCGCCGGTCGCCCAGCCCGGGGAGACTGATGGGCGCGGACATGCACAGATCCGTGATGGTGGCATCCTCCAGCTTGAGGCGGGATACCGCCACATCGCGGTCCTCCAGGCTCTCGCGGTCGACGAATAGGTTGAAGTTATCCGCTTCAATTCCCCCGACCTGCTGCGTGAAAATCACGTTGGAGAGCGCCATTCCAGCAGACACGCCGCTCTGGGCCATCGCCACTCCCTCACCGGCAAGAACGAGTAGGCCAATGCCCGCGATTCCCGCGAACCGTAATTTCCGTGTGTGTCCCATCGATATCCTCCAGCGAGTTTGACGTCAGTGTGCGCGATGCAAACGAACCGCAAAAACAGATAGTTAGTTTTGCGATAGAACTGACGATAGTCGCCAATGAGACCTGCGTCACTAATTTCGCCGAGATTCATAAGTTCTCTCAGCGCAGAGGACGAAAAAAGCAGATCCCGGCACCTGCGTTGTGGGTGCCGGGATCTGCTGTCGTTGTACCCCGTACGGGATTTGAACACGTGTTACCGCCGTGAGAGGGCGACGTCCTAGGCCGCTACACGAACGGGGCGCGTTCGCTGTTGAATGCGACCTGCTAAATGTAAAGGACCGTCACCGAAGAACCAAATCGGCAGCTCACGGGTCGCGTAGATCCTGAGAGGCGGACTACTGCGAATTCCGCATTTTCTCGCGCCGCATGTCCAAGGCGATCGCGATGCCGATCACGGCGGCATGCACGTTCTCGTCTAAACCAGGCTCGAAGACAAGCCGGTACGTCATCTTTCCCATCAGAGCTCGGCCGACACCGGAGTATTCAGCGTCAACACTGACGATGGGACACCCCTCCACGGTGATCTGGTAGTTGAGCTCAAAGATCTGTCCTTGGATCTTGACAGGCGGAAAACCTGCGATGTCCACGTCGTATTTGGCGCCGATCCAAGAGAAGCGTTTGGTGATGTGGGCCAACTCCGCCTTGCCACCAGTCTGCTCATCTACCCGGTGCACGGTGTGCCGCCGAGTTCAGGAAGGGAAACGAGGGGCGTGCCGCCGACAGCGGCGAGCAGGCCGGGGGATGATTCGGAAAGCATGAACTCCAGCTTGTGCGTTCCGGGCCAGCGGGGCCGCCGCGGAGCGTTTCACTAACGCTCCATTTGAGGGTACGCTCGCCACGTGAGAAAAAGCGGGCAGATTCTTGGACGGGACATTCGTCGCCTGTTGCGCGTTCCCCGGGCCTTCATCATCATCGTCGGCGTGCTTATCATCCCCGCGCTCTACGCGTGGTTCAACATCAACGCCTTCTGGGACCCCTACGCCCACACCCAGAACATCCGCATCGCGGTGGTCAACAACGACCGCGGTGCCTCCGCCGAGCGCGTCGGCGAGGTTGACATCGGCGAGCAGATCACCGAGCAGCTCAAGGGCAACGACAAGATCGGGTGGGTGTTCCTCCCCGAGGACGAGGCCCGCGACGGTCTCATGCGCGGCGACTACTACGCCATGTTCCTCATCCCGCCCGAATTCAGCGAGGACCTGCTGAGCCTGGTCAGCGGCACCTACACGCAGCCGGAGCTGGAGTACTACGTCAACGAGAAGAGCAACGGCGTCACCCCCTCGATTACCGACGCGGGCGCCTCCGCTGTCGACGCAGCCGTGTCCGAGGCCTTTAAGAAGAAGGTCGGCGAGGCTGCGGCGACCGAGCTGCGTAGCACGGGCTACACCCTCCGCGACGGCGCCGAGGAGGCCCGCAGCAAGACCTCCGGGAGCTTCGCCCAAGTCGCCGCCGACCTCGACGCCGCCGAGGGGCGGGTGGCCACGATGAACCAGAGCATCAGCGGGGCGCGCTCGGTCGTCGCCGAGCTGAACACCCTCGTCGGCTCCGTCGACGACACCCTCGGGTCCGTGGACTCCTCCCTCGGGGAGGTCGAAGGGATCATCGCCGAGCTACAGAAGTCCTCCGCCGGGTTCAGCGCGGACACCTCCACCGCGCTCGTCGAGTCCACCAACGCGCTCAGCCTCGGCGCCGCCTCCGCCAACGCCTCCATCGCGGGGGCGACGGACCAGCTCGGCACCGCCCAGGGGCGGGTGCGCTCCGCCGTCGGCGAGGTCGACGGCGTGGTCAAGCAGGGTGAGTCCGCCGCCGCGCAGCTGCGCGCCCTGTCGGCCGGGGCGGCCCTGTCGCCCGAGGTCCGCGCTCAGCTAGACGCCGCGGCCGGCGCGCTGGAGGAGCGCACCGCCGCCTCCCGCACCGTCCTCGACGGCCTGAACAACGTGGACCGCAGCGCGGGCGCCGCGCTGGCGTCGATAGGCGAGCTCGGCGACTCCCTCGAGGCCGCGACCGCCGACTCCAACGCCGCAGCGCGCGACGCGAGCAAGCAGCTCGGCGAGTCCGTGCCCGCGATCAACGCCTCGCTCGCCCAGGCCTCCGGCAGCGTTGCCTCCGTGCGCGGCGCGCTGAGCAGCCAGCGTGCCCTGCGTGAGGAGACAACCTCCCTGCTCGCCGGGGTGGACAACCAGCTCGCGGCCAGCCTCGGCATCCTCGACGAGGTCTCGGGTAACCTCGGCACGCTTGCCGACGGTGCCCGCTCCGCCCAGTCCGACATCAACGCTCTCCTGGCCACCTCCGACTCGGAGGCCCTCAACACTGTCACGAACCTCAACTCCGCGAAGATCGGCGAGTACATCTCCTCGCCCGTCACCGTCGAGCAGCAGGCCGTCTTCCCCACGGAGAACTACGGCAGCTCCATGGCCTCCTTCTTCACCAACCTGGCCCTGTGGATCGGCGCGTTCGTGCTGACGATCATCTTCCGCGTCGAAGTCGACACCGAGGGCTTCCGCCGCCTCACCGTCGGCCAGGCCTACCTCGGCCGCTTCCTCCTCTTCGCCACGCTCTCGGTGCTCCAGGCCGTCGTGGTGACGCTCGGCAACGTGGCCTTCGGGGTGCAGATGCAGTCCGTCACGGCCTTTCTCGCCACCGCAATCGCCATCGGGGTCGCCTACACGGGGATCATCTACTCCATCGTTTCCGCGCTCGGCCACATTGGCCGCGGCATCGCCGTCTTCCTCGTCGTCATCCAGATCCCGGGCGCGTCGGGCCTCTACCCTATCGAGCTCATGCCCGACTTCTTCCGCCACATCTACCCCTTCCTCCCCTTCCGCTACGGCATCGACGCGATGCGCGAGACCATCGCCGGGTTCTACGGCCATCACTACCTCCGCTTTTTGGCGACGCTTCTCGCCATGTCCGCCGCGGCCTTCGCCCTGGGGTGGCTGTTCCGACTCACCTCCTCGCACGCCAACCTCCTGTTCAACCGCCAGCTCGCACGCACGAACCTGATCACCAACGAGAAGGTGGAGGTCATGGGCTCGCCCTACCGCGCGTCCGACATCATGGCCGCCCTGTCGGACCGGGATGAGTTCCGCGGGGGCGTCGAGAAGCGGGCGCGGATGCTGCGGGAGAACTACCGCACCCTCATCTTCGGCGGGATCGGCGCGGGCGTTGTCGGCATCGCCATTATCACCCTGCTCACCATGCTCCTGCCCACCGACAAGACGATCATGCTGGCCATCGTCGTCGCCTGGTCGCTGCTGGTCGTCCTCTACCTCGGGGCGGTAGAGTACTTCACGCAGAGCCTCGTCGACGCCGAACAGGTCTCGCGCCTCGGCGAGGCCGAGCTGCGCGACGCCGTGATCCACCGCCACGACTCCGCCGGCACCAGCGTCACCATCGGGCCCGCGGATGCCGAAAGTGAGGACACCAAGTGAGAACCGTCTTCTCCATCGCCTACAACGACCTGCGCCGGCTCTACACCAACGTCATGGCGGGCATCGTCATGGTCGGCCTCATCGCCATCCCCTGCCTCTTCGCCTGGTTCAACGTGCTGGCCACGTGGAACCCCTTCGCCAACACGGAGCGCCTCGAGGTGGCGGTGGCTAACACCGACCGCGGCCACACGAGCGACCTCACCCCGCTGGCCGTCAACGTCGGCGACATGGTGCTCTCCCAGCTCTACCGCGACGACTCTATGGACTGGGTCATCACCGACGCCGACGATGCCATCGAGGGCGCGAAGTCCGGCGAGTACTATGCCGCCATCGTCCTGCCGCCCACGCTGAGCGACGACATGTTCACCTTCTACGCCGGAAACGCCGAACCCAGCCCCATCGACCTCTACGTCAACGAGAAGAAGAACCCCATCTCCCCGCTGCTCATCTCCAACGGCACGCAGGGCGTCAGCGCCCAGATCAGCGCGTCGTTCACTAGAGCCCTCGCCGAGGTGTCCTTCGGGGTGATCGAGACGGCCTCGGACTTCTTCAACGAGTCGGAGACCAAGCAGGCACTCGACTCCATCGAGACGCGCACCGCCAGCGCCCGCGACCAGCTGCTATCCAGCGCCAGCACCGTGGACGCGCTCGCCTCGCTCACCGAGTCGAGCGTGCCGCTCGTCGACAGCGCCGAGCGGATCTCCGGGGCGCTGGGCGACTCCCTCGGGCAGGTCCGCCCCGTCGACCTCGGGGCCACCGGGGCGGGCCTCGGCGGAGACGGCGCGGCGCTTGCGGCGGCGCTGGGGGCGACGTCGGAAAGCTTTGCCGCCGTAAGCGACCGCGTCGACCAGCTGATGGCGGACTCTTCCGCCACCTCCCAGACCACCGCCGCGAGCCTGACGGACATCGCCGCGCGCATCGATGTCCAGGTGAAGCAGTACACGGCCCTACGCGACACCATCAACGGCCAAGTCGCCCCGGCGCTTCCCCCCGACGCCCAGCCGGGGGTGCGCGCGGTGGTCGGCGACCTCAACGACGCCATCGCCCGCCAGACGGCCGTGCGCGACCGACTCAACGACGCCGCCGCGCGCCTCACCGCCGGACAGGGCAGCCCGGACGGGAAGAACGCGGACCGGCAGGAGATCAAGGACTCGATCGCCCGGGCCCGTGAGGCGATGGACTCGGCCAAGAATTCCTACGAAACCGGGATCCGCCCGCGCCTCGAGGCGCTGTCGGGCTCGCTGGACAACGTCCGGGCGAACGTCGACGAGGCCCGCTCGGACATGGACGGCGTCTCCTCTGCCCTGGCCAACCGGCCCGGCTCGCTGCGCGACACCCTCGCAGCCTCCGGTGCGGACCTGCGCGACACGGCGGAATCTCTGCGCGCCAACGCGGCGAGGATGCAGGAGGCGCAGCAGTCGATCGCGCAGGCGCGCTCGAGCGGGGACCTGACGAAGCTGGCCGACCTCGTCTCCAGCCACCCGGAGGAGCTCGCCGACGCCCTCGTCGACCCAGTCAAGGTGGAGCGCAAGGAGGTCTTCCCCCGCGTCAGCTTCGGCGCCGGCATGGCCCCGCTCTACACAGTGCTCGCCCTGTGGGTAGGCGCCCTGTTGACGTCGGTGGCCGTGCGCACGGACGACCGCTCCATCGAACAGAACGTGGTCGATCCCGGCCGCCTCACCGCGGGCCAGAAGTACTTCGGCCGCTACCTGACGTTCGTGACCACCGGCCTGGCCCAATCCACGCTCCTCATGGCGGGGCTCATGGTCTACGTGGGCATCGAGCCCGCGCACCCCTTCCTCCTCTTCGTGGCGGGATGGGTCTCGAGCCTGGTCTTCCACCTGATCTGCTACACGCTGGTGCTCTCCCTGAGCAACGCCGGCAAGGCCGTGGGCGTGCTCATCCTGGTGCTCCAGATCTCGGCGGCGGGCGGCGCCTACCCGCTGCAGCTGCTGCCGGGCTGGGCGCAGGCGATCAGCCCCTGGCTGCCCGGGACCTACTCGATCCGCGCTATGCGCGCCGCGGTCTTCGGCACCTACGGCTGGGACTTCTGGCGAGCCCTCGGCATCCTCGTCCTCTTCGTGCTGCCTTTCCTCTTCCTCGGCCTCTGGCTGCGCCACCGGCTTCACCACGCGATCGACCGCATGGACGAGGCGGTTGCTCAGACCAAGGTGATGATGACCTAGCCGCGCCTACAGGTCGATGGTGCCGCACACGCGGGCGGTGACCTTACCGCCCACCCAGATGTCGCGGCCGTCGTCGGTGATCTCGACGCGCCCCGCGCGCCCGACGTGCCGCCCCTGGTCCGCCACGTAGCTCTCCGGTGCCAGCGAGCGGGCGCGCAGCCACTGGGCGAGGGCGCCGTTGAGGCATCTGGTGACCGGGTCCTCGCGGTCGGTGGTGAACGCGCGCACCTCGCACCACGGCTCGGCCCCGCCCGTGAGCGCCACGAAGCCGACCTTGTCCCCTCCTCTCGAAAATTCGAGGGAGCGGAGCTTGTCGACGTCCCCCCCAGCTGCACCGCCTTCCACCCCGGCCCGTTGTCGGCCCACGCGGCATCGACCACGTCGGAGCGCGTGGGGCCGAAGCGGCGCAGCACCCCGTCGAGTGCTGAGTTTGATGTTGCCCGTCAGCTGCATCGAGTCCGCCTGGACGATGAAGGGGGGGTGCCGCCCACGATGGCGAGCAGCGAGCCCAGCATGAACCCGCCGAAGATGGAGGTCGGCACGGCCACGACGCCGAGGATGAGGACGGTGAGCCCGGTGAGGATCCGCCCCTCGCGCCTCGCTTGACGGCGCCACCGCAACCGCCGTCTTCGCCGCCGTCGGCTTCGACTTCCCGCTGGACTTTCCGCTGGCCAACGGCGCGGACTCGCTGTCTTCGGGCCAGCGGCGACGCCTGCTGTTCGCCCGCGCGCCCACTCAACTAACGAGCAATTGGCCCACGCGCGAAAAAGCGGCCGGTGAATGTTTTCCACCGGCCGCTTCGCCTTGTACCCCGTACGGGATTTGAACCCGTGTTACCGCCGTGAGAGGGCGACGTCCTAGGCCGCTAGACGAACGGGGCGCGTTCGCTTTTGAATGCGACTCGCTAACAGTAAATGACCCTGCGCCAAGAACCAAATCGACTGGTTGCCGCCACCTTATGCGGGATAGATGAGCGGCGCGTTCACGCTCAGGCGGACGGTGTCCCCCACCGCGGGCTTCGGGTCCGCCGCCATGCGAGCGCGGAACTCGACACCGTTGGATTCAAGGTTCACCGAGTAGCTGGTCACCTCGAACAGCACGGACGTGACCGTCGCTTGCACACCCGCAGAAAACGCCGGACCCACCTGGACTGCATCGGGCAGTACCGCCACCGTCACTCGTGCCCCGTCAGACAGGCCGTCGCTGCCGCCCACGTTGACCTCGGAACGCGGCCAACGCAGCGAGGGGTTGTTGACGACGATTTCGGAGCCGCGCACGGTGCCGTCGAGAAGCGTGGCGTCCGCAATGAAGGACGCGGCCCACGCTGTCGCTGGGCGTGTGACCACAGCGTGCGGTGTGTCAAATTGCTCGAGCTGGCCATCGTGAAGCACGGCGATGCGATCCGCAACGGCAACCGCTTCCTTGCGGTCGTGCGTGACATGAACCGTGGTGAGGTCATGCTGGCGGGTCAGGGAGACAATTTCACGGCGCAGCGAATCGCGCAGAGGCTCATCGAGGGCAGACAAGGCTTCGTCGAGAAGCAGCACTCGCGGATGTGCGACGATGGCGCGGGCTAAAGCGACGCGTTGGCGCTGGCCGCCGGACAAGGTCCCGGGTTTCCTGTCGCCGTAGCCCTCCAGCCCGACGGTAGCCAGGGTCTCCTCCACTCTGCTTTTCACATCCGAGCCTTTCACTCCGGAACGGCGGAGCGGGTAGGCGACGTTGTCCGCGACGCTCATGTGGGGCCACACGGCATGCTGCTGAAAAACCATGCCCATTTGGCGCTTCTCCGGCGGCGTGTCCGAGACATCCTCCCCGCCGAGCGCGATGGCACCTTCCGACGGTTCAATGAATCCGGCGATGGTGCGCAGCAACGTCGTCTTGCCCGATCCCGATGGCCCGACGAGCGCCACGAATTCCCCGCTGGGAATACGCAAGGTGATGCCGCTAAGTCCTGCTGTCCCGTCGGGGAACGTCACGCCCAGGTTGTCGATGTCGATGTCGCTCATCAGGACTCCTTCGCGGGGTTGCGCACGGTCAAGGCAAGCGCGGCGATACCGATCACCACGAACATGAGTGCCAGTGCGGAGGCTTGGTTGTAGTTACCGGACTGCTGCAAATTGAACAGCTGCACGCCGATAGTCGTGGTGCCAGGGGCCACGAGCAGAATTGAAATGGTCAACTCCCGCACGGCTGTCACAGCCACGAGCACTGCTCCCGAGGCCACGGCGGGCAGCGCCATGCGGCCGCTCGTGTCCCACAGGGCGCGCAGACGGCCGGCGCCGGAGATCTGCGCGGCTTCCTCCACCGCAGCGGGAATCTTCCGCAGCGGGGCACGCACCGCCTGCAGCACCATCGATGTGAACGCGCACACGTAGGCGAACAGAATCACCCACCGGGTGTTGTACGTGCCGGTGTATCGGGAAACGATCACCCAGCCGACACCGATGATCAGACCCGGCAGGGCTGAGGGCAGCAGCGTGAGCAAACTCAACGCCGTGTTCGAGCGCGCACGGGTGCGGGTGACCAGCAGGCCGATGGCCCACCCGAGCAGCGCGCACAAGAGCGCCGCGCCCGCGGCGAGAATGACGGAGTTGAGGAAGCCTTCCTGCACGCGCGGGTTCGACAACGTGCGGGAGAAGTTGTCAAAGGAGATGTTCTCCATCGTGAACGGTACGCCCGGGGCAGGGAGAAACGCGCGGTACGTCAAGCCCAGGACGGGGCCCAGAGTAATAGCTAACGCGATGATCCACGCGATAACCGTCACCGGCCATTTTGCTCGGCCCAGCGACAATTTCATGGTGCCCCCGCCCGAAACGGTCGACGACGCTCTCCGGGAGACGAGGTAATCGGCGATCACAGCCGCGATACCCAGCAACATGAGGATGGTGCCCACGGTGGACACCACCTGCAGCGGATTGCTCACCGTCCCGGACTCCATGAAGCGGTAGACCATCGTCGCCAGCGTCTCGAAACGCACGGGCGAGCCGAGAATCGACGGAATGCCGAAATCGGCCAGGTTCGCCACTGCCGTCAGCGTGAACGAGCTCAGCAGCGCCGGGCCGAGCAGAGGAATCGTCACGGTCCGCAGAACAGTCCAGGTGCCCGCCCCGCCGACACGGGCGGCGAGCTCCAGATCCGAAGGAATGGACCGCAGCGCCGCCGCCACAATCACATACACCAGCGGGTACGAGTGCAGCATCATCAAAAAGATGATGCCGTCGGCGCCGTACATATCCCACAACGGGCGACCGAACACCGCGTTGAGCCCTTGATTATGCCCGAAGAGCTGCAGCCACGAGATCGCGCCGACGAACGGCGGCACGAGCAGCGGCGAAAGCAGAAACAGCCGCAGCGTGCCCGCGCCCGCAATATCGGTTCGTTCCAGTAGGACCGCGACAGCAGTTCCAACGAGCACAGCGCTTATCGACGACGCCAATGTCGTGTACACCGAATTCCACGTCGCCGTGGCTAGCCCCTGCTCCACCAAGACCGGAAACTGGTTGCCACCGAGTGCGAGTGAGATGACCATTGCCAGCGGCGCGATGAAGATCGCTGCCGCCAGCAGCCAGATGCCCGCCCGCGCGAAAGCGATGCCGCCGGAAGAAAAACGAGTGCCCACTATGTTTTGAACTATTCCGTGAGAATGACTGTGGCAGGTTCAGCGGAAAGCCGAGAGCCGGCCTTCCAGCTGGCTTACTTGACCGCGTTCTGGAAGAACTCGACGGAGCGCTCGCGGTCGTTCGACAGAGTCTCATCGTCGACGGTCATGAGCTCGATATCTTCAAGCTTCGGTGCGTCGCCCGGGGTGCCCACGGAGTCGACGACCGGCAGGTAGTTCTGCTCGACAGCGATCTTCTGCGCTTTCTCGGAAAGGATGAAGTTGATGTAGCGCTGGGCTGCTTCCTTCTTCTCCGAATCCTTGAACACGGCGATCGGCTCGGTGATGTACGGGGAGCCCTCGGTGGCGTAGACCTCCTTAATCGGAGAGCCCTTGGCCGCCAGGTCGCGCACCAGGTAGTCCACGACGACGCCGACCGGGTGTCCGCCGCCGGCAATCTCCTGCGAGGTCGGGCCGTTGGAGGCCGCGATCATCGGCTTATTCTTGCCCAGGTCGCTCACCCAGGTCTCGCCGAGTTTCTCGTTGTTCATCCACACCGTCGCGTTGAATGCCGCGGCACCGGAGACAGCCGGGTCCGGCATGACGATCTTGTCCATGAATTTCTCGTCCGTCAGGTCCGCCCAGGAGGCCGGTGCATCAGCCTGGTCGACGACATCGGTGTTGTACGCGATGACCGTCGGGATGAGGCGGGTGCCCACATAAAAGCCGTCAGCGTCGACGACCTCCTCGAGCACGCCGTCCGTCTTCACATCATCGAATTTGGCCAGCAGGTCCTCGGACTTGAAGCCTTCGAAGGTCGGTGCGTCAGCGGCCCAGATGATGTCGCCCTCGACCTTGCCGGAGGACTTCTCCGCGTCGATACGCGCCTTCAGATCGCCAGTGCCCGCACGGTAGACCTCGACCTCGACATCCGGGTTCGCCTTCGTGAACGCCTGGTTGATCTCATCGACCTTCTCCTCCGGCTCAGAGGTGTAGACGGTGATGACGGTCTTCTCGCCGGACTTCTCTGCGGTGCTGTCGCCGTTTCCGCCTGCGGCAGAGTCATCGGTGCTCGGCTCGGAACAGCCTGCCAGAGCGATTGCTGCAGCGCCGCACACGGCGATCAGGGACAGGGGCTTACGGGAAATGCGCATGACAGTGTCGTCCTCTCAGATAGTTCTCAGACGGCGCTCACCGTAGCACCGACCGCCCCACACTGCTCGCCAAGCGACGTAGGACTCCCGCACCTAGCTGTCGCGCATCTTCTCTCTGCGCATATCCAGCGCGATAGCGATGCCGATGACGGCAGCGTGGACATTCTCGTCGAGCCCCGGTTCGAAGGCGACGCGGTATGTGGTCTTGCCCATCAGCGCCCTGCCCATGCCGGAGAATTCCGCATCCACGCGAGCAATCGTGCGCCCCTGGCACGTCAGCGCGTAGTTGAGTTGGAAGACCTCTCCTTGGATTTCCACCTGCGGGAAGCCCACGATGTCCACGTCGTATTTTGCGCCGATCCAGGCGAAGCGCTTGGTAATGTGCGCGAGTTCAGCTTGGCCTCCATTCTGGGGGTCGGCGCGGTGCACGATATACCGGTCTCGGATGACATTCACCGGATCCTCGACCGCCAACACCGGTGTTCCTCCCGCATCGAATACTTCGACCCCACGGGAGGCTTTGAACAGATCGCTGAGCTTCCGCGTTTGCCGCGCGATGCCGAGCTGACCGCCGTTGGGGTCGCTGATGGTGAATTCGTCACGGCCGATCGCCTTCGACTGAGAGATGATGAGTTCATTCGCCTGCAACATGGAGGCCAGCATAACGAAAACCTCCGGCCCGCTTCAGTGTTGAAGCCGACCGGAGGTCTGCGTATTTCTATTTGTACCCCGTACGGGATTTGAACCCGTGTTACCGCCGTGAGAGGGCGACGTCCTAGGCCGCTAGACGAACGGGGCATAAGGACTTTTTGTCCGGCAGTTCAAGGAACTGCAGCTGGCCTACCAGGACTCGAACCTAGAATGACGGTACCAGAAACCGTAGTGTTGCCAATTACACCATAGGCCATTGTCATTTCAGTGCTTCCCGGCTACTGCCAGGCGCTCTGAACAACGTCGATAACTATAACCACACCGGCGATATCCCACCAAATCGGCAGGTCCTCCACCTTTTATTGGAGGATGTTCACGGGCAGGTGAATAACGCCGGTGTGATTCGGAGGTTACTCCCCCGCCGGAACGAACGGCGTGGCCTCGCGTGCGGCGCGCAGACGAGCCAAGGTCGACTCGCGGCCGAGCAGCTCCATGGATTCGAACAGAGGCGGAGAAACAGCCTCGCCGGAGACTGCGACACGAAGGGCTCCGTAAGCCTTGCGCGGCTTGAGGCCGAGATCGTCGATAAGCGCGCCGCTGAGTGCGCTCTCGATGTTCTCCGTCGTCCACTCGCTGACCCCTTCGAGCGCGGCGATACCGGCATCGAGCGGTTCCGCGGCGTCCTCCTTGAGGTTCTTCTTCGCCGCCTTCTCGTCCAAGGTGAGCTCCGCATCGGGCGTGACCAGGAATTTCAACAGGCCGTACGCGTCTCCCAGCATCTTGATGCGGGTCTGCACAAGATCCGCGGCGACAGCGAATTTGTCCTCCGGGTAATCGGCTGGGAAGTCCGTGTGTTCCGTCAGGTAATCGCGCAGGCGGTTCTTGAAGTCTTCCGGCTCCAGCATGCGGATGTGGTCTGCGTTGATGGCCTCGAGCTTTTTCTGGTCGAAACGGGCCGGGTTCGCGAGGACATCGTTAATATCGAAGGCCTCGACGAACTCCTCGACCGTGAAAATGTCCTGGTCCGCGGAAAGCGACCATCCAAGGAGCGCGAGATAATTGATCATGCCCTCGGGGATGATGCCGTTGTCGCGGTGGTTGAACAGATTCGATTCCGGGTCACGCTTGGACAGCTTCTTGTTGCCCTGGCCCATCACGAACGGTAGGTGGCCGAATTCCGGAGTGAAATCGGTGACGCCAATGCGCTGCAGCGCCTCATAGAGCGCCAGCTGGCGCGGGGTGGAAGACAGCAGATCCTCGCCGCGCAGCACGTGAGTGATGCCCATCAATGCATCGTCAACAGGGTTGACCAAAGTGTACAGCGGCGCACCGTTGGAGCGGGCGACGACATAGTCCGGCTGCGTGGATGCCTTGAATTCCATGTCGCCGCGGACCAAATCGTGCCACTTCCAGTCCTTCTCCGGCATGCGCAGGCGCCACACCGGCTCGCGGCCCTCCGCCCTGAACGCGGCCACCTGCTCATCGGTGAGCTCGCGGTCAAAGTTGTCGTAGCCGAGCTGCGGGTCCCGGCCGGCGGCGATGTGGCGCTCCTTGACCTCTTCTGCCGTGGAGTACGCCGGATAAACCTCGCCGGCCTCGATCAGCTTGTCCAGGATCTCCTTGTAGATATCCATGCGCTGGGACTGGCGGTACGGCTCGTGGGGACCGCCGGTGACGACACCTTCATCCCACTCCATGCCGAGCCACCGCAGGGAATCAATGATCGCCTGGTAGGACTCTTCGGAGTCGCGGGCGGCATCGGTGTCCTCGATACGGAAAACCAGTTTGCCGCCGGTGTGCCTAGCTTGCGCCCAATTGAAAAGCGCCGTCCGGACCATCCCCACGTGGGGCGTTCCGGTCGGCGACGGGCAAAAACGAACTCGTACAGGTGCGTCAGTCATGCACCCAACTGTAGCGTGCGGGCAGCTACTTGCTCACGCGGGATAGCACTGCCCACATGTCGTTCGCGGTGGACGGGTCGTACCACCAGAAGTGGTTGGAACCGTGGATCTTGATGGCCTGCACCGGCTTCTGGCATCCGGTGGCAGAAATACGGGTTGCGTTATGCCCCAGCGGCGCCGAGTTGATACGGCCGACTTGGCAGCCGTTGCGGCGCTCATACGAGCTGAACAGCTCCGGAACACCCAAGTAACGGGTTCCGCGGCGCACACCACCGTAATAGTTCGTCAGCGTGTCGTTGGTGCCGTGGTAAGCCAAGAACGCGACCGGAATGTTCTGGCAGTTGGCATTGACCGGCCAGTAGTAGGCACCGGACACACCCGCGACACCGGCGAACAGGTCAGCCATGTGACAGGCGGACACCGCCGCCATGCCGCCGCCGGTGGACATGCCCGTGGCGTAGATGCGGCGGCGGTCGATGTTGTAGTAGCGCTGCACATCGTTGATCATCGCGCGGACGAAACGGATGTCCTCACCCGGGCGGGTGGCAGCTGTCGCGGATCCTTCCCACGAGGCGCCGATGGAGCGCGGGTAGACGATGATCGCGTCACGGCCGACATTGGACTCGCGCAAACGGGAGTAGTTCCGGAAATTCTCCGTGGAGTCCTCGTACGCCGAGTAGCCGACCATGACCGGGGTCGGACGGGAGGCGTTGTACCCGCGCGGAACCCAAATCAGGTAGGAGCGGTTGCCCACGCGGATTTCACCGTTTTGACCAGGAGCAACCGGCTGACCGGCGGTGGCGCGCCACGGTGCCGCCCCCGGGCGCGGCGCGGGTGTCTGTGCCTGCGGCGGCGCCGGGATCGGGTTGTACGGCACAGAAGAACCGGCACCCTGCGGGATTGCACCGTTGACCTGGCGGGCCATGTCGTTCCACGCGCGGTTCGCGTTATTGGCGGCGTCTGCGGCAGCCTGTGCGGCTGCGTTGGATGCCTGGCTGGATTGTGCGGTCAGCTGGTTCACGTTGGGGATGCTCTGAGCCTGAGCCGGGGCAACGGCGAGCCCTGCAGCCATGAGTAGACCTGCGATGGCACCCGCAAGACGGCGACTCCAAGCGCGTGAGGTTTTCATGTGCGGCCTTTCAGAAAAATTGGAGGAGGTGAGAAGCCCGGCAAGGACTGGACGCGAGCTCTTATCCTCAACAGTCACTTGCGTAACAGTAGTGATACTTAACGCGTCCTTCAACAGAAGATTGAAGCATTCTTATTATTCGCTGAAATTCCCTGAACAGCAAGTTCATTAACACTTCAATTACAGTGCATTTATTCCGGGCAACCCTGCCTCCGGCCTTGGTTTCTCCCGCAGTAGAATCGGTCACCATGCCATTACCCAGACCTGCAACCGCGCCCGATTTTCTGCTCTCCCGCGCGGAGGGCTCGGTGCGCACACAAGGCTCCGCGAGGAGCTTCACCGATGTCTGGGATGCCGTCGAGGCTATTGACCGGGGCGACGTCGAAATTGTCGTCGGTGCCCTCCCCTTCGACCGTGACGCTCCTGCCGCATTGACCGTGCCAGAGTCCGTCATCCGGGAGCCCGGCCCCCTCGAACCGCACGCGCACTACCGCATCGGCGCGGGTTCCCAACTCTCCGCTCGTGTCACCGGCTACGATCCGGAACCGCACGAACACCTACGCCGCATCGAAGCAGCCGTGGCGACCATCGAGGATTCACTGCTGGACAAAGTGGTTCTCGCCCGCGCCGTGGACATCGCGTTCGACCCGCCTGTCGACGCCAGGTTGGTGGCCGCACGCCTCATCGACCTCTCCCGCACCCGCGACGGATTCATCGCCGACCTGACTCCCGCCGGCAAACAGGGGCATATGTTCGTAGGCTCGTCTCCCGAGCTGTTGATCAAACGCGAGGGGCTGAAGATCTCCTCCTACCCCCTAGCCGGCTCAGCCGCACGCGATTTCGACGACCCTGAGGCGGATGCCGCCGCAGGCGCGGCACTCGCCCACTCGGAGAAAGACCTCGACGAGCACTCGTACGTCATCGAGCACATCCGGGAGATTCTCGAGCCCCTGTGCAGCGAGCTGTCAATTCCCGATCGACCAGTGCTGACAAAGACGAGCGAGATGTGGCACCTCGCCACCCCGATCACCGGCGCCTTGCGCGAGCCTGCCCCGAACGCTCTCGACCTCGCCGCTCGCCTCTACCCCACCCCTGCGGTCTGCGGGTCGCCCCAGCACGCGGCTGAAGCGCTGATCACCACAGCCGAGTCCGACCGTTCCTTCTACGCCGGAACCGTCGGATGGTGCGATTCAAGCGGTGACGGCGAATTCATGGTCGCCATCCGCTGTGCCGAGGTCAACGGAGAAGGCACCGCTGCCCGCGCATGGGCGGGCGGGGGCCTCGTCGCAGCGTCCGACCCGGAGCAAGAGCTCGCCGAGACCACGGCGAAACTCCGCACGATTCAGCGTGCCCTCGGCCTCTAGTTACCTGAAGCCAAAGCCGCTTATCGCTTAAGCCCGCCCCACCGAGTTCTTGAGCTTGCCAATGCCGTCAATCTCCACCTCGATGGTGTCGCCCGGAACCATTTCGGCTGTTCCTGCCGGGGAGCCGGTGCAGATGACGTCGCCGGGCAGCAAGGTGTAGGACGAGGTGATGAACTCGATGATCTTGCCCAGCTTCCAGATCATCTGATTCGAGTTCGAGTCCTGCTTAGTCTCCGTCTGCCCGTCGTGGGTCAGGTGCGCCTTGATCGGCAGATCGTCGAAATCGAACTTATCCAAGTCCGTCTCGATCCACGGGCCGAGCGGACAGAACGTATCGATGCCCTTGGCGCGCGCCCACTGGCCGTCGGTGAACTGCAGGTCGCGGGAGGAGACATCGTTGACGATGGTCACGCCGCGGACCACAGACCTCCAGTCTTCAGCCTTGACATTCTTGCATGGGACCCCAATGACAAGAGCCAGCTCACCCTCGAATTCGACGCGCGTGGCAAAGTCCGGGATCTTGATCGGCGCTTCCGGACCGATCACTGCTGTCGGCGGCTTGAGGAAGAGCGTCGGCGGCAGGTGCTCCGAAGACTGCTTGAACACCTCAGCGACGTGGTCCGCGTAGTTGCGGCCGATTGCGACTACCTTGCTGGGGAGCATCGGGGCCAGCAGGCGCACATCTGCGAGCGCCCACTCCTTCCCCGTGAACTCGGGCTCCGTGAACGGAGTTCCCTTGATTTGCTTCGCTGTCGTCGCTTCGTCGTCGATGACCGCGAAAGTCATTCCCTCAGGTGTAGCAATTCGTCCAAAACGCATGCTGCTGAGCATACGCCACGACTATCCCCGCCGCTTAAGGTTAGCCTTTCAATTCCCGACTATTGATAGCTCACAAACCACGGGCGCGGATTGACTGTGCTGTACGTCTGTTCCGGGGTGAACATCGGCATATCTTCGTCGATGAAGTTCTTCCACGCCATGAAGAACTGCGGCTGCAGGTCCTTCCTCATGACGTTCCATGTCTCGAATTTCTGCTCAGTTGTGCCGTGGCCGTCCGCGTGCAGGATGAAGGACAGCTCGGGCGCCGAGGTGTCGATGTTCTCGCGGTCTGGCAGCATCGCCAGCTGGAACTGGTGCACGATCAACGCCTTCTGCGGTAGTTTGTTTTCGCGGGTGAGTTCCGCGAGCCACTGCGTCGCTTCGTTGATCTCCGCCGCATTCGCGGACCCCACCTGGGCCGCGGGCTGCTGGCCAGGCTGGAGCTTCCACTCGGCATCGAGCGCGAGCCCCACATTCGGGCGCTTCAGCAGCTCTTCGTACCTGAGTGCCTGCTCCTTGAAAGTGGTCAAGCCCGGCTGCAAATCGATGACGGCGTAGCCGCCCGCTTCCGTGATGGCGTCGATGTACGGGACGAGTTCCGCGGGGTCGGACTCGTTGGTGAAATTGCCGTCGTCACCCGGATCCGAAGATGCCACAGTGGCGATGATCTCAAAGGCCGGAATCACCTTCTCGTCTGTGAGTTCCTGGTACTGGCGCACCCATTCCTTCACGACGTTCACTGCTTCCGCGGGCGGCTGCTCACCCATCTGGCCCAGCGCCGGGCCCGACGGGTGCCCGTAGGTGGCGATCATCCGCCGCCCCGGGAAGATCAGGCCGCCACCACCGGTCACCTCGCCGTTCTTGGCCAACTCAATCGTGCTGCGGAACCGCTCCGTGCTGCCAAATTGACGGCCGAGCGCCACAGCCTTCTTGCCGTTGACCTGGTCCATCGATTCCTTGGTCACGCGCGGGTCGGCGTACGAGAGCACCGTGACGGGAAGCTTCTTGGCCGCAGCAGTCGCGGTGGCGGCAAAGGAGGTCAGTTCGGTCGCGAAGATCGGGACATCCTCTCCGGCCCCGTCACTGTCCGTGCCCCGGCCATCCCCCTGGGCGCGGTCCACAATCGCACGGACTTCCTGTTCCTCTTCCGCGGCCACCGGCTGGGTGTCCGCGATGAGCTTGAGGTCGTCCTCGTCGGTTTCCTCGCCAGCGCCTTCACCGACGTTGATTACGCGGGTAGCGCCGAGCCGCTCGATTTCGGCGTCGACGGCAGCGGACGTTTCGGGCGTGCCGAAACGGGTCAGCATCGGAGCCCCCTCGTCCACAGCGATTGCCGCAGCTTTGAGCCTGCTTTCCCGATCGGCGGCGGCCACGACAACTGTGTCCGATTCCGGGAAGAATTTCTGGGAGACCTCAGACCCTGTCCCGTCGGGGTCGGCGATGACTTGGGACCCGTCCTTCACCAGCGAAGCCGCCACACCGCCGCCCTGAGCATTCGCCCCGGATTCCGATCCGCTGTCGGAGGGCCCGTCTCCCCCGCCGAAAGCCGAGCATCCGGCCAGCAGCATCGAGGTTGTCACCGCGACCGCGGCGGTGGAGGTGGAACGGCGGGAAGTGAAACGCATGAGGAAAACCTTACTTGAGGGATTCCGCGATACGGGTTCCGACCCTTTCGGTGAAGCTTCCGTTTTCCGCACTTGCACCGCCGGCGGTCTCGTTGTCACGCCGTGCGGAAACATCCTCCGCGACGGCATCTTCGATGCGGGTGGCGGCCTCTTCGTCGTCAAGCCAGCGCAGCATCATGGCGACCGAAAGAATCATCGCAGTCGGGTCGGCGAGTCCCTTGCCTGCGATGTCCGGCGCTGATCCGTGGACCGGCTCGAACATCGACGGGTTTGCACGGGAGGCATCGATGTTGCCCGAGCACGCCAGCCCCACGCCGCCGGCGACAGCGCCGGCGAGGTCGGTGAGGATGTCACCGAAGAGATTGTCGGTGACAATCACGTCGTACCGGTCAGGATCGGTGACCATATAAATCGTCGCGGCGTCGATGTGGTTGTAGTCGACCTCGACCTCCGGGTACTCGGCAGCGACATCGTTAACAGTGTTCTGCCACAATGCACCGGCATTCGTGAGCACATTCGTCTTGTGCACCAGCGTCAGCTTCTTGCGGCGCGCCATCGCGGTCTCGAAACCGTGGCGGACGAGACGCTCGACGCCGTAGCGGGTGTTCTGGGAAACCTCGCAGGCCACTTCTGCCGGAGTGCCCTGCCGCAGCGTGCCACCGTTGCCGGCGTAGAGTCCCTCGGTTCCCTCGCGCACAACCACGAAGTCGATCTCGCCGGGATTCGCGAGCGGACTCACCGCCGTCGGGTACAGCTTCGACGGGCGGAGGTTCACGTAGTGGTCCAGCTTGAAGCGCAGCGGTAGCAGCAGGCCGCGCTCGAGCACGCCGGCCGGGACGCGGTCCGGGTCGCCGATCGCACCGAGGAGAATCGCGTCGTGCTCGCGGAGGCTCGCCAAGTCCTCGTCGGTAAGCAACTCACCGTTGCGCAGATAGCGCCGCGCACCGAGGTCGTACTCGGTGAGCTCCACGTCGTCGCGCACTGCGCGCAGGACCTTCAGGCCCTCTTCCATCACTTCCGGGCCGATGCCGTCTCCTGCAATAACCGCAATTTTCATGCGTTAAAGCTTAACAACAACGGCTTCCCGGGTTGGCTTCTTGATGCGCCCACTTTGCTTTCCAGTATTCCCGCTCCGTCATCAACTCCGCGTCCGGATGGTGGGCGCGCTGGTGGGCGCAGTACTTCGCGTAGTCGTTGTCGCCCATCAATTCCTTGATGTACCAGTTCGTCCACTTGAAAGCGGAGACAACTCCTTCCGCTACCGCGCCCATCAGTGCCCCGCTCCTGCCGGGGTGCTCAGATCGATCCCGAGTTCCTTGGCCACTGCTTTCTCCTCCGCTGTGGCAGTCATGCCGCGCGGAGTGAACAAGGTGGACGGAACCTCCGGCTCTTCGAGGTCTTCGATCTCGATGCCGCGGTTGTGCGCCTGAACCGCGCGAACGCATGCGACGATGGTCGCCAGGACCACGACGATGACGAGCACAGCGAAGAAGATGGACAAAACACCCTGAATCATCGTGTTGCGGACGACGATGTCGATCTCCGACGGCGTTTTCGCAGCCTGGAATGCCTCCAACCCTTGAGCCCGCGCATCCTTGTACTTGGCGTGCTGCGCGAAGTAGCCGATCGACGGATCGTCGCTGAAGATTTTCTGCCAGCTGGCCGTCATCGTGATGATGAGGTCCCACACGAGCGGCACCACCGGGATCCACGCCCACTTGAACAGGCCCTTCTTGAACACAATGGCAGTGACCAGGCACAGTGCGACCGCGGCGAGCAACTGGTTGGCTATGCCGAACAGCGGGAAGAGCACGTTGATGCCGCCGAGCGGATCAGTGACACCCATGACCAGGATCGCGCCCCACATGGCACAGACCAGCAGGGTGGAGACCCAGCTGCCGATCCGCCAAGACGGGTCCTTGAACTTCTCCAGCCCCTTAATGTTGCCCACCATGTCGCCCATCATGAAGCGCGCCACACGCGTACCCGCATCAATGGCGGTGAGGATGAACAGGCCCTCAAACATGATGGCGAAGTGGTACCAGAATGCCTGCATGGCCGGATTGCCCACGATGTTGGTCATGATCTCGGACGTTCCGATGGCGAACGTCGGGGCACCGCCGGTGCGGGACACGATCGTGGGCTCGCCGACCGCTTCGGCCAGCGCAGAAAGCTTCTCCGCGGTCACTCCCTCACCGGGAATATTCAGACCGTTCACGAATTCCGCGGCGGACGCTTCTTCCCCACCGGTCTTCGCCTTCGGGGAGTTGATGGCGAAATAGACGTGCCGGTCGAGGACAATCGCCGTGATCAGCGCCATGATGGCCACGAAGGACTCCATGAGCATGCCGCCGTAGCCGATGGCACGGGCGTGCGTCTCTTTTTCCAGCAGCTTCGGAGTCGTGCCCGAGGAGATCAGCGCGTGGAAGCCCGACAGCGCGCCGCACGCGATGGTGATGAACAGGAACGGGAACAGGTTTCCGGAGAACACCGGCCCGCCGCCCTCACGGCCAAATGCGGTGACCGCGGGCATGTGCACTTCGGGCCTGTCGACGAAGATCGCCACCGCGAGCATCGCGATGACGCCGATCTTCATGAACGTGGACAAATAATCGCGCGGAGCGAGCAGCAGCCACACCGGCAGCACCGACGCGATCAGACCGTAGACAAGGATGCACACGGCCAGGGTCCCCTTGGACAACGTGAACATGTCGGCGCCCCAGGCCGTCTCGGCGACATAACCGCCGCCGATGATCGCGGCGAGCAGGAGGACGACACCGATGACAGAGACTTCAGCCACGCGACCCGGACGGATGAAGCGGCCGTAGACGCCCATGAACAAAGCGATCGGGATAGTCATTGCGATGGAGAACACGCCCCATGGGGATTCCGCGAGCGCGTTGACCACGACGAGGCCGAGCACGGCAATGATGATCACCATGATCACCATCGTGACCAGAGTGCCCGCGAAACCGCCGACTTTGCCCACCTCGTCCTTGAGCATCTGGCCCAGGGAGCGGCCGCGGCGGCGCGAGGACACCGCGAGCACCAGGTAGTCCTGGACAGCGCCGGCGAGAACCACGCCGAAGATGATCCAGAGGGTGCCCGGCAGGTAGCCCATCTGCGCGGCCATGACAGGGCCGACGAGCGGACCTGCACCGGCGATGGCGGCGAAGTGGTGGCCGAAGAGCACGCGGCGGTCAGTCGGGACGAAGTCGGTGCCGTCGTTGACGTACTCGGCGGGTGTCGCCCGGGTATTGCGCGGTTTGACTACCTTGTACTCCACCAGCCGCGCGTAGAGGCTGTAGCCGATGATGTAGGTGCCGATGGCGGCTAGGACGAGCCACACCGAGTTGATTGTCTCGCCGCGGTTCATCGCGATGGCGCCCCAGCCGAGGGCCGCCAGCACTGCGGCGATCGCAATGGCGATGCGCTCACCGGTGCCGATGATCTTCTCCGGTTTCACGCCCACAATGTGCTCGGCACCGTCCGGCGTTACGGAAATCTCTAGACGCTCACGCGGAACCGCGGATGCCTCTGGCGACCCCGGGTCGTCTTTGCGCGTTGCGGTAGTCATGTTCGCCCCCTTCAGGTTTGGACAACAAAATTAAGTGTGCTTAATACTGTCATATGTCTTGGCTTTGGCGCAGAAAAACCCCGGATTAATTGCAATCCGGGGTGGGATTTTTCTGGCTTTCCGCTCAGTAGCCGCCTGCTAGCTGGCCGTTTAATCGAGGTCGAGCTGGATGCAGTCCGCCTCGATGGACTTCGCCACAGCTGCCTCGAGTTCGGCCGGCACTTCCTTCTCCACGCGGAGAATCAGGAAGGCGCCGTCGCCCTTCGCAGACTGGGTCAGGGCTGCGGCCTCGATGTTGATTCCCTCGTTGCCCAGCTGGGCGCCGACGTGGCCGAGAGCGCCCGGCTTATCTGTGTAGGACAGGAACAGGTTGCGGCCCTGGGCGCGCATGTCCACGCCGCGGCCGTTGATGCGCACGATCTTCTCCACGCGGTCCAGGCCGGTCAGTGCACCTTCAACAGTCGCAGTGCCGCCGTTCGCGGATACGACCTGCACCTCGAGCGCAGAGCGGTGGTCACGGGACTCGTTGGCCGCGCCAGACTCGACCTCCAGGCCGCGGGCTTTCGCGATCGCCGGTGCGTTCACGAAAGTCACCTGTTCCTCGACAATGCCGGAGAACAGGCCGCGCACAGCGGACAGAGCCAGCGTCGACGGATCCTCGGTGGACAGCTCGCCGCGGGCGGTGACGCGCAGGGACACCGGGGCGTCGTCAAGCAGCTTGCCTGCCAGCAGGCCGAGCTTGCGCGCGAGTTCGAGCCACACAGCGACTTCCTCGCCCACGGCACCGCCGACAACGTTGACGGCATCCGGGACGAACTCGCCGGCCAGCGCCTTCAAAACAGAACGCGCGACATCCGTGCCCGCGCGGTCCTGAGCCTCGCTTGTCGACGCCCCCAGGTGCGGAGTCACCACAACCTCGTCCAGGGCGAACAGCGGGGAATCCGTGCACGGCTCGGTGGCGTAGACGTCGAAACCGGCGCCGCGGATGGGGCCGTTGACGATTGCGTCGGCAAGCGCCTGCTCGTCGACGAGCCCGCCGCGGGCCGCGTTGATGATGATCTGGCCTTCCTTCGCCTTCGCCAAGAGCTCCGCGTTGAACATGCCTTGGGTCTCTTTGGTCTTCGGGAGGTGGATGGTGACGAAGTCGGCGCGGGAGACGAGCTCCTCCAGCTCCACGAGCTCAACGCCGAGTTGTGCGGCGCGCGACGGGTTCGCGTACGGGTCGTAGGCGATGATCTCCGTCTCGAATGCGGTGAGACGCTGGGCGAACAGCTGGCCGATGTGGCCGAAGCCAACGATGCCGACGGTCTTGCCGTAAATTTCCACGCCCTTGAAGGATGAGCGCTTCCACTCGCCGTCGCGCAGCGTCTTGTCCGCAGCCGGGATCTGGCGGGCGGTGGACAACAGCAGCGCGATCGCGTGCTCGCACGCCGAGTGGATATTGGAGGTCGGGGCGTTGACAACCATCACGCCACGCTCCGTGGCGGTTTCCACATCCACATTGTCGAGGCCGACACCGGCGCGGCCGACAATGCGCAGATTCGGCGCGGCGGCGAGGACCTCGCTGTCCACGGTGGTCGCGGAACGCACGAGGAGTGCCTGCGCTTCCGGCACCGCAGCAAGCAGCTCCTCGCGGTTCGGGCCGTCCACCCAACGCACCTCGACGGAATCCCCCAGCGCATCCACTGTGGACTGGGCGAGCTTATCGGCAATCAGAACAACAGGCTTGGCTTCCGGGTTGGACACAGGTGCGGACACGGTGCTCATCTCCTAGACGTATTGGTTAGCGGGTATTGATTCATTAAACCTTAATCCGATACTTGCGGAAGCGAAGCGATATTATCCAACTCTCCCGGCAGAACCCCCGCCTCCGCCTCGCGGATCCGCTCCCCGAGCTCCACGCTAGTGCCGAAATCCCCCAGCGCCACCAGCGGCAGATCCGACAAACCGGCAGTGAGCAGAAGCGTTTTGTGGCTCACCCGCGGATCGGGGTTATCCGTCACGTACACGTTGGCGCCGAAAGCCCGGGCAGTGGCTATTGAAGCTAGCGACGATGTCGGCAGGGCGATGACCTGGGGAGCCATCTCCGCGTCCTGGCGCGAGCGGACCGGCACCACCCCATTTTCAGCGTCTTCCGGCACATGCTGCCGCGGGCCGTACGTAGCGCGGAGCCACACCGGCTCCCCGTCGCGAAGCACCGCGACCTCCTCCGCCGCCGCTTTTTCGTCCGCCACTTCTTTCTCGGCGAAACCCAGCGCGGTCGCCTTCTCTAGGGCCTCACGCCCGCCCGGATCCCTGATCACTTTGAGTTGGTCCGTGTACCCCAGCACCGGCACATCGCCCACCGCATACACAGTGTGGGTGGCCATACGCTCAATCTGCTGGATCACCTCGGCGTGGTGTTCGCTGTTGTAGATCAGCATCGGGGCGTGCGCCACCACAGCCAGCGATGCGGCGCGCAATTGAGCCGCAGGCGTTTCGTCGGCGAGGATCAGCACCTCCGACGACGGGTAGAAAAGCTCGCAAGCGTTGAACCCGGCCTCGTCGTCTAGCACCACCGGATGGCTTTCAAAACGTTCAGCGACGTGCCGCGACTGGTTCACCGAACGCGCCTCCTGGAGCACCCGTTCCCCGCCCGGGCCATCGTCCAGACCAGCTTCACCGCATCCGGCGAGCAGAAGAGCCGCACCCGCCAAGACCGCGGCGAGCCCGGTCGCCCGTGGTCGAATCCGCGTCATTCAGAATCGCCGTCTAGGTCGCGCACGACCTTCTTGTCCATCGCGTACTCGATGATCCCCACGAGCCTGTCGCGGCGGTCGATGAAAAAGGACTGCCAGTCGGAGGTGAACAAATAGTCCGGCTCCAGTTCGTGAGTGGCCAGGACAGCATCGAATTCGTCGTCCTCCATGATCGCTTTCGACTGCAGGCGCGACAGGTACCGCTTCGGTGCGGCGTCCTCCATGACCGCTTCAGTGCGCCGGCCGAGTGGGGTGCGGTTGAGCACCGACTGGGCCAAGTCAGCGTCGACGCCGCGGACACGGCAGAAGCCGTCCGGAAAGACTTGGTGGAATCCGGGGCGGAGCTCCGCGACCGTCTCCGCCGTGAAGGGCTTGCCCGTGCGCCAATCACGGGCACCTCGCGCCATGAGCAGGGAGAACAACCCACGGTAGACACCGGAGTCAGCCCTGGCGGTCAGGAGCCGGGACTCGGTGAAAAAAGCGTCCTCCACCGTCTTCGGCACCCGGTCGGTCTCCCCCTTCGCCCACGGAGTGACCTGGTCGACATCGGAACCGGCGCGGATCGACGGGGCGTGCGCGCCGTACAGCTCGCCGAACACGCCGTTCCAGTACCACTGGTTGATGCGGTCCCAGGTCTCCGGATTACCCAGGCACTCCCCGTCCCACGTGAGCCGCGCCAGAATGACCGCCAACGGAACCAACTGGTGGGAGTACGGCACCTGCTCGACGCTAAAGATGCACCGGTCCGACAGGAATTCCGCAGCACGCACGAAAGCGTCGAGCAGATCGCGGGATGCCCACAGGTAATCGTGCAGGGACAGGTTCAAGATATCGCCGCGGTGGCCCCGCGCCGACCCTTGTGCGCTGGTGACGAGGAGGGACACTCCACGCAGGAAACGGACACGGTCAATCTCGTCGAGCGCGGGGTGCTGCCGCAGCACCTGCTCGCACTCCTGCCAGTGCGCGGCCAGGGAGAACTCCGGGTCTTCCATCGCGAACACAGCGGTGAGCAGCTCGAAAACATCCATGGACACGCCCGAGGAATTCGCCTGCGCGAAGATCTGCCCCACCCCGATCTGGGAGGTGCCGCGATCGAGGCGCGTCATCGGAATGTCGTAGGCCGCGAGCGGGCGCAGAATGCGCCGGTGGAACTCCTTCACATCATGCCGGATGGCCGGGTCATCGGTGGTGGCGGCCATATCGAAGAGCAGATCGTTCCCTTCTTCCCACAGCAGTGCGGAAACCGGGACGATGAAGTTGTCCACCATCGTCTGCCTGTCGCCGACGCCGCCGTCGATCGCCGGGCCGAAGTGGGAACGCACCACTCCGTCGTCGTCGACAGCGAACACCGCCTCCGCCGGCATCGGGTCGTCCGCGACAGCCGCGCGGACATCCACGAAGAAGCTCCGAAAAATGCGGCGGCCGCGGAAGTCGAGCACTTCGATGCGCCCGTCGCCCTGCAAGGACAGGTACAACGAGGACAACCTCTGCTGACCGTCCAGCAGCAGCAACCCTGGCTGCGTGTCGGTCGCCGGCGCGCCCTGCAACGGCCGCGGACGGAACCGCATCGGCTCATTGCGGGTGTCCAGCGCCAGCAGCGTGCCCACCGGGTAACCGCGCAGCACGGTCGACAGAAGTGTGCGAGTGCGGTCAACGTCCCACAGGTGGGTGTGCTGGAAATCCGGCGTTTGAAGTTCGCCCCGCTCAGCGCGCGCGAACAGATCGGTCAAGGAGTAGCTCGGCGTGGTAAACCCCATGACCCCAACTCTAGATCACTACCGGTCAGCGTGAGGGGCGCAATAATTCTCGTGCGTGTAGTGCCCGGGCGGCTCGATCTGGATCGTCGCGTGCTCGATCCCTAGCTCCCGCAAGCGCGCCTGCGCACGGTCGAGCAGCGGCGCGTGATCGGCCTCAGTAATAAGGTGCACCGTGCACAAGACATCTGTTCCGCCGGACGACCACAGGTGGAGGTCGTGGATCGCCTCCACTCCCTCAAGGTGCAGCAACGCTGACTCCACATCGTCGGGATCGACACCGTCCGGAACGCGCTCGAGCAGCACGCTTATCGACGTCTTCAGCAAACCCCACGCCCTCGGCAGCACCAGCCCCGCGATGATCAGGGAGGCCACGACATCTGCACCGGTGAATCCCGTCCACACGATGACCAGACCGGCCACGATCACTGCCACCGACCCCAGCAGGTCGACCATGACGTGGAGGAAGGCACCCTCGATGTTCACCGACTGTTTCCGCTGCGACTGCAGCACCGCCGCCGACGCCGCATTCGCCACTAGGCCGACCACAGCGACGATGATCATCGCCCGAGTATCGATGTCCTCCGGACTGCCGATCCTCCGCACCGCCTCCACGACGATCCACACCGAGATCGCCGCGACCGTGACAGCGTTGACTGCGGCCGCCAGCACCTCAGCGCGCCGGTAGCCGAAGGTGGCGTACCGCGATGCCGGTTTCCTCCCCAGCGCGACCGCCACCAGCGCGATGATCAGACCCGTGGCGTCGGAGAGCATGTGCATCGCATCCGCCATGAGCGCCATCGAACCTGACAGCCATCCGCCGACGAGCTCAGCGAAGAACACCACGCCGGTGATCCCTAGCGCCGCGGACAGCGCCCACAGCGGCGCATCGCTGACGCTGTGGTCGTGGCTGTGCCCGTGGTTATGTTCCGTCATGGTCACCACTCTATGACAACTTGACGCTTAATGAAATCTTATTGAAAACATCCTGATCGCCCGATTTTTCATTGACCAGCACAGACTCCGTTGTTCGCCAGGCAAGACATACTGCGGCCAGGAAAAGACGACGTCGACAAGCGGCAAATCTTGTTAGGGTGGGACGCTGACTGTTCAAACGGTCCGATAGTTAGAAAGCTTAGAAAGAAAGGTGGTCGCGACTATGACCGACAAGACTCCGAACCCGAACGACCCGCACAACCTGCCCAAGGAAGCTGCCGACCGTCTCGGCCACGGCGACCGCGTCAGCGACAAGTTCGACGATGCCCGCACCCAGGCCCACGACAAGCTGAGCGACGCGCGCACCCACGCCCACGACAAGCTCAACGAGACCCGCGTGAACGAAGAGCGCATCACGCCGGCGGACAACGACGCCACCCGCTCCACCCGCGAGGTCCGCACCGACTCCCGCCCGGCGACCACCGGCGGCTCCACCGTCGCCGAGGAGAACAATGGCGGCAGCGGCTGGTGGAAGTGGCTGCTCGGCCTGCTGGCCCTGATTCTGCTCGGTCTCCTGATCTGGTCCCTGGTCAAGGGCGGCGACGGTGAATCCACCGAGGGTTCCACCGAAGTCACCGGCACCACCACCATCGACGTGACCACCACTGCACCGGCAGAGGGCGGTGCTGCTGAGGGCGCAGGCGACGCAGCAGGCAGCGCTACCGGCGCTGCAGGCGATGCGGCCGGCAATGCTACAGGCGCTGCTGGCGACGCAGCCGGCAACGCCGGTGACGCCGCTGGTGACGCAGCCGGCAACGCTGGCGATGCCGTCGGCGATGCGGCTGGCCAGGCAACGGACGCTGTCGGCGATGCGGCTGGCCAGGCTGGCGACGCAATCGGCAACGCCACCAACTAAGAACGGCTAGCCGGTTCCGTCCGGCGGCCAGTTGCGCCGCACCGCGACGCATACCCCAACCCCGCGATTCCCGCTCCAGGGACGCGGGGTTCACTCATGCCTGAGACCCAGAACCCCCTCCACCTCACACAGCACACCCGCCGGTGAATCTGTTGGCATCACACTTATGCACTAAACGCTATACCACCAGGTAGACAGCCTTCGGGAAATCTAAGCTGGAGAGAAATGCAAACAGATTCACCCGCGTTGCCTGCGCGGTGTTTCCTCCCCCCCATTGCCGATACATAAGCATTAAAAACCGCCCGAGGAGACCTCGGGCGGCAAGTCGCTGCCGGTGATTTTAGCGGGCGGTGTCGCTGAGCGGGTTCTGCACCCAGGACATCATGTCGCGCAGCTGCGCACCGGTCTTCTCGATCGGGTGCTGGGAGATCTTCTCGCGCAGACCCTCGAGCTCCTTGTTGCCGCCTTCGACGTTGGCGATCAGGCGCTTAGTGAAGTCGCCGGACTGGATATCCTTCAGGACATCGCGCATGCGCTCCTTGGCGCCTTCGTCGACGATGCGCGGGCCGGACAGGTAGCCGCCGAACTCGGCGGTGTCCGAGATCGAGTAGTTCATGTTAGCGAGGCCGCCTTCGTAGATGAGGTCGACGATCAGCTTCATCTCGTGGAGGCACTCGAAGTAGGCCATCTCCGGTTCGTAGCCGGCCTCGGTCAGGACCTCAAAGCCGTTCTTGATCAGCTCTTCCAGGCCACCGCACAGAACAGCCTGCTCACCGAACAGGTCAGTGACGGTCTCAGCTTCGAAAGTGGTGGGGATGACACCGGCACGCGCACCACCGATGGCAGCAGCGTAGGACAGGGCGAGGGCCTGACCGTTTCCGGCCGGATCCTGCTCGACCGCAATCAGGCAGGGAACGCCCTTGCCGTCAGCGAACGTGCGGCGGACCAAGTGGCCGGGCCCCTTCGGAGCGACCATTGCGACGGTGATGTTGTCGGCCGGGTCAATCAGCTTGAAGTGGATATTCAGGCCGTGGCCGAAGAACAGGGCGTCGCCTTCGTTGAGGTTCGGCTCGATGTCCTTGGTGAAGATCTCGGCCTGGGAGGTGTCCGGTGCGAGCAGCATGATGACGTCTGCCCACTTGGCGGCCTCGGCGTTGGTCTTGACCTCGAATCCGGCCTCACGGGCCTTCTCCGCGGACTTGGAACCTTCGCGCAGACCGATGACGACCTCGACGCCGGATTCGCGCAGGTTCTGCGCGTGGGCGTGGCCCTGGGAGCCGTAGCCGATAACAGCGACCTTGCGGCCCTGGATGATGGACAGATCAGCATCGTCGTCGTAGAAAACTTCAATTGCCATGAGCGAAGCACTCACCTTTCTGTTAGTTCCTGCGCGCCGGAGCGCGTTGAGCGTTTATTGAACGCGTCCCGCATATTGGGCGCCATGTTTCACTATACGGGACGCGCGCGGTTCTGTGTGGGATCAGGGCCGTATTTGTGCCATATTTATGCCGTATTCATAGAGTCCTGCTCCCACACTGCGGGCTATTTGGAAGGGGCCATCGTCTTCGGGCCGCGGTTGAGAGCGACACGGCCGGACTGGACGAGCTCACGGACCCCGAACGGCTCCAGCACCTCGAGGAAGGCACGGAGTTTGCTCGTTGTGCCGGTTGCTTCGATGACCACGGAGTCCGGCGCCACATCGACGATGCGCGCACGGAAAATATTCGCCGCGTCGACCACCTGCGGGCGGTTGCTGTTGTTTGCGTTGACCTTGACCAGCATCAGCGAGCGGGCAATCGTGTTCTCCTCCTCGAGGCGCACGACCTTGATCACCTGGATCAGTTTGTTGAGCTGCTTGGTCAGCTGCTCGACAGCGTGCTCGGAGGCGTCCACGACAACGGTGAGGCGGTTGATTCCTTCAGTCTCCGTCTTCGCGGAAGTCAACGACACCAGGTTGAAACCGCGGCGGGTGAACATGGCGGTGACGCGGGTGATGATGCCGTCGACGTCCTGCACCAGAACGGAAAGGACACTACGGGTGACGTCGTCGTAAATCTGGTTGTTGTTCATCATTATTTCTCCTCCGCATCTGCCGGTGCATCGGTCGTGCTCTCGGCCACGGTCTCGTGGATGTCGGCGGGCGTTTCCCCGGCGGACATGTCTTCTTCGAAAAGCGGGCGCAGGTCGCGCGCGTACTGGATCTCGGAGTTGGAGCTACCGGCGGAGATCATCGGCCACACCTGGGCATCTTCGCCGACGACGAAATCGATGAGGACCGGACGGTCGTTGATTTCGCGCGCACGCTTAATGGCGGGCAGGACCTCTTCCTCGGTGGTGACGCGGATTGCTTCAGCACCGAGAGCCGTGGCCAGACCAAGGAAGTCCGGGATGTACGTCTCGTCCTGGTGCAGCTTCGTGTGCGAGTAGTGGCCGTCGTAGAACAGCGTCTGCCACTGACGGACCATGCCCAGGTTGCCGTTGTTGATCAACGCGACCTTGAACGGGAAGCCCTCGACAGCGGCGGTGGTGATTTCCTGGTTGGTCATCTGGAAGCAACCGTCACCGTCGATGGCCCAGACCTCTTTATCCGGGCAACCTGCCTTGGCGCCGAGCGCCGCCGGGATGGAATAACCCATCGTTCCCAAACCACCAGAATTGAGCCAAGTGCGCGGGTGCTCGAAGTCGAGGAACTGCGCGGACCACATCTGGTGCTGGCCGACACCTGCAACGTAGATCGCCTCGGGGCCGACCTCCTTGGACAGCGTCTCGATGACGAACTGGGGCGACAGGGATCCGTCCGCGTGCTTTTCGTACCCGCGCGGGAAGCGCTCCTTCATGTCATCGAGGTAGCTCTTCCACTCGTCGATCTTCGGAGCGGAGACCTTCTTGCCCTTCTTGAACGGCTCGATGAGCTGGCTCAGAACCTCCTTGGCATCGCCGACGATCGGGACGTCGACGGCACGGATCTTGCCGATCTCGGCTGGGTCCACATCGGCGTGGATTACCTTGGCGTCGGGAGCGAAATGGTCGGGGTCGCCGGTGACGCGGTCGTCGAAACGCGCGCCAATGGTGATCAGAAGGTCCGCTTTCTGCAGGGCGGCGACGGCGGGAACCGTGCCGTGCATGCCCGGCATGCCCATGTTGAGCGGGTGGTGAGTGGGGAACGCTCCGAGCGCCATCAGGGTGGTCACGACCGGAACACCGGTGACCTCTGCGAACTTCAAGAGCTCCTTCGAAGCGTTCGCCTTGATCACGCCGCCGCCGGCGTAGATCACGGGGCGCTCAGCCTTGGCGATCATCTTCGCCGCGGAGGAGATCTGGCGACCGTGCGGGTTGGTCGTCGGCTTGTAGCCGGGCAGGTCGATGACCGGCGGCCACCGGAAGTCGATCTCTGCGTTCTGGACATCCTTCGGGAAGTCGACCAAGACCGGGCCCGGCCGGCCGGTGCTGGCCAGGTGGAAAGCCTCGGCGAGAGCCTGCGGGATCTCATCCACATCGGTCACCATGATGCTGTGCTTGGTGATCGGCATGGTGATGCCGCGGATATCGGCCTCTTGGAACGCGTCGGTGCCGAGCAGCGGGGTTCCCACCTGGCCGGTGATGGCCACGATCGGCACCGAGTCGAGGTACGCATCGGCCAGGGCCGTGACGAGGTTGGTCGCACCGGGACCCGAGGTTGCCACGCAGACGCCGACCTCGCCGGATGCCATGGCGTAGCCTTCGGCGGCGTGGCCGGCGCCTTGCTCGTGGCGCACCAGGACGTGGCGCAGTTTCTTGGCGGCGAACAGGGCGTCGTAAAGCGGAAGAACCGCTCCACCCGGGATACCGAAAACGATTTCGGTGCCCAGCTCCTCGAGACTGCGGACGATAGCTTCGGCACCTGTGATGCGCTCCGCTTGTTTCTTCTGTGACGCTGCCACTATTTCCGAACTCCTTTGGTGAGTTTTAAGCACTCTGGGTGATCCACGACAAGCGCCCCCGCTCGAATGCTGAGGCGGGGGCGCTTGTCTTACGGCTTCTAGGTAGACGACTTTGTCGCACGTAAGGCAAGCGCCGTGCGAATCTCTACTACTAGGCCGTTGAAGATCATGCCTAGATCTTAAAACATCTCCACGCTTCCCACAGGAATTTTGAGGATAATCTGTTCTTGTTATGCCTTTCACACTCATTCTTGAACAGATGTGGCGCTGGTTGGCCGACACCGGCATCAACCTCGCTTTGCTCATTGTGGTTGCGATGCTGGTGCCCCGCGCCGGCCGTCTAGCCAACCGGTACGCGGAGCGCCAAGTGGCCGACGCGAAGGACCCTGACGAGGGAAAGTCGTCTCTCGCCATCGCCGGAGTGGCGATCTATCTCGTCCAGCTGCTGGCGTACTTCCTCATCCTCGTCTTCTTCTTGCAGCAGATCGGCTTCTCGCTCGCCGGTGCCGCAATTCCCGCGACCGTTGTCTCCGCCGCCATCGGTTTCGGCGCGCAGAATATTATCGCTGATTTCGTGGCGGGCTTTTTCGTTCTTTCGGAGAAGCAGTACGGCGTTGGCGACCTCGTCACCTTCAATCTCGGCGGCGACGAAATCACGGGTGACGTCATCCAGATCACGATGCGCGCCACCCAGGTGCGCACGTTGGAGCAGTACACGGTGACGATTCCGAATTCGACGGCAAAGGTATGCATCAATAATTCCAATATCTGGTCGCGCGCCCTCGTCGTCGTGCCCGTTCCCCTCGCCCGTTCCCGCGATGTCGACGAGGTCATCGCCCGCGCCGAGCGCGCGGCCCGGAAGGCGCTGGCCAACCCCGAGATCGCGCCGCTAGTCCGCGGCGAACTCCTGTCGCAGCCCGGTATCGAGATCAACCCGCCGAACACTGTCGGCATGCCGTGGACCCTGGATATCCGCTTCATGGTCCGCTGCACGCCGGGCGACCAGTTCCCCATCGAGCGCGCCCTCCGCGTCCACATTCTCGAGGAATTCTTCGACGAGTACGGCTCGGAGACGGTCACCCGCCCGCTTGACGACGACGCGACGCAGTCCTTCCCCGCCGTGAGCACCGGCCGGTACAAGAGGGGCTGGAGCACGGACCACGACCTGGATGCGGACCCGTCTGCGGCCGCAACGTCGGTCCTTCCCGCCAACGACGGTTCCAGCGACGGCCCCGGGGACGGCTTCGGCGACGATGCAGACGTCGAGGCGGAAGTGGGCCGCAATCCCGATCCGGAGCTCAGCGACCACGAAGAAGTCCCGGCCGAAGAGGACCCGGCGGCGGCAGAGTCGAAGCGCCGTTTCGCCTTTGGCACCTTCGGTGGCCGCGTCAGGGCTTCCACAGGTCTACTCATCGCTCTCTTCCTGGGCCTGCTCATTCTGCGCGGGATGACTATGTCGGCGGGAGAGAACAGCGAGGCCCGCTCCGGTGTCTTCGCGCCGCCGCGGTCATCCACCTCCGCACCGGCGACGCCCACGAGCGGCGCCAAAGCCACCAGTACCGCCCCGACCAGCGTCGAGGAGGAGCCGAGCAAGGAAACTCAACCGCCACAGTCGGGGACACCGGAAACGTCCGAGTCCGCACCGGCACCGGTGCCGCAGAACTCCAAGCAGCCGCGCACAACGCAGCAAACCACTGCGCCGACAAGCGCACGGGAGACGGCGCAGACTCCCGCTCCCGCCTCCACCCCGAGGGAGACAGCGAGCGCCAGCCCGATAGCATGACACCATGACGTTCACCCCGGACCGCACCCACGTTCTCGCCGCGGTGCTCATGACTGGCATCGCGCTCATCGGAATCTCTTGGGCCCCGCTCAAGCTCGGCTGGCTCCTGATTTTCCCCATTATTTTCATCGCGTGGGTGTTCACCGCCAAGACGCGGGTGGACGATGACGGCATCG
Organism: Corynebacterium sp. p3-SID1145; assembly: GCA_025144245.1. GTDB lineage: Bacteria > Actinomycetota > Actinomycetes > Mycobacteriales > Mycobacteriaceae > Corynebacterium. The sequence goes on along the minus strand of JALXXC010000006.1, from coordinate 88,756 downwards.
CCGTGTCCTACCTGTTCAGGAAGAATGTGCGTTTGCCGTGGGACCAGCTCCGCGGCATCGGTTTCGAGGGCTCGCGCGCGAAGATCGCCACCGTAGACGGCGAGGAGTACTCACTGCCCGGAGTATCGTTCAATTCATTGCCGGAACTCGCTGAAGCCTCCTCCGGGCGGATCGCCGACGTGATCACCCAAGCTTCCGAGGCAGCGGACGGAATGATGGAGGTCACCGACCAGGAGGGCAATTCCATCCTGGTCACGCCCGAAGAATACGAGGAGCGCACCGCAGCCGGCGAAAAACTTTCGAGAACTGCACCTAAGAACGAGGAGTAAGCCTTATGCCCAACGCAATCCCGCTCCGTTCCCGCATCACCACTGTGGGCCGCCAGGCCGCTGGCGCGCGTGCGCTGTGGAAAGCCACAGGCACGAGAGACAACGAGTTCGGTCGCCCGATCGTTGCCATTGTGAACTCCTACACCCAGTTCGTCCCCGGCCATGTGCACTTGAAGAATGTCGGCGACATCGTGGCCGAAGCCGTGCGCGAGGCCGGCGGCATCCCCAAGGAGTTCAACACCATCGCTGTCGACGACGGCATCGCGATGGGCCACGGCGGCATGCTCTACTCCCTGCCCAGCCGCGAGATCATCTCCGACTCCGTCGAGTACATGGTCAATGCGCACACAGTCGACGCCATGGTCTGCATCTCCAACTGCGACAAGATCACACCGGGCATGCTCAACGCCGCCATGCGGCTGAACATCCCCGCTGTCTTCGTCTCCGGCGGCCCAATGGAGGCCGGTAAGGCCGTGGTCATCGACGGTGTCGCGCAGACGGGCACGAAAACGAACCTTGTCGACGCGATGTCCAGCTCCGCGAACGACGCGATTTCCGACACCGACCTGGACCGCATCGTTGAATCCGCCTGCCCCACCTGCGGCTCCTGCTCCGGCATGTTCACCGCGAACTCGATGAACTGCCTCACCGAGGCTCTCGGTTTGTCGCTTCCGGGCAACGGCACCACCCTGGCCACCCACACCGCACGCCGCCGCCTTTTCGAGCGCGCCGGCGAAGCCGTGATGGACATTGCCCGCCGCTACTACGGCGAAGGCGACGAATCGGTGCTGCCGCGCAGCATCGCCACGCGCGAGGCATTCCGCAACTCGATGGCGCTCGACATGGCCATGGGCGGATCGTCGAACACGATCCTCCACACTCTCGCCGCGGCCCAAGAGGGCGAGGTCAACTTCGACCTGAAAGACATCGACGAGCTCTCCCACGAGATCGCCTGCATCTCTAAGGTTGCGCCGAACGGCGACGCACACATCGAGGATGTCCACCGCGCCGGCGGCATTCCCCGCATCCTGGGTGAGCTCAACCGCGCCGGTCTGCTCAACACCGACGTCCACTCCGTCGCTTACTCGAACCTGAACGACTGGCTCGACGACTGGGATATCCGCGGCGGCAAAGCCACCGACGAGGCCATCGAACTCTTCCACGCCGCGCCCGGCGGCGTCCGTTCCTCCGAGGCGTTCTCCCAGTCCAACCGGTGGGACGAGCTGGACACGGACCCGGTGGGCGGGGTGATCCACGACTTCGACCACCCCTTTACCTCCGACGGCGGCCTGGTCGTGTTGCGCGGCAACCTCGCCGAGGACGGCGCAATCCTCAAAACCGCCGGCGTCGAGGAGGAGCTCTGGGAATTCTCCGGGCCCGCCCGGGTCGTTGATTCCCAAGAGCAGGCTGTCTCCATGATCCTCGCGCGCGAGGTCCAGCCTGGCGAGGTCGTGGTGATCCGCTACGAGGGGCCAGCCGGCGGCCCCGGCATGCAGGAAATGCTGCACCCCACGTCCTTCCTCAAGGGCGCGGGATTGGGCAAGGTCTGCGCCTTGATCACCGACGGCCGCTTCTCCGGCGGCACCTCCGGCCTGTCGATCGGCCACATCTCCCCCGAGGCGGCCCAGGGCGGCCTCATCGGCCTGATCGAGAACGGCGACACGATCCGCATTTCCGTCCGCGACCGAAAGCTGCAGCTCGAAGTCGACGACGATGAGCTCGACCGCCGCCGCGCCGAAATGGAATTGCGCGACAACCCGTGGTCGCCGAACCGCACCCGCCACGTCACCAAGGCGCTGCGCGCGTACTCGAAGATGGCCACGTCCGCGGACAAGGGCGCTGTCCGACGCGTGGACTAGACGAGGAAAGAGATATGCCGCTCATTCTGCTGCTCGGCGTCGTTCTCGGCGGGCTCAACCTCGGACACAGCTTGACCTTCGCCGCGCAGGAGACGCTTCTCGACGTCGGCGTGTTCCGCGACGCCGGCGCCGCCTTCATTGACGGCGCGCCACTGTACGAGGGCTTCCCCTCGCGCAGCGGTTTCGCGTTCATCTATCCGCCGTTCGCGGCTCTACTCTTCGTCCCGCTGACGTGGGTGCCAGAGCTCGCGATGGACATCATGTGGAACTGTTCCATCGTCGCGGCCCTATTCGGCATCATGGCGATGGCGTGCCACCGGCTCGGGCTGCGGCCTTGGTGGGCGTGGGCAGCGGCCCTCACCGGCTTCGCCACCTGCCTGGACACAATGTCGTCCAACCTCTATTACGGGCAGATCAACATCTTCCTCGTCTTCCTGGTCGCCGCGGACGTACTCGGCTACACCCCGAAACCCGTGCGCGGCCTGGGAATCGGCCTCGCTGCCGGCATCAAGCTGACCCCGGCGGCCTACGCAGTGATCTTCCTCGCCAGAAAAGACTGGTGGTCGATCGCCCGTTCGGCGGGATTCTTCGCGCTCACCGCCGTCATCGGATTCATTTTCCGTCCCGGCGAGTCTGTGTACTTCTGGACTGAAGAATTCTTTGCCACCGACCGCGGCGGCGACGTGTTCTATCCGCCGAACCAGGGCTTGGGCGGATTGCTGTCGCGGGGTCTTGTGGATGCGGGAACCGTCGAAAAGCTCTCACCGCTATTCCTGTTGATGTTCGCGGCGGCGACGATCTTCATCGCCTACCGCCTGGAGGAACGGGGACGCAGCGTGGAGGCACTGTTCGTGACCGTGCTGGGTATCTCCCTCGGCGGCCCGTACGCCGTGTCCCACCACTGGGCGGGCATTGTGCTGGTACTGCCTTTGATCTTCGCCGTGCGCGAGCAGGGCTTGCGCTTCCTGCTCGCCGTGGCTGCCGGCGCGTGGCTTGTCCCCGGCTACGAGTTGGTGGCCGAGGAGGATGCCCAGAATTTCGCCTGGCCGCTGTGGTTCAACACCAACATCATCGGCCTGATGGGCCTGGCGATTTTCGTGGGATATCTGGTGTTCGCTTTCGGCGGGCGCCTCAGCTCGGACGTGCTAGGCGAAGATCCAGAGAAGGACCGCGCCCGCGATACCGATCGCAGCGCAGAGCCAGGAGCTGGCCATCGGGCGGCGCGTCCAGCTGCGGTTGAAGTCGATGCCGATGACGCCCGGGCCGGTGAACTGAACCGCTAGCGCCATTCCGAGCATGGCGACTGCCAGCCACACCGAAGGCTCCCACGCGAAGACATCCGTCGCCGCCTCGGAACCGCTCAGTGCCTCGACCGCCACGAAACCAGTGGCGGCGACGGCGACCAATGCCGCGACCGGAGTGAGAAGGCCCAGCACGAGGAACACACCTGAAGCGAGCCCCATGGTGGGCAGGGCGATCGCCAATGCGCGCGGATAAGCGTGCGATGCGAGCTGATCCTCCAGTCCTGCGAGGCCGTCATTGCCTCCGAGTTGGAACAGGACAGCCAGTGAAGTGCAGATGAGAATACCGCCCACGACCAGGCGCAGGATCAGCAAGCCGACATCGATCGTGCCGCGGCCGACCGGTGCTTGCTCCTGCGGCTCGCGCTGAGCGGTTTTGGCGGTATCGGTATCCAGAGTGGAATCCGTTCCGATGCCTTCCGCGGCCTCGGTGGTGTGGAGGGTACCGGCGGTGCTCACCGTGCTCGCCGCGACAGGCTCAGAGGAAGTCGTGCGGGCGGTCGTCGAACCGCCGGTGCCGGACACCTCCGGCTCAGCGGTGCGGGCAATCTTGCTGGACTTAGCGGACTTCGCAGATTTCGCAGATTTCGCGGACTTTTCGCCTGCATCAGTCTCGGCTGCGGCCGATGCCGGCTGAGTCTGGGATTTCGGCGTGGACGGCAACACCTCTGTCGGCGCGGCCTTGCCGGTGCGCGTGTAGACGTTGGTGGTGGGAACGTCGAGGTCGTCAATCTCAGTGACGTCCTCGAGCTTGTTCACGGGCTTCTTGCTGCCTTTGTCAGTCATGCCCTCAAACTTAAGGCAGCCGGGTCGGACATCCCGGCTGCCACGCAGGGGAATCTGCTCTAGCCGCGGGTGCGGGAAGCGGTCGCCCCAGCCCAGATGTTGATGCCGGCGTCGTGGGCGATGTCGTCGATAAGCGAGAGCTCCTCGTCGCTGAACTCGAGGTTGCCCACGGCATCGAGGTTCGCGTCGAGCTGCTCGACGCTGGATGCGCCGATCAACGTGCTGGTCACCGTGCGCTCCCCCTGGTCGCGCAAGACCCACGCGATGGCCATTTGCGCGAGAGATTGGCCGCGCTTCTTCGCCACCTCGTTGAGCTTGCGCGCCATGGCGATATTGCTCTCGCTGAGCATGTCCTCGCTGAGCGACTTGCCCGCCGCCGCACGCGAATCGGCGGGGATTCCGTCGAGGTAACGGTCGGTGAGCAACCCCTGCGCCAGCGGGGAGAAGGCGATCACGCCGAGGCCGCTTTCCGCGGCAGACTCGAGGAGGGACGCCCCGTCATCACCGGGCTCCTCGACCCACCGGTTGACCATGGAGTAGCTGGGCTGGTGGATGAGCAGCGGGCACCCCTCCCCCGCCATGATCTCCGCGGCCTCCGCCGTCAGCTCCGGGCCGTAGGAGGAAATGCCAACGTAGAGCGCCTTACCGGAGGCGACAATATCCCGCAGGGCGTACATGGTCTCTTCCAACGGGGTGTCCGGGTCGGGCCGGTGGTGGTAGAAAATGTCCACGTAATCGAGCCCCAGGCGCTCCAGCGAGCGGTCCAGCGAAGAATGGAGGTACTTGCGCGAACCGCCGAAGCCGTACGGACCTTCGTGCATGTACCAGCCGGCTTTCGAGGAGATGATCAGCTCGTCGCGGTGGGCAGCGAAATCCTCCGCCAGAATGTGCCCGGCATTGATTTCCGCGGACCCGGCGGGCGGGCCGTAGTTGTTGGCCAGGTCGAAGTGGGTCACGCCGCGGTCGAAAGCGCGGCGCATGATGGCGCGCTGGGTCTCGATCGGCTTGTCGTCGCCGAAATTGTGCCAGAAACCGAGCGAGACCCGGGGCAGCTTCAGGCCCGAATTCCCGACCCGGCGAAACCAGTTCTCACCAGCGTTGTCGTAACGGTCAGAAGCAGCGGTATAAGCATCCATGTCCGCCCATTGTGCCACAGCTTTGCTACTCTCTACCCGCTCATAAAATTTCTCTGATTGAAGGTTCTTCTATGAAGAAAACACTCAAAGTGGCCATGGCGCTCGTCGGCCTCACAGTCGGCGCCGGCTTCGCCTCCGGCCAAGAAGTGATCCAGTACTTCCTCTCCTTCGGCTACTGGGGCATCGTCGGCGCCGCGGTCGCGGGCCTCACCATCGCCGTCTTCAGCGGCTGGGTCTACCAGCTCGGTTCCTACTACCTGGCTGACGACCACAGCGCAGTGTTCAAGAGCGTCTCACGCCCGTTCTTGGCGCGGTACATGGACATCACGACCATGTTCACCCTGTTCTGCATCGGCTTTGTCATGGTCGCCGGTGCCGGCTCCAACATGGAGCAGCAGTTCGGCTTCCCCACTTGGATCGGCTCGGCGATCATGGTCGTGCTCCTGGTGCTGTCCGGGTTCCTGGACATCGACAAACTGACCAACGTCATCTCCCTGATCACGCCCCTTTTGATCATCTGCATCCTCGGCGCGTTCATCATCACCATGATGAATATGCCGGACAACATCGGCGAGCTCAACGACCTAGCACAAACCAACCAGCACGCTTCGGGCACCTTCGGCAACTGGTTCATCACGGCGATGAACTACGCCACCCTGGTCATGATCATGGACTGCTCCATGATGCTCGTCTTCGCCGGCTCCCACATGAACCCGGCGCAGACCGGCAAGGGCGGCCTGCTCGGCGGCATCATGTTCGCAGTTTTGCTGATGATTCTTGTGTTCATCCTGTTCTTCAACATGGAGAACGTCATGGACGCCGACCTGCCGCTGCTCATGGTGTTCGACACCATGCACCCGGCGGTGGGCACAGCCGTGTCCATCGTGATCTACCTGATGATCTACAACACCGCCGTCGGCCTCTTCTACGCCCTCGGCCGCCGTCTCAGCCACGACAAGCCCGAGAAGTTCCGCCCCTACTACTTCATCGTCGTGGCCATCGGCTTCGCGCTGTCCTTCATCGGCTTCGCTGACCTGGTCAGCTGGGTCTACCCGGTGCTGGGCTACCTTGGCCTCGTGCTGGGCATCATCATGGGTGTCGCCTGGTTCCGCGACCGCAGGAACATCCAGGAAGAGACCGGCCGCCGCGAGCGCCTCGCCGAGCTCGCCCAAACGCAGCTCCACCCGGACCAAGACAACTTGACCGAGGATGAGCGCGACGAAGTCAACACCCTGACCTCCGATTCCAACATCGGCGACCAGGACCTCTGGCACTCGGTCCAGGAGGAGGTCGCGGCGGACCTCGACGCCGACGGTTCCAACGACTTCAGCCTCAAGAATGTCCCCGCGCTCGACCCGGATTCCGAGTCCTACGGCGGAGCACCCGATTCCAAGGGCGATCAGATCAACTGGAAGTCCTACGAGGAGATGTACAAGACCGGCGAGTTCCCGGCGGCCAATCCCGAAAAGAAATAGCTTCCGGCTTAACGACGCAAAAACTAAACTGCCCCCGGCCAGATCCAGTTTCTGGTCCGGGGGCAGTCGTCGTTTTGTCGTCTAGGCGTTGCTCCCCCTGCGCCGGACGCGCGCAGGGGGCCAGCAGGTAGGGATTAGTCCGCGAGCTTCTTCGCGATGATCTCGTTGATGGCCTTCGGGTCGGCCTTGCCCTGCGTCGCCTTCATCACGGCGCCGACAATGGCACCGGTGACCTTGGTGTTGCCGGCCTTGTACTTCTCCACGATGTCGGGGTTGGCGGCGAGGGCTTCGTCAACGGCGGCTTCGATGGCACCGTCGTCGCGCACCACCTCGAGACCGCGCTTCGCGACGACCTCGTCGACGCTTCCCTCCCCTTCAATGACGCCGTCAATGGCCTGACGGCCGAGCTTGGTGGTCAGTTTGCCGTCCTTGACCAACTCAACGACCCGGGCGACATCGGCCGGAGTGACACCGAGCGCATCAAGGTCGCGGCCGAGCTCGTTGGCCTTGCCGGCGATGTAGGAGACCCACCACGCGCGGGCCTCGTCCGGGGTGGCACCAGCCTCAACGGTATCGACGATCAGGTCGAGGGCCCCGGCGTTGACCAGGTCGCGGAATTCCTTCTCCGGCAGCTGCCACTCCTCCTGGATGCGGGCGCGGCGCACCCACGGAAGTTCCGGCAGGGTCGCGCGGATCTCTTCGACCCACTCCGGCTTGGCGATGACGGGCGGCAGATCCGGATCGTTGAAGTAGCGGTACTCGCTAGCTTCTTCCTTCGGGCGGCCCTTGGAGGTGGAGCCGTCGGTCTCCTGGTAGTGGCGGGTCTCCTGAACGATCTCGCCGCCGGCTTCTAGCACGCCTGCCTGGCGCTGCATCTCGTAGCGGACGGCCTGCTCGACGGATTTCAGGGAGTTGATGTTCTTGGTTTCGGTGCGGGTGCCGAATTTCTCCTGGCCGACCGGGCGTAGGGAGACGTTGGCGTCGCAACGCATGGAGCCCTGGTCCATGCGCGCATCGGAGACACCGAGCGACTTGACCAGCTCACGAAGAGCGCCGACGTAGGCGCGCGCCACCTCCGGGGCGCGTTCGCCTGCCCCGATGATCGGCTTGGTCACGATCTCAATGAGCGGGATTCCTGCGCGGTTGCAGTCCACCAGGGAGGCGGTGGCGCCGGAGATGCGGCCTGAAGCGGAACCGAGGTGGGTCAGCTTGCCGGTGTCTTCCTCCATGTGGGCGCGCTCGATCTCGACGCGCCACTCGGTGCCGTCGTCGAGCACGACGTCGAGGTAACCGTCGTACGCGATCGGCTCGTCGTACTGGGAGATCTGGTAGTTCTTCGGCTGGTCCGGGTAGAAGTAGTTCTTCCGCGCGAAACGGGACGACTCCGCGATCTTGCAGTTCAGCGCCAGACCGATCTTGATGGCCCACTCCACGCCCTTGGCGTTGACCACAGGCAGCGCGCCCGGCAGGCCCAGCGAGACCGGGTCGATGTTGGTATTGGGCTCCGCACCGAAGTGGGCCGACGAGGTGGAGAACATCTTGGTCTCCGTGGCCAGCTCCACGTGCACCTCAAGACCCATCACCGGGTCGTACTTTTCCAGGACGTCGCTGTAATCCATCAGGTCGTACGCAGTCATGCTTGCCAAGTGTAGTGCCCCCGCACGCACGCCGGGACGATAGCTCGGGTTACGTCTGATTTACGCATCCGCCGGGGAGGACCTCCTGTCCTTCGCACGGAAAATCAGCGCCAGGATCGCACCGGAAATGTTGTGCCACACGGAGAACACAGCACCGGGCAGCGCCGCCAGCGGACTGAGGTAACTGGCCGCCAGCGTGGCCGCCATCCCAGAATTCTGCATGCCGACCTCCACGGCCATGGTGCGCGAGGTGGCCTCCGGCTGTCCGGTCACCTTGCCGGTGAGGTAGCCGAGCGTGTAGCCGATCGCGTTGTGCAGGACGACCGCCAACAAGACGATCATCCCGGCCTGCGCGAGCTTGTCGCGGGAGCCGGCCACGACAATCGCGACAATCATGGCGATGGCCACCACCGACACCCATGGCAGCGCCGGCAGCACGGCGGCGACGGCACGCGGCGCGACCAGACGCACCAGCAGGCCGAGGCCGACCGGGAGGATGACCATCTTCACGATGGACCAGGCCATCGGCTCGGCGCTGACGTCCATGTGCTCGCCGGCCAGCCACAGCGTCAGCAGCGGGGTCAGGATTGGCGCCAGCAACGTAGATACGGTCGTCATGGTCACGGACAGTGCGACATCGCCGCGCGCGAGGTAGGAAACCACATTCGACGATGTGCCTCCCGGCGCGCAGCCGACCAGGATCACGCCCGCGGCGACCTCCGGTGGTAGACGCAACGCCCAGGTCAACGCGACAGCGGCGAGCGGCATGATGACGAACTGCGCGACAACGCCGATCACCACCGGAAGAGGTTTCTTGGCAACGAAGACGAAGTCCCTGCCCGTGAGCGTCAGTCCCATGCCGAACATGACGATGCCGAGCAGCCACGTCGTCCAGCCGGAAATCGGTTCGACGGCACCAGGCGCGGCGAAACCGATGATGCCGCCCGCGATCACGAGGAGCGGGAAGCCGAGCGTCGCAACGAAAGCCGAGCGCTCCTCGGCGTGCTTCTTCTGTTCCATCTCCATTGGTTCCATAATGTGGACTATAGCGTCCACACTGTGGAATCCGTTCACTGGGGTGGGTGCGTCGACTCCCACACCTCTCGGTAGCTCGCAGCCAGCGTTTCGACGGTCTCGTGCGCATTTAGTCCACTCGGGTTGCCCACCACCCACACGGGCACGCCGGAGATCGTCTCGGATTGCAGTCCCCGCACCGCTTTTCGCCGCCCAAAGGCATCCCGGTAGGCACCGACACCAGCAATCATCACAGCAGCTGGGCGATGCTTAGCGACGGCTCCCTCCAGCCTCTTTCCCCCCTTCACCAATTCGACCCTGCTCAAATCGGATGCCTTGGGCGTCATCCGGTCGACGAGGTTGGTGAAACCAATCCCCTGTATGGCGAGCATGTCCTCGTCCTGCTCCGCCAACCCGTGGCTCGCCTGCACGCGGTAGGGCGTCATCCCGGCGGCTTCCAACGCGGGCCAGAAACGGTTACCGGGGTGCGCGAATGGTGCGTCCACCTCCTCGGACAGCGCTCCTGGGTTGATACCTACGATGAGCAGCCGGCAAGGGTCGGGAATTCGGTCGTGCATTTTTCCGACCATAGCGCGGTATCTCAGTGCCACATGAGGGTTAGATTGGACATATGTGGACCGATGAAGTGAATCAGCTCAAAAAAGAACGAAACGCCGTCATTCTGGCGCACAATTACCAGATACCTGAAATCCAGGACATCGCAGATTTCACCGGTGATTCGCTGGCTCTATCCCGCATCGCGGCTGATACCGACGCAGATGTCATCGTTTTCTGCGGCGTGCACTTCATGGCTGAGAGCGCCAAGATTCTCAGCCCCGAAAAGACGGTTCTCATTCCTGACGAAGACGCCGGTTGCTCCCTGGCCGACTCCATCACTGCTGATCAGTTGTGGGACTGGAAAGCCGAGAACCCGGGCGCGGTGGTAGTCAGCTACGTCAACACCACAGCGGACGTGAAGGCCCTGACCGATATCTGCTGCACGTCCTCCAACGCCGTCGACGTGGTCAACTCCATCGACCCCGATTCTGAGATCCTCTTCTGCCCCGATCAATTCCTCGGCGCCCACGTCAAGCGCCAGACCGGCCGGGAGAACATCCGAATCTGGGCCGGTGAGTGCCACGTCCACGCCGGCATCAATGGCAAGGAACTAGCCGACCAAGCAGCCGCGCACCCCGACGCTCCCCTGTACATCCACCCCGAGTGCGGATGCGCGAATTCCGCGATCTACCTGGCCGGCGAAGGCGTCATCGCCCCGGAGCGCGTCCATATGCTCTCCACCGGCGGCATGCTCGACCAAGCCGACCGCGACAAGCAGGGCACCGTCCTCGTCGCCACTGAAGTGGGCATGCTGCACCAACTGCAGAAAAAGTCGCCGCTGGCGGACTTCCAGCCGGTCAACCCCCAGGCCTCCTGCAAATACATGAAGATGATCACCCCGGAGAAGCTCGTGGCCAGCCTCCGCGACATGCGCGACGAAGTCACGGTGCCAGAGGATGTCGCTGATAAGGCACGCCAGTCGCTAGAGCGCATGATCGCCATCGGCAACCCGGGCAGCGGAGAGTGATGCCGCATGACTGCACCACTGGACAAGGAAGCGACTCTGCGCCTCATCCGTCTCGGCCTCGAAGAAGATTTCGCGCACGGCCCCGACGCCACCTCGGAGGCGACTGTCGACACCGATGTCACGCTCACCGCCCGCCTCGTCCCGCGCCAGCCCGGTGTGGTCGCGGGTCTCGGCACCGTCGAATGGACCATGAACGAAGTCTCCCCAGACATCGCCGTGACGGTCCACGCGACCGACGGCGACCTAGTCGCACCGGGTGATCGTCTCGCGACAATTTCCGGCCCAGCACGGGCGGTCTTGTCGGCGGAACGCACTGCGTTGAATCTGCTCACCTACGCCAGCGGCATCGCCACCTGCACCCACGAGTGGACCCGGGAGCTCTCAGGGACCGATGCCAAAGTCCGCGACTCCCGCAAGACCTTGCCCGGATACCGCGACTTAGCCAAGTACGCGGTGCGGTGCGGTGGCGGAATCAACCACCGGATGAGCCTGGGGGATGCTGTGCTGATCAAGGACAACCACGTCGCCAGCGTCGGCACCGTGGCTGAAGCGTATCGGCGCACCACCGCCGCCTTCCCGGACCTCCCCAGTGAGATCGAGGTTGACGACCTCGAGCAGCTCGAAGAAGCCCTGGCATTCTCCCCCGATCTGGTCATGCTGGATAATTTCGGGGTGGAGGGGACGCGGGAGGCCGTCGATAAGCGGAATGCCCTTTCTCCGTCGACGAAGCTGGAATCTTCGGGCGGATTGACGCTCGACCGCGCCCGCGCGTATGCCGAAACCGGCGTGGATTTCCTCGCTGTCGGCGCGCTCACGCACTCGGTTGCCATCCTCGACATAGGACTGGACGCCGCATTGCAGTAATAGTTGCCGTCATGTATTTTGATCGGCGCTATGAATAATCAAACATCTTCCCGAGCACCCGTTGTGCTCGGGCTTATTCTTTTATTCCTCGTCGCCGCCGCGCTGGTCTTTCCGCGCGTTGTCGACGCCACCACGACACCCGAAGAGTCCCAGGTGCCCGACAACCCTGTGGAGTTGGGCAGCATTGGCGTGCCCGACGAGAACGGCGGGCAGCTTGTGTGCAGCAACCCGTCGGGCTTCGCGGAAAGCACGAAGACGTGGGATTGCGATTCGACGCGCATTCTTGGCCGCTCCGAACCGGCACCCAACAACGCAGAGAAAGCCCTCGCCCGCTTCTACCGCAGAGTGACACTCGACCGGAACGTGGAAACTGGTAACGTCGAGTCCCCGCGTGAAGGCGTGCATGTGAAGCGCACCGAGGCAGACGCCGAACGCAAACTCGTGGCGGTCTCCATTGCCGACGGGCAGACCACCCGCTACTTCTCTTTCGGCGGGGACGACGCAGAAGAGCTCGCCCAGCGTTTGATCGACTCCGCTGACGTGAACACTGATAGTTCCGCTGACGATTCCGAGGAAACGGAGGGCGACTAGTGACCGACAAAATGAACCTCATCCTCCGCATCGCAGGAATGCTGATCCTCCTCGCCTCCGCTGTCTGGTCGGCTATCTACTTCAGCCAGCTCCCCTTCAACGCAACGATCGCGGCAATGAGCGCATTGCACGCGGCGCTGTGGTTACTGCTGGCGTGGCTTCTGCTGCGCAACCACCCGGGTCGCCCTGTTCATTCCTCTCCCGCCTTCATCTTCGCGGGGTTCGTCTCAGGTATGGCTCTGTGCGCCCCTTCAGTGACCACGAATGAATCCATCATCGCCTTCAAGGACTGGCTGGGCTTGGGCAGTTTGGGATTCGCTCTGCTGACCCCCACAGCCGAGGAGTTATTCAAATTCGCCACGGTGTTCATCCTGAGCACCATGATCTTCCGCATCCGCCGCCCCATTGAGGCCGTAACCATCGCGATTGCCGTCGGTTTCGGCTTCGCGGCGCTGGAGAACGCCACCTACATCTTGAAAGCGGCGCTCGATAACCTCAACTCCGATGTCGAGGGCTCGCTCTTGGGGTATGCCGCCCGGACCGTCCCTGGACCATGGGGCCACTCGCTCTACCTCGGTCTCTCGGCATGGGGCCTCGGCGTCTTTTTGTGCCGCACGGACAAATCCCTCCGCTGGCGCATCGGCCAACTGGTCATCTGGTACTTCCTCGGATTCGCCATTCACTCGATCTTCAACGCTTCAACCGAGCTACCCGGCGAGATCGCCCCGCTGGTGGCGTTGATCGCGGTCATTGCGTTCACCTGGATCGGCGGAATCTGGCTCTACCTACGCACCCGCAAGATCGGCCGCCGAGACATCGCGGAGACGACTGGGGGGACTGAAGTCGCAGCTTCCGCACCGACTGTTGAGGAAGCTTCAGCCCGAGAAGCCAGGCAGCGGTCTTAAGCTCGCAGCCGCGCCTCGAGCGCGGTCTTCACCTCGGGCCACTCGGTGTCCAGGATGGAGTAGACGCAGGTGTCGCGGACGAGGCCGCTTTTGAGGATCTTGTGCCTGCGCAGTACCCCGTCGAGCTTGGCGCCGAGGCTCTCGATGGCCGCGCGCGACTGCCGGTTCATGTAGTGCGTGCGGATCTCCACGCGCAGGCATCCGAGATCCTCGAAGGCGCGCTGGAGCATGAGCAGTTTCGCCGCTTTATTGAACGGCGCGCCCTGGGCCTCTTTGGTGATCCACGTCGAGCCGATCTCGATGCTCCGGTTCGCCGGGTCCGGGTGCAGGAACGTGGTCACACCGATGGCGGTGCCAGCCGGGTCGACGATCGCCCACGGGGCACGTTCACCACGTTCCTGATCAGCGAGATTCGATTCAATATACTCGGGAACTCCCGCTGGAGTCGGGATGTGGTCCTGGTACCACAGCTTGGACAAGTCCCCGACATGGAAGGCGAGCGACTCAGCGTGCTCGAGGCTCAACGGTTCCAGTCTCACCCACTGGTTGCTCAGCGCCGGGTTGTCGCTGAAGCTCTGGTCACGGGAACTCATTGCATCGTCCGGAAGTAGTCGACGGTGCGCGCCACGCCCTCGTCGAGGCTGACGGTGGGCTCCCATCCGAGAACCTCCCGTGCACGGCGGTAGGAAAGGGCGGAGCGGGGGACGTCGCCAAGCCGCGGCGGAAAATCCTCGGGCGTATCGGGCGCGTCGGCATGTTTCGCTACAAGGCTGTGCAGATCACGGTCGGTCGTCTCCACTGAGGTGCCGATATTGAAGCGCGTCCCGTCGCCTCGTTCCCCCGCGGCCAGCACGAATGCGCGTGCCACATCGCCGACGTAGACGTAGTCGCGGGTGTTGGTGCCACCACCGAAAATCTTCGTCGGGTTGCCCCGCAGCAGGTTCTCCGAGAAGATCGCCACAACACCGGCCTCCCCGTGAGGATTCTGCCGCGGCCCGTACACATTCGCCGGCGCGATATAGCTCGCCTGAATCCCGTAGAGGTGGCGGAATGTGCCCAAGTACTGCTCGCCGGCCAGCTTCGACGCCGCGTAAGGCGAGTGCGGATCGACCGGGAAGGACTCGTCGACAGGGAACGTATCCGGAGTGCCGTAAATCGACCCGCCCGACGACGTGTGCACGATCTTGCGCACACCAGCCTTCCGCGCGGCTTCTGCGAGATTGATCGTCGCCAAAATATTCACCCTCGCGTCCGCGATCGGGTCCTCGACGGACTTGCGCACGTCGATCTGCGCGGCGAGGTGGAAGATCACCTCGGGAGCAAGCTTATCGACGATCCCCTCAACCCCCTCGTCCCGCACATCGCCCTCGACGAGCTCCACCGACGGCTGATGCTTCAGGTTGTCAGCGCGGCCGCTGCTCAAATTGTCCAGCACAGCGACACTATGCCCCTCCCCTATGAGGGCGTCGACGAGATGGGATCCGATGAAGCCGGCTCCGCCGGTGACAAGAGTGCGCACGTGGTGATTTTAACCGAACACGGAACGGGCAGTCTTGATCCGGTACTCCGGAACGCGCTTCAACTGGCCCACGGCATCCGCGAGCGGGACGAGCGCGATTTCTTCGCCGTGGAGTGCGACAGTGGTACCGAAATTGCCTTCGTGTGCGGCGCGAGCGGCATGGATACCGTAGCGGGTGGCGAGGACACGGTCATAGGCCGTCGGGGTGCCGCCGCGCTGCGTGTGGCCGAGCACGGTCGTGCGCACGTCGTAGCCTAGGCGGCGCTTGATCTCGTCGCCGATGATCTGGCCCATGCCGTTGAAGGTCTTGTGGCCGAATTCGTCCTCCTCGCCGAGGCCCGCGTCCATGGTGCCCTCCTTGGGCACAGCGCCCTCGGCGACGACGATGATGCCGTACTTCTCCCCCATCTGGAAACGGCGTTCCATCGCCTTGCAAATGTCCTCGATGTCGAAGGGGTCCTCCGGGATGACCGTGTAGTGCGCGCCGCCGGCCATGCCCGCGTGGAGCGCGATCCAGCCGACGTGACGGCCCATGACCTCGACGATGAGGATGCGGTTGTGGGATTCCGCCGTGGTGTGCAAACGATCGATGGCATCCGTTGCCACCGACACCGCCGTGTCGAAGCCGAAGGTGTAGTCGGTCGCGTTGACGTCGTTGTCGATTGTCTTCGGCACACCCACCACCGGAATACCGTTGTCGGAGAGCCACTTGGCGCCCTTGAGGGTGCCTTCGCCGCCGATCGGGATCAGCGCGTCAATACCGGCATCCTCGAGGTTCGCCTTGATCTGGTCCAAGCCGGCCTTGAACTTGTCCGGGTGCAGGCGGCCGGTGCCCAAAATGGTGCCGCCGCGCAGCAGGATCGAATCGATGAAGGCGTCGTCGTACAAATCCTGGCGAAGGTCCTCCATGAGGCCTACCCAGCCGTCCTGGTAGCCGACAACGGTAGAGCCGTATTCCGAGCTCGCGGTGCGGACAATGCCGCGGATGACAGCGTTGAGGCCGGGGCAGTCGCCGCCGGAAGTGAGTGTGGCAAGACGCATATGTCCCAGACTAGCGCGATTAAGTAGCGCTGTCCGCGCCGTGCGGAACCTTATTGCCCTTCCTGGTGCGCAACGGAATTGAAGCAGCGGCACCGACAAGCATCGCCGCCAACGGAAGGGCGACCGCCTTCCCCGCGGTGGCCTCGATCGGCCCGGCAGCGAGCACTGTGCCCATCAATGCGACACCGAGGACGCTTCCCACCTGGCGGGCAGTGTTGTACAACCCGGATGCCGCGCCGGTCTGTCCCTCCGCAACGCCCCTCATGGTCACTGCCGCGTTCGGTGCCCACACGAAAGCCCCGCCGATTCCCAGCAACGCGGTCACGACGGCGAACCACCACACGTCCGCGGATGCGCCGATCAAAACGATGGCGAGCCCCAAGCCCGCCGCGCACACGAGAAAGCCGCCGACGCACAGCAGGCCGGGGTCACGCCGGTCCGTGAGGTAGCCGGCGGCAGGTGTGAGCACCAACGCGAAGACCGACATCGGCGCCGCGATGAGTCCGGAGGCGGTCGGCGATGCCCCGGCGACTGTCTGCAACCAGTACATCAACGGGATGAACATCGACGCCACAGTGAAGCCCATCGCGGCAACGCCGACGGCACCGAGGGCGAAGGAACGGTCGCGGACGAGTTCCAGGGGTAGGAAGCCTCTGCCCTCGCCGCTGCGCGCAGCTAGGAAGAGGGCAGCGAGACTCACGACGCCGAGTGCGATGCTCAGCCACTCGCCGTACTGGATGCCGTAGACCAAGCACCCGAGTCCGCCGAAGGACAAAAGGACGGGAAGAAGATAGACCCGCTGCTGCCCCGCCGGCAGCTTCGGCAGCGCGACCAGGCCGGCGACAAGTGCGGCGGCACCAAGCCCCGCCTGGGCGAAGAACGCGGCGCGCCAGCCAGCCGATTCAGCTATGGCGCCGCCAGCCACCGGACCTATCAGGGAGGCGACCGAACCGATCACACCCCACACGGCAAAGGCGCGCCCCTGGGTGTCTTCGCTGAACACTCGAGGAATCAGCCCGAAGGCCTGCGGCAGGAAAACGGCGGCACCGAAGCCCTGCACCCCGCGCGCGACAACGAGGGAGCCGAACGACCAGGACGCCCCCGCGAACACGAGGGCAGCTACATAGACCGCCAGGCCAATGAGGAACACGCGGCGCTGACCGAAGGCGTCACCCAACCGGCCGGTCGCCGGCATGGGGGCGACGGTGCACAGCAGGTACACGCTGGTCAGCCACACCGCATTGCCCACATCGAAAGGCAGCATCGGGGTGATCACGGGCATGAAGCCCTGATCGATCAGAACGAGAAAATACCCCGCGGCGAGTGCCGCGAGGGTATTCCAGGGGTTACCGGCGGGCTTCAAAAGCGGCGGCCACCCGGTAGAGACGTTCGTCGGCGAAGGCCGGCGCGATGAGCTGCAGACCGACAGGCAGTCCGGTGTCGGACGCGGTGCCCGCCGGCACCGACATTCCCGGCAGACCAGCCAGGTTCAGCGGCAGCGTGAAGAGGTCGAAATTGTACATTGCCAGCGGGTCGTCGACCTTGTCTCCCAGCTTGAACGCCGTGGTCGGAGTCGCCGGACCGGCGATGATATCCACCTGCTCGAAGGCCTTGGCGAAATCCTGTGCCA
Source organism: Corynebacterium sp. p3-SID1145 (assembly GCA_025144245.1). Lineage (GTDB taxonomy): Bacteria > Actinomycetota > Actinomycetes > Mycobacteriales > Mycobacteriaceae > Corynebacterium. Next base: position 71,084 of record JALXXC010000006.1, on the reverse strand, counting down.
CGAGGGTACGGATGCGCTGCGCCTGCAGGTAGTACGCGTCGTAGTAGCCGACGGACAAAGCGTAGGTGCCCAGGATGACGCGGCGCTTGACCTCGTCGCCGAAGCCTTCACCGCGGGTGAGCGACATGACGTCCTCGGCCGAATTCGTGCCGTCGTCGCCGACGCGCTGGCCGTAACGCATGCCGTCGAAACGCGCGAGGTTCGAGCTGACCTCGGAAGTCTGGATGATGTAGTACGCACCCATGACGTGGGCGAAATTCGGGCAATCCACCTCAACGATCTCCGCACCCTGGGATTCCAGCTGCGCGATCGCCTTATCGACGGCTTCCCCCACACCACTTTGCGTCCCCTCGCCGCCGAACTGCTTCACGCGGCCCACCTTGACGCCGGTGAGGTCGCCGGAAGCACCCTCGCGGGCGGCAGCGACGACGGAGCTGACCGGCCGGTCGACGCTCGTGGCATCGAACTCGTCGTGGCCGGCAATGACCACGTGCAGCAAAGCAGTGTCGAGCACGTTGTTCGCGCACGGGCCGCACTGGTCGAGGGAGGAGGCGTTGGCGATCATGCCGTAGCGGGAGACAGCGCCGTAGGTCGGCTTCACTCCGACGGTGCCGGTGAGCGACGCCGGCTGGCGGATGGAGCCGCCGGTGTCGGTGCCGATGCCCAGGGGCGCTTGCCCCGCAGCGAGAGCCGCCGCGGTACCGCCGCCGGATCCGCCTGGAGTGCGCTCCAGGTCGTGCGGGTTTCGGGTGACCTTGTACGCGGAGTTCTCCGTCGACGAGCCCATCGCGAACTCGTCGAGGTTCGTCTTGCCCAGAATCGGGATGCCCGCCTTGCGGATCTTGGTCACGATCGTCGCGTCGTACGGGCTCATGTAGCCCTCGAGCAACTTCGAGGCGGCCGTGGTCGGCGCGTCGGTGGTGACAAATAGGTCTTTCAAAGCCAGCGGCACACCGGCAAGCGGGGATGCCGGAGCTTCGCCAGCCTTCACAGCGGCGTCGACTTCATCGGCAGTCTTCAACGCTTCCTCTGCACCGACGTGCAAAAAAGCGCCGATGGTCCCGTCTGTCTCCGCTATGCGGTCCAGAAATGCCTGGGTCACCTCGCGCGAGGTGACCTCACCGGCCTGGATCTTCTCTGCCAACACGTGCGCCGGCAGGCTAGTCAAACCTTCAGCGGGAATGGTGTAGTCGGCCATTAGTCTTCCTCCCCCAGGATCTGCGGAACCATGAAGCGGTCGTCCTCAACCTCGGGCGCCTGGTCGAGGGCCTGGGCCTGGGTGAGGGTGATGCGCTGGACGTCCTCACGCATTGCCGCTTCGACACTGTGCGGGTGGCTCATCGGCTCGACGCCTTCGGTGTCCACTGCCTGCACTGCGGAGACGGCCTCTACGATGGTGTCCAGCTGACCAGCCAGCTGGTCCAGCTCCTCGTCGCTCACGGCGATGCGCGCCAGCCGCGCGATGCCTGCGACCTCCTCGCGGGAGATTCCTGAGGCTTCAGCCACGTTGTCCCACCTTCTTAAATCCTCGGGTTGCTCTTAACGCGCCTTATCTTACGTCACGCGGGATTGCTCATCCGCGAGCGGTAAGGCGCACCGGCAGCGACGCCCAGCCGCCCACCGGGTGAATCTCCCGCTCCCCGTCGCCCGCGCGCGACAGCTCCACGGCCGCGCAGAGCTCTTCGGTGAACGCCTGCAGCTCAATCACGGAGAGATCCTTGCCCGGGCACGCGTGCGGGCCGGCACCCCACACCAGGTTCTGCGGTGCGTTCGCCTCCGGAGCGAAGCCGTCGACATCGCCGAACGTATCTGGGTCGCGGTTGGCTGCGGTCCAGTGGATACGCACCTTCTGTCCCTCCGGCAGCTCCACACCGTCGAGTGACACGGGGCAGGTAGTGACGCGCCGGTTACTCACAAACGGGGAATCGGCACGGAGGATCTCGTCGGCGATCGCTGTGAACTCGACGCGGGAGACCCCCTGGCCCAAGCGCTCCTTGAGCTCCGGGTGCTGGATCAAGGCTTCGACGATCACGCCGATGCAGTACGCCATGGAGCTCAGGTCGCCTGCGGTCCAGTTGCGCAGAATGGAGACGACCTCCTCGAACTCCAGCGGACGGCCGAGGCTGTCGTCGTGAACCAGGCGCGAAGTCACCGAATCATCTGGGTTCTCCTGCAGAGGCGCGACGATAGAGCGGATGATGTCGTCGAAACGCTCCGCCACCGCAGCCGTGCGCTCGAGCTGCCCGGAACGGGTGGCGGCATTGTTGTCCGCGACCCACGCGACCAGCTCCTCGTTGACCTCTGCCGGCCACCCCAACCAGGCGGTCATCGCACGAACGGCGAACTGCGCGCCGATCTCGCCCACCGCGTCGACTGTGTCTTCCTTAGCGGCATCGGCGATGATGTCACGGGCAATCTCGCGGAACGACGGTTCGAGATCCTCGACGGCGGGAGCATCGAGGTAGCGCTCGATCATCGTGCGAACCTTGCTGTGCTCTTCACCGTCGAGGCCGTTAGGCAGCTGCATGAAGCGCGACACGGCGGAGGAAAACTTCTCCGGGGTCTCGGCTACCTCGCGGGCGAGGTCGTGCCCTGTGACAACGACCTCGTCGCCGTCCTTCGCCAATTTCGTTCCGGCGCCGAGCAGGGCATCCGCGAACGCGCGGGGCTCAGTTCCCGCCAGGGTGGACTCGTCGAGTCCATTCGGCTGCATTATTTACCTCCGATCGGGTTGAATCTGTCCGGCCACCGATCGTACGCCCGCCCCCGGACATGCCGGCTTGCTATAAATAGGTCCATGTCCTACCTGATCCGCGTCGTTTTGCCCGATGCCCCCGGCAGCCTCGGTGAGCTCGCCGAGGCATTCGGCATGATCGACGCGAATATCAAGTCTGTCGACATCGTCGAGACCACGTTCAACGACGGTGCCGCGCTGGTCACCGACGACATCGTGGTCGAGTTGCCCACGGGCACCATGGTCGATTCACTCATCACCGCCGCCGTGTCCGTCGACGGAGTGGAGGTCGATTCGATCCGCCCGTTCACCGGCCGCGTCGACCGCCGCGAGCAGGTGCAGATGCTGGCGCGCGTCGCAAACCAAGTCAACGACCTGCCCGCCGCAATGCAGGAACTCGTTTCCGTCATGCCGCTCGCCTTGACATCCTCGTGGGCGGTCGTCCTTCGCGACACCGGCAAAGGCAGCGAGCGCGTCGCCGCATCCCAGGCTGCACCGGGAGACGACGGTTCCGCGCCCGCGCTTATCGACGTCTCCCATGCCCGCATCCTCCGCGACGACACCGACACATGGGTGCCGGAGGCATGGTGGCTCCTCGATTCCACCCTGGCGGTCACCCCCCTCGGCACGACCGGCCTCTACTTGATCGTCGGCCGCACCGGCGGCCCCGACTTCCTCGCTTCCGAAGTCACCCACATCGGCGACCTCGGTGCGATCGTCGGCGCCTTGGTGCGTTAGTTCCGCCTCCGGGAGCCACCACCCCACTAAGGCCATCTCAAAGCGCGCTCCGACGCGCTTTTTCAATGCCCCCACTTTCTCAATGCCCAAACTCTGAAACACTGACCAACCCAAGAATCCTCGACAATTGCAAACATATTTTATAATATTGGAGTTGTGGACCAGCAGATTACTAAACTGACTCAAAACGATTCCATTTTATTGGAGCGGTTAGGGGCGCTCGAGGAGCGCGTCGCCGCCTTGGAATCCCAAGCATCATCGTCCGGCGGCACCTCCCCGCTCACCCGTACCACCGGCGACTACTGGGTCGTCGACGGAGTGGAGGCATCCCGGCCGCAAGCTGGCGCGCAGGCTGGAACAGATAACGGGCCAGATAATGGCGCGCTCGTCTTCGGCGGCTCCGTCCGCGTCGGCGGCCACGAATACGCGTACCAGTGGCAGCGCGAAACGGACTATCTGCTGGGCCACGAATGGGACGAGTACACCGAGCGAATCGCCGCTATCGCGCACCCTATCCGCGGAGCGATACTCCGCCGGCTCCTCACGAAACCTGCGTCAGTCGCGGAACTCGTGGAGGAAGCAATCGTTTCTTCCACCGGCACCGGCTACCACCACCTGGGAGCCCTGCAGGACGCGGGGTGGGTAGCCAAGCTCAACGGCCACTTCGAGGTGCGCCCCGCCCGCGTCGTCCCACTGTTGACCATCATCGCAGCAGGAGAAGATCACTGATGACCACTAAGCAAAACAACCGCAACCAACAAAGGCATTTCGGTCCCGCAGCGCTCATCGTCGCTGGGGTCGCCGCTCTCGCGACACTTTCATTGCTCATCGCGTTCGGGCCCCGCCCCATCGCGTTGGCAACGCAGCGTACCGGCGAGGAGGAAATCTCCACTCTGTTGGAAACGGGCGCCGACCCTGGCTCCAACGAGCTCGCCGCTTTCGTCAGCGAAGGCGGGGAGGTCCGCTTCGGCGGCCTGGGCGCAGACGAGAACACTGAGTTTGAAATCGGTTCTCTCACCAAGACGTTCAACGGCGAACTCGCCCGCCAGCAGATCGAGGCTGGCACCCTGCGCCTCGACACTCAAGTCCAAGACATTATTGACGCCGCCGGCACTCCCATTGCTGATGTCACCGTGGAAGAGCTTCTCAACCACACGTCCGGACTGTCGCGGCTCGAAAGCATTGGTCTCCCGCAGTTCCTCTCCATGATGCTGCGCAACGGCGGGAACCCGTACCGCGGAGATACCCCAGAGGATATTTTCGCTGCTGCCACTAATCCGAAGTTGAAGCTTAAAGGCCGCGGCGAGGAGAATTACTCCAATTTCGGCCATGCGCTGCTCGGTCAGTTGCTCGCCAAGAACGCAGGTATGAGCTACGACGAGCTCCTCCGCACGAAGATCCTCGAACCCGCCGGCATGACTTCGACGTTCCTCGCCCTGCCCGGAACTGCCGACGGTCATCCGCAAGGACTCACTTTGGCTGGCCGTCCCGCGGAACGGTGGGAAATGAATGGCTGGGCACCCGCTGGCGCGATTCGCTCCACTGCCAAGGACATAGCGAAGTACGTCGACTGGATCTCCGCGCACGGTGGCCCGGACCTCGGCTGGGCTGAGTTGGAGGACGGCGGAACGGCATACACCTTCCACAACGGCGGCACCGGGGGCTACAGCACGATGCTCGTCTGGGACCCTGCGAATCCCCGGCGCGCCGCCTTCGTGGCTAATTCCAGCGAAGCGAGCGTCGACGACCTCAGCATCACACTATTGAAAGGAACCCAGCGATGATTAATTTGGTACTCACGATCGTTATTCTCGCGCTCGCCACGTTCACTGCGGTGCGCGGAGTACGCTCCCCCATTGTCGGGCTTATCGACGCCGTCTTCACCGTCCTCATCGTCTTCCTCCTGGCCCGCGGAATGAGCTGGAATACCGACCTGCCTGTATTTGTGTGGTGGTTGCTCGCTCTCTGGGGCGCAGCCCTCGTCGGGTTCCAGGCTGCCCGTGTGGTGGCACGCCCCCAGAGCCCCGGTGAGCGCCGCGCCGGCTAAACGCGGTTGTCCACTACACCGCGCCGGTTTCAAGCAGCTGCTCGAACTGGACTTCGTCCAAGATCGTGATGCCCAGGTCGCGGGCCTTCTGTTCTTTGGAGCCAGCGTTTTCACCAACAACGACGTAGTCGGTCTTCTTCGACACTGAACCAGACGCCTTGCCGCCGCGTGACAGGATCGCCTCCTTGGCGCTGTCGCGGGAGTAATTCTCCAGGGTGCCAGTGACAACGACAGTCAGGCCCTCCAGCGTTTGGGGTGCCGCATCCTCGACGTTGTCTTCCATGGTCACGCCGGCAGCCGCCCACCTATCGACGATCTCCACGTGCCAGTCCACTTCGAACCAGTCCTTGAAGGATTCGGCAATAATGGCCCCCACACCGTCGGTCTCCGCGAGCTCGTCCACCGACGCGGCGCGCAGAGCATCCATCGACTTGTAGCGCGCCGCCAAGGCGCGCGCCGCGGTCGGTCCGACGTGGCGGATTGACAACGCCACCAGCACCCGCCACAGGTCTGTGGACTTCTTCTCCTGCAAGTTCTTCAGGAGCTTCTTGCCCGACGCATTGATCTGCCCGTCTTTTTTCGTGTAAGTAGACGACTTTTCTACATCGTCGGAGGTGAGCGAGAAAAGGGTGGATTCGTCGATAAGCACGCCCGACGCGATGAGGTCGCGTGCCCCCTTCTCCCCCAGCGCCTCGATGTCGAATGCTCCACGGGAAGCGATGTATTCCAAGCGTGCGCCGAGCTGCGCCGGGCACGAGCGGGTGTTCGGACAACGCCAGTCCGCGTCGCCTTCCTTCGCGGGCGCGAGCTTCGTGCCGCACGCCGGACAGTTCTCGGGGAAGACGAATTCGCGCTCCGTGCCGTCCCGCAAGTCCGCGACCGGCCCGAGCACCTCCGGAATGATCTCGCCTGCCTTGCGCACCACGACCGTGTCGCCGATGAGCACACCCTTGCGCTTGACTTCCGTCTGGTTGTGTAGCGTCGCCATGGACACCGTCGAGCCGGACACGAACACCGGCTCCATGACCGCGTACGGCGTCGCGCGACCCGTACGGCCGATAGAGACCTCGATGTCGAGCAGCTTCGTGGTCACCTCTTCCGGCGGGTACTTGTAGGCGATAGCCCAGCGCGGTGCGCGGGAGGTGAACCCCAGCTGGCGCTGCGCGGCCAAGTCGTCGACCTTGACCACCACACCGTCCATCTCGTGGATCGCGTCGTGGCGGTGATCGGCCCAATAGGCCACCGCCTTCTGCACGTCCTCGGCTGTTTCGGCCTTCTTGGTGTACTCGCTGACCGGCAGACCCCATGAGGCGAGCTTCTCGTACGCGTGATGCTGCGAAGTGAACTCCACGCCCTCACGCGCCCCGATTCCGTGGCAGATCATGTGCAGCTTGCGCTTGCGCACAGCCTCCGGGTCTTTCTGGCGCAGCCCGCCTGCAGCAGTGTTGCGCGGATTCGCGAACGGCTTGCCGCCTTCCTTCTGGCGCAGCTCGTTGAGCTCCGGGAAATCCTCCGGGCGGATGAACACCTCGCCGCGGACCTCGACTAGCTCCGGCGCTTCGCCGGTCAGCTCATGCGGGATGTCCTGGATCACTTTCGCGTTGGCTGTGATGTCCTCGCCGACGCGGCCGTCGCCGCGCGTCGCCGCTCGCACGAGCGTGCCGTTTTCGTAGACCAAGTCGATCGACAGCCCGTCGATCTTCAGCTCCGTCAGGTACGGTCCCGGCGTCTTTGCCAGCCAGTCCGCCAGCTCCTCGGCCGAGAACACGTTGTCCAGGCTCGTCATCGGCTCGAGGTGCTCCACGTCCGCGAACGCGGTGTCAGCCGTCGGTGCGCCGACCTCCTTCGTCGGAGAGTCCGGCACCGCCAACTCCGGGTGGTCCTCCTCCAGCTTCTGCAGGCGGCGGAACATCCCGTCGAATTCCGCGTCGGTGATCACCGGGTCGCCGTTGAAGTACAGGTCCCGGTGGTGGCGGACTTCCTTGGCCAGCTCCGTCCACTCGCGGAGGAGGTCCTTGTCCACTGTTTCTTCAGTGCCGTCCGGTGCGTTGTTCTCAGTCACGGGCACCAAGTCTAGAGATGTGTCACCACTGCGGGTTGTCCACATCCACCCCCTCGGCCGCGGCCTGGGCTTCGACGAGCCCGAGCAAGTAGTCCTGCGTCCCGCCGTACGATTCGTGGAAGCGCTCGTCACCGACGTACATGCGCGCGAGAATCAGCTGCCGCGCCGGCGTGACCTCGTACCACTTTCCGATCATCGCGCGGTGCTTATCGACGAGCCCCCTCGCCTCCTCCGAGCCCGCCTCGACCTCGTTGCTTCGGGCCTGCTTCAGCTCGGCGACGAACGCTTCGTGCTCCTGCTGCAGCGCGGCGAAATCGTTCTCGCCCATCTGCGCGAGCCTCTCCTGGGACTGCGCCCATTCGCGGGTATCGCCCCAGCGCTGTTCGGCTTCAGCCTGGTATTCCGGCATCTTCTCGCCGAGGTACTTCTTCATTGCGTCCATGTTGATTTCTCCTTTGCCGGATTGTCCTGATTCTTCGATGAGTGCGTCCACCGCTTCGAGTTGGCTGCTTACAGCGGCCAACTGGTCTGCCAGTAGCGCCCGGTGGCGGGTGAGGGCGGTGCGGAGGGTGTGGGAAGGGGCGTCGATAAGCTTCGCGATGTCGCCGAGCGGCATGCCCACACCGCGGTAGAGCGCGATCGCGGCGCCCCGCTCGATGTCATCGTCTGTGTAAACGCGGTAGTCGGCCGCGGTCCGCCAAGGATCGAGCAGGCCGCGCGCCTCCCAGTGCCGCAGCGTCTTCGTTGTCACGCCGAGCATCGCGGCGGCTTCTCCGATTGTGTACTCCGTGTACTCACCCATGACCACAGTGTGAACGTTGACGTTGGGGCAAGGTCAAGCACTTCAGCAAAAACGTGTCGCGGTGCTCATTAGAATGGGCGACATGCCTACTTTCGACGCGAAGCGGATGCTCTCCTTCGACCTGGAGACCACGTCGGCGAATCCGCGGGAGGCACGCATCGTGACCTCTGCACTCGTGCGTATCGACGGCCGCGACGTCACCGCCACCGAGCACCTCGCCGACCCCGGCGTGGAAATCCCCGAGCAAGCCGCCGCGATCCACGGCATCTCCACCGAGAAGGCCCGCGCCGAGGGCCGCCCCCACGACGACGTCCTGCGCGAGACCGTCGAGACCATCAGGCAGGCCTGGGACGACGGGTTCACCCTGATCGTCTTCAACGCGCCCTACGACCTGACCGTACTGCGCACCCTCACCGGCGACTTCACCGTCACCGGCCCCGTCTACGACCCCCTGCTCATCGACCGCGCCATGGACCGCTACCGCAAAGGCGGCAAACGCAACTTAGGTGCCCTGTCCGACTTCTACGGCGTGCAGCTGGACAACGCCCACGAGGCCACCGCGGATGCCATGGCCGCCGCCCGCATCGCCTGGAAGCAGGTCAACAAAGTCTGGCCAGAGCTGTCGCAGAAAGAACTCGACGAACTCATGGAATTCCAGGCGGTCAAGCACTTCGAGATCCAGACGGACTTCCGGAAGTACTGCGAATCCCGCGGCCGCGACACCTCCGGTATCTCGACTAGCTGGCCGATGATCAGCTAGCTGCCAACGCGGGCTTTAGCCGATGTGGCTGAGTTCGGGCGTGTTGTGCACTTGCTCGACAAACTCCGCGACTCCGGCTTCGTCGCCGCAGGTGTCGATTGCGACCTTCTTCCCGCCGGCGAATTCGAGCACGAGTACATCGCCCTTAGGGTCCTGGCGGAGCGCGGCGAGCTCGGAAACGGGAAGGCTATCTTCTCCGTCCCCGTTGTCGAAGGTCACCGTGCCGTCACCAATGGCGACGGAGTGCTTACCCGAGAAAGGAAGCATCACGACTCCCAGGGCGAGGCCGATGGTGAAGGAGATGAGGAGATCGTCGAAAAGCAGCCAAGACGCGATCATGAATCCGACGGCGGTCCCGATACACAGGACCCAGTTGCTCTCTTTCTTCTGCCACTTCAGCCCGTTGTTTCCCATGCTTCCATCATATCCGCTAGAGGCGTTGAAATGGGTCTATAGGCTGTTTATGGCCAAACTCATAGCTATCGACGGTTGGGGGCGACCGCTTCCGCCATCTCCGCCGCCGCATGGTAATTCGCAGCCGTTTTCACAAGCGTCGGTCCGGGCTGGGCGTAGACATCGACCTCGGTTTCCGCCGGGTCGATCTGGAGCCTGTCGAAGAGGTTGAACACCTCCCGCGGCTCCATCACGGGTACCGCGATGCGCGCCCCGCGGTCGAGCGCACCAGCCAACGCGTCTAGGTCCAGCGCGGCGGCAAGATCCACGGTGAACCAGTCTGCGTCGTAAAGCGGCTCCGGGCTGTTGACCAGGTGCACGCCGAACATTCCGAGCACATCCAAGACGCGCTCGGTGGGCACTGCAGGGATCTCCTCGTAGTCGGTAACGCCCTTCACCGTCCCGTTCCGCACCGCGGCAAGGGACGGCTCATCGAGCTGCAGCACCGTCCGCGCGCCGAACCGCTTTTCGACGTCTCCCCTATGCTCCCCCACCGCCTGCACGAGCGCGTCGGCGATGTCCCGGGTAGCGCCGCGGTCGGTGATCATCCGGTGCTCGTTTGACATCTCGATCTGGGCGGCGAGCGTCCAGGGCCCGACGAGCTGCACCTTCACCTCGTCGACTTTGCCGTCCCACAGTTCCTCCAGTTTGTCGAGGTCGCGCTCGAACTGGTCGCGGGCGCGCATGGTGGCCAACTGCGGCCGGCGCGTGACCCTCCAGGAGCGCGGACCGATGTCGAGGTTGAGAGGCAGCAGTGCCGCAGTCCGGCCGACTAGGTCCGAGCCGACACCCCGCGCGGGCAGCTGCGGCAGATGCGGCAGCGGGCTCTCGGAGAGCACCACGTCCGCCGCCTGGACGAGATCGGTGCCCGGCATGGTCCCCAGCCCGAACGCTGTCACGCCGACTCCGCGCCGGCGGTTTCTTCGCCGGTGTCATCTGCACCGGCCGATCCGGCACTGGCGGTGTCTGCGCCGGCCGACTCAGTACCGCAGATGGTGCCGGAGCCCAGCACGATATCGCCTTGCCCGTCCGGGTCCGGCAGGTAGAGCACAGCAGCCTGGCCGCGTGCCACGCCGGAAAGGGGCTCGGCCAGAGCCAAGGTCATGGTGTCGGAATCCACATCAACGTGTGCGCGACACGGCACTACACCACCGTGGGCACGGATCTGGACGTTCGCATCGAACTCGCCCTCCATCGCCGGGTGGAGGACTTTGAGGCGGTCGGCGTGGATGGTAGTCACGTCCAAAGCGGCGCGGGGGCCGACGGTGACTGTGCCGGTCGCGGCGTCGATGTCCGTGACGTACCGGGGCTTGCCGTCGGCGGCAGGCACCCGGATATTCAAACCCTTGCGCTGGCCGATCGTGTACTGAAACGCGCCATCGTGCTCTTTGAGCTCCTCACCGTCCTGGTCGACGATCATGCCGGGGCGCATGCCGATCGACTTGCCCAGAAATGCCTGGGTGTTGCCGTCGGGGATGAAGCAGATGTCGTAGGAATCCGGCTTGGAAGCCGTGGAGAACCCGTGGGCGGCGGCCTCCTCGCGGATCTGGGGCTTCTCGGTGTCGCCCACCGGGAAAAGGCACCGGTCGAGCTCGTCGCGCGTCATCACGCCGAGCACGTAGGACTGGTCCTTGTTCGCGTCGATGGAGCGGCGGAGGTTGCCGGCGTCGTCGATAAGCGCGTAGTGCCCCGTCGCGATCGCGTCGAAACCGAGCGTGACCGCGCGCTCGAGCAAGGCCGCGAACTTGATCTTCTCGTTGCAGCGCAGACACGGGTTGGGGGTCTCGCCGCGCGCGTAACTCTCGACGAAATCGTCGATGACCTCTTCTTTGAAACGGTCAGAGAAATCCCACACGTAGAACGGGATGCCCAGCTTGTCGCACACGCGGCGCGCGTCGGCGGAATCCTCCAGCGAACAGCAGCCGCGGGCGGATTCGCGGGTCTGCTGCGCGTCCTTGCTCAAGGCGAGGTGGACGCCGACGACGTCGTGTCCGGCGTCGACAAGCCGCGCCGCCGCCACAGAGGAATCGACGCCGCCACTCATTGCTGCCAGAACTCGCACGAGGCGGAGTGTACTCGGGGTCGACCGCGGACGGAAAATGCGAATCCAAACGTGATACCGAGGTACGACGTGAATGACGATCCGAGAAATTACCCTTGCGAGACATGAGTGAAACACCGACGACTAGCCGACGCGCCGTCCCCGTCTGGCTCACTGACGCCGGCCTGGCTTTCGTGCTCGTAGGGTTCGGTCTCCTCGGCCCGCTCTCGTCAGGGCTTCGCGCCGCCGACGCTGCTGTGGTCGCGTGCGTCGCCGCTGCGCCATTCACTCGCTGGCGGTGGCCAGCCGTGACCATCGGTGTGTGCGCCGCAGCGCTAGCGACTAGCGCCTTCGCAGAAATGCTGCCTACTGGCACGCTCACACTGGCTGTATTCACCGGCTACATGGCAATCCGTCATCTTCCCGCATCGCACCGTCTCATTGTCGCGGCCGCTCTGCTCGGCGGAGACATCGTGGCCACGATGTTCATCGTTCCCGGTCTCGTCGCCTTGCCATTGAACCAGCGGGTTACCTACATCGCTTGGAGCGTTACGCTGCTCACCGTAGGGTTCCTCTTCGGCGAGCTGCGCCGCCGGGCGGAAGAATCAGCGGCGGCAGAGCTCCAGATCCAGCTCGAGCGCCAGCGCGAGGAATTCGAACGGGCCGCCGCCGACCAACGCGCCCACCTGGCGCGGGAGATTCACGACATCGTGACGCATTCGCTCACCGTCATCGTGGCGCAGGCCGACGGCGCACGTTACGGCGCCTCGCCCGACGACGCGCTGCGCACGATCAGCTCTGTTGGACGCGACTCACTGCGCCAGATGCGGGGCGTCGTAGGCTTGCTGCGCGAAGGAGAGCAGCGCCCGGTCCAACCGCACGTTCCGGAACTCGATATCGACGGACTCGTTGCCACCAGTAGCGCAAGCGGACTGCGTATCACTTACAGCGTCGACGGCACACCGCCCACGCTTGACCCCGGCACGACGCTGACGATCCACCGCATCGTCCAAGAAGCGCTCGCCAACGCAATGAAGCACGGCAACGGCACCGCTCGTCTCGCTGTTTCCTGGCTCCCAGACGAGGTCGCGCTTCGCCTCGAGAACGACTTCACGCCCGGCACCGCGCACAAGCTCGGACACGGTCTTCGTGGCATGCGCGAACGCGCATCGCTTATCGACGGCTCCCTCACCTCATCCCCTTCAGATCACAGCACGTGGGTCACCGAAGCTCACCTGCCCCTACGGCGCGCAGATAAGGTCGAGCCATGACCTCCTCCATCGGTCTTGTCGACGACCAGCTGCTCTTTCTCCACGGAATCCGTGCAGTGATCGATTCCCAGCCGGACCTGTCAGTGCACTGGCTCGCCAGCAACGGTGAAGAAGCTCTTGCGGCGATGGCCGCTGATCCGATCGACATCGTGCTCATGGACATCCAGATGCCGGTGCTCGACGGCATTGCGGCCACCCGCCAGTTCTCGCATCGCTTTCCCGGCACGAAGGTGATCATATTGACCACATTCGACGACGAAGGCTACGTCATGGGTGCGTTGTCCGCGGGGGCAAGCGGGTTCTTGCTCAAAGATGCCGAGCCAGACACTCTTTTGGGCGGTATCCGCACCACCGCCGCCGGCGATGCGGTGGTTTCGCCGAGAGCGACGAAACGGATCATCGATAAGCTCAGCTCCTCTTCTTCTGAAGACGCTGTCCTGCTGTCTCCTTCCGACCGCCTCGCCTTGGACGAGTTAACCGAGCGTGAGACCGAGATCCTCGTCGCCGTCGGACGCGGATGGACGAATACGGAGATTGCCGAGCGCATGTTCATTTCTATGCCGACGGTGAAAACACACGTCGGGCGCGTGCTTGCTAAAACGCAATCGCGCGACCGCGTCCACGCCGCGCTTTTCGCCTACCGCACCGGCCTTGTTGGACGGGCTGACCTGCTGGATTCCTAAGCCGAGTCATACCCGGGTACGACTGCAGAAATCATGCTCCGCGCCGACGCGGAAACCCCTGGTTGTGCGGAAATCTATTGGGCATGGAGACATCATCAATCATCAGGACTGAAGGTCTGACGAAGACTTACGGGGGCACGACGGTCGTCGACAAGCTGAACCTCGACGTCACGGCAGGCACCGTGCACGGACTGCTCGGACCGAACGGATCAGGTAAATCGACCACCATGAAAATGCTGCTGGGACTGGTCACGCCAACCAACGGCGAGATCGCAATGCTCGGGCGGCCAATGAACCGCGCGACCCGCCTTGAAGTGCTCGCCGGCGTGGGCTCGCTTATCGAAGCACCTTCCGCGTACCCGCACCTGACCGGCGGCGAGAACATGAAGATCGCGGCGCGGCTCTTCGGTGCCTCGCCCGTGGATGCGCAGCGCGCCATCGAGCTTGTGCGCTTGGGCAACCACATGGACAAACTGGTCAAGAACTACTCACTCGGTATGAAACAACGCCTCGGCATCGCGATGGCGCTTGCCCGCGACCCGCAGCTGCTCATCCTCGACGAACCCACCAACGGCCTCGACCCGGCCGGCATCGAGGAGATCCGCGCTCTCATTGTCAGCCTCGCCCGCGACGAAGGCCGCACGGTGCTGGTTTCCAGCCACTTGCTCTCTGAAATTGAGAAAATGGCTTCGAATCTGACCATCATCGACCGTGGCTCACTCATTTTTCAGGGCTCACAGCAACAGCTTTACGACGCCCAACTCCCCGACCTTTTCATCCAAACCCCCTCCGCGGATGCCGCCGCCCAGTTGCTTGCTGCCCTTCGCCCCATCCCGGCGGCCGGTGGACTCGAACTGCAGGGTTTGAGCGACACCCAAGTCGCAGAAGTCTGCGCCCACCTTGTCAGCCGCGGCATTCCACTGCACCAAGTCGTGCGCAAGCGTCGCAGCCTAGAGGAGATCTTCATCGGCCTGACGGGACGGGAGGGTTTGAGCGCATGATCATCGAGATTGCTAAATTGCGCCGCACCAAGGTCGTGCTGCTCGGCTTCCTGCTGTGTGTGGGCATTGTCCTATTTGCTGGAATGAATCTCTTCGCTGGAGGACGCATCGAGGATTTCCGTGCTGACCCCGAGATGTCCTGGGCCGGCCACCTTGTCGGCTACGGCATGGCGCTAGCTTTTCTGTCGCCGTTGCAATTAGCGGTCGTCGCCAGCCGCGTGGCGGACACTGAGAACGTGGGCGGCGGGTGGCGCCTCAACGCCATCGCTGGTGTGCCGCCTGGCACGTTGGTTGTGCGCAAATTCGGTGTGGCGGCGGTGCTTGTTGCGATGTTCAAATTCGTCGAGTTCACGACGATCCTGGCCTTGCCTATCCTTGCCGGGGCTCCCGCGCCGGGGCCCGAAATGTTGGTCACCTGGGCGCTTTTCGGCCTCGGCGCGCTCGGAACCTCGCTTGCCCTGCTCGCGGTGATGCTATGGCTGGCAGCCGTGACCGACTCCCAGATCGTCGTACTCGCGATCGGCGTCGTAGGTGGTTTCCTCGGCATTGCCGCACTTTTGTCGCCGACGTGGCTCGCCGCTGTCAATCCGTTCGGCTACTTCGCGATGCTCGTCCCGTTCACGTTCGACGACTCAGGAACCGCGCCGACTGCACCGCATTGGCTTGCATGGGGTGCCTACATCGTCGTTGTCGGTGCTGTATTCGCCGCAGCAACGCGCATGCTCAACCGGAAGGAGCTTTAGAGAATGGATTTACTGCGCAACGACCTCATGAAATACCGCCGGTCACACCTGTGGGCAGTGCTCACCCTCGTTCCGCTGATCGCTGTGGCTATCGGGGCCGGCAACTATGTCGGCAACCAAGGTCAGCTCGATGCCGGGTGGACAAGCTATCTCTCCCAGATCATGCTCTTCTACGGGATGATCTTCATGACATCCGGCATCGCGATCATCGCCTCCGCTGCCTGGCGCGTCGAGCACCGTGGCCACAACTGGCATTCCCTGCTCACCTCCACCCGCCCGGCGGGAAGCCTGATCGCCTCCAAGATCGCTGCGATCTCGCTTGCAGCGGCGGCTATGCAGGCCGTGCTCGTCGTCCTAGCCGTCGCGGTCGGACTGGTCCTCGGGGTGCCAGGCGCGCTGCCCGGTGAATTCTTCGCGGTAGCATTTCTCTCGCTGCTGCCCACCGTGGCTGTCGCTGCCTGGCAGTCCTTCCTGTCGATGCTGATCCGCAATTTCGCAGGCCCCGTCGCCATCGCTTTGGTCGCCAGCATCATTTCTTTCGGAATCGTTGCCTCCGGTGCTTCTTTCGCTCGCTTCCTCCTGCCGCCGGGACTGCTGAGCGACACCCTGTGGCTGGGCAGCTCCGCAGTCGCCGGATCCGGGGCGATAGACGCATCAACGGTCGTCGAAGTCGCTCTCGCGTCCATCGTCCTCACGCTGGCCGGGTGGCTCGCCGCCACGGCTTATCTACGAACAACAGATGTGCGTCTGTAGTCTCAGCGTCTATGGCCCAGAAAAGCGAGACGATCGAGATCGACACCGGAATCGCGGAGATCATCCACGAACCAGACGGGTCGATGCTCCTCATGGTCAACGATGTGCCCAGCTCGCACATCGTGCCAGGTGAGCCGGAACGGCTGGATTTCGAGTACATGCGCTGGATCGCGGCGGCCGTCGAAGAGACCCGCGCCTGGGAAAAGCCGCGCCTTACGCACCTCGGGGGCGCGGGCTGCTCGCTGCCCCGCTATTTCGCGCACGTGTGGCCGTACTCGCGCAACACGGTCGTCGAGTGGGACATGGGATTGGCGGAGCTCGCGCGCGAGAAATTCGACATCCCGCGCTCCCCGCTGGTGAAGATCCGCGTCGGCGACGCACGCGAGGTCACCGACAGCTTCGTCGATGCGTCGCGCGACGTGATCATCCGCGACGTTTTCGAGTCAGCGACGACACCGCGCAGCTTGACGACGCTCCCCTTCTACCAGTCCTGCCTCCGCTCCCTCTCGCCAGACGGCCTTTACGTGGCCAATTGCGGCTCCCGCGGCGACCTCACCGAGGCTCGCGAAGAACTCGCCGGCATGGCTGAGGTCTTCCCGCACGTAGCCGCGATCGCCGACCCGCCGATGCTCAAGGGCCGGCGCTACGGCAACATCATTTTGCTCGGGTCGGCGTCCGAAATACGCGACACCCCCCAGCTGACCCGCAGGTTGCTAGGGGGTGGGGTACCCGCCCAATTCAAGGGCGATGCGTGGGCGCGGGAGATGGCGGCGTCCGCGGCACCGCGCCACGATCCGGAGAGCGAACGCCCGCCGGAGGCGTGACAGGCGTGACGCTTACTGGCTCGATCCCTCGGCCGCGCCGGCTGCTGCGGCGCCTCCGCCGTTCTTGTTGGCGTTGTCGAGCAGGATGAGCAGGTCGCCGACGGAGTAGTCGTCGCCCACCATCATCTTGTTGAGGTCGTCGATGGGCAGCGTGCCATTCTCTACCTGGGTGCGCGCGGTGTCCGCGATGTTCTGCGCGTCACCAGCATCGAAACCGAACTGTTCCGCGGCTCCCTGCACCTGCTGCGGCGCGAGAACACCGGACGCAAGGCCGAGGATGGCGGCGGCGAGCGCAGAGTTACCCTGCTCCAGAACCGCGAGGGAATCCGAAATGCCGCTTTCGATGTCGCTGTCCTGCATCGTCTCGAGCAGGCCGCCCGCGGCATTGAGGTCGCCTCCGCTGAAGCGCGCGAACTGGCCCTGGTTGCCGTTGAACAGGTTCAGGTCGACCGGGGTGTTCACTCCGGCGACGCGCCCGGACTCGGAACGCTGCCAGATATCCACCTTGTCCCAGCCGCCCACGGGACCCGGCGCCTTGTTCTGGTACGCGGCGAGCCACAGCGGGTAGTCGGCGAAATCCTTGGTGTCGCCCATCTGCTCGAGCCAGAAGTAGCGGTAGGTGTACACCATCGGGCGGCGGCCGGTCTGCTTTTCCACCTCGGCGAGGAAGGTGCGGGTCCAGCCGCTGAGCTGCTCCGGGCTCAGGCCTTCGTCGACTTCGAGGTCGAGCACCGGCGGCAGGCTCAGGCCGGGGACGGACTTGTAGGCGTTGGCGAAGTTCTGCGCCTGTGCGACCGGGTCCTTGGCCGGGCGGGCGTAGTGGTAGGCACCGACGTTCATGCCGGAGGCGACCGCGCCTTGCGCGAACTTGGCGTAGGCATCGTCGGTGTAGTCGACCCCTTCGGTGGCCTTGATGATGGCGAAGCGGTTGTTGTCGTCGCGCACCGAGTTCCACTCGATGCCGTTGGCGCCGGTGTCCTGGTGGTGGGAGACGTCGACACCGTTGACCCAGTCGGCGCGGCTATCGGCGTTGACGGAGCCGGCGGCCATGATTCCGCCGAAGGCGATGGCCGCGGATGCGATGAGGGCTGCAGGGCGCAAAGAACGAGTCATGGTACGCACCGTAACTCACTTCAGTCACATGCGCCACACGCGACACGCACGGTACCGCTTCACAGCTTGGCGACGTCCCGCGCCCTCCCGATCACCTCCGGCAGCCTCGCGAGGAGGAACTGCACATCCTCGTCCGTCGTCGTGCGCCCCAGGGTGAAACGGAGGGCGCCGTCGACGTGCTCGTCGGGAAGCCCCATCGCCTCAAGCACGTGGCTGCGCTGGTTCACGCCGTTGTTGCACGCGGATCCGGTGGACGCCTCGATGCCCATGCTGTCGAGCAGCATGATCATCGCGTCGCCGTTCGCCCCCGGGAACATCAGGTGCGCGTGTCCGGGCAGCGTGGGAACTCCGTGTTCCAGCACTGTCGCACGCGCATCCGGAATGGTGCGCAAGACCTCTGCGACGAGACGGTCGCGCAGCGTCACTAAGCGCGCACGTTCCGTCTCCATGTCGGCAACGGCTTCTTTCAGCGCCGCGGCAGTCGCTACTGCGGTGGCGACATCCACGGTCCCCGGCCGGATTCCGCGCTGCTGTCCCCCGCCGGTGAGCACGGCGGCCGGCGCTGGGGAACGCTTCGCCAGCAGGATTCCCGCGCCGCGCGGTCCGCCGAATTTATGGGCGGAGGCCGCCAGTGTCGTCGCGCCGAGCGCATGGAAATCTACCGGCAGGTGCCCCACCACCTGCACCGCGTCAACGTGGACGGGTGTGCCGGCGGCGTCCGCGCGCCGGACAACTTCGTCGACGGGCTGGACCGCACCGGTCTCGTTGTTGGCCCACATGCAGGTCGCCACTGCTGCCGGCTGGTCGAGGATGTCCGTCACGCGGACGACGCCGTCTCCTCCCACGGGCAGCATGTCCACCTGTGCCCCGTGCTGTTCCAAATCCGCGACGGTCTCGCGAACCGCCGGGTGCTCGATCGGCGTGGCGACGATGCGCGCGCCCGGCTCGCCGGCGAAACCGCGCAGCGCGAGGTTGTCGGCCTCGGTCCCGGAGGCGGTGAAGATCACCTCGACAGGATCGGCACCGAGAAGCTCCGCGACCGTCTCACGCGCCTGAGCCACAGCGGCGTTGGCGGCGCGCCCGGATGCGTACTGGCCTCCCGGGTTGAGCAGATGGGCGTGCTCGGCCCACGCGTCGACAGCCACTTGCCGCATAGGCGTGGTGGCCGCGTGGTCGAAATAGCGGGTCCCGCTCACCGTCACCGGTTCTTGAGCGCCTTGATCAGCTCCGGCACGAATTCCTCGATATCGGCCACCACACCGATGTCGGCGATAGAGAAGATCGGCTCGTCGCGGTCCTGGTTAACGGCGACGATGGTGCCAGACGTCTGCATACCGGAGATGTGCTGGATCGCACCCGAGATTCCCAGAGCGATGTACAGATCCGGCGAGACGGTCGCGCCTGTCTGGCCGACCTGGGTCTCAGGATCCGCGTAGCCCAAGTCGACGATGTCGCGGGTGGAACCGGTGGCGGCGCCGAGGACATCGGCGAGCTGCTCCACATATTCCTTGTAGCCGTCCGCCGAACCGACGCCGCGGCCGCCGGAGACGACGGTGGACGCCTGGGTCGGCTCCGGCCGGTCGGCGCGCACCTTCGGGGTGAACGAGGTGACGTGCACGTCGCGGTCGGTCGCCGCCGGCAGCGGCATCGGAGCGATCTCCCCGGCCGCCTCCTGCGGCTCGGCTTTCACAGACCCGGGGCGCAGAGTGTAGATCGGGCACTCGCCGCCGGCGATCGCGGTCGTGGTGTAGCTGCCGCCGAAAATCTCGTGGTGGGCGGCACGGTTGTCCTCGATGCCCACGACATTCGCCAGCACACCAGAGCCGAGGCGCGCGGCGAGGCGGCCGGCGATCTCGTTGCCGGTCACGGTCGCGGCGATCACGATCGGCGCCGGGTTCGCGGCACCGAGGGCCTGCAGGGCGTCGACCTCCGGGAGGATGAGACGCTCGCCGTAGTCCTCGGCGGACGCGTCGATCACCTGGGCGGCACCCAACGTCGCCAACGACGGTGCGAGCGCCTCAGCGTCGCCAGGCTTGCCGACGACCACCGCCGAGACCACTCCCAACCCGCGCGCCGCGGTGATCAGCTCTCCGGTAATCGGGCTCAGTTCAGAGCCGGTGTGTTCTGCCAGTACGTAGACGTGCATTGTGGTGCGGCTCCTTAGTTGTTCGGGTTGCTCAAATTGTTCGGATTGTTCTGGTTGTCCAGAAGATTGCGGGCGGCCAACTGCTCGACGACCTGCGCCGCGATGTCGTCGGCGGGGCCTTCAAGCAATTCGCCGGCGGTGCGCGGCGGCACTTCGGTGGCGCTGGTGACGGACGTCGCGGAATTGCCCAGGCCGACCTGGCCGGCGTCGACGCCGATATCGGCGATGGTCAAGCGCGTGATCTCGTGCTTCTTGGCTGCCTTCATGCCCTTGAAATTCGGGAAGCGCGGCTTATCGGACTGCTCGGTCACCGCGACGACAGCAGGCAGCGGCGCGGCGATCTCCCACGTGCCGCGCTCGTCCTCGCGGGTGGCCAGCACTTCGCCGCCCTCGATGCGCAGGTTGTGCGCCTGGGTCACAGCGGGCACCTGACGGTACTCGGCCAGCAGGCCGGCGACCGCACCGGTGCCGCCGTCGGAGGACTGGTTTCCGGCGACGACCAGCGCCAGGTCGTCGATGGTGTTCAGCACATTGTGGAGGGCCCACGCGGTGGAGATGGCGTCGGAGCCGGCGAGGGAGTCGTCGATAAGCGAAATAGCGTCGTCGGCACCCATCGCGAGGGCCTTGCGCAGCGCTTCCTCGCAGCCTTCCGGCCCCATCGTCACCGCAACGACGCGGTAGTCGCCGGCGTCGCGCAGACGCAGCGCGGCCTCGACGGCGTACTCGTTGATCTCGTCGATGACGTTGTCGGCGTTCGCGCGGTCAAGAGTGTTGTCCGCCTCGAGCGACTTGGTCGACCACGTGTCCGGCACGTTCTTCACCAGCACAGCAATGGTGGGCATGAATGTTTCACCTTCCATCTGTCAGATTCGCTCACACGAGCCTAGCGCACGCGCGCGCCGCAAATGAACGCTGTCGCATGGTCCCCGATCCGCGCGATCGCGACAGCCATCGGCCGGTCGCCTTTGAGCTTCAGCTTGCCGCGCAGCTGGTCGGGGTCCACATCGACACCGCGCACGAGGATCTCCGCCGACCCCGCCCCGTGCGCCTGGAGTGCGGGCCGCAGCTTCTTCAACGGCACCGCCTCGATGAATGGAAATCCGGAGTACCCGTCCGGTACGGCATCGCCGGTGAGGAACGCGATGTGCGGGTCCAGCATCGCAAGGCTGTGCCGCGCGGCCCACTGCTGGACGAGCCCCGCGCGGATCACCGCGCCGTCGGGCTCAACGATGAAGCCTCGCGGCTTATCGACGTCCACCCCTTCCCCCTCATTCCTCACCCTCTCCGTGAAGCTGTCGCGGATGACCACTGCTTCCCGCGTGTGGCCTGCCTCCGCGAGATCCGGTGTGTACAGGCACGCCTCTTTGACTCCCCCGTTGACGCTGACCACGCTCACCAGGCCGTGCCAGTCCGAGTAGTCGATTCCCGGCGCGCATTTGACCGCCATCGCCGCGCCGGGAAAAGCGTCGAGCAGGTCCGGAAGCGGCGGGATGAGCTTCGCCGGGTCCGTGATGCGCCGCCCGTCCGCGCGGCGGGCCGGGTCCGCCACGATGACGCGTCCCGGACGGGAGCCGGTTCCCGAGCACGCACGAATCCGCGGTCCGGGGCTGCTCGCGGTTGTGGTCACCGGCGCCAGTGCGTCGGCTTGGGCGACCCACGCCCGGCCCGCGCCCGCAGCCTCAGCAGCACCTGCAGCCGCAGCCGAACGCAGATTTTCCCGCGCCATGAGCAGCCGGGAATAGTCCAGGTCCGTGCCCAGCCAATCGAGCCCCGCAGAGATCACCGCAGGTGCTTCCGTACCGATGGAGCACGTCACGTCGTGAACTAACGATGCCCCTGCCGCGGCGATGCGCTCCGCGCGCACCATCGACACTGGGAGCGGTGTGGCCTGCTGGGCGGAATCGCTGTCGGCGAGCCACTCGGAGGCTGAAACCGTGACACACTGCGGAGCAGCACCTGGGGCAGAACCTGCAACGTCGCCGGCCGCGGGGACGGCGAGTTTCGGGGCCAGCACCTTCCGCGCCTGCAGCAGCTCCATCACGGCGCGGGCGTTGCCGCCGAAGCGCTTGGACAGCGCAGTGCGGTCGGCGATGGCGGACTTCTTCGTCAGCGCCACCTCACCGGAAGCGGCCACGCGGGCAATGTCGGCGCGGTGGGCAGCGAGAAACCGCACCTCGTCGGGGCTAAAGCTCAAATTTCTTCCCCATCCGGTTCACAGGGTTGGACTCGAAGAGTTCGCGGTAACGGGGAATGTCGACGGGGTCGCCGACGACGGCCTCAATGGGCAGACCTTTGACATGCTCCATGATCTCAGCGACGGAGGAGAATTCGGAGATGTCGTAGAGCTGCGCCCACGTGGAGGGGGCGAAACGGACGAGGCCTTGGCGCCAGCCGTCGAGAAGCAGGCTCGGCGGGAACCAGTTCGCGTCGCTGGCCTCGCCGGTGGTGACATCGGGTTCTTGCCCGGCGGGCAACTCGGCGATGAATGTGAAGGTGTCGAACCAATTGCCCTTCTCGGACTTGCCCACCCAGCGGCCGGAAGGTTTGAGCAGAGTCGCATCGACATCGAGCCCGGTTTCTTCGAGCAGCTCGGTGAACGACAGTTCGTGGCTTTCAAGCCGTTTGCGGACCCGGTGGAAGGGGCGGGCATCGCGGAGGAGGGCGCCGGTGTCGTCGACAAGCAAAAGAGTGCCGGTTTCCTCGAAGAGTTCGCGCACGGCGGCGAACATGAGCGCGTGGGCCTGCCGCGGCTTCATGTCGAGCTGTTTGGCAAGGTCGGACACCGACCGCCCGGACCACAGCTCCTTCGCTTCGTCCTTGCTCGGCGGAAAATCACGGATGTCCACGCCGCCGCCCGGAAACACGGTCATCCCCGGGTAATTGCGCATCGTGAGCACGCGCTCCTGCATCCACACCTCGAGGCCGTGGGCGCCGTCGCGCACGAGGATCACGGTCGCCGCGAGTCGGCCGTAGTTGATCCCCAGCATGTCCTCTTCGTCGCGCGTGGACATATGCACCCTCCCGTCCGCTTATCGACGGTGCGTCCCGCCCCGACGCTCCCTCCGCGCGAAGTAGCGTCCCTCTTCCTTCGTCAGCTTGATCGGCTGGTGGTACGCCTTCGTCAGGTTCTCGCTGGTGAGCACGTCGTCGATGAGGCCTTGGGCGACGACCTCGCCTTCGTCGAGAAGCAGTGCGTGAGTGAAACCGAACGGGATTTCCTCCACGTGGTGCGTGATCATCACGATCGCGGGGGCATCCGGGTCGAGCGCGAGATCCCCCAGATAGGCGACGAGGTCCTCGCGGCCGCCCAAGTCCAGGCCCGCGCCTGGCTCGTCCATGATGAGCAGCTCCGGGTTGACCATGATCGCGCGGGCGATGAGCACGCGCTTCTTCTCGCCGTCCGACAGGGTGCCCCAGCGGCGGCCCAGCAGATGGAACGCGCCGACCTGGTCGAGGGCGTCGTGCACCTGCTCGTAGTCCTGTTCCTCGTACTCCTCGCGCCAGCGTCCCACGACGGCGTAACCTCCGGAAAGAACGAGGTCCTCGACGCGCTCGTCCACCGGCACGCGTTCCGCGAGCGCCGAACTGGTCATGCCGATCACCGCGCGCAGATCGCGCATGTCGGTCTTGCCGATCTGCTCGCCCAGCAGGAACGCCGTGCCTTCCGACGGAAATTCCTGCGCCGCGGCCATCCTGATCAGGGAGGTCTTGCCGGCGCCGTTCGGGCCGATGACGACCCAGCGCTCGTCGAGCTCCACCTGCCAGCCGATGGGGCCAACCAGCGTTTTTCCGCCACGCCGGAATTCCACGCCGCGGAAGTCGATCAGCAAATCGGGATTTGTCGGTTCAATTTCGGGAGTTCGGTCAGTCACGCTTCCCATTGTGGCGCATTTTGCTTCCCGACGGCCGACTGACATGGCCAATGGCTCCCCCGTTCCTTCGCTACTCTGGGTGCCAGAAGGTGCGCCCGCGCGCCCCTGTGCCCCCATTTACGTCAATTGGACGAGGTGAATCGACGTGAGCCCTGTGATCGGCCGACTTGGAATCGACGATGTCCGCCCCCGCACCACAGACGGTGCCCTGCCCACGAAAGCCGTCGTCGGCGAGGTAGTGCCGATCTCCGCCCTGGTGTGGCGCGAAGGCCACGACGCGATCGCCGCGACCGTGGTGGTGACCTCCCCGGACGGCAGCGAATACACCGTCGCCATGACTCCGGAGGCCGACCGCCCCGATTACTGCAACGCCGTGTTCACCCCCGACGCGCCCGGCCTGTGGCGCTTCCGCGTCGAGGCCTGGTCCGACCCGATGGCTACCTGGCGCAACGCCGTGACCAAGAAGACTGCCGCCGGCCAATCCGCCGCCGAGCTCGCCAACGATCTCACCCACGGCGCCGAACTGCTGCGCCGCGCGGCGGCCGAAGCCGGAGCCCACGCCGCCGGCACCAGCCAGCTCGTGGATGCCGCCGACGCCCTCGAGTCCGACGCTCCCCTCCGCGAGCGCATCGCCCCCGCCCTCGAACCCGAGGTCGCCGCCGTTCTCGCCGGCCGGCCGGTCCGCGACCTCGTCACCGAGGGCCCCGAGTGCCAGATCCTCGTCGAACGCAAAAAGGCCCTGTTCAGCTCCTGGTACGAGCTGTTCCCGCGCTCCACCGGCGGCTGGGACGCCGACGGCCATCCCGTCCACGGCACCTTCGCCACCACCGCCGAGGCGTTGCCACGCGTCGCCGCGATGGGTTTCGACACCGTCTACTTCCCACCCATCCACCCCATCGGCACCGTCAACCGCAAGGGCCCGAACAACACCCTCGTCGCCGAGGACGGCGATGTCGGCTCCCCGTGGGCCATCGGCTCCAAAGACGGCGGCCACGACGCCATCCACCCGGAGCTGGGCACCAAGAAAGACCTGGAGAAGCTGCTCGCCCGCGCCGAGGAACTCGGCCTCGAAGTCGCCCTCGACTTCGCTCTCCAGGCCGCCCCGGACCACCCGTGGGCCAAAGACCACCCGGAGTTCTTCACCGTGCTCGCCGACGGCACCATCGCGTACGCCGAGAACCCGCCGAAGAAGTACCAGGACATCTACCCCATCAACTTCGACAATAACGCCGACGGTATCTACCAGGAGATCTACCGCGCACTCATGGTCTGGGTCGAACTGGGCATCACGACCTTCCGCGTGGACAACCCACACACCAAGCCCGTCGATTTCTGGCACTGGATTATCAACAAGGTGCACGAGACACACCCCGACGTGATCTTCCTCGCCGAAGCGTTTACCCGCCCGCCGCGCCTGCTGGGACTGGCGAAGGCCGGGTTCACGCAGTCGTACACCTACTTCCCGTGGAAGACCACGAAGAAGGAGCTCACCGGCTTCGCCCAGGACTGCGTCCGCTTCGCCGATATCTCGCGCCCGTCGTTCTGGGCCAACACCCCGGACATCCTCCACGCGTTCCTCCAGACAGGCAACCGCGCCGCCTTCGCGATCCGCGCGACACTCGCCGCCACGCTGAGCCCGCTGTGGGGCATGTACTCCGGCTTCGAGCTCTACGAGCACGAGCCCGTCGCCCCCGGCAGCGAGGAGTACCTCAACTCCGAGAAATACGAGCTGCGCCCCCGCGACTTCCAGGCAGCTCTGGAGCGCGGCGACTCACTCGAGCCGTACATCACGCTGCTCAACACGGTCCGTCGCGAGCACCCGGCATTTCAGCAGCTGCGCAACCTGCACTTCCACGACGCGGACAACGACAACATCCTCGTCTTCTCCAAATTCGATGCCGGCACCGGCGACAGCGTCCTCGTCGTCGTCAATCTCGACCCGATCTACACGCAGGAAGCGACCGTTACGCTCAACATGGACGCCCTCGGTCTCGCGCCCGGCGCGACATTCCCCGTCCACGACGAGATCTCCGGCGCCGACTACGACTGGTCCATGCGCAATTACGTCCGTTTGAGCCCCGTGGAAAACGTCGCGCACATCTTCCGCCTTCCGCCTATCGACGGACCCACCCGCACCCGCCTCGCCTTCCGCCACATCACCGACGAGGATTACCGCCCGTAAGATGGCGCTTCGTACCACCGTTCACCCGACCTCACACTGATCCCAGACCGACCAACCGAATTCGAATTCAAAGGAACACCATGACCTCCGGCTTTGACGACACCCCTGCCCAGCTGGAACCGGCGCACTACATCCCGGAAGAGGACCGGCGCCGACTCCTCGAGTGCAAGCACCACGCGCCGCACGATTTCTACGGGTGGCACGCGACGTCGTCAGGCTCCGTGATCCGCACGCGCCTCCTCGGAGCGACGGACGTGGAGGTGCTGATCCACAACGAGGGCAAACCCATGACGCCGATCGGCGACGACATCTGGGTGCTGCCGCTCGACGACGATCTCGCCCCCGACTACCGCTTCCAGGTCACCTACCCCGACACGCCGCCGGTGATCATCGCCGATCCGTACCACTTCCTGCCCACCCTGAGCTCCTTCGATCTGCACCTCATTGGTGAGGGCCGCCACGAGCGCCTGTGGGAGGTCCTCGGCGCGAACCAGCACACCTACAACACCTCGATGGGCGAGGTGAAAGGCACCTCCTTCGCTGTGTGGGCGCCGAACGCCCAGGGTGTCGCCGTGATCGGAGACTTCTGCAACTGGAACCCCAACCAGTACCCGATGCGCACCCTCGGCTCCACCGGCATCTGGGAGATCTTCATCCCCGGCATCGAGCCGGGAACCGAATACAAGTTCACGGTGCAGGGGGCGGACGGGCGGGCCGTCGATAAGGCGGACCCGTTGGCGAAGCAGACCAAGACCCCGCCGGAAACCGTGTCCGTGGTCGCCGATGCCGACGGGTACGCGTGGACCGACCACGAGTGGATGGCCGCCCGCCCCGGCACCGACGCGACGAACTCGCCGATGAGCGTCTACGAGGTCCACATCGGCTCGTGGCGCGTCGGCTACGGCTACCGCGAGCTCGCCCGCGAACTCGTCCCCTACCTGCAGGAGAACGGCTTCACCCACGTCGAGTTCCTGCCCGTCGCAGAGCACCCCTTCGGCGGATCCTGGGGCTACCAAGTGACCGGCTACTACGCGCCCACCGCGCGCTGGGGTTCGCCCGACGACTTCCGCTACCTCGTCGACACGCTCCACAACGCCGGCATCGGCGTCATCGTCGACTGGGTGCCCGCGCACTTCCCCAAGGACGAATGGGCGCTCGCGCGTTTCGACGGAACCGCCCTCTACGAGCACCCCGACTGGCGCCGCGGCGAGCAGAAGGACTGGGGCACCTACGTCTTCGACTTCGGCCGCAACGAGGTGCGCAACTTCCTCGTCGCCAACGCCCTGTACTGGTTCGAGGAGTTCCACCTCGACGGCATCCGCGTCGACGCCGTGGCCTCCATGCTCTACCTCGACTACTCCCGCAACCCGGGCGAATGGCTGCCCAACCAGTTCGGCGGCCGCGAGAACCTCGACGCCGTCCAGTTCCTCCAGGAGGTCAACGCCACCGTCCAGCGCGAACACCCCGGCGTGCTCACCATCGCCGAGGAATCCACCGCGTGGCCGGGAGTGACCGCCCAGACCTCCGCAGACGGCCTCGGCTTCTCCCTGAAGTGGAACATGGGCTGGATGAACGACACCCTCGAGTATTTCTCGCTCGACCCCATCCACCGCTCCTACCACCACCACGAGATCACGTTCTCTCTTGTGTACGCCTTCTCCGAGCGCTACGTCCTGCCGTTCAGCCACGACGAAGTCGTCCACGGCAAGGGATCGCTGTGGGAGCGCATGCCCGGCGATAGCTGGAACAAGGCCGCCGGTGTCCGCAGCCTGTTCGCGTACATGTTCTCGCACCCAGGCAAGCAGCTCATCTTCATGGGGTGCGAGTTCGGCCAGACCACCGAGTGGGCTGAGGCCGGTTCCATCAACTGGGACGACCTCGAGGGCTGGGACAGCGAGTACCACCACGGCATCCGTACCCTCGTGCGCGATTTGAACCACCTGTACCGCGACACTCCGGCCCTGTACAGCCAGGACAACACGCCGATGGGCTTCCAGTGGATCAAGGGCGACGATTCCCAGCACAACATCCTCGCCTACATCCGCTGGGGTGCCGACGGAACACCGGTACTCGCCGTGATCAACCTCTCTGGCGCATCCCAGACCGACTACCGTTTGGGTCTGCCTCGCGCCGGCGAGTGGGAGCTCATCCTCAACACCGACGACGCGCGCTACCACGGCGCGGGCAACCCGCTTAACGATGCCGTCCTCACCCACCCCACCCCCTGGGACTCCTTCGAGCAGTCCGCGTCCTTCCATGTGCCGGCGATGAGCGCGCAGTTCTACCGCCTCCGCTAAGTGGCCGGGCCGGCCCTGGGCTCGCTTCGCCGCCCGCCTCCCGCTAATCTCCGCCTGGCCGCTGCACCCCGCTTCTCGCCGCCACACACGCCCCGCGGCTGCGCGGGGGCGGGCACGCGTCACTCCCCTCACATCGACGCACTTCAGGTTCCCTCAAAAATGGCGATTATAGTGCACATTCACCTCTTTACGGCACCGCACGGCAGCCAGTAGCGTTCGGGGCATGACACTATTTAGATCACTCATCAAGACAATGTCGGAGGCGGCGATCGACGCTCTGGCGGACTTCGACCGCGACGAGGCGCTCACCGCCGGGCTCGACCCGAATCGCGTCAATGCGTGGAAAAGACTCCACGAGACGTACTTCGGCCCCACGACTTCGCCGCAGAAGCAGCGCCTCGCCGCGGAAAAGGCCCGGCGTAAAGGATTCTCGCTGGACCAGCTGGCGATGATCGAGCGGCGCCTCAAGAAAATCAAATCCAGCCGCACCCAGGCGAAATTGCGCCTGGCGCTGCTGGAGGCGCATGGGAACTATAGGGCGCTGGAGCGCGTCGCTAAGCGTCTCGTGCCTGGCGAGGAGAAGCCGCCGCGCAAGCAGGTCAGGTTCTCCCGCTCGCGCGCCGGTTGCCGCACCATAACGGTCACCGCCGACGAGGACGACCTAGCGGACCTCGAGCACGCGCTGACACTTGGGGCCGACACCACAAAGCCCGTCGCACCCCAGATGCTCGCGAAATTCCTGCTGCTCATGCGGGGCTGCAACGCGGAGGGCAGTCCTCCCGACGCCGCGCCGGCGCCGGGCGTCCCCCACGCCGTCCCGCGCCCGCTGCTGCTCATCCCACTGCCCGACTGGGTCGACATTCACGAGGGCCGCGGCGACGACACCGTTCTCACACTGACGAACGGCACGACAATGACGGGCGCGGAGTTCCTGAACAAGCATTACGCGAAAGCAGAACACCACCTCGAGGCGGCCACGTTCCACGCGCAGGAGGGGGCGGTGAACCTGTACCGGGCGCGTCGATTAGCGAATGACAAGCAGCGGGTCCTCGCCCGCGCAACGAGCCCGGCGTGCCCTGTGCCCGACTGCCGGCACGGCGCCGACGCGTGCGAGATCCACCACATCACTGCCTGGAAGCACGGCGGGGAGACCAACATCGCGAACCTTGCGCCGCTGTGCCGTTACCACAACCGGGTCAACGACGACGACCCCGGACGCGCGCGCCGCGGCCGCATCGTCAACGTGGCGGGAACCCCGGTGTGGCGCTCCCCGAAAGGCCACCTCGTGCGCACGAACACGCAGGGTGCCATGCACGCACTATTCGCTTAACGACGCTCCCAGCAGTGCTTGTGCCAATGCCTCCGGTCGTCCCCGCGACCGCCAGTGTCCCGCGGCCACGCCACAATGTGCGAGACCCCCGGCGGAATATTCTGGTTGCATCGCGGGCACACGTAGTACTTCTTCGCTGACGCCGCCCCAATCTGCCGCACGAGGTAGATGTCGCCGTGCAGGCCCTCTTCCTCGCGCGTTCCGTAGTACGCCCCGCCGTCGCGCGGCAGCGGGCGCAATTGCTGCGCATATCGACGATTCCTTCGCGGCACCTCGACCTCCCCGACCTTGAAAACCTAGAACAGCCGAAGCTCGTTGGATTCGATGCCGCGCAAGTCGTCGTAGTCCAGAGTGACGCACGTGATGCCGCGGTCCTCGGCGAGCGTGCGCGCCTGGGGCTTGATCTCCTGCGCCGCGAAGACCCCCTTGACTGGGCCGAGGAGTGCATCGCGGCTGAGCATCTCGACGTAGCGGGTGAGCTGCTCCACGCCGTCGATGTTGCCGCGGCGCTTCACCTCCACTGCCACGGCCTTGCCATCGGCGTCCCGGGCCATGATGTCTACCGGGCCGAGCGGAGTGGGGTATTCGCGGCGGACGAGAGTGTAGCCGTCACCGAGCACCGTGATGTGCTCCGCGAGCAGCTCCTGCAAGTGGGCCTCCACACCATCCTTGATCAGGCCCGGGTCGACGCCCAGGTCGAACGTGACGTCCGAGTGGATCTCCTCGATGGTGACGCGCAGCTGCTCCCCCTTTGGGTTCTCCACGACCCATAGCTGGGCGCCTGTCTCGTCGCCGTCAACATCTACAATCGGTTCCTCGGCGATCGTGCACGGAGGCGTCATCCAGTTGAGTGGCTTATAGGCGCGGTCGTCGGCGTGGACGGATAGCGAACCGTCCGCTTTCACCATGATCAGCCGGTCCGCGAGCGGAAGGTGCGCATCCAGGCGGCCGACATAATCAACCGAGCAACGGGCGATAACAAGACGCATAGTCCCCTACCCTAGCGCTTGCTACGTGCTCGCCCGAACGGTGCCCTGCGCTCCGGCGGGGAGTCAAAGATGGCTTCGAAAAGACCGCTGCCGGAACCGCGATGCGTCGGCACGCACCTGCCTGCTGTCGGGTGCGGACTCCACCCACGAGATGAGCGCCATCGCGGCGTGGCGGTTCGTCGCGAACTCGTAGTCCTCGCGCCCCGTGGAAAACAAAACGACCACCTGGACCCCGGGCATGAAATGCCGTTCGGTCTCGGTGGCCTGCCTGTTACCGGTGATGGTCAGCATGGAACGGTTGAGCTCCATATCCGCGGAGAAAGACAACGAGCGCAGTTTATAGAACCTCACTGTCTCGCCCTTGTACGCGGCGATGCCGTGACGCCAACCATGTGTCCCGGTGGCCGGGAGCTTGCGTAGAAGAGCCGGAGTTCCGTTGTTACGCACCGTGAAGAACCTCCAAAGGGCACCCGCGAGCAGTACCACCAGCACTGCGCCGAAGAGGAACCCGAGAAGCTTCATAACGGACCAGTCTAATGACCACCAGCACAGGAAATTAACCGCCGAAAGTTGGACTACCCCCGTTAAGAACGGATAGAGATGACCAGACGCAGCATCAGCGAGCGACACCCCCGGAGGCGGTGCCCGAAAGCGGTGCCCGGAGGCGGGCGTCCTGAGACTGCCGCGGCAGGCGGCAGCAGGCAAAAAGAAACCGCCCGGACCAGCCAGTGGCCGGTTCCGGGCGGAAAGGGAGAGCTTAGGCGTTGCCGCTGCGTCGCAAAGCTGCTTGCTCCGCATCGTGGCGGGCCTTCGACGTCGGGTCCTGCTCGTCGAAAGCCTCGTTGGCATTGACCTCATCGGCGAAGATCGCGTAGTCCGCCAGGATGGTGACCTTGTCACCGGTCACCGAGACGAACCCACCCTGCACGGCCGCGACGATCTTGTCGCCGTCGACCGGGGTGATGGTCACTACGCCGTTCTCCTTGAGCTGGCCCAAGAAGGGTTCGTGGCCAGGCAGCACGCCGATCTCACCTTCGGAGGTCTGGGCGGTGACGACCTTCGCCTCGCCAGACCACAACATGCGCTCGACAGAAACGAGGTGCGCGGTGATTTCAGCCATGAGCTACTCCTACTTCTCTTGCAGCTTCTTGTACGCAGCCTCGACGTCGTCCAGACCGCCGAGGTTGTTGAAGGCCTGCTCCGGGTAGTGGTCGAACTCGCCGGACGCGAGACGGTCGAACGCGTCGATCGTCTCCTCGAGCGGCACGTACGAACCTTCGTCACCGGTGAACTTCTTAGCGACGAAGAAGTTCTGGCCGAGGAAGCGCTGGATCTTGCGGGCGCGCATAACGGTGATCTTGTCCTCTTCGGACAGCTCGTCCATACCGAGGATGGCGATGATGTCCTGCAGCTCCTTGTTCTTCTGCAGGATGTTGATCACCTTCTGAGCGACAGCGTAGTGGCGCTCGCCGACAATGCCCGGCTCCAGGATGCGGGA
This sequence comes from Corynebacterium sp. p3-SID1145, assembly GCA_025144245.1. Taxonomy (GTDB): domain Bacteria; phylum Actinomycetota; class Actinomycetes; order Mycobacteriales; family Mycobacteriaceae; genus Corynebacterium. The sequence goes on along the minus strand of JALXXC010000006.1, from coordinate 38,745 downwards.
AGTCGAGGTCAGCGGATCCACAGCCGGGTAAATACCCTTCGAGGCAATGGAACGGGAGAGCTCGGTCGTCGCATCCAGGTGGGCGAAGGTGGTCGCCGGCGCCGGGTCGGTGTAGTCGTCCGCCGGCACGTAAACGGCCTGCAGAGACGTAATCGAACGGCCCTTGGTCGAGGTAATGCGCTCCTGGAGAACACCCATCTCGTCAGCCAGGGTCGGCTGGTAACCCACTGCAGACGGCATACGGCCGAGCAGCGTGGACACCTCGGAACCTGCCTGGGTGAAACGGAAGATGTTGTCGATGAACAGCAGCACGTCCTGGTTCTGAACATCGCGGAAGTACTCCGCCATGGTCAGGCCGGACAGGGCCACACGCATACGGACCCCCGGCGGCTCATCCATCTGGCCGAAGACAAGGGCGGTATCCGGAAGGACGCCCATGTCCTCCATCTCGAGGAAGAGGTCCGTACCCTCACGGGTGCGCTCGCCGACGCCGGCGAAGACCGACGTACCGGAGAACTCGCGTGCAATACGGGTAATCATCTCCTGGATGAGAACGGTCTTGCCCACACCAGCACCGCCGAAGAGGCCGATCTTGCCGCCCTTGACGTACGGGGTGAGGAGGTCGATGACCTTAATACCGGTCTCGAGAATCTCCGTCTTGCCCTCGAGGTCCTTGAAGGCCGGGGGCTCACGGTGGATGCCCCAGCGCTCGCCCTCCTGGCCGACCGACGGGTCGTCCAGGCAGTCGCCCAGCGCGTTGAAGACGTGGCCCTTGACCTGGTCGCCGACCGGCACCGAAATCGGGTTGCCGGTGTCGACGACCTTGGCGCCGCGGACGAGGCCGTCGGTCGGGGCCATGGCGATGGTACGGACGAGACCGTCGCTCAGGAACTGAGCGACCTCGAGCGTAATGGTCTTAGCCACTGCCTCGAGCTCGATGTTGGTGTGCAGAGCGTTGTAGAGCTCCGGCAGTTCGCCGCGCGGGAACTCCACGTCGACGACGGCGCCGATGACGCGCACGACGCGGCCGTTCTCGGAGCCCTGCGGGTTCTGGGTGCTCTCAGCGCTACGAGCCTGGGTGGCGTTATCAGAGGCGTTCTCGACGGCACCGGAGGCTGCGACGTTGTCCTCGGCCCCGGTCGGCTCGTCGTTACGCCCATCAAAAGATTGAGCTGTAGTCATTTCTAGTCACTTTCTCCGCTACCGGACAACGCGCCAGCGCCGCCGATAATCTCGGTGATTTCCTGGGTAATCTTCGCCTGACGGAGCTGGTTCGCTTCACGCGAAAGCTCGCCGGCCAGTTCGGTTGCGTTGTCCGTTGCGTTCTTCATCGCGGTGCGTCGAGAAGCGGATTCCGCCGCCGACGCTTCCAGGAAGATCGAGTAGAGCGACCTGGAAACGTACGCGGGAAGCAGCTGCTCCATGAGCGTGTCGGCATCCGGCTCGAAGTCCATGTCCGGCAGAGCATTGGCGGATGTGTTCAGCAAATCTTTCTGCTCGAACTCCACGTCGTGGAACACCGGCTCGATCGGAAGCAGCTGGTGGACAGTGGCTTCCTGCGACAGCATGGACACGAACCTCGTGTACACAACGTGCACCTGGTCGAAGCCGCGGACAGCCTGCCCCTCGGTGCCGCGGAGGCCGTTACGCCACTTCGCTTCACCTTCGGAGCTGGCCTCGAAACCTTGGATAATGTGCTGACGGACGTCATGGGTGGAGTCCCACGACGGATCCTGGGACCAGCCGGTCCACTCCCCCGCGATCTCCTGATCGCGGAAGTCGTAGTAGCTGACACCCTTGCCGCCGGTGACGTAGCGGACCACGTCGTAGCCGTTGTCCCGGAGCATGCGCTCCAGCTCGCCAGCCTTCTTGAGCACGTTGTGGTTGTATCCACCGGCCATGCCGCGGTCGGACGTGACCACGAGCACCGCCGCCACCTTGCCGTTTTCGCGTTCACGAAGCATCGGGTGGTCCAGACTCGTGGCCGAGACAAGCCGCTCCATCATGTCCTGCATCTCGTTGGCGTACGGCTGTGCCGCCGCAACACGCTGCTGGGCTTTGGTGATGCGGGAAGTCGCGATCAGCTCCTGGGCCTTGGTGATCTTCTTCGTGGAATTGACTGACCGAATGCGGTCGCGCAGTTCGCGAAGTGTAGCCATGGTGTGTGCTCCTCCTTTCTCTTAAGTCGTAGTGAGTCGTATTCGCTCGTCTAGCTCGTCGTGTGAACTAGCCGCGCTTCTGCGACTTACGAGAAACGTTGAGCTGGTTCTTCGACACATCCGCCTCGTCGAGGGGCTTCGCCTCCGGCTCGCGGACGACGTGCTCCTCGTTGGTCGGCTGGAAGTCGCGTGCGAAGCGCTCGTTGACGGACTTCAGAGTCTCCTTGGACTCGTCCGACAGGGCGACACCACCGTCGACCTGCTCGTAGACCTCGGGGGCCTCGGCACGGATCGTCTCGTGCAGCTCTGCCTCGTAACGGCGGACATCTTCGACGGGAACGGAGTCGAAGGCGCCCTCGTTGGCGAGGAAGATGGAGATGATCTGGAACTCGACCGGCTGCGGCGAGTTCTCGGACTGCTTCAGCAGCTCGACGAGGCGCTGGCCGCGCTCGAGCTGACGCTTGGAAGCGTCGTCGAGGTCGGAGGCGAACGCAGCGAAGGACTCGAGGTCGCGGTACGCCGCCAAGTCCAGACGCAGGTTACCGGCGACCTTCTTCATGCCCTTGGTCTGTGCGGCACCACCGACACGGGAGACAGAGATACCCACGTCGATAGCCGGTCGCACACCCTGGTTGAAGAGGTCGGACTGCAGGAAGCACTGGCCGTCCGTAATCGAGATGACGTTCGTCGGAATGAAGGCGCCCACGTCGTTCGCCTTCGTCTCGATGATCGGGAGCGCCGTCAGCGAGCCGGCGCCGAGCTCGTCGTTGAGCTTGGCCGCGCGTTCCAGCAGGCGGGAGTGCAGGTAGAAGACATCGCCCGGGTATGCCTCGCGGCCCGGCGGGCGGCGCAGCAGCAGCGAAATCGCGCGGTAAGCCTCAGCCTGCTTGGTCAAGTCGTCATAGATGACCAGGACGTGGTTGCCCTGGTACATCCAGTGCTGACCCAGCGCGGCACCGGCAAACGGCGCCAGCCACTTGAAGCCCGCGGAATCGGAAGCCGGAGCAGCCACAATGGTGGTGTACTCCAGTGCACCGTTCTCCTCGAGGGTGCGGCGCACACCTGCGATGGTCGAGCCCTTCTGGCCGATCGCGACGTAGATGCAGCGGACCTGCTTCGTCTTGTCGCCGGTTTCCCAGTAGGCCTTCTGGTTGAGAATGGTGTCGATGCAGACCGCGGTCTTACCGGTCTTGCGGTCGCCGATGATCAGCTGACGCTGGCCACGGCCGATCGGGGTCATGGCGTCAATCGCCTTGATGCCCGTCTGCATCGGCTCCTCGACCGGCTGACGGTCGAGCACACTCGCGGCCTGAAGCTCGAGCACACGCTCTTCTTCGGCCTCGATCGGGCCAAGACCGTCGATCGGCTGGCCCAGGGGGTTGATTACGCGGCCGAGGAATTCCTCTCCGACCGGGATGGACAGGACCTCGCCGGTCCGTACAACTTTGTCGCCCTCGGTGAGGGTCTCGAAATTACCCAGCACCACAACACCGATCGTGTCGGTGTCGAGGTTCTGTGCGACGCCGATGACGCCGTTCGGGAACTCAAGCAGCTCGTTGGTCATGCAGCCCGGCAGCCCGGAAACCTGGGCAATGCCATCTGCAGCCGACGTCACCACGCCGACCTCCTCACGGGAGGCCTCCGCGGAGTAGCTCGAGGTGTAGTTCGCTATCGCGCTACGGATCTCATCGGAGGAGATCGTCAGCTCCGCCATGTTCTTCCTGCTCTCGGTAGATTGTTCCAGCATTTTTCGTCGTTAGTAAGCCGTGTTGGCTGCCATGTCGGCACGCAGGCGCTGCAGTTTGCCGCGCGTGGAGCCGTCGATAAGCTCGTCGCCAACGCGGATGGTCACACCGCCGAGGAGGCTGGGGTCAACCTCGGAGTGGATGGCCATCTCGCGGCCGTAAATCTTGCCTAGCTTCTCTGCCAGCGTCTCACGCTGTGCGTCGGTCAGCTCCGTCGCGGACGTGACCTCGGCAACCGTCTTGCCGGTCAACTCTGCGGACTCGCGGGAGACCGCGGCAATGTCGTCGACTGGGTTGTGCTCGGGGCGGCCGATCACCTGAAGCGCGAGCGCCTCGGTGTACATGCTCACCTTGCCGTACAGCACGCTCGCCAGGAGCTGGCGCTTCTGGTCAGCGGTTGCGCGGCGGTCGGACAGCAGCTGGGTCAGCTCCCCTTCACGCTCGAGAAGGCGGGACAGGGCGAAGAGCTCGTTCTCGACGTGCTCCAGCTTGCCCTCGCTCTCGGCGCCGCGCAGCAGGGCACGGCGTCCCAGGTGCACGAGCCCCTCACGGAATTCGCGCGGGGTCGACCAGTCCTGCTCGGCGGCCTGCTTCAGCACGGACATGGTGGTGTCCGCCACCTTGCCGCTGAGGACGTCGCCGATCATGCCGGAACGCTGCTCCGGCTTCAGGGATGTGTCCGCCACTGCAACGCGCAGGGAGCGGTGTGCTTCGAGCTGGTCCACAACGAGGAACAGCTCGGTGCCGACCTGGGCTGCGATGGAGACGGTGTCGCCAGCGTTGCGCAGAAATGCGTCCAGTTTCTCGGCAACCCGAGTCTGTGCTTCGCGGCTAGCTGCTTTCATGGACTACCTCACTTCCGCGTCGCCGAGCGGGCGGAGACGGTATCCAGCTGGCTCAGGAAGGAATCGATGGTGTCGGAGCGTCGGGTGTTGTCCGACAGTTCCTCACCAAGCAGTTCCTCTGCCAACGTGATGGAGTTCTGGCCCAGGTCGTTGCGCAGATCAGCGATGACCTGCTCGCGGGAGGCCTGGAGCTGCTTCTCGCCGTTTGCGACGATGCGGCGGGACTCTGCCTCTGCGTTGGCGCGGGCTTCTGCCTCGATCTCCTTGCCCTTCTGGCGGGCGGCTTCGCGGATTTCGGCGGCTTCGGCGCGTGCCTCAGCGAGCTGTGCGTTGTTCTTCTCCAGAGCAGCCTTGGCCTGCGCCTGAGCGGACTCGGCGCGCTCAATGCCGCCCTTGATCTTGTCTTCGCGCTCGGCGAGGACTTCCTGGAACTTCGGAAGCACGAACTTCCAGAAGAGGAGGAAGACGATGAGGAAGACAACGAGGGACCAGACGAGGTCGTAGTTCTTGGGCAGGAGGATGGAGTTTCCGCCCTCGAGCGGAAAGTCCTCGGCCTCCTCGGCCGCAAGTAGGTAGATGACGTTCGTCATTGGTTGCTCCTGTACTAAAAGGTTTACGAGTTAATGTGCGTGTTCTTTTAGAACAGGAAGCCGGCGACGAAGCCAATCAGGGCGAGCGCCTCGACGAAGGCGATACCCAGGAACATCGTGGTGCGCAGCTGGCCAGCCATCTCCGGCTGACGTGCCATGCCCTCGACGGTCTTGCCGACGAGAATGCCGATGCCCAGGCCCGGGCCGATGGTGGCGATGCCGTAGCCGATGGCGCCGAGACCGGTGTACTTGGTGGCGTCTGCTGCCTGCGCGAGGATGATGTCGTTCATGGAAAGTCGTTCCCTTTCTTGGTGCCCGTGCCGTCTGCGGCCCGGGCTTTGACGTTGTGAGTGGGGTTATTCAGTTGACCGTGTGTCAGTTCGCGCCTGACTAGTGCGAATCTGCGTGCAGCGCCAGTTCGATGTACACCGCGACCAGAAGGGCGAAGATGTACGCCTGCAGGAAGATGACAATCAACTCGAACAGGGTGAACAGGACCGCTGCGACCAGTGTGAGGCCACCCATTGCCGTCCAGCCGTTGAGCTGCCAGAAGAAGAAGTTCGTGGCGGAGTACAGCATGACGAGAATGATGTGGCCGGCCAGGAAGTTCGCCATGAGACGAAGAGCCAGGGTGACCGGACGCAGAATGAATGTCGAGAAGAACTCGATCGGCACCACCAGGAGGTGGAGCACGGGTGGCAAGTTGGGGATCACGAGCGAGTGCTTCACGTATTTGCCGAATCCGTAGCGCGATGCGCCTGCGTAGATCATGGTGAAGTAGCCCACCACCGCGAGCACGATCGGCAGACCGATTCGTGAGCTCGGGGAGATGTTCAACCCCGGAATGATCGTGGCAACGTTCATGAAGAGGACCGTGAAGAAGATGGTCGCGATTACCGGAAGGAATCGGCGGCCTTCTTTCTTGCCCAAGATGTCCTCGGCGATCTGCACGCGGACGAAGTCCACTGCGAGCTCACCGAAGTTTTGCAGGCCTTTGGGAACCAACTGTGGTTTCCTGAAGGCCAGCAGGAACAGGATGATCAGGATGGCCGCCATGAACAGGCGGACGATCATGATGCGATCCAGCGCGAACCAACCGCCGAGGAAGTCTTCCCCGATCATTTGGCCGTAGTATTGCCCCGGGAAAAATTCTGGGTCCAATTCGGGCGCGTGGAAGCTGCCCCTCATGGCCAAAGTTGTAACGCTCAGCGTTCTCTCCCGTTCTCGGGCCGCACTCCGGTGCGGGGTGCGGTGCGATGGACGTCTTCATTTCTGCCTTCCGCGGCGGACTCCGTCGCACATCAGCTACCGCGGTGCAGGGGACTTTCAGAGGTGGTTACCCCATTAAGGCGTAGCTTCCCTCTCTTAACCCGCGATAAGCCTATCAGCAGACTGCCCTAATCGGGCACGTTGGGGGGAGGTTGTCGCGGTGATTCGGGGGCGGGTGTTTCATTGTCGGCGTATGAGCAGGTATGGGCACCAATCAGCTCGCTGTAACGTGAGTCACAGGGGGCACCCGCTTATCGACGCCCACCTCTACCCCACGTACATCGCCTGCGTCGTCATGATTCCCCACACCTCGGATGCGAGGACGACGACGAGTGCCGCGATGATCGTCACCACAAAGGCCGCGGTGTCGTAGAAATCCATTGTGCGCAGCCACACGAGTAGACCGCCCAAGACGAGAAGCTTGACTAACCAGCTGCCGAGCACCACCGCCATGGTCGTGGCCGGTGTGGTTTTGGATGTCGCCAGGACAGAGACAACGGTCAGCAGGACGAAGCCGCCGCCGATGCCGGCGCCGAGGAGCACGCCCCAAATGCCGGGAAGGTCCCGCGCAGCGCCCCACGCCGCGAGCGAGACGACGGTGAGCACGACGAGGGCCCAGCCACCGAGCTTCAGGGCGCGCTTGAGCGGCGCTGCAGGGTCCTCATAGTCGGGAACGGCGGGGGCACCGGTGTCGACGGGGCCAGCGGAGTCAGCAGAGTTCGCAGAGTTCCTAGTGTTCGCAGTGTTCACAAACGATCATGCTACCGCGAAGGCCCGATCTTGCCTTTCATTGCGGGCACGGTCGTGGTGGCGGCGGCGAGGACGATTGCGGACACCAAGAGCGCGGCGGCGTAGCGCGATGGAATAACGGAAAAGCTCACGGCGCCGAAGGCGATCACGGAGACCCACATGTAGAGCACGAGCACGGTGCGCCGGTGCGTGTGCCCGAGGGCGAGCAGGCGGTGGTGAATGTGCTGCCGGTCGGCGGCGAACGGACTCTTGCCCTGGGAAACGCGTCGGATGACGGCCATGACAAGGTCGACGACGGGCAGGGCAACAGCGGCGACAACGACGGTGAAGGGGCTGATCAGGGCCACGAAGTCAGCGGTGCCGTACAGCGACATGTTGATCTTGCCGGAGGCGGAGATCGAGGCGGCGGCGAGCAAGAGCCCGATCAGCATGGCGCCGGAGTCCCCCATGAAGATGCGCGCGGGTTCATAGTTGTGCGGCAGGAAACCGGCGCACATGCCCACCAGTGCGGCGCAGATGATGGCGGGCGGGTACGCGGAGACGGCGCCGCCTTGGTCGTGGAGCACTGTCAGGGAGAACACCAAAATTGCCCCGCCGGCGATCATGCCGAGTCCGGCGGCCAGCCCATCGATGCCGTCGACGAAGTTGAAGGCGTTGATGAGCATCACGATGATCAACGAGGAGACGACCACGCCCTGCGCTTGGTCCAGAATAAGCGTGGTTCCGCCGCCGAATGGCAAGTAGAAGACGTTGAAGGACAGCCCCATCAGGGACATTGTGACGGCGGCGACGACCTGGCCGAAAAATTTGGAGAGGGCGCCGAGTTCGTAGAGGTCGTCGATAATGCCCACAACCACGATGAGGAAGGCGCCGACGACCACCGCCGTCATCTCGGGGGTGACGGGGGCGAAACCACGTGTCAGCGCTGGCAGCTGCATGGCCAAGTACACCGCGGACAGGAAGCCGGTGAACATGGCCACTCCCCCGAGGCTCGGGGTGGGCTGGGTGTGCACGTCGCGCTCGCGGATCTCGGCAATGCGGCCGGTACGCACGAGGAGGGACCGGATGGGTCCCGTCGAGAGGTAACTGAGCACCGCCGCGACGAGAATGACCATCCCCAGCTCCCTCAAGGGGACACCTGATCCGGTCATGGCACTACCTGTCTTTCCGCCTCAGCTCCTCGGGGTCAAGCCCCAAAACTTCACCGATCTGTGCGGGGCTGACGGCTCCTTCGCGGAGAATCACCGGCGCGGGCCCGGAGATGTCGAGGATGGTGGACGGCTGCCCCACCTGCGAGGTGCCGCCGTCGAGGTAGGTCTGCACGGCCTCGCCGAACTGGTCGCGGGCGCCAACGGCGGACACCGGCGGCGCCTGGCCGGAGATGTTCGCGCTCGAGACAGCCATGGGGCCGACCTCGCGCAGCAGCTCGATCGCCACGGACTGCAGCGGCATGCGCAGAAGGACGGTGCCGCGGGTGTCGCCGAGGTTCCACGGCAGGGAGGGCGCTTCGGGGACGACGAGTGAAAGTCCGCCTGGCCAGAAGGCTTCAACGAGAGTTTTCGCGGTATCGGTGAATTCGCGCACCAACCCCTGAATGGTCGTCCACGACCCCACGAGCACAGGCACGGGCATGTCCGGCCCACGCCGCTTCGTGGCAAGAAGCTTTGCGACGGCATCCGGGTTGAACGCGTCCACCCCAATCCCGTAGACCGTGTCGGTCGGCAAAACCACGCACTGCCCCGCCCGGACAGCCTTCGCGGCGGCGTCGATGCCCTCCTTGCGCCCCTGGGGGTCAAGGCAGTCGTAGATTCTGCTCGGCATCTAGGTGGTGCTCCTTCGGATGTGGTCCCTGGATGGAAACGTCAGTGTGTCCGTAGCTTACTCGCCGTGACAAACCGTTCACGTCCCGTGAGGTCGGTCATGTTGCGGATGTCCGTGAATGAGCCGTCCGCTTCGACGAGCCCGCGGGTCAGCGCGGCGGTCGTGTCGTCGTGTTCGATGCCGAGTTTCCCGCCGGGCGCGAGCAGCCGCGACGCGACAGGAATGAGACCCTTGATCGCATCCATGCCGTCGGCGCCGGAGAAGACGGCGTCGAGGGGATCGCGGTAGATCTCCGGTTGCAGCTCCCCCGACTCCTCAGGTGTGAACGGCACGTAAGGAGGATTGGCGACGACGAGGTCGACGGTCCCGGAAAGCTCGGTGAGCAGATCCGGATCGGTCATATCGCCTTCGATCATGCGGATGTTGGGAAACGGTGCCGCATTCTCGCGGGCGACGGCGAGCGCCGCCGGGGACTTCTCCACCCCGATGACGGTCTCCGGCTTCGCCCTGTCAGCGATGTAGATAGCCAAAGCACCGGAACCGGTGCCGAAGTCGACCACGGTCCCCCGGGGGGCCTGCTCGACGGCCCACTCGGCGAGCACCTCCGTCTCGGGCCGAGGAATGAATACTCCCGGACCAACCTTCAGGTCGTGGACACCGAACGGCGCGCTACCCAGGATGTGCTGCAGGGGCTCCCGCGCAGCACGGCGGGCGATCAGAGCTGTGTACTCGGCATCGAAGCCGTCATACGGTTCAGCCAAAACCAGCTGCGTCGGGGGCACTCCTAAAAGGTGGGCAGCGATGAGGCGGGCGTCGACGGACGGGGATGCCACGCGGCCGTCGATAAGCGATTGCGTGGCGTTATTGATCGCTGAGCGGAGACTACTCTGCTTCAAGACGCTCCTGGCGCTCATGGGTCTGGAGCGCGGTGATCAGGTCGTCCATGTTGCCGTCGAGCACGGAGTCAAGGTTGTTGGCTTTAAAACCGATGCGGTGGTCGGAAATACGGTTCTCCGGCCAGTTGTAGGTGCGGATGCGCTCCGAACGGTCCATCGTGCGGACCTGGGACGCGCGTCCTTCCGCCGCCTCGGCCTCAGCTTTCTCGCGCTCAGCCTGTTCGAGGCGGGCCTGGAGAACCTGCATCGCACGCGCGCGGTTCTGGATCTGGGAACGCTCTTTCTGGCACGTGACCACAATGCCCGTGGGCAGGTGGGTGATGCGCACGGCCGAGTCCGTCGTGTTGACGCCCTGGCCGCCCTTGCCGGAGGAACGGTAGACATCGACGCGAATATCCTTCTCGTCGATCTCCACCGCGCTGACTTCCTCCGTCTCCGGGAAGACGTACACGCCAGCTGCCGACGTCTGGATGCGGCCCTGCGATTCCGTCACTGGGATGCGCTGCACGCGGTGGACGCCGCCCTCGAACTTCAACTTCGACCACGCGCCGTCGCGAGACGGGTTCTTCATGGTCACGGACACCGTCATGTCCTTGACACCGCCCAGGTCCGATTCCGCGACGTCGAGGACATCCCAGCTCAAGCCCGCCTTCTCAGCGTACTTCTGGTACATGCGGGCGAGGTCGCCGGCGAACAGAGCGGCCTCTTCGCCGCCCGCGCCGGCCTTGATCTCCATGATCACGTCGTCGGCGTCGTGCTCGTCACGCGGGGCAAGCAGGTCCGCGAGCTCCTCCTCGAGGCGCACGATCTCACCTTCAAGGCGCGTGGCTTCCTCGGCGAATTCCTTGTCCTCCGAGGCCATCTCCGCGGCGGCCTCGTGGTCCTCGCGGGCCTGGTTGAGCTCGTTGTTGACGTTGATGATCGGCTGCAGCTGCGCGTAGCGCTTCGACAGCTTCCGGAAGAGATCCTGGTCGCCCACCACTTCCGGGTCGCTCATCTGGGCTTGGATGCCCTGGTACTCGGAGACGTAGTCGTCGACAAGCGAGACTTGCGATTTCTCTGCCATTACTGGTAGTCCTCCGTCTCCTGGTCCGCCGCCATCGGCGCGGATTGCGCCACGCCGACGAGGAACTCGCCGTTGTTCTTCGTCTTCTTCAGCTGCTTGATCAGCATGTCGATGGACTGCTGCGGGTCGAGCGCGGAGAGGATACGGCGCAGCTTGTGCATGATGCGCGTCTCCTCCGGGCTCATGAGCAGCTCGTCCTTACGGGTGCCAGACGGGTTGACGTCCACGGCCGGGAAGACGCGGCGTTCCGCGATCTTGCGGTCCAGCTTCAGCTCGGCGTTGCCGGTGCCCTTGAACTCCTCGAAGATGACGGTGTCGCCGGCCGAACCGGTCTCCACCATGGCGGTCGCGATGATGGTCAGCGAGCCGCCCTCCTCGATGTTGCGGGCCGCGCCCAGGAAACGCTTTGGCGGGTACAGCGCGTTCGAGTCCACGCCGCCGGAAAGGATGCGGCCGGACGCCGGCGACGAGTTGTTGTACGCGCGACCCAGGCGGGTGATGGAGTCGAGCAGGACCACGACATCCTGGCCCATTTCGACGAGGCGCTTAGCGCGCTCGATCGCCAGCTCCGCGACAGCGGTGTGCTCGCTCGGCGGACGGTCGAAGGTGGAGGCGATGACCTCGCCCTTGACGGAGCGCTGCATGTCGGTGACTTCCTCGGGGCGCTCGTCGACAAGCACGACCATGAGGTAGCACTCCGGGTTGTTGTGCGCGATCGCGTTGGCGATGTTCTGCAGGATCGTCGTCTTACCGGCCTTCGGCGGGGACACGATCAGGGCGCGCTGGCCCTTACCGATCGGCATGACCAAGTCGATCACGCGCGTGGTGAGGATGTTCGGCTCCGTCTCCAGGCGCAGACGCTGGTTCGGGTACAGCGGGGTCAGCTTGTGGAACTCAGCGCGCTGCTTCGCCTCGTCCACCGTCATGCCATTAACCGTGTCCACACGCACCAGCTGGTTGTAGCGCTGGCGGTTGCGGCCGTTGCCGTGCGTGTGACCCTGGCCGTTCGCACGGACCTGGCCGATCACCGCATCGCCGGAGCGCAGGCCACAACGGCGCACCAGGTTGTTGTTGATGAACACGTCGGCCTGGTTCGCCCGGTAGCCCGTCGTGCGCACGAACGCCGCGTTGTTGTCGACGATGTCGACGATGCCCGCGACCTCCTGCAGCTCCTCGGGATCCAGGTCCTGGCCGTTGTTGTGGTTGTTGTTGCCGCCACCGTTGTTGTTGCCGTGGTTATCGCGGTTCCGGCGGTTCCGGCGGTTGCGGCGCCCGCGGCGGCCCCCGCCGCCGTTGCCGTTGCCGTTGCCGTCGTGGTTGTCACGGTTGTCTCGGTTGTCGCCGCCGCGGTTGCCGTTGTTATTGCCGTTGCTGCGGTTGTTGCCGCCCCGGTCGCCCCGGTCAGAACGGTCGCCCCGGTTGTCGTGATTGTCTTGGTCGCTGCGGTCCCCCCGGTCAGAGCGGTCGCCGCGGTCGTCGCGGTCACCCTTCTCACCGCGATCGCGGTTGTCGGGGTTGGCGGCGCCGTCGTCAAGCTTGTGCTCGTACTGGTCGCCGTGCTTGGCGCGGTTGCGGCGCGCGCGGCGGGCGGCGGAGCGCGACTCGTAGCGCTGCTCCTCACCATCCTTCTTCGGCGCGTCCTTCTTGTCGTCGCCCTTGTTGTCGGAGCTGGGCGCGGAGGGTGTCTCGGTGTTGTCCGCGGCGGCCTGCCCGCTGGCGCGCTGACGTGCGCGCTGCGGGACGGTGCCGGTGGTGATGGCTTGAATGAGCTCGCCCTTGCGCAGGGCGGACGTGCCGCGCAGGCCCTTTTCAGCGGCAATCTTGCGCAGCTCCGGAAGTTTCAGCGATGCGAGGTCCTGGCTCCCTGCGTTACCCGTTTCGGTCACGGATGTCCTTTCGTCATGTTCGTGCGACGCTGTGTGTTCACGCGGTAGTCCCCACTCTCGGCCCGTCGGCTTGAAAAGCCCGCGAAATGAAGGGGCGGAGGTGGTGCACGCTAGATCGGACTCACGCCGCGTGGGAAAACTACTGGCACGGGCGGATTTCTGGAGGCGGAAAGCGCCGTAAGGTCACGATCTTGTCCGACAGTGTAGCGGACGCAGCGCGGCGGCGGTTCACCAACCCGCTCAAAAGGGGCCACGGTATTGTTGGCTGCATGCTTTCCACCATGCAGGAAGTGCCGTTTTCGGTCGGCCGGATCCTCGAGTACGGGTCCTCGGTGCACGGTTCCACGAAAGTGACCACGTGGCGCTCGGGCGAGGCGGAGGAGACGACGTTCGCGGCCGTCGGCGCGCGTGCGGCGGCGTTCGCGCACGCGTTGGAGGACCACCTGGGCATTGACGGCGACCAGCGGGTGGGCACGCTGATGTACAACTGCGCGGAGCACCTCGAGGTGATGTTCGCGACTGCGGCGAAGGGCTCGGTTTTCGTGCCGCTGAACCTCCAGTTGATCGAGGACCAGATCGCCTACATCGTGAACCACGCGGAAATAGAGGTCATCGTCGCGGACCCGCGTCTTGCACCGAAGCTGGACCGCATCTTGGAGTCCTGCCCGACAGTGCGCGCGGTCTGTTTCACGGGCCTCGACGACATTGAGCAACTGCGCGGCACGGTGGGCGCGGACGTCGCGGTTTATTCGTACGAATCGCTTCTCGACGGCTCCTCCACCCTCTACCCCTGGCCCGAACTTCCCGAGAACACTGCCGCGGCGATCTGCTATTCCACCGCGACGAGCGGCCCTCCGAAGGGCATCGCATATTCCCACCGGTCGATCTGGTTGACGGCGATGAGCCTGCGCGCGACAGACTCGCTGGCGATCACGCACGGCGAGTCGTTCCTGTGCTGCATCCCGATCTACCACGTGCTCAGCTGGAACGTGCCGTTCAGCGCGTTTCTCACTGGGACTCCCCTGGTGCTGCCGGACTCGGATGTCTCCGCGCCGACGCTGGCGAAGCTGATCGCCGGCACCCACCCGCGTGTCGCGCATGGCGTGCCCACTTTGTGGATCCAGCTCATGGTGCACTACCTGCACAACCCGCCGGAGCGCATGTCTCTGACAGAGATTTACGTCGGCGGCTCCCCCGCCCCACCGGCCCTGATCAAGGTGTGGGAGGAGCGCTACGGTGTGGATATCATCCACGTCTGGGGCATGACGGAGACCTCCACCGTGGGCACCGTCGCGCGTCCGCCGTCGGGCGCGTCCGGTGAACGTCGCTGGGCCTATCGCATCTCGCAGGGTCGCTTTGCACCGTGGCTGGAGTACCGCGTGGTCAACGACGGCGGCATCGTGTCGCGCACCGACCGAAACGACGGCGAGATCCACGTCCGCGGCAACATGGTCACCGGCTCCTACTACTGGCCGGAAAACCCAGAAGCAGCCGAACGCGTATCGACGTTCCGCGGTGAGCCCGTCCCCTCCTCCGACGAGTCGTTCACCGGCACCGGCTGGTTGCGCACCGGCGATGTGGGCACCGTGACTTCCGACGGCTTCATGACGCTCTACGACCGCTCCCGCGACGTCATTCGTTCCGGCGGCGAGTGGATCTACTCCGCCCAGTTGGAGAACCTCATCATGGAGTCCGACGAAGTCGTCGAGTGCGCCGTCATCGGCTACCCCGATAAGAAATGGGGCGAGCGCCCCCTCGCCGTGACCGTCCTCCACGCCGATGTCACACCGACGGTCGAGCTGGCCAAGAAGCTCCGCAAGGACCTCGCGGGCGAGCTGCCCACCTGGATGGCACCGGAGTACTGGACCTTCGTCACCTCCATCGACAAGACCTCCGTGGGCAAATTCGACAAGGTCGACCTGCGCTCGCATCTGGCCAAGGATGAATTCGACATCATCACCCTCCCCGGGCCCGGCACCCACACCGCCGACAAGCGTGAGGGCGACGGGGGCGACAGCGCGTCCGGGGCCACTGTGCGCAACTAACCCCGCGACCCGCGCTGCCATGCCTGAGCAGTCGCGTATTTCTCCACGCAAAAACGCATGTCACGAGATCGGCGTACCGTTGGGGGCATGGCACAACACGACATTTTCTCTTCCCCGTCCCGCTACATCCAAGGCAAGGGTGCGATTGCCGATCTGGGCGAGCACCTGAAGAAACTTGGCGAGAACCCGCTGCTGGTGTCGGACGACACGGTGTGGGGGATCGTCGAAAAGCAACTTGTCGAAGGCTTCGAGGCCGCAGGTTTGCCCGTCAACCGCGTGGGCTTCGAGAAGTTCGCGACCGCGAAGGCCGTCGACGACCTGGTGGAAAAAATCAAGGCCGAGGGCCATGACATCATCGTCGGCATTGGTGGCGGCTCCGCGATCGACGCGGCCAAGGCTGCCGGTTTCGAGTCCGACATCGTCTGGGCCAGCGTCCCGACCGCCGCGTCCTCCGATGCCCCGACGTCGACCCTCGCGGTGATTTACACCGAGGACGGCGCGTTCGACGAGTACCGCTTCTTCCCGAAGAACCCGGACGTCGTGCTCATCGACACCCAGCTTGTCGCTGGTGCACCGGAGCAGTTCCTCGTCGCCGGCATCGGCGATGCTCTGGCCACCTGGGTCGAGGCCCGCGCCACCGCGAAGGGTAACGGCACGACGATGAACGGCGGCCACCCGACCCGCGCTGGTGCCGCATTGGCCAAGCTGAGCTGGGACATCCTGTGGGAGCACGGTCTCGCCGCGCTCGATGCTGTGCGTGCTGGCGTTGTCACCCCGGCTCTCGAAGCAGTTGTCGAGGCCAACACTCTGCTTTCCGGTCTCGGTTTCGAATCCGGCGGTCTCGCCGCTGCCCACGCCATCCACGACGGCCTCACCGCCGCCGAGCAGACCCACGGCCTGTCCCACGGCCAGAAGGTCAACGTGGGCACCTGCGCCCAGCTCATCATGGAGGGCGCCGACGCCCAGGAGATCGAGGATTTCATCGAGTTCACCACCAAGGTCGGCCTGCCGAACTCCCTGACCGAGGTCGGCCTGACACCTGAGGACACCGAGGAGCTCGAGGCCGTGGCCAAGGCCGCCACCGCCGAGCACGAGACCATCCACAACATGCCGTTCCCGGTCGCCCCGGAGATGGTCGTGGAATCCCTCATCGCCCTCGAACACATTTCCCGCCGCGTCCGCGAGCAGCGCGGCCTGCCGGAGCCGGTCAAATACGAGGCCAAGCACTAAGCAGCTTTCGCTTATCGACGCCAAAACCGCCCCGTCCCAGTCTCCCTGGGTGCGGGGCGGTTTTCGCCTGTCCCCGGACACTCTGCCTTCGTTGGCCTTCCTGTTCCCTATGCTGTCCTCACTATGCGATGCCATTTCCCGGCGAGCCGCGACCTGGCGTTATGCAGATCGCATAGTGCACATCGCATAGTGGACATCGCATAGTGCGGCCGCCTCCGCCCCGCTCCTACGCGTAGGGGCTAGTGCTCGGTCCGTTCAGATTGCTTGGACCGTACGGGTTCTCCGGCCCGTTCTGGGTATTTGGGCCGTACTGGCCCGGCTGGCCTGGCTGGCCGTGGGGACCGCGTGGGTCGTGCTGTCCGAACTGGGCGGTCGATCCACCGCGCGGACCCTGGGGGAAATCATCCCGCGCATCAACCCGGGACTGCGCAGCCTTCTTCCTCCGGCGCAGCATGAACATCAAGATGCCGAGGAACACCAACAGCAGCAGACCCACGCCAAGGGCAACCGGCCACAACCACCCCGGAGCCGAAGAATCACCGTCTTCGGCAGAATCCGCACCATCGCCGTCTTCCTTACCATCCTTCTTGGAGCCGTCGTCATTGGCACTGTCGAACTTGATCGGCTCATCCGACGGCTCCGGACCATCCTCATACGTCGGCTCCCAGTCCATGCCACCGTCAGCCGGCTCACCATCAAGCTTCACTGCGAACTCGTACGGTTGCTCTACACCAGTGACTTCGCCTTCGCCCTTGGACCCCATGCCGAACCAGACATAGTAGAAGCCCTGTTGTGCTTCCCGGTACCACGCATAATTACTGGCAGCAACGGGGCCCTCTTCGGCATCCTCATCGAAGAAAATCAGCTTCCCGTCACCGGCGTTATTGCGAAGAGCATCGTGGAAGCCTAATCCGATTGCATCGGCCTCCTCAATCACCGATTTCGGTGTCTTCGCTTTGATCACCGGGCGCTGACCCCACTCCACCGGAATCTTGTACATCCGATATTCGCCCGGAACGATCTTGTCGGAATACGACCCTTCAGTGATCTCCACCGCATCGTTGAAACCAGAACCACCGGTGACCGCCTGGGAATTCTCGATTTCGAGGTCCCCTTTGTACTCGCCAGCATCGTGAATCTTCCGGTCGTTCCATTCCTTCGCCTGCTCCTCATCCGGAAGCGGCTCGTAGTTCACGTTGACTTCAAGGTTCACATCGTCAGTGATTTCGTCGCCGTCCTGGTACACCTGCACCGGAATGAGCCAGGAACTCATGTCGCAATTGTTCTGCTTGCCGTTGTCTGTAAGCGACTCATGGCGATCGAGCACTATTTCGTACGGTCTGACCCCGAACTCAGCGTTACTGTAGGCCGAGCTCGTTCCACCCACGACAGTCCTTGCGGCACCGCATTCCGGGTCCTTTTCATTGGTTTCCGAGGACGTTCCTACCACTAGATCGCCATGGTGGATACCTCCGTTGGTCTGCCATACCGGGGTGATGATGACTCGGGCGTTGTGGCCCTCCGGCACAGAGACACGGAAGTAACGATCCTTCTTCGCATTCCTATCCGGGGTCACCTTCGTCTGATACTGACCCTCATCAAGCCACTTCGCATCCTCGGGACTATCCGCAAACTCAAACTTCGTCCCCTTCAACTGGTACTTACCCACATCACGCTGAGTCAGAAACTTCAAAGAGTCAGCAAGAGAACCGGCATCATCAGCCTCCAAGAACTGACCCTTACCCGCATCAGCAATACACTGCAGCTCCTTACGAGCCTCCTCATCAACCTTGAAACCCACAGTGTGAATCGCCAAATCCACACCCTCGTCAGCTAACTCCTTGACCACCTCACACACCGGCGGCGGAGCACACGAATCAATACCGTCAGAAACCAGAATGATCGAACGCTGCCCCTCACCACCCAGCTCCTTGGCCGCCTCACGCAACGAATTCCCCATCGGGGTATGCCCCTTCGGCGTCACACCATCAATCGCCTTGTTGAACGCGTCCTTATCAATCTCCCCCACAGGCGCAAGCGTCTCAATATCTTTACAGCCCTTCTCCCGGTTATCAGGGGCGTCGGACTCCTTCGCGCCGTAGACCATGAGGCCCATCTGGGCAGTACCCGGCAGGGACTCGACGAGATCCTTGGAAGCCTTCTTAGCGGCATCAATACGCGGACCCTCAGCATCGTCCTCCAACATCGACGACGACGCATCCAAAATCAACATCGCCTTACTATCCGCACTGGCAGAACCCGCTAACCCCGACCCGCCGGCGAAGCCGCAGAACTAGCCGCAGACGAAACCGAGGAAGCCGAAGACGAAGCTGCAGACGAGGCCGAGGACCCCTGCGCGAGCGTCATCGGGGCCCACGCCACACAACACGCCACGGCAATCAAAAGAGCGAGGAAAACCCTCGCTCGAACTGATGAAGATAACGCCTGCATGCCTTCGATTCCTTTCCACAATGTGTTCAGCGTCACTAAGGAATGTAAAGGAACAACAGAAAGCACGCAGGCTTCGTTACCTATTTGTCTTAAGCACGAAGTAGTTCGGCGGTGACGGGCCCAGCGACATCGAGCTCGAGAACGCGGAGGCCGTCGTCACGCGCGGAGTCGAGGATCTTCGCATCGACGGGCTCGGTCGACAGGACCATGGCGGTCGGGCCGGCGCCGGAGAGGTAGGCGGCGTAACCGCGGTTGCGCAGGCGGTTCACCCACTCGGCGGTGACGGGCAGGACATCGGCACGGTACGGCTGGTGCAGGCGGTCGCGGGTGCCCTCCCACAGGAACTGGGGGTGGGTCTGAATCGCAACGGTCATCACAGCGGTGCGGGAGACGTTGAACCGGGCGTCGGTGTGCGTGACGTGCGATGGCAGGACCTTGCGCACGGCGTTCGTGGAAGCGTGGAAGTCCGGCACGAGCGCAGTGGCGATGATGTCCTTGTGCACAGTCAGCGGAACGGCGCGGTACTCGGGCTGCGAGACACCGTCGACGGGAATGTCGGTCCACGACACCACTGCCCCACCGACGACGCTCGCGGCGGCGTTGTCCGGGTGGCCCTCGAAGGCGGAGCTGAGCTGGATCAGCTCGTCGGTGCTCAGCGGGCTACCGGCGAGCGTGTTCGCGGCGACGACACCGGCGACGGCGGCGGCGGCCGACGAGCCGAGACCGCGCGACTGCGGGATGTTGTTGTGGCAGGTGACCTTCAAGCCCGGAGCATGAACATCGGCAGCGTGCAGGCCGGAATTGATGGCCTTGACTACGAGGTGGGAGGAGTCGCGGGGCAGGTCGTCGGCACCCTCGCCGAAAATCTCCACCTCGAGGCCGGAAGAAGTGACTTCGACCTCGACGGTGTCGTAGATGCCGACGGCCAGGCCGAGGGTGTCGAAGCCGGGGCCCAAATTCGCGGAGCTTCCGGGGACGGTGACCCGGGCGCGCAGGCCCACTTCCAGGTCAGTGCTCATGTTTAAGCACCGAGACGGATGACGGAGTTGATGGCCTTGACCTCGTCGATGTCGCGCAGCTCGTCGACGATGGCGGCGAGCTTGCGTTCCAGTGACTGGTGGGTGACCACGATGAGGCGGGAGTGCTCGCCGGACTCCTCCTGGCGCACCGCGGAGATCGAGATATCCTGCGCGGCGAAGCGGCGGGAGATCTCGGCGAGCACGCCGGCGCGGTCCACGACGGACATGTCGATGTGGTAGCGCGTCGGCACATCGCCGAAATCGGCCACTGGGTAGTGCGCGTAGGGGTTCTCCGCCGGGGCACGGCCGCCGAGAATCTTGTTGCGGGCGGCGCCGACGAGGTCGCCGAGCACAGCAGACGCGGTGGGCGCACCGCCGGCGCCGTTGCCGTAGAACATCAGGCGGCCAGCAGCTTCCGCTTCGACGAACACGGCGTTGTAGGACTTATCGACGCTCGCCAGCGGGTGGTCGTTCGGCACCAGCGTCGGGTGGACGCGGGCGGAGACGGAGGTGTTGCCGGCGTCGTCGATAAGCCTCTCGCAAATGGCGAGCAGCTTGATGGTGAATCCGGCTTCGCGCGCGGCCTCAATGTCCTCCGCGGTGATCTTCGTAATGCCCTCCGCGTGCACGTCGTCGTAGGTGACACGGGAGTGGAAGCCCATCGACGCCATGATCGCGGCCTTGGACGCGGCATCGTGGCCCTCGACGTCGGCGGTCGGGTCCGCCTCCGCATACCCCAGGCGGGTCGCTTCGGCGAGCGCTTCGTCGTACGACATGCCTGTCGACGCCATCGCGTCGAGCACGTAGTTCGTCGTGCCATTGACGATGCCGGAGATGCGCTGGACCTGGTCGCCGGCCAAGGAGCGGCGCAGCATGCCCACAACGGGGATCGCGGCGGCCACGGCGGCCTCGTAGTAGAGGTCGACGCCGGCGGCGTTGGCGGCGTCGGAAAGCTCGTCGGCGTGCGCCGCGATAAGCGCCTTGTTGGCGGTGACCACGGACTTGCCCGCGTTCAGCGCGGCGAGGACGAGTTCGCGCGGGTAGTCGATGCCGCCGATGACCTCGACGACGACATCGATGTCATCCCGGTCGATGAGCTCACGCGCGTTGTCGGTCAGCGTGATGCCCGGGAAAAGGTCGAGCACCTCGCGCTTCTTGCTCAGGTCGGACACGGCCACACCGCGGACATCGATCGGACCGCCGATGCGGTTTTCCAAGCTGCCGGAGAACTCGTTGATCAGGCGCAGCACCTCGGTACCGACGGTGCCCATGCCGAGCACAGCGACCCCCACGGGTTGCCCGATGCCCTTGCCCGGGTAGTTTCCGTTCCTTCCTTCGGCGCTCAGCGCAGTCATGGTTCTCCTATGTCTAGGGGGTGGACAGCAATGCCCTAAGAGTCTACAAAAACCTCTCGGGCAAGTAGGTCCTCGACTGTTTCGCGGCGCACCATCGGAGTGACGTTTCCGTCGCGGACACTGACCACTGCGGGGCGCCCGAAGCAGTTGTAGTTCGACGCCATGGAGAAGCAGTAGGCACCTGTGGCGGCCAGCGCGATGAGGTCGCCGGGGGCGATATCGTCAGGCCAGAGGGCATTATTGATGAGAATGTCGCCGGATTCGCAGTGGGAACCGACAAGGCGCGTGGCGTGCGGGGCACCTTCCGTCATGCGGTTGACGATTCGGGCGTCGTATTCGGCACCGTAGAGCGCGGTGCGAATATTATCGCTCATTCCCCCGTCGACGGCGATGTACCGGCGGGTGGCATCGTCGGTCACGTGGACGTCTTTGACGGTGCCCACAGAGTAGACCGTGACGGCGGCGGGGCCGGCGATCGCGCGGCCGGGCTCCACAATGACCCTGGGCGGGGTGAGCCCCATCTCCCCCGCCGCCTCTTTCACGGCACGGAGAAGGTCGCGGGCAACGGCATCGACGTCGAGGGGTTCCTCGTCGACGGTGTAGGCGATGCCGTAGCCGCCGCCGAGGTCGAGGTATTCCAGCTCCACGCCGAGCTCGCGGTAGATCTTCGCGTACAGACCCAGCACGCGGGAGGCGGCGAGTTTGAAGCCCTCCGCGTCGAAGACCTGGGAGCCGACGTGGCAGTGCAGACCAGTCAGGCGGATATTCGCGGCGTCGCGCGCGGTCTGGGCAGCACGGAATGCGGAGCCGGATGCCAGAGACAGGCCGAATTTCTGGTCCTCGTGGCTGGTGGCGATGAACTCGTGGGTGTGGGCCTCCACGCCGGGCTTGACGCGGATGAACACGTCCTGCACCATGCCCTCTTCCCCGGCAATGCGGTCGAGGACTTCGAGCTCCTGGTGGGAGTCGATGACGACGTGGCCGACACCGCTGGTCACGCAGCGGCGCAGGAAGGAATCGGGCTTGCTGTTGCCGTGGGCGGTGATGCGCTCGGCGGGGAAATCCGCAGCCAGAGCGATGAGCAGCTCGTTCTCGCTGGCCACGTCGAGGGCCAACCCCTCTTCAGCCACCCACTTTGCAATGCGGGAGGTCAAAAACGCCTTCGCGGCGTAGTGCACGTGTGCCGGGTCGCCGTAGGCGCGGGCCATGTCGCGGCAACGGGAACGGAAATCGTCCTCGTCGACGACCATGACTGGGGTGCCGTATTCAGCGGCGATCTCCGTCAATGCGGCACCGGCGATGGATACAGTGCCGTCGTCGTGGCGGACGGCGTTGCGCGGCCAGACGTGCGCGGGCAGGTCGTTGAAGCAACCGGCTTCGTCGTGGCGCACGCGCAGCAGGTCGTCGCGCGACAGGTTCGCCGTATTCAGGACCGGATCGAGCATGATTTACATCCTTTCCGGCGCGGTGACGCCGAGCAGGCGCAGGGCGTTCGCGAGCACCTGGCGGGAAGCGGAAGCCAGAGTCAGGCGGGCGGAGTGGATCGGCTGCGGGTCCTCGCCGGCCTTCGGCAGGATTTGGCAGGCGTCGTAGAACTTGTGGAAGACGCTGGCCAGCTCCTCGGCGTAGCGGGCGATGCGGTGCGGTTCGCGCAGCTCAGCGGCGGCCTTCACAACCGCGGGGAATTCGCCGAGAGTACGGATCAGGTCGCCCTCCTTCTCGTGGGTGAGCAGGGAGAGGTCGACGTCGTTCCCGTCAGCCGAGCCACCGAGGCTAACACCGGCGTCGGCGGCCTTGCGCTCGATGGACGCGAGGCGGGTGTGGCCGTACTGCACGTAGTAGACGGGGTTGTCATTGGACTGCTTCTCCCACAGGTCGAGGTCGATGTCGAGGGTGGAATCCACAGACGAGCGCACCATCGAGTAGCGGGCGGCGTCGCGGCCGATCAGGTCTACGAGGTCGTCGAGGGTGATCACGGTCCCGGCGCGCTTGGACATCTTCACCGGCTTGCCGTCGCGGACGAGGTTGACCATCTGGCCGATGAGCACCTCGACGGCCTCCGGGTCGTAGCCGAGAGCCTGCGCGGCGGCGCGCAGTCGGGCGATATAGCCGTGGTGGTCCGCACCCAGCATGTAGATCGCCAGGGTGTGGCCGCGGTCGAATTTATCGGCAACGTACGCAATGTCGCCCGCGATGTAGGCGGCGTCGCCGTCAGACTTGATCACCACGCGGTCCTTGTCGTCGCCGAAGTCGGAGGAACGCAGCCACCACGCGCCGTCGGCCTCGTACAGGTTGCCGTTGTCCTTCAGCGTCTGGATGGCGCGGTCCACGGCACCGGACTCGAACAGCGAGTTCTCGTGGAAGAACACGTCGAAGTCGGTGCCGAATTCGTGCAGCGACTCCTTGATCTGAGCGAACATCATCTCAACGCCTTCAGCGCGGAAGGTCTCCTGCACAGTTTCCGCGTCGCCGTCGAGGGCGTCGGGGCGCTTATCGACGACCGCATCCGCGATCTCGCCAATATATTCACCGCCGTACCCGTCTTCCGGCGTGGGCAGACCCTTCGCGGACGCGACAAGCGAGCGGGCGAAACGGTCAATCTGCCCGCCGTGGTCGTTGAAGTAGTACTCGCGCGTGACTTCGGCGCCCGAGAACTCCAGGACGCGGCCGAGGGAATCGCCCACAGCGGCCCAGCGGGTGCCACCTAAGTGGATCGGGCCGGTGGGGTTCGCGGAGACGAATTCCAGGTTGATCTTCGCGCCCGAAAGAAGGTCGGATGAACCGAAAGATGGACCCTTTTCAAGGATCTCGGTCACGATGCCTCCCGTGGCGGCGGCCCCTAAGCGGAGATTGATGAAGCCCGGGCCCGCGACCTCGGCGGAGTCGATCTCGGGGCGGGCCGACAAGGCGTCGGCAAGCCAGCCGGCGAGCTCGCGCGGGTTGGTGCCCGCCTTCTTGGCCACCTGCAAAGCGATATTCGTCGCATAGTCCCCGTGCTCCGGGTTGCGGGGGCGCTCAACAGTGACGTTGTCGGGAACGACCGTCGAATCGAGGCCGTGAGCGTCGAGCGTTTCGATGGTGATTGTGCGGACTGTGGAGGCAAGGTCAGCAGGCGTCATGGGAAAGGAGTTTAATTGAAGCTGGCCACTGCCCGGCAACTTACCCAGAAAGGAGCCAATCAGTGCGCGTAGCCCTGTTTTCCACGTGCCTCGGGGATGCACTGTTCCCCGATGCGCACAAGGCGTCTGCTCTCGTCCTATCCCGACTTGGATGCGAGGTCGTCTTCCCTCCGGAGCAAACCTGCTGCGGACAAATGCATATCAATACCGGGTACCAGAAAGAGACGGTGCCCATGATTGAAAATTACGTCGACGCATTCGCCGACAATTCCATTGATTACGTGGTCACTCCGTCCGGCTCCTGCACTGGTGCCGTGCGCGAGCAGCACACCCGCATCGCCGAGCGCTACGGGTCCAAGGAGCTGGTCGCCGGCACCAAGAAGACCACCAAGAAGACCCTCGACCTCTCCGAGTTCATCGTCGATGTCATGGGCACGACCGATGTGGGCGCATTCTTCCCGCACCGCGTCACCTACCACTCCACCTGCCACTCCCGCCGCTTCATCAAGGTCGGCGACCGCCCGACGGACCTGCTCAAGGCCGTCGACGGGCTGGAGCTCGTGGAACTCGAAAACATCGAGGAATGCTGCGGCTTCGGCGGCACCTTCGCTGTGAAGAACGCCGATACCTCGGCTGCGATGGTCTCCGACAAGGTGCGTCACATCAAGGACACCGCCGCGGAGTACGTCACCGCGGGAGACTCCTCCTGCCTGATGAATATCGGCGGTGCCATGTCCCGCCAGCACACGGGCATCCGCGCAATCCACATCGCTGAGATTCTCGCCTCGACCCGTGAAAACCCGTGGACGCCTGAGTCCGCCGCGTACACGAAGGAGAAGATGCTGTGAAGGTCGGACTTGGTAACCCGACGATGCCGCCCCACGCGCCGCACGACCTGGGGCACTTCCGCGAATACAACAAGTTCCAGAAGAACGCTAAGACTGAGCTGAACAACTCGACTCAGCGCCGTAACCTGAACTACGCCACGACGCAGATCCGTCTGAAGCGCCAGGGCGTCGTCGACGAGCTCGACGACTGGCAGCAGCTGCGCGAAGCTGGCTCGACCATCAAGCGCGACACGCTGGCACGCCTGCCGGAACTGCTCGAGCAGTTCGAGGAGAACGTGACCAAGCGCGGCGGCCACGTCCACTGGGCGCGCGACGCCAAGGAAGCCTCCCAGATCATCACTGATCTGGTGAAGGACACCGGTGAGACCGACATCGTCAAGATCAAGTCGATGCTCACCCAGGAAATCGCGCTCAACGACGTCCTCGAGGAAAACGGCATCAACGCCCGCGAGACGGACCTGGCGGAGCTCATCGTGCAGCTCGGCGAGGACTTCCCGTCCCACATCGTCGTTCCGGCGATCCACCGCAACCGTGCGGAGATCCGCGACATCTTCACCGAGAAGATGCCGGGCGCGCCGAAGGACCTGACCGCGGAGCCGGCCGAGCTGGCCGAGGCTTCCCGCAAGTTCCTGCGCGAGCAGTTCATGAAGGCCAAGGTCGCCATCTCCGGCTGCAACTTCGGCATCGCGGAGACCGGTTCGGTCTCCATCGTCGAGTCCGAGGGCAACGGGCGTATGTGCCTGACCATGCCGGAGACCCTGATCACCGTCATGGGCATCGAGAAGATCCTCCCGTCCTATGAGGACCTGGGTGTGTTCATGCAGCTGCTGCCGCGTTCGTCGACAGGCGAGCGCATGAACCCGTACACCTCGATCTGGTCCGGTGTCACGGAGAACGACGGCCCGCAGGACTTCCACATCGTGCTCGTGGACAACGGCCGCACCGCCGCACTGTCCAATGAGATCGGCCGCGAGGCACTCAAGTGCATCCGCTGCTCCGCCTGCCTCAACGTCTGCCCGGTCTACGAGCGCGCCGGCGGCCACGCCTACGGCTCCGTCTACCCGGGCCCGATCGGCGCGATCCTCACCCCGCAGCTCGCGGGCATGGACTCCGCCGACGATGTCACCGCTTCCCTGCCGTACGCCTCCTCCCTGTGCGGGCGTTGCGACGAGGTCTGCCCCGTCAAGATCCCGATCACAGACGTCCTGCTGGAGATGCGCCACCAGAAGGTGGAGAACCACCGCCCGGCGATCGAGGGCGCGATGTTCGATGTCATCGGCCAGGTCTACGGCCACTCGAAGCTGTGGGACAAGGCCGTGCGCATGGTCGCTGCCGGCCGCATTCTCGGTGGCTTCAACGGTGTCATCAACAAGATGCCGCCGCCGGTGTCCGGTTGGACCGACTACCGCGACGTCGCCGTGCCGCCGAAGAAGTCCTTCCGCCAGTGGTTCGAGACTGACGAGGCTAAGCGCCTCATGGCGGAAGCCCGCGCGGAGGGTGTCAAGAGCCACGTGGCTCCCGACCACACCGGCACCGCCGGCGCCGACGAGAAGCCTGCGCCCGGGGATTCCTGGACCCGCTACAACCGCAAGGAGGACGAGAAGTAATGGGTACCGCAAAGGAAGACATCCTCGCCCGCATCCGCGACGCGCATAAGCTCGCCGACTCCCCCGCGAGCGTCGAGCACGCCCACGAGTACCGCACGGAGTCGCCGCTGAACCGCGACGAGCTGCGCGAGATGCTCGTCGACCGCCTCGTGGATTACAAGGCTGAGGTGCAGACCGTCTCCTCCGACGAGCTGCCCGGCAAGATCGCCGATATCCTCCGCGAGCACGAGTGCAATGACGTCCGCTACGCGCAGGGCCTCGACGCCGCGCTGTTCGCCTCTTTCGACGGCAACGCACAGCCTGACGATGTCAAGGTCGACCCGCGCGACCTCAACGACGTCGACGCCGTGGTCACCGGCTCGGTCGTCTCGTCCGCCCAGACCGGCACTATCAGCCTCCAGTCGGAGAACGGTGCCGGCGAGTGCGGCCGCCGCGCGCTGAGCCTGGTCCCCGACCGCCACCTGTGCATCGTGCACATGGACACGGTCGTGTACGGGGTTCCGGAGATGTTCGCGAAGCTCAACCCGGAGCTGCCGTCGACGCTGATTTCCGGCCCGTCGGCCACCTCTGACATCGAGCTCGTCCGCGTCGAGGGCGTCCACGGTCCGCGTGACCTGATCGTCCTGCTCGTGGATTAGCCAATACGCCTTTCCGGGGTGGGTTCACCGCGCCGGAAGGGCTACGCGCACCCCGAATCGGCCCGCTCTTCCGCATAAGGAAGGGACGGGCCGATTCGCATTCTCAATCACCCAGCGTCTAGCCTATACACAGATTAATATCAGCGACTGTCCAATTGATGAAGCTTTATAAATCCTGCTGGAATGGGAGGCCGCGCTGTGTTTCGCAAGAAAACACCGTCACTGCAACCGAGACCGTCACGTGACTTGAAAAGGAGCGCCGCCCCACTTCTTGCAACGGTGGGCATCTCGGCATCGCTGATTGCCGCGCCTTTCGGAACCGCGACGGCGCAGTCCGCCCCTGCACCGGCACCGGTCCCGGAGGTGAAGTGGGAGACATGCCCGGCCACGGTCGATGCCCCGGGCGCTGAATGCGGTCAAGTTGATGTGCCGATGCGTTACGGCGACTCGAACAGCCCGCAGATCTCTGTCGGTTTTGTCCGTGTCCCGGCCGCGCAGCCGGCAGCAAAACGCGGGGTGCTCTTCGGCAACCCCGGCGGTCCCGGCGGCGACGCCTACACCTACGTCGGCTCTGACTCGGTGGGCTTTACTTGGCCGAAGGAGATCCGCAACGAATGGGACATGGTCGCAGTTCAGCCCCGCGGCCTGCAGCACTCCACTCAACTGGAGTGCGAGCCCGCCGCACCGGCGAACCAGCTCGACGCGATTCGCAGCCAGGTAGACAACACGGTCAACGCCGGTGCTGCGTCCCGCCGGATGTGCCAGGGGGACAATCCCGGCATGCCGGAGAGCATCACTACCGAGAACAATGCCCGCGACTGGGATACGGTGCGCCGTGCACTCGGCTACGACACTGTCTCCATCATGGGTCTTTCCTACGGCACGTACCTCGGTTCGGCTTACGCGTCGATGTTCCCGGACCACACTGACAAGGTCGTGCTTGATTCCGCGATGAATCCAGACCAGCAGTGGAACGAGCTGGTGATGGAGCAAAAGGGCGGCTACGAACGCGCCCTGCACGACTACTTCGACTTCGTGGCCCGCAACGATGCCACCTACCGCATGGGCGACACCCCATTGAAGGCGTACCAGTACTGGTCCGCGAAGGTCGTCGAGGAGACCGGCACCAATCCCACGGTCGTGCCGCCGCCGGCACGCGTCGGCGATCTGCCGCCCGGCTTGGAGTTCGCGGGCCAGGCGGGTGCCGATGCCATCACCGCTACCGGCAAAGCACGCGTCGAGGCAGAGGGAATTGTGAGCCGGATGCTCAAGCCCGGCGCGACCCAATTCAACTCCCAGCTTCTGCAGCAAACGAAGTTGGGTATCCCCGCCCCCAGCGACTGGGACACTCTCGCACGGATGACCAACGGCACCTTCGAGCCGAAGCCTGCCCCGCCGAAGCCGGTGATCGATGAGGTCATGGGTGCGGACGTTGCTCGCCTCAATCTGCTCTTCAACCAGGCGTGCAATGAGAACATCACGCAGCCCGACTACTCGCTGATTCCGCAGGCAATCTGGTCCAACTACATTTCGCAGGATGTGTTCGCTTCAGCGCACGACTTGTTCGGCAGCGGCGGCGCATGCAACGGCGCTGCACCTGTGGCCAAGCGCATTCCGCTTAACGGCGGTGGCCTGAAGACGCGCCCGCTGCAGATCAATGCGACCGGGGATCCGCAGACTCTGTACTCCGGCCGCGGCGTGATCCAGAACGAGATGGGTTCGCAGCTTGTCACTGTCCACGGCCCGGGCCACGGCCACGTCGCCCTCGGAAACACGGCGGTGGACAACATCGTGGTCGAGTATCTACGCACCGGCAAGGTCAACCAGCACGACGCTCCCGGCTACTTCGACCAGCAGCGTTAGAAAAGTTCTCCGCACACAAATCGGCCCGCACCTTCCGTCTGGAGGGGTGCGGGCCGATCTGCTGTCATTTTCCCGTGCCGCGCTTGTCGCGCGCAAGAACAACTATGGGACATCAACCGTTGAGCGCAATGACGAACCGGTGCTCGTTTCATCGGCGTTGGCTCACGGTTCCCTGTCAGTGCCGGCACCTCCCCGCGCCTCCCACCAAACTCGTCCCGCTTGCTGTGTCTCCCAACGCTGTTATCTTCCTTGTATGAGCGAGCCGACTAGTCATACAGAATTCTCCCCCGACCCGTTGAGCATCGCCCCGCAGTTGACGGACGCCGCCGTCGGCTTCGGCGCACTCCTCGCTGCTGACGCGCTTCTGATTGGCTCCGCATTCGGGTTGAAAGGGCTCGGCCTCGGCGGAGCCGTCAAGGTAGTCCTGCCCGTCTTGATCGTCCTTTCACTGGTCATTCCCACCATCGCATTGGTGGTCTACCTGAAGCGCCGAGGCATTCCCCTTGGGTTCCGGCCGTTAGGCAGGCGTGGCTGGCATCTACTCTGGCAAGTCCCCGTGTCGATTTTCGCTGCCGCGCTCTGTACATCGCTCGTTGCTCCCCTGCTCGGCGTGGAGCAGGACGGCCCGTCGAGCGCCGCTAGCGAGAGTGGCGCACTCATCCTGTTCACGCTGAGCGCCTACCTTCTCATCGGTCCGTTTCTGGAGGAGCTCGTGTTCCGCCGCCTGTTCATGGGCTATCTGGACACCCTCATGCCCGCCGCAGCCAGTGTGCTGCTGTCCTCGCTCGTCTTCGGGCTCGTGCACCTTTCCCCTCCGGCGATCGTGTACACGTTCTTCGCCGGTCTCACCATGGCCCTGGTGACCCGCTGGCACCATTCGCTGTGGGCGGGATTCATCCTGCACATGCTCAACAACCTGCTCGTGAACGTCATCGTTCTCACGGGCCTGTAAACCCGGCCCACTGCCTGCCGGCTGCGCCACCGGCGTACGAAGTTCAGCCGTTGTGCCTCCGCACCGCGCGGGGGTTTTGTTGTTTGAAGGAGTAGCACTGTGGCGCAAGCGCAGACGGGCGGAGACCGACTCGACCTACGCCCCGTCGCGCTCGTGCTGGCCGGTTCTTTAGGGATCCAGTCCTCCGCGGTCGTATCGTCGACGCTGTTCGGCGAGCTCGGCACAGTCGCGGTTTCCACGTTCCGCTTGGTCGTCGCTGCAGTGATCATGCTCACCGCGTTCCGCCCTGCGGTGCGCACATTCACGCGCCAACGTTGGATCAATGCGTGCGTGTACGGCATCGCGATGGCCGCGATGAACCAGTTCTACTTCGCTGCCGTCCACCGTCTCCCGCTCGGCGTTGTGGTCACACTCGACTTTCTCGGCCCGTGCATGGTCTCGTTTCTCGGCCTCAAGCATTGGCGGGAGCGCGCCTGGGCGCTCGTCGCGTTCGCCGGCGTGGTTCTCATTGCGGGGCCGTCATCGGGCATGGACCCGGTGGGCCTCGTTTTCGGCTTCCTCGCCGGTGCCTTCTTCGGCGCCTACACCGTCTTCGCGGAACGCGTGGGCAAGGCCGACGGCGGCGGCCTGACGGACCTCGCCGTTTCGGTCGCTGTCGCAGCACTCGTCACGCTCCCCATCGCCGCGCCGAAACTCACCGACGTCTCCCCCAACGCCTGGCTCGTCCTGACCCTTGCAGCACTCATCGGTGTGGTGATCCCTTATATCGCCGACACGTTGGCGGCGCGGTTGTCCTCGGCTCAGGTCGTCGGCACGCTCTTTGCTCTCGACCCTGTCGTCGGCGCGGTGCTCGGATGGCTGTTCATGGGCGATGCGATGACTCCCCGCATCCTGCTCGGCATCCCCATGGTGGCGCTCGCCGGCGCCATCGTCACCTGGCGGTCCGCCTCACGCACACGCCCCGGCGCCGCGGACGAGGAGCGCCCGCCGAATTCCGCGGGGGTCTAGTCGATCGGGGCGACGCGAATCCGGTTCCCGTCAGGATCCGCCGCGACGAATGTGGTGCCGAAGACGTCCTCATGCGGCTCCTCCGCCACGGTGACTCCCTTTTGCTGCCATGCTTCATACGTCTTCATCACCTGATCTTCAGGCACGTTCATGCAGACCTCGGATGTGCGGGCTGAATCGCCGTCCAGCGCCCCCGAATAACCAGTCCACAATGCGAACGCGACGCCTTCGCCCAGCGAGAAAGTGACGTAGCGAGGAGTGACGAAGTCCGTTTGCAATTCCAGCACATCGCGGTAGAACTCAACAGCGCGATCGATGTCGCTGACGTAGACGATGAATACGATCTCGCGTTCCATGAAAATCCCCTTCAACCATCCAATAGATGTCTCGTTACCGGGCCCAGGCTAGCAGAGCGCAACGTACGGGTGCGTTCTTCATGTTGCCCATTTGCTGCTCCGGACGGAATATGCCGCCGCCATGCCACGTTGCACGCAGTTATGAAGATTCTCGCTCTTTCGACCAGTGTCCACCGTTACGCGACCTCCGGCTTCCGCACCGGCATGTGGCTCGGCGAATTCACCCACTTCTACGACGTCGTGACTGAGGCGGGCCACGAGGTCGACCTCGCCAGTGTCGCCGGCGGTGTCGTGCCGATCGACCCGGTCAGCCTCAAAGCTCCCGTCATCCAGATGGGCGGGACGAATAAGCGCTACGAGGACCCCGAGTTCATGTCGCTTCTCGACGACACCCCCGCCATCGCCGACGTCGACCTCGACTCTTACGACGCGATCTACCTCATCGGCGGCCACGGCACCATGTACGACTTCACCGACCCGGACGTGAAGAAGGCCGTCGCGCACTTCGCCGACGCGAACAAGATCGTCTCCGGCGTGTGCCACGGACCAGTCAGCCTGCTCGATGTCACGCTCGCCGACGGCTCGCAGCTTATCGACGGCCGCCGCCTCACCGGCTACTCCTGGACCGAGGAGAAGCTGGCCAACCGCACCGACGAGGTTCCCTTCAGCCTCGAGGAGAAGCTCACCGCCCAGGCCGGCGAGTACTCCACCGCCACCGTCCCCATGACCAAGCATGTCATTGTGGACGGTAACCTCATCACCGGGCAGAACCCGATGAGCGCGGCGGGCGTGGGTGAGGCCGTCGTCGAAAAGCTCGGCTAAGCCAGTTCCGACGTCAGGTTTGCCGGCCGGGTGTACGTGTTCACCACGGGCGACCACTTGACGGCATCCTTCTGGATCTGGTCCAGGGTCTCGCGGTCGGCATCGCCTTCGAGGTCGATGATGACGCGGACATCGGAAACACCGGTGCGTTTGTCCTCATCGGTGTCCCCCACGCCCCACACCGCTGAAATATCGATGTCGGACTCGATGTCTATGTCGATTTTGGTCAGGGTGACACCCCGGTGCGTGGCAATGGCTTGGATACCCACGGAGATGCAGGAAGCAAGCGCGGCCTGCGCAACCTCCGTCGGGTTGGGCGCGGAGTTGTCACCGAGCAGCTGGGGCGGTTCAGCGACGAGGACGGGATCCAGATCACGGACCTTCGTGTAGTTGCGGAATGTGCCGTCCGCCTCCGTGTGGGTGCGGATCTTCTTCTTTCCTTTGGAAGGATCGGCGACATTCTTCTCAGCGAGCGCCTCGAGTGCGTCGGAATCGATTGGGGCCAGCGGCTCTCCGGTCTGGTGGTTAGGGGTGATGGACATTATCTGGGAAT
This sequence comes from Corynebacterium sp. p3-SID1145, assembly GCA_025144245.1. Taxonomy (GTDB): domain Bacteria; phylum Actinomycetota; class Actinomycetes; order Mycobacteriales; family Mycobacteriaceae; genus Corynebacterium. Next base: position 5,852 of record JALXXC010000006.1, on the reverse strand, counting down.
CCTTTCGGTTGTTGGGCTAGAGGGAAAACATTCAGGCGTTCACGGCGATCTGTTCCGGTTCATGGACCTCCTTCCTGACCACGGGTCGACGGCGGAGCACAGGGAGGCAGCTGGCAATCTGCACAGCGATGAGAACCGCAATCACCCCGGCGAGGTTCTGCAGCCCCACCGCCGCGGTGACCGGCCCCGCAAGAAGGCCACCAACCGCACCCGTCAAGTTCATTCCCAGGTCGCTTCGGGACTGGAATGCGGCGCGGGCCCCTGGAGGGCTGGATGCCAGCAGCAGCGAAGACGACCCCACCAAAGTGGAAGACCACCCGAAACCGAGAATCACCATGCCGATCAGGACACCGGTCGGAGTGCCGCCCCACACGAAGATGACCGCGCAGGCGCTGATATTCAACGCGGCTCCCAGGCCGATCGCGGCCACAGCGGAGTACCTGTCAGCGATGTAGCCGAACATGGGAGCGAGAATGTACATCGCGCCGATGTGTCCTGAGATGACGATGCCGATAAGCCCCAGCCCGGCATGGTGGTGGTGAAGGTGGACGGCGGACATCGCCATGATCGAGATCATCGCGAAGTGAGAGACGGCGGCGGTGACGATGGAGACAACCACGGGCGGATAGTCCCGCAACCGTTCGACTGCGGCCTCGGCGACATGCTCCCCTGCCACGGGTTTAATGCCCCGCGGCATCCCCACAGCGAGCGCGAGAATACCGAGCGCTTGAGCCACAAGGCAAAGCAGATACGCGCCGGTGAACTCCTCGAATCCGAGATAGGTCCGCAGTCGCTCCGTCGTTTCGAAAAGCTGCGGGCCCACGACGGCGCCGAGCGTCGTCGACCACATGACGATGGAGAGGTTGCGGGCCTGCCGCCCCGGCGAGGAGACGTCGGAGGCCGCGAAACGGGCCTGGTAATTGACGGCAACCTCTCCGCCTAGGAAGAAGAACCCAACGAGCGCCAGCGGGAAGAAACCCGTTTGCGCCGCGAGAAACGCTCCAGAGGCCCCAGCCATGGCCAGGACCAGTCCTGTGATGAGCGAGACGCGCCTATCGAAGCGAGTGACCAGCTTGCCTAGCGGGATAGCCCAGATGGCGGCACCCGCCATTGTCAGGGCCAATGCGGTCCCGCCCCATGCCTGCCCTTGAAGCTTGGCGGCGAGAAGACTACCCATGGAAAAAGTGAGTCCGTGGCCGAACCCGGCGCACACCTGGGCGACCATGAGAGCGGCGATGGTGCTGCGGGTCCGGTTCATCGAACCCCCACCTTTGACAGTGCACGCAGCGCGGAGCGGGCGGCCTTGTCAGTCTCCTGAATGAACCATGGGTCTGTGCCCGGCACCGGCGGAGAGATGGTGGTGTCCGGGTACTGGGCATGCGCGGGTATGCCCACGAAGTGCAATCGTTCGTCTCGCGTGCCATCCGGGTGGATAAGGCGCCGGGTCTCGGGGCATAGTTCAAGCGACGCGGTTGGCTCTGGAGCAGCGAAAGCGCGTGCACGACCCGTTTCGAACACCCTGCGCACGAAGGCGTCCCGAGTTGGCCGCAACACAGTCGGTTTCTCCACCCAAGCGTCGACGAGTACGCGCGCGAGGTATTCAGTTTGGCCCGTTGACGGCGAGGTCATCCTCCACTTCGCGCCAGTTGATGTCGCCGACACCGAAAGCGACGGTGACTCTCCAAGGAAGCGGACGAGGGAGGCGTCGACAAGCGCAAGCAACTGTTGGGTGCGGAATACGGGAGGCCCCGAGCACGCCATCTGGCCGAGCGCGACCATCCGGTCGAAAAGCGGACGTGACTGCGCAGTGTAGCGCCCCTCCGCGCCGAGAACCTGCGTGGGCTTGCGCGCGGACCCGATCGACCACAGCGCGGCGCGGAGCGGAGAATCCGCACCCTTCATTGCCTCGGCGATATCCATCGCCAGGTTCTCTGCGACGATACCGGTGAGCTCCTCAGCGGAACCGGCGGTGGCTTGCAGCGGACGGTGCCAGCTGTCGAGGTCGAGATTCTGTGTGGTGTCCTCTGCGACCACGCCCGGCAATTCGGTTGGTTCCGTGGCGTCGATAGCGCGGTGAATCGTCGCGCGGTCCGTGCGCAGCGACGAATCGGGAAGCGTATCGACGAAAGCCTGGTATGCATCACGCACAACAGCGGGATAGACCTCCGTGCCGTAGTCGATGGATTCATGGCCGGAACGGCCGCCCAGTTCCTCGATCACTCTGCGCAGACGGTGCATCGGTGCTGGCGTGGGAAGAGCCCCGTAATCGGACTGCGGGAGGAACGGGTAGCCGCGACGGGACGAAGCGATGAACATCGGCTCCTTGCCCGAAGGGATGTAGCGCATTCCGGAGCGGGCTGCGGGATCGTCGACGAACCGGCCTCCTCGCCCAATCGTCGTAGCGGCGAGGACATCGAAGAAGCCCATACCAAGACCACGAACAAAGACTAATTCACCCGCGGGGATACTAGAAAGGTCTTGTTCCAGCGGATTATCTGGAGCAATCCACTGAAGTCCGGGAAACTCCGTAACGCACTGCTGGACATGGCGCTGGCTGGAACTCAGTGTTTGCGCCTGCCATCCTGTTACAGCGACAGTCGCGTCAGAAACGATCACCGATGAATCGCTCAACTCGATCAAGTCGCTGCCCCCTTGCGACACGATACTGACAGCGCGGGCGCGGTGGATGACTGGAGTTACCCACTTAGGGAGCCGTGCGAGGAGGGAATCGAAAACCCAGCGCAAGTAGTACCCGTAAACGGCGCGGGGGAGAAAAGAATCCGGCTTGTAAGCAGAGAGCTCCTCTGCTCCGTAGCGCTCGAGCAGCTCGGGACTCGGTGGATGGGCATCGAAATAACGCTGCTTCGCGGCCGCGATTCCAGTGCGGTTGCCCGCGACGAGCTGGATCCACTCGTAGATCGTCGGTCCCTCGACAACCGGGGAGCTCACCGTCGACCCCGGTTCGGCGAACAACGTCATGCCGTGCGCGAAGGTGTTCATTCGGAATATGTCCGGCTGCTCTTTCTCCCAGATCCGGCCGCCGGGACCGGCATCGTCGATGAGGTGCAAAACCATCGGATTCGATGACATTGAGTCGTCTGTCGAAAGCGCTGCCGTGAGGCGCTCTAGCGTCGAGATGCCGCGCGGGCCAAGCCCAATGATTGTGAAACTGCGACGGTTGGACATGTAGACCCCTTTGTCTGTTCTCTATGTACCGCTTGGTCTATAAAGCGAGACAATACGGGGACACAGAACCGAAGGAAGGGTTTTATTCACCAAAAAATTTGCAAAGTTATTGACCCACGCCCCCACGTTCGGCCCGATAAAAAGAGAACTCCCTGCAAAACCTCGGCGTTCGGGCACGCCGACCATGCCCCAGAAACAAAAGAATCCCCGCGACATTTGCCAAAAAATGCCTTGCGGATTCACGCCACGTCCCCGACAGTGTCTGGTTCGGTGACATCGTTCCGCATGTCTCATGAGATCGTTCCGGTTTGTCCCGCGGGGATGTCTCACCACATCGTTCCGGTGGGCACATCTGCCGCCGGGATTGCCCCGGGAACGAGAAAACCATGTCTCGAGACATCGTTCCGCCATGCTTAATCGATGACGAAAGCAGACAAAGCAGCACCGAAAATCATCATCGAAACCATGAAACTCACCGTGGGGTTGCCCGCAAACTACGCCGCCTTCATATCGGCCGCAGATGGGGCGGCGAACCCATCACAATGATCTGCGTCGACACATCCCGCCACTACCGAAAACCGTACTGGCGAAAAGGCCAACCCCCGATGACCTGAAAACCACAACCGGCACCTTGGAAAAATAAACACCAAGATGCCGGTTTGTCCACCATGTCGCGACTGATCTGTCAACGATGTCCCGACTGATGGGGGGCATTCAGTAAACTCCCCGACCAGTTGTAGCGGGTTCGTGGCTACACCTCGGTTACACTGGGTTCCGACTCCGGTTACACGACAGAAGTCAATTATATGACGTGAGCAGGAGCGCTCCTTAGAACGGGAAGTCAGGAAATTCCGCTTCCGCCTCTTCCTGTCTCTCGGCAAGCTCCACGCTCCACTGTGAACGCTCGATAAGTTCGTCAAAGGTGAGCACCTCCGGTGACTTACGGTTCGAGCGGAAACTTTCAAAGCTACGGAACTTCGCGCCTTTTCGGTTGCCTTCGGCGCGGCACAAATCGCACATGGGCCGATCGTCAGAAACGAGCGTGGTTCAACCAAGTATGCACCGTCGCCAGTGTTGTCTCCCTCGCTGTCCCTCTCGGCAATCCATCCGGCAAGGCTCCCCTTGGCGGCGCTAACCGTCGTCGAACCCCGAGGTGTCCCCGCTGCAAACGGGAATCGAGTCGAGGCTGCGGATGAGGTAGATAAGTTTGTTCGAGCCTTCCCGGTTCAAGATGATGAGGCCATCGAGTTTTGTCCCGTTCGGGTCATTGCTTGGGGCCTGAAAACGGATCTCGCGAACTACGCCAGGCTCGTGCGCAACTTGAATCTCGAGCTGGCGACGCTGTTTTCGCAACTTTGCCGGAATCTCTGCCATCTCTGCTACTTCCACTGTCTCTTGAGCAGCACACACAGCTGCACCGCTACCCGGAACTTGACTAGTTCAGTTCTCGCTGTATAGTTCAGTGCATGCTGACCATTGCTTCGCGTCTCGACGTGATGAACCGCCTGGGTCGTGCACTGGCCGACCCCACTCGATCCCGGATCATCTTGACCCTGCTCGACCATCCCGCTTACCCGGCAGAACTGTCCCGAGATCTGGACCTGACACGCCCGAACGTGTCCAACCACCTGGCATGCTTGCGCGATTGTGGGATCGTCGTCTCCGAGCCCGAGGGGCGTCGGACGCGATACGAGATCGCCGATCCGCACCTGGCGCAGGCGCTGACTACATTGGTCGACGCCACCTTGGCAGTAGACGAAGACGCCCCGTGCATCGATCCCGCCTGCTCGCTTCCCGGGTGCTACGCAGCTGGGGAGGACGCATGATACTCACCTTGGTCTTGCAGGCGATAGGCCTGTTCGCAGCTACCAACATCGACGACATCATCGTGCTCTCCCTCTTCTTCGCGCGAGGGGCAGGCCAGCGCGGCACTACCGCCCGCATTATGGCCGGCCAGTACCTCGGATTCGCGGGCATCCTCGGTGCCGCGGTTCTGGTGACCATCGGCGCCGGAGCATTTCTGCCCCCGGCAGCTATTCCATACTTTGGTCTCATCCCTCTGGGCATCGGCCTCTGGGCCGCATGGCAGGCCTGGCGCGGAGACGATGACGACGATGACGACGAGGCCAAGGTTGCCGGCAAGAAGGTCGGCGTTTGGACAGTCGCAGGCGTCACGTTTGCCAATGGCGGCGACAACATCGGTGTCTACACCCCTGTATTCCTCAGCGTGGAACCTCTCGCAGTAGTTGCCTATTGCGTTATCTTCCTCACGCTCGTTGCGGTCCTGGTGGCCCTGGCAAAGTTCGTCGCCACCCGCCCCCCGATCGCGGAAGTGCTCGAACGCTGGGAGGACATCCTCTTTCCCATCGTTCTCATCGGCCTCGGCATCGTGATCCTCGTCAGTGGCGGAGCTTTCGGGCTCTGACGGAGCAGTAGTGTTCCAAACGGCCCCGACCGGGCGCACCCCTCTCGGTTCAGACCCCAACAACTACCCGCAGCCAGTCCTGCGTGATCACAGCAACAAGACCGCTATGAAGCGCTGCAAAAACCGCGCCACCAGATGAGTACGGAAACTCTTCCGCGGCTCGGTCCGCGCTCATAAACAATCCGCGCTATAACCCGAGCAGGAACGGCGTTCAGACAAAGAAAAATGACCCCTCCGAACG
>JALXXC010000005.1 GCA_025144245.1 Corynebacterium sp. p3-SID1145 | reverse complement strand
CCCGGCATCATCAGCAACGCCATGCACACAGGATTCGATGAAGACCAACTGGTCCAGCGACTTCGATGTTTCGCGTGCCAGGCGCACCGCGTGGCGTTGCTTGCGGGTAAACCGCGTCGGGCCGAAATACACCCTCGCCAAACGGGCCCACTTACGCACCGTGAGCGGGTTGATGCCGGCACGCACCGCCACCTGACGGTCAAACCCCGCCAGGATCCCCATCGGGGAGGATACAGAAGCGATGAAAGCGTCGAAATCGTTCATGACCCAAACCATAAATCCCCACCCCACCCACCAACAGATCCCCAACCCACACCTGTGGATAACTCCCTCTTATCCAGATGCCTCGGCACCATCACCACCCACATCAGGGCGATGACATGCGAAAAGAACCGGTTCCCTCAAAGCGATCGAGGGACCCGGCCACCGGCTGGATTGAAGAAGAGCCCGAAGGAATCCTGCCTGCAGCAACAAACTACTTGACAGAGCTCTCTTGACAGCGCGCTCAGGAGCTAAGGACACGAGAGTGCACTCAGGAGCGCAAACCCAAACGCATGCGGCTAGTAGGCGCCGCCCCCGGCATTCATGACGCCGGCGCCGAGCAGCACCATGACAATAAGACCCAACGGGATGCGGTACGCGGCGAACCAAGCGAAGGAGTGGTTGGAGACGAATTTCAGCAGCCAGGCGATGGAGGCATAGCCGAGCGCGAACGCTATGACGGTGCCGACCAGCAGCTGCGCACCGGTGGCAGACTGTCCGGCTTGGGGGGCGAAGGCGTCGGGAAGCGAGAAAATACCGGACGCGAGGACTGCCGGAATGGCGAGGAAGAAGCTGAAGCGCGTGGCCACCTCACGGTCGAGGCCGCGCAGGAGGCCGCCGGAAATGGTGCCGCCCGAACGCGATACACCCGGGATGAGCGCGAGGCACTGCCACAGGCCCATGATGATGGCGTCCTTCATGGTCAACTCCTCGTAACCGCGTTTCTTGGTGCCGAATCGCTCCGCGAAAATGAACACGAAGGAAAACAGGATCAGCACGGTGGCGGTGATCCAGAGGTTGCGAAAATTCTCGCGGATGAGGTCCTTGAGCAGGACACCGGCAAGGGCGACGGGAATGGTGCCGACGATGACCATCCAGCCCATGCGGTAGTTGAACCCGCGCTTATCCCGGTTGAACAGGCCGGCGAACCAACCGGACAGAATTTGCCAGATTTCTTTTGCGAAGAATACGAGCACCGCCAGCTCCGTGCCCAGCTGGATGACGGCGGTGAAGCTCGCACCGGCGTCCTGGCTGAAGAACAACGAGGACACGATGTTCAGGTGGCCGGAGGAGGACACCGGCAAAAATTCCGTGAGTCCCTGGACGATGGACAGGACGACAACCTGGAGCCACGACATGGTTTCGGGGGTTGATTCAATCACGGACGACACACTACCGCTGCGGCCCCTGCGCGCTGAAGTGTGACGCGGCGGCACAATTCGACGCGGCGGCACAATTCACTGTTGATAAGCTTGGGTCCGTGAAATTTCGCCGTTCGTTGACAGTATTCGCCGTTTCCTGCGCTGCTTCTACCTTGCTGCTCACAGCGTGCTCGCAGACACCGGGGGTGCCGATCGAGGCCCCCGAGATGGGCAACGCGGAGCCGGTGCAGTCGCCGCCGACGGCTGATGCCGACGGTGAGACGGTCGACTTCCCAGCGGTGGACGACATCGAGATCACGAACGGCACTATCGGTGTCAGGGCGGATGGAACGCTGCGGCTGGGTACGCTCGACGAGATCAGGGCGGGCGGCGGTTCCACGCACGAGCTCGACAAAACATGCGGCGACGTCACGGCGAACGAGGGGGTCTTCGCGACGGTGTGCGGCGGTACGGTTCGCCTCTTCACGGGCGACCAGGAGGAGTCGTTCACGCCTGATGAGGAGGTCACTGTTGCAGCGCCGCTTGCCGACGGCACCGTCATCGCAGGTTCCGACGAGACCGCCACACTCTGGGTTTTCGGCAGGGACGGCGGGAAGCAGGACCGCATCACGGTGGCCCGCCCGTCGGATTTTGTGCTGGCCCAGAAGGACAGGGTCGTGCGCCTGAACCGCTTCGACACGACGATCCAGGATGTGCAGCTGGCCAAGAGTCGTCAGGGTGGCACGCTGCGCGTGGGACTGGGCGTCGGGCAGGCCGCGTTCGGCGAGGACGGCATGGTGCTCGCGTCGGATGCGACGGGCGGCCAGCTTCTCGTGTACACCACGGACGAGGTCGTGCGCCTGCACCAGTCGGTCCCGACAGATGCGTCCCCGTGGGCGGTATCGTGGGATCCGGTGCACAAGCTCGCGTGGGTCACCTCGACGGCAGAGAACACCGCCACGGCGTACGACATTTCTAAGGGCGTGCCGCTCGAGCAGCGGAAGGTGCGCACAGTCGCAGACGCGCAGAACATGGTTTCGCTTGACGACGGCACCCTGCTCATCGGTTCTGCTTCCGGCGCCGGCCTGCAAATCATTCCGCCGGAATCCACCGGCACAGACGCTGACAACCCCGCAACCGACAATTAGGAGTTCTTCTCATGGGCGCTTACAACGCTCTGCTCAAAGTCATGTTCCTGCTCCCCCCGGAGCGTATCCACGGCATTATCAGCGGGGCGCTGGGGGCGCTCAACGCGGTCGCACCGGCAAACCGGGCAATGGAGAAGGCTGTGCGGGTACACGACAAGGGCCTGGAGCAGGAATTGTTCGGCGTGACATTCCCGGCGCCGCTGGGGCTCGCGGCAGGATTCGATAAGAACGCCACGGCTATCGACGCCTGGGGTGCCGTCGGATTCGGCTACGCGGAGCTCGGCACCGTCACTCCCCGCCCCCAGCCCGGCAACCCGGCGCCGCGTCTATACCGACTGCCGGCCGATAAGGCGATTCTCAACCGCATGGGATTCAACAACGAGGGTGCGCTGGCTGTCGCGAAGAACCTGGAGAAGCGGAAGTCAGCCGATGTCGTTGGCATCAACATCGGCAAGAACAAGACCTCTGAGGACGCAGTCCGCGACTACCGCACTGGTGCGAGTCTGCTCGGCCGGCTGGCGGACTACATCGTGGTCAATGTCTCCTCCCCCAACACTCCGGGTCTGCGAGATCTGCAGGCGATCGAGGAGCTCCGCCCGATTCTCGGCGCGGTACAGGATGCCACGGACACACCGGTCCTGGTGAAGATTGCCCCGGATCTCAGCGACGCGGACATCGACGCAGTCGCCGATCTGGCTGTGGAGCTCGGGCTCGCCGGCATCGTGGCCACGAACACCACGATCAGCCGCAACGCCTTGAGCACTGATGCGGCGGAGGTTGAGGCGATGGGTGCCGGCGGCATCTCGGGAGCCCCCTTGAACGACCGATCGCTCGAGGTGCTGAAGCGTTTGAACGGGCGTGTGGGCGGCAAGCTCGTGCTGGTGAGCGTTGGGGGCATCTCCACCCCACAGCAGGCGTGGGAGCGCATCACTTCCGGCGCCCACCTGTTGCAGGGCTACACACCGTTCATTTACGGCGGCCTGGGATGGATCCGCGCGGTTCACCGCGGTCTCGCCCGCCAGGTGGAGGCGCATGGCCTCGACAACATCAGCCAGGCGGTCGGCTCGGGTCTCGCCTGGAGAGACTAGAACGCGACCGCCCGGCGGTGAACGCCATGGTGCGCACGCACAGCCCTAGTTCTCGTCCCAACCCCAGATGATGGCGCGTCCCAGGGAGTGGAAGTTGAGGTTGAAGCCGAGCTGTGTGGGGTTAGCGATCCCGTCGGCCGGCAACTCGGTGTCCACAGCGTGGACAGCGAAGAGGTACCGGTGCGGGCCGTGGCTTTCGGGCGGGTTGGAGCCGTAGTAGCCCTTGACGCCGGAATCACCGGTGAGAACGACTGCGCCGACACCGAGGCCATCCTCCGAGCCGGCGCCGGTGGGCAGCTCGGTCACGTCCACCGGGATGTTGAACGCGGCCCAGTGCCAGAAACCGGATGCCGTCGGTGCATCCGGGTCGAAGCACGTCACGGCAATGGTCTTCGTGCCCTCTGGAAGTTCGGACCAGGCCAGCTGCGGGGAGATGCCGTCGTCGCCGGTCTGGGTGTCAGGAAGCTTCTCGCCGTCGACCAGGTCGGTGGAGGTGACGGGAAACGACGGGACGTCGACAAGCGGCGCGTACGGGTCGGGGCCGGGGAAACGGTCGGAAACATACGAAACAGTCATGTCTCCTTTGTACCGTCCTATCGCGTTTGACGTGGCGATTTGCCGGACTCATGTGCCACGTCCTATAGTTCTACGAGTGCCCAGCCGCAAGGCTGACAACACCCAAAGCCCGGGTGGCGGAATGGCAGACGCGCTAGCTTGAGGTGCTAGTGTCCTATTAACGGACGTGGGGGTTCAAGTCCCCCCTCGGGCACAAACCCGCACCCCTCCGGATGACGACCGGCGGGGTGCTTTTCGTTTCCCTAGAAGCCGCTGCGCACAGGGCGAGGAAGATCTTCCGCAGCTGCATCCCCGCCGCGACGACGTATGCGGTGCACACGGCGAACATGGGAATCGCGGTCACCAGCGCCGAGAGGAGGAACCCGTCGAATGGCCAGCCGCTGGAGGCCTCAGAGCGCATCCCGAGGATGACTGCCGGAGCGACAAGGCCAGCAACGAGAACAATGCTGGCCACGATGCCGCGGAAGGCGCGCGTACGGGCGGTGAACAGACACGCCAGAAACCCGAGCAGCACCCCCGCACCGGTGAAAACGATGGCCAGCGCGGGGGATTCTTTGAGGTCCACCACCGGCGCCGCCGCGGCGAGGCAGGCCATGAAGAGCAGAGTCGGGAGGAGTTTCGGGTCGTCGTGAATCATTCGCGCACCTCTTCGAGTTTGGCTCCAGCGTACCCGCGGGGGAAAATTGTGCCGTGCAACTTCGAAAAGTGGGCCCGCGCGACAAGATTGTTCTCGTGCTCGTCGCGGGGGCGCTCTTCATCGCGGCGTGGACGCTTATCGACGTCCCGTCGCTTGCCCAACTCCGCTCCTGGTCCGAGCGCACCGGCCCCTGGTTCCCGGCCGTCTTCTGGGTGGCCTACGTGGTGATCACGCAGTTCCCTATCCCCCGCACTCTGCTCACGGTGTCGGCGGGCGTGCTGTTCGGCGCTGTGCGGGGCATCGCGCTGGCGCTCACCGCGACGACGGTGTCGGCCGTCATCTCATTGCTGTTGGTGCGCTTCCTGCTGCGTGACTGGGTGGAGCCGCGGCTCACGCACCCGGCTGTGCGGCGGATCAACCAGCGGCTCGAGGAGCGGGGCTGGCTGGCGGTCACGAGCCTCCGCATGATCGCGGGCGTGCCGTTTTCCATCATGAATTACGCCGCTGCGCTCACCCGCGTGCCGGTCCTGCCGTTCGCCGCCGCCACGCTCGTGGGGTCCGCACCGGGAACAATTCTGGTGACGATGTTCGGGCAGACGCTGACGGATGATCCGGACCCGGTTTTCGTGGCGGTCATGGTGGTGCTCGCCGTCGTGGGGCTCTCGGGCTTGCTTTTCGACGCCACCACGCCCACCCGTCAAGCCTCCACCGTGGACCGGGGGTCGCGGGGTTAGACTAACGCCATGATTGCCGTCCATGCCCGCTACCGTGGCCGCGATTCCCGTCGCGCCGACCTTGTGAAGCGCTCCGCTGAAGCCTTGTCCACCCTCGACGGGGTCGGCCACTTCGATGTCGTAGGGGTGGAGGACATCCGAGCGCACGTGGACAACGCGGAGGCCGCCTGCATGCTCGTGATGGCCTTGCTTTCCGACGGCGACTGGGCCATCGGCATCGGCATCACCGAGAACGGCCCCGCCGTCTACGCCGCGACGGATGCGGTGGGAAGGAAGGCGGGGCTGGTGAGGGTTGTCGTCGATAAGCGGGAGCCCGGGACGGACGCCGCTGATATCGCCTCAGCGTTCGCGCTGCTCGGCCATGTGCTGGCAAAGCGCACCGTCGAGGGCCGGGAGGCCACGTCGCTGGTGCGCTCGGGGCTGAACCAGAATGAGGCCGCGGCTCAGCTCGGGATTTCGAAACAGGCCATGAGCCAGCGCCTGCAGGCCGCCGGGTGGCAGGCCGAGCAGGCGGGCTGGCAGCTGGCCGTCAACTTGATGTCTAGGGCTGCTGGGGACGCTGGTTAGGCATCTGGGGCGGGAAACCCGGCTGCTCGAATTGCGGCCGCGGCTGGGGCGGCTGCGCGTACTGGCCCGGTTGGACGGGCTCTGCCGGCTGCTCATGGCGCGGGGCCTCGGAGGCGGGGGTGGTCGGCTCAGGGTCACCGGAGGTCACCCGGCTGGAAATGCCGCCGCTGGCCGGGGTATCCGGAACTGCGTTTCCAGTACCCGTCGTCGCCTCGTCGAGTGAGGAGCCCACCGGCTTGTTCGCCACTGCGCGGGCTTCGGCGACGGCCTTGGCGATCTCGGGGTCTGTGTTGGTCTCGAACCACGCGTCGGTGTCTTCCTGCGTGGCGATCTCGCGGGCTTCCTGGTCGATCTGGCCTGGCTCGTAGCGGAACACGCCGTCGTCGTCCTTCTTGGCGAAGGCCTTGGCGAATTCCTCCAGCGAATCGCCGAACTGCGACGGGATCATCCACATCGTGGAGCCGTTGCCCTCGGCGATCTTCGGCAGCTTCTCCATGTACTGAAACGCCAGCAGCTCGGGAGTGACACCGGAGGACTTGATGGCGGCGTTGACCTTCTGGATCGCGCGCGCCTCACCCTGCGCCTCGAGGAATTTCGCCGCGCGCTCACCCTCTGCGCGCAGAATAGTCGCCTGGCGCTCCGCTTCCGCGGCGAGGATCGCCGCGTGCTTCTCGCCCTCAGCCGACAGGATGCGCGCCTGCTTCTCACCCTCGGCGGTCTTAATGTCGGACTCGCGGCGGCCCTCGGCGGTGAGAATCATGGCGCGCTTCTCGCGGTCTGCCTTCATCTGCATCTCCATGGACTGCTGAATGGACGGTGGCGGATCGATCGCCTTGAGTTCAACTCGGCTGATCCGAAGGCCCCACTTGGCAGTGGCGGCATCCAGCTCGCCGCGCAGACGGCGGTTGATGGTTTCTCGGGAGGTCAGGGTTTCCTCGAGGGTCATGCCGCCGACGACGTCGCGGAGCGTCGCCGTGGAGATCTGCTCCACGCCCACGATGTAGTTGTCCACACCGTAAATGGCGCGGGCCGGGTCGTTGATCTGGAACGTCACCACCGTGTCGATGGCCACGGTCAAATTGTCCTGCGTGATCACGGCCTGCGGCGGGAACGACACCACGCGCTCGCGGGTGTCCACACGCTCACGGACCCTGTCCACGAACGGGATGAGAAGCGTGATGCCGCCGGAAACCGTGCGGGTGTAGCGGCCAAGGCGCTCGATCACAGCTGCCTCACCCTGCGGGATCAGGGCGATGGCGCGGAAAACGACGACGACGATGAAGAGGAATAAGACGAGCAGTAGAACAAGCGTTGGGGTCATGGTCACTCCTTCCAGACGACGGCGGTCGGGCCGTCGATATCAGCGACGGTGACGTGCTCACCGGCGAGGATGGTCAAAGCGGGGTTGATGGCGCGGGCCGACCAGATCGAACCGTCGAGGCGAACTTGGCCGCCGGACTGCGTAATGTCCTCCAGCACCTCCGCCGAGGCGCCGACCAGCGCCTTCGGGGAGGTGTCCAGTGCCGACGGTTTCTTGTACCGGCGATGCAACCACGGGCGGAGAAACAGGATGAGGGCACCGGACGCGAGCCCGAATGTCACGATCTCCGCCCACAGCGGAATGCCGAACAGACTTGCGCCAGCGGTGGTCAACGCACCCCCGGCGAGCATGAGGAAGGTGAACTCGCCCGCCGCTAACTCAAGGCCGGCGAGAACGAGCGTGACAATAAGCCAAATAACTGTTCCCACATAGTCAGATTAACGCATTCGGGGCGTCGATAAGCGGGTCAAAAGCTTTCTTTGGGCAACTCCGGTGTGGTGACGAAGTCGACGAGCCGCTCGACCGCGCCGATGAGCGTGTGGTCGAGGTCGCGGAACGTCTCGACTGCGTTGTACACACGGTTCCACCCCTCCCGCGGGTCGGACCAGCCCACGCGGCGGCAGATGCCCGTCTTCCAATCCTCGCCCTTGGGCACGTCAGGCCACGCGCGCAAGCCGAGGCGCTCCGGCTTCACCGCCGCCCAAATATCCACGTACGGGTGACCCGTGACCAGCACGTGCGGCCCGACATCCGCGACGAGGCGCGACTCCTTCGACCCGTCGATGAGGTGATCGGCGAGCACTCCGATGCGCCGCCCCGGCCCCGGCTCGAATTCAGCGAGACGCTCGGGCAGATTGTCTAGCCCCTCGAGGAACTCCACGACAACGCCTTCAACGCGCAGGTCGTGGCCCCACACCTTCTCCACGATCGCCGCATCGTGCACGCCCTCGACCCAGATGCGCGAGGGCATTGCGACCTTCGCCTGAACGTTCTCCACACGCCGCGACCCCGAATTCGAACGGCGCGCTTCCTGCTTGACCGCGGGCCGCGTCAGCGTCACCCTCTCCCCCTCCACGAGAAACGCACCGGGGAGCATCTTGAACAGCCGCTGTGTCCCGCGCCGGTCCTCCAGGCGAACGAAATCGCCGTCGTACGTGCGCTCCAGCCCCACGACGAGTCCCACGAAGTCGTCGCCGAAAACCTCCGCGACGATGTCGTCCGTCGCTTCCACCTGCGGGTACACCTTCGGCTTTTTTCGGGTGTGACCGGCGAAAATATCGCCGCCGTACGGGTCTGCGTTCCTGTTGAATCCGCTCATAGTGGGCTATGAGTGTATCCGTTACACTTCGGTTCCGTGAGTACGCGCGCCGAAGTCTATTCGCCCCTCCAGAACACAGCAGTCTGGCTCGCAGCATGGCTTTACGGGCACGAACCGTCCGACGCCCTCGTCGGCGCGCTGACAGAGCTCTTCGGCCGCAACACCTACCAAGGTGAACCCCTCGCACAGTTGCTTCACGACGTCCGCGCCTCAGCCGACCTCGACTCCCCCGGCCCCGCAGTGCGCCTGATCCTGTCCGGACCCGGGCAGCCCCCGGAACTGCTGGCGGGATCGCCCGCTGCCGCGGCCGCCAACGCGATGAGCGGGGGAAGCGCGATCGTTCTGCGGGGGCACGCCGGAGTCTCCCACATCCTCGTCCCCGAAAGCACGGATGCCGGCGCCGAGTGGCACTGGTTTGAAGAGCACGGCCCCCTCCCCGAACCGGCCTGGCTGAGCCCCGGCGAAGCCGATGCCCTGTTGGCCCGCGCGACGGAGCAGGCGGCGGTCCTCATCGAGGCGACCGGCGGCACTCGCGCGGAGCTCCCCGACCCCCGGTTGACCGTGGGCACCCTCGCCGATTTCTACGACACCCCCGGACTCCCCCTGCGCACACCCGGTCGCGCAGCGAAACTGTTCGCGCGCGCCGATGCCGTCGCCGCCGTCATCGAGACGGTGGTCGACCGGCTCAATGACCATTCCTTCGACCCGCAGCTGTTCAGCCTATGGCGCCATATCCGCACCGCGCGGATGGCCGGGGTCGCTGACGCGGTGCTGGACTACCAGCGGTGAGCGGCGCTCAGGCGCGAAGGCCTACGATGCCGGCGCAGCCGCCGCCGGCTTCGGCCGCTGAGGAGCGCAGCAGCCTTCCTTGCACGGCGCCCCGTTGAGGGTGCAGCCCTGGACGGTGATCGTCGACAAGCTCTCGGGCTCCGTGCCTGCGGCCGTGTTATCGAGCAGATCGAGAATGAGCTGCGCGAATACCGGGTCCAGGCCCACCGTCGGCGTGCGGGTGAGGCTGATGCCGCGTTCCTCGCACGCTTCCTTGAGCTCGGTGTCGAGGTCCCAAATGACCTCCATGTGGTCGGTGATGAAACCGACCGGCACGCAAATGATGTGCTTGACACCCTCGCCCGCATCATCGATTTCCTCGGTTCGGTCCACTACGTCCGGCTCGAGCCACGGGGTGCGAGGGTCACCGGAACGGGACTGCCACACGACCTCGTAGTCCGGCACGCCCGCCTCGAGCGCGATTAGGCGGGAGGCCTCGGCGACCTGGCGGGAATAGAGGTTCTGGTCGGTGGGGCCGCCCGAAGCGTCATCGGCCGCGTTCGGCACCGAGTGGGCGGCGAAGAGCACACGGGTGGACTTCTGGTCCGCGGACTCCCAGGCGGCGCGGACCTGGTCGGCCATGAGCTTGATGAAGGTCGGGTGGCCGTAGAACTGCCACAGCTTCGTGAACTCGATCTCCGGGTGCGCCTCGCGCAGCTTCACGATGTCCTCGTCGTACTGGCGGCACGCCGAGTACCCGCCCCACGCCGAGGTGGCGAACACGGCGACGCGCCTGTGGCCGTCCGCCGCGATCTGGTCCACTGCATCCGCCGCGAACGGGTGCCAGTTACGATTGCCGAAATACACCGGAAGCTCGTCGCCCCGATCGGCGATGGCAACCTCGAGATTCGCGATGATTTCGCGGTTCTGCCCGTTGATCGGGCTCACACCACCGAAGTTGAAATAGTGCTTGCCCACTTCGGCGAGACGCTCGCGCGGGATGCCGCGTCCGCGGGTGACATTCTCCAAAAATGGAATGACCTCGTCTTCTCCCTCGGGGCCGCCGAAGGAAAGGACGAGGAGTGCATCGAATTGGCTATCAGACATGGTTGCCAGTCTAGATCAGCCGGACCTACCTAGGTGCCAGTTGCCGCGCTAGATCAGGCGGACCGCCATCGATGCGAGACCGTTTCGGCGCACCGCGGTCTTCTGCACGTTCATTCCGGTTTGGGGTGCCTCCAGCATCATGCCGTCACCGAGGTAAATAGCCACGTGCTGGTTGCCCTGGTCGCCCCAGAACAGGAGGTCACCGCGCTCAGCCTGGTCGACCGGAACCTGGGTTCCGCGCTGGTACTGGTAGCCGGTGTAGTGCGGCAGCGAGATGCCCGCACCGGAGTAGGCGTAGAGCACCAGGCCCGAGCAGTCGAATCCGGCCTGGCCGTTGTAGCCCTGACCGTCGAGCCCCATCGTGGCGCCGTTGGCGTCGCCGCCGCCCCACACGTACGGTGTGCCGATCTGGGATTCGGCCCGGGCGATGACCGCTTCGATCTGCTGCCCACGGGAGCCGTCTGATGCGGCCTTGGTGCCGCGCAACTTCTCGGAAACCTTCTCCGCGTCGTCGACCTCAGGCAGCACACCGGCTACATCGGTTCCCTCTTCCTCGTCGGATTTCGCGACCTCTTCATCAGCGCTTTCGCTTGACGACGGCGACGCGATATCCCCCGACGCCGCCTCCCCCGAAGCAGAATCCTGGTACGGGTCCTCGAAGCTGGCGTGCTCCGCCTGGGACTGGTTCACCGCCTTGGAGAAGGCATCGAGCGCAGTTTGCACAGTCTCCGGATTGGCGAAGTCCTCCAGGGACGGAGCCTGGGACGACTGCGGAGCCGAAGAGTTCTCCTCAGCAGAAGACGCAGAAGACTCGGCTTCCGCGGCCGTTGCCGCCTCAGCGGGCTCCGACTCAGAGGTGTCAGCCTCGCTGGACTGCACAGTGGGTTGCTCTTCAGTGGAGGTGGTCTGAGTGTCAGTCCCAGTCTCAGCCGTAGTCTCGGTCTCGGTCCCGGTCTCAGTCTCGACCGCGGGAGATTCCGTCGTCGACGCTGATCCAGGCTGTGCAGCCTCAGAAGGCTCCGCAGTCTCGTCCGCCTGAGCGCTCTGCTCCGACGAGGAGTGTTCCGCTTCCGGCTCCGCCTCGGAAGCGGACTGTGCCGCTGGCGCTTCTGCCGGATCTTCCGTTCCGATGCTCATCGCCGCGGCAGCCTCGGGGCGCTGCTCGGCTAGCTCTGTCTGAGCCTGCTCCAGCTCTGAGGAAGCAATGTCTCGCTCCGACAGCTGGGATTCCAAAGCGCTCAGGGACGAGTCGAGAGTGTCCCGGGCGTTGGTCTCGGCCTCTTCGGCGGCGGCAGCGCGCTCGTCGGCAAGCCTGCTAGCTTGACGTAGAGTGGACTCGTCGTTAGCGGCCTCCGTGCGGGAACGCTGGAGATCCTCGAGCGCACGCTGCTTATCCTCTGATTCCTTGCGCAGATACGTCTGCCGGTCGAGGGAATCCTTTCGCGCATCAGCATCGGCGTGGACGGGAGTGCCGTTAGCGCCGCTCGAACGGTAGGAAGAGCGGGAAATCTCATCCAGCTCCTCCTGGGCGCGCTCGACATCGGCCTGGGTCTCGTCGAGACGCTTCCGCGCCTCGGTGGCGCCGCGCCGAGCCTGCTCCGCCAGCGACTGAGCGTCATGAAGATCAACGAGTGCCTGGTTGACAGCCTCGCGCAAATTGCCGATCTCTAGGTTAATGCGGTTGACATCCGCCTCGTGCCGGGAGATCTCGGAGATGATCGCGGTCAGCGGCGATTCTTGAGCAGAGACCTCGACAGATGGGCTCGCGATAGACAGCGTCGCAACGCAAGCAGCCGCTGGCACGATCGACCGGAAAGTGAGCTTGGTGCGTTTAACGAACGTGCGGGGCCGCGCGGACGCGGAACGGACGGTGAAATCCACGGAGGTTTTCCTCTCACCGCACACTTCATAAACGGCTCGCACCCAGTTCCCTTTGCGGGCGCGAGCCGTGAATGAGCCAAACAGTCAAGTCTGGCGTGCGGACGATTGAACGATCACGGTTGTGAACCCGCGAGCCGGCGCACTGCGACCGTCCGCCCGGCGCAATCCGCATTCCTTGGCGTGCTTCCCCACATGCCCGAAATAATCGCGTGTTGCGACTGCGGCCTATGTTGCAGTTACCGGCTCACGAGCCGACATGGAAACCATAGGTCACGTAACCAGTCTGTTGCACAAGCTTTACCAATTTTCACACCCGTCAAGCTAAATAACATGACTGTGAGAATTGCCCTGGCTGCGGTTTTGTGAACCACGGCCGAAAATGTGACTTCCGTCACATTCATCTGTTGCGCTAGCAGACGAAGTAGCGGCTGCTAGGACGACACGCCGGAAAGCGCGTTTCGACGTTCACTTTGGCGCCTGGCCCATCAAGGCTCATTGCTTGACGTCAGTCCCCTGGTCCGCCGAGGATTCACCGCCGACCGGTACGGGCGGCACGAAGGGTGACCACCACGGCGACGGCCGCAACGATAACGACAGCGCAGATCACGGCGAGCCACGGAACGGTGAAACCCGCCGCTTCCTCCCCGAAGGCGCGGACACCGGCCGCGTAATCAGGCTCGGAGATCAACGCATACTGCCCCTGCTCCACCTGCGCCCGGGTGAGACTGCCACTGACGGCAGCGGTCGAGGCAGGCGTCCGGACGATGACGGTGTCGAGGCCCGTTGCATCCTTTAGATCCTGGGCCAGGTCGTGCAGCTGGCCGGCAGGTTGGCCGGTGGTCTCGAGGACTGCCATTCCTACAGAGCCGTTCGTGCGCCCCTCCAAGTCGGAAAGCGCCCCCAGTAAGTCCTCCTGCAAGGCGGCATTGACGGGGTTGTCGGTGCCGAAGGCGACAGCGTCGTCGTTAAGCTGCGAGACCAAGCTCTCGAAGTCGGGGGCACTGGGATCCATGATGATCAGCGTAACGGTGCTCCCCTCCGGCGCACGACGGGCGCGCCGCCCCCCGCGGGGTATCTGAAAGTCTGAAC
The DNA here is from genome assembly GCA_025144245.1 of Corynebacterium sp. p3-SID1145. GTDB lineage: Bacteria > Actinomycetota > Actinomycetes > Mycobacteriales > Mycobacteriaceae > Corynebacterium. The sequence goes on along the minus strand of JALXXC010000005.1, from coordinate 168,104 downwards.
CAGGGAAATGTGCGGGACCAAATGCCCCCTAAATAACGTGTGTGGCTTAACATTGACCGTTAGGGGCCCGTACGGGTCACACACCTAGATTTTCAGTTGTTACAACGAGAAACGGAGCTCACGTGTCTGAAAGCAAGAACTCCTTCAACGCCAAGAAGACGCTCGAGGTAGGCGGCAAGTCTTATGACTACTATGCCCTCGACGCGGTCGAAGGCATGGAGAAACTCCCTTACTCCCTCAAGGTGCTGGGCGAAAACCTCCTGCGCACCGAGGACGGCAAGAACGTCACCGAAGAGCACATCAAGGCTATCGCCAACTGGGACCCGTCGGCAGAGCCGTCCGTGGAAATCCAGTTCACCCCGGCCCGCGTCCTCATGCAGGACTTCACCGGTGTGCCCTGTGTCGTCGACCTTGCCACCATGCGTGAGGCCGTTTCCTCCCTCGGCGGCAACCCGGACCAGGTCAACCCGCTGAACCCGGCTGAGATGGTCATCGACCACTCCGTCATCATCGAGGCTTTCGGCTCCGAGGCCGCACTGGACAAGAACGTCGAGATCGAATACGAGCGCAACGAGGAGCGCTACCAGTTCCTGCGCTGGGGTGCGGAGAACTTCTCCAACTTCCGCGTCGTCCCGCCGGGAACCGGCATCGTCCACCAGGTCAACATCGAGTACCTGTCCCGCGTCGTGTTCGACAACGACGGCGTCGCATACCCGGACACCTGCATCGGTACCGACTCCCACACCACCATGGAGAACGGCCTCGGCATTCTGGGCTGGGGCGTCGGCGGCATCGAGGCCGAGGCGGCAATGCTCGGCCAGCCGGTGTCCATGCTCATCCCGCGCGTCGTCGGCTTCAAGCTGACCGGTGAGATCCCGGTCGGTGTCACCGCGACCGACGTCGTTCTGACTGTCACCGAGATGCTCCGCGAGCACGGCGTGGTCCAGAAGTTCGTCGAGTTCTACGGCGACGGCGTCAAGGAGATCCCGCTGGCCAACCGCGCGACCATCGGCAACATGTCGCCGGAGTTCGGCTCCACCTGCGCGATCTTCCCGATCGACGAGGAGACCATCAACTACCTGCACCTCACCGGCCGCGACCAGGAGACCATCGACCGCGTCGAGGCTTACGCCAAGGCTCAGGGCATGTGGCTCGAGCAGGGTGCCGAGGAAGCCGAGTACTCCGAGTACCTCGAGCTCGACCTGTCCACCGTCAAGCCGTCCATCGCGGGCCCGAAGCGCCCGCAGGACCGCATTCTGCTCGAGGAGTCCAAGGACACCTTCCGCAAGCAGCTGCCGGACTACAACACCGCTGGCGAAGGCCAGGCAGAGCCGGTCCGCGCCGAGAAGGTCGAGGTCGTCTCCTACAACGAGTCCTGGCCGGCGAACGGCGAGTCCGCCGCCGAGGGCGCTGAAGGCCGCGCCTCCAAGCCGGTCATCGTCGAATCCCCGCAGGGCGGCGAGTACACCCTCGACCACGGCATGGTCGCCATTGCTGCCATCACCTCCTGCACCAACACCTCCAACCCGTCCGTCATGGTCGGTGCGGCGCTGCTGGCGCGCAAGGCTGCGGAGAAGGGCCTGAAGGCCAAGCCGTGGGTCAAGACCATCATGGCTCCGGGTTCGCAGGTCGTCGACGGCTACTACAACCGTGCCGACCTCTGGAAGGACCTCGAGGCTGTCGGCTTCTACCTCTCCGGCTTCGGCTGCGCGTCCTGCATCGGTAACTCCGGCCCGCTGCCGAACGAGGTGTCCGACGCGATCAACGAGTACGACCTGACCGCCACCGCTGTGCTGTCCGGCAACCGTAACTTCGAGGGCCGCATCTCCCCGGACGTGAAGATGAACTACCTCGCGTCCCCGCTGCTCGTCATCGCATACGCGATCGCCGGCACCATGGACTTCGATTTCGAGTCTCAGCCACTCGGCCAGGACGCAGAGGGCAACGATGTCTTCCTGAAGGATGTCTGGCCGTCCCCGGAGGAGATCGAGGGCGTCATCGCCGAGACGATCTCCCGCGAGATGTACGAGAAGGACTACGCGGACGTCTTCAAGGGCGACCAGCAGTGGCAGGCACTCGACGTTCCGGAGGGCAAGACCTTCTCCTGGAACGAGGACTCCACCTACATCCGCAAGGCTCCGTACTTCGACGGTATGCCGGACCAGCCGGAGGCTGTCGAGGACATCAGCGGTGCCCGCGTTCTGGCGAAGCTGGGCGACTCGGTCACCACCGACCACATCTCCCCTGCTTCCTCCATCAAGCCGGGCACTCCGGCGGCGAACTACCTGGACGACAACGGCGTCGCCCGCCATGACTACAACTCCTTCGGTTCCCGCCGCGGTAACCACGAGGTCATGGTCCGCGGTACCTTCGCCAACATCCGTCTCCGCAACCAGCTCGTCGAGGATGCCGGCGGTTACACCCTGGACTTCACCCAGGAGGGCAACCCGCAGGCGTTCATCTACGATGCCGCCCAGAACTACGCCGAGAAGAACATCCCGCTGGTCGTCCTGGCCGGTAAGGAGTACGGCACCGGTTCTTCCCGCGACTGGGCTGCGAAGGGCACCAACCTGCTCGGCGTGCGCGCAGTCATCACCGAGTCCTTCGAGCGTATCCACCGCTCGAACCTGATCGGTATGGGCGTTCTGCCGCTGCAGTTCCCCGAGGGTGAGTCGCACGAGTCCCTGGGTCTGGACGGTACCGAGACGTTCGACATCTCCGGTGTCACCGCCTTCAACGAGGGCGACACCATCCCGGAGACCGTCCACGTCACCGCGACGAAGGACGGCGGCGAGACTGTCGAGTTCGACGCCAAGGTCCGCGTTGACACACCTGGTGAGGCCGAGTACTACCGCCACGGCGGCATTCTGCAGTACGTGCTGCGCCAGATGGTCAAGAGCTAACTCTTAGCCACATAAGGCCGGGTCCCAGCCGGGGCCCGGCTTTTCGCTTTTCGACGCCCCGAATTCACGCAAACTAGACCAAGCGGTATAGAATCGCCGTTATGTCTCGTCTGCTCTTCCTGTCACTCCGCGACGGCGCGATCGGCCCCGACGTGTCAAAGGCCGAATACAACGACGTCCTGAACGCCACCGGACTTTCTCCCGAACAGGTCGAGCGCCGAATGATTCCCGACGAGCACACCCCCCTAGGCAGCCTCGACGGTTTTTCCGGGATCATCGTCGGCGGCAGCTCCCTCAACATCACCAACGCCGAGTGGTCCCCCTGGCAGCGCCACGTGGACGCGATCCTCAGCGAAGTCGCCGAAGGCCCGCTGCCTGTCTTCTTCGTCTGTTTCGGATTGAGTTGGCTGACCCACCACACCGGCGGAACTGTGGCGCACACCCACCCGGAGGCCGCAGGTCCGACAGCTGTGGAGCTGCTCCCCGCCGCCGAGAACGACCCGATCGTGGCCGGATTGCCGGAGGAATTCACGGCACTGACCGGGCACACTGAAAACGCCGAGCCCCATCCGGCGGCCCTGGAACTTCTCGCCGCCGGCCCGACCTGTCCGGTGCAGATTGTCCGTTACCGCGACCACGTCTGGGCCACGCAATTCCACGCCGAAATGGACCATGCGGCCATGAAGGCCCGGATGGATTTCTTCTACGACTACGGCTATTTCCCCGCCGCTGAGTACGACACCATTGTCGCCTCACTGCCCGGCGTGGACACCGAGTACGCGCACGAGCTGATGCGGCGCTTCGTGGCGTACTGCGGCGTGAACTAGGTCCTAGATCTCGGACGCTGGGGTGTCGCCGTCCTCGAATTCGAAGGGGTTCGGCTCGAGCCCGCCCCGGTCGACAGCTTCGACAATCACTTGGGCGACAAGCTCGCGCGATGTCGTCGACTCCGCGTTGCGCAGCTCCGTCAGCACGTGCAGGCCCCTCGACGGCTCATCGGTCAGACGCGTCGGCCCCAGAATCGTGTACGGCAGTTCCGAGGCCAGAAGACGCTTATCGACGTCCTTCTTCGCCTCCACGTACGCGTACCACGATCCCCCGTCGTCCTCTGCCGTGGCCTCCGACGCACCCGCATAAGACACCATGACGAAGTGCGGGGCGAACTCCCCCAGTTCCTCTAGTGCGTCGACCGCTTTCAGCGCCGCATCGCGGTCCACCGCGTAGGTGCGCTCTGCGCTGCCGCCTCCTGCGCCAGCGGACCACACCACCGCATCGAACGGAGTGATCAGGCGGGCCCAGCCCTCCTCATCGAGGGTGGTGAGGTCCTGGATGATCGGGGTTGCTCCGGCGTCGATAAGCGGCTGCGCGTGGTCCGGATTGCGCACGAGCGCCGCGACCTTGTGCCCCGACTCGATGAGCAGCGGCACCGTGTGCTTGGAAACGTTGCCGCCCGCCCCGAGGACGAGGACGAACTTGGACGTTTTTTGCAGATTTTCCAGATTTTCCTTAGTAGCCATGCTCCCCACGCTAGTCATGTCTGGCGCGGCGTGTCTGGGCCGTAGGATAGGTACCATGTACGCGATCATCACCACCACGGGACCCGACCGTGTCGGCATCATCGCCGGCGTGTCCAAGGCGGTCGCCGACCACGGTCTCAACATCGTCGATGTCTCCCAGACGATCATGGACGACTTCTTCACCATGGTCCTCCGCGCAGAACTCCCCTCCGAGGGCTTCGACCTCGCCGGTATGCAGGACGACATGATTGAACTCGGCAAGGGGCTGGGTGTGGACATCCGCGTCCAGTCGGAAGCCCTGTTCACCGCCATGAACGAGGTGTAGCCGGTGGCCAACGAGCTCAACTTCAAGGCAGCCAGCATCGTCGACGTCATCTCGATGATCGAGGACTACCGCCTCGACATCCGCACCGTCACCATGGGCATCTCGCTCATCGGGTGCACGCGCGCCACGATGGAAGCGACTGCGGAGGCCGTCTACGACCGTGTCACCGCCCGCGCCGCCCGTCTCGTCGAAGTCTGCGAGGGCATTGAGCGCGAACTCGGCATCCCGATCGTGAATAAGCGCGTGTCCGTCTCCCCCATTGCGCTCGTCGCAGCGGGTGTGGACGGCAACCCCGCCGACATCGCCCGCGCCCTCGACCGCGCGGCGACCGAGCTGGGTGTGAACTTCATCGGCGGCTACTCCGCCCTCGTGGAAAAGGGCGCGACCGAGGCCGATTCGCGCCTCATCCGGTCCATCCCCGAGGCATTGTCTGAGACCAGCTTCGTCTGCGGTTCCGTCAACGTCGCATCGTCGCGCGCAGGCATCAATATGGATGCCGTGAAGACTATGGGCGAAGTGATCAAGGATGCCGCTGCCCGCACAGCCGACGACTCCTCCATCGCATGCGCCAAGCTCGTTGTCTTCGCCAACGCCGTCGGCGACAACCCGTTCATGGCGGGCGCATTCCACGGTATCGAGGAACCGGACGCCGTCGTGTCCGTTGGCGTCTCGGGCCCTGGCGTGGTGGACCGCGCCATCACGCCCCTTGCCGGGAAGAGCCTCAACGAGGTCGCCGAAGAAATCAAGAAGGCCGCGTTCAAGATCACCCGCGCCGGTCAGCTCGTCGGCAACCTCGCTGCGGAACGGCTCTGCGTGCCCTTCGGCATTGTGGATCTCTCCCTCGCCCCCACCGCGGAGGTCGGCGATTCCGTCGCCCACATCCTCGAGCACATGGGCCTCAACCAAGTGGGCACGCACGGCACGACAGCCGCGCTCGCATTGCTTAACGACGCCGTCAAGAAAGGCGGCATGATGGCCTGCTCCCGCGTCGGCGGTCTCTCCGGTTCTTTCATCCCCGTCTCCGAAGACCAGGGCATGATCGATGCGGTCCGTTCCGGTGCCATTTCACTGGACAAGCTCGAAGCGATGACATCGATCTGCTCCGTGGGCTTCGACATGATCGCCATCCCCGGCGACACCTCTGCTGCGTCCATCGCGGGCATGATCGCCGACGAAGCCGCTATCGGTGTGATGAACCATAAGACCACCGCCGCCCGCCTCATTCCTGTGCCGGGCACAAAGCCCGGCGATGAGGTGAACTTCGGTGGTCTTCTCGGATACGCCCCGGTCATTCCGGTTAGCGAAGTGTCCAACGCGCCATTCATCGAGCGCGGCGGGTTCATTCCCGCGCCGGTGCACGGGTTCCGCAATTAGCGCGGCGCGGGGCAGGACCTGACTAGTTCTTCTTGCCGTCGCGCTTCTTGCCCACGGTGAAGTAGCTCGCCCAGCCGATCGTGTTGGCCACACCGATGAAAGTGGTCCAGAACCACTTCGGGCCGCGCAGACGCTCCGCATCGGTACGGGCGAGATCCCACAGGGCGATGCCCTTCGCGGCGGTGTCGACCGCGCCGAGAATTCCGGCGGCAGTCTTCTCTTCCTTGCTCAGGGACTTCCAGGCTTCCAAGACAGAGTCAATCGGATTCATGCGTCCAATCATATTCGGCTCTTTCGTGGGCTGCCGTTCCACTCCGAGTACGCAGCTTTTGACCGCCGTGGATTTAGATTGCATTTTCAGCGGTTCTCCTGCACATTTCCCCAGGCGGGGATGGAGGCGGTGTGATCGAGATCCACGCGTCGACAAGCAAACTCTTAGGCGAGTTCGACGATCTCCATGTATTCGTCGCTCCAGATGTCCTCGTCGCCTTCCGGCATGATGATCACGCGTTCCGGTTCGAGGGCGCGCACCGCGCCTGGATCGTGGGTGACCAGAACAACGGCGCCGGTGTAGGTCTTCAGCGCGTCAAGGACCTGCTCGCGGGATTGGGGGTCGAGGTTGTTGGTGGGCTCGTCGAGAAGCAGCACGTTGGCGCGGGAGGAGACGAGCGTGGCCAGGGCGAGTCGCGTCTTCTCACCGCCGGAGAGCGTGCCGGCAGGCTGCTCGAGCTTGTCGCCGGAGAACATGAATGCGCCGAGCAGGCCGCGCAGGTCCTGCTGGCCAGCGTCGGGGCACGCTTCGATGGTGTTCTCCCAAACAGTCTTGTCGCCGTCGATGGTGTCGTGCTCCTGGGCGAAATAACCGATCTTCAGGCCGTGGCCGGTGACAAGGCCGCCCTCGCCGTCGGTGCGCTCAACGCCCGCGAGGAGCTTGAGCAGCGTCGTCTTTCCGGCACCGTTGGTACCCAGAACGACCACGCGGGACCCCTTGTCGATCGCCAAGTCCACCCCCGCGAAGACCTCCAGCGACCCGTACATTTTGGTCAGGCCCTTGCCGAATAGCGGAGTCTTTCCGCACGGCGCGGGCTCAGGAAAGCTGATCGACGCCACCTTGTCCGCCACTCGGACCTCGTCGAGCTCGTTCATCATGCGGTCGGCGCGGGCGAGCATCTGCTTCGCGGCCGCTGCCTTTGTGGCTTTCGCACCGAGCTTGGCAGCTTGCTTCTGCAGGGCGGACGCCTTCTTCTCTGCGTTGGCGCGTTCACGGCGGCGGCGCGCCTCGTCCTCGGCGCGGGCGTCCTTGTACTTGGCGAAGCCCATGTTGTAAACATCTGCTTCGCCGCGGACGGCATCGAGGAACCAGACCTTGTTGCAGACCGCGTCGAGAAGCTCGACGTCGTGGGAGATCATGATGAGCCCGCCCTCGTGCTTGGAGAGGAACTCGCGCAGCCAGGTGATCGAGTCGGCATCAAGATGGTTGGTGGGCTCGTCGAGAAGCAAGGTAGTCGTGGACTTGCCCGCGCCGTCGTTGGCGGCGAAAAGGATCTGGGCGAGCTCCACGCGGCGGCGCTGGCCGCCCGACAGTGTTTTGAGCTGCTGGTCCAGAATGCGGTCCGGCAAGCCGAGGTTGTCGCAAATCTGTGCCGCCTCAGCGTCGGCTTCGTATCCGCCGAGCGAGTGGAAACGCTCCTCGAGACGTGAGTACTTGGAGATCGCGGCGTCGCGCTTCGCCCCGTCCTCGACCTCCATGATCTCCTGCTGCCGTTCCATAGAGGAACGGATCTGGTCGAGCCCGCGGGCGGACAGAACACGGTCGCGGGCGGTCTGCTCGATATTGCCCTCTCGTGAGTCCTGCGGCAGGTAGCCGATCTCGCCGGAGCGGGTCACCGACCCGCCATACGGCTCGGTCTCCCCCGCCAGGATGCGCATTGTCGTGGTCTTGCCAGCACCGTTGCGGCCGACAAGTCCGATGCGGTCGCCCGGCTGCACGCGCAGGTGCTGGCCGGGTGCGTTGAGCAGAGTGCGTGCGCCGACGCGGACTTCGAGGTCGTTCGTGACAATCACAACGGGTCAGTGTACCGCTGTGGTCAAACCAGAATCACTAGACCGCAAAGCCGAGTGCGCGGAGCTGCTCGCGGCCCTCCTCGGTAATCATGTGCGGGCCCCACGGTGGCATCCAGACCCAGTTGAGGGTGATCGCGTCGACGGTACCGGAACCGACGGCGGCCTGCTCGGCCTGCTCCTCGATCACGTCGGTGAGCGGGCACGCCGGGGAGGTCAGCGTCATGTTGATCACGGCGCGCTTCTTGTCGGCTTCCTCCTCGATCCAGATGTCGTAGACGAGGCCCAAGTCGACGACGTTGATGCCCAGCTCGGGATCGATCACGTCGTGGAGGTATTCGGCGACGTCGGCAGCGAGCTGGATCTGTTCTTCGGTCTGCGCGGGGCGCTCGCCCGGACCGTCGAAACTGGAGGCCGACTCGCGCGTCGCGTCGGATTCGTTCGGTGTGGTCATGGTGTCACTCCTTGTTCTGTTTGTTTTCAAGCTCGGTGATGGCGTCGCTGGTGGCGGCTTGGAACGCTTTCCAGCCAAGCAGCGCGCACTTGACGCGGGCCGGGAATTTTGCCACGCCGGCGAAAGCGATGCCGTCGCCGATCATCTCCGCGTCGCCTTCCTTCTCGCCCTTGGAGGTAATCATCTCTTCGAAGGCGTCGAGCTTCTTCATCGCCTCAGCGACCGGCAGGCCGATCACTTCCTCGGTGAGCACGCTTGTCGACGCCTGCGAGATCGAGCATCCCTCCGCGTCATACGAGATGTCCTCGACCGTCTTGCCGTCCTCGGACAAGTGCACCCGGAGCGTCAGCTCGTCGCCGCAGGACGGGTTGACGTGGTGGACCTCTGCCTCGTAAGGATCGCGCAGGCCGGCATTTTGCGGGTTCTTGTAGTGGTCGAGGATGACCTCTTGGTACATCGACTCCAGGTTCATGCTCTTATCTTCCTACCTTGGCTTTCTACCTTTGAAATATTCCGGTGCTTCCCCAGGCTGCAACGGTGCTAGGCACCGAAGAATTCCTGTGCGGAACGGATACCGCTGACAAGTGCGTCGATCTCCTGCTTCGTGTTGTACAGGTAGAAGCTTGCGCGGGCGGTGGACTGCGCGTCAAGGCAGCGGTGCGCGGGCCACGCGCAGTGGTGGCCGACGCGGATGCACACGCCCTTGGAGTCCAGGACCTGTCCGAGGTCGTGGGGGTGGATGCCGTCGACGACGAAAGATATAGCGCCGCCGCGGGACTCGGCTTCGGTCGGCCCGGCAATACGCAGTCCTTCGATCTCCTGCATGCGCTCGAGGGCGTAGGCGGTGAGCTCGTGCTCGTGAGCCTGGATATTGTCCATCCCGATTTCGTTGAGGAAGTCGACCGCGGCGCCGAGACCGACGACCTGGCTGGTCATCTGGGTTCCGGCTTCGAAGCGCTGCGGCGCCGGGGCGTACGTGGATCCCTCCATGCGCACGACTTCGATCATGGAGCCGCCGGTGAGGAAAGGCGGGAGTGCGTCCAGCAGCGAGCCCTTGCCGTAAACGACACCGACACCGGACGGGCCGCACATCTTGTGGCCGGAGAACGCAGCGAAATCGACGTCGAGGGCGTGGAGGTCGACCGGCTGGTGCGGCACCGACTGGCAGGCGTCCAGCACCGTCAGCGCCCCGACGGCCTTGGCGCGGCGGACGATCTCCGCCACATCGGGGATCGCTCCCGTCACGTTGGACTGGTGGGTGAACGCGACAACCTTGACCGTGTCGTCGAGTTCAAGCGAGTCGAGGTCTATGCGCCCGTCATCGGTCATGCCGTACCACTTCAGGGTCGCACCGGTGCGGCGGGCGAGCTCCTGCCACGGAACGAGGTTGGCGTGGTGCTCCAACTCGGTGATCACGATGGTGTCGCCTTCGCTAACGCGGTACTCGGCTGCGCGGTCGTCGCCAAGCGTGTACGCAACGAGGTTGAGCGCCTCCGTCGCGTTCTTCGTGAAGGCGATCTCGTGGCCCTCCGCCCCGACGAACTGGGCGATATTCTCGCGCGCCGACTCGTAGGCGTCCGTGGCTTCCTCCGCGAGCTGGTAGGCACCGCGGTGGACGGGAGCGAAGGTGTTCAGCACGAACTCCTCCTCGGCACGCCACACGCGCTCGGGTCGTTGCGATGTCGCGCCCGAGTCGAGGTACACCAAAGGCGTGTCCCCGCGCACGGTGCGCTGCAGGATCGGAAACTCCGCGCGGATCGCGTCGGTGTTCAAAGTTCCGTCGGTGTTCACGTACTGGTTCATGTGCTCGGTTCTGTGTGGAATTTAGGTGTTTGGTGGGAAAGAAAAACGGCCGGCTCAAGGTGCGGCCGGCCGTCGGGTGGAGTTTAGACGAAAGCGTCGTAGCCCTCGGCCTCGAGCTTCTCAGCGAGCTCGAAACCACCGGTGTGCTTGATCACGCCGTCAGCGAAGATGTGCACGTGGTCCGGCTTCACGTAGTTCAGGATGCGCTGGTAGTGGGTGATCATGAGGATGCCGCCGTTGGTCTCCTCCTGGTAGCGGTTAATGCCCTCGGAGACGATGCGCAGTGCGTCGACGTCCAGGCCGGAGTCGGTCTCGTCCATGACGGCGAACTTCGGCTTCATCAGGGACAGCTGCATGACCTCGTGGCGCTTCTTCTCGCCGCCGGAGAAGCCTTCGTTGACAGCACGCTCGCTGAACGACGGGTCGATCTTCAGGTCGTCACGGGCCTGGTTGAGCTCCTGCACCCACTCGCGCAGCTTCGGTGCCTCGCCGCGGACGGCGGTGACAGCGGAGCGCATGAAGTTCGAGGAGGAGACACCCGGGACCTCGACCGGGTACTGCATGGCCAAGAAGAGACCGGCGCGTGCGCGCTCGTCGACTTCCATCTCGAGGATGTTCTCGCCGTCGAGTAGCACCTCGCCCTCGGTCACCTCGTAGGACGGGTGGCCGGAGAGGGTGTACGCCAGCGTGGACTTGCCGGAGCCGTTCGGGCCCATGATGGCGTGGGTCTCGCCGGAGTTGATGGTCAGATTGACGCCCTTGAGGATCGGGGTGGGATCCTGGCCTTCCTCGAGCGGGAGGACCGAGGCGTGGAGGTTCTTGATTTCCAGGGTAGACATAGAACTCTTTTCTCTTTCGTTTTAAAAGGGTGTTGCCTTAAGCCAAGGGCCTTAGAGGTTGACCTGCTCGAGCTCTCCGGACACGCGGTTGATCAGCTCTTCGCGCACGGACTCGACCGGGATGCGGTTAAGCACCTCGTTGAAGAAGCCGCGGACGATGAGACGGCGGGCTTCCCCGTCGGGGATGCCGCGGGACTTGAGGTAGAACAGCTGCTCTTCGTCGAAGCGGCCGACGGTGGCGGCGTGGCCGGCACCGGGGATGTCGCCGGTCTCGATCTCCAGGTTCGGGATCGCGTCGGCGCGGGCACCGTCGGTGAGCACGATATTGCGGTTCGCCTCGTAGGTCTCCGTGCCGGATGCGTTGGAGCGGATGAGCACGTCGCCGACCCAGCAGGTGCGTGCGTCGGGGAGCTTGGAGTCCTTGTCGCCCTGGAGCGCACCCTTGTACAGCACGTTGGAGCGGCAGTACGGGTGGTTGTGGTCCACGAGGAGGCGGTTCTCGATGTACTGGCCGTCGTCGGCGTAGTACACACCGATCAGCTCGACGTCGCCGCCGGAGCCTGCGTACTTCACGCGCGGGGTGTTGCGGACGACTTCGCCGCCAAAGGTGGCCACGGTGTGGCGCAGCACGGCATCGCGGCCGACGACGATGCTCTGAGCACCGACGTGGACGGCATCGTTGTTCCACTCCTCGTCGACGATGACGTTGACGTGGGCGTTGTCGCCGATGACAAAGTTGACGTTGTCGGCGTGGGTGCCGGAGCCGGTGTACTGCACGATGATGGTCGCGGTGGCAGACTCCCCGACCTCGACGTGGATGCCGGCGAAGCTGGTGGCGTCGTCGCCCGCACCGGTTGTGGTAATGACGATCGGCTCGCTCAGCTCAGCCTTCGCGGGAACCGTCACGACAGTCGCGTTCGGCATGGACGTCCACGCCTGGGCGGCGATGCGGTCGGTCGGGGCGGCGACGGCCTTGAGGCGTTCGTCGTCACGCTGCGCCTCTTCGACGGTGACCTCGCTCGGAGCGTTGACCTCGATCTGGGCGTCGGTCTGCTCGGCGAACTTGCCGTTGTGCAGCCCGCGCAGACGGCGCAGGGAGACAAAGCGCCAGACTTCGTCGCGGCCCTGAGGCACCTCGAAGTCGTTGACGTCGTAGGAGGCGAACAGGTCGCCCTTGTTGTCGTGGAAGGTCGCGTTGCCCACGCGCTCCTTCTTCACAGCGGTGTCGGTCAATTTAGCCCACCGATCCTTCCATCTGCAGTTCAATGAGTCGGTTGAGCTCCAGCGCGTATTCCATCGGGAGCTCCTTCGCGATTGGCTCGATGAAGCCGCGGACGATCATCGCCATCGCGTCTTCCTCGGAAATGCCGCGCGACATGAGGTAGAACAGCTGCTCCTCGCTCACCTTCGACACCTTCGCCTCGTGGCCCAGGGTCACGTGGTCGTTGCGGATGTCGTTATACGGGTAGGTGTCCGTGCGCGAGATGTTGTCCACGAGCAGAGCATCGCACTCGATGTTCGAGGTGGAGTTCTTCGCGTTGGCGTTGATCTGCACCAAGCCGCGGTAGGCGGCGCGGCCGCCGTTGCGGGACACGGACTTGGACACGATGTTGGAGGAGGTGTTCGGCGCCATGTGGACGACCTTCGCACCGGTGTCCTGGGTCTGGCCTTCGCCGCAGAACTGTGCGGACAGGACCTCGCCGCGGGCGTTCGGGCCCGTCATCCAGACAGCCGGGTACTTCATGTTCACCTTGGAACCGATGTTGCCGTCGACCCACTCCATGGTGGCGCCTTCCTCGGCGCGGGCACGCTGGGTGACCAGGTTGTACACGTTGTTGGACCAGTTCTGGATCGTGGTGTAGCGGCAGCGCGCGTTCTTCTTCACAATGATCTCCACGACTGCTGCGTGCAGCGAGTCGGACTGGTAGATCGGCGCGGTGCAGCCCTCGACGTAGTGGACGTAAGCGTCCTCGTCGACAACGATGAGGGTGCGCTCGAACTGGCCCATGTTCTCGGTGTTGATGCGGAAGTAGGCCTGCAGCGGGATCTCCACATGGACGCCCTTGGGCACGTAGATGAAGGAGCCGCCGGACCACACAGCCGCGTTCAGCGCGGAGAACTTGTTGTCGCCAGCCGGGACGACAGAACCGAAGTACTCCTCGAACAGCTCCGGGTACTCGCGCAGGCCGGTGTCGGTGTCGACGAAGATGACACCCTGTTCTTCGAGATCCTCGCGGATCTTGTGGTAGACGACCTCGGACTCGTACTGGGCGGCGACACCAGCGACGAGGCGCTGCTTCTCGGCTTCCGGGATGCCCAGCTTGTCGTAGGTGTTCTTGATGTCTTCCGGCAGATCTTCCCAGCTTGTCGCCTGCTGCTCGGTGGAGCGGACGAAGTACTTGATCTGGTCGAAGTCGATGCCGGACAGGTCCGGACCCCAGTTCGGCAGAGGCTTCTTGTTGTAGATGTCCAGCGCCTTCAGGCGCTGCTCGAGCATCCACTCCGGCTCATTCTTGGCCGCAGAGATCTCGCGCACAACATCTTCGTCGAGACCGCGGCGGGCGACGGAACCAGCCTCGTCGGAGTCGTGCCACCCGTAGTTGTACGGGCCCATGGACTCAATAATCTCATCGTCGTTCATCGGCTTTTCCAGGCCGGGTGCGGGAGTCGTGCTAGTCATCGTCTCCGCTCCTTTCGCATTGTGTTTCCTCCAGCTTGGGTGCTCGTTGCGAGACTGATGTGCGCCGTGCACACGCCGTCCCCATTGGCGATGAGGGCCAGCGGCGCGACGGTGGAGCCCACCAGTTCCGCAATTAACTCGTGCTCTGCCTCACAGATTTCCGGGTACTCGGCGGCGACCGCGTGAACCGGGCAGTGATGCTGGCACAGTTGCAGACCCGAGCCTACGTGGTTCGTTTCGGCGGCGTAGCCATGGGCTGCGAAAGCGTCCGCGACGTGGGTTGCGGCTTCCTCGACAGCGTCGGAACCACCGTTTTCACGCGCATTTCGCTTATCGACGTCCCCCGCCGCCCCCAGCAGCCTCTCCGCCCTCTTGCGCGCCAGGCGTTTGACGGCTTCGCGGCCGCCGATTTCCTCCACTTCGGCGAAGGCGGCGAGAGCGAGCTCGTCGTAACCGTTACCGAAGTGGTCGCGCCCCGAGGCGGTGAGTCTGTAGTGCTGCGCCGGGCGCCCCCTGGAGGGCTTTCCCGACGGGGACTGTGCGGGGGCGTCGCAGGCCTCCACGAGCTCGGACTCGAGCAGCTTGTCTATGTGCCGGCGTACGCCGGCAGGTGAGAGACCAACTTGGTCCGCGAGGCTGGCTGCAGTAGTCGAGCCGGAGCGGAGCATGCACGACATGATGCGCTGGCGGGTCTGACCGTCGGTCGACCGTTGTGCGCCTGTCATTTCGTGCTTCACCTTTCTCTTGGCCTGTTGCCAGTGCCATGTTCCGTGTGCAATGTGCCCTCTGCCCCTGACCGGTGTACCGCGGCGGCAGCGACGGGCGGACCCTGTGACGGGCCTCTCAACCATTAGACAACACTAGTGTGCGCTAAATTCGGCCATTCTTCAAGGGTGGGTGTGGCACACCGTTTTGTACACTACGTCTGTGAAATCGGAGCCTCGGACGACCCGGATGACTAAACCTGGTGGGCAGCTCCGCGCCGTGCTGCGCGAGCTGCCCCGCCTCGGCCGTCCCGGCACCCGTTCCGCCGAGCTGCACTTCGATCCCCTCGGGGTTCCCCCGGCGGCGCCGGCGTCCCCGTCGATATGGGAGCGCAACCGCTTCGAAATTCTCCGTGTCATCGGGCTGGTGGGCACGCTCCTGATCGGTCTCGGCGGTGTGGGCGGCGGCGCGCTGCCGGTGGTGGATGCGTCGGCTACCTCCTTCAGTTCGCTGCCGTTGGGGGCGTTGATGGGGAGGATGATGCTGGCGTCGTCAAGCGTTGTACTCGTCGGCGTTGCCTTCCTTGTTTTCGCCTGGCTGCTGATGGGCGCGTTCGTCGGCGCGAACGGCGGTGCGGCGCGCGTCGAAGTGCCCGTGCTGCTGCGCACGTTCGGCGCCTGGATTGTGCCCCTCATTTTCACTGCTCCGCTGTTCACGCAGGATATTTACTCGTATCTGGCCCAAGGCGCGATCGTGGCGCGGGGGATGGACCCGTATTCCGCGGGGCCGGTGGAGCTGCTCGGGCACGAAGATCCGCTGGCGCGCAGCGTGCCGTTCATCTGGGCGGAATCGCCGTCGCCGTACGGGCCCGTGGCGCTGGGAATCTCCTCACTCGTGTCGCAAGTGACCGGCACATCGATCTTCTGGGGCGTAGTCTGCCACCGCGTACTTTCCCTGTTCGGTGTCGCCGCCGCGGCATGGGCGATCGTGGCGCTGGCGCGGCGCTGCGGGGTCAACCGCTCGGCTGCCGTGTGGCTTGGCGTGCTCAACCCGCTTGTCGTCCTGCACCTCATCGGGGGGATCCATAACGAGGCGATCATGATGGGCATCCTTCTCGTCGGCCTCGAGCTCGGCCTGCGCGGTGTCGAACGCCTGGATGACGCCTCCGGTTGGATCCAGCTTTTCGCGTCCGGCGTGCTCATCAGCTGCGCCGGGATGGTGAAGGTGACCGGCTTCCTCGCGCTCGGTTTCGTGGGCATGGCGCTCGCGCGGCGCTGGGGCGGGTGCTCCGGAATCTTGCGTGCCGCTCTGCTGCAGCTCGTCGTCATGGTCGTCACCATCGCCGGCGCCACCGCGGTGACAGACATCGGGCTCGGCTGGGTCAGCGGACAGGGCGGTGCCGCATCCATCCGCAGTTGGCTGTCCATGACCACGGACATCGGTGTTATCGCCGCGTTCGTCGGCCAACTGCTGGGGCTGGGCGACCACTCCGAGGCGATGCTCGTGATCACCCGCACCGCCGGCCTCCTCGTCGCCGTGAGTTTCGTCGTCCGCATGCTGTGGGCGACGTACAAGGGAACGGTCCACCCCGTTGGGGGGCTGGGCGTGGCCACCCTCGTGCTCGTGCTTCTGTTCCCCGTCGTGCACCCCTGGTATCCGCTGTGGGGTATCATGCCGCTCGCCGGGTGGGCAAACCGGACCTTCTTCCGCGCAGGTACCGCCGCATACTGCGCCCTGTTCAGCTTCGTGGTGCTCCCCCGCGGACTCGCACTTCCGCCGGGCGCGGTGGCCACGATCTACCTCAACGCTCTCCTCGCCGTCGCTGTGATCGCCGCCGGCGCGTGGGCGTGGTTAAGGGTCCGTGGACAAAAAGTTCTACACTAAGCCCGATGAAACCTGCACAATCCTCCGGCCACGACGCGCCCGCCACCGCGCGCACGGCGGATTCCGAGGTGGCGCTCGAAGTCCGCGACGTCGTCAAGACATTCGGCACCGACACAGCCGTCGACCACTTGAGCTTCGCCGCCCGCCGCGGTGAGGTCCTGGCGCTGCTCGGCCCCAACGGCGCGGGAAAGACCACCACGATCGAGATGTGCGAGGGGTTCACTTCCCCCACCAGCGGCTCCATCTCCGTGCTGGGCATGGACCCGCAGCGCGAAGGCGGGAAGGTGCGGGAGCGCATCGGCATCATGCTCCAGGGAGGCGGCTCTTATTCGGGCATCCGTGTCAAGGAGTTGCTCGATCTCACGGCCTCCTACAACGCGGACCCGCTCGACCCAGCCTGGCTCATGGACACGCTCGGCCTGAACAAGGTCGCCAACACCACCTACCGCCGTTTATCCGGCGGCCAGCAGCAGCGCCTGTCACTCGCGTTGGCGCTGATCGGCCGGCCTGAGCTCGTTTTCCTCGACGAGCCGACCGCGGGCATGGATGCCCAGTCGCGCCGCGCAGTGTGGGAGCTTGTCCGCGCCCTCCGCCGCGACGGCGTCACCGTCATCCTGACGACCCACCTGATGGACGAGGCGGAGCACCTCGCTGACAACGTCGTCATCATCGACCGCGGCTCGGTCGTCGCCTCGGGCACGCCGCAGGAGCTCATCGACGCCGGCGACAACCCCGCGCTGCACATTCGCACCGGGGAGCCGCTGGATCTGTCGTCGATAAGCGCGGAAGCAACGCTTATCGACGACAACTCCCACACCTACCGCCTCCACTCCGCCGGCGACCCGCAGATCATCGCTGCCGTCGCCTCCGAAGCCGCGCGCCAGAACGTCCTGATCAAGGAACTCGGCGTGCGCCACCGCACTCTCGAGGACGTCTTCCTGGACCTCACCGGACGGGAACTAAGGGCTTGATCGCTATGAACACCGCCATGAACTCCGCTATGAGCACTGACACTTCACGTACTTCGCGCACTTCACCTGCTTCACGCTTCGCACCCGGCACTTTCACACCCGCCCCGAAACGGGCAGGTGCCGCCAGCATGATCGCATCGCAGGGGCGCATCGAGGCTGTCCTCCTGCTGCGCCACGGCGAGCAGATCCTGGTGAACCTGCTCATCCCCGCGGCCATCCTGGTCGGCGCGGCCTTTGTCCCGGTGCTAGGCGACCAGACAAGCCTGGATCAGATCGTCACCATGGTGTTCTCCATCGCGGCTGCTTCGGCCGGGTTCACGGGACAGGCGATCTCGCTGGCTTTCGACCGCCGGTACGGAGCGTTGAAACGCACTGGCGCGTCGGGGGTTCCCGCGTGGACGATCATCGCGGGCAAGGTGTTGGGTGTTCTGGCCACCGTGCTTGTGCAGATCCTCGTGCTCGGCGGCATTGCCCTGGCCCTCGGCTGGCGTATTTCTCCCGGTGGCGCGGTACTGGGATTCTTGACGCTTTTGGCAGGCGTCACCGCCTTCACCTCCCTGGGTCTCCTGCTCGGCGGAACGCAGTCCTCTGAGGTAGTGCTGGCGGTGGCCAACTTCATCTGGCTGCTCATGCTGGCTATCCTCGGCTGGGTCGTCTACTCCGACAATCTCGCTACGCCTGGTGTGTGGGACCTCGTTCCGTCGGTTGCGCTCGCCAGCGCCATGGACGGTGCACTCCACGCCGTCATCCACCCGTGGGCCTGGCTGGCCCTGATCGGGTGGGCCGTTTTCGCCGTCGCGGGAACTATCCGGTGGTTCAGATTCGACGGATAGCATGAGTGAATTTTTTCCATCCCCGACCCGCTCCACCACTATTCACGTGAAAGGCACGAACTGACCGTGAGCACCACCACTTCCGCACAGTCCCGCTCCTTCTGGCAGCGTCTCAAGGACACACCGACGCTCAAGACCCAGCGCATTTTCACCCTGATCGTGCTGGTCGCACAGGCAGGCATCACTTTCACGGGGTCCCTGGTGCGCGTCACAGGATCGGGCCTGGGCTGCGACACATGGCCGCTGTGCCACGAGGGGTCCCTGTTCCCGGTCCCGGGCGCCAACCCGTGGGTGCACCAACTCATTGAGTTCGGCAACCGCACGCTGACCTTCGTCGTGGCGGCCGCGACGATCGTCCTGTTCATCGGGGTGCTACGTGCGAACCGCCGGAATGAGATCATCGTGTTGTCGCTGATCTCCGGCCTCGGTGTGGTGGTGCAGGCCGTGATCGGCGGTATCTCCGTGCTCCTGGACTTGCGCTGGTGGTCCGTCGCCATCCACTTCCTGCCGTCGATGCTGCTCGTGTTCGTCGCGGCGGTGCTCTACATGCGCATCGCGGAACCCGACGATATCGCCCCGGAGCGCCGCTACTCCCCGACCGCGCAGTGGCTCGTCGTCGCGGCCGCCGTCGCCCTCTGCCTCGTTCTGGTCACCGGCACGATGGTCACCGGTTCCGGCCCGCATGCGGGCGACGCTGCCGCCAGCATGGAAGGCCGCTTGCAGCTGCCCACGCGCACCCTGGCGTATGTCCACGCCGCGTTCATGTACCTCTACCTGGCGTTCACGCTCATGTCCGTCTACATCCTGCGCCGTGAAAACGCGCCGCAGGATGCGTACCGGACGTCCCTGGTGCTCGTCGGCATGATCGTGGTGCAGTGGGCCATCGGCGTCGGCCAGTTCTACCTCGGTGTGCCGCGCTGGACGGTGCCGATGCACATCCTCATGTCAGGCATCGTCGTCATGTTCACTGCATTCGTGTTCGCGCACGGTAACCGTCGTCTACCGCTGCTCGCGCCGCACCAATACAACACTTCTGCGTCCTAGGTGACGCTCCCCCGCGTAGCCTGGGAACGTATGAAGGCTATCCAGATCACTGCTCACGGGGGACCCGAGGCACTCTCGCTTGCCGACGTCCCCACTCCCACCCTCTCCAGCAACCAGGATGCTGACCAAGACCAGGTTCTTGTCAGGGTCTCCTATGCGGGTGTCAATTACATCGACACCTACTACCGCGAAGGGATCTACCACTCAGAGCTCCCGTTCATCCCTGGTCTGGAAGGCTGCGGCGAGGTCGTGGAGGACCCCGCCGGGAACATCGCCCCGGGCACGATCGTCGCCTGGGATTCCGCGCCCGGCTCCTACGCAGAGTACGTCTGCGTCGACCGGAACAGGCTCGTCGCCGTGCCGGACACGATCCCGGCGAATGTCGCCGCGACGATGCTGCTGCAAGGCATTACCGCCCACTATCTGCTCTACGGTGTGCGCGACACCCAGCAGGGCGACACGATCCTCCTCACTGCGGGAGCCGGCGGCGTCGGTCTCCTGCTGACGCAGCTCGCCGCCGCGCAGGGGGCCACGGTGTATTCGGTGGTCTCCACCGACGAGAAGGAGCAGCTGGCTTACGATGCCGGCGCCACTGAGGTGTTCCGCTACAGCGACGACCTCGCGGAGATGGTGCGACGCCGCAACGGCGGACGGGGGGTCGATGTGGTCTACGACGGCGTCGGCAAAGACACCTTCAACGAGTCTCTGGAGGCCGTCCGGCCCCGAGGTCTCGTGTGCCTGTTCGGCGCCGCTTCCGGCCCTGTGGCCCCCATCGATCCGCAGCTGCTGAACACCCATGGGTCGATCTTCCTCACCCGCCCATCCATCGGTGCCTACACCGCAACGGACGACGAGTTCCGCATGCGCGCCCAAGCCGTGGTGCGCGCCATCGACGACGGGACGCTCAACATCCGCGTCCAGGAGCCCTATGCGCTTGCCGATGCCGCCCAGGCCCACGCCGACCTCCAATCCCGCAAGACGACCGGTTCGATCGTGCTGCGCGTGCGCGGCGAGCGCGACTAACCGCTCACCGGGGACCAGTTAGCCGAGGCCTCCGCCGACGAGATCCCCGAGGGTTTGCAGCCCGAAGACCGCGTCAACGGACAAGCCGAGGAACAACGCCGCAAGATAGTTATTCGACAGAATGAACAGCTTCAGCGGCTTGACGTCGCCTCCGGCCTTCACACCGGAGTGCAGGCGCGTCGCCATGACCAAGAACACACCGCCCGACAGCAGCGCAATAGCAAAGTACACCCACGACGCAGCCGGCACGAGCAGCAGCGACGTGATCACGGTGAGCCACGAGTAGATGACAATCTGGCGGGTCGTCTCCACCGGGGTCGCCACGACGGGCAGCATGGGAACTTCGGCGCGCTCGTAGTCGTCCCGGTATTTCATGGCCAGCGCCCAAGTGTGCGGCGGAGTCCAGAAGAAGATGATCATGAACAGCACGATCGCCTGCCACCAGTGGTCGGGGCTTCCGTCGGTGACGTGGTCACGGATGACAGCCCAGCCGACGAGCACCGGCATACACCCGGCGGCACCGCCCCAGATGACGTTTTGCCAGGTGCGGCGCTTGAGCCACTTGGTGTAGACGAAAATATAGAACCAGTTCGTCAGCAGGATGAAGAACGCGGCGAGCCATGAGTCGCACACCACCCTGAGCCACAAGGCCGACGCCATGAGCAGCACGAACGCGAAGATGCGGGCGCGTTCTCTGGTCACCGTGTGGCGCACGAGCGGGCGGGCGCGGGTGCGCCCCATTTTCTGGTCGATGTCGTAGTCGACGACCATGTTGAACGTGTTCGCGGCAGCGGCACCCATCCAGCCGCCGAACAGCGTGGCCAGGATGAGCCAGACGTGCACTTCGCCGCGGTCGGCCTGCAGCATCGCGGGAATAGCGGCGACCAGCAAAAGCTCGATGACTCGCGGCTTAGTCAGCGCGAAGTACGCTTTGATGGTCTCCAACACAACTCCTCATTCGACGCGGTTTTTGGGCTGGGGACTAGTCGTAACAAGGCGCGCACAAGTTCCCGCGCTTATCGACGTCCCCCGCTTTCCTACGCCCTTGGCATCCTAGTCCCCGCCCGCACCGGCATGAAATTACCGCGCTTTTCACCCAAATATGTTGTTAGATAACTACTTATGAATCCCCGCTTCACCACGACCCTCGCCGCTGCGCTCTGCTCCGGTGCTCTGCTCGCGGGCTGCACCATCGGCGAGGAAGCTGACGCGCCCAATTCAAACTCCGCGACCGAGGCCACCTCGGCAAAATCTTCGAGCGTTACCGACACGCCCAATCCTTCGGAAAACAAAGCTGCACTGGAGCTGGAAGAAGCATCGGTGACGTTCCGCTCAGTCGGCGACATCCTCATCCACAACGAGGTCTACTTCGACGCTGCGGCACGAGCGGCGCAGAACGGCGGGCAGGGCTACGTCTTCGCCCCCATGCTCGAGCCGGTGAAGAAGTACATGGAAAACGCGGACATCACCACGGCGAATATGGAGGTCCCCGTCGCCGGCCCCGAATTCGAGCTGTCGGGTTACCCGGCTTTCAACTCGCCGCCTGAAATCGTGGACGCGCTGAAAGGTGCGGGGGTGGACATCGTCAACAACGCCACAAACCACTCGATGGATCGGGGGCCGGAGGGAGTTGAGGCGTCGACAAGCAATCTGCGCGAGCGCGGAATGTTGTACATGGGCAGCTTCGCTTCCCCTGAGGACCGGGCGACCCCGCGCGTGATCGAGCGCAACGGGCTAAAGGTGGGCTTCCTCGGCTACACCTACGGCACGAACGGGATCCCGGTGCCGGCCGGACAGGAACACGCCGTGAATCTCATTGATCCGGAGCTGATGAAGCGCGATATCGCTAAGCTGCGTGACGACGTCGACATTCTCGTCGTCAACCTTCACGCCGGCGAAGAATACGAATCACTGCCCGTCCAATCGCAGATCGACGCGGCTGACACCGCACGTAACGCCGGTGCCGACTTCGTTCTCGCGGGACACCCGCACGTTCTCGAGCCGTTCCAGCGGTACCCGGACAACGAGCCGGGTCTGGGCGTCTGGTTCTCGCACGGCAATTTCCTCCACGGCCAGTACGACGAGCAAACTAAGTACGGCGGCATCGGCGAATACACCATCACCCACCACACCGACGGCACTCTTTCGCTGGACAAGATCCGTTTCATGCCCACCTACACCGTCGGCAAGCCTCAGACCAGCGAGTACAAGGTCGTCCCGCTTGCCGACGCCGCCTCCCTCGGCTGGGTCGACCCCGATGCTGCCAAAGCCGACATCACCGCACTGATGAACACGTACACCGAGGTCGAGGTCGTCGACTACCTCGACTGAACCCACCGCGATCCCCGCCCACCGAATACCACTAGTGTGTAAAGAGTTAGTTAGCTCCGACACACTGCTAAGCGAGGACACTGTGACTACCTCTTCCGAGAACTCTTCCCAGGCGACCGGCGTTTCCGATGCCGCCGCGTCCCTCCCCGTCGAGCTGCAGGCCATGACCGTGGCCCGCTACCCGGAGGACTGGACCGCAGAGGACAGCCGCGCAGTCGACACCGCGCGCGTTCTCGCCGCCGATGCCGTCGAGAACTGCGGCTCCGGCCACCCCGGCACGGCGATGTCCCTGGCACCGCTGGCCTACACCCTCTACCAGCGTGTCATGCGCCACGACCCGGCAGAGCCGCGGTGGATCGGGCGCGACCGTTTCGTGCTGTCCAACGGCCACTCGTCGCTGACGCAGTACATCCAGCTCTACTTGGGCGGCTTCGGCCTCGAGCTCGAGGACCTGAAGTCCCTGCGCACCTGGGGCGCAAAGACTCCGGGCCACCCGGAGTACAACCACACTGACGGCGTGGAGATCACCACGGGCCCGCTCGGCCAGGGTCTGGCCTCGGCTGTCGGTATGGCGATGGCATCCCGCCGCGAGCGCGGTCTGTTCGACCCCGATGCCGCTCCCGGCGAGTCCCCGTTCGACCACTTCATTTACGTCATTGCCGGCGATGGCGACCTCCAAGAGGGCGTGACCAGCGAGGCCAGCTCCCTCGCGGGCACCCAGCAACTGGGCAACCTGATCGCTTTCTGGGACGACAACCGCATCTCCATCGAGGACGACACCCAGATCGCCTTCAACGAGGACGTGCTCGCCCGCTACGAGGCGTACGGCTGGCAGACGCTCACCGTCGAGTCCGGTGAGGACGTGACTGCGATTCTGGCGGCCGTCGAGAAGGCTCAGGCTGAGACCTCGAAGCCGACCATGATCCGTGTCAAGACGGTCATTGGCTACCCCGCCCCGAACATGATGAACACTGGCGCCGCCCACGGCGCAGCGCTTGGCGCGGACGAGGTCGCGGCGGTCAAGGAGGTCCTCGGTTTCGACACGGATGCCGCGTTCCCCGCCGAGGAGAGCGTCCTCTCGCACACCCGCCGGCTCGTCGAGCGCGGCGCACAGGTCCACGCCGAATGGCAGAAGCTTTTCGACGCCTGGGCCTCCTCCCACCCCGACCACAAGGCCCTCCTGGACCGCCTCTCCGCCCGCGAACTGCCGGAAGGCTGGGCCGACGAGCTGCCGACTTGGGAGCCCGACGAGAAGGGCCTGGCTACCCGCAAGGCCTCCGAGGCCTCCATTCAGGCTCTGGCGAAGACCCTGCCCGAACTGTGGGGCGGTTCCGCCGACCTGGCCGGCTCCAACAACACGCTGATCAAGGGCGAGCCGTCCTTCGGGCCGGAGGCGATCTCCACCGACATGTTCACCGCGCACCCGTACGGACGTAACCTGCACTTCGGCATTCGCGAACACGCCATGGGCGCGATCATGAACGGCATCGCCCTGCACGGCAACACCCGCGTCTACGGCGGCACCTTCCTGATCTTCTCCGAGTACCTCTACCCGTCCATCCGCGTCGCGGCTCTGTCCGGTATCGACGGCTACTACGTCTTCACCCACGACTCCATCGGCCTCGGTGAAGACGGCCCGACCCACCAGCCGGTCGAAACGCTCACCGCTTTGCGCGCCATCCCGGACCTCGCCGTGATCCGCCCGGCCGACGCCAACGAGACCGCCGCCGCTTGGAAGGCCGCCCTCGAGGCGGACCCGCAGCCGAAGGCTCTCGCCCTGTCCCGCCAGAACCTGCCGGTGCTCGAAGGCACCAAGGAGAAGGCCATCGACGGTGTCGCCCGCGGTGCCTACGTGCTCGTCGAGGCATCCAACGGCACCCCCGACGTCATCCTCATGGGCTCCGGCTCCGAGGTGCAGTACGCCGTTGAGGCGGCCAAGGTCCTCGAAGCCGACGGTATCGCCACCCGGGTCGTGTCCATGCCGTCGATGGACTGGTTCCTGCAGCAGGACCGCTCCTACATCGACGAGGTCATCCCGCGCGACGTGCTCGCCCGCGTCTCTGTCGAAGCAGGCGTGGCCATGCCGTGGTTCCGCTTCACCGGCGACCAAGGCCGCAACATCTCCCTCGAGCACTTCGGCGCGTCTGCACCCGGTGCCGAACTCTTCGAGCGCTTCGGCTTCACCACCGATGCCGTCGTCGCCGCCGCCCGCGAATCCCTCGACTCCGTGCGCACCGGCACCGCGGATTCCGCCGCCGACCCGCAGCGCGGCCCGGTGCGCGGGGACGGGGTGTAAGGGAATCAGGGAAACGTCGATAAGCGAAAAACGAAAAGGAGCTACCCATGACCGCAATTGACCGTCTTGCTGAAGCCGGCACCTCCACCTGGCTCGACGACCTGTCGCGCGAGCGCATCGTGTCGGGCAACCTCGCCGAGATCAAAGCCGCGAAATCGCTGGCCGGCGTGACCACCAACCCGGCGATTTTCGCCAAAGCCATGTCGTCCGGCACCGCCTACGACGAACAAATCGCCGAACTCAAAGCTGGCAAGGTCGGCGTCGACGAAGCCGTCTACGCAATGAGCGTCAAGGACGTCCAGGATGCCTGCGACCTCTTCCGCGACGTCTACGACGCCACTGGCGGACAGGACGGCCGCGTGTCCATCGAGGTCGACCCGCGCCACGCCGACGACGAAGCAGCTACCGTCGCCCACGCGAAAGAACTCTGGGCGCTCGTCGACCGCCCCAATGTGATGATCAAGATCCCCGCCACCGACGCCTCCCTGCCCGCGATCACGCAGGCGCTCGCCGAGGGCATCTCGGTCAACGTGACTCTGATCTTCTCCGTCGAGCGCTACAAGCAGGTCATCGACGCCTACGTCGCCGGCATCGAGCAGGCCGCCGCCAACGGCCACGACGTGTCCGCGATCCACTCCGTCGCTTCCTTCTTCGTCTCCCGCATGGACACCGAGGTGGACAACCGCCTCGACGCCATCGGCACCGACGAAGCCCGCGCGATCAAGGGCAAAGCCGGCATCGCCAACGCGCATCTGGCGTACCAGCTCTTCCTCGATTCCCTCGGCGACCTCCCAGAGGGCGCGAACAAGCAGCGCCCCCTGTGGGCGTCGACTGGTGTGAAGAATCCGGACTACCCCGCCGACATGTACGTCACCGAGCTCGCCGGGCCGGACACCGTCAACACCATGCCGGAGCCGACCATCGACGCCGTCCTCAACGGCGACAACGTGCACGGAGACACCCTCACCGGAACCGCCGACGAGGCGCGCACGGTCTTCGAGCAGCTCGCCGCAGTCGGCATCGAGCTTGACGACGTCGTCGCCGTCCTCGAACGCGAAGGCGTCGACAAGTTCGTCGACGCCTGGCAAGAACTGCTCGATTCTATGCTCGAGAACCTGAAATAGCCGATTCCTTCATCGCGGCCGTCAATTTAAGGTTTAATCTTCTTAATTGACCATGTAGCCGCGACGGTACCCACTTCGCGGCGCACCACCGCCCACCAGACGAAAGGCCCACGCCTGTGTCGAATCTGGCACCCGAAGAATGGAAGAATCCCCTCCGCGACCACGCTGACCGGCGGCTGCCGCGGATCGCCGGGCCGTCCGGCATGGTCATTTTCGGCGTGACCGGCGACCTGGCCAAACGGAAGCTCCTTCCCGCCATCTACGACCTCGCCTACCGCGGTCTCCTGCCCGCCGGTTTCACGCTCGTTGGCTTCGGCCGACGCCCCTGGTCGAAAGAAGATTTCGAGTCCTACGTCCGCGAGCAGGTCGAGGCCGGTGCTCGCACCGACTTCGACGAGCACGTCTGGTCCCGCCTCGCCGAAGGCATGCACTTCGTCCAAGGCGCCTTCGACGACGACGAAGCCTTCGACAGCATGGCCGACCTGCTCAAGCACATGGACGCCACGCGTGGCACCGCCGGCAACTGGGCCTTCTACTTGTCCGTGCCGCCGGACTACTTCGCCAACGTCATCGACCAGCTCGACCGCACCGGCATGGCGCAAGCGTCCGAGGGGCAGTGGCGGCGCGTAATCATCGAAAAGCCCTTCGGCCACAACCTCGCCACCGCCCGCGAGCTCAACGAGACGATCAACTCCGTCTTCCCCGAGCGCGCCGTGTTCCGCATCGACCACTACCTCGGCAAAGAGACCGTCCAGAACATCCTGGCCATGCGGTTCGCCAACCAGATGTTCGAACCGCTGTGGAACGCCCAATTCGTCGACCACGTCCAGATCACCATGGCCGAAGACATCGGGCTCGGCGGCCGCGCCGGCTACTACGACGGCATCGGCGCTGCCCGCGATGTGATCCAGAACCACCTCCTCCAGCTCCTTGCCCTGGTGGCCATGGATGAGCCTGTCTCCTTCTCGCCCCGCCAGCTGCGCTACGAGAAGCTCAAGATCCTGCGCGCCACCAAGCCCATCGGCCCGTTCGAGGAAACCACCGCCCGCGGCCAGTACACCGCCGGATGGCAGGGCTCGGAACAGGTTGTCGGGCTGCGTGAGGAAGAGGGCTTCGACCCCGAGTCCACCACCGAAACCTACGCCGCGTGCACCCTCGGCGTGAATTCCCGCCGCTGGGCGGGCGTGCCGTTCTACCTGCGCACCGGAAAACGCCTCGGCCGTCGCGTCACCGAGATCGCCCTCGTATTCAAGAAAGCGCCCCACGAGGCATTCGGCCCGGGGTTGACCAGTCAGCTCGGCGCCAACACCCTCGTCATCCGCGTGCAGCCGGACGAGGGAATCCTGCTGCGCTTCGGCTCCAAGGTCCCCGGCTCCACCATGGAAGTCCGCGACGTCAACATGGACTTCTCCTACACCGAGGCCTTCACCGAAGAGTCGCCGGAAGCGTACGAGCGCCTCATCCTCGACGCGCTTCTCGACGAAACCGGCCTCTTCCCCACCGCCTCCGAAGTCGAACGAAGCTGGGAGATCCTCGACCCCATCCTCGATTACTGGGCCGCCAACGGCCGCCCCGACGAATACGCCGCCGGCACCTGGGGCCCGGCAACCGCCGACCAAATGATGGCTGCCCACGGACGCACCTGGCGCCGCCCCTAGTCCTCCGCAGGAGAAGAGTCACACATGATCATCACCATGTCCGACACGTCCACGCGCAAGATCACGAAACTGCTGCTGGACACCCAAGAGAACTACTCCCTGGCCACCGGTCGCGTGCTCACCCTCATCGTCGTCGCCGACATCCACGACGACGTGGAATCCATCCTCGACCACGTCCGCACCGCCTCCCATGAGCACCCTTCACGCGTGCTCATGCTGATCACCGGCAACCCCGAAGGGGAAAACGTCCTCGACGCCCAGGCCATCCTCGCAGATGACGCCGGGGCATCGGAGATCATCGTGATGGACTTGCACGGGGAGTTGGCGAATAACCTCGCATCCGTCGTCACGCCTCTTTTGCTGCCGGACACCCCCGTTGTCGCGTGGTGGCCGTCGACCGCTCCCGCACGCCCCTCCGAGCACCCGCTCGGGCAGCTCGCGCACCGCCGCATCACGAACGCCCGGGAAAACGTCGACGGCAACACCCTCATGCGCCTGGCCAACGGTTACTGCCCTGGCGACTCCGACATGCTGTGGTCCCGCATCACGCACTGGCGCGGCGTCGTCGCCTCCGCGCTCGACCGCTACCCCCACGAACCCGTCACCTCCGTGGAAATCGATGGTCCCGCAGATGACCCGAGCGTCGATATCGCCGCGGCGTGGCTGGTGTCGGCCCTCGACGCGCCGGTCAACCGGATCTGCAGCGAAACCACCAAGTCCGAGCCCTCCCGTCTGTTCCCCGTCCGCCGTCTATCCTTGCAGCGCGCCTCCGGGCCAGTGTGCGTGAGCGTCAAGGACGACAAGACCCTCCGCGTGCAGGCCCCGGGGCTACCTGACTCGTTCGTCGCCATGAGCACGCGCAGCGACGCCGACTGCTTGTCCGAGGAACTCCGTCACCTCGACCCCGACTGGGCGTACTCGCAGGCGCTGCGGTCACTGTCAGAAGTGAATTTTGTCTAGAGTCATAAGATAGCCAGTTTTTGAAGGAGCGATAGCAATGATTACCGTCGAAAACGTCCCCAATCTCGATGTGCTTATCGACGAAGCCTCCTCCCGCTTCATCGACACCGTCACCGAGATCATCACCTCCGACACCGGCGGTGTGCACGGGGACGGTATCGCGCGCGTAGTCTTCACCGGCGGCGGCGCCGGCATCAAGCTCCTCTCCCGCCTCGTGCGCGCTAAAAACCTCGACTGGTCCCGCATCCACGTCTTCTTCGGCGACGAGCGCAACGTCCCCGTCTACGACCCGGACTCGAATGAGGGCCAGGCCCGCTACGCCTTGCTCAACCACGTGAATATTCCCGAGCCGAACATCCACGGCTACCGCCCTGGAAACCTTCCGCTCGACGACACGGCTGCGTACTACTCCAACGCCATCCAGCAGCACGCCCCGCGCGGGTTTGACCTGCACCTGCTCGGCATGGGCCCCGACGGCCACATCAACTCCCTGTTCCCCTCCTCCGCGGCGCTGGACGAAGAGGAGAAGCTCGTCGTCGGCGTCTACGATTCCCCGAAGCCGCCCGCGGAGCGCATCACCTTGACGCTGCCTGCTGTCGCCCGAGCGAAGGAAGTCTGGCTGCTCGTCTCCGGCTCCGAAAAAGCCGAGGCAATCAGCCACCTCGTCGACGGCGAACCGTCCGACGAGTGGCCCGTCACCCGAGTGCCGGCTCTCGCGGAGACCACCCTCTTCGTCGCCGAGGACGCGTTCTCCCCGGCCCAGTAGCCCCCCCTCACTAGAGCGTGCCGGTTCGGAACACATCGGCATGTCTGAACACTGCACGGCGCTCCCCCGGCCGGATCTCTACCATCGGGCAGTGCATTTACTTGCACACACAACAGCACCGACTTGGAGAGATACCTATGCGGAACCGTTCTTCCCGCGCCAACACCCGCACTACCGCCGCCCGTGGCGCCCTCGCCCTCCTACTGCCCACCACACTCGCGCTCACGGCCTGCAGCCCATCTGACAACGCCGAACCGGCAAGTGAACAACCCACCGAATCCTCCTCGCAGGCAGCGGGGACGGTGTCTGCGGAGGCGGGGGACGGGGCGTCGATAAGCAATGCGAATCTTCCGCCGAACTTCGACCTCCAGTCGCACCGCGGCGGGCGCGGCGAATGGACCGAGGAATCCCGCACAGCCTTCGAAGAATCCCTCGCGATGGGCGTGACCACCCTCGAGCTCGATATCGTCATGTCGGCCGACGGTGTGCCCGTCGTCTGGCACGACCCGGAGATTCAGACTGATAAATGCCGCGACACCGAGCCGGTCGAGGCGGACGATGAGCAGTTCCCGTACGTTGGAAAGCTGGTTCACGACCTCACGTGGGAGCAACTCCAGACCCTCGAATGCGACGTCAAGCTCGAGGACTTCCCCGACCAAGTACCGGTCGACGGCAATAAGCTCATCGATCTCCCCGAGCTGTTCGAGCTAGCATCGAGTGACGACGACGTCTACTTCAACATCGAGACGAAAATCGAGGCCGAGGAGCGCGACAAGTCCGCCGAACCCCAGGAATTCGTCGACGCGATCCTCGCCGCCGCCGATGAGGCTGGCACGACTGACCGCCTCATGATTCAATCCTTCGACTGGCGCAGCCTCCCGCTCGTGCGCGAGAAGAACCCGGACGTTCCGCTCATCATGCTTTACGACGACACCACCTGGGTCCCCGACTCCCCCTGGACCGGCGATGTTGACTACGACTCTGTCGGCGGCGATATCGTCGAAGCCGCTCGGCACATCGGGGCCGCAGTTCTCTCCCCCGGCTATTCCGTGCCCAGCGACGCCGAAGCCGGCGACGACGACTACAACCCCGTCGCCACCCCCGAATACATCCAAAAAGCTCACGACGCCGGGCTCCGCGTCATCCCGTGGACTGTCAACGACGAAGCCACCATGCGCGGACAGATCGAGGCGGGCGTCGACGGCATCATCACCGACTACCCGACGATGCTGAAGACGATCCTCGACGAGCAGTCCGTGGACTACTCCCGCTAGATTCGGGCTCGCCGAAGCGGCCGGTTGTCATCCGTTAACTGCGTGAACTGCGTCGACGCTGCGCCGTACTTTCGGGCGCACCGAAGCGGCCGGTGGGCGTGCCTGATTGCCGCGTCGTGAAAGTCGCGCACCGAAGTGGCCGTAAACATGCCTGACCCGCGTGGTCAGACTGTGTCTGCGGCCGTTTCGCTATGTCGCGAACTAGCTTCCGAACAACAGGTGCATTGCACCGTATTGGTGTGTGGTGTTCGGTACTGGTGTTCCGCGCGGGGAGACCCATGTTGGGGTTCCTCCGCGCATCCGTGGGGGTCGTCGTCGTTGGTGCGGTTGTGGTACCTACACAAGATGGACAGGTTGTCCATATTCGTCGGCCCGCCGCGGGCCCAGGGTGTGATGTGGTGGACCTCGCAGTTATCGGCCGCGTGCCTACAGTCCGGCACCGGACAGGTCGTGAGTGTCGCACGCGCCAGGTCGCGTTGCTTGGCGTTGGCGAACCGTTTCGTGCTGTACAGGTTCACCGGTCCTGCCTGCGGGTGGAACAAGGCCACCTCCAAGTCCTTCGAGTGATGGTGGGTCAGGTACTCCGCACCGGTCATCGTGGTGCCATCTGACAGACCCAGGACGGTCTCATCGCCTTGGCCGCCGAGGATTGACACATAGTCGGGAAGCGGGATCTGGATTAGGGGGCGTGGGACAGATGCGGCGACACCACCGCCGTTTTTGAGCAACGCATCAAACGCCTCGTACATCTGCGGGCCCTCAGGACGATTATCATCCAGATCCTTCCGCAGAGCGTGCTCCAACGCAGCAATATCGCCCTCGTCGCCGGTCGCGCTGAAGGTGCGCTTGCCTTTCCGCGTCCGGCCGAACCGGACAGACGACTCCGGGGCGGGTGTGTCAGCATCCGGGTCAGGGACGATGTCTTTCGCGCGGCGCTGCAAGGTCTTGTAGTCGCCGCGCACCGAGAGCAGGGCGAGGCGAAGCTTCCACTTGTCCTTCTCCGAGCCGGCGGCTTTGACGTGCTGCTCGATGAACAGAATCTGATCCAACGACTTCGACGTCTGCCGGGCAATGCGCACGGCATTGGCTTGTTGGCGCTTGTAGCGGGTTGCACCGAAGTAGACCTTGCGCGCCTTCTCGCCCTCGATGGCCACCGAGGACTTGATTCCGGCATCGACAACGGCCTGGCGGTCGAAACCAGCCAGGATATCCATCGGGCTGCCAAGTGATCCAAGAAACGCGTCAAAATCGCTCATGACCCACACGCTAAACAGAACAGCAACCCCGAAAAAGCGCGCGTGAAAATTCTGTGGATAACCCACCCAAGAAAAGACTTATCCACAGAATTGCAAGGGAGGGGTTGCGGGAGGTGTCGATAAGCATGCAAAACGCCCACCACGCGAAGCTGGTGAGCGTTAGGAAGCCGTGATGCGGAGGTCTACAGGCCGTACGCCTGGATAAGGTTCAGGCCAATGATGCAGACGATCCAGATGATCGCCACAGCCACGGTGTAGCGGTCGAGGTTCTTCTCCACGACGGTGGAACCGGACAGGTTCGCCTGGACGCCGCCGCCGAAGAGGGAGGACAGGCCGCCACCTTTGCCCTTGTGCAGCAGAACGAAGACGGTCATCAGCAGGGATGCGATAACCAGGATGATCTGCAGTGCGATGGCCATGTGAAGATGCCTCCATATCGGGTACGGGCGGTTAACCGTTCACATGTTACATGAACGGCGAAGCTTCCCCAGCATCGACGTGCCGGGGAGGCTTTCACGGAAGGGGCTAGGCGCGGACGGCGTCGCCTGCGGCGGCGGCGAGCTTGGCGAAGTCGTTACCGTCGAGGGATGCGCCGCCGACGAGGCCGCCGTCGACATCGGGCTGGCCGATGATGTCGGCGATAGTGTCGGCCTTCACGGACCCGCCGTAGAGGATGCGGATGGAGGAGGCGACGGTGTCGTCGGCAAGCTCGGCGATGAGGCCGCGGATGGCGGCGCAGATCTCCTGCGCGTCCTCTGCGGAGGCGCTTTTGCCGGTGCCGATGGCCCACACGGGCTCGTAGGCGATCACGGTCTTCGAGAGTTTCTCGGTGGACAGGCCAGCGAGAGATTCGCGCGTTTGCTTGACGACGAAGTCCACGTGCTCCCCCGCTTCCCGCACGTCCAGGGGCTCACCGACGCAGACAATCGGGCTGATGCCGTTGTCGAGCGCGGCCTTGGCCTTGGCGGCGACAAGCTCGTTGGTCTCTGCGTGGTACTCGCGGCGCTCGGAGTGGCCGACGACGACCCAGGTGCAATCGAGCTTGGCCAGCATCGCGGCGGAGACCTCACCGGTGTAGGCGCCCGACTCGTGGGCGGAGACGTCCTGGGCACCGTAGGTGATCTTCAGCTTGTCCCCCTGGACGAGGGTCTGCAGGGAGCGGAGATCGGTGAAGGGGACAGTGAGGGCGACGTCGACATCCTCGTAGTAGTCAGCCGGCAGCGCGAAGGCGAGGCGCTGCGCCTGGGAGATGGCCTCGAGGTGGTCGTGGTTCATCTTCCAGTTGCCGGCAATGAGTGGTGTGCGTGCCATGGTTGGTGGCTCCTTTCGCTTTAGTTCTGTTCCAGGACTGCAACGCCCGGAAGTTCCTTACCTTCGACGAGCTCGAGGGAAGCGCCGCCGCCGGTGGAGATGTGGGAGAAGCCGTCCTCGTTAAGGCCGAGAGTGCGCACGGATGCGGCAGAGTCGCCGCCGCCGACCACGGTGAAGGAACCGTTGTTCGCGGTGGCGTCGATCATGGCCTGGGCGACGGCGCGGGTTCCGTCGGCGAAGTTGGACTTCTCAAACACGCCCATCGGGCCGTTCCAGAACACGGTCTTGGAGTCGGCGATGATCTCGGCGTACTTCTTTGCGGTCTCCGGGCCGATGTCGAGGGACATCCAGCCCTCCGGGGTGCCGTCGAGGTCGACGACCTTGCGGTCAGCGTCGTTGTCGAACTCGGAGGCCGCGACGAGGTCGACCGGCAAAACAATCTTGTCGCCGTACTTCTCGATCAGCTCCTTGCAGGTGTCCACCATCTCCTCCTGCAGCAGGGAGGCCTGGGTGTTGTGGCCCTGTGCGGTGAGGAACGTGTAGCACATGCCGCCGCCGATGATGACCTTGTCAGCCTTCTCGGCCAGCGCCTCGATGACGCCCAGCTTGTCGGATACCTTGGAGCCGCCGAGAACGACGACGTACGGGGAGGTCGGGTTTTCCTTGACGGAGGCGAGCTTTTCCACCTCGTCCTGGACCAGGTAACCGGCGTAGGCGGGCAGACGCTTAGCAACGTCGTAGACGGATGCCTGCGCGCGGTGGACGACACCGAATCCGTCGGAGACGAAGGCGCCGTTATCTGCGGCGAGGGCAGCGAGCTCGTCGGCGAAGGTGCCGCGCTCGGACTCGTCCTTAGAGGTCTCGCGGGCGTCGAAACGCACATTCTCGACGAGGAGCACATCGCCTTCGGACAGGCCGTTGGCACGCTCGTGAGCGTCCTCGCCGGTGACGTCAGATGCCAGGGCGACGTACTGGCCGAGCTTCTCGGACAGGGCCTCTGCGACAGGCTTGAGGGAATACTTCGGGTTCACTTCACCTTTGGGGCGGCCGAGGTGGGCGGTGAGGATGACCTTTGCGCCACCGTCGATAAGCGCCTTGATGGTGCGCAGCGACGCGTCGATGCGGCCCGCGTCCGTGATGTTGCCGTCGTCGTCGAGCGGGACGTTGAAGTCGGAGCGGACGAGCACGTGGCGCCCGTCGACGCCTTCTTTGAGCAGCTCGTCGATGGAACGTACAGCCATGGTGGATTGAACTCCTTGTGAATGTTTGCTGAACGAGCGAAGCCCGGACAGGGTGCGTGCTGCACTCTCCCCGGGCGGCTCGCGTGGAAGAACTGGTGTTTAGAGGTTGTCGGCGACGTGCTTGGTCATGCGGATGTACTGGGACGTGTACGAGAACTCGTTGTCGTACCAGGAGATGATCTTGACCAGGTTGCCGTCGATGACGCGGGTCATGCCAGCGTCAAAGATCGCACCGTGGGAGTTGCCGATGATGTCGGAGGAGACGATCGGGTCCTCGGTGTACTCGAGGGCACGGCCGAACTCAGCGTCCTGGACGGCGTTCTTTACGGCCTCGTTGACCTGGTCGACGGTGACGTCCTTGCCCACGGTGACGGTGAGGTCGGTAGCGGAACCGGTAATGGT
Organism: Corynebacterium sp. p3-SID1145; assembly: GCA_025144245.1. Lineage (GTDB taxonomy): Bacteria > Actinomycetota > Actinomycetes > Mycobacteriales > Mycobacteriaceae > Corynebacterium. The sequence continues at coordinate 133,069 of JALXXC010000005.1, read as the reverse complement.
CGGCACACGCATTGCGAAACCGTCGAGTTTGCCTTCGAGCTCCGGCAGGACGAGTGCGACGGCCTTTGCGGCACCGGTCGTCGTCGGGACGATGTTCTGCGCGGCGGCGCGGGCGCGGCGCAGGTCCTTGTGCGGTGCGTCCTGGATGCGCTGGTCACCGGTGTAGGCGTGGATGGTGGTCATCAGGCCGCGCTCGATGCCGAATGCGTCGTTGAGCACCTTGGCGACGGGAGCCAGGGAGTTGGTGGTGCAGGACGCGGCCGAGATGATGTTGGCGTCGTTGGTGTAGTCGGTGTGGTTGACGCCCCACACGTAGGTGCCGTCGACGTTCTTGCCCGGGGCAGAGATGATGACCTTTTTGGCGCCCGCGTCGAGGTGCGCCTTGGCTTTCTGACCGTCGGTGAAGATGCCGGTGCACTCGAGCACGATGTCGACATCAGCGTCGGCCCATGCGAGGTTAGCCGGGTCCTTCTCCGCGGAGACCTGGATGCGCTTGCCGTCAACGGTGATCGACTCGTCGTCGAAAGTGACCTCGCGGCCGATCTGCCCGTACGCGGTGTCGTACTTGGTCAGGTGTGCGAGCGTCTTGTTGTCGGTCAGATCGTTGATCTTCACGACCTCCAAGTCATCCGCGTACTGGTCGAGGATGATGCGGAACGCGGAGCGGCCGATGCGGCCGAAGCCGTTGATGCCAATGCGGGTGGTCATATTGATGCTCCTTCGGGGAATATGGGTTCCTTTTGCTAGACCGTCTTACGAGATGTTGTCAACTCGCGGCCTTCAAAACCCAGTGTAGAGAAATGCTCTCTCCCCTGCAGACGCTTTTCGACGCTCCCCGGGCCCCGCTCTTCCCCGCCCAGCCAGCGTCGTTACGGCAGATAGGGGTGCCGCAGCCGTAGCTGCTAGAGGGGGTTCCGCGCGTCTAATCCTCGTGGACGGCGGCGTGGGTATCCGGGATGCCGAGCTCTTCTGCGCGCTTATCGGCGAGTGAGAGGAGGCGGCGGATGCGGCCGGCGACGGCATCTTTGGTCATCTGCGGGTCGGCGAGACGACCGAGTTCCTCGAGGGACGCGTGCCGGTGCTTGACGCGCAGGTAGCCAGCGTCGGCGAGGTGCTCGGGCACATCGTCGCCGAGAATCTGCATGGCGCGGTCGACGCGGGCCGCTGCGGCCGCTGCAGCCTGTGCGGAGCGCCGCTGATTCGCGTCGTCGAAATTCGCGTGGTGGCTGGCGCTGGTGCGCTCATTGCGGGTCTTGCGCTTCTCGTCCCACTCGAGACGGGTGCGGGGAGCGCCCATGCGGGACAGCAGAATGCCGATTCCGTCTCCGTCGCGGACGAAGACGCGCTCGGTGCCGCGGGTTTCTTTGGTCTTCGCGGATACCGAGAGACGCCGCGCCAACCCAACAAGAGCGAGAGCCGCCTCCTGGCGCGGGCACACGACCTCGAGGTTGGCGGTGCGGCCCGGTTCGGTGAGTGCCCCACGGGCCAGGAAGGCACCGCGCCATGCGGCTTCGACCTCCGAAATCGTGCCGGAGATGATGGTGCGCGGCAGACCCACCACCGGGTGGCCGGAAGCGGTGACGAGCTTGAAGCGGCGGATCACATCGCGGGCCCCGTCAGAGACCGTGACCTCGTAGCGGGCTTCCCGGGAATTGCTGCCCGGCGAGATGGATGTGACTTGAACACCGACCTCGCAGACATCCCGGATGATGGCGGCCAGATGCTCTGCGACGGTGAGCTCGGCGAAATCGGCGCGCACCTCAATCCCGTGCAGTCCCTGAGTGAATTCGCCGGCAATGCGGAGCATCGCGGTGGCTTCGGCAATACGGGCATCCACACCCGCTGGCGTCACCGCCAACAGTTCGTCTTTGACCTTCGCAGTCAACGCCACGAGAGAATTCTCCCTTTCTGTGCTCCGGAGTCCCAGCTGCTGGATAGTTTAGTTTGTGTCCATTACCGCGGTGATGGCAGCTGCCAGTTTCTCTGGGTCGTGCCTGTTTGTGCGCCCGCCCGAGGCATCGGTCTCGCGGACATCAGCGAAGACCAGGCGCGCGCCATTCTGCTCGGCCGACCGTTCGAGGTACGCCCTCTCCCCTTCCGAAAAATCAATGGCCTCATCGACGAGGAACATGTCGACTTTCAACTTCGGTGCGTGCTGGTTGAAAACTTGGATGTGGCGCTCGGTGGTGAAGCCGGGTGTCTCCCCCGCTTCGGGAGAGAGGTTCAAGATGACTACAACGGCAGCCTCGGTCTCGTTCAGCGCCGTCACGATTTCGGGGACGAGCAGGTGCGGGATCACAGAGGAGAACCACGATCCGGGGCCGATGGTGACCACATCGGCATTCATGATGGCGTCCACTGCGGCTGGGTTGGCTGCCGGAGAACCAGGATGCAAGCGAACGCGCCGGACCGAGCCGGGTGTCGTGGCGACGGCGACCTGGCCGCGGACGGAACGGAGGACACGAGGATCGTCGTCGAGCCCGCTGACTTCCGCCTCAATTTCGAGCGGTTCGAGCGCGACGGGCAGCACACGGCCCGAGGCGTCAACCCAGTTCCCCACGCTGTCGAGGGCGCCTTGGATGCTGCCGGTCATCTCTGTGAGGCCGGCGATGATGAGGTTGCCGACTGCGTGGCCGGCCATGGCGCCGTTGCCACCGAAGCGGTGCTGGAGCGCGTCGCGCAGCAGGCGGCCCTCATCGGTGTCGGGGGTCAACGCTGCCATCGCCATGCGGAGATCGCCCGGTGGAACTACGGCGAGCTCGCGCCGCAGTCGGCCGGAGGAACCGCCGTCGTCGGCGACTGTCACGATTGCGTTGACGGCGTAGTTCTCCGGGTCCTGCACGTCCTCGGGAGAAATACCAGCGACGATCTTGGCGGCGAGAAGAGTCTGGTGCAGGCCGTGGCCGCCGCCGAGACTGGTGATGCGCAGTTGAGTCATTTTCGCGGTCTCCTTTAATTGCGCTGCAGATCGCGGTGCATGACGGAGACGTCGAGGCCTGCGCGTTGCGCGAGTCTGCGCCCGACTTCTTCGGCAACGGCGACGGAACGGTGGTGTCCACCGGTGCAGCCGATGCCGACGGTGACGAAGTCCTTCCCTTCGTGCTTGTACCCATCCATCATCGACGACAGGAGCCCGACAATGTTGTCGATGAATTCATTCGCCCCCGGCTGGGAGAGCACGTAGTCGCTGACCGGGCGGTCCACGCCGCGGAAATGCCGCAGTTCCTCGATCCAGTACGGGTTGGGCAAGAAGCGGACATCGAAAATGAGATCGGCGTCCCGTGGTGAAGCGTGCTTGAAACCGAAAGACTGGATGGTGACGTGCTGCTTCATCGACCCGAGGTCGCCGATAGACGCTTCGATCGCCCGGCGGAGGTCGTGAACGGACAGGCTCGACGAGTCGATAATGACATCGGCGGTGTCGCGCACCCGGGCGAGTTCGGCGCGTTCGCGTGCGATGCCGACGCTGAGCGGGTTGTCCCCCTGCAGCGGGTGCGTGCGGCGGACGCTGTCGAAGCGCTTGATCAAGACGTCGTCACGCGCCTCGAGGTAGAGGATGAACGGGTTGAAGCCTCGTTCGCGCGCACCGTCGATCATCTCCATCAGCGAGCCCTTGAAGATGCGGGCACGCACGTCTGTGACCACGGCGAGCTTGTCCACGGGCGAACCCTTAGTGGCAGCGAGATCCATCAGTTCCAGGATGAGCTGGGGCGGCAGGTTTTGGGACACGAAATAGCCCTTGTCCTCGAAGACCTTCGCGGCCGAGGACAGTCCACCGCCGGATAGTCCTGTGATGATGACGGGTCGCAGCTCAGTTGGGGTCGGCATGTGCCCCATCGTATCCAATCACGCGCTTGCCGACGTCAGCTTTCCCGCAGATGGTCGTACACCGTCTGCGCGAGTTTCGGGCCGATTCCGTTGACCTCCGTTATGTCCTCGACGCTGGCGGCCTTGAGCTTCTTCACACTGCCGAAGTGCTTGACGAGGTCGCTGCGGCGGGCGGGGCCGAGACCTGGAATGCCGTCGAGGGCCGAGGCGCGCATGCGCTTGGACCGTTGCTGGCGGTGGTAGGTGATGGCGAAGCGGTGGGCCTCGTCACGGATCTGCTGGAGTAGGTACATGCCCTCGGAGTTGCGGGGCAGGATGAGCGGCTCATCGTCGTAGGGCACCCAGATCTCCTCGAGGCGCTTGGCGAGGCCGATGAGGGTGACATCGACGACGCTGAGTTCGTCGAAGACCTTCTGGGCGGCTGTGACTTGGGGCTTGCCGCCGTCGACGATGAACAGCTGGGGCGGGTAGGCGAAGCGTTTGTTGCCGGTGCTCTCGACGGTGGTTCCGTCGGTGAGCTCTTCCTCGTCCTCGAAGGCCGTCCCGTCGACATCCGGGTCTTCCGGGTTTGCCAGCTTATCTTCGGTGTGGCGCTTGAAACGGCGGCGGGTGACCTCCGCGATGGAGCCGACGTCGTCGCTGCGTCCATCGCCTGCCGCTTCCTTGATGCGGTAGCGCCGGTAATCGGATTTCTTGGGCAGTCCGTCCTCGAAGACGACGAGCGACGCCACGACATCGGTGCCCTGGATATGGGAGATGTCGGTGCACTCGATGCGCAGCGGAGCCTCGTCCGTGCCCAGCGCGTCCTGGATGTCCTGGAGTGCCTGTGAACGCGCGGTCAGGTCGCCGACGCGCTTGAGTTTGTGCTGGCGCAGGGATTCCTTGGCATTGCGCTGCACGGTCTCCATGAGGGCCTTCTTGTCGCCGCGCTGGGGAACACGGAAATCGACGGGGCCGCCGCGCAGTTTCTCCAGGAGCTCTCGGGTCTCTTCGGGTTCGTCGGGCATGACCTGGACGAGAATCTCGCGGGGGATGGGCATGGCGGGGCGGACCTTTTCGTGCGACTCCTGGTCCACGCCGCGGCGGCGGACCTTCTGGGCGGCCAGCCGCTCGTCCTCCGCTCTCTCCTGCCGCATGCGCTCGACCGCGTCGGAATAGTGCTGGATGAGGAAGTTCTGCATGAGGGCGGGCAACGCGGGATCGGCTTGGCCTTCCTCCAACCTCTCCATTGATCCGGGCTCGTCGCCGGTCTTTTCCACGACCCACCCGCGCTGGGAGCGGATGCGTCCCTCCCGGACGGCGAAGATCTGCACTGCCGCCTCGAGTTCGTCGGTGTCGAAGGCGATGATGTCCGCGTCAGTGTCGACGCTGAGCACGACCGTCTGGCGCTCCATGACCTTGTTGACAGCGCCGAGATCGTCGCGGAGCCGCGCCGCCTTCTCGAATTCGAGGTTCTCGCTGGCCTCCATCATCTGGGCGGTGAGATCCTTCACCACGGCGTCAGTGCGGCCGGACATGAAGGCCATGAAGCCAGCGACGGTCTCGTCGTAGGAGGCCTCGTCAATACGCTTAACGCAGGGTGCCGAGCATTTGTCGATGTACCCCAGCAGGCACGGACGCCCGAGTTGCTCATGGCGGTTGAACACGCCGTTCGAGCAGGTGCGCACCGGGAAAACGCGGGTGAGCAGGTCGAGCGTCTCCCGCACCGCCCACGCGTGGGAAAACGGACCGAAATAACGCACGCCTTTTCGGCGGGGCCCCCGGTAGAAGAATGCGCGCGGGTACTTCTCCCCCACGCTGACCGCGAGCATCGGATACGTCTTGTCGTCGCGGTACATGACGTTGAACCACGGGTCGTAGCGTTTGATCCACGTGTACTCGAGCTGCAGCGCTTCCACTTCGCTGGCTACGACGGTCCACTCCACCTTGGAGGCGGTGAACACCATCTGGCGTGTGCGGGGGTGCAGCTGTGCAGGCGGCTGAAAATAGTTGTTCAGGCGCGCGCGGAGGTTCTTTGCTTTGCCGACGTAGACGACGCGGCCGGCGCCGTCGCGGAATTTGTACACCCCGGGCTCGGTCGGAATCGTGCCGGGCGCGGGGCGGTAAGTTGCCGGGTTGACCACAGCGTCTCCGCCCTAGTCTTCCGGCATATAGCGGGCTTCGAGCCGGCGGAATGCCTTGACGGATTCGATCGCGCGTTCCTTGTCCCCCGACTGGATCGCCCAGAGCGGAACGTACTCGAATTCGGGGAGCTCGAGTCGCGCCATGCGGGATTCGCGTGGGAAAGACAGCCCATAGATGACGACCCACGGGTAGAAGCGGGTGCCGATGATGTTGCGCACTTCCACGCCGTCTTCGTTGGCGCGCACACGCGGGCGGGAAAGCGCCAACCACACGCAGACCGACAAAATCAGGCCGATCGCCGGGAAAGCGAACTTATCGACGGTCGTGATCGCCGCCCCGGTGAACTCATCGTCCACCACCACACCGGCGAAGATGTGGGCCGCCATGATCACGACGACGGCGACGACGGCGACACGCCGCAGGAAATGCGAGACGATCTCGATCTCCCACGGCTTCGACGAGGTGACGGCGTGGGGGTCGAGCGCGTTGAAAAAAGCGACATCGCGGTCGTTGGCGGTTGCGCCAACGGGGCCGTGTGCCCGTGCGTCCTCTGCGCCTTGCGTGCCTTGCGCGCTTGTACCCAAACCGTCCATGTCCCGCTTCTCTACCAAGCGTCGTGAGCGTCGCCGTGGGTGAGCTTCATCAGCGGGAACTGCTCAATGTCGCGCATGACATTGGCTGCACCGATGGCAGCTGCAATGGCCTCAGCACCCTTGTCCTCGCGGGCGTTCGGGCCACCGGTGCGGGCCACAGCCTGATCGTAGGTGTCCACGGTGAGAACGCCGTTGCCGACGGGGACGGAAGAGTCGAGGGTGACGCGTGTCAGGCCATCGGTGACGGCGCGGCACACATAGTCGAAGTGCGGGGTCTCGCCGCGGATGACGCAGCCGAGGGCGACCACAGCGTCGAAGCGCTTCGCGGCTGCCTGGGCCATCAGTGGAAGCTCCATCGCGCCGGACACCGTGAAGATCTGGACCTCTGCGCCAGCGGCCTCGGCCGTTTCGACTGCACGCTTGGTCAGCATGTCCACGACCTCCGCGTTCCACTCGGTGCCGACGACGGCGACACGCATGCCTTCCGCATCGAGATGGTCAGGGGAAGAGTCGGGTGCTCCGAAAATCATGGTTGCTCCTTATGGAAGATGTTTGCGCCAGTTTTCAATCCTACGCGACGGCCGTGCGACTCTGAGAGTCGATCCTAGTTGCCATACGTCACATCCCACTCATCGACTGAAGGGAGATCGTGCCCCATCCGGTCGCGCTTGGTGCGGAGGTAGGCGATGTTCTCGTGCGAGGGCACGATCTCGACGCGGGTCCGGCCTGACACAACCGGGCCGTAGCCGCTCAGCGCCTCCACCTTGTCCGGGTTGTTGGACAGCAAGTTCATGGAGGCCACGCCGAGATCCGCGAGAATCTGGCCGGCGACGGAATATTCCCTCGCATCCACCGGCAACCCCTGCTCGACGTTGGCGTCCACGGTGTCCAACCCCTCCTCTTGGAGGCGGTAAGCCTGAAGTTTCGCCGCCAGCCCGATGCCGCGCCCTTCGTGGCCGCGGACGTAGACGATCACGCCGCGACCGGCCTCCTGGATGAGGCGCATGGACTCGTGCAGCTGCGGCCCGCAGTCGCACCGCAGGGAGCCGAAGACATCGCCGGTCAGACATTCAGAGTGCACGCGCACCAATACTTCGTCTCCGCCGGCGACATCGCCGGTGACGAGGGCGATGTGCTCGGAGGCGTCGATAAGCGATTTATAGCCGTACGCCGTGAAGGGGCCGTACGTGGTCGGCAGCGATGTCTCCACGACACGCTCGACAATGCGTTCGGTGCAGCGGCGGTACGCGATGAGCTGGGCGATGGAAATCATCTTCAGCCCATGCTCGTCGGCGAAACGGCGGAGTTCTTCCCCGCGCGCCATGTCCGTCGGGTCGTCCTCGGAGACGATCTCGCACAATGCGCCGGCTGGCTGACACCCGGCCAGGCGGGCCAAGTCGACCGATGCTTCGGTGTGCCCGTCGCGCACGAGAACTCCGCCGCGGCGGGCGCGCAGCGGAACAACGTGGCCCGGGCGGGTGAAATCAGCGGCGGTGCGCGCCGGGTCGGCGAGACGCTGAATTGTCTCCGCACGGGAACGCGCTGAAATACCGGTGGTGCCGGTGGCCGCGTCGACAGTGACGGCGTAGGCGGTGCTGCGCGCGTCTTCGTTGACAGCCACCATAGGAGGCAGCTCCAGGCGGGTGGCCGCCTCGTCCTCCATTGCCACGCAGATGTAGCCGGAGGAATACCTCACCATGAACGCGACGAGTTCGGGGGTGGCGTGCTCGGCGGCGAAGATCAGGTCGCCTTCGTTCTCGCGGTCTTCGTCGTCCACCACCACGACCGCTTCACCGCGGCCGACCGCCGCAACAGCGTCTTCAACTGAATCGAGTCGCAGGGTGTCCGTCATGGGAGCTAATGGTAGCCCCCCACCATTTTCTCGACGTATTTGGCTACGACATCGACCTCGAAATTGACCGGGTCGCCCACGGAGAGCTCGCCGAAGGTGGTCTCGTGCAGCGTCGTCGGGATGAGCGAGACTTCCACGAATCCCTCCCCCACGGCGGACACGGTCAGCGACGTGCCGTTGATGGCGATGGATCCCTTCTCCACCACATATTTCTCCAGCTGGGCGGGCAGGGTGAAGCGGAGAACGTCCCAATGCTCGGAGGACTCGCGGGACTCGAGCGTGCCCACTCCATCGACGTGCCCCTGCACGATGTGGCCGCCCATCCGGGCACCGGCAGCCAGCGCGCGCTCGAGGTTGACACGGCTTCCAGTCCCGTAGCTGCCCAGACGCGAACGGTCGAGGGTCTCGCGCATCACGTCGGCGGTGAAAGCACCGCCATCGTTGTCGACGACGGTCAGGCACACGCCGTCGACAGCGATCGAGTCGCCCGCAACCGCATCCGCGGTCACGGCGGGACCGCGGACTGTCAGGCGCACGGCGTCGTCGAGGCGCTCGAGCTTCTCCACCGTGCCGATTTCTTCCACCAGGCCTGTGAACATCAGTTGTCCTTCCGTTGAGTGTGCGGGCGGCGCAGCTCGATGACTGCGTCCCCGCCGAGCGTGAACGCGTCATGCATGTCGAAACGTAGGGCGGCTTCGAGGGTCTCCGCCACCGGCCCGTCGAGCAGCCCGCGGCCGCCGCCGAGCAGCACCGGTGCGACGTACGCGGTGATGCGGTCGACGATATCGAGCTCGAAAACGCTGCGCATGAGCGTCGGTCCGCCCTCGACGAGCACGTCGCGCGCGCCCGTGGCGTACAGGGCGTCGAACGCTTCCTGCGGGGTGCCGTACTGCTCGAAGCCGAGACGCGTCAAATTTCCTTCCGGCACTTTCCGCTTGCCGACGACCACCCGCCGCGGCTGGTTCCCCAACAGCGTCCCGTCGCGGTCGCGGGCAGTCAGCGACGGATTGTCCGCGATCGCGGTGCCCGTTCCGATGACGATCGCGTCGCGCATGGCCCGGTCATAGTGCGCGTACTGGCGGGTCTCGGGCCCGGTGATCCACTGGCTCGTCCCGTCGGGCGCGGCGGTGAACCCGTCGAGGGTGCCGGCAAATTTCGCGGTGACGGAGACACGCCCATGAACGACGGAATCGAGCCACGGCAGCAGCCCGTCGACGGGGTACGAGACCCAGGTGACACGGACACCGTGGGCGCGCAGGTAGTCGGCGCCGCCGCGCGCCACCGGGTTCGGGTCCGGGTGGACATAGTAGACGTGCTCGACCCCGGCATCCACGATCGCTTCGGTGCACGGCCCCGTGCGACCAGTGTGGTTGCACGGTTCCAGGGTCACGGCCAGTGACGCGCCACGGACGCGGTCTGCGTCGGCGTCGGTGTCCTTTGCTGCGTCGAGGGCGACGCGTTCAGCATGACGTCCGCCGGCGGGCTCGGTGGCGCCGGTGGCAATGATGCCGGCGGCGTCGAAAAGTGCGCAGCCGACGGGCGGGTTCGGGCTGGTCGTCCCGCGGACGGACTGGCCCGCGTTCACAGCCGCGACCACCGCTGCCTCAACGGCGGGCGGTATCTCCAGAATACGTTCGGCGGGCATGCTAGCGCTGTGCGGCGGCCTGGGCGAGGTCGCGCAGCGTCTCGACGGCTTCGGCCGGGTCCTCGGCGCCGAAGACGGCGGACCCCGCAACGAACGCGTCCACGCCCGCCTCGGCGGCGAGCGCGATGGTTGACGAGGCGATGCCGCCGTCGATGCCGATGATCGTCGACAACCCAGCTTCGTCGATTCGTTCACGGGCAGCGGCGACTTTGCCGAGCACCTCCGGCATGAATTTCTGGCCACCGAAACCGGGCTCGACGCTCATGATCATGACCTGCTCGAAATGCTCGAGATCGTCGAGGTACGGCTCGATCGGGGTGCCGGGCTTGATTGCGAAACCGGCCTGGACACCGAGGTCGTGCAGCTGCTTCGCCGCCGCGATGTGGTCGCCGGCGGCCTCGATGTGGAAGACCAGCCGGTCGCCGCCGGCCTTGATGTAGGTCTCGAACCAGCGTTCCGGTTCCTCGATCATCATGTGGATGTCGAGGAACTGGTCTGTGACCCCGTCGACGGCCTTGGTCACATCGGGACCGAAGGAGAGGTTGGGCACGAAATGGCCGTCCATGATGTCGACATGGAGGAGGTCGGCGGACGGCACTTTGCGCACGTCCGCGCCGAGGTTCGCGTAGTCGGCGGCGAGGATCGACGGGGCAATGTAGATCATGGCCCCAGACTATCGCTTCCGTAGGGCAGCAAGGAACATCGCGTCGGTGCCGTGGCGGTGCGGCCACATCTGCGCGCTCAGATGCGGCCCGAGGTCGCCCATCTGCGGCAGGACCCCGCGCACGTCGATCTCCTCGACATCGCCTTGGGCGAGCTGCTTATCGACGATTCTCCTCGTCTCCCTCTCATCCGGCGAGCACGTCGAGTAGACAATGACCCCGCCCGGCTTGGCGAGCTTCACAGCCGATGCGAGGAGTTCGGACTGCAGCCCGGTGAGCTCGGCGATGTCCGCTTCGCTCTTGCGCCAGCGGGCCTCGGGGCGGCGGCGGAGGGCACCGAGACCGGAGCAGGGGGCGTCGACGAGCACGCGGTCGTACCCCGGCTCGAGGCCCGGGTCGCGGCCGTCGGCGACGTGGACTGTGACGGGCAGACCCTCGGTGGATTTGCGGATGAGGTCGGCGCGTGTCGGGGTGATCTCCACCGCGTCGACGGCCGCACCGTCAATGGAAGCGAGCGAGCCCATGAGCGCCGCTTTACCGCCCGGGCCCGCGCACAGGTCCAGCCAGCGACCGGCATCGTCAGCGACATCGAGTTCCACAACGGCCCGGGCGATGAGCTGTGAGCCTTCGTCCTGCACCGCGGCCATTTTCTCGCGCACGGGCTCCAGCGATCCGGGGTCCCCGCCCCCGGCCATGTAGACGGCGTACGGGCTGTAGCGGCCTTCCTCCCCACCTGTGACCAGTGCAAGCTCTTCTGCGGACATCTCACCCGGACGTGCGACGAGATGCACGATCGGGCGTTGCGAATCTGCTTCCAGCGCCGCTTCGAGCTCATCCTCCCCGACGACTGCGGCGAAAGACCGCGCGATCCATTCCGGGTGCGCTGTGCGGAACGCCGTGGCCGCGATCTCCCCTTCCGGGGCGAGCTTTTCCATCCACTCTCGGGGAGTCGTGCGCGTGATGGTGCGCAGGATCCCGTTGACGAAGCCCTTGGCTTTGCCCGCACCAGCAGCCTCGGCGAGGCGGACTGAGGTATCGACGGCGGCGTGGTCGTCGACACGCGTGAACAACACCTGGTACGCACCCAGCCGCAATGCTGTGAGCACCACCGGGTCGAGATCGGCGAGCGGACGCGAAGAGCACTCCGCGACCACCGTGTCGAGCACACCCATGGTGCGCAGCGTGCCGTAGGCGATCTCAGTGGCGAACGCCGCGTCGCGGCCCGTGATGCTCCGCTCGCGCAGAATCTGCGGCAGGACAAGGTTGCCGAACGCGTCTTCGGTCTCCACCCTCAGCACTGCATCGAAAGCGGCCTGGCGGGCGACATCTCCGATGTCGGGCGACGAGGATGACGGCTGGTGGCGTGTGACGCCGTCACGCTGCGGCGCCCGTTTCTTCGGGCCGTGCAGCGCTTCTTGCTCAGCCTGCTCTTTCGCGCGCTTGGTGCGCGACCGGAATCCTCCGCTCACTCGAATACCACTCCCTCGTTGTCCTGCAGCCCGCGTGCCCAGTCGGCCGCGACCATCATCTTCTTGCCCGGAGGCTGAATGCGGTCCAGCCTGACCGCGGCCAAGCCGGTGCCCACGTGCACTGAGTCCTTGCTCACCGCGACCTGGCCCGGAGCGAGCGCACCTGCTTCCGGGGCCACGGTGACGGGGCCGACCTTCACGCGGTCGCCGCCCAGCGTGGTCCACGCCCCGGGGCCCGGGGTGTAGGCGCGGATGGCGCGGTCGATGCGCTCGGCGGGTGCCGTCCAGTCAATGCGGGCGTCGTCCTTGCTGATCTTCGGCGCGTACGTCGCCTCCCCCTCCTGCGGCGTGAAGGTGGCGTGGCCGGTAGCCAGGTCGTCCATGGTGCGCACGAGCAGGTCCGCGCCCGAATAGGCCAGCCGGGTCAGCAGGTCGTCGGCCGTGTCGGACGGCTGGATGAGCTCCGGTTCCTGCTGGAGGATATCACCCGTGTCCAGGCCGGCGTCGATGCGGAACGTCGTCGCACCGCTGTACTCGTCGCCGTGGAGAATCCCTGCCTGAACCGGCGCGGCGCCGCGCCACCGCGGCAACAGCGAGAAGTGCAGGTTCACCCACCCGTGGGTGGGAATGCCGAGAAAATCCTCCGGGATGAGGTTGCCGTAGGCCACGACCGGGATCGCGTCCGGGGCGAGGCGGTTGAGCGCTTCCTTCGCTTCCTCGTTTCCCTTGAGCTTCTCCGGGGTGAGCACCTCAATACCGTGCTCCATGGCCAAGGCCTTCACCGGCGACGGGTGCAGCGTGCGTCCGCGCCCCTTCTTGGCATCCGGGCGAGTCAGCACCGCCACCACTTCATGCTCGGACGCGATGAGCTTCTCCAGCGCCACAACCGCCGGCTCCGGCGTGCCCGCGAAAACCAAACGCATGTCTCTACCTCTCTCCTACTCGCTGCCTACTCGCCCGCGTACCAATCCATGCCGCGGATCATCTGCATCGCTTCCTTGCGCACCTCCGGCTCCAGACGGCGCAGGAACAACACCCCGTCCAAGTGGTCGGTCTCGTGCTGGATGCACCGGGCGAGCAACCCGTTGGCGCGCAACGTGACCGGACGGCCGAATTCATCGCAACCGCGGGCCACGACCGTTTCGTGGCGCGCCACCTCCGCCTGTAGATCCGGGATGGACAAGCACCCTTCGACGTCGATCTGCACGACATCGTCGATGGCTTTCCACTCCGGATTGATGAGAGCGCCACGCATGCCGTCGCAGTCGTAGACGAACACGCGCTTGGCCAATCCGATCTGGTTGGCGGCTAGGCCGACACCACCGGCGTCGTCCATGGTCTCGAGCATGTCTGCCGCAAGAGAGACGACGGAGTCGTCGAAACGCTCGACGGGAGTGGCCTGCGTGTTCAGAATCGGATCACCGAAGATCCTGATGGGGCGGATGGTCATGGCGCCCAAGTCTACTTAGCTCACTCCGCAACGCTGCGGGCTATCCGATGTGCATCGGGTTCACCTGGATGCGCAGCGGAAGATCCTGCTTACGGGTCGCACGGTTCACAGCCGCGGCGCGCAACGCTTTGCCCAGCGCAGTGCGGCTGGACAGCGGAGTGCGGATGAGCACGCGCTGCGCGTGTCCATGAGCGCGGGTATCCCACTCCCCGGGCAGGTCCACACCCGCGGGAAGGTCGACGGGGCCGAGAATGTCCACTTCCTGCGGCAGGTCAATGTGCTCGAGGAAATCGGTGAGGGACTCGCGCGGGCTGTCGACTGCGGCCATGTGCACCGCCGGAGGGAAGCGCACCTCGCGGCGCTGGGCTAGCTCCGCCGCCGCGTGCCCGGCCGCGTCCCAGCGGATCAGGTGCTGCACCACCGGAAGCGCCGCGTCGGCCACCACGACGACTTCCCCGCCTTTGCCGTGCGGGGCGGCGAGCGTGGCGGCGGCCATCCACTTCGCCATCGTTTCCTCCGCCGCGCGCAGGTCCGGCCTGCCGAGCAGTGCCCAGGTATCCAACAAAATCACCGCGCCATACGTGCCGCCGTCAGCGACGTGCGGCTCCGCCCCCGGCGTGGCAACGACAATCGCGGGGGCGTCGGGCACCTCTGTGCGTATCCGCTCGCCCCAGGACGCGACCACTTTCTGAGGGGCAAAGGCCCGTCCCAGTTCTTCCGCCGTGCGCTGGGTGCCCACCACCACCGCTCGAAGACGGTGGGACCCGCAGTTCGGACACACGAAAGCGCTATCCATGCGCCCGCACCAGCGGCACGTCGGCGCCGCTGTCTCATTGCCCGACGGGAGTCCGAGCGGCCCGTTGCAGGCTCGGCAACGCGCCGGCGTGCGACACACGCCGCAGGCCAACGACTGCACGTAGCCGGCGCGGGGAACCTGAAAAAGCACCGGCTTATCTGCGCTGAGCGCACGCCGGGCCGCTTCAAAAGCCACCGACGGCAGTCGTGCGGCACCGGCACGGGGGTCGCGCTCGAGCTCGAAATCGCTGTCGCCGGCGGCGTGAATACGGGGCGAGCGGGTGCGCAACGTCGAGCGCGGGGCGAGCAGGTCGTGCGCCCAACCCGACTCGACAAGCAGCTGGGTCTCCGCCGTGCGCGCATGGCCTCCGACGATCAGGGAGCACTTCTCCACCGCCGACCGCGTGGTCAACACCTCCCGGGCGTGGGTGTACGGGGCGCGGGGGTCGACGAGAGAATCGTCGCCATCGAACATGACCACCGCCAGCTCCAGGTTCTCCACAGGCGCGAAAGCGGCTGATCGGGTGCCCACAACAAGGCGCCCCTGGCCGTGGAGGATCGACAGGAACCGGCTGTAGCGCGCCTGGGGTCCCAGCGACGCCGTCAACGTGGTGATCTGGCGGGGGCCGACGATCCGGCGCAGCGCGGAGTCCATTCTGTCCACGTCCGTCTGGTCGGGCACCACGATGAGGACTCCCCCGCCACCTATGGCGACTTTCGCGGCTAACGACGCCAGCGCGTCCGCCCAGTCATCACCGGGAGCGATCTGCCAGGCGGCACGCGCCACAGTTCCGCCGACGACAGCATCGACGAAAGATTCCCCGTGAGTGTATGCGCTCCACCCTGACAGATCCGGCTCCTCGGTTGTCCCTAGTTCGTCCCAGGGCGTCGACGTGTCGGTGGCTTCGGCCTTGACGTGGCGGGCGGGAATCGCGGAGCGGATGATGTCGGAGCGGGTGCCGGCGTAGCGGTCGGCCAATGCGTCGACAAGCTCGCGCATCCGCTCCGGGTAGACCACCTCGGGCGAGACAACGCGCTCGATGAAGCGGAGCTTACCGTCGTGCTCGGACTCAGCTGAGCGTGCGAGTACCAACGCATCCACGAGACGGCCGGCGAAACGAATCCGGACACGCGCCCCCGGAACCGCCTCAGCGGACTGCTTCTCGGAGACCAAGTAGTCGAAAGCCCGGTCCAGGTGCGCCAATCCCAACAGCGGCAGCACACGTACAACGGGGTCGACGGACGCGACGGCGCTGCGGGATGACACGGACATGCACCAGAGTCTAATGACCCCGTCCACCACCGGATCGCGGCCGAGCGCAATACTGAATTTTTCCACCGAATAGGGTGTGTGAATCCTTGCGAAAATGCGCCCCACGTCGCATAATCAACTCGCTTCAAACTACTCTCCGTCGTCCGAAAGTGCGCCCTGCTGTGAAACGCTCCCTCGTTGCTTCTTCATTAGCTCTGTTCACCTCCGCTCTTATCGCCGGCCCTGCGGCTGCGGCACCGATCTCGTCGAATCCGGGGCCGTCCCTGGCACCCGAACCGGCGGCGCTGAGTTCCCAGGCCGCCCAGAGCATCGACTCGGGCATCCAGAACGGCATGAGCCAGGCCTACAACGCCCTGCCCGCCGACGTGAAGAAAGCGATCCCCGACGAACTCCGCCCCGTGCAGCGCACCCCACTGCCGCGTACGCAGCCGCTGCCCCAGGCGGCCCCGATGTGCTTCGACACGAACGGCCGCAAGAAGCGCCCGCCGGAAGCACCGCCCGCATGCACCAACACCGTGGCCATCACCTACGACGACGGCCCGTCGCCGGAAACGACTAACCGCCTGCTCGACATCCTCAAGAGCAAGGATGTCAAGGCCACATTCTTCACCATCGGCAGCAACGCTGACGCGTTCCCGGACATCCTGCGCCGTGAGCGCGACGAGGGCCATGTGGTTGCGAACCACTCCTACAACCACCCGCAGCTCAACGCGATCTCCGAAGACCGCGTCGGCCGCGAACTCGATGAGAGCAACCGCGCCGTCGAGTCCGCTTTGGGTTCCAAGCCGCACTGGGTGCGGCCGCCCTACGGTGCGACCAACGACCGCGTCGCGGCCATCGCCGGCGAGCGCGGACTCAGCCTCGCACTGTGGGATGTGGACACTGCCGACTGGCAGAACCGCAACGCGGACATCACCTGCCGCAACGCCGTGGACAACGCACAGGCCGGCTCCATCATCCTCATGCACGACATTCACCCGAGCACTGTCGATGCCGCGGCGTGCATTATCGACGGACTCCGAGCGAAGGGTCTGCGCCCGGTGACTCTCGACGAGATGATCCAGCCGGTACCGGGCCACACCTACACCCGGGCCGATTAACGCAGTCGCCCCACCCCCAAAAACCAGGGTGTGGCCGTGTGCGCAAGAACACGGCCACACCCGTTGTACCTACATCACCGCTCACATACATTCGGGGCATGAGTGAATCGGTAGCGGTAGATGTCGATAGGCAACAAGCCCATAAAGGGGGACGTAAAGGCTGGCGGAAAGCCACTCCCTACGTCATGATCGCGGTGTATCTGCTCGCACCACTCGTCCTGATCCCCGCGGTTGGCGAGGACAACGCGGCCATCCCGTCCATCGGCTTGATCTTCGGCACCGCAGCACTGTTCAGCTTCATCGACGGCTGGACATTCCGCCCCACTTGGTCGCTGCCGATTCTCGCGGGCGTGGGCTTCCTGCTCGCGAAATTGCTGTATTTCAACGACGGTACAGTGATCTATTTCATCGGTGCTGTGATCGTCGCCGCGGCCTTCGATTACCTTGCTGGACTCCTCGCCGGTACTGCTGGGGATGGGGCGGAATAAGTGCTAGAGACCTGGGTACTCGACCACCCCGATTACGGCCGCATTGAGGTACGCTCCGGCTTCGACAAAGACTTCCGCGCGGAAGATCCCGACTGGCCCGGCGAGCTTCCGGAGCGCTTCGCGGAGAACCCGTACGCCGGCGAGCGCGCTCCCGTCGACGCGAAGCCGTGGCAGCGTCTCGGTGAGCTCCGCTCCAACCCGCCGTTGCGCCTGCAGGTGCTTGTCGACGGCGAAGTGCAGCACCAATACGACTCCCTTGAACAGGGCTCGAACCGGATCCCGTTGCGTGGTCCGGGTAGGAAAGAAAAGCTGCAAACCTTCCTCAACGTGGGAACCGACCGTTCAAAGCCACACCTGCGCTTGCAAGTCAACACCTTCAAGGACATCCTGCAGATCGAATTCCGGGAAGGCTCAACTGTGGTCGAATTCGACCCACCCGCCGGTTCCCGCGGCGAGCGGCGCCGGGAGATGATGCAGTCCAGTCCGGTCAAGCGCACGGCCATTCCGATTTTGGAAGGCGTGGGCAAAGCGGGGTGGGCAATCGCGGTGATCGTGCTCGGACCGTTGGTCGGCCGCATCATGAGCTGGTTGTCCCAATTCCTGCCGGACTGGGACCTGCCGGATATCACTCTCCCCCACGTCGATCTGCCCGTCCCCGACCTTCCTCAGGCCACGTTGCCCACCCCGAATCTCGACCTGCCCCACCTACCGCCGCTGCCGGAGTGGGTGGGCGTTGTGATGGAGTACTCGAAGATCTGGATGCCGATCCTCGTCGGCATTGTCGTCGGAGTGCTCGCGCTGCGCAATTACCGCAAGTCCGAGGCAGAAAAGGAGCAATGGCGCGCAAAGCGCAAGGCCGCTCCCGCGCCGGAGGGAAAGACCGGGTCCGAGACTGGGCCCCAGGCAGAGACAGAATCTGCCCTGCCGACAGACTCTGCCCCGCCCCGCCTTTCGGACTAGATGCCAGCGGCTGCCTTCAGCTCATCGGCCTTGTTGACTTCCTCCCACGGGAAGTCAACGTCAGTGCGGCCGAAGTGGCCGTAGGCTGCGGTGGCGGAGTAGATCGGGCGCAGCAGGTCCAGCTCACGGATGATCGCGGACGGGCGCAGGTCGAAGACCTTCTCCACTGCCTGCTGAATCGTCTCGTTGGTCTGGCCGTCAGCTGCGGTGCCGAAGGTCTCCACGTACAGGCCCACCGGGGTCGCACGACCGATGGCGTAGGCCACCTGGACCTCAACGCGCTTCGCCAGACCGGCGGCGACGATATTCTTGGCCACCCAGCGCATGGCGTAGGCGGCGGAGCGGTCCACCTTCGACGGGTCCTTGCCGGAGAATGCGCCGCCGCCGTGACGGGCCATGCCGCCGTAAGTGTCCACGATGATCTTGCGGCCGGTGAGTCCCGCGTCACCCATCGGCCCACCGAGCACGAAGGAACCGGACGGGTTGACCAGCAGTTTGGTGTCGGGGGTGAGGAAGTGGCGCAGCCCGGCATCGTCAAGCACCCATTCCAGAACGTGCTCGCGCAAGGCAGCTTCGAGCGCCTCCCCGGTGAAGTCCGGGTCATGCTGGGTGGAGATGACCACGGTGTCCAGGTACACCGGTGTGTCGCCGTCGTAGGCGAAGGTGACCTGGGTCTTGCCGTCCGGGCGCAGCCCCTCCACGATGCCCTCCTTGCGCACCTGGGTGAGGCGGCGGGATAGGCGGTGAGCGGTGGAGATGGGAAGCGGCATGAATTCCGGTGTCTCATCTGTGGCATAGCCGAACATGAGGCCTTGGTCGCCGGCGCCGGACTGATCTTCTTCACCGGTGGAGGTGTTGGAGCGCACCTCGAGCGAGTCGGTCACACCGTCGGAGATCTCCGCCGACTGGTCACCGATGGAGATGTTCACGCCGCAGGTGCGGCCGTCGAATCCGACCTCGGAGGAAATGAAGCCGATTTCGACGAGCTTGTCACGGACGAGCTTCGCGATGTTGGAGTACGCCTTCGTGGTCACCTCTCCCACCACATGCACCTGGCCGGTGGTCACCACCGTCTCCACGGCGACACGCGACAGGGGGTCCTGCGCGAGCATGTCATCCAGGATTGTGTCGGAGATGGCATCGCAGATCTTGTCCGGGTGCCCTTCGGTTACGGATTCGCTGGTGAAAAGGCGGTAGAAGGGGTCAATCATTGTGAAGTCGGTCCTTTGTCTTAGACGGCTGTCTGTGCTTCTGAGACGCGTCATACGCGGCGCGCACCCAACAATAGACTAAGCTGTCTAAAGACGCCACTATTTCCGTGTGTTTACAGTCATCGCCTCAATCGCATCCCAGATCCGCGCGGCGACCACGTGCTTCGGCCCGTTGGCGATCTCTTCCACATCCCCGTCGCGGTTGATGAGCCAGCCGCTGTTGCGCATTTCCCCGAATACCGCGCCGCCCGCGACGGAGTTGACCATGAGCATGTCCGCGCCCTTGCGCTCCAGCTTCGCCTTGCCGTATTCGAGGGGGTTGTCGGTCTCCGCCGCGAAGCCGACGATGGTCGCGTTTGTCTCGCCCGCAGCGCGCTTATCGACGAGCTCCTTCAAAATGTCCGGGTTCTCCACCATCCTCAGGTTGGATAGTGCATCGTCGGACTGGCCCTTCTTCAGTTTCGACGTCGCTTCGTTTGCCGGGCGGTAGTCGGAGACCGCCGCCGCCATGATGACGATGTCGGCGTCCGCCGCCGCCGCATCCACGGCTTTTTGCATGTCGCGGGTGGAGCGGACGTGCACGACTTCCGCCCCCGGTGGAGTGTCCAGCGCCTCGGTGTCGCCGGCGACGACAGTGACGTGCGCGCCGCGGTGCGCGGCAATGTCGGCGAGCGCGAAGCCTTGGCGTCCTGAGGAGCGGTTGCCAATGAAGCGCACCGGGTCGATGTTCTCCTGCGTGCCGCCCGCGCTGATGACGACCTTCTTGTCCTCCAGTGTCCGGGTGAACTGCCCAACCTCAAGCACCGTCCTGGCCATATCCGCGATCTGTACCGCCTCGAGCATCCGGCCGGCGCCGGTGTCTGTGCCGGTTAGCCGCCCGTGCGCCGGTTCCAGCACGATCACGCCGCGGCGACGCAGCGTGACCACGTTGTCTTGGGTGGCGGGGTTTTCCCACATTTCCGTATGCATTGCGGGGGCGAGTACCACGGGACAGGTGGCCACAAGAACCGTCGCGGTCAGGAGATCATCCGCACGACCGGCGGCGATGCGCGCAATGGTGTCCGCCGTTGCGGGGGCGATAACAATCACATCAGCTTCCTTACCCACGCGCACATGCTGGACTTCGTCCACGCGGGAGAACACGTCTGTGTCGACCGGGTTTCCGGACAGCGCCTCGAAGGTCGCCGCGCCCACGAAGTTCAGTGCCGCCGGTGTGGGAACCACCCGGACATCATCTCCGTCCTCGGTGAATTCGCGGATAAGGTGGCAGGCCTTGTATGCGGCGATGCCTCCTGCGACTCCGACGACGACATTGCGTGGGCTGCGGGTGTTCTCACTGGGCTCTGGGCTCATGGCCCCCGAGCTTACCCACCGACCTCGGGTCTCACTCACCGTGCCCGGGCTTATCCACCGGCAACTAGTGCTTCCAACTAGTGGTTCGGTTGGCGCACCCACGCCCCGATCACGCCGGGCACGACTTCCGGTGCTTCGCCGAGTAGCGCCTTCAGGTTTCCTTCACGCTCGACAGAGGAGGTCACAGCCTGAACCTTGCCCCGCTTCCTGTTCGCCGCTCCGGCGCCGCGCTGCCCGGCACCATACATCCCCGGCCCACCGGCGATCGCTCCACGCGCACCTGCCCCAGCGCTACCGCCGCCGGACGCACCCGTCCCGACGAACGTTCCGCCACCGTGGCCACCGGTTGCCGATCCAGCAAAGCCTCCGCCCGGGCCGCCGAATCCGACGCCTGCACCACCGCCGAATCCTGCCCCGCCGAGACGCCCTGCTCCCATTGCACCACCGACTCCGCCGGAGGCTGCGCCCCCGCGCATTCCTCCAAACCCGCCAGCAGCTCCTGCCCCACCGCGTCCTCCGCCTAGCGCGCCCATCGCCGGGCCAGCCAGTCCGTTGAGGTTGCCTGCTCCTGCACTGCCCACACCGCCGGCCACGCCGCCTACACCAGCCAGGCCTGTTGTCGGTCCGATGCCGTTCACGCCAGCGCCACCCGGCAGTGCGCCACCGGTTCCGGCTGCACCTCCGCCCGTGATCCCTGTCAGCGACGGCGGCATCGTCGGTGCCGCCGCACTCGCCGCCTGCGTCGGTGTGGCGCCAGCCGCGATCGACTGGAGCATGTCCGGGTTCGGCCGTCCGAATTGTTCAATGACCTGCGTTGGTGTCGATGCGTACGCTAAGTCGCGGTACCCCGCGTTCGACAGCGCCTGCTGCACGATCTTCGGCAAAGGAGTGTCCTCGAAGCCTGGGGCGTTCGGCGCCAGCTGCCCTGACTGGTTCGTCCCAGCACCGTTCGGTGCCCCCAACTCGGGCAGCAGCTGTGTGAACAGTGGCGTCACCGGCACAAGTTCGGTGGTCAACTTCGGCGAGAATGCCGCGAGGAATGATTCCTCCAGCGCTTTCGCCACACCCGGGCTCGGGGTTGACCGTGCCACCGCCAATGCCGCGGCCACCTGCAGCGCGTTCGCTTCCGTCACGGTGACGAGACTCGCTGTGTGCGCGGACAACGCCGACGCGTTCGCCGCGTACTCTGTCCCCGCCGTCTGAATCTGGCCGAGGTTCTCGATCGCCCTGGAGATCGACTCGGTCTCCGCCGACCCCTGAAGATCAGCGATGGCGCCCGGAATGAAGGACAGCGCCTCCCCGACCGTCGCCGCGGTGTCCGCCCAGTCCGCCGACATCCCCGACATCGACGCCACATCCGTAGCGATGAGCTGCATGTTCAGCGAGTCCAAGCTCATCGGTTTTCCCGCTACCGGCCGGGTGGCATCGAACGTATTGATCACCGGGTGCTCCGTGCTCACGTCATCGATGACCGCCTGGTAGCTGTTCCCCATCACCGACTGCCCCACGCTGCCCAACACATCCGCAAAGCTCATATCCGCCATCTGGTACCCCAACAGCTGAGCAGAAAGAAGGTCCACGGCGTTGTTGAAATGCTGAGCCAGCCCTTTTGTCGCCTCCGGCTCACTATCCGACCGAATTGTTCCGTGCATCGAGCCAGACTTGTCTAGCCCGGAGACCTGCGAAAACGTCAGCGATGTTAGGTTACCGATGGCCAGTATCTCTGTATCTAAAGAGGCACTAGCTTCACTCAATTTTTGGATCGCTGATTGAATATCACCAGTTATTAGTTTCATAGTCCCCCCATGACTTAGCTAATGCATAAATAATTTCTCGATGAGTTTGATGGCCTCTGAACAAAGTTTTTCTCGGGATTCGGCGCTCTCCGAAGCACCCACGGCTGCACTGAGCTGGCCTCGCAAAGTATCCACCGAGGCGTAGCAAACATCTGATTCGATAGCTGCAGGTCCGTGGGTAAACAGGCCCGGAACTACTTCTGAAGCATGCTCGTCGAATAGCTCAGCTTGTCCCTCGAGAGAATCGAAACTCCCCGGTCCCGAAAGAACCATGTACGACTGCCCAGTCAAAGTGTTTTGCCCGATAAGAGGGCAGGAGTAAACCCGTTGAGTTCGCCTTAGATGTTTTCTGGCTTCATCCTTCTCAAACCCAATCGCGGCGAACTCCTCGGCGGAGATCTCCTCGCAGGGGTTGAAGATGTTGCCGGCGATGTCCTCATAGTTGAAGTCGCCGAGGACAAGGTCGCCGCTTGCGAAGTGGAAGGCGGGGCGGTCCGCGTCGTCGGCCGGGGCTTGGGCTGACGTTTGGGTGTCGGCGGCGGCGGATCCAGCGGGTAGCTCGGCGGGTGTCTCGTGATCTTGCAGTTCCGACGAGCAGCCGGCCAGCGCCACTACCAACACAGCCCCCGGTGCGGCAGAGAACGCGCGGGCTACAACGGTCCCCCAACCATTGGTCCTGCCGTGACGCTTTCCCATATCCTCCGTCCCCCCGTATCGGCGGATTCGCCTGTGTTCGTAGTGGTGCTGGCCGACAGGAACAAGAATGACACGTTTTCAACGGGAATGTAACCGAACAATGTCTACTTCAGTAGACATTCGTCCGTCATTGCTTGCGTCCTTGGTTGCGTCGTTGGATGCACCCGGTGTGAGTAGGGGTCGGCGGAGAAAATGCGGGCATGAAAAACGGGCCGCGCCACCGTGATGGTGGGCGACCCGCGCCGGCGCAGGGTGCCGTCGAAAAGCGTTACTGGCCTTCCTCGTGCTCCAGGAGACCGTGCTCGATCTCGCGGAGGGCGATGGACAGCGGCTTCTCACCCGGCTGCGGAGTGACCAGGGGGCCGATGAACTCGAACACACCCTCGTCCTGCTCCTGGTAGTAGCTGTTGATCTGACGGGCACGCTTGGCCGCGAAGATCACCAGGGCGTACTTGGAAGACACCTTGGTCAGCAGCTCATCAATAGGCGGGGCGGTAATGCCCTCAGGCGTGTCGAACACCTGCTCGTTGACGTCGGCGGCCTCCGCCGTGTTGGCCAGATCGTTGGTCACGTTGCTCACTCACACCTATTCGTTGTTTGGACGCTGGACGCACAAGAGAATATCACTAATCCCCTGCACAGCCTCATCCAGATCGTTGTTGACAATGACATCGTCGAATTCGTCCTGAGCGGCGAGCTCAGCACGAGCCGTTTGAAGTCGACGCGCGATCACATCTTCGGTTTCGGTGGCGCGGCCGGTGAGACGCTCCACGAGCACCTCCCACGACGGAGGGGCGAGAAAGACCGTGACGGCCTCCGGCATGATCTGCTTGATGTTGCGGGCACCGGCCAGATCAACCTCGACCAGGACCGGACGACCGGCATCGAGAGCTTCCCGCACAGGTGCGGCGGGAGTGCCGGAACGCTGAAGACCGCCGTGAATATCGGCCCATTCGAGCATCTCACCAGCGTCGATACGCTCCTGGAACGCGTCGCGGGAAACAAAGAAGTAGTCCTTGCCGTCCACTTCGCCCGGGCGCGGATCACGCGTGGTCATGGAGACGGAGAAGTACAGGTCCTCCACCTTGTCGCGGAGACGCTGAACCACCGTCGATTTACCAACGGCGGAAGGGCCAGCCAAAACAACCAGCCGGCCCTTCCCGTTCACGTTTGTCACCGATTATTCCCCGTAGCCGAAGCGCTCGAGCAGAGCGCGACGCTGGCGGTCGCCGAGGCCGCGCAGACGGCGGGTCTGGGCGATCTCCAGCTCCTCCATGATCTCGCGGGCCTTGACCTTGCCCACCTTCGGCAGAGCCTCGAGGAGAGCGGAGACCTTGGTCTTGCCAATGATCTCGTCGGACTCAGCCTTAGCGAGGACGTCCTTCAGGTTGGTGTCGCCACGCTTCAGGGAAGCCTTGAGCTCAGCACGCTGCTTGCGTGCTTCCGCAGCCTTAGCGAGAGCCTGCTGGCGCTGTTCCGGGGTCAGTTCGGGAAGGGCCACTGGGTTCCTCCAATGTGTTAGGGGTTAAGTTCTGATCCAGCTTTTGAACCGATTCGACACTGTCGCAAAAGAATTACATAGATGCAACTCGTCGACGTGGGACAACTGTACCACTGAGCGGTTCCTGACACGATGATTGGCGGTGTGTTTTGCCACGTCATCGCATCGACGCCTATAACCTACCAGCAGTTTTCATCCTCGCGTAGTTCAGGGCTGATCTAGCCCGCCACAACCAGCGATTTCGCCGCTTTCCGCAGGTCAGCAACATCGGGACCGGCGGACAGAACGGAGCGCGAGACATTCGGGAAGACAAGGTGGGACTGCTTTCCGGCGATCCGCGCCACATCTTCCATCGTCGCGCCCTGCGCGCCCACGCCCGGCATGAGCACCGGCGCATTGAGGTCCTCGAGACGCGGCGGGGACGCCACAGTCGCACCGACCACAACGCCCACGTGCCCGACGTAGGGCGTGTCCCCGCTGTGCGAGGCGCGCTTATCGACGTTGAATTCCGCGCACTCGTCCACCATCTGCTGCGCCACGGTGACACCACTGCCGCTGAGGGTCTGCCCCTGGAAGGCTTCGGCTTCCGGGTTGGAGTTGGCGGACATGACGAACACACCCCGGTTCTCCCGACCGGCGAGCTCGATCGCCGGTGTGAGCGAGCCGACACCGAGGTACGGAGTCAGCGTCACCGCATCGCAGTACAGCGGTGAATTCGCGTCCAACCACGCAAGGGCATACCCCTCCATGGTCGAGCCGATATCCCCGCGCTTCGCGTCCGCCACGACCAGGGAACCGCTGCCCCGTAGCTGCTCAAGTGTCTCCTCGAGCACCGCGAAGCCGGCGGAACCGAACCGCTCGTAGAACGCCACCTGGGGCTTGATCAGGGCGACGTGGCCGGCGAAGGCCTCGACGCAACGCAGTGAGAACTCCCTGAGCCCGGCGACATCCTGGGACAAGCCCCAGGCGTTGAGGAGCCCCTCGTGGGGATCGATGCCGACGCAGAGCCGGCCGTGGTCCTCCCCCGCCGCGACGAGACGGTTACCGAAGTTGCGCGGTGTGTCCTGCACGGTCATCTACTTCGCCGCCTGCCCGTTGTGATCGAGCTCTTGGAGGCTCGTCACGGTGATCTCGTTCGCGCGCAAGGCCTCGATGCCCTGCACTGCCGCGGTCACGCCCTGGACCGTCGTCATCATCGGCACGCTGGAAACAACGGCCGCCGCGCGGATGTCGTAGCCGTCGTGGCGTGCGCCGGCGGAACCCGCCGGCGTGTTCAGGACCAGGTCCACTTCGCCTTCCAGGATCCAGTCGACGATGGACTTGCCCTCGACGCCGTCGCGCACCTCGGAAGCCTTGAGCGCGACTTCGCACTCAATTCCGTTGCGGCGCAGCATCTGTGCGGTGCCTTCCGTCGCCAGCACATTGAAGCCCATCGTGTACAGGCGCTGGATCGGGAAGATCAGGGTGCGCTTGTCGCGGTTGGCCAGGGAGACGAACACGGTGCCCTCGGTCGGCAGTTCGCCGAATGCGGCTGCCTCCGCCTTCGTGAAGGCGACGCCGAAGGACGGGGCAAGGCCCATGACCTCGCCGGTGGATTTCATCTCGGGGCCGAGAATGGTGTCCAGCACGGCCCCGTCCGGGCGGCGGAAGCGGGTGAACGGAAGGACCGCCTCCTTCACCGCGATCGGGTGCTCCAGCGGCAACGAGCCACCGTCGTAATCGGTCGGGAGCAACCCCTCGGACTGCAACTCCGCGATAGTGGAACCCATCATGATGCGGGAGGCCGCCTTGGCCAGGTGCACACCGGTTGCCTTGGACACGAACGGCACAGTGCGGGAAGCTCGCGGGTTGGCCTCGATGACGTAGAGGATGTCGTCCTTCAGCGCGAACTGGACGTTCATGAGGCCCTTGACCCCGATACCGTGAGCCAGAGCCTCGGCGGAGCGGCGCACCTTATCGATGTCGTCCGGCCCCAGAGTCATCGGCGGCAGAGCACACGCGGAGTCACCGGAGTGGATACCAGCCTCCTCGATGTGCTCCATCACGCCGCCGAGGTAGACATCCTCACCGTCCGACAGTACGTCGACGTCGATCTCGATCGCGTTGTCCAGGAAGCGGTCGACGAGCACCGGGTGGTCCGGGGTCAGCTCGGTCGC
This sequence comes from Corynebacterium sp. p3-SID1145, assembly GCA_025144245.1. Lineage (GTDB taxonomy): Bacteria > Actinomycetota > Actinomycetes > Mycobacteriales > Mycobacteriaceae > Corynebacterium. The sequence goes on along the minus strand of JALXXC010000005.1, from coordinate 106,117 downwards.
GCGGTCGATGTAGTCGCGCAGGTTCTCCTCGTCGTAGACGATCTCCATGCCGCGGCCGCCGAGCACATAGGAGGGGCGAACCAAGACCGGGTAGCCGATGCGGTCGGCGACCTCGCGGGCGCCGTCGAAGGAGGTCGCGGTGCCGTAGGCCGGGGCAGGCAGCTTCGCTTCTTCGAGGACCTTGCCGAATTCGCCGCGGTCCTCCGCCATGTCGATGGCCTCCGGGGTGGTGCCCACGACGGGAACACCTGCGTCGGCGAGCTTCTGCGCGAGGCCCAGCGGAGTCTGGCCGCCAAGCTGGACGATCACGCCGGCAACGGTGCCCGTCGCCGCCTCAGCACAGTAGATCTCCATGACGTCCTCGAACGTCAACGGCTCGAAGTACAGCCGGTCGGCGGTGTCGTAGTCGGTGGAGACGGTCTCCGGGTTGCAGTTGACCATGACCGTTTCGTAACCCACACGAGAGAGCTCGAGCGCCGCGTGAACGCACGAGTAGTCGAACTCGATTCCCTGCCCGATGCGATTCGGGCCGGAGCCCAGGATGATGACCTTCTCCTTGGCTGTGCCGCCCTGCGCGGCCCCCACGGCCCCCACCTCGGACTCGGCGTGCGGATCGTACTCGTAGGCCGAGTAGTGGTACGGCGTCTGCGCCTCGAATTCGCCGGCGCAGGTGTCCACCGTCTTGTACACCGGGTGGATGCCCAAGGACCAGCGCAGGGAGCGCACACCGTCTTCACCGGCGAGCTCCGGGCGGAGCGCGGCGATCTGGGCGTCGGAAAGCCCGTACACCTTGGCTTCGCGCAGCATGTCGGAGTCGAGAACCGGGGCGTCGATAAGCTGCCCGCGGAAATCGATGAGCGCCTCGAGCTCGGCGAGGAACCACGGATCGATGCCGCTCGCCTCGTAGACCTGCTCGATGGTGCCTCCGAGGCGGAGCGCAAGCTCAACGTCGTACATGCGCTTATCTGTGGGGCGCTTCAGGTCGTCGAGGACGGCGGCGAGGTCGTTCTCGCGTCCCTCAGCGAAGTACTCGTCCGGCTTCGTCCAGAAACCGCTCGGTTTATCCTCCATGGAACGCATGACCTTGTTCAGGCCCTGGATGTAGTTGCGGCCGATGCCCATGGCCTCGCCCACCGCCTTCATGGAGGTGCCCAAGGTCTCGTCCGCGCCCGGGAATTTCTCAAACGCGAAGCGCGGCATCTTCACAATCACGTAGTCGAGCGTCGGCTCGAACGCGGCCGGCGTCACGCCGGTGATGTCGTTGGTGATCTCGTCGAGGGTGTACCCGATGGCCAGCTTCGAGGCGATCTTGGCGATCGGGAATCCGGTGGCCTTGGAAGCCAGCGCGGAAGAGCGCGACACGCGCGGGTTCATCTCGATGGTGATGATGCGGCCGTCGACGGGGTTGACCGCGAACTGGATATTGCAGCCGCCGGTGTCCACGCCCACCTCGCGGATGATCGCGATGCCCTGGTCGCGCATGGTCTGGAACTCGCGGTCGGTCAGCGTCAACGCCGGGGCCACCGTGACAGAGTCGCCGGTATGGACACCGAGAGCATCGACGTTCTCGATCGAGGCAATCACGACTACGTTGTCGTCGCCGTCGCGCATGAGCTCGAGCTCGAATTCCTTCCAGCCGAGGATTGATTCCTCGATGAGGACGTTCGCCTCCGGGCTGGCGTCCAAGCCGTCGCCGGCGATGCGTTCCAAATCCTCCATGGCGAAGGCGAGGCCGGAACCGAGGCCGCCCATGGTGAAGGACGGGCGGACAACGACGGGTAGGCCGAGCTCTGCCACGGTCTCCTTCACTTCGTCCATGTTGAAGCACACGCGGGAGCGTGCGGAATCGCCGCCGATCTTTGCCACGATGTCCTTGAATTTCTGGCGGTCCTCGCCGCGCTCGATCGCGTCGATATTCGCGCCGATGAGCTCGACGCCGTGCTTGGCCAGAATGCCCTGGCGGTCGAGCTGGATCGCGGCGTTCAGGGCGGTCTGCCCGCCGAGCGTGGCCAGGATAGCGTCGACCTTATGGCCCTGCTCTGCTTCACGGGCGAGGATGCGGTCGATGTATTCCGGCTGGATCGGCTCAACGTAGGTGTGGTCGGCGAATTCCGGGTCGGTCATGATCGTCGCCGGGTTGGAGTTGATCAAAGTGACGCGGAGGCCTTCCTCCTTGAGCACGCGGCACGCCTGGGTGCCCGAGTAGTCGAACTCGCAGGCCTGGCCGATCACGATCGGTCCAGAGCCGATGACCAGGACGTGGTTGATGTCGTCGCGTTTCATTAGTTCCCTTCCTGGTTAGTTCTGCTCGGTGGCCGCGGCTGCGCTGCCGGTGCTGGTGGTGGTGCCGTTGTTCTTCGCCTTGTGGCCGTCCATGAGCTTCACGAACTGGTCGAAGAGCGGGTTCGCGTCGTGCGGGCCGGCGGCGGATTCCGGGTGGTACTGCACGGAGTACGCCATGCCAGACTCGAGTGCCACGCCCTCGACGACGCCGTCGTTGAGACAGGTGTGCGTGATCAGCGCCGGACCGAATTCGGTGTCGAATGTCGTTCCCGCCGCGATCTTCTCGGATGTGAAGCCTTCCGGCGCCTTCACGGCGAAGCCGTGGTTCTGGGAGGTGATGTCGATTTTCCCGCTGGTGTGGTTCTTCACCGGAACGTTCACGCCGCGGTGGCCGAACTTCAGCTTGTAGGTATCCAGTCCGAGCGCGCGGCCCAGGATCTGGTTGCCGAAGCAGATGCCGAACAGCGGTGTGCCGTCGGCGATGATGTCGCGGGTGACCGCCACCATGTCGTCGGCGGTCGCCGGGTCGCCGGGGCCGTTGGAGATGAACACCCCATCCGGGTTGTGCTTCTTGATCTCCGTGTACGGCGTGCCGGCCGGGACGACGATTGTCTCGATTCCCCGCTGGGAGAAGTGCCCCGGGGTCGCCGTTTTGATGCCCATGTCGTAAGCGACGACGGTGTAGCGCTTGTCCCCCTTCGCTTCGATCACGTAGGGCTCGTCGGTGGACACGTCTGCGGACAGGTCCGCGCCCGACATCGCGGGCTGCTCCTTGACGAGGGCGGCAAGCTTGTCGACGTCGCCGCGCGCCTGCTTGCCCGTGAAGATGCCGGCGGCGATGGAGCCGTAGTTGCGCAGGTGGCGCACGAGCGAGCGGGTGTCCACACCGTGGATGCCCACGATGCCCTGGCTGCTCATCTCGTCCTCGAGGCTGCGCTCAGCGCGCCAATTGCTGACCCGCTTGGACAAGTCGCGGATCACCAGTCCGGCAACCCAGATGCGGTTGTCGTGGGACTCGTTGTCCTCGTCGTTCCACCCGGTGTTGCCGATCTGCGGAGCCGTGGCCACCACGATCTGGCGGTGGTAGGACGGGTCCGTCATCGTCTCCTGGTAGCCGGTCATGGCAGTGGTGAAAACGGCCTCGCCGAACACAGGCTCGGTGTCGGCGCCGGCCGCGCCAAAGGCGAAGCCCGGGAACGTGGTGCCGTCGGCCAGTACCAGCACGGCGGGGATGCGTTCAGTGCTCATGTGTGTTTCCTTCTTCGTTTCGCTCTATTCACGCTGCTTCTGCGCCTCTCCCCTATGCGGGAGCGGTGCTCGTGCTGGTCAGTCTGTGTCTGTGTTTTTGTCGGTGTTGCTGTCGGCTCCGCTTCCAACCTCGGCGAGGTGGAAGGTCTGTTCACCGCGGAGCCACGTGCCCACCACGCGCGCCGCGAATTCCGCGCCCTCGTACGGGGTGTTGCGGGACTTCGACGCCATCTCGTCGCCGAGCGCGGTCCACCCGGCGTCCGGGTCGACGAGGGCGAGGTTGGCCGGCTCTCCCACCGCAATGGGGCGACCCTGGTCCGCGAGACGGAGAATCTCTGCGGGGCGTTCGCTCATGACCTTGGCCACGAAGCGCCAATCAGCCAGGCCCGACTCGACGAAGACCTTGGCGATAATCGCCAGCGACGTCTCCAGGCCGATCATGCCGGGCTTGGCGTTTTCGAATTCCACGCATTTGTCTTCGGAGCCGTGCGGGGCGTGGTCCGTGGCCACGATGTCGATGGTGCCGTCGAGAAGCGCGTCGCGCAGTGCGATGGTGTCGCGGTCCTCCCTCAGCGGCGGGTTGACCCGGTAGACGCCGTCGTAGGTCTCCAGCTTGGCGTCGGTGAGCAGCAAGTGGTGCGGCGTCACTTCGGCAGAGACCTTGATGCCCTGTTCCTTTGCCCAGCGCAGCAGGGAGACAGTTCCTTCGGTGGAGGCATGGCACAGGTGGTAGCGCCCGCCGTAATCGCGGGTCATAATCAGGTCACGGGCAACCACGGACTCCTCGGCCACGCGCGGCCAGCCGCGCAGACCAAGGCGGGCGGCGTTCTCGCCCTCGTGGGCGCAGGCTCCCTCCGTCATGCGGTGGTCCTCAGCGTGCTGGGCCAGCACGACATCGTAGGCCTTCGCGTACTCGATGGCGCGGCGCATGAGCTGCGGGTCGTTGACGCATTTGCCGTCGTCGGAGAACATCTTCACGTGCCCGCGGGACATCAATCCGATCTCGGTCAGAGTGTCGCCGTCCAGCCCCTTCGTGATGGAGCCGACCGGGTAGACATCGCATTTCCCGTATGCCTGGCCCTTCTCCCACACCGCGTCGGCGAGGAAGGGCTGGTCGATGACTGGCTGGGTGTTAGCCATGGTGAACACGGCTGTGAAACCGCCCCTGGCCGCGGCGTCGGAACCGGTGGCGATCGTCTCGGTGTCCTCGCGGCCGGGCTCGCGCAGGTGCACGTGCATGTCCACGAGCCCCGGCAGCAGGACCTTGCCGCCGCAGTCCATGACCTCGTCCGCGTCGTTGAAGGGGTTCTCGCCGATGGAGTCGATCACGCCGTCGGCGACGTCGATGAGGATATTGGTCTCGTCCTCCCCGTAGGGGCGGACATTGTTGAGTGCGAGCGTGGTCATTTGGTGGCTCCTTCCTCAAGGCTGACCGGATCGCCGGAACCGGCGAGCAGAGTGAACAGCACCGCCATGCGGGTGTACACGCCGTTGGTCACCTGGTCGAGGACGACGGTGTTGGGGCGGTCGGCGACATCGAAGTTGATCTCCATGCCGCGCAGCATCGGGCCGGGGTGCATGATCAGGGTTCCGCTGTCGAGCTTCTCGGCGCGGTCCTTGGACAGTCCGTAGAGCGCCGCGTATTCGCGGTGCGACGGGAAGAAACCGCCGTTCATGCGCTCGGCCTGCACGCGAAGCATCATGACGACGCTGGGCGTTTCCGCCGATTCGAGTTCGGCGTCGAAGTCGTAGGCGACGCGGCACGGCCAGTGCTCCACTCCGGTGGGCAGCAGCGTCGGCGGGGCGACGAGAACGACCTCCGCGCCGAGCGTGGACAGCAGGTCGACATTTGAGCGCGCCACGCGGGAATGCAGGATGTCGCCGACGATCAGGACCTTCTTGCCGGCCACGTCGCCGATGCGCTGGCGCATCGTCACAGCGTCGAGAAGCGCCTGCGTCGGGTGCTGGTGCGAGCCGTCACCGGCGTTGATGATGGACGCGCCCGGCACCCACTCACGCAACAGGTTCGGCGCGCCGGATGACGGGTGGCGCATGATGATCGCGTCAGCACCGACTGCGCGCAGGGTGCTCGCGGTGTCCTTGAGGGACTCGCCCTTCTTCACGCTCGAGCTCGACGCGGAGACGTTGATCACATCGGCGCTCATCCACTTGCCGGCGGTCTCGAACGACGAACGGGTACGGGTGGAGTTCTCGTAGAACAACGTGAACACGGTGCGCCCGCGCAGTGTCGGCAGCTTCTTCATTTCGCGGCCGTCGAGTGCCTCGCGGAAACGGTCAGCCTCGTCCATCAGACCGATGATCTCCTCGCGGCTCAGATCCGCGATGCTAATGAGGTGCTTCACTCTTCTCCCTCCTCTTTCATCAGGAGAACCGCATCAGCGTCGTCGAGCGGAGTCAGCGTGACGCGGACATCCTCAGTGAGCGATGTCGGGATGTTCTTTCCTACGTAGTCGGCGCGGATTGGCAGTGCGCGGTGCCCGCGGTCGACGAGGACGGCGAGCTGGATTGCCTCGGGCCGACCGATGTCGCTGAGCGAGTCGAGGGCGGCGCGGATGGTGCGACCGGAAAACAGCACGTCATCGACTAGAACAATGGTCGCGCCGTTAATGTTGCCCGGAATATCGGTGGGAGCCAGCGCGCGGTGCGGGCGTCCGCGGAGATCGTCGCGGTAGAGCGTGACGTCGAGGCTGCCGACGGGAACGCTCACCCCCGAGAATTCCTCGATCGCCGCCGCAATGCGGTCAGCCAGGGGCACTCCTCCGGAGGGGATGCCCAGAATGATCACTGGTGGAGCACCGTCTGAATCGAGTGCAGTTTTCTCGATGATCTGGTGCGCGATGCGTGCAATAGTGCGCGAGACGTCGTCGGCGTCAAGCAACTCAGTGGCACTCATCGAACCTCCTTCCCCGCCTCTCTGTGCGGAATTTAAAGGATGCTTCTTTTAGAGCCTGCCTATGCTTGGTAGACGCTTGCCACAGTAGCACTTCCCCGCCCATTCATTTCATCGAAGCAGGTGCCCGCTTATGTGCCTCACCGCCACCCACACGATCCATGCGCCGCTTGACGACGTCTGGCGGTGGCACACCCAACCCGGCGCAGTTGAGCGGCTCACTCCGCCGTTCCTCCCCATGAAGGTGCTCTCCGGCGCTTCGTCCCTGAAGGACGGCACGACGGTCTTTTCCCTTCCAGCTGGCCAGAAGTGGGTCGCACGCCACATGCCGGACGGCTACATCGAGCGGGAGAAGTTCGTCGATGTAGCCGCCAACGCCCCCGTCAAGCAGTTGACCAAGTGGCGCCACGAGCACCACTTCGAGGCCGCCGGTGCCTCCACCCGCATCACCGACACAGTGCGCACCACCGCCCCAGAGAAAGTACTCGCCTCCTCCTTCGCCTACCGCCAGCACCAGTTGGCAGAGGACATCGCGTTTTTGGGGCGCATGGACCAGCTCGGTCCGGACGCGCCGGCAAAGAAGCTGACCATCGCCATGACTGGCTCCCGCGGGCTCGTCGGCACCGCGTTGTCGGCGCAGTTGAGCACCGCCGGCCACTCCGTCATCCAGCTCGTCCGCGGAAACGCCGGGGACGGCCAGCGGCACTGGGACATGGACAACCCGGACAGGAGTCTTCTCGACGGTGTGGATGCAGTGGTCCACCTTGCCGGCGAGTCGATCATGGGCCGGTTCACCGACGCCCACAAGGCGGAGATCTACTCCTCGCGCATCGGCCCGACGCGCCGCCTGGCGCAGCTCGCCGCCGATTCCGGAGTGGCGACATTCGTCAGCGCATCAGCGGTGGGCTTCTACGGCACCGATGCCGGCAGCCCGCCCCGCACGGAGGCCGATCCACTTGGGGATGGCTTCCTCGCCGATGTCGTGGACCAGTGGGAGCGCGCCACCAGCTACGCCCGCGACGCCGGGGTGCGCACCGTGAATATCCGCACGGGTCTGGCGCTCTCCGGCGCGGGCGGTCTCCTGCCGCTGCTGAGGCTTTCCGCGCAGACGGCAATGAGCGCCCGTTTCGGCGGCGGCGACTTCTGGATGTCCTGGGTCGCGCTCGACGACCTGACCGACATCTATTTCCGCGCGCTTGTCGACGACGCACTCGCCGGTCCGGTCAACGCCACTGCCCCGAACCCGGTGACCAACGCGGAGCTGTCCCGCACGCTCACATCCCTACTGCACCGGCCGGAATTGATGGGGATCCCCGAGTTAGGTCCCAAGCTCCTCCTGGGCGATGAGGGTGCCCGCGAGCTGGCGCTGGCCGACCAGCGTGTGGCACCGGCGGTCTTAAACGGTCTCGGCCAACATTTCCGCTACCCCACCCTCGTCGAAGCGTTGCGACACGAGCTGGGCAAAGAAGACTTCCTGGACGTTGAGCAAACTTCAGCCCTGTAGGGAGCCACGATGTAGCCTTGGGTGCCATGACCACACCGAACGACAATTCAGCCCCCGAGGCGGCAGCGGCCGGTGCGAGCGCCAGCGAGGACACTGTCCGCGAGGTGACGCTCACCGATATCGCCAATGTGCTCGAGGGGGAGAACCTCGAGTACCGCTTGGAGGAGCCCGTTGTGCGCACCGGCTTCGTCAACGCCGCGATGGTGTTCACCTTCGACGACGGAAAGCTCCTCTTCGAGTCCGTGTGGCGCGGCGAATTCGCGCCCGAGGATGTCTCCTCGCTGCTGTACGCCTGCAATGAATTCAACCAGTCGCACTTCACTCCGACGCTGCGCTTCTTCCAGAGCGAGGAGGAGACCCTCGCGATCACCGGCGTGCGCACTCTCGATGTGAGCAAAGGCTTGTCGACGAACCAGCTCGGTGCATTCGTTGTCACGTCGATCCAGGCGACGATGCAGGCGTTCAGTTTCCTGGCCGATTCGTTCCCGACAGCAGTCACGTGGGAGGAGAACTAATGTCCGCTGATTCCGCCACCCCTTCTTTGGTCACCATCGACCGCATTGTCCACGCTGCATCCCAATCCGGCATTGGCATCACCGCCGATGAAAGCGGCCGTGCCGCGCACGGCACCCACGAAGAGCTCCAGCTCATGGTGGTTCTCCTCGACTCGGTGTTCATCGTCCGCGCAGACTCCGAGACCAACACTGCCGCCGACTCCCCCGACGCGACCTACTACTTGGCGGCGAACGAGGTGAACTCCACGCTGATCGGCGCCCGTGCCATCGTGGGCAACCGCGCCGAGAATCTCGTGGTCCGCACCGAGGCCGAGCAGTCCGTCGCCGCCGGCATGACTGACGAGCAGCTGCGCTCCGCCGTCTCCGCGGCAGTCAACAGCGTGGTCAGCGCCCACAACGCGATGTCGGCTCTATCCGAGCAGATAGCCGAAGCCCAGGCAGCCGCTGAAACGAACGGCGGAGCACAGTAATGACGTATCCCCCGTACGGCCCCCAGTACCCGGACAACAACCCGCAACAGCCGGCCGGCGGGTACCAGCTCAACGGCCACCAGCCGGGCCAGCAGGGTCAACAGGGTCAACCGGGCCAGCCGTATGGGGCACCGATGGGCGGACCGTCACCGTATTACGCGATGCCGCAGAACGATCAGTCAGCAGGCGGCTGCGCCTCCGCGTTGGTCGTGCTCTTCACCTTGGGGCTACCGATCATCTTGCTTATCATCAGCGCATTATTCGTCGTCGGTTTCGGCGTGTGGGCGGTCAACTACACCGATAGCGAGATATCCAGCTCATCCAGTACCTCCACGGAGACGGCCGCCGTGACGACGACACCGCGGCCGGAGCCCGCAGCCTCCGAACCGCTGAAAACCCCAGATACCGCCGTGCGGTAGCCCCCCGCTGCAGCGCATGGGACGTGGCGGACGTTGGCGGGACTTGATGGACGCGGTGGAATTAATTCCGCAGCTCGTGGCTGAGCGCGTCGAGCTCGGCACCGCCGGACATTTCGCGGGTCAGCTCGTCGAGTGTCACCTCATCGCGGGAGGCGTTCAGCTCCTGACGTCCGAGCTTCAAAATGGTGAAGTGGTCTCCAACCATGTGCGCGTGATGCGGGTTGTGGGTGACAAAGACGATGGCCACTCCACGGTCACGTGCTGAAGCGATGAACTTGAGCACCACGCCCGATTGCTTCACGCCAAGTGCCGCGGTGGGCTCGTCGAGCACGACCACGCGGGCACCGAAATAGACTGCGCGGGCAATCGCGACGACCTGGCGCTGGCCCCCGGAGAGATTCCCGGCCTCCACATTCACGTCGGGGATGTCGATTCCCATCTCCAGCAATTGCTCCGAGCAAATGCGCTTCATCTCCTCCTGTTTGAGCACTCCGAATGCGCCGGTGAGTTCCTGGCCGAGGAAGAAATTCCGCCACACGCTCAGCTCATCCACCACTGCCAAGGTCTGGTAGACCGTCGCAATGCCCGCATCAATGGCCTGGCGGGGTGAGGAGAAGGTGACCGGGGAGCCGTCGATAAGCAGCTCTCCGCTCGTCGGCTCGTGCAATCCCGCGAGGATCTTGATCAACGTCGACTTGCCCGCGCCGTTGTCGCCGAGGACACACGTGACTGCGCCTTCCTCGATGTCGAGGTCGACCCCGCGGACAGCGTCGAAACTGCCGTAGGACTTGGTGATGTCCCGCAATTCAATGATGGCCATCGAGCTACCTCCGTTTCGTGATGTTGGCGAACGACGTGTTGGTGAACACTGCGAACAGGAGCATCGCGCCAAGGAAGAATTTGAACCAGTCGGGGTTCCACCCGGCATAAACGATGCCCTGATTGGTCATGCCGAAGATCAGTGCGCCGATCATCGTTCCGATCGCTGTGCCGCGGCCGCCCTTCATCGCACAGCCGCCGATGACGGCCGCGATGATGTACAAGAATTCGTTGCCCACGCCCTGCCCTGCCTGGATGGAGTCGAAGGCGAACAAGGTGTGCATGCCCACGAACCATGCCGCGAAGCCGACCGTCATGAACAGGGCGACCTTGACCCGGCCGACCGGGACGCCGACTGCGCGGGCAGCGTCCTCGTCGCCGCCGACCGCGGTGATCCAGTTGCCGAATTTCGTGCGGAAGAGCACGAAGGACGCGATGGCGACGAAAAGCAGCCACCACAGCACAGTGACGCTGATGCGCACATCGCCGATGTGGAAGCTACCGGCAAAGAATGTCCGCGCAGACGGGAAGCCCTCCATGTCTGCGATCGTCGGGGTGGCCACCTGGCCGGTGACAAGTTTGGTGACGGCCAGGTTCAATCCTTGCAGCATGAGGAAAGCCGCCAGAGTGATCAAGAAGCTGTCGATGCCTGTGCGGGAGACTAAGAATCCGTTCAAAGCGCCGATGGACAAGGAAATCACCAATGCGAGTCCTGCCCCGACCCACGAATTCAAGTGCAGGTTGTAGTTGAGCATCGTCGCCGCCAGCGCCGCCGTAGTCACGGCGACACCGGAGGACAAGTCGAATTCGCCGCCGATCATGAGCAAGCCGACGGCGAGCGCCACGATGCCGAGAGTCGAGCTGGCGTAGAGAATCGTCGCCATTGCCTCGAAAGAACGAAACGCGGGCGCCACCGCGAGAAAGAGCGCGAAAATAGCCAGGAAGCCGAGCAGGCTGGCCAACTCCGGGCGACGAATCAGTTTCGCCATTCCGGTGTGGGTGCGCAGACGGTCGTCGGCGTTGGTGTCTTGCGGGGAGACATGCGCTGTCGCTTTGACCTTTGTGACGGGTTCAGGTGCGGCCGTGCTCATCGCAGCCCTTCCTTCGCGGCTTCAGCAATCGTGTCCACGTTGCTGCTGTCCACGAAACTCGGTCCGGTGAACACCGGCTGCCCCCCGCCGAACGTGCCACCATTGCGCTTGGCCACCCACAGCGAGTCGACCGCCAGGTAGCCCTGGAGATACGGCTGCTGGTCGACTGCCCAAGCGACGCGCCCGTCAGCGATCGCGCCGACAAGCTCGGAGTTCGTGTCGAACGTGACCACCTGTGCCTCGGAACCGGACTGCTTGACTGATTCTGTGGCCCGCATGGCCACTGGAGCCTGCAGCGCGAAGACAGTGTCGAAGCTGGAGTCCTGGCTCAACTTCGAGTTGATTGTCGACTGCACGGATGTCAGGTCCTGGCCGTTGACGTAGAGGATCTCGACCTCTCCACCGCCGAGGCCCTTCTTCACTCCGTCGCAGCGGGCCTCCTGGGAGGAGTTGCCCTGCTCGTGAATCACGCAGAGCACTTTCTTCTTCCCCTCCTCCTTGAGGCGTTCACCCGCTGTGGTGCCGGCGATCGTCTCGTCCTGGCCGAAGAAGCCGGTGATGCCGTACTTGGTGTACTCGTCCATGCCCGCATTCAGGCCGACGGTGGGGATGCCTGCGTCAACGGCGCTCTGCGCCGCCGGCCCAATTGCTTCCGCATTGGGCAACGTCACTGCGATGCCGTCGACCTTCGAGTCCACAGCGCTGCGCACCAGATTCGCTTGGTTGGGCGCCTGCGGGTCGGACGAGTAGCGCAGCTCGATATTGTCCTTCTTGGCCGCGTCCTCCGCACCTTTGCGCACGAGGTCCCAGTAGGTGTCGCCGGGCGCGCCGTGGGTGACCATCGCCACGACGTAGCGGGGCGTGTCCACTCCGCCTGCAGTCCCGCCAGAACCGTTGTTGCGCGGCGCGCCGCCTGTGGCCGAGCAGCCTGCCGCCGCCAGCCCTACAGCTGCGGTGATAGCCGCTGCCTTGAAAAACTTTCCGATCTTTAGCACTCATCTAGTGTGCCCCGCATGTGCGAGAAAGCGGGCATTCCGGAGCTGCTTTACCGATCAAGAAATATTCGTGCCTCCGCGGCCGTCCGGGATGTCGGAACGAAGCACCGGAATTTTAGGACTCTTCGAGCCGCTTCAGTTCCAGATCGCGGTCGAAATCTGCTGCCGGCCACTCGAGGTTCAGCTCGCGAAGCGCCTTCAGCAACAAGGTCTTGACCACGGTGCGGCAGTAATCCTTGTCGTCGGAAGGCACGCAGTACCACGGCGCGGCATCGGTGGAGGTCCGCTTCATCGCGATCTCGTAGGCCTCCTGGAACTCGTTCCAGAGCATGCGGTCGTCGATGTCGCCCGGGTTGTACTTCCAGTGCTTGTCCTCGCGCTCGATACGTTTGCGTAGGTTCTCTCCCTGGAATGCCTTTGAGATGTGCGGCATCACCTTGATGATCTTGGTGCCGTTCGCCGCGGCTTCCGCCTCGAAGTCCACAATTGCGCCGTAGCGGCGCTCAATTTCCTCCGGCGGTGCCATCCCACGCACGCGTTGGACGAGCACGTCCTCGTAGTGGGAGCGGTCGAAAACGCTCACCATGCCCGGCTCCGGGAGGTGGGGCTTGATCCGCCACAGAAAATCGTGCTTTTGCTCTTCCTCGGTCGGCTTTTCGAAGGCTTTGATGTGCACGCCTTGCGGGTCCAGAAGATCGCCGACGACGTGGCGGATGATCCCGCCCTTGCCGGAGGTGTCCATTCCTTGCAGCACGAGAAGGATCGACCCTGCGTTCTCGTTTCCGGCGCGGCCGTTGGCGTACAGGCAGTCGTGGAGCTCGGCTATCTCCTCGTCGTACTTTTCGAAAGCGTCGTCGATGTCGTCCTCGTCCACGCCCGGCGTGGATTCAGGATCGACGTCCGCGATCGTGAAGTCGTCGTCGACGCGGAGTTTCTCCGCTTCCTTGATGGACACCTTCGCCATGGCTGCGCGACTCCTATTCCTTCTCTTCTGCCGCCGGTGCAATCGTCTCCGGCTGTTCAGATTCCGGCTGCTCGGCTTCCGGATTCAGCCCGATCAACGCTGTGCCACCGGAGAGCTCGGTGGATTCGGTGACCTCGGGAGCGACTTCGGGACTGAACTGCGGAGCTTCCGCACCCCGCTCATCGCCGGAATCAAACTCATTGGCGGTACCGAACTCATCATCGGCGGCGTCAACACCGGCGCTTGGCGGGGAGGTCACCATCTCCGGGGCCTCAGCGGCGTTGGCCTGGATGATGTCGTCGAGGACAGCGTGAATGTACGGCGAGGCGTTGTCCCCGGCGTATTCCGTGGACATCTCCATGGCGTTGGCGATGATGATCGCCGGGGCGACATCGTCATTGTGGAGGATCTCCCACGTGGCAACGCGGAGGATCGCGCGATCGACTGCCGGGAGACGGTTTAGCTCCCAGTTCTCGGACAAGAAGCGCTCGATGGAATCGTCGATCTCGTCGAGATTCTCGGCGGCGCCAGCGATGATCTCGCGCGTGTAGTCAGCGACAGGGGCCACCGCATTCGCCGGGTCCTGGGCTAATGCGGCACGGTCCTCGACGATGGAGACGGGATCGATGTCGCGGGTCTCCGCCTCGAAGAGAATGTCTACTGCGCGGCGGCGCGCACGGTAGCGCGCACCATGACGTTTGTAATCAGGCATGTTCTCAACCAAGAAAGAAGGTGCAGGGAAAAATGAGGTGGATCCAAGCGGATCCACCTTCATTCGTGCGTCTTAGTTGTTGACGCGGGAGAGGTACTCGCCGGTGCGTGTGTCGACCTTGAGCACGTTGCCGGTCTCGATGAACAGCGGCACCTGGATCTCAGCGCCCGTCTCCAGCTGGGCCGGCTTGGTGCCGCCGGTGGAACGGTCGCCCTGCAGGCCCGGATCGGTGTGCTCCACCTTCAGGTCCACGGAAATCGGCAGCTCGGCGAAGAGTGCCTCACCGTCGTGGAAGGAAACCTGCACGCGCATGTTCTCCAGCAGGAAGCGTGCGGCATCGCCGAACTTGTCCTCGCCGAGCTCGTACTGCTCGAAGGTCTTGTCGTCCATGACGACGTAATTGGTGCCGTCGTTGTACAGGTAGGTCATGTCGCGGCGGTCCACCGTCGCGGTCTCCACCTTCACGCCGGCGTTCCAAGTCTTGTCGACAGTCTTGCCGGAGACGACATCCTTGAGCTTCGTGCGCACGAACGCGGGGCCCTTGCCCGGCTTGACGTGCTGGAACTCGATGATCTGCTGCAGCTTGCCGTCAACCTTGAGCACAAGGCCGTTCTTGAAATCAGCGGTCGTTGCCACGATATTCTCCCTTATTTTCGGCTCGGTGGGTGATTCAAACATGGCTATGCTACACCACGGCCCGCGCTGGGCCGCACGGTCATAGCCCCGGGTTTACCTACAGGATGGTCAGTTCCTTCGGCGCGGGCGTGATCACTTTCGGCGCACCGGAGGTGATGATCAGGGTGTCTTCGATGCGCACGCCGCCCTTGCCGGGCACGTAGATGCCGGGCTCAATGGTCAGCGTCATGTTCTCTTCGAGCACGCCCTGAGCGCGTGTCGACGCGGCCGGCCCCTCATGCACTTCCAGCCCGATGCCGTGGCCGGTGGAGTGCACGAAATAATCGCCGTAGCCAGCCTCGGTGATGATGTCACGGCAGGCCTTATCGACGTCGACGAGCGGGCGGCCCGGTGTCGCGGCGGCGACACCGGCTTTCTGCGCCTGCAGGACGATCTCGTAGATCTCCCGGTTGAAGTCGCTCGGTTCACCTATGCAGAACGTGCGGGTCATGTCCGAATTGAAGCCGACGTAGTGCGCGCCGAAATCGATGGTGACCAGGTCCCCATCGGTGAGCTCACGGTCCCCGGCGGCGTAGTGCGGAAGCGCCGAATTCGGCCCCGACGCGACGATGGTGTCGAAGCTGACACGCTCCGAACCGAGCAAACGCATCCGGTGTTCGAGGTCGGCGGCGACCTCTTTCTCGGTGCGGCCGGCACGCAGCTCGCCGGCGTCGATAAGCTGCGCGAGCGCGTCAACGGCAATCTTCGCGGCGTCCTCGAGGCGGTGTAACTCAAAGCTGTCCTTGAGCAGCCGGATCTGCTCGACCACACCCTTCACTGGGACGAGTGCCACCGAATCGGGTGTGGCCTTGTCCAGCCGCTCGAGCTCGTCCACCGTCACCCTGGTGGGGTCGAAGCCGACGCGCCACCCTTCCGGCACTGTCGCCAGGATCGCGGTGCCTGCCTCACGCTCGATGATCGCATCGATGTCGGGGACTTCCTCGGCGATCTGGGTGGTGTACCGGCCGTCAGTGGCGATCGCGGCCGAGAGGTCCTTGTTCATCAGCAGCGCGCCGTTGGAACCGCTGAAACCGGAGAAATAGCGCACATTCGTGGGGTCCGTGAGCAGGAACGAGTCGATCCGCTGAGCCGCGAGCTTCGCGGACAGTTTGCGGCGGCGGGTGAGAAAGCGGGAATCTGCAAAGCTCATTTACTTAGCCCTCCTCAGGAAGTAGTCGAGCGCCATGTCGTAGCCGTCGGTGCCGAGCCCGGCGATGACGCCGGCGGCAATCGGCGAAAGGTACGAGTGGTGGCGGAACGGTTCACGTGCGTGGACGTTGGAGATGTGGACTTCTATGAAGCCGGCGCCGTCCTGCAGCTCCACCAGGGCATCACGCAGCGCCACAGAGGTGTGGGTGAAGCCGCCGGGGTTGATGATCACGGGCCAGGAATTGTCGGCGGCCTCGTGCACGGCGTCGATAAGCTCGCCCTCGTGGTTGGACTGCAAGAACGCAATGTCCGTGCCCGCCTCCTCGGCGCGCGAGCGCAGGTGACTCTCAATGTCCGCCAACGTGGTCGTGCCGTACACCTCCGGCTGCCGCTTGCCCAACCTGTTCAGGTTCGGGCCGTTGAGCACCAGGATCTTCACGTCGGGGCCTCCTCGCCGCTCAGCGTCGCGCTGAGACTCAGTCTTGATTTGTCACCGGGCCAGGCACGGCCGGTGCTCACTGTGAAAGCTCAGTGTACGCGGTGCGCAGCTCCTCGATGCCCGCATCCTCGATTCGGGTGGTGCTGCCGATCCCGTCAAGGGCGACGAACCTGATCTGCCCGTTGCGGTTCTTCTTGTCGTGCGTCATGCCCTCGTACAGCTCATCGAACGCACCCACCTCGTAGGTCGTGGGCAAACCGACTGCTTCGAGGATCTCGCGGTGCATGTCCACCACATCGTCCCCGATGAGCCCGCGGTTGCGCGCCAGCTTTGCGACGAACATCATTCCGACCGCCACCGCGTTCCCGTGGCGCCAGCGGTAGTCTTCCCGCTTCTCGATGGCGTGACCGAGAGTGTGGCCGTAGTTGAGGATCTCGCGCAGGGAGGACTCCTTCAGGTCCTGTGCCACAACCGAAGCTTTCACCGCGACGGAACGCTCGATGAGCTCCGCGATCTTGTCGGTGGGCACGCTGCCTCCCGCGCGGTAGATGTCCAGGATCACCGGGTCAGCGATGAACCCCGTCTTGATGATCTCGGCGGAGCCGGAGACGAACTCCGCCTCCGGCAGGGTATCCAGGCGGTCGAGGTCGATGAACACGGAATCCGGTTCGTGAAACGCACCGACCAAGTTCTTGCCTGCGGCAGTGTTGATGCCGGTCTTTCCGCCGACGGCGGCGTCGACCATCGCCAGCAATGTGGTGGGAACCTGGACGACCTTGATGCCGCGCATCCACGTGGCGGCGATGAAACCAGCCAGATCGGTGGCGGCTCCCCCGCCAAGGCCAACGACAGCATCCTGACGCGAGAAATTCTTCTCGCCGAGTGTGTCCCACAATTGCCCGGCGACAGCGAGCGATTTCCCGTCTTCCGCATCCGGAATCGGAGCCAACGCCGCGCTGAGGCCTACGCCCTCCAAGCGCGCACGGAGCGCTTCAGCCGCACCCGCGAGCGGTTCCTGGTGCACGATCAGTGCCTGACGCGCACCTGACTCAGCGATGCGTTGCGCCACCTGGCCGTCCAGCCCGTGGTCGATCCGGACGGTGTACGGGGACGGTCCTGTGACCTGAATCTCGGCCATGAGGGGGGCGCTCCTTGCTGTGGGCTCTCGGGGTTGTGAACGTTGTGGGGGGCTAGCGGGTGTCGATCAGCGAGAGAATCTCAGCGACGAGCCGCTGCGGCGGGCGGGAATCGGTACGCACACGGTGCATGGCCACCTCCCGGTAGAAGGGCTCACGGGACTCGAGCAGCGCACGGTAATGCGCCACGGGATCGTCAGCATTGAGCACTGGGCGGGAATCGTTGCCGGAGGTGCGGCGCACGCCTTCCTCAACGGAGACGTCGATCCAGACAACGTTGTGCGCCTGGAGCAGCCTCCGTGTGGACTCGGTGAGCACTGCCCCACCGCCCAAACTGACCACTCCACCAGATGCCAGCGAACGAGCGACGTATTCTGCCTCAACCTCGCGAAAGCGCTCCTCCCCCAGATCACTGAAGACCTCGCCGGTGGGTTTTCCCTCACCCTTGGCGATCAGATCGTCCGAATCGACCAACGGCAGGTTCATGGCGCGGGCGAGACGGCGGCCGATCGTCGACTTGCCGGCGCCGGGCGGGCCGACCAGAACAACGCGCGGCGAACCGTGGACCACGGGTTCCTCCGGCGCACCGAAAGCAGCGGCATCACCGTGCGAGCCGACCTGTTCCGCGACATTGGAAATTCGGCCGTGCTGCGGCGTGGACGGGTCGGGAGTACCAGCGGTGGCCGGGAAGCGCGCGGGACGCTGCGGACGCGGCTTCGGCTGCGGCTGGGGCTGTGCCACAGAGTTAGTCATTGTTGTTTCCTCCAAACGCGAGACGCTCAGACACGTACTGCTTATACGCTTCAACGTTGCGTTTCGTTTCTTCCACGCTGTCGCCGCCGAATTTCTCCAACGTCGCACGGGCAAGGACAAGCGCGACCATGGCTTCGGCGACGACTCCGGCGGCGGGAACAGCGCAGACATCGGAACGCTGGTGGATGGCGGTGGCCGCATCACCCGTCGCCATGTCGAGTGTCTGCAGCGCGCGCGGGACTGTGGAGATCGGCTTCATCGCCGCACGGACGCGGAGCTGCTCGCCGTTGGTCATGCCGCCTTCAAGACCGCCCGCGCGGTTCGTTGCGCGGTGAACGCCATTCTCATCGCGGAGGATCTCGTCGTGGGCTTCCGAACCGCGGCGGCGGGCCTCCTCGAAACCGGCGCCGATCTCGACGCCCTTGATCGCCTGGATGCTCATCAAAGCAGCGGCGAGCTGCGCGTCGAGGCGGGTCTCGCCGGAGACGTGGGAGCCCAATCCGATCGGCAGGCCGTCGACGATGACCTCCACGATTCCGCCGAGTGTGTCTCCCGCCTTCTTCGCCGATTCAATCTCGGCGATCATGGACTCCTCCGCATCCTTGCCGTAGGCGCGGACTGGGGACTCGTCGATCGCGTCAATGTCGCTGAACGACGGGGACGGGCCATCGTACGGCTCGGAAGCGCCGATGGAGATCACGTGCGAGTAGACCTCGACGCCAAGCACCTCACGCAGGAATGACCGCGCTACCGTGGCGGCCGCAACGCGGGACGCGGTTTCGCGTGCCGACGACCTCTCCAGCACCGGACGTGCCGCATCGAATCCGTACTTGACCATCCCGGAAAAATCCGCGTGGCCCGGGCGCGGCCGGGTCAGCGCCGCACCGCGGCCCGAATTCATCGCCTTCGCCACTTCCGGGTCGTCGTAGTCGAGCGCGTCCGGCGACATGATCGTCGTCCATTTCGGCCACTCGGTGTTCCCGATCATGATGGCGATCGGGCTGCCGATGGTCTTTCCGTGAACGACACCGGTCAGCAGGGTCAACTCGTCCTGCTCGAATTTCATGCGTGCGCCGCGCCCGTATCCGAGACGGCGGCGGGCGAGCTGGTGACCGATCTCTTCCGCGGAGACGGTGACCCCAGCCGGCATATTCTCGACCAGTGCGACAAGCGCCTGACCGTGGGATTCACCTGCGGTAGTCCAACGAAGCATGGAGGCATTGTCTCATACCGGTGACAGGAAAGTGCTAGCAATACCCACCAGCCATGCCGCGGCGAGCATAGACGGCCCGTGCGCCATCGTCTTCTTCCGCCGGGCCAACAGCACCAGAACAGTGAACATGCTGGCCAGAAACATTCCGGCGAGAACAGCGCCGACTCCCCCAAGAAGCGCGAGCACCACCCCCAGCGGCACCGCCAACTTCACGTCTCCCCCGCCAATTCCCCTTCCAGCAACCGCGTACGCCAGCGGCCAGACGAGCCCGGCCGCCCCTGCCGGCACGGCGACGCACGCGGCGGCCGCGGCACCCGCCACCGGCAAAGTCCACACGTCCGGCAGCCGAAGTTCTTCCGCGTCCACCGCGATAAGCGCCACCGTCCAGATCGCCGCCGCCGCGCACAACACCGAGCTCACGGCAACGGCCCCCACCGAGATCTCCCCCATGACGCTCAACCTAGAACAGTGGCCGCCCGACCGCACAGGCGGGGTGCGCACTCTAATGCGCAACGGCGCTATCTAGCGAAGCAGTGGCGGAGTTCCAGGGCTCTACCGGCTTCACCGCTACTACCGGTTCTTCCGCGTCACTCCAGTGGGTGCCACCCAACCGACGTGGCGGAAGAGGGCTTCGCGCATTTCTTCGCGCGGAGCGGGGACACCGGTGAACTGCTCGAACTGCGAATAAGACTGGCACGCGAGCATGACTAGGCCGCCGACGGTCAGGTGGCCGTTTGACGCGCAGCGGGTCGCCAGAGGCGTGGGCCAGGGGTTGTAGATGACATCGAGCAGCGGCGCGTGCCCGAGCTCCTTCTCACGTCCGGATAGCGCCGCTGAAGGGACGGTGGAGATGATCAGATCCACGCTCATCGCCAGCGGTTCCAGGTCTCGCTCGAAATCGATGAATTCCGTCTCAACGCCGTCCAGCAACGGCAGCAGCTCGGCCGAACGGTCGGAGCGGTTGAGCACCGTGACTTTTTCGGCACCGCGCTCCGCCAGCGACCACAGCGCCGGCCGGGCAGTTCCGCCGGCGCCGATGACAAGGGCATGGCCGATTGGTGTGTGCGTGCCGACGAGCTCCTCCAGCGCCCCCGCGATTCCTTCGCAGTCGGTGTTGTCCGCACGCCACGTCGACCCTTCGCGGACGAGGGTGTTCGCCGAACCGATCGCCTGTGCACGCTCCGTGACAGTGCCGCCGAATTCCAGCGCAGCGAACTTCCCGGGCATGGTCACGGAGAAACCACGGTATTCGTCCCCCGCCTCCCCGACTAGACCGGGGAGCCGCTCTGCATCGCACTCGATGCGCTCGTACGTCCAGCCTTCCAGGCCCGCGGCCTCGAAGCCGGCGCTGTGCAGCACCGGCGACAAAGAATGCTCGACCGGGCTGCCCAGGACTGCAGCTTTATGCTCGACGCTGACTGCTGTGCTCATCGCGTTGCTCTAACGCTGGGAATCGAGGATTCCGGAGTCGTATGCCTGCTGAACATTCGCCTGGTGCTCCTCGAACGTGTTGCTGAAGATCGTGGTGCCCTTGTCGTCGACGGTGACGAAGAACAGCCACGCGCCCTCGGCCGGGTGCTCCATCGCCTGGATCGCCTCCTCCGACGGCGATGCGATCGGAGTCTCCGGCAGGCCGTCCTTGGCGTACGTGTTCCACGGGGTGACCTTCTTGCGGTCGGTGTCGCCGGTGGCCAGCTCCACCGACTCCAGGCCGTAGTTCACCGTCGAGTCGAACTCCAAGCGCATCGGCTCCTTGAGCCTGTTGAGGATCACGCGTGCGACCTTGTCGAACTCCCCCTCCGGTGCTTCGCGCTCCACAAGCGACGCAGCGGTCAGCAGGTCGTAGGGGCTCAAGCCGATCGCCTGGGCGCGTCCGACGATGTCGGTGCTGTTGTACTTCTCTGTGGAACGGCTGATCAAGTCCGTAAGAATCGTCTGGGCATCCGCGTTCGGGTCGACGATGTACTCGCCCGGGGCGATCAGGCCCTCAAGGCGCTTGGGGTCGCCTTTGTGGGCGTTGACCGGGTCGACTGCCCACTGCGGAACACCGAGCGCCACCGGATCGGAATTGGCGGCCACGTCGTGGAGCTCCTTCACGCTCACGCAGCTGTCTTTCTCCCCTTCGGAGCCGCAGGAGACCGACGAGATGCTGCTGAAGATGCCGAAGCGCGTGTCGCCGCCGACGACCTTGACGTCCATCAACGTGGCGCCGCCGGGGATCTTGAGCATGTCCACCTTGTTGGCGGGATCGAGCAGGGCCTTGACGGCCTCGTCGGCACTCATCTTCTCCTGCAGGCGGTAGAAGCCCGGCTGGATGTTGTCCGCATCCGAGTTCGCCATCGCGGCATTCTGGAATGCTTTGTCTGAACGGACGACGCCTTTATCCGTCAGCGCGGGACCCATAGCCGAGAGGGTGGAGCCCTCCGGAATCTCAACGATCTGCTCGACGCCGTTACCGGCGCCTTTGAAATCGCTGCCGGTGGAGTTGCTCCGGGCGAATGCGATGTAGACGACAGCGCCGATGATCAGCAAGATCGACGCGACCAACACCGCGACTCCGCGGGTGCGCCCTTGAGACGAGGTTGCCGAGCTCACGTTTTAAGTCTCCTTGGGTTGTGGCGACGGATCCGCGCTGGCCGACTGCTCGGGCGCGGTTTCCTCGCGGTAGTTCTTACGTCCGTCCAGCCAAGACTGAAGGATGGCCACGGCCGCGGCCTGGTCGATGACGGAACGTCCCTCGCGCTCACTCACGCCAGAGGCACGCAGCGCATGCGTTGCCTCGACGGTGGTGAGACGCTCATCGGCGTACCGGACCGGAACATCGCTGCGGCGCGAAATCCGGAACCCGATCTCCTTGGCGTGCTTCACGCTGGACGATCCGTTGCCCTTGAGGTCGCGGGGAAGCCCCACCACGACTTCTACAGCGTCATATTCGTCGATGATTTCCAGCAGGCGTTCGATATCCTCGCCATCGCGGTCCTTGAACCCGGTGACGCGCTTGACTGTCTCCACGGGAGTGGCCAGCCGCGCATCGCGGTCCGAGGATGAAACGCCGATCCGGACGGTGCCGACATCGAGACCGATGCGGCGGCCGTTGCCGGGGTCGTCGACCCCGGGGTTGTCCGGATGAACTTTCATCGTGCGCGGGAACCTTTACTTTTGCTGAATACACCGTCGTTTCCACGGTAGTGCCCGGAGGCACTGCCGTTGTACCACAGGCAGGGCGTGTCACGTAATCAATTCGTGACCTTGTTGAAGCCTATCCTATATCTGCGAAATGCGTTCCCGGAGGGCAGCGAAACCTGCCTCGACGCCAGCGGCGTCCGATCCCGAGCCCTGCGCGAGATCCGGCTTACCGCCGCCCTTGCCGCCGACGTACTGGCCGAATGCGCCGACGAATTCGCCGGCCTTGACGCCCTCGTCCACGGCGGCCTTGGTCGCGGCCACTGCGAACGGGACCTTGCCGCCCGCTTCTGCTGCCAGCACAATCACAGCCGGAGTATCGCCGAAGCGGCCCTTGAGGTCCGTGGCGATCGTACGCAGGTCGCCGCCGCTCGTGCCGTCGGGAAGCTTCACGCTCAGGAAGCGGAAGGAACCGATCTCCTCCGCCTTGTTGACCAGTTCACCGGTCTGGTTGGCGAGCTCCTTCTTGCGCAGGTTCTCGATCTCTTTCTCGGCGGCGCGGAGACGCTCAGTGAGCTGGGCGACGCGTTCCGGAAGGTCCTCCGACGGGGTCTTCATCTCGCCGGCGAGCAGGTTCGCGATCGCGGCTTCCTTGGAGAAGTACTGGAAGGAATCCAGACCCGAGTACGCCTCAATGCGGCGTGCGCCGGACCCGACGGACGACTCGCCGAGGACGGCCACCGGGCCGATCTGCGACGAGTGTTCCACGTGGGTGCCGCCGCACAGCTCGATGGAGAACGGGCCACCGATCTCCACGACGCGCACCTCATCGCCGTAGTTCTCGCCGAACAGCGCCATTGCACCCATCTCCTTGGCCTTGTCCAGGGACGTCTCGAAGGTGTTCACCGCGAAGTCCGCGTCGACGGCCTGGTTGGTGATGGCAGCGATTTCCTCTAGCTGCTCCGGGCTCAGCTGCTCGGTGTAGTTGAAATCGAAGCGCAGGTAGCCCGGCTTATTCATGGAACCCGCCTGGACGGCGGTCGGGCCGAGCACCTGGCGCAGTGCCGCGTGGATCAAGTGGGTCGCGGTGTGCGCCTGGCGGGCGCCGTGGCGCCACGTCGGGTCCACCTCCGCCCGCACGGTCTGGCCGACATCGAGGCCGCCGTTGGCCACGGTCGCCTTGTGCACCCAGAGCTTCTTGTTGCCCACTTTCTGCACGTCGTGGACGTCCAGCACCGTGTCGCCTACGACGATGCGGCCGCGGTCGGCGAGCTGTCCGCCGCCTTCGGCGTACATCGGGGTAACGTCGAGAATGACCTCGACCTCGTCGCCCTGCGCGGCCTCGCCGACCTTCTCGCCCCCGCGGACCAAACCCAGGACCTTTCCCTCGTGGGACAGCTCTGTGAAGCCGACGAATTCGGTCGGGTGGCCGTCGATCCACTCGCGGTAGAGGGATTCGTCGATGTTGCCGTGCTTCTTCGCCTTGTTGTCGGCCTTGGCGCGCTGCTTCTGCTCGTCCATCGCCGCGTGGAACGCGTCCATGTCCACGTCTAGGCCGGCCTCCGCCGCCATCTCCAGAGTGAGGTCAATTGGGAAACCGTAAGTGTCGTGCAGCTCGAAAGCTTTCTCACCGGGGACCGTCTCTTGGCCGGACGATTTCAGCGCGCTCGCCGTCTCGTCGAAACGCGTGGTGCCGGACTCGAGGGTCTTCAGGAAGGCCTTCTCTTCGGCGATGGCGACGCGCAGGATGCGCTCGCGGTTGTCGGCGATCTCCGGGAAGGACGGGGTCATCGTGTCCATGATCGTGTTCATGAACGTCTCCAGCGTGTTGCCTGTCGCGCCGAGCAGGCGGGCGGAGCGCACGATGCGGCGCATCAGGCGGCGCAGGATGTAGCCGCGGCCCTCGTTCGACGGGGTGACACCGTCGAGAATGATCATCATCGCGGTGCGGGAGTGGTCGGCGATGACACGGAAACGCACGTCGTCGGACTGGTTGCCGGCACCGTATTTCGTCCCGGTGAGCTCCTCGGCCGCCGTGATCACAGGGGCGAGCAGGTCGGTCTCGTAGACGTTGTCCACACCCTGCAGAAGGCATGCCAGGCGCTCGATGCCCAGGCCGGTATCAATGTTCTTCTTGGGCAGTTCGCCGACGATGTCGAAATTGCCCTTCTTGTCCCCTTCGCCGCGGATGGACTCCATGAACACGAGGTTCCAGATCTCCATGTACCGGTTGTCGTCGGCGACCGGACCGCCGTCGGCACCGTACTCCGGGCCGCGGTCGTAGTAGATCTCGGAGCAGGGCCCGCACGGGCCCGGAATGCCCATGGACCAGAAGTTGTCCTCCATGCCCATGCGCTGAATGCGCTCGTTTGCGACACCGACTTTGTCGCGCCAAATCGCGGCGGCCTCATCGTCGTCGGTGAACACGGTGACCCAGAGGCGGTCCGGGTCGAGCCCGAAGCCGCCGTCTGCCTGGGACTTGGTCAGAAGGTCCCAGGCGAGGGTGATCGCGCCTTCCTTGAAGTACTGGCCGAAGGAGAAGTTGCCCGCCATCTGGAAGAACGTGTTGTGGCGGGTGGTAATGCCCACTTCCTCGATATCCAGGGTGCGCACGCATTTCTGGATCGAGGTGGCCTTACCGGTCTCGAACGGCGGGTTTTGCTGCCCCAGGAAGTACGGCTTGAACGGCACCATGCCGGCGTTGACGAAGAGCAGGGTGGGGTCGTCGAGGATCAGCGAAGCGCTGGGAACGGCGATGTGGCCGGCCTCGACAAAGTGCGATGTGAACCGGTCGCGGATCTCATGGGTCTGCACAGAGGAATCCTTAAATATGTGTTGCGTTGACAGTGCGTTTCTCGCCGTTTCACCTTACCCGCGCCAGGCGCACTCACGGTCACCAGCTCGCACGGAACGCGCGCAGAACGCAGTCACGGGGCATGCTTATCGACGTTCCGCCCCGCTGCCCCGCACCATTTCCCGCAGCCGTTCCGAATACGACTGGATGCGCTTTTCCGCCCCGTGGTCGGTCGGCTGGTAGTAACGGGCCTCGTCGAGCCCTTCCGGGATGTAGCGCTGCTCCACCACGCCGCGGGGATCGTCGTGCGGGTAGATGTAGCCGACGGCATGCCCGATCTTCTTCGCGCCTTCGTAGTGGCCGTCGCGCAAATGTGGAGGGACGACACCGGACCGGCCGGCGCGGACATCGGCGAGCGCCCCGTCGATAGCCTGGATGACCGACGGCGATTTCGGCGCGGTGGCGAGGTGGATGGTGGCTTGCGCGAGCGGCAGGCGCCCTTCCGGCATGCCGATGAACTGGACCGCTTCCGCCGCCGCTGTCGCGGTCTGCAGTGCGGTCGGATCCGCCATTCCGATGTCCTCTGACGCGTGAATGACCAGGCGGCGGGCGATAAAACGCGGGTCCTCCCCTGCTTCGATCATGCGGGCGAGGTAGTGCAGCGCCGCATCGACGTCGGAGCCGCGGATGGATTTGATGAAGGCGGAGATGATGTCGTAGTGCTGGTCGCCGTCGCGGTCGTAGCGCACCACCGCACGGTCTACGGCGTTCCGGACGACATCAAGAGTCACTTCCTTTTTCCCGGAATTGCCCTCCCCCTCGCTGGCTGCAGCCCCCTCGGCCGCCGCCTCGAGGTAGGTCAACGCGCGGCGGGCATCGCCTCCGGCGAGCAGGATGAGCTGCTCGCGTGCGTCGCCGCTGAGCGTTATTTCGCCGCCCAGTCCACGTTCATCGGCGACCGCCCGGTCGAGCACCACCCCAATTTCGTCGTTGCCGAGGGACTCGAGTTTGAGCAGGAGGGAACGGGACAGCAACGGGGCGACCACGCTGAACGACGGGTTCTCCGTCGTCGCCGCGACAAGCAGCACCGTGCGGTTTTCCACCGCGGCGAGCAGCGCGTCCTGCTGAGTCTTGGAAAAGCGGTGCACCTCGTCGATGAACAAAACGGTGCGCTGGCCGCGGACAAGGTCCTGCTTCGCTGCCTCGAGCACCTCGCGCACCTGCTTGACTCCCGAGGACAGCGCGGACAAACCGACGAAATTCTGCCCCATGGCACCTGCGATGAGCGAGGCGATCGTCGTCTTGCCGGTGCCCGGCGGGCCATAGAGAATCACCGAAGCTTCCCCGGATCCCTCGACCAGCCGGCGCAGCGGCCGCCCCGGCCCGAGCAGGTGCTCCTGCCCCACCAGTTCGTCCAGGGTGCGCGGGCGCATCCGCGCGGCGAGCGGCGCTGCGGACCCCGCATCAAAGAAGGCTGTTCCACGAGATGCGGCGGCTCCCCCGCCAGAACCGGACTGGCCCAGACTGCCTGTGCTGCCCGCACCTGCCGGATCCGTGAACAGTCCGCCTTGCGTCATACCAGCCACTCCACCACACGGCGGGCAAAGTTCGCCACCACCGCATATGTGGGTTCCGTACCAGTGTCTGCGTAGCGCGCCAACGCGTCGAACGTGCCCGCGACATCGCGGCGGATGGCGCGCGCCTCCGCCTCGTCTGGGTCAATCGTCATCCCGGCGCCGGCGGAGTTTCCGCCCTCAATCGCGCCACCAGCGACGCTGCGCGTGTACTCAAGCAACGACGCGCTGAAGAACGACCAGCCGACGAGCGCCGCGGTAATCCTGGCCTGCAGCGTTTCAGGGTTGAGGACCGACGGCCACACACCGCCGACCTCGGCCACCCACGCCTCGAGGAAGACTGCTGTCTCTTCCTCGCTGATCGGGCGCGCGGAGATGTACTGCGGAAAACCCGCGATCACGCCGGCGATATCTGCGACCACATCGCGGAAACCTGCCCACTCGTAGTCGAGGAATTGCGCCCGCTCGGCGAAGACGATGTTATCCGGCGAAAGATCGAAAGGCGTGAACGCGCGGGACCCGCCGTGCAGCATGCGCACCTGCACCGTGTCGGCGACAGCCGCGACATCGGCCGGCATCTCGATGCCTGCCTCACGGATGATGTCCACGCCTTCTTGGATGCGGTTCTCCAGCATCGCTTCGCGTTGAATCTGAATCTCGCGCGCCCCGTCGATCGAGCGCACCATGCGGGCGAGCAGGATATTGAAGCTCGTCTCCGCACCCGCGGTACCAGCGTGCATCTTGCCCAGCGACGTACCCAGATTCCGGAGGAGGCGCACCCGCGCTTCATCGTCGGATTGCTCGAGCAGGTCAGCGAAGTTCTCGCTGTTGCCCACATCCGACAAAATCAGCGTGCGGCGCTCAATGTCGTAGCCGAGCAGCACAGGACCGGGGCGCACATCTTCGCTTAGCGACGTCGTGAACTGGTACGCCACCACTTCCCTCATGAAAGCGGCATCGTCAATCGCATCGTTCGCCTGCGGCGAGTACTTCACCACGACCGACCGGTGCGGGAAGACCGGATTGTTGGCCACGCGCAGGCGCAGCACCGTCGTGGCGCCAGTCCCGCTGAGCTCCTCTGGTTCGGTGAGCTGCTGCTGACCACCGTAGCGGTGGTTCAAGACCGCCTCGGCAGTCGCGATGATTTCTTGGGTGTCCAGCATGGTTAGGCAACCAGCCCAGGGCGCACATGTCCCTGGCTCCGGCCGGCCTCCGTCCCTTTAATTCTCCGCCTTGGCCCTGGCTTCGGCGCTTGCACCAGCACCAGCTTCAGCGCCAGAATCCTTCTTCTCCGGCTTGAAGTCCACACCGGTCTCCTTGCGCTGTGCGGCAGGGATGGTGCCCGGAGCGTCAGTGAGCGGGTCGACGCCGCCACCCGACTTCGGGAACGCGATGACATCGCGGATGGAATCGAAGCCACCGAGCAGGGAGACGATGCGGTCCCAACCGAAGGCGATGCCGCCGTGCGGGGGCGCACCGAAGGAGAACGCGTCGAGCAGGAAGCCGAACTTCTCTTGCGCTTCCTCGTTGGTGATGCCCATGACGTCGAAGACGCGCTTCTGCACATCCTGGTTGTGGATACGAATGGAGCCGCCACCGATTTCGTTGCCGTTGCAGACAATGTCGTAGGCGTAGGCCAGCGCCTCGCCCGGCTCCTTGTCGAAGGTGTCCAGGTACTCCGGTTTCGGAGAGGTGAACGCGTGGTGCACCGCGGTCCACTGGGAGTGGCCGAGAGCCACATCGCCGGAAGCCGTTGCGTCGGCAGCCGGCTCGAACAGCGGCGCGTCGACGACCCAGGTGAACGCCCAGTCGCCTTCCTTGATCAGGCCGAGCTTATTCGCAATCTCGCCGCGGGCCGCCCCGAGCAGCGCACGGGAGGACTTGGTGTCTCCCGCGGCGAAGAAGATGCAGTCGCCCGGCTTCGCGCCGACGTGGGCTGCGATGCCCGCCTTCTCCTCGTCGGTGATGTTCTTCGCCACCGGGCCAGTGAGCTCACCGCCTTCCTGCACGAGGATGTAGGCCAAGCCCTTTGCGCCGCGCTGCTTCGCCCAGTCCTGCCATGCGTCGAGCTGGCGGCGCGGCTGGGAAGCTCCGCCCTCCATGACCACAGCGCCGACGTACTCGTTCTGGAACACGCGGAACGGGGTCTCCTTGAAGAACTCGGTGCAATCCACCAACTGGATGTCGAAGCGCAGGTCCGGTTTATCGGAGCCGTACTTCTCCATGGCTTCCTTGTACGTCATGCGCGGGATCGGGGTGCTGATCTCGTAGCCGATCAGCTTCCACAGCTCCACCAGGATCTCTTCCGCGAGCTCGATGATGTCGTCCTGGTCGACGAAGCTCGCCTCAATATCCAGCTGGGTGAACTCCGGCTGACGGTCGGCGCGGAAATCCTCGTCGCGGTAGCACCGTGCGATCTGGTAGTAGCGCTCCATGCCGGACACCATGAGCAGCTGCTTGAACAGCTGCGGGGACTGCGGCAGCGCGTACCAGGACCCCGGACGCAGACGCGCCGGGACGAGGAAGTCACGGGCGCCCTCCGGGGTGGAGCGTGTCAACGTCGGCGTCTCGATCTCGACGAACTCGTGGCGGTTCAGCACATCGCGCGCCGCCTTGTTCACCTTGGAACGCAGGCGCAGCGCATCCGCTTGGCGCTCACGGCGCAAGTCCAGGTAGCGGTAGCGCAGTCGGGTTTCCTCGCCGACCTCGCTGGAGGAGAAATCCTCCACCTGGAACGGCAGCGGCGCAGACGTCGACAGGACAGTCAGCTCCGTCGCGTTGACCTCGATCTCGCCCGAAGCGAGGTTCGGGTTGGCGGAACCCTCCGGGCGCGGCTCGACCACGCCGGTGACCTTCACGCAGTACTCGCTGCGCAGGTCATGGGCGGCCTCCGCCACGTCGGATTCACGGAAGACCACCTGGGCGTAACCGGACCGGTCGCGCAGATCGATGAAGATGACGCCGCCGTGGTCGCGGCGGCGGCCGACCCAACCGGTCAGCGTGACGGTCTGGCCGTCCATTTCTTTACGGAGATCCCCTGCAAGGTGAGTGCGCAGCACGGTGTCCTCCACGTCCTTCCACGTGTCGTATATCTATTGCTCAACTCACGTGAGTCTACCGAATACGCCGCACCCGTCTCCTTCCGCGTCCGTATCTTTCCGTATCTTTCCGCGATCTTCCTCGGCAGCTTCCCGCGCAGCCCAGCCCACGGCGCGCTCTCTGCGAGGTCGCCGCCGCATGAAACATATCGAGAAACAGATAAGGCACAGATATGGCATGATTTGGCCCATGACCTTCAAGAGCGGTGTGACGCCTTCCGGGCGTGGAGTCAGTACAAGCCGGGGATCCCGCGGCGGCGGGGGCGGCATGCCCATCATGATCGGTGGCGGCGGCATCGGCACGCTCGTCCTCATCGCCCTCTACCTGCTGCTTGGCGGCGGCGGACTCACCCCCACCGACTCCGGCCAGCAAGCCCAGGAGCAGAGCGGCGAGAACTCGCTGGAGCACTGCAGTGCCGACGGCGCCGTAAACGAGTACGCCGACTGTCGTGCCGCCGCCATGGCCGACTCGCTGAATATCGTGTGGCCGGCAGTCCTCCCGGAGCAGGCCGATGTCGAATACCACGAGCCCGGCCTGCGGCTGTTCGAGAACAGTGTGCAGACCGGGTGCGGCAACGCGTCGTCAAGCACTGGCCCGTTCTACTGCCCGCGCGACGAGCACATCTACCTCGACACCAGCTTCTTCAAACAGCTCGAGCAACTCGGTGGCAGCTCCGGTTCCTTGTCGCAGATGTATGTCGTCGCCCACGAGTGGGGCCACCACATCCAGCAGCTGGAAGGCACGCTGGGCTTGAGCGACTACAACAACCCGGGCGAGGACTCGGCGGCCGTGGCAATCGAGCTTCAGGCCGACTGCTACGCAGGTATCTGGGCCTCCCGCGCCGACAAGGGCGAGGATGCTTTGCTGGAGCCCATCACCGAAGACCAGCTCAAGCAGGCGATCGACACCGCCCGCGCGATCGGCGACGACCACATCCAGCAAGAGTCCGGCCGTGAGGTCAACCCCGATGCCTGGACGCACGGTTCCTCCGAACAGCGCCAGCAGGCGTTCATGTCCGGCTACGACAGCGGTTCCATGGCTAAGTGCGACACCCTCAACCGCGGCGTGTACAAGGGCTAGAAGCCGCCGGAACGATGACAGGAGAGACCAGCACAGAGGAGACCGGCGCACCCCGCAACCGAGCCGTACCCTTCCTCGCGGCGTTCAACGAGATTGAGGGATTTCTGCGTTCAGCTCTGGACGCTAAGAAGTCCGACAGCTTCAACTGGATGGTCTCCAAAGCCGAGAAACGCCACATCGTCACGACCGCCCAGGCCAACGACCTCAAAGAGTTCGCGGGCCTGCGCAACGCGATCAGCCACGGTGAGTACCAGGACTTCCGCCCCATCGCCGAGCCGCTGCCCGAGACCGTGGCGGAGATCGAGGCGATCCGCGACCAGCTCCTCGACCCGCCGCTGGCCACCGACGTCATCGGGCACCAAGACGTGATCACGTTCTCTCCCGACGAGGACGTGCACGAGGCGCTCCACGTGATCCGCGACACCGGCATCTCCCAGTTCCCGATCTACGAGGGCAAGCAGTGCGTCAGTGTGCTGACCACGAACACGATCGCCCGCTGGCTCGCGTCCGAGCTCAACGGCGACGACACGGTCCGCCACCCGCAGATCCGCAACCTCCTCACCTTCAACGAGCGCAAGGACCAGGCTGTTTTCCTTCCCCGGACGTCCACCGCGGCAGAGGTCATCGCCGCGCTCACATCCCCCTGTGCGAAGCAGACCTTGCCGCGCTTAGTCATCATCACCGAGCACGGGCACGACAACCAGCAGCCGCTGTGCGTCGTCACGCCGTCGAACCTTCCCGCGCTTTTCGACGCTGTCTAGCCCGCGACAGTTTTCAGCACAGGCCTCGGTTCTGGCTCCTGGTGAATCTGTTCATATTTCGGTCGCAGGCCGTGGGGCTTCAAAACTCCTTGAACAGCGCTTATAAGCTTCGAGCCATGCCGGCTACGACAACAGATTCACCAGCCCCCAGACCCGCCCCCAAACTCACCCATATACCGGCAGGACCGAACACCTACCTGAGCCCGGTCTTTAGTCCCCCAGCTCCTGTCCGAGTGGCGCCGCCAGTACGAGCCGCACGAGATACAGCGCCGCCGCAGGCCCGAAGAAGAACACCAGCGGCACCGAGAAAGCGAGAGGCAGCTTGACGACGACCCACACCGCCCCGGCCACCACCGCCACCGCGGCTACGGTGCGGCCGAGGAATCGGAATGTGTGCTGGATCGACAATGCGGCGAGCTGGGCAAATCCCGGAGCAGGAGACCTGCCGGCACCTGTGCTGCCCGTACCGACAGATGCCAGAGCGAAGAACCACACGCTGATCCCGGCGATGATGAACGCCCCCGCCAAGGCGAGCGCTTGAATCACGGTGAGCGCTGCCCCATCGATGCCGGCCTGAAAGACGACGAACTGCTGGTACGTGAGAAACGCCCCGGCGGCCAGGAGGATCAGCCAGTAGAAAGTTGCAGGCTTCCACGCGTGTGTCAGCTGACGGATGAACGCTAGCCCGGGCCGTGAACCTCTCCCCTGCACCATGTCCCCGACCACGGCGTTGGCGGCCCGCAGGGCGGCACCACCGGTGACCACAGGTAGTGACGTGACCACCAAGAGCATGTTGACGATCACGATGTCGGCCAGCATCGTGAACGCCGCCATGAACTTCGAATCCGGGTTGAACACCTGCATGTCTGCCTCACCGGCGCCGTGGGGCGCTAGCCCTTCACCGCGCCAGCGGCCACGCCCTCGATAATGTGCTTCTGCGCGGAGACGTAGAAGATGATGATCGGGGTGATCGCCAGCACCAGCATGGCCATCATCGCGCCCAGATCGCGGTCACCCTGCGACCCGATGAACTGCTGGATCACGACCGGGATGGTGCGGTACGGGGTGGACAGACCGATAACCAGGTACGGCAGGAGGTAGTCGTTCCAGATCCACATCGCGTTCAAGATGGCCACGGTGATGGCGGTAGGTTTCAGCATCGGCATGACCACGCGGAAGAAGGTGGACAGCGGGGAGCAGCCGTCGATATGTGCGGCTTCTTCGATCTCCAGCGGGATTGACTTGATGAAGCCGGAGAACATGAACACCGACAGGCCCGAACCGAAGCCCAGGTAGAGCACCACCATGCCGAGCGGGTTGGCCAAGCCGAGTCGGTCGGCGATGACCACGGTCGGGAACATCACCATTTGGAACGGAATGACCATGGAGAACACGAATGCGTAGTAAAGGGCGCTCGTCCACCACGTCTTCACACGGGTGATGTAGTAGGCGGTCATCGCGGAGAAGAACACCACGGCGACTACCGAGCTGATCGTGATCACGAAGGACCACACGATCGCCCACCCGAAACCCTCACCCTGGACACCGGTGACGTAGTTCGTCAGGCCGGCCCACAGCTCGCCCAACGGCAGGGCGAACGGATTGGTGGAGATGGCGAAGCGATCCTTGAACGAGTTCAGCAGGATGAAGAAGATCGGGCCCAAGAACACGACGGTGAGGAAGATCAACACCGCGTAGATGAGCGCCTTCGCGCCGCCGGAAACAGTCGATTCATCGTCGTTCTTGCGGCTCCCACGGTTCCGCTTGGCCGCGGCCTGCGCCGGTTCGGCCTGTTTGCTGGCTTTGATACTCGTAGTCATTATTTATGCCTCCACTTCCCTGCTGCGGGTGGCGCGCAGCTGGAACATTGCGATGACGACGACCACGACGACGAAGATCACTGCCTTCGCCTGGCCGACGCCCTCGGCACCCACCCGGTTGAACATGGTCTTGACGATGTTGAGGGCGACCATCTCGGTTTGGCCGCCGGGGGCGCCGTCAGTGAGCGCCAAGTTCTGGTCGTAGACCTTGAACGTGTTCGACAGCGTCAGAAACAGACAGATGGTGATCGACGGCATCATCAGCGGGATGGTGACGTGGCGCAGCTCCTCCCACTTGGACACCCCGTCGATCTCCGCGGCTTCGATGAGCTCCTGCGGGACGTTCTGCAGTCCGGCGATGTAAATGATCATCATGTAGCCGATCAACTGCCAGTTCATCAGGATGATCAGGCCGGCGTAGCCGAAGCGCCAGTCGGCAGAGATGGTCGTCTCGTAATTGGCCAGGACCGCGTTGATCATGGACTGCCAGGTGTAGCCGAGCACGATGCCGCCGATCAGGTTCGGCATGAAGAACACCGTGCGGAAGAAATTGGTGCCGCGCAGCTTCCGCGTCAGCGTCCACGCGATGGCGAACGCGATGATGTTGACGGTGATGATGGACACCACGGCCACAGCGATCGTGAACAGCAGCGCAGAGACGAAGCCTTCGCGCTCGGTGAACACGCGGCTGTAGTTGTCCAGGCCGACCCAGGTTGCGTCGGTGATGGTGGTGAATTCAGTGAAAGACAGTGCCGTACCGACGAGGAACGGCACGAAAAACGCGATGCCGAATGCGATGAGCGTCGGCAGCACGAAGATCGGGAAGTATTTCTTCAGTGTTTCTTGCATGATGTGGTCCTCTTCGTCGCTCCCGGCTAGTTGAGCAATTCGATCTGGTTGGCCATCTCGTAAGCCCAGTCCTCCTTGAGCTTGTCCACCAGCTGCTCCCAGGTGAGGTTGCCGTTGGCGTACTGAGCGAGGTTCTGGCCGTAGAGGTCGCGGAACTGCTGGTTCGGTGTGTATTGGAAGTCCCACGGAAGCGACTCGGTCTCCGTGTCGCTCAAGGCTTCCTGCACCTGGCGGGCCAGCGGGTCATCCGGCACGTCTTCGTTGCCGTAGTTCGTGAACGGGGCGATGAAGCCGAGATCGTTGACGACGAGTTCCTTGCCGCGTTCGGAAAGGAACAACCAGTTGAGGAAGTCGCGGGTGGCTTTCTGATCTTCCTCGCTAGCCTTGTTGTTGACGGAGAGGAAGTTCTCGGTGCCCACGTTGAGGCCGACGTTCTCCTCGTTCGGCAACCCCATGTACATGGGCATGAACTTGAGCTTGTCTTCCTTGACCACGTTGCCGCCCTCACCGGAGATCTGGCCCCAGGCCCAGCTTCCGTTCTGGACCATGGCGGCCTTGCCGCTGGCGAATTCCGCCATCGAGTCGGACACCGCGCGGGCGGACGCCAGCGACGGCTTCACGGTGGAATTCTGCAGGTACAGGTCGAACAGGTTGCGGTAGTTGTCCCCGTAGGTGAATTCGAACTCGGCCATGTCCGAGAAATCCTTGATGCCGCGATCCTCGACCTCGTAGTGGATCGGTCCGTTCATCAGGTGGTTCGTCCAGCGCCACTCCTCGCCCGCACCGAGCGAGGTGGACGCGAAGACGCCTTCGATCCCCAATTCCTCTTTGCGCGCCTGCATGTCTTCGGCGACGGCCTTGAGGTCTGCGAAGGAATTGAGCTCCTCCATGGAACCGACTTTCGCGTCCGGCAGAGCGAAGTATTTGTCCATGATCTCCTCGTTGTAGAGGATGCCGAAGCCCTCCATCGCAAAGGGAATTCCCACGACTTGGCCTTCGGCGTTGGTGATCGGTTGGGCGTCGTCCTTCAGTGCCCCGGTGATCTCGTAGTCGGACAAGTCGGCCAAGTAGTCCTTCCAGATACCGTACCCTTCCTGACCGTTGATCTGGAACAGCGTCGGGGCGTTGGATTTCGCCATTTCCGCCTTCAACGTCTGCATGTAGGAGCCGGATGCCGCGGTGACGATCTTGACGGGGATGCCGGTCTGGGCGGTGTACTCCTCGGCGATCGCCTCGAACTGCTTGGCCTGTTCCGGCTTGAAGTTCAGGTAGTACACGTTTGGTCCGTTGTTCTGCCCGCACGCGGTCAGAAGCGACGCACTCAACCCGACCGCGGCTACGGCCGCTAGTGCTCGGGTGATCGGTTGCATGGTTTGTACCTCGTTCTTCGTAGGTGGTCTGTGTCGTTGTGAATCAGGAAAAATCGTTGTTCTCCGGCCAGGCGGTCTCGTTCGCGGTGTAGATGCGGGCCTCGTCCGGACGGTCGGGAAGGATGGTGCGGAAGTAGGATTCCGCGGCCTCGTCGAGACGCACGTAGCGCTGCTCGTTCTCAGAAATGAACCAGCGGTGGTCCAAGATCTCGTGGAAGACCTGCGGGGGTTCCAGCTTCTTGCGCAGAGCGGACGGAGTCAGGGCGACGACTGGTTCGTACCGGTTGACCAGCCAGTCGAGCGCGACCTCCTCCAAGGACACTGCGCCTTCGTGGTGAAGGGCCCGGTAGACCTCCATTTCCCCCAGCAGGCGCTGCGCCTGGCGGTCCTGGACGTCCAACCCGGTGAGCTGCTTGAGCTTGCGGCGGTGGAAGCCGGTGGAGAACACCGCAGGCTCGATGTTGACTCGGTAGATGTCGGCGGAACTGCCGTCGGGATTGCGGCGGGTCTCGTGGCTGATTTCGGTCTCGCCGCTGTCGAAGCCCAGCGAGTTGATCTTCTCGATGCGCTCCGCGATCTTGCCGAACGCATCGCCTTCCACGACGAGTTCATCCGTCATCAGGCTCCACAGTTCGTGGTAGGTGGCGTCGACGGCGTTGCCGAGGGCGATGACATCGACATCGGCGTCGATGAGTCCGCCTGCTTGGAGGTCCATGAGCTCGCCGATGATGTTGACGCGGGCGACCTCGACGTCGTAAAGCCTGCGCCCCTGCGAGAGTGGCTCGTGGAACTCCCCTGTCTCCGCGTCGACGAGATACGCGGAGAATTCGTCGGCATCGCGGCAGAAGAGAGTGTTCGACAGCGACACATCGCCCCAGTAGAAATTGACCAGGTGCAGGCGAACGAGCAACACCGCGAGCGCGCGGATGAGCTTGTTCACCGTCTCGGGGCCGAGCGACCGGCTGAACACGTCACGGTACGGCAAGGAGAACTCGAGATGCTCAGTGACCAGGCATGGAGTGAGCTCTTCGTCGCGGCTGTCGTTCGTGCGGTGCGCGATGACCGCCACCGGCTTCACACAGGGAATGTCGAGGTCGCGCAGCTTTTTCAGCATGCGGTACTCGTGGTATGCGACAGACTCGCCGATCTCCTTGATGGCCAGCGCCATGCCGCCCGCTGCGATGAGGCGCACGGTGTGGCGGGAAATGCCACGCGGGAAGGCGGCGAGCAGCTCGCTCGGCCATTCGGCGAGAGGAATTGCCCAGGGCAGGCCAAGCAGCACTTCGGCATACGCCGGCGACTGGACACTCATCTTCTCGGACATGGCTTTGAGCTTTTCAGCCTCCTTGCTGCGCGGCTGCCCCTCCGGGGCGCCGGTTAGATCCTGTTCCCGGTGGCCTTGGAGAACGCGTGCAGGCCACCTTCGTTGACGGTGACGTGGATGATGTCGCCGCCCTTGATCCCGGACATAGGTGCAACGCGCACAACGATCTGCCCCGCAGCGGAATCGTCGGAGCCCTCCTCGCGCCATTCCCCGCCGACGAGGTGGCCGTAGAGGTAGGAATCGGAGCCGAGCTCCTCGGTAAAGTCCACCTCGATGGGCACGGTGTGCTCGGTGGTGTCCGGCACGACGGTGAGTGCCTCCGGGCGGAAGCCGAGGATGATCTGGTTGTTGTCTTCCGGCGTTAGCGCCGCGACGTACTCGGGCGCCAACGGGATTAAGGCGCCGCCGAGCTTGGCCACATTGCCCTCGACGTTGAAGGTGGACAAGTTCATCGCCGGAGAGCCGATGAAGCCGGCGACGAATACGTTGTCCGGACGCTCGTACAACTCGCGCGGGGTGCCCACCTGCTGCAGCACGCCGAAGTTGAGCACGGCGATGCGGTCGCCCATGGTCAGCGCCTCGGTCTGGTCGTGGGTGACGTAGATGGTGGTCACGTTCATGCGGCGCTGCAGGCTCGCAATCTGGGTGCGAGTCTGCACACGCAGCTTCGCGTCGAGGTTGGACAGCGGCTCGTCCATGAGGAAGACCTGCGGTTCGCGCACGATTGCGCGTCCCATGGCCACGCGCTGGCGCTGGCCGCCGGAGAGAGCCTTCGGCTTGCGGTCGAGGTACTCAGTCAGGTCGAGGGTCTTCGCGGCCTCCTCGACGCGGCGGTCGATGTCGCCCTTCTCCATGCCCGCGATCTTCAGGGCGAAGCCCATGTTCTCGCGCACTGTCATGTGTGGGTAGAGCGCGTAATTCTGGAAGACCATCGCGATGTCACGGTCTTTCGGGGACTCGTTGGTCACGTCGCGGTCCCCGATCAGGATGCGGCCCTCGTTGGTCTCCTCCAGACCCGCGAGCATGCGCAGCGCGGTGGACTTGCCGGAGCCGGAGGGCCCGACGAGGACGAGGAACTCGCCGTCCGCGATTTCAAGATCAAGCTTATCGACGCTCGGTTTAACCGCCTTCGGATAAATCCTCGTCGCCTTGTCATAGGTCACTGTTGCCATGTGTTTCTCCTCTGTCGGCCGGCACGAATCCAGCGGATTTTCTGATTCAAACCTTAGATTGACCCTAACACTGGCTGTCTGCCCGAAAAAGGCGACCCGCTTTAGGGTTGGTAGACCGATACCCCCGCGCTTATCCTCGGGTGCATGAGTTCGCACCGTGTCAGCGTCATCGACCTGTTCAGCATCGGCATCGGGCCGTCGTCATCCCACACGGTCGGCCCGATGCGCGCCAGTGCTGCTTTCGTCGACAAGCTCGGCGTCGTCCCCGCAGAAGTCCACATTGAACTGCGTGGATCCCTCGCCGCCACCGGCGTCGGACACGGCACCGACCGCGCTGTCCTCCTGGGCTTGGTGGGCTACACTCCCCTGACCACCGACCAGACCGTCGAGCCTGTCCCCGGCACCCCCATCCCTGCCAAGGGCACCATCTCCGGACCCGACGGCAGCGTCGCGTACGAGCTGACCTTCAACCCGAAGCCGGTCGCCGAGCACCCCAACTGCCTCATCTTCGATGCCTGGGATGCTCAAGGCACGCGTCTGGCCAGCCGCAACGAGTATTACTCCGTCGGCGGCGGGTTCATCATGGACCGTGCAGAGATGAACGAGGCCGTCGAAGAGGGCGCCGCCACCGGCATCGCCGCTGCCACCGCCGTCGCCGAGGCCGAAGGAGAGAAGGATGGTTCCAGCACCGACCATGACGACGGCACCTACGCCTACGATTCCTCCGCAGACCTGCTCGCAGTCTGCGACCGCACAGGCCTGAGCATCGCCGAGGTCATGGCCCACAATGAGCGTCTGGCCAACGGAGAGACCGAGTACACCGCACACCTCGACAACGTCTGGTCCGTCATGCAGGAGTGCGTGAAGAACGGCATCACCACCGACGGTTCCCTCCCCGGCGGCCTCAATGTCCGCCGCCGCGCGCCCCGCATGCACGCCATGCTCACCAGCGAGCAGCAACGCCACAGCTCCGAGGGCCTCGACGCCATGGAGTGGGTGAACCTCTACGCTTTGGCCGTCAACGAGGAGAACGCCGCCCACGGCCGCGTGGTCACAGCTCCGACCAACGGCGCCGCCGGCATCATCCCGGCTGTCATGCACTACTGCCGCGATTTCACGCCGGATTTCACTCCTGAGCGCGCCCGGGAATTCCTGCTCACTGCCGGCGCTGTCGGGGCGATCATCAAAACCAATGCCTCCATCTCCGGCGCCGAGGTCGGCTGCCAAGGCGAGGTCGGCTCCGCGTCCGCCATGGCCGCCGCCGGCATGTGCGCTATTTTGGGCGGCACACCGGCCCAAGTGGAGAACGCCGCTGAAATCGCCTTGGAGCACAATCTTGGCCTTACCTGCGATCCGGTCGGTGGACTGGTGCAGGTCCCGTGCATCGAGCGCAACGCCATCGGCGCAGTGAAAGCCATCAACGCCGCCCGCCTGGCCAAGTGGGGTGACGGCACCAACATCGTCTCCCTCGACGACGTCGTCGAGACTATGGCCGCCACCGGCCGCGACATGATGACGAAGTACAAGGAAACCTCCGTCGGCGGCCTCGCCGTCCAGCTCGGCTTCCCTGTGAACATCACGGAGTGCTGACGCCGGCCCCGCACAACGGTTGCGCAACCTCTATTCGGCCGGCTCGTCCTCTGGGAGGAAGATCGCGTCGATGATCTCGTGGACATCAAGCGCGACAGTCTTCTGCGACTGGTTGCGTAGGTTCTTCACGGCGATTTCGCCAGTCTCGAGCTCGCGGTCGCCAAGCACGAGAGCGGTGTGAGCGCCGGAGCGGTCGGCGCCCTTCATCGCACCCTTGAGGCCGCGGCCTCCATAGGCCATGTCGGCGGAGATGCCGTTGGCGCGGAGCTCGTCGATAAGCGTGGCCATCTTCTTGGTCGCTTCGGGGCCGATTCCGACACCGTAAACCTGGACGCGCTGATCGACGTTGTCAAGGGTGACGCCTTCCGCTTCGAGAGCGAGAACGGTCCGGTCAACGCCGAGCCCGAAGCCGATGCCGGAGAGGTCCTGGCCGCCGATCTGAGCCATGAGCCCGTCGTAGCGTCCGCCGCCGCCGATGCCGGACTGGGCACCGAGGCCGTCATGCACGAACTCGAAGCAGGTCTTGGTGTAGTAGTCCAAGCCGCGGACCATGCGCGGGTTGATTACGTAAGGGATGCCGAGGTTGTCGAGGGAGCCGGTGACGGTCTCGAAGTGCTCGCGGCAATCTGCGTCGAGGTGGTCGAGCATGAGCGGTGCGTCGGCAGTCATCTCTTGGACCTCCGAGCGCTTGTCGTCCAGCACGCGCAGCGGGTTGATCTGTGCGCGGTGGCGGGTCTCCTCGTCGAGCGGGAGATCCAGCAGGAAGTCCTGGAGCTTCTGGCGGTACGCCGGGCGGCAGTTCTTGTCCCCCAGGCTCGTCAGCTCGAGACGGAACCCGCTCAGCCCGACAGAGCGGTAGCAACGGTCGGCCAGAGCGATGACCTCGACGTCGAGAAGCGGGTCGTCGACACCGATCGCCTCGACACCGACCTGCTGAAGCTGGCGGTAACGGCCGGCCTGCGGGCGCTCGTACCGGAAGAACGGGCCGTAATAGTTGAGCTTGACCGGCAACTGCCCACGATCGAGATTGTGCTCGATCACAGCGCGCATGACTCCCGCTGTTCCCTCCGGGCGCAGAGTGACAGAGCGGTCGCCGCGGTCGGCGAAAGTGTACATCTCCTTGGACACCACGTCGGTGGATTCGCCGACACCGCGGGCGAACAAGGTTGTGTCCTCGAAGACGGGAAGCTCAATGTGCTGATACCCAGCTAGATGCGCCTGCTTGACGAACTCCGAGCGCACCTTATGAAAGGTCGCGGACACCGGTGGCACATAGTCCGGCACGCCCTTCGGGGCTGACAGGGGTTGGAACTTCTCGGATTTCTGCTGGGTATCGCTCACGCCGGTCGATCTTAGCGCGAACGTCCCGCCGCGCTGAGATATGGGTTTGTCGCGCGCTCTTGCGCCACTGTGGTCGCGGGACCATGGCCGGGCAGAACTGTGAGGGCATCGTCGAGATCCCAGACAGGGCCCGCCAGGGTGCGGTCCATCGCGGCTGGGTCACCGAGCGGCAGGTCGGTGCGGCCGATGGATCCGGCGAACAGCACGTCGCCAGCGAAAACAACGTCTTCTTCCTGCGCAATGAGCAGAGACGATCCTGGCGAGTGCCCTGGGGCGTGCACGATGCGGAAGTCCATCCCCGCGAAGGTCATGGTTTCCCCTGCCTCGAGGTGGCGGAGGTCTCCAGGCTGCTTCATGGAATCGACCTCGAAGATCCTGCCGAAGTCGCCGGGAGCGCCCCACTTCGGGTCCAG
Source organism: Corynebacterium sp. p3-SID1145 (assembly GCA_025144245.1). Taxonomy (GTDB): domain Bacteria; phylum Actinomycetota; class Actinomycetes; order Mycobacteriales; family Mycobacteriaceae; genus Corynebacterium. Next base: position 64,511 of record JALXXC010000005.1, on the reverse strand, counting down.
CATCACTTCATCGTCGGGATGGATGTAGACCGGCAGCCCGAATTCAGCGCAGTCACGCGTGTGGTCGATGTGGCCGTGGGTGAGCACGACAGCGACAAGCTCCGCCCCGGCGTCCTCGACGGTCTTGCGGACGTGAGCGGCACTGTCTTTACCCGGGTCAACGACGAACGCTTCGGGTTTCGTGCCGCCCTCAGTGTCCGCGCCACCACCGGCATTGATGACGACGTAGGTGTTGGTGCCGAAAGGTCCAGCGGTGAATCCTGCGATCTGCATGCCCGCCAGTGTAGCCAGCGTAGCCGGTCCAGTCGGCTCAGTCAGCCCCAGCTTCCCGGGCTGGCGGCGCTAGTTCTCCAGCGCTGCCGCGGCGGCGTCGTAATCGGGCTCGTCGGCGATTTCGTCGACAAGCTGAGTGTGCACGATCTTGTGGTCGGCGTCGGCGACGACGACGGAGCGCGCCAGCAGGCCCTTGATCGGCGAGCCCTGCATGGTCACGCCGTAGTCCTCGCCGAAGGTGGAACGGAACGCGGATGCGCTGATGACGTTCTCGATGCCCTCGGCACCGCAGAACCGCTGCTGCGCGAACGGGAGGTCCTTGGACACGCACAGGACGACGGTGTTGTCCAGACCGGCAGCGAGCTCGTTGAAGCGGCGCACCGATTGTGCGCACACCCCGGTGTCCACGGACGGGAAGATGTTGAGCACGATGCGCTTGCCGGCGAAATCGCTGTCGGTCACCGGGTTCATGTCGCCGCCGACGAGCTCGAATGCCGGCAGCTTGTCCCCCGCTGCGGGGAGCTCGCCAGAGGTGGTGGTGGGTTCATTGCGGAAAGTCACGTTAGCCATGGCGCCCAGCATAAATAAAGGACCGAGCGCACGCGCCGGCCGCGGGCGCAGTGCTGCTACTGTATTTGACCATCTGACCACCTATAGACACTGATGGAGGCCGAAGTCCGTGAGCAATAACGCGCAGCGCGGCAAGGACGCCCTGAAGGAACTCGACCGCGAGCTCAAGGCACGCGACCGGAAAGAAAAGAACAAGCCGTGGACGATCGCCGCGATGGCCCTGCTGGTCATCGCCCTCGTTGGAGGCGGCATCTACATGGCGGCGACCTGGGGCTCGGACGAGGAGGTCAACGCCCAAGACGAGTCCAGCGAGTCGGCGGAACCGACCGAGGACATGCAGCCCGTCGCGCTGAGCAAGAAGCGGGCGACCCCGCTCGACCCGCAGGTGACGTGCACCTACACCGAGGACGGCCAGGGCGAGTACTACAAGGGCCTGCCTGAGACCGAGAATGTTTCCACCGAGGGCACCGTCGACCTCAACCTAGACACTTCCGCCGGACCGATCGGCATGACGCTCGACCGCTCCGTGTCCCCGTGCACCGTCAACGCGATCGAGTACCTGGCGAAGGAGGGCTACTACGACGGCACGGTGTGCCACCGCCTGACCACTGAGGGCATTCACGTGCTGCAGTGCGGCGATCCGAGCGGAACCGGCAGCGGCGGCCCGGGCTTCCAGTTCGCCGACGAGTACCCAGTCGACGACGACGCCGAGGGCCAGAAGCCGAATGTCCTCTACGAGCGCGGCACCATCGCGATGGCGAACTCCGGCCCGAACACGAACGGCTCCCAGTTCTTCCTGAACTACGGCGAGACCGCTCTGCCTCCCGCCTACACCTACTTCGGCACCATCAACGACGAGGGGCTCGCGACCCTAGACAAGATCGCCGAGGCCGGGATCGCTGAGCCTGCGAACCAGGAAGAGGCTGCGGCGATGAACCCGGGCGACGGCGCACCGAAGGAAGAAGTGAAGATCAACAGCGCGAAGGTCGCGTAGCTTCGACCCACGTCGCGGCATTCACGCCACCACACCTAGTGTGACGTTTCTCACACTAGGTGTTTCTTCATGCCCCCACCTTAAAGCTACCGTAGTAGCGGACAGCGGACATCCAGCCTATCGACATCAACCCCTCCCCACCCCACCCCATCAACCCATCCATCAGTATTTTTGCGAAAAAGTTCACCGGATTTTCATAAAGCTCCGCATGTTTCGCCCGTCGCATATGCCCCACAATCACCACTTCGCACTACAAAACCATAGGAATAGGCTGAGAACCCGCCCCGCAACCTGAATAAGCTCTCATTTTAGCCCTTGCAGCGCCTATAGCCCGGCTGTAGAGTGTGCCACGTCGATGAGAGCTTCTTTCTGAAAGGGACATTCATGAAGATCCGTAAGGGCATCCTCGCTGCCGCTACCGCTGCCACTGTTTCCGTTTCCGGTGTCGTCGCCGCTCCGGCATTCGCCGCTGACACCACTAACGGCGCCGCCACCACGCAGGGCGCCAACAACGAGTCGAACACCGGCATCGAGAACAACAACGACAACGCCGACAACGGTAAGAACAACGAAGACGAGCTCTCCTTCGGCGAGAAGCTGAAGGCCAACTCCTCCGACAAGGACGGCAACTGGGACCCGAAGGCCATCACCAATTGGATCGGCACCATCACCGCTGTCCTCGGCCTGGTCGGCACCGTCATCGCCTTCGCCTAGAAGAACCTCAACCTCCCGAAGGCCTAAGACTGACCCCGAGCACTAAGCTCGACAGTCTAAGAACTACCGCCGCGACACTGTGTCGCGGCGGTTTTTCGCCCTTCTGAAGGGTGCTTGCGAAATCGAGGTTGGATCTAGATTGACTTTCTAAAACCGCGACCTGGATAAACGCATTAGGAGTGACCCTGAAATGCAATCCAAATCCACCGCTCGTTCGAGCTCTCCTGTTTGAGCTCTCCGGTTTGGGTGCATTGGTGCGGGAGGGCTGGCTCGACGAGGGGCTGGGGCCACGACATGTCCGCGACTGGGCTGGGCAGTCTTGGAGGTCTTGGGCGAAGGCGAAGCCTAGGCAGTGACACGATAGACGTCAAAGACACCCTCGATATTGCGCACCTGGTTCATCAGCGTGCCCAACTGCTTGGTGTCGGAAACCTGGAAGGTGAACCGGACCGTGGCAATGTGGTCGTCGTCGCAGTGGTGGTTGAAGGCGATGACGGGCAGCTTCTGGTCGTTGAGCACGCGGGTGAGCTCAGCGAGCAGCCCCTGCTTGTCAAGGGCCTCGAGCTGCATCGTGGCCAACGAGGCGCCCTGCCGGGAACCGCTGTCCCACTCCACCGCGATCAACCGCGCGGATTCCTGCTGCAGCTTCTCGGCGTTGGTGCAGTCGACTCGGTGCACGGAAACTCCCCCGCCGCGGGTGACGAAGCCGAAGATCTCGTCGCCCGGAACCGGTTGGCAGCACCGCGCCAATTTGGCCATTACATCGGGTGACCCCTCGACGAGGATGCCGGGGCCGTCAGTATGCGTTGGAGTCCGCGTCAGCTCCGACATCGGTGTGCGGGCGGTCAATGCGTCGACGGCATCGTCCTCGTCGCCGAACATCTCCACCAGCAAGCTCACCACATGCTTGGCGGAGACCTGTCCGGCACCGATCGCGGTGTAAAGCGCGTCCACACCGTCATAGTGCAGCTGGGTGGCCACTTTGTTCATTGAGTCCGCGGTGAACAGGCGGTGCAGGGGAAGTCCCCCGCGCTGCACCTCGGCGGCGAGCGCGTCGCGGCCGGCCTCCAAGTGCTCCTCACGGCGTTCCTTGGCGAACCACTGGCGGATCTTGGTGCGCGCCCGCGGGGAGACAACGAAATCCTGCCAGTCCCTCGACGGGCCCGCGTTGGCATCCTTGGAAGTGAACACCTCCACACGGTCGCCGGACTTGAGCGTCGACTCGAGGGCGACGAGTTTGCCGTTGACCTTCGCGCCGATACAGCGGTGGCCGACCTCCGTGTGGACGGCGTAGGCGAAGTCCACCGGCGTAGAGTTCGCCGGGAGGTTGATCACGTCGCCCTTCGGAGTGAAACAGAAGATCTGTGCTGAAGTCAGGTCGTAGCGCAGCGAATCCAGGAATTCGTTCGGGTCCGCCGCCTCCTTCTGCCAGTCTAGGAGCTGACGCATCCACGTCATCTGGTCCAGCTCCGCCTGGTCGCCCTTGTGGGAGCCCTTCGTCTCTTTGTACCGCCAGTGCGCGGCAACGCCGAATTCGGCGTTGTAGTGCATCTCGTGGGTGCGCACCTGGATCTCAAGGGCGCGGCCGGAGTCTGTCATCACAGTCGTGTGCAGCGACTGGTAGACCCCGAAACGCGGGTTGGAGATGTAGTCCTTGAAGCGGCCCGGCATCGCCGAGTACAGCGAGTGGACGACGCCGATGGCTGCGTAGCAGTCGCTCACGTTGTCCACCAGCACGCGGATGCCCACGAGGTCGAAGATCTCGTTGAAGTCGCGGCCGCGCACCACCATCTTCTGGTAGATCGACCAATAGTGCTTTGGGCGCCCCATCACCTCGGCTTTGATGCCGTTCGCTTTCAATTCGGCCTGGATCTCGCCGGTGATTTCCTTCAGTGCACGGTCACGTGAGGGTGCGCGCTCGGCAACAAGGCGGACGATCTCCTCGTACTTCTTCGGGTAGAGGATCGCGAAGGCCAAGTCCTCCAGCTCCCACTTGACCGTCGCCATGCCCAAGCGGTGGGCCAGCGGGGCGATGACATCGAGAGTTTCCCGGGCCTTTTTCTGCTGCTTCTCCGGCGGCAGGAACCGCATCGTGCGCATGTTGTGCAGGCGGTCACCGACTTTGATCACCAGCACGCGGGGATCCTGCGACATGGCCACGATCATTTTGCGGATCGTCTCCGCTTCAGCAGCCGCGCCGAGGGCGACCTTGTCCAGTTTGGTCACGCCGTCGACAAGCCGGGCCACCTCGGGGCCAAAGTCGTTAGTCAGGTCCTCGAGCGAATAGTCCGTGTCCTCGACAGTGTCGTGCAGTAAGGCCGCCATGATCGTCGTGGTATCCATGCCGATCTCGGCGCAGATCGTCGCCACCGCCAACGGATGGGTGATGTAGGGGTCTCCCGATTTGCGTAGCACACCCTCGTGGAGCCGTTCCGCTGTTTCGTAGGCGCGCGAGATATCCTCGACGCTCGCCTTCGGGTGGTACTTGCGGTGGATCGAGTACAGCGGCTCGATCACCGGGTTCGTCTTCGGGCGCCCGCCGGTGAGCGACCGGGCGAGCCTGGCCGACACGCTGCGCACCGACGAACCGGATCGCCGCTGCGGTCTGTCTTGGGACGTCATGCGCCCACCTTATTCCAAAATCCGGGTGGCCGTGTTGACGGCTTTCTACATGCCGCGTCTATGCCGCATCCCCGTCGCCCTGGTTGAGCACCACCAGCGGAATATCCCCCAGCTTGTCACGTCCGCCGAGGCCGGACACCTCAAGCACCACGACGCAACCGGCGACGATCGCACCGGCGCGCTCAATGAGGTCACAGGCGGCAGCGAGGGTACCGCCGGTGGCCAGCACATCGTCGACAAGCACGACGCGCTTGCCTTCCAAGTTCATGCCTTCCGCGGGGATCTCCAACGCCGCCTCACCGTATTCCAGCGAATACTCTTCACTGATCACCGGCGGGGGCAGCTTGCCTTTCTTGCGGATGGCCAGGATGCCTGTGCCCATCTCGTAGGCGACAGCGGAGCCGAGCAGGAATCCGCGGGCGTCGAGGCCGCCGATCATATCGGCGCCCAAGTTGCGGGATGCCTCGGCCATCTCAGAGATGACCACCTTGAGCGCCGCGCCGTCGGCGAGCACGGGGGTCAGGTCCTCGAAGAGCACACCCTTTTCCGGGAAGTCCTGCACGTAGCGCATTCGCGCGGCGAGGGCTTCGCGGGCTGTCCGGTAAGAGGGTTCAGGGGAGGTCATGGTTTACTTGTTGTCCTTCTGTTCCGGTGTGGCTTCCAAACCGGGAACGTGCCAGCGGTCCATGTTCCAGCCGATCCCGACAGGGCCAGTGTAGACCACAACATTCTTGATGCTGTTGTCCACGATGAAGGTGCGCGGCTGCGCCGACAGCGGGATGGACGGAACCTCGTCCCACAGGCGCTTTTCTTCGGCGCGCAGGCTCTGCAACTCCTCGGAACGGGAGGTCGCCGACTCGTATTCGCTCATCGGGTCAACCGCGCCGAGGAAGGCGTCGATCTTGCCCTTGCGGTCCAGTTGGCCTTCAGCGTTCCACTCCGGTTCCTCGGTGAGTAGGTCGCCGCGCGTCTTGCCGTTGGCGGTGACGTCGACGATGGTGATTCCGGCGGGCTCGCACGACTTCTTCATCGCTTCGACCATGGCTGCCATGCGCTTATTCGGCCCGTTGTACCCGACATGCAGTTCGAGGCCGGAAGCGACGCGGGCTCCTTCGATGTCGACGTCGAGGTGCGGGTTGGCGATGTCGCCGAGACGCGCCGACATCGGGTCGTTCTGCGTGAGCACGTGAACTGGCGACGGCGGCAGCTCGATACCAGCCTCCTGCGAAGATGCCTTCGCGACAGACCGGATGTCCACGCACTTCGCAAGCGCCTGACGGTTGTCGTGGTTCGCCCACTGCCCCGCCGAGGCGAAGATGAGGGTGTCCGTCATCTCGCCGATCACTGTCTGAAGTTCCTGGTGGTTCTCCGGTGCGTTCGGATCCCCGGAAGCGGATGCGGTGCCCGCGGTCTCTCCAGCCGCGCTCGCCTCGGATTCTTCAGCGTCCTTGCCGTCCTTGCCGGTTCGCACATCGTCGGCGTTCGCGCCCTCGTCGGTGTCGGGAGCCGCATTGAACCAGTCCGGGTTGTGGTCGCTCAAGTCTCCGACCATGAGAGCGCCAGCCTTCTGGAGTTCCGTCGAATCCTTGGTGGACGGCCACACGACGATCTTGGGAATGCCGGGGGCATCGCCGTAGTACTTGTCGTTGGCGACGAGGACCACCTCACCGTCCGCACCCACAGACTCGATCTTGTACGGGCCGAAGGAAGCTTGCAGCTCCGGGTCGAAATTACCGAGGGCGAAACCGAACCGCCAGATCTCCGCCGTACGGCCGAGTAAATCCGGGTCGCGCGCTTCGAGCCCCTTCGTCAGATCAGCTGTCTCCATGCCGAGACGCTTTGCGACGGCATGCGCGGGCAAGACAGTGCCCGCCCCGAAAAGCTCACGCCAACGGCCACCTTGCCCCTGCTGGAATACGACCGTGAACTGCTTAGAACCCGGGGTGCAGTCGACCCGCTCCACCTGCTGCATCTGCGGCATGTGGGAGGAGAAGACATCCGGGTTCGAACCAGCAGCGAAAGCGAGGGCATAATCGTCGCAGGTCACCGGCTCTCCGTCGGAGAACACCGCCTTGTCCGACAAGGTGTAGATGACCTGGCGCTGCGGTGCAGGTAGCACCTGGGTGTTCACGAGATCCGTGTTCGGGATGCGCTGGCCCGACGGCCCAGGGATGAAGGCACCCGGGAAGAGGCGTCCGGACAGGCGCTGCATCTTCAGCGAGTCACCGATTTTCGTAGCCGCATTCGTGGTCACAAGCGGGACAGGCAGTTGGTAGCCGAAGTAGTCCAGAGCAGTGGGATCCTTCGGCTCAGTCTCGGAGCTGGAACAGCCCGAAACTATCGTGGCGGCGGCGGTCAGAATCGCGGCCACCCGCACCAGATGCTTGCGTCTCACGGTGAATTCCTCTTCCCTCTCTCGCGGAAATACCAGACTAGTTTTGATTCGGGCGCCAAGTCGCCGCCGACTGGCGGGCGTGCTCGGATGCCGAGGTCGCGGCGTTAGCACCATGAGCACCACTGTCGCGGTGCGGAGAGGTCACAGTGCGCTTTGCCCTTGCACCTGTTTCAGCGGTTTCCGCTTCGGAGGTCGAGGTGGCATCGGTGCCGGAGGTGCCGTCGATAAGCGCGTCCTTTTCCTTGCCCGCGCGGAATTCCGCGACCCGCTTGTTGTGCTCTTTGTACTTGCGCTGCGAATTCGTGAGCGTCACCAGCAGGGAGGACGCGAGGAGCAGCGAGGAAATGACGCCCTCGACGACACCGATCAGCTGGATCAGTGCGAGGTCCTGCAGGGTGCCCACGCCGAGCAGCCACACAGCGACGACCATCAGGGCGATGATCGGCAGCGCGGAGATGACGGACGTGGAGATGGAACGCATCAGAGTCTCGTTGACCGCCAAATTCACCTCTTCGGCGTAGGTGGAGCGGCGCGAATCGAGAACGCCCTCCGTGTTTTCTTTGACCTTGTCGAAGACGATCACCGTGTCGTAGAGGGAGAATGTCAGCACGGTCAGCAGGCCGATGATCATGGCCGGGGTGACCTCAAGGCCGAACAGGGAGTAGATGCCCATGATGACCACGCCGTCGAAAAGCAGCGCCAGCATCGCGGCGATCGCCATGTTGCGCTGCAGACGCACTGCGACATAGACGGCTGCAGTGACGAGGAAGATCAACATCGACAACAGCATGCGGTTCGTGATGGTCGAACCCCAGGACTCGGAGACCGTCGAATCACCGATGGCATCCGGCGAGGGCTCACCCGATGCGTCGCGCGGCTGGTACTTCTCGTAGATCGCTTCTCGGGCGCTGTTGATCTGCTCCTCCGAAAGGTGCTCGGAGTTGATCTCCAGTGTGCGGGAATCGCCCGCACCGACAATCTGCGTCAGCTCCGGGGTCACGCCCGTCGCGTCCACGAAGGTCTCCTCCACCTGCTCCGCGACCAAGTCACCGGCCGGCATGGACATCTTCGTGCCGCCCTCGAAGTCGATGCCAAGGTTGAAACCGCGCAGCAGCATGGCTGCGGCGGAGATGACTAGCAAGGCGACCGCGAGGATGTACCAGAGCTTGCTGCGCCCGACGAAGTCGATCGCGCCCTTGCCCTCGTACAGGCGCTCAATGCCCTTGGTGGGCGTTGCAGTCGCGGTGTCTGCGGCTGCCGCGTCTCCGGCAGCCTTCCCGTTGCTCGCCGGCGAGGGAGTTGCGGCGTTCAGTGAGGTACTCATGTCTATTTCTCCTCTTCCCTGGTGGCCGTGGGCGTTGCGGTGACTGTGGTCGAATCAGTGGCGAGCGCCGGGGATTGTTCAGCCGGCGCGGTTTCGGCTTCGGCTGCTGCATGGCGCCTCGTGCCGCGGGGGGTGACCGTCTTGCCGCGTCCGGCTTCGAATGCCTTGCCCATGCCGTTGACCGACGGCTTGGACCAGTACTTGCTGCGGGACGCCAGGATCATCAGCGGTGCCGTGATCAGGAAGGTGACCAGCAGGTCGAAGATCGTCGTGAGACCCATGGTGAAGGCGAAGCCCTTGACCTCGCCGACTGCGAGGAAGTAGATCACCACGGCACCGATGAGGGTGACCATGTTGCCTGTGACGATCGTTTCCTTCGCGCGGTCCCAACCGTTGAGCGTCGCGGAGCGGAATGTTCTGCCGCGGCGCACCTCATCCTTGATGCGTTCGTAGAGCACCACGAACGAGTCAGCGGTGGTGCCGATACCGATGATCAAGCCGGCCACGCCGGACAGATCCAGCGTGTAGCCGATCCAGCGGCCCAACAAGATGAGGGCACCGTAGACCAGCATGCCGGCGACGAGAAGCGTGAACAGGGAGATCAGGCCGTACAGGCGGTAGTAGACGAACACGAAGATCGCCACCAGTGCCAGTCCGACCAGGCCCGCGATAATGCCCGCCTTCAGGGAGGCGATACCCAGTGACGGCGGAACAGTCGTCGCGGTGCCGCCCGGTTCGCCGTTCTCGCCGGCGAAGGAAAGCGGAAGTGCGCCGTACCGCAGGTTGTTGGCCAGATTCTCCGCCTCTTCCTGGGTGAAGTCACCAGTGATGGAGGTCGCGGAGCCCACCGGTGTCGGCGACTGGATCTTCGGCGCGGAGATGATCTGGGAGTCCAGGGTGATGGCGACCTGCTGCCCCACCATTGCGCCGGTGAGAGCCGCCCACGTGGAGGAACCGTTGTGCTCGCCGTCCTGCTTGAACGCGAAGTTGATCTCCATCTGGCCGGACTGAGAATTGAAGCCGCCGGTGATCGGACGGTTCGTGTCGATCTCGGTGCCCGTCAAGCGTGGGCCGTCGGGATCCTCGACGCCCTGAAGAAGAGGAACAGCGTCGAGCAGCATCGGCTGGCCGGTGGCGGAATCGCATGCCACCAGCGGGCGCTTCGGGTCATCAGTGCCCGCAAGCGGGTCGACCGGAGCAGGCCCCTCAGCCTCAGCCGGGGTGCACTGCATCAGCCAAGACGCCGCTTGCAGCTTCGTCATGTCATCGGACTGGCGGTCCTCCCGCAGCATCGCCGTGGCCTCTTGACGCAGCTCCGACGCCTGGAGCGTGTTCTCCGGATCAGGCTTCGCTTCGGCTGTCACCTCGGGGGCCTCGATCGGCTCGATCTTGGTCGCCGTCTGGCCTTCCTGGGCCTGCTGCTCCTGAGCTTGATTCATCGCGTCAACCTGCTGGTTGAAGGTGTCGGCGAACTGTTTCATCTTCGCCTGCGCCTCGTCCTTCGTGATCACGCGGTATTCGACCCAGCGGTTAGCCATGTCTTGCATGATCTTCGGGAAGTTGGCCGAGTCCCCCTGCTGGTCCGGTTGTGCGACAGGGCGGAACATGAGCTGTGAGGTTTGGCCGATATTCCTCACGTCGGCGGTGCTCTCGCCGGAGACGGTGATCACCAGAGTATTGCCGTCGACAACGACGTTGGCGTCGGAGACGCCCATGCCGTTGACACGGTTCTCCAGGATGGTGCGAGCCTGCTCCAACTGTTCCTGCGTGGGTTCTTCGCCCTGCGGCACGAGTGTGACGCGGGTGCCGCCGCGGAGATCGATGCCCAACTTCGGCGACGCCTCACGGTCCCCTGTCAGGAACACGAGGGCATAAGTGCCCACCAAAATAAGCGCGAATAATGCGATGGCCCGCTTGGGCCATGCGCGCTTCGATCCTCCCTCTCGGGCCGATCGCCTACCTGACGTTTTCGAAGTCACGTACGTGCTCTCCTCATTAACCTGCTCTACCCACCTCAGGCGGCTTGCCTCTCTCGGCCGCGCAAACGGCCGGCGACTTAAACCCGTTCAAGGTGTTTCTGTTGTCTTCTCTTCCCTGCCTGGCACAGACGCGTCATCACTGCCCCCATCCCCGGGCCGGGAAAAGGTCCAGTCAGTGATCGTACGTCATGGACGCGGAAATGATTAAGCCCGGCGTGCCTTTTCTCGTGCCACGCCGGGCGGCTGTGCCTGACAGCTAAGCGGTCTAGCGCCCGTCCTCGACCTCAGTACCGGTCTCGTGGACGGTGCTCCCGGCGGCGGCGTTCCCGGGCTGGTTCGTGCCTTCCTCGTTGTCGAGCACCTTGTAGACGCCCTCGCGCTCCATGGTGACGACGACGCCCGGGGCCAGCTCCACCCCGATGGTGGTTTCGCCGGCGGAGACGATGTCGCCGTGGAAACCGGACACAGTCACGATCCGGTCGCCGGGCTTCGCCGCGGCCTGGAGGGCGCGGGCTTTCTCCACGCGCTTCCGGTTCGTGCGCGACAGCAGGAGGGCGGGCAGCGCGAACAGGACGAAGATAAGAAGAATAGGTAGGTATTCCATGGTGAACCATTGTGGCACACCATGCGTGGCCCCCTAATACAGGTGCATTTGGCCGGGCGCCTCTGGCGGCGGTGTCATGCCGAGGTGATTCCAGGCGGCAGCGGTGGCGACGCGTCCGCGGCCGGTGCGCGCCATGAGGCCCGCCCGTACGAGGTACGGTTCGCAGACTTCCTCCACGGTGGAGGGCTCCTCGCCCACCGCAATAGCCAGGGTGGACACGCCCACCGGCCCGCCGCCGTGGTTGCGGATCAGAGTGTCCAGCACAGCGCGGTCGAGCCGGTCCAGCCCGAGCTCGTCGACGTCGAAAACCTCGAGCGCCTGCTGCGCCGCCTCCACAGTCACAGTTCCATCGCCGTTGACTTCCGCCCAGTCCCGCACGCGGCGCAGGAGACGGTTCGCAATACGGGGCGTGCCGCGGGACCGCGAGCCGATTTCCACGGCCGCGTCGTGTTCAATCTCGACCCCGAGGATCGAGGCGGCACGGGTGATCACGTCGGTGAGGTCGTCGATGTCGTAGAACTCCATCTGGGCAGTGAAGCCGAAACGGTCGCGCAGAGGCCCTGTGAGCATGCCGGCGCGGGTGGTCGCACCGACGAGGGTGAACGGCGGAATCTCTAGCGGAATGGACGTCGCCCCCGGCCCCTTGCCCACAATCACGTCGATGCGGAAGTCCTCCATGGCCATGTAGAGCATTTCCTCGGCGGGGCGCGCAATGCGGTGGATCTCGTCGATGAAGAGCACATCACCCTCCATCAGGTTCGACAGCATCGCCGCCAAGTCGCCCGCGCGCTCCAGCGCTGGACCCGAGGTCATGCGTAGCGACGTCCCGAGCTCCTGCGCCACGATCATCGCCATCGTGGTCTTGCCCAGCCCAGGCGGGCCGGACAGCAGGATATGGTCGGGCGTGACGTTGCGTTTCTTGGCGCCGGTGAGGACCAACCCGAGCTGCTCGCGCACCTTCGGTTGGCCGATGAACTCGTCGATCGACTTCGGGCGCAGTGACTTTTCAAAGTCCTGCTCCCCTGTCTGCTCCGTGGCGTCCACAGGGGAGTTCGCCTGCCGGGCCAGGTCCGGCGGGAGTTCGAATTCCGTCTTCTCCACATCAGACATCCGCTGCGTCCTCCTTACACTGACTACTTCTTACCCAACCGGTTGAGCGCGCTGCGCAGCAACACCGAAGATTCCGCGTCCGGGGACTCGGCCGCAACGGCGTCAACCGCGGCGCGCGCTCCCTTCTCCGGAAAGCCGAGGCCGATGAGCGCCTCGACGACTTGTTCGGTGGCCAGCGATGCTGCCTTGGTGTGGGTTGGGGCCGCCTGCGCTGCCGCGCCCGGCTGCGAGCCGTAGACACCGGCGAGCTTGTCCTTGAGTTCCAGAACCAACCGGTCGGCCATCTTCTTGCCCACCCCGGGGATGGACTGGATGGTCTTGGAGTCCCCCGACGTGATATGGCTGGCCAGTTCCGCAGGCTCGAACACGGACAGAGAGGCGAGCGCCAACTTCGGGCCCAGCCCAGTCACGGTGGTGAGGCGGTGGAACATGTCGCGCGCATCGTCGTCGGTGAAGCCGTAGAGCGTCATGTCGTCTTCCTTGACCACCAGTGTGGTGAGCACGCGTGCGCGCTCCCCACGGGTCAACCGGCCCAGCGTCGGAGGTGTAGCGAGGAAGCGGTAGCCAACCCCGCCGCATTCGATCACACCGTGATCCAAGCCGATCGAGATGACCTCACCGTTGAGCGAATCGATCACTGTCCCAGACTCCTTTTCCCAGTCAACGCCGCCGCGGCTTGAGTGCGGGCAAGAAGCGGCGCACGCCAGCAGTGGCACACGGCGATCGCCAGCGCGTCGGCCGCATCCGCCGGTTTCGGCGGCGCGCTCAAACCGAGGATGCGCGTAATCATTGCCGTCATCTGTTTCTTGTCCGCCCGGCCGTTGCCCGAGATGGCTTTCTTCACCTCGGACGGGGTGTACATGTACACGGGAATTCCGCGTTGCGCGGCCGCTAGCACCATCACCCCCACTGCATGGGCGGTGTGCATGACGGTGGAGACGTTGCTGCGTTCGAAAATACGCTCCATCGCGACAACGTCCGGCTTGTAGTCGTCCAGCCATTCGTTGACAGCGTTGGACAGGCGCAGCAGACGCTCAGCCAGTTCCGCGTCGGACGGGGTACGCACCACGCCGACGGCGACGGGAATCACCTGCCGCCCCTTGCCTGTTTGCAGCACGGAAAGACCGCACCGGGTCAGCCCCGGGTCGATCCCCATCACGCGCAAGCCCTCCGTCGTAGTCACACATTTGTTCTACCACACGTCCGGGACACATCCCGCCACCCATGCCGGCGGGCATACAAAAGCGGACCCGGCCGCAGCCAGATCCGCTTGAGCAGAGCCCGCCGTGCGGGCAATAGTGGGAGCTACTCGTTCGCGAGTGCTTCAGCCACCTCGTCGGACATCGTCGAGTTGGTGTAAACGTTCTGGACGTCGTCGGCGTCCTCGAGTGCGTCGATAAGCTTATCCAGCTTCTTCGCGCTGTCCAGATCCAGATCGACCTCGACCGAGGCACGGAAATCCTGCTCGGTGTCCTCAATCTCGATGCCGGCCTCGCGCAGCGCATCGCGCACGGCGTACATGTCGGTCGCCTCGGAGACAACCTCGAAGTGCTCGCCGAGATCGTTGACCTCTTCAGCACCTGCCTCAAGCACGGCCATGAGCAGATCATCCTCGGTCAGGTCGCCCTTGACCACGGTGTTCACGCCCTTGCGGCTGAACATGTAGGCCACGGAACCGGACTCGCCCAAATTGCCGCCGTTCTTCGTCATCGCGGTGCGGACATCGGTGGCCGCGCGGTTGCGGTTGTCGGTCAAGCACTGGATGAGCATGGCCACGCCGTTTGGGCCGTAACCCTCGTATGTAACTTCTTCCCAGTTGGAGCCGCCGGCTTCTTCACCGGAGCCGCGCTTGCGGGCGCGCTCGATGTTGTCCTTTGGGACAGAGGCCTTCATGGCCTTCTTCATCATGTCGTCGAGGGTGGGGTTACCCGCCGGGTCACCGCCGCCGGTGCGTGCCGCGACCTCGATGTCCTTGATCATCTTCGCCCACAACTTGGAGCGCTTCGCATCGTTGGCGGCTTTCTTGTGCTTGGTCGTCGCCCATTTAGAGTGGCCTGACATTCGCCATCTCCCCTTTCCTCCGGCTGAAGTGTCGGCTGTTCAGTATACGCGGACTGCTACGCGTCCTATTTAGGGGCTGTTAGCTAAATGCCACTCCGTTTTCGCGGAGTGTGCGGGTCAGACCTTCCTGCACGGTCATAGCGACGAGGTTGCCGGCGCTATCGAAGATGCGGCCCTGGGTCAGCGCTCGGGCACCGTGAGCCGACGGCGAGACCTGGTCGTAGAGCATCCATTCGTCAGCGCGGAAGGGCCGCAGGAACCACATCGCGTGATCCAGCGACGCCATCTGCACCTTGGCGTCGCGGTGCGGCACGAGCGCCGAGTGGAGCAGAGTCAGGTCTGACATGTACGCCAGGGTGCAGATGTGGAAGGTCTGGTCGTCCGGCAGCTCCCGCTTGGATTTGAACCACACCACCTGCTGGCTCGGCGTATACGGGTTGTGCTCGAAGTCCTCGTCCGGAACGATGCGCACGTCCCAGTCGTTCGCCCACATGGAGAAGAATTTCAGCGGCCCACCCGTTTCTTCGAGTGGGACGAGGCCCTCCGGGTCCGGTACCTTGCGCATCTTGTCGGAGTGCTCGATGCCCTTGTCGGAAGTGATGTGGAAGCTCGCCTCGAGCGAGAAGATCGTCTCCCCTCCCTGCACGCCGTCGACAATGCGGGTGGAAAAGCTGCGGCCGTCGCGGACACGGTTGACCACGAAAACAATGTCCTTGTCGGCTTGCCCCGGCCGGATGAAATATCCGTGGAGCGAGTGGACCAATTTGTCCTCGCCCACCGTCTTCGTCGCTGCGGACAATGCCTGAGCCGCTACCTGGCCGCCGTATGTGCGCTGCAGGCCGGTGAACACACCGGTGCCACGGAAGATGTTGTCATCCAGCTGCTCCAGGTTCAGAATTTCATCGATGCTGGGAATGTCGAATTGCATGGGTCACAGCTTAAACGTTCCGCGCCGCCTTTTCCGGAGCTTTCGGGCCCCGACAGCCTCCCGTCAATGCGGCCCGCAGTGCTTGCCGCCCCGAATCTCAATGCTTCGGAATTCCGGCATCGGGGCTGTGCCCGCGAGCCGCATCGCACGCACGCCGGGTTTGAGCCGCACCGCCCGGGTCGCTGAGACAGCGGCGTTGTAGAGGCGCAGCGAAAGGGCCACTTTGTCCTCCGCCTCGGCGAGCGCCGCCAACGCCGCCTCATCGTCGCGAGTGGCGGCTGCGATTGCGGCGACCGCGTCGCGGTGTTCCAGCGCCGCGTCGAGCGACGCGCCCGCCCGGTCGAGCCGGATGTGCAACCGGTCCAGGCGGCGCGCCGTCCCGACCGCCCACACCGCAATGGCCGCAACGACGGCGATGACGACTACCCATGCCACTGCACTCATGCCCATGACCGTGTTCAAGACCGCCCCACCGCCGCGTTGTAGACCGCCTCGACCTGTCCAGCGACCGTATTCCAGTCATAGCGATTAGCCCGCCGTTCACCGGCAGCCGCGAGGTCCTCCCGCGCGCTGGGGTCCCGGATGAGGCGCTGCAACGCGACCGCGAGGGAATTCGCGTCGCCGGCCGGGAAGAGAACTCCCGCAGGCGTATCCGTATCAGCACCGCAGACATCGGCAAAAGCCTCGATATCGCTGGCCACGACGGCACATCCAGCAGCCATCGCTTCGACCAGCACGATGCCGAACGACTCTTGCCCGGTGTTGGGGGCGACATAGATGTCGGCCGAGGCCAGCAGCCGCGCTTTCTCCGCTTCGCTGACCCGGCCGACGAATTCCACGTGTTCGGGCGCACCGGCGGGTCGTCCCCCGCCACCGCCGATGACTGTCACGCGGGAACGTTCATCCATGATCTCCAGCGCTTCGAGCAGGACCGGTAAGCCCTTGCGGGGCTCGTCGTACCGGCCGAGGAAGACGATGTGCACGCATCCGTCACGCCCACCCGCCGTGCGCGCCGCTTCCCGAGCTGAGCGGAACCGCCGGGTGGAAACTCCGTTGGGAATGAGCAGTGGGTCGCCGCCGAGCTGCTCCACTTGCCAGCGGCGGGACATTTCGCTCACGGCGATTCCCGCCTGGATCTTCTCCAACGCGGGCCGCAGCACCGGACGGGCAGCGCGCAAGGCGCGGGAGGACGTGGCGGAGGCGTGGTATGTGGCCACGACGGGTTCGTCGGAAAGCAGCAATGCCGCGAGAGAATAGCTGGGCGCGTTGGGCTCGTGAATGTGGACAACATCGAAATGTCCCCCGCGCAGGAAGCGCCGGGTGGTCAGGAATGTCTTCGGTCCGAACGAGACACGCGCGACCGAGCCGTTGTAGCGCAGCGGCACGGTCCGGCCGCCGAGCGTGACGTAACCGGGCAACCGATCGCCCGCGCTAGCGACACCGCCCGGGGTGCCCGGCCCGAGAACACGCACCTCATGCCCGCGGCTGGTCAGAACCTCGGCAAGGTCGAGTATGTGCGTTTGCACCCCACCGGGGTGGTCGAACGAGTACGGGCACACCATACCGACACGCACGTTGAATCACCGCTTCCGTTTCGCGCGGTCGGCGGGCCATACCGGCTGCAGGGCATGCCAGTCAACGGGATGGGCGGCGATATTAGCTGCGAAGATGTCGGCGACGCGTTGAGTCGTCTCCGCCACGTCTGTGACCTCAATGGCCGGCGAAACAGAGTGCCCCCAGTCCGGCCCAGCCGCGGTACCGGCGAACCAGGAATGCGCCACGTGCAGGCCCGCCCCCGTCTCAACCGCCAGTTTCGCCGGGCCTGCAGGCAGCGTCGTCTCCTCACCGAAGAAGCTCACCGGCACACCGCGTGGAGTCATGTCACGCTCCCCCATCAGGCAAACGATTCCGCCTCCGCTGAGCACCTCCCGCAACCGCTCGAACGGCGGCACAGTTGAGCCGGCCGCGGCGATGACCTCGAATCCCAGTGATCCGCGGTAGTCCACGAAAGCGTCGAACAGCGCTTCAGGCCGCAGCCTTTCGGCGACGGTGGCGAATCCGCCGTAACGGGACACGAGCCACATCCCGGCCATGTCCCAGTTACCGGAATGCGGGAGAGTCAAGATGAGGCCCTTTCCTTGCCCCAGCGTCTTCTCCAGGTGCACGCGGCCCTGCACCCCAGCGTCGAGGCGGGCAAGCAGCTCTTCATCTCCCGCGATTGCCGGGAGACGAAACGCTTCATTCCAGTAGCGGGCGTACGAACGCATCGAATCGCGCACGAGCTCCCGGGTGACGTTCTCCGCACCCACGACGCGGATCAAGTTACGCCGCAGCATCTCCATCCCGCGTCCGCCGTCGGAGGCGTAGTCCGCTCCCGCGTTGAAGATGCGGGCAGACAGCCGCAACGGCAGATGGCGCACGACTTTCCAGCCCGCGATGTATCCAGCGGCAGCGAGACGCTCACCAGCCGAGGTAGCCGATCCCGTAGCCAAAACCGTTGCCGCCGCCACTAGCGCGCAGCCTTCGGTTCCGGCGCACCCGCCGGCGCCGCAATACGGTTCCCCGCATTCGGGTCCCGGGAAGCCTTGACCAGACGCTGCACCACAGTGAAGACGGAACCGGCGGCCAAAACCCACAGCGCCACCTCAATCGCCCCGTGCACACCGAGACCCTCGATAAACAGTCCGCCGAGCGCGAGAATGAGCCGTTCAGGACGTTCGATGAGCCCGCCGTTGACCTTCAACCCGCCGGCTTCCGCGCGGGCTTTGATGTAGCTGATCGTCGGTGAGAGCGCGAGCACCACCAGCGCACAAGCGACCGTTGCCTTGTCGGCGTGGTCGACGAATACGAGCCAGTAGGCGATTGAGCCGAACAAGGCGCCGTCGGAAAGCCTGTCGCACGACGCGTCCAACGTCGCACCGAATGCGGTACCGCCGCCGCGGATGCGCGCCATCGTCCCGTCGATCATGTCGAAGGCCGCGAAAAGGGCCGTGAGAACGCCGGCCCACACCAGGTGTCCGCGCGGAATGAGGGCGACGGCCACAGCGACCGTGGCCAGGGTGCCCATGACGGTCACGGCGTTCGCGGAGAGTCCTGCACGCAAAAATAGCTTTGCGACGGGCTCCGCCACCGCCGCCGCTGGCTTCCTTCCGTGGAGACTGAGCATCAGGCGTTGTCCTCCTCGACGATTTCCTTCCAGCCTTCGGCCAGAAGCGCACGTGTCTCCCGCAACAACTGGGGAAGCACCTTCGTGCCGTCGATGACCGTCATGAAATTCGAGTCCCCCGCCCAACGCGGGACGACGTGCATGTGCAGGTGGTCGCCGACCGATCCGCCGGAGGCTTTGCCGAGGTTGAAGCCCACGTTGACGGCTTCCGGGCGGGAGACGCGCTTGAGGGTGCGCACCGCGAGTTTCGCGAACTCCATGAGCTCCGCAGTTTCCTCGCCGGTGAGGTTCTCCAATTCCGCGACTTTGCGGTACGGCACAACCATCAGGTGGCCGGCGTTGTACGGGTAGAGGTTGAGCAGCGCGTAGACGGTCTCACCCCGCGCGATGATGAGCGCGTCCTCATCGGACTGCTCCGGCGCGGCGAGGAACGGATCCACCTTTCGCTCCTTCCCGCCTGGGATGGACGAGATGTACGCGGAGCGGAACGGTGCCCACAACCGCACGAGGCGGTCCTGTTCGCCCACGCCGGAATCGACATAGGTCTCCCCGTTCACGTCGGACCCGGCGGCGGGCTTATCCGCGGCGTGCCTCAAAGGACACCTCATTCGGCTGCTCGTTGAGCTGGTCGCTCACCCATGCAGCGATGAGCTCCACCGCTTCGTCGACCGGCACGCCGTTGACCTGGCTGCCGTCCAGGAAGCGGAAGCTCACCGCGTTCGCCTCGACGTCGCGCGCACCGGCGAGGAGCATGAACGGCACCTTCCCCTGGGTGTGGGTGCGGATCTTCTTCTGCATACGGTCGTCGGAGTGGTCGACCTCCGCGCGGACCCCGCGGGCACGCAGCTGCTCAGTCAGGTTGTCCAGGTGCGGGGCAAAATCGTCTGCCACCGGAATCCCCACCACCTGGTGCGGTGCCAGCCACGCGGGGAAGGCGCCGGCGTAGTGCTCGAGCAGCACGCCGAAGAAGCGCTCGATGGAACCGAAGAGTGCGCGGTGGATCATCACCGGCCGCTTCTTCGTGCCGTCGGACGCGGTGTATTCGAGGTCGAAGCGCTCCGGGAGGTTGAAGTCCAGCTGCACGGTGGACATCTGCCAGGTGCGGCCGATGGCGTCGCGCGCCTGGACCGAGATCTTCGGGCCGTAGAAGGCGGCACCGGCCGGATCCGGGACCAGTTCCAGCCCGGACTTCTCTGCCACGGACTGGAGGATGCTCGTGGAGCGCTCCCAGATCTCGTCGTCACCGATGTACTTCTCCGGATCCTTGGTGGACAGCTCCAAGTAGAAATCGTCCAGGCCGTAGTCCTTGAGCAGGGAGATGATGAACTCGAGAACATCGGTGAGTTCCTGCTCGAGCTGGTCCTCGGTGCAGTAGATGTGCGCGTCGTCCTGGGTGAAGCCGCGGGCGCGGGTCAGGCCGTGGACCACGCCGGACTTCTCGTAGCGGTAGACGGTGCCGAACTCGAACAGGCGCAGGGGCAGCTCACGGTAAGAGCGCCCGCGGGAGTCGAAGATCAGGTTGTGCATCGGGCAGTTCATCGGCTTGACGTAGTAGTCCTGTGCCTGCTTGGTCACTTCGCCGGCATCGTTGGTCTCGCCGTCGAGCTGCATCGGCGGGAACATGCCGTCGGCGTACCAGTCGAGGTGGCCCGACTGCTTGAACAGGTCGCCCTTGGTCACGTGCGGGGTGTTCACGAAGGAGTAACCAGCCTGAATGTGACGCTTGCGGGAGTGGTTCTCCATCTCCATACGCACAATGCCACCGTCCGGGTGGAAAACCGGCAAGCCGGAACCGACCGCGTCCGGGAAGGAGAACAAATCCATCTCGGAGCCGAGGCGGCGGTGGTC
Organism: Corynebacterium sp. p3-SID1145; assembly: GCA_025144245.1. Taxonomy (GTDB): domain Bacteria; phylum Actinomycetota; class Actinomycetes; order Mycobacteriales; family Mycobacteriaceae; genus Corynebacterium. Next base: position 43,923 of record JALXXC010000005.1, on the reverse strand, counting down.
GCGCTTCTCGGCTTCCTCGATCATGTGCTGGTATTCCTCCAGCTTCTCCTTCGACTCCCACGCGGTGCCGTAGATGCGCTGCAGGCCGGCGTTGGCCTGGTCCCCGCGCCAGTAGGCGGCGGAAGAACGGGTGAGGGCGAAAGCCGGAATGTACTTGGTGGTGGGTACGTGCGGGCCGCGGCACAGGTCGTGCCAGACCACCTCGTTGGTGCGCGGGTTGACGTTGTCGTAGTGGGTGAGGTCACCGGCGCCGACTTCGGTGGCTTCGTCGGAGTTCGGGTCGACGGACCCCTTGTCCTGAATCAGTTCGAGCTTGTACGGCTCGCCTTTGAGATCCTCCGCTGCCTCCTCGGGGGAAGCGTAGACACCGCGGACGAATTTCTGGCCCTGCTTGATGATCTTCTTCATGCGCTTTTCCAGCGTCTTCAGATCCTCAGGGGTGAACGGTTCGGCGACGTCGAAGTCGTAGTAGAAACCGTCGTTGATCGCGGGGCCGATGCCAAGCTTCGCATCGGGGAATTCCTCCTGGACCGCCTGCGCGAGAACGTGCGCGCACGAGTGGCGGATGACGCTGCGGCCCAGCTCCGTGTTGGCGGCGACGGGCATGAACGACGCGGTTTCTTCCGGGACGTGGGAGAGGTCCTTCAGGTTTCCTTCGGCGTCCTGGACACAGACAATGGCGTCTTCGCCCTTGTTCGGCAGCTCCAGCTCCCGCATCGCCGCACCGACGGCTGTGCCGGCGGGCACCTCGAAGGGCTCGTGGTTCACTGCAGTTGGGGCAATCCCGCTGGACATATGTTTTTCAGCGCTCCTTTGCGCTCGTGCGGGACGGCATACCTGGCCGCGCCCGCGGTTCGTTCATTTTTTAAACCCGCGCATGCCGCCGGTGGGCAGCCGGCGCGTGGGCACTGGGGGCGATCTTACCCCTGCCCTCCGCGACAGCTCTGCGGGAGCTGCTTACTTGGTCTCCGCCTCACCATCGAGCTCGTCCATGTCGCGGACCCGCTGGGTCGCGTCGTCGTTGCGCTGGCGGCGGCTCAGTGCGGCGATGACCACTCCGCCGAGTAGCAGCGCACCGAGCAGCAGCCAAAGCCAGGTGTAGCCCGAGCCGGATTCCTCTTGCGCTTCCTCGCTCTCCGACGTCGCGTCTGCCTCCCCTGCCCCCTGCTCGCCCTGCGCGGACTCGCTGCCCGGCGCGGTGGACTCCCCGGTTGCTTCGGCGGGCTGGAAGGTGAAGCTGGTGGTGCCCTTGGTGGCGTGCCCGTCGGAGGAGGTGATCTGGTAGCCGATGCGGTACTCGCCCGGCTGTGCGTCCACGTCGTCCGGGACGTCAATGAATACCTCGCGGTCATCGACTTCGGGCTCGCCGCTGAACAAGACTTCGTTATCGGAAACACGAGACAGCGCCACGGTGTTGAAGTCTTCCTTCGGCTGCGCGGAGAATTCCAGCACGAGCTCCGTCGGGAATTCCGACACAGTCTCGTCGATGCCCGGACGCGCGGAGATCACTGAATCGTGTGCAAAAGCCGCTGGTGCTGTGCCGACCGCGAGCATCGCTGCGGCGGTGCCCGCGATCAGAGTCCGGGTAGTGGCGGAATTCATGGTGCGTGCCATATGGGTCTTCTCCTCTTTCCAGGTCGTGTTCGGCTGTTCCACCCGAGTGTTCAATAGTTCCTCCGAAGTATCCAGCAGTTCTGCATCAATATTCGATGGAACGAAATGGTCTGTGGTCTGCCGTAGTAGTACCCACGCTAGCCCCGAAAGTTCCCGCCATTGTCATGTGAGGTTGTCTAGCCGTGACAAACCACTGGTTAAGGCGGTAGGTTGACCGGGTGATTTCCCGAGACCGTCGCATGCGCAAGAAACCGGCCAACCCGAACCGTTGGCCATTTTTCATTGTCGTGTCGCTCGGCCTGTTGATGGTCGCGCTGGATAACTCGATTCTCTACACCGCGCTTCCCGCCCTGGATGAGCAGCTCGGCGCGACGGCATCCCAGTCGTTGTGGATCATCAACGCCTACCCGCTGGTGATCACGGGCCTTCTCCTAGGGTCCGGCTCGCTCGGCGACCGCGTCGGTCACCGCCGCATGTTCATGGTCGGGCTCGTGATTTTCGGTATCGCGTCTCTTGCCGCGGCATTCTCCCCCACTGTGTTGTCGCTCGTGATCGCGCGCGGTGTTCTCGGTGCTGGTGCGGCGACGATGCTTCCCGCCACGCTTGCCCTGATCAACCAGATTTTTCCGCACGAGCGCGAACGCAACCTCGCGATGAGCATCTGGGTTTCCGCTGCGGTCCTGGGTGCCGCGCTCGGCCCTGTGGTGGGCGGTGCACTGTTGCACTTCTTCTGGTGGGGCTCGGTCTTCCTGATCAATGTTCCGGTCGTTGTGTTGGCCCTCGTGTGCACGCTGCTGATCGGCCCGCGCAACAGGCCGAACCCGGACAAGCACTGGGACCTTATTTCCTCAGTATTCGCATTGTTCACCTTGTCGGGGATGACGCTGACGATCGAGGAAGCCGCTCGCCTCGACACCCACATGCCGGTTCTTATCGGTGCCGCTGTGGTCATGGTCTTCGGCGCCGTCATGTTCGCTCGCCGCCAGAAGAAGCTCGACGACCCGCTTTTGACTTTCGACATCTTCAAAAACCCGGTCTTCACCGGCGGCGCGGTCTCGGCTGCCGGCGCCATGTTCGTGTTAGTGGGCTTAGAGATGACCTCGACGCCGCGCCTACAGCTTGTCGACGGCTTCTCGCCCTTCCACGCCGGCCTTGCCATCGGCGTGATCGGCTTCGCGGCGTTGCCGTTCACGATCGCCGGCGGCGCGCTGCTGCACCGCATCGGTTTTCAGACCATCGTGTCCGGCGGCTTCGCCGCATGCATCGCCGGCGCGCTTATTTGCTGGTGGGGTTCCGCAATCGATAACTTCCCCGTGTTCCTCGCCGGCGGCATTCTCCTCGGTGCCGGAGCGAACTTCGCAATGTCGGTCTCCTCCACCGCCATCATTGGCGCCGCTCCCCCGGAACGCGCCGGCATGGCCGGCGGCGTGGAGGAGGTGTCCTACGAATTCGGCACCCTCATCACCGTCGCCGTCTCCGGCTCAATGCTGACCTCGCTGATGCTGTCATTCCTTCCGCCGGAGCTAGCCGACAAGGGCATGAGCGCAATTTACGATCCCGCCACCCACGATGCCGCCGCCCCGGCCTACGCCCATGCCCACGAGCTGACCCTCGCCTTCCTCGCCGTAACCGCCGTTGGCTTCTGCGCGGTCACCGCGTGGTGCTTCCGCGGGAACCCGAAATCCCCGAGCGCATAGCTTCCGAAGTACGGGCCGGGCTACAGAGCCCGTTATAGGTAGATTCTCGTTCGCAGTCCCCTGTTCATACCGTTTCGTTTATTTCGTTTACGTGCTAGCGTGACCCTATGACGAACGTGCAGGACAACAGCACTACACAGACCAGAGCAACCGCTCGTCACGCGCTTCGGAAATTGAATAGCGCGCTCGCACAACGCACGGACTCTACAAAAGGCATCGATGTCGCGGTAGAGGGTTCAGGCGAGGTGATCCGCCTGTCTCAAGATGTCGCTGGCCTGCTCCGCGACATCTTGGCTAACACCGCTGCAGGACGATCGGTGAGCGTAATCCCCACGAGCGCAGAACTAACCACCCAGCAGGCCGCAGATCTCCTGAACGTCTCCAGGCCACATGTGATCAAGCTGATGGACGATGGCGTCTTAGAGGGACACAAGGTGGGAACTCACCGCAGGTTGTATGCCTCTGATGTGCAGGCATACAAGCATCAACGAGACATCAAACAACGCGCTGCCGCTGATGAGCTGACGGCCCTGACCGATCACTTAGGGCTGTATGAATGAGCAATTTCACGGTGGTCTACGACGCTAATGTCCTCTACCCCAGCATCCTCCGTGATGTCCTCATCCGACTAGCAAGTGGCGGGAATTTCCACGCGCGCTGGACCGACATGATCCTGGATGAAGTTTTCTCCAACCTGAGTAAGAACCGACCCGATCTAGATACGACAAAACTCAGCAGGACAAGACGCCTGATGTGCGAAGCGATTGACGACTGTCTAGTGACTGGGTACGAAGAGTTAATTCCAGCGCTCTACCTTCCTGACCCGGACGACAACCACGTCCTAGCCGCAGCCATTCGCTGCGGAGCTCAGGTCATTGTCACCGAGAACAAGCGCGATTTCCCCCAGCCTGAATTAGCCAAGTATGACATCGAGGTTCGCACAGCCGATGAGTTCCTCTGCGACCAAATCGACCTCTACGGTTCAAGCGTGCACCAAGCGATTACCTATGCGACGGCAGCTTTCACCAACCCGCCGAGAACCGTTGATGATGTGCTTGATGCTCTAGCTAAAGCGGGAGCACCTGAGGCGGCAGAACTCCTGCGCCGCTAGCAAAGATCAAAAATACGAAATCTCGCCGTTCAGCGGAACACTAGTCGTTGAGATTCGAAGGGAGTCAGGAGCCTGTTGGCAACCTAGATTGTGGCCCCAGCTAGGATCACCGTACTTTTACACCGTCGGCGCTTCGTCGCCGACTTCCTCATCTGCATCCTCCCCCACCATTGCGGTGAACAGGTCAGCCATGAGCTGTGAGGCCTTGATCGAGGCGGCTTCCTGCTCTTCCGGGGTGACGTCTTGGTAACCGGCCAAGAAACGCAGTTGGTACACATGGTCGTCGATATGACTCAAAAGTAGCAAGGTCACCCGGCACCTTTGGGGTGTGGTCGCGCTGGCTAATTGGTTAGCAGCTAAACAAGTAGACCTTTTACATCTACCCGGCCGATCATGCCGGTCGGCTAGTACTTAAATGTTCCGAAGGCTGCGAGCTGGCAGATTTCATCGGCCACACGGGGCGGGACGTGCCTGGGAACGTTGTCGTCCCGGAGGGCAGCGGTGAAGGCGTCGCCGGGGTTGTCCGCGGCCCATGCTTCGGCTGCGCGCTGAATGTCTGCGGCGGTGACGTGGTGGTCTACCTCGTCAAAGTCCGTGAAGACTACGGCATTTGGACCATGTACATCTTTGCCAACGACGACCGGCCTCGACCACATGGCGCCGACGATGAGGCCGCTTCGAAGAATTGTGCTTGCCATTTCTAGGCTGACGGACATTCGTTCCTCCCCAATGCTTCTTCTCACACGGTTCTCGGTTTCCAGCCATAACTCTATTTCTTCTCTGCTCAGAGTCCTTTTCTGACTCGCTATGTCCACCTGGGAATAGATCTTCGGGGTTAAGTAGCAGAATGTGTGTCTGATTCTTGCGATTTCCGCAGATCAGACTATACAAATCAGGCTTGAATAAGGATTTCGTCCTTATTCGGGCCCGCTTCTCGTTCAATCCGCCGGAACGGCGCTTCAGTGTGGTAGCTGGATGCTGGTTAGCTTTGCCGGTGACACCAAACAGACCACGATGCCCAGTATGTACTGGGCAAATGAAGAAAACGGCACCACCACAAAAGGAACGACCAGATGGCGGTGCAAGAACCCTGACTGTGGATTTTCCACCACCTACCGTCGGCCTGATCTGACTAAAACCCGCGACTTCAAAGCGTTTCACCGATACGTGACCTCCACGAGGTCACTAACCGAGATCGCCTGCGATGCCGGAGTCAGCAGATGGGGTCAAGTCTCGGCGGGCATAGCGGTGAACAAAGTGCGAGGTCTGGTCGGCGGTGCTGCGCGTAGCCGCCTTGTCACGAAGCCAAAACAGCCATGAGTCAACCATATTTTTAAAAGAAGCGACTTTCGTAGCATCTCATTGGTAAACCGTACCGCTCAAACAGAGTGATTGATAGCGTTCTGTTCGTCCGACACAGTTTGTTCTACTTATGCACGATCAAGGAGACTGCATGACCATCCGACCGAAAATCCGTTCAGGCGTTGTCCTTGCTTCACTGTCGACCATCGTTCTCGCCGGTGTTCCACTGGCCAGTGCCACACCCGCCAGTTCCGATAATGTTCCTTCGCTCACTTCCACCGTGGCCGATAACTCCGAGGTTGATGCGGCGACGCGCGAAAAAGCAGACCGGTTTATCTCCACTCAAGAAGATCAGTTCGTTATCGACGGCGCAGCCAAGTCGGCATTGACACCGAATGAACTGCAGAAAGTCGAAGCGTCCGTGAAGGAAGCCAACACGGCCATCGCGTCCGCTTCCTCAACCAATGACCCATCGGTTGAAAAGAAAGTCAATGATAAATCCATCGCTTTTTCCCAGTCAACGGGTCCACGCATCGAAAACACCGATGGTGACACGGTTGACCCATTCTTCCAACCAGGCCGCAACGGAATCGAGTACTACTGGTGGGGGGTGAAGATATTTATTTCCCAGGGCACTCTCAAAGGGATTGGCGCAGGAGTATCAATCGCAGGAGTCTGGATTCCAGAAGCATTGGTATCGAAGATCGTCTCCACCCTCGGCATTGCAGTTGCCGTTGCTCCCGGCGGTATCTGGGCTGATTTTACTTATGCTCAATTTGCCCTCTTGCCTGTCAACCCAGTAGGCATCACGCCTGTGCGGGCTGGCTTCCAGTAAGGTAGCGAAAAAGAGAAAGGATCGCTCATGGTCAAGAAGATTCTGATCTCAGTAGTGGTAATCATGATTCCGATAGCCTCTTGGTTTCATTGGCCGAGTTGGGTGATGTACGCCTTTGCCATCATCGCCCTGGTGTTGATATTCCTTCCAACCAACACCAACCAATAGGGCACCCTCTAGGGGTGGCCTCCGTGCGGGTCACCCCTAGAGGTCGTATAGACAAGGTTTGTGCAATGTATCGAGAATCATTAGCCGTCTGTGTAATTGCCACTGTAAGTGCCTTCATCAGCGGATATACTTCATTGGATTTACCACAAACAAACTCGACAGCATCCACGATTACCCCTCAAGAGACTCCTTATATTGACCATCCCCCAGGCGACTCCGCGCAGTCAGGCCCCAGGTATTCCAGCGGGGACGATATTCAAGTGTGGTGGCCCAATGGCTCCATAGACTGCTCTGTCTCCTATATCTCTATGACAACTGGTTTAACAGCAGGCCACTGTGGAGAAGAGGGGGCAGAAGTCTTCTCCCACGGAAATAAAATAGGAACCATTTCGACAAACTATCTGCTCAACGGCTTGGGTCTCGACATAGCAGAAATCGCACTCCACCCCAGCGTAGGGGACCAGATAAGGCCGCTGCAAGTGGAAGAACACCCTCAAGAGTCCGTTGTGTTTGCCAACGATCACGAAGGTCAGAAAAAGTCCGGAGAACTGATCTCCGAACAATACTCGTGTCAACGGTTTTTGTTGAATGGCCAACCAGTGTTTGCTTACGTCCAGTCCTCAAGCTTACGACTTTCGCCAGGCGAGTCCGGCGCCCCCATCTACTCTTCATCCGGAAGGTTGGTGGCACTGGGGCAAGGTGGAAATGGTGCTAGCGTGTCCACTGTAACCCCGATTTCGTTGTTGGACAGTGCCAAGTCGGGCGATGTTGACACAGTGCACAAAAGGGCAGGTGGACCCTGTCGGAGATAGACCACGCCTCCCGGCTAAAACCGCGACAATTCCAGTTTTGGAGTAAGCATCCGCACGTTTCATCGCGCTCGATTAAGTATTCGGCCTGGGTGCAGTCGTGACCAACGTAGTGGGACTCGGGCGTGTGTGGGAATGGTCCTCAATGGCGTTCTATCTTTCGTCTGGAGTCTTGCCCTCGGCACTGGCTTCGATACCACTGGTGAGATAGGGAAACGCTGTGGGATGCCCCCGTGGAACGATCGGCGACTTCCCAAACCCTTGAAGTAGATCACCTCCCAGGAGGGGAAGACCTCTATTGTCGGCAGTTGGGCATTCAGAAACTGGGTGTTGGGGTGAACCGTGCCCTTCATGCTTGACTGTTCTTTTATGTTTTCCGTCGATAGAGCCATTGGTATTCAATGTGTTTGTTAATTTTTTTCGTTCTTATCGCCTATCAATAGCACTGGTGCTGTGTCTGCTCGCCCTTGTTTTGTGGGGCTTGCGTGTGCTTGTGATCGCTCCTGTCGATGTTGGTACAGGGGTTTTATTCTTCTTTTTAGTGGCTACACTGCCTCTGGCGGTGTATCTTCCTACTGCTGCAGTTTTGGGATATCTCGTATTGTTCGCGGTCGTTACCTTGTCTGGTCATTCGCCCGATCTGTTGACATTGACGGCGGTTCTGCTGGTTACGGTTGTTACTGCGCAACACAGGTACAAGACTGCTGTGGTCTTTGCTGCTATTACGACGCTGCTCGGGTTTTACTCCCCGGATCAAAAGTCGTTGAGTATGGATCCACAGTCTGTAACCATCTTTACTCTCATGATGGTCAGCGCCTTTGCCGCCGGGTGGTTTATCGTTAGGTTGCGCACCAAGGAGATGCGACAGAGGTACCAGATGCGCCAACGTCAGGTAGAGGTAGCGGGATTTCTTCATGACATGGTGGCTGCTGATTTAACCGCGCTGATAGCAAGACTTGAAGCACTGGCGATCTACATCCCGGAGAACGAGCAAGCTCTACAGCGGTGTGCCGCCACAGCGCGTAAGTCAATGAGTGACATCCGCACGCTGGTAGATGAGCTCAATGCCCAGGCAATTGATCATCCGCAGGTGACCGTACCGGCACTAACAATGACAGTGACGCAAACTGCCCGTGCACTTCAGGAGGCCGGGTTTCACGTTGAGAGCTCCACGACTATTCGTGTGGATCCTGGCGCGGAGTCTATCAATAGGGCGCTCAGTCAGTGCCTATCTGAAGCTAGTGCCAACATCATCAAATATGCCGTCCCTTATTCCACCGTTAGTATCACCGCGACTGCAAATACCGAAAAAGTCATGGTGACTCTCGTCAACACCTATAGGCTTGGCCGTGGGCGAGCTGGCTCCAGCAATTTCGGTCTAGCCTCCATGCAGCGAACGATTGCTATCGTAGGTGGAAGCATGACACTGGATAGCACTAATGCCCGCTGGACGATTACTTTCCAGGTTCCCGTTTGAAAGGTCCCGTAATTGATATGAAAATGTTGGCCTCTCTAATCTTCACCGTTGGCCTTACGGCAAGTCCCCTCCCAACAGTCGAGGCACCTCCCACTGAGGGTGAACCAGTGATCCAAACGTATCAGTCTATTAAGGACTGGCTGGGGTGCAGTAAGGGTCAAACACACCCTTGGTGCAGCAAGTGAGTTTCACGATCCTGCTTGTTGATGATGATCCCGTAATCCGTGAATCATTTCCGGTTTACTTCTCTAAAGTTCCAGACCTAGAAGTTATCGCCACTGCCGCAAACGGGCGCAGCGCACTGGCATGGCTCAACAATCACACCTGCGACATCGTATTGTCTGATGTACGTATGCCCGATATGGATGGGATCGAACTGCTGAAAAAGTTGAATAGTTTCGATACCCCACCAGTCTTTGTCGTGATGACAGCCTACGACACTGACGATACGATGATTACCTCTCTTGCGCGTGGGGCGTCCGGGTACGTCATTAAAGGCCAACCACCGCAGATAATCATTCAGGCGCTCAGGGATGCACTCAACGGAGGGACCAGTCTCTCACCTCAATGTGTGAAACGGTTAGTTGCCCAATCCTCATGGGGGCGTTTCGCCGAACGAATAGAGCAAGCCTCCTTGACCGATAACGAGGAAGCCGTCATGCAATTGCTGTGCCAAGGAAAAAGTAACAGGCAAATAGCGAACGAGTTGTTCTACTCGGAGCCTCACGTAAAAAGAATGGTGTCTTCCCTGCTGAAGAAGATGGACTGCAGATCCAGGGCAGAGCTCATAGCGCTCTCATTCTGAACGGCCTATATAGTTGGCGGACCCACGCCGCTTAGTGCTCGAGTGAACCCACCAACCTTTTCATAGTGCGAGTGTTTTGCACCCCCATGTGAGTGCTCTTTGAAAAGTAGCCCAGTGTGGTCGTAGTTATTGTGCCTGATTTGTTTGTGGTGTTGTGAGTTCGCGGCCTTTGATGCGGTGGCTTACTCCTCGGTGTTGGAAGATTTTTGCGTGGTGGACGATGCGGTCGACCATGGCAGTTGCGACGGTGACGTCTCCGAAGCATTGGGCCCATTGGGAAAAGGCCAGGTTGGATGTGACGATGATGGATCCGTGTTCGTATCGGCGTGAGACGAGTTGGAAGAAGAGGTTTGCTGCGTCTGCCTCGACGGGGATGTATCCGAGTTCGTCGATGATGAGCAGGTGGTATCCGCTTAGGCGTTTGAGTACGGATTCGAGTCGTCCGGTGTTGTGTGCCTCGGTGAGTGTGTTGATCCACCCTGCGGCGGTGTCGAACAGTACTCGGTAGCCTTGCTGAGCAGCGGTTATGCCTAGGGCTGTAGCGAGGTGTGTTTTTCCGGTGCCTGGTGGGCCTAGAAGGACGACGTTTTCAGCGGTTGCGACCTAGGCGCCGGTTTCTAGTCGGGCGATGTCAGCGCGGTCGATGCCGGGTTGGGCGCCGAAGTCGAAATCGGCGATGGTTTTGACTGCTGGAAAACCGGCTCGTTTAACGCGTTGGCGCGCTCCGGATTCAGCGCGTGCGGTGGCTTCTACTGAAAGTACCGCGGCGAGGTATTCCTCGTAGGTATACGATTCTGCGCGTGCTTGTTCAGCAATGGTGGCGTAAACGGTGTTGATACGTGGGGCTTTCAGCGCCTGTGATAGGTGCGCAATCGTTGCTTGGGTGTCGTGGGCGTGCGTGTGGGGCATAGTCGAATCCAATCTTCTTTGAGGGGCTAAGCGATTGAGTCGTAGATGGCTAGGTCGGCTACCTCTACGTCGTTGTCTGGTGTGTGGGTGTGTCGTCGGGGTCCGGTGTTTAGCTGTCGCATGCGTCGTGCGGCGTGTCGGTGGGCAGGGTCGGTGATGACGTGGTGTTTTCCCCAGTAACGCCGGTGGCAGGCGGCGATTTCGCCGGATGGTCCTGTGACAGTGATTTCTTCTAGGCAGGTGCGCACGGTCACGAGCCTGTCGATGAAGGCGGGGTCGACGCTGTATTGGTTGGTGTCGACGGTGATGTAGTAGTTGCGTGGCAGGCGTACCGCAGGACGGATCCCGATCGTTGGGGTATACGGCGGAAGTGGACGCATGGACTGTTGGTCGGTGCGAAACAGATCGATCGGGCGGGTTTTCAACGTGGCATGGGTGCGGGTATTGGCTACGGTGCTAAACCATTCATCGAGCTGGTCTTGCACATCCTGCGGGTTGCTGAAGTGCCGGCCTGGGAAAAAGGAGCGCTTCATATAGCCGTTGGTGCGTTCAACGATGCCTTTCGATTCCGGATCTCTCGGCGGGGCCTGGACGATCTTGGTGCCGATTGCACCGGCGAACGCAGCGACTGGCTCACACAGGCGGGCCTTACCGATGCCAGCTTCCCGGTCCCATACCAGCCGGTCGGGCACGGCTTTGAAGTCACGCTCGATGAGCTGCCACATCCCAGCTATCAGATCATCAGTTGTACGAGTCGGAAGCAGACAGGCAGCGGCGAATCGGGAACGCGATGCCGCCATCACCAACACCGGGAATGCTCGGGGCACACCGCTTGCATCGGGCAACCCGCCGGCGGCAAAGGTCAGGTCGCACTGGATTTCACGCCCGGGAAGATGGGTGAGAGTGTCCACGGGGTCTGCGGGAAGATACTCGGGTCGGATCCGGGCAATGTTTTTGCGCAGCCACGATTCTGACCCAGTCCACCCAACGCGCTGTCCGATGACTTTTGCGTTAAGACGTGGAGTTTCAGCAAGCAACGCGCGTACTTGTGGTTCGAAGGCATCGAAACTCGTAGTTTTAGCCCGACGCGGCGGGTATTTCGGAGGCAAATCCAAAGCCAGTGCCCGCTCGACAGTCTTCTTCGCGCAGCCAACCTCGTTGGCGATCTTGCGTATCGATAAACCCTGCCCACGCAGGTATCGGATCTGTGCCCATTGTTCCAAAGAAATCACCCATCCAATCTTTTTCGGATGGGCTACTTTTCGAGGAGCGTTTTGGGCTACTTTTCAAAGAGCGCTGACACCCCACCTTGATTCAATCCTGGCACTCGGAGCTAGGACCATCCCTGAAAAAGATTATACACAATTCGACGGGCTGCCTGCCGCCCGGATTCTGTCAGAGCTACACCTGCGATAAGCCCAGCGATGCCTCCAAAGAACACAGAAGGGAACCAAGGCATATCAGTGTAAAAATGAAATATGCCAAGTGCCACTAAAAATCCGCAAATTGTTACCAATGAGCGCATTTTTTACCACCCCATGTAGGTGGCAAGGGCGCCACCTGCACCGGAAATGCAGCTGATCGCAAGTCCTAGTCCAATTTTCTTAGCGAGGAACTTTACCAAGGCCCAGTAGGAAACCCTCTTCTCTAAAATTTCCAGGATTGTATCGTAACCGATTACACCACCTGCACAACCAGCAATGGTTGTGGCAGTTGCGCTAAGAACTCCCTTATCGTCTTGGTCCTCTGCGGCCCTAGTCTGGACTAGTACTGAATTCAGCTCAACATCCATCTTCTTTGCTCAAGACAAGACTGTTTCCCGACCATTGGAGTCAATGGCTACCGCGTCACCATCAGCGTTGAACCCGTACTCAACTGTTCCCGCAGGCAAGGGGGGGAACCACCCGCGGACTCGATATCCTCATTGATTTGTTTGAGGTCATTTTCCGAAACAGTCTCTCGGTCTGCACCGAGAGTAGAGGGAACCTGGTGAGTCTCGACGCACTCCCCCTCCTGAGTGGCAGGAGCTGCGCTGGCCGTAGCAACAGGGAATGCGACGAGAGCGGTAGAAACAGCTAGAGGGAGGATTAAAGCTTTCTTCAAACGCATAAATAGATCCTTTCGGATTGATGAAAAAAGGGACAAGACAGCAGCTTTCAAGCTGTCCACCACTACATCTAATGGGAAAATTAAGTCTCTTTAACGTCTTTCCTCCGTCTGGCCTCCGTCTGGAAGGATATTGATACGAAAGTATCGACTTGTAAAGACCAAGGATTTAGAGGCGCCGACTCGATCCTTTTTCTTCGGCAACGGTGAATTGCCGGATCAAATCAAGCAGCTAGACACGCAACATCGCAATGCCACCGACGTATCTAAGGGGGCTTTCACCTTCCGATTGTTGGCCATAGCTATGACTATCAACGCGAAGGGTGGTGTCGGGAAAAACCACGAGCAGGATGTCCCTGGCGACCGTATTCGCCTAACGCGGTATCCCCCTGGACCGTGACCAACCTCTACCGCCAGGGGTCCGCTCTCGACTGGGCCGAGCGTGCGGCGACCCGCTGCCGTTCAACGTCGAGCTGTCGATCCCACAGCGCCTGGACCGCCAAGCCGCTTTAGTCGCCGATAACGAGATGATGTTTATCGACGTACCACCCGGAGACGAAAACGCGATTGAAGCCGCTATCGCCGTCAGCGACTTCATCATCATTCCGACCCGTTCCGCAGCCGCCGACCTGTCGCGGGTGTGGGAGCTGCGCGACGCTGTAGGCGGCACCCCGCACGTTGTCTTGCTGACTTTCGCCCGTAAAGGGAACCAGCGCGCTTGAAGCTGCACGAGAAGCGCTTGAAGCCGAGGACATGCCGCACTTTGAAACGGAGATCCCGCTGCGCGGATATGCACCTTACCTTTGGCTACTGCCCCGGCCCCGACATGCATGGTTACGACAAGTTGGCCAACGAGATTATGGAGATGATGAAGTGACCATCAGCAAAGCGCGCGCACGCGCCCAACAAGGCCCATGGACTAAGAAAAAGGCCACGAAGAAAAGCACAGCCACACCCACGAAGTCCGTCCGTTCCGCGTTCCACCAGCCTTCAATCCGTGATTACGTCAAGAAAATGACCATCGAAGTGGACCGCGATCTGCATGCTGAACTCAAAGCTATCGCCGCACGCAAGGTAGGCACCTTGCGTGAAATTGTCGGGTCGTGCCTCGAAGAATACGTCAAGAAGAACCGCTAGCTACTCATGCAGCTTTGCGGGAGCACCTGAGGCGGCAGAACTCCTGCGCCGCTAGCAAAGATCAAAAATACGAAATCTCGCCGTTCAGCGGGGCACTGATCGACGAGATTCAGGGGGAGTCAGGAGCCTGTTGGCAACCTAGATTGTGGTCCCAGCTGGGATCGAACCAGCGACCTTTCCGGTGTGAACGGAACGCTCTTCCACTGAGCCATGGGACCGTCGCGTTTTTGGCGCGAGGGATACATTAACACTGCTGTGGTAAAAGCCCCTAATCGCGTGCCCAAGCACGGTGAACGTGGGCTTCGAGCGTGGCGGCGGGGCAGGGGGAATGTACGGCCGGGTTCCGGCGCTGGAATGAGGGATGGATGGAAAGCAGGCGGCGTCGATAAGCGCGTGCTTGAGCACACTAAAAACAAGTCACAACGACGGGATTTGGTCGAACGCGGGGCGACACATTAGAGTTTCTAGTCGCACAAGTTCACATCGGAACGAATGCATGCGGATGTAGCGCAGTTGGTAGCGCATCACCTTGCCAAGGTGAGGGTCGCGAGTTCGAGTCTCGTCATCCGCTCCAAGTCCCCTTATGGGGGGCTTAAGCGCGATTAGCTCAGCGGTAGAGCACTACCTCGACACGGTAGGGGTCACTGGTTCAATCCCAGTATCGCGCACAAGGGCGAAAGCCCCGATGCGGATGTAGCGCAGTTGGTAGCGCATCACCTTGCCAAGGTGAGGGTCGCGAGTTCGAGTCTCGTCATCCGCTCCACGTACCTCTTGGTACTGTGAAAGAGGCGGAAATCGCCCACGGTGGAATGGCCGAGTGGTGAGGCAAAGGTCTGCAAAACCTTGTACACGGGTTCGATTCCCGTTTCCACCTCCATATTCATTTGAGTATCATCTGAATATCAAGCGCGATTAGCTCAGCGGTAGAGCACTACCTCGACACGGTAGGGGTCACTGGTTCAATCCCAGTATCGCGCACAAGAGCACACGCTCTTTGCGGATGTAGCGCAGTTGGTAGCGCATCACCTTGCCAAGGTGAGGGTCGCGAGTTCGAGTCTCGTCATCCGCTCCACACCACCCCACCAGCTGAAATCACTGTTTCGGCCGGTGGGGTTATCCTTTTGCCATGGCAGCATCCGATTCATCTGAAGCATCACCGAAGACGCACGCGGAGATCATCGGGCCGTCGACGGCGACCCAGGAGGTCCGCGCGGTAGCGATCAGCACGGCGTTCGGATCGTTCACCGCGTCCGGCACATCCGGGGCGCTGGGCAACGACGCTGACAAAGAAGTCATGCTCGCGCTGCGCGAGTGGGCGGATGTCGTCCTCGTTGGTTCCGGCACGGTCAAAGCCGAGGACTACGGCCCGGCGGACATTCCCCTGGCGGTCGTGTCTCGCTCCCTGGACTTCGACACCTCCGCGAAGCTCTTCCGCGGCACATCCCCGTTGATTCTCACCCCGGATTCCTCGCTCACCGACGCCGGGCTCGCCCCGCGCCGCGAGGAGCTCACCCGGGCGGGCGCAGAACTCGTCGGTACGGGTTCAGGCAGCGCGCGGGAGATCGTCGATACGCTCCGCGGAAGGGGTTTGGGCCGCATCGTGTGTGAGGGAGGCCCGTCACTGTACGCGGCGATGTTCGAGGAATCGCTTATCGATGTCCTCCACCTCACCTCCGCCCCCTTCGTCAACGGCGAGCCCTCCGGTCTGCCCGGCGACATCGACGTGGAACTGGAGCTGGAGGACGTCCACTCCGCCGGCTCCCACATCTTCGCCCGCTACCGGCGGGTGGGAGCGGGAAACTAGCTGGCGTTTAGTAGCTTTGGGGGTTGTGACTACCAGGACACCCCGCACGAACGTGCTCCGCTCCGCCTGGACTGCCCCCGCCCCGGAAGAGACTGGGGAGTTCCGGCATTCGGCATGGACGGCCGCAGCGAGCGCTTTCTTGCGGCCGCTGGCGGTTCTGCTCGTCATACACCGTGTTTTCGCGGTGGCGCTGCCGGGGACTGTGACCGACGATTTCACCACTGTGTGGTCGGCCGCGCGCCGTTTCGTGCTGCGCGAGCCGGTATACAACGAGCTCTACCACCACGTCGACCCGCACTACCTCTACAACCCGGGGGCGACACTGCTGCTGTCCCCGCTCGGGTTTGTCGAGAACATGGATGCCGTCCGTGCGCTGTTCATTATCGTCAACGCCGCGTGCATCATCGGTGCACTGGCGTGGCTGACCCGTCTCGCGGGTGGCAGCCTGTCCTCCCCGGTCTTCCCGGGAGCCGTGGCGCTGGCCTTCCTCACTGAGGCAGTGACCAACACGCTCGGGTTCTCCAACATCAACGGCATATTGTTCCTGGGGCTGACGGCTTTCCTCGCTTGGTTCCTCGCCGAGCGCCCGGGTCTATCCTGGGCCGCTGGAATTGTGCTGGGCTTGTGCATCCTGATCAAGCCCATGTTCGCCCCCGTGCTGCTGCTGCCCCTTCTGCGCTTGGACTGGCGCGCGGTCGCCGGCGGAATCGCTGTGCCGGTGGTGTTAAACGCTGTCGCGTGGCCGCTGACCCCGGGTGCGCGGGGCTACATCGACATCGTCGCGCCGTACCTGAGGCAGACCCGCGATTACGCGAACTCCTCGCTGGCCGGCGCGGCGGCCTACTTCGGCATGCCAGGTTGGCTGCACGCGCTGCTTTTCATCTTCTTCGCCGCGGCCGTTCTCGCCGCCGTGGTCTTCCTGGCCCGCTTCCGCTATTCCGCGCCCTGGGTCTGGGCTGCCACGACCGCCGCGGTGCTGCTCGCCGGGGTGTGCCTGCTGTCCTCCCTGGGGCAGGCATACTACTCAATGATGCTCTTTCCCGCCGTCTTCACCCTCGGAAGCCGTCTCAGTGTCTTCCGTTCGCCTGCGGCGTGGGCGGGAATAATCCTGTGCCTGTCACCGCTGTCATGGGTAGTGGAGGGCCACTGGGTACTCGGCCGCTGGATGGACACGTTCCTCCCCACTGCCGGCTGGGGCATCTTCATCCTCGCAGCGGCGGCGTGGGCAGTGGCTGTCAGCACCCCGATCACCGTGTTGAACCGAACCGAAAGGACGCACCACGATGCTGGAAAACACGAACTACAGCGACTGGACTGAAACGCAGTGGCGTGAGCGCCTGAACCCCGAGGAGTACCACGTGCTCCGCGAGGCCGGCACTGAACCGCCTGGAGTCGGCGAATACACCGACACCACCACCGAAGGTGTGTACCGCTGCCGCGCCTGCGGCGAAGAGCTGTTCCGCTCCACCGAGAAATTCCAGTCACACTGCGGCTGGCCGTCTTTCTTCTCCCCGCTCGCCGGCGACAAGATCATCGAGCGCGAAGACCGCTCGCTCGGTATGGTGCGCACCGAAGTGCTCTGCGCGAACTGCCACTCCCACCTAGGGCACGTTTTCGCCGGGGAGGGCTACGACACCCCGACAGATCTGCGCTACTGCATCAACTCCATCTCCATGACGCTGGAGGAAAAGCCGGTCCAGTAGCAGCGCGGCCCGGTTACGCACTGCCCACTCAGCAACATGAAAGATGAAAGGCGCCTGTCCACGCGGTAAAGCGTGGGCAGGCGCCCGTCGATAAGCGAAAATGGCCTTCTACGGCAGGGCCTCAACGAGTTCCGCGATGTCCGCGACGCGGCGGCCGGAGAAGAACGGCAGCTCCTCGCGCACGTGCAGGCGGGCCTCCGTGTAGCGCATCTTGTGCATCAGGTCCGAGATGCGGGCGAGCGTCGGTGCCTCGAACGCCAGCATCCACTCATAGTCGCCGAGGGAGAACGCCGACATCGTGTTCGCGCGCACGTCCTTGTACTCCGCCGCCGCCTGTCCGTGCTCAATGAGCAGCTGGCGGCGCTTGTCCGCGTCCATGATGTACCAGTCGTAGGAACGGGTGAACGGGTACACGGTGATCCAGTCCTGCGGCTCCTCGCCCATGATGAACGCCGGCAGGTGGCCGCGGTTGAACTCCGCCGGGCGGTGCAGGCCCACGCCGATCCAAAAGACCTCGAGGCTCTGGCCAAGCACGGTGTCGCGGCGAAAATCGTTGTACGCCTTCTGGATGTCCGAGAATTCCTCCGCGTGCCACCAGATCATCACGTCAGCTTCCGCGCGGATGCCGGAGATGTCGTAGATCCCGCGGACGACGACCTTTCCCTCCTCCTCGAGGCGCGCGAAAAACGCCTTCAGCTCAGCGATGATCTCCGCGCGGTCGTTTCCGAGCGCGCCCGGAATTGCGCGGAACGTTGCCCACTGCGCGTAGCGCTGTGTGTTGTTGAGCTGTTCAATGTCCGGCTGGGCCATGGTGGCGAATCCTTTCTTCCCGCGTAGGGAGGTCCAACAAAAGTTCTATAGACCGATCCTACCCCGCACGCTCGCGCAGACAACGGCGCGCCTCCACAGAATGGGCACAGGCTCTGGATAGCTTGGAACGCGTGACACATTCGGACCATCCGCAGCTCTCCGCCGCCCCCTCCCCAGCATCCGCGAACGCGCCAGCAGACGCGCCGCACGGGGAGTCCGCGACCATCCCTGCCGAGTTCAACGAGGCAGTGGAATCCATGCACCGCGCGCGATTGCGGCCGGAGATCAGCTTGGGCACCATCCGCCCACCGCAGCGTCCCGCACCGTTCAGCCACGCCGTGGGGCTCGAGGTGCAAGAGCTTGACGACGATGCCCCCATCCCCACCGACTCACAAGGCGACGCCTTCGGGCGGCTGATCCTCCTCTACTCCCCCTCTTCCGAGGAGTCGTGGGAAGGCTCGATGCGTTTGGTCGCCTACATTCAGGCGGACATGGACGACGCTGTCGCTTCCGATCCCCTGCTGCCCGATGTGGCGTGGCAGTGGCTGGGTGAATCCCTCGCCGAGTCCGGCGCCGACTACACTAACCTTGGCGGCACGGTCACTTCGACCTCCTCTGTCCGCTTCGGCGAGATCGGGGGCCCGCCGCGCGCCTACCAGATCGAAATGCGCGCTTCCTGGACCGCAACCGGAACCGATTTGTCCCACCACGTCGAGGCCTTCTCGAAGGTCCTGGCGCATGTCGCGGGCCTGCCGCCCGAAGGCGTTGCCGGCATCGACGGCCGCCGCTAGCTGATGCCGCAATCCCCTGACCGCGGTAGGTACACCCTAGCGTCCACCCCTGCGGATTACCGGCGCGCGGCCGAGGCGCTGGCCCACGGCCGCGGGCCCTTCGCCATCGACACCGAGCGCGCCTCCGCGTACCGCTACGACGACCGCGCTTTCCTGGTACAGGTCTTCCGCCGCGGTGCCGGGACGTTCCTGCTCGCCCCCGAGGGACACCGCGACGCTTTCCCCGGGATTCTCGGCCCTGTGCTCAACGGCGGCGACTGGATCGTCCACGCCGCACCGGAGGATCTTCCCAGCCTCGCGGAGCTGGGGTTGTATCCCGGCATGCTCTTCGATACCGCCCTGGCCGGCCGCATCGCCGGCTTCGACAAGCCCAACCTCGCCGCCATGGTCGAGGAGTTCTGCGGTGTCGTGCTGGAAAAAGGCCACGGGCGCGAAAACTGGTCCGAAGTTCCTCTACCGGACGAGTGGCTCGACTACGCCGCGGAGGACGTCATCTACCTCAACGAGCTCGCCGAAGCCCAAGCGGAACTGCTCGCTTCCGAAGGCAAGCTGGACATTGCCGACGAAGAATTCGCCTTCATCGTCGCTGAATACGCCGAGTGGGAACCGGTGCGAAAAACGTGGCGTGACTTGAAGGGGCTGTCGCAGCTGAAAACGCCCACCTCCTTGGCCGTGGCTCGCGCCGTGTGGGAGGAACGCGACACCCAAGCGCGCCGCCGCGACATCTCGCCCTCGATGATCATGCCGAATAAGACAGTGCTGGCTCTGGCGAAGGAGCTGCCCCGCACACCGCAGCAGCTCGGTGCGGTGCACGGATTTCCGCGCCGCCGACGGGGCGCTGTGAAAGCATGGTTCTCCGTGCTGCAGTCCGTGTACGACTCTGATCCTGCGGGCTACCCCGATAAATCGCGCCGTTCCGACGACGCGGCCACCGCCCCCGGGAAGTCCGCGTGGCAGCGCCACCACCCCGAGTCCTGGGAGGCGCTCCAGGCAATGCGCTCCGCCGTGATGTATTCCGCTGCCGAGCTGTCTATTCAGCCCGAGGTGCTGATCACTCCGGCGACGCTGCGCCAGGCTGTGTGGACGGCGACGCACACACCGGGCCCCTGGGATGCCCACCGTGCCGCTGTCCTGCTGCGGGGACTTGGCGCGCGCGAATGGCAGATCGCCGAAGTCGCCCCACTATTCGGGCTGCTGGAGACCTAGAGCGCCCGCTCACGCCGGGCACAGGGTGTCGTCGTCGGTGACTTCCCCGTTTAGAGGTTGCCGATCCACTCCTCGACCGATACACGGGCTGATTCAGCGTCAAGTCCCACGTCGGCAATGAGCTGGGATCGGGAGGCGTGCTTCGGGTACACATCCGGGAACGCCAGGTGGCGCAGCGGGGTATCCACCTCGGCGGCGCTGAGTACCTCGCCGATCGCGGAACCGATGCCGCCACGGACAACTCCGTCCTCGTAGACGACCACCATGTCGGCCTCAGCGGCCATCTCCACCAGTTCCGGGTTGACCGGGACGATCCACCGCGGATCCACCACGGTGATGCGCTGGCCCTCGCTATTGAGCTGGCCGGCTACCTCGACAGCATTCTCGGCGAACTCGCCGATTGCGACCACCAGCACCTTTGCCGGATTATCCCCGCTGTCCGCATCGCCGTCGGAAGCGGGGGCAGCCTCAGGCTCGACGAGAATATCGCAACCCCCGGGTGTCCGCCGCACAGTGTCAATGGCTGGGCCGACGTCGCCCTTTGGGAACCGCACCACTGTTGGGCCGTCCTCGATGGCGATCGCTTCCCGGAATTCCTCGCGCAGGCGGTCCGCATCGCGCGGCGCGGCGACCCGGATCCCCGGCACGATAGACGTGATCGCCATATCCCACACACCGTTGTGGCTGGCGCCGTCGCTGCCGGTGATGCCGGCGCGGTCCAGCACCAGCGTCACCGGCTGCTTGATCAGGCCGACATCCATGAGCAGCTGGTCGAAGGCGCGGTTGAGGAAGGTCGAGTACACGGCCACAACCGGGTGCAGCCCGCCGAGCGCCATGCCGGCAGCGGAGGTCACGGCGTGCTGCTCCGCGATTCCGACATCGAAGAAACGCGACGGGAACTTCTCCGCGAACGGGGTGAGCCCCGTCGGGCCCGCCATGGCGGCAGTCAAAGCGACAATGTCCTCGCGCTCGTGGGCGGCGCGCAGAAGCTCCTCGGAGAACACCGACGTCCACCCCGGTCCGGCCTCCCCGAGTGCCTCACCCGTGACCGGGTCGATGACGCCGGTGGAGTGCATCTGGTCGGCTACGTTGTTGACGGCCGGCGCGAAGCCGTGCCCCTTTTCCGTGGCCACGTGAATGATCAGCGGGCCGCTGTACTGTTTCGCGTACGCCAGAGCCGTCATCAGGGAGCCGATGTCGTGGCCCTCGATCGGTCCGACATATTTCATGCCAAGGTCCTGGAACATCTGTGTGGGCACCACCTGGTGGCGGATGCCCTCCTTGACAGCCTGTAGCGCGCCGAAGGCCCGCTCCCCGACCCAACCCATGGACTTGAGTGTGCGCTTGCCCTGCTCCATGACTTCGTCGTAGCCCGGTTGAATCCGGATCTGCGCTATCTGGGAGCGCAGCTCGTCCAGGTTCCGCGCGAAACCACCGATTGTCGGCGAGTAGGAGCGGCCGTTGTCGTTGACCACGACGACCACGTTTCGGTCGCTTTCAGCGATATTGTTCAGTGCTTCCCAGCACATGCCTCCGGTCAGCGCGCCATCGCCGACCACGGCAACCACGTTCTGGTCGCCGTTGCCGTGAAGCACCTTCGCCTTTGACAAACCGTCGGCGTACGAAAGCGCGGCGGATGCGTGGGAGGATTCCGTCCAATCGTGCTCCGACTCGGTGCGGCTCGTGTAACCGGACAGGCCTCCCTTCTTGCGGAGGGTGTCGAATTGGTCGGCACGCCCGGTGAGGATCTTGTGCACGTACGACTGGTGGGATGTGTCGAAGATGATGGGCTCGTCCGGCGAGTCGAAAACCGCGTGCAGCGCGATACTCAACTCCACGACACCCAAATTCGGGCCGAGGTGTCCGCCAGTGGCCGAGACTTTCTGGATGAGGAATTCGCGGATTTCGCGCGCG
Source organism: Corynebacterium sp. p3-SID1145 (assembly GCA_025144245.1). GTDB lineage: Bacteria > Actinomycetota > Actinomycetes > Mycobacteriales > Mycobacteriaceae > Corynebacterium. The sequence continues at coordinate 21,725 of JALXXC010000005.1, read as the reverse complement.
AGCCCGTCAAGCTCGTCCGCGGACATGCTCTTCAGGTCAGCGGGAAGGTCGAGGTGGTCAAGCCTACTCACTGTTCGTCTTGGCTCCTTCTCGGCGAAGTCTCTCCGCCGCGCGTTCTGCCTGGTTCGGTCCACTGCGCGGCGGACTCGAATGTTCTGATCGAGTCTACACCGCAGGTGGCCGAAACCATTATTCACCGGGGGGCGGGAATCAGGCTCGTAAGGACTTCGAAGTGGTGCGTGTTCGGGAAGGCGTCGATAAGCGCCATGCGTTCGACGACGTACCCGGACTCGCCCCAGGACGCGAGATCGCGCGCGAAAGTGGCGGGATCGCACCCGATGTGGATGACGCGCTGCGGGTTCCGCCCGGCGACAGCCTTGACGACGTCCGCGCCCGCACCCGTGCGCGGCGGGTCGAGCACGACCAACCCCGGGTCGGGCAGGCCGTCGATGCTCGTCTCGACCTTGCTGTTGCGCACCTCCACGTCGTACCCCTCAAGCGCGGGCTGCCGGTCGCGCGTCGCGGCCGCAGAGTAGTCGACGCTGACCACGTGCGCGCCCGAACCGATCGCGGCACTGATCTCCGGCACGAACAGGCCGACCCCGCCGTAGAGGTCCCAGCCGACCGGGCGGGTGTACGTGTCCCCCGCCCAATCCGCGATGTAGCGGCAATAGGTCGCCGGTGCCGTGGTGTGCGCCTGCCAGAACGCCGTCGGCGGGAAGCGGAAAACCGATTCCTCGGTGCCGCTGTCCACCGGCGCGGGAACCGCCTCCGTCACGGCGGCACCGCCCTCGATTCTCGTTTCGATGTGCTCGATGCGCTTGCCGCGCTGTGCGCGTTGCGTCTCGACGACGTGCCGTTCACCCCGCGAGTCCACCACAACGACGAGCTCCGCGCCCGGGGTGAACGCACGCGCCTCGGGGCCGACGATGCCATCGAGCGCTTCCTGGTTGACCTGGGTGCAGCGCACGTCGGAAACGACTTCGTGGCTGCGCGCCCGCCGCATTCCGGCACGGCCGTTGTCCCCGACGCCGAGCCGGACGCGCGTGCGCCAGCCGGTGAGCGGCGCGAGGGTGTCCTGCTCCAAGTCGATGGCCAGGTCGAATCCGGTGAGCACGCCACTCGGGCGGGCGAATTTGTCGAGCTGTCCGACGAGAATTTCCCGCTTCAGCCGTTCCTGCGCTGCCGGGTCGATATGGGAATAGTCACAGCAGCCAGCGCCGGCCTGAGCCGCCGGGCACACCGGGTCCACCCGGTCCGGGGAAGCAGCCACGATGGATTGCGCCTCACCGCGCGCCCAGTTCTTCTTCACGCGTGTCAGGCGCACCATGGCGGTATCCCCCGGAATGGCCCCGGAGACGAACACCACCCTGCCGTCCGGCGCGTGGGCGATCGCCTCGCCGCCGTGCGCCATCGTCGTCGGGGTCAGCATGAGCTCCTCCCCCACGCTCAGCGTCGGGGTTGCCGCGGGTGCTGGCTCGGCCGGGTCCACGGGTCGTTCGTCCATTTCTGTGTGATTCGCCTACCTGTTGAGTGTCTGTGTCGGGTTTAGTTCTCCGGGTTCTGGTTTTGATCCTGGCCCTGGCCCTGATTCTGCTGCTGTTGCTGCTGAGCCATCGCCTGCTGGAGCTGCGCTGCGAGCTGCGCGGGCAGCTCGACCGGAAGCGAGTTACCGGCGAGCACCGGGGCGGTGCCGCGGTAGATGAAGGAACGGGCGATGATCTCATGGGCAAGTTCCGCCAGCTGGTCTTCCTTGCCGTGGGGTGCGGCGAGAGTGACCCGGTACAGCCAACGCGGCCCCTCGACGCCGACGATGCGGATGACGCCGTTGGCTCCGCGGCCCACGACCTCGCGGCCCCACGGGCCCTTCTCGAACTCGGCGGGCATGCCTTCTCCGCGCATGCCCTCGATGATCTCGTCGCTCGACTCTTCCCACATGCCGCCGGAATTCGGCGCCGCGAAAGCGACAGGCGTGACACGGCCGAATTCGGTGACCACGTGAAGCATGCGCGGGCCCTGCTCCCCCATCTCCACCTGCACCTGGGAGCCCTTCGGCAGCGGAAGTTGGATGGAACCGAGGTTGAGAATGCCTTCCGCGAAATCGCTGAAGTCGAAGTCCTTGATGTCCACGTTGTCCCCGTCGAACGGGCCTGTGTCACCGCCGACGGCATCGTGCTCGATCGTCACAGGACCGGTGTACGTCGATTCGGTGGTCGCCGGCGCGGTCTCGCCGATCTCGGCCGCCGCAGAGGCATCCGCCTCCGTGTCCGCCACAGCAGCTTCCCTGACCGGCTCCGCAGCCGGTTCAGCGGTGCCAGCCGGTGTGGCCGGCTCCTGCTCCGGTGCCGCTTCGTAGGTGACGTTGTCTGCGTCCTGGCTGTCGGTCGCGCTCACCGGTTCAGCGTCCTGCTGCTTTTTCTTCTTGCCAAACGGCCACAATCCCATGGTGGTGTGCTCCCCTCGTCTCTTTAGGTGCTGTCGTGCTGTGCGTTCGAACTGTTCGTTCTAAATATTCGTTGTCATCCAGCGCTAGTTCACGCCGGTTGAACCGTACCCGCCGGCACCCCGGACCGTGTCGTCGAGTTCGTCCACTTCGACAAAATCGGGCAGCTCCACGCGCTGAACCACGAGCTGGGCGATGCGCATCCCGCGCGTGATCTCGAACGGTGTGTCCTTGTCGGTGTTGAGCAGGCAGACCATCAGCTCGCCGCGGTAGTCCGCGTCCACGGTTCCGGGAGCGTTCACGATGGTCAATCCGTGCTTGGCGGCCAGTCCCGAGCGCGGGTGGATAAGGCCGACTGTTCCCAGCGGCAGAGCCAGCGCGATGCCGGTCTTCACAAGGGCGCGCTCGCCCGGAGCGATGACGAGGTCCTCTGCGGAGTGCAGGTCCACTCCCGCATCGCCGCGGTGGGCGCGTTCGGGGAGAGGCAGGTCAGGGTCGAGCCGCTTGATCGGAATCGGCCCGATGCCCGCAGTTGCGCTTTCATTCGCGTGATTGGTCAGATTGGTCACGGCCCCACACTACGCCACGGCCCACGGGCTGCGTAGGAGCACGGTTCGCGCTGTGGCCTCCCCGAGTTGACTGCAGTCAGGATTAAGGGTTCCGCCGGTGGCTGCTTAACATGGGAGCTGTGACTGACAACGCCAGTGAGAATGTGACCAGCAGCACCCACCCCACAGCCGAATCATCCGCGGCGGCGGAGACGCTCTATTCGGAGCGCCAGTGGGTGCCGGTGTGGTGGTGGGTCGTAGGCATCGCCTTCGCCGCTCTGCTCGGCGGCCAGATGGGCAATAACCGGGGTATCTGGTGGTTCGCGATCACTTTCGTGATCGTCTCGGCCGTCATTGTGTGGTTCCTCGTCCACTTGTCGTCGACGGTAGTGAAAGTGGAGCGGGACGCCGACGGGACGCGCTGGCTCGTTATCGGGGAGGCGAACCTGCCGGCGAGTGTCGTCACGCGTTCGCTCGCTGTGCCGAAAACCGCGACCCAGAACGCGCTCGGCCGGCAGCTCGACCCGGCGGCGTACCTGGTGCACCATGCGTGGGTCGACGAATTGGTACTCTTCGTGCTCGACGACCCGGAGGATCCGACGCCGTACTGGCTCGTGTCGTCGAAGGACCCGGAGGCTCTGCTGCGCGCTTTCGTGCCCGATCAGGCAGACCGCGCGACGGAGCCGCTGCAGAAGGGCTAGCCGCCCTCCCCGGCCCGGCGGGCCTATTCGCAGTCGAGGCAGATCTTGGAACCATCCGGCTCGGTGTGGCCGAGCCGGTTGTTCTTCTGCACTAGGAAGCAAGAAGCGCAGGTGAATTCGTTCTGCTGCTTGGGCACGACGGAGACGTTGAGCTCCTCCCCGGTCAGATCCGCCTGGGGCGGGTCGAACGCGTCGACAACTTCACCGTCGTCGTCCATGCTGCTGCCGGCGACCTCTTCTGCCTTGAGACCTTCAAGCGAGTCGGTCTCGATCTCGTCGTCGAGGCGGCGGCGGGGCGCGTCATAGTCGGTGGCCACTGTTGGGTCTCCTTTGCCTTCCATCGTCGCAGCAATAACCGCGCTTGCGCGGGGTGCGGCAGCACCCGGTGACGGCCTTCACTGCTCTACTTTCGAGGCGATCCTAAATCAAGGTTCCCCATATGTCATGTTTCCCCCGCACATTCCTTTTGTGGCGTGCCACACGCGGGCACCCCTCCGCCGGTACCCCACGCCCACACCGGGGGACGGTTAGAATCGTTCACCATGGATAACCGGGTCAACGGCACCAGCGAAAACCACCCTCGCACTGGGGAGGAAACCACTAGCGCGCTCTGCTGCGGCATCGACATCGGCGGTTCGAGCGTCAAGGGCGCGATTGTGGACATGAACACCGGCGAATTCCTCAGCGACCGCATCAAAATCCAGACCCCGCAGCCCGCGACACCGGATGCGGTCGCGGAAACCACCGCAGAAATCGTCCGTCAACTCGGATGGGACGGCCCGGTGGGCATCTGCCTGCCGAGCGTGGTCACCGACCACGTCGCGCACACGGCCGCCAACATCGACGACTCCTGGATCGGCACAGATGTCCACGAACTTTTCATCCGTTATCTCGGCGGGCGCGACATCGCAGTGCTTAACGACGCCGACGCGGCCGGTTTGGCCGAGGTGGCCTTCGGCGACGAGACCGCCCGAACCGGGGCAATCATTTTCCTCACTTTCGGCACCGGAATCGGCTCGGCTTTCCTCGTTGACGGCGAGCTCTTCCCCAACACTGAGCTGGGCCACATGATGGTCGGCGACAAGGAGGCGGAGCACCAGGCGTCCTCCGCTGTCCGTGACCGCGAGGAGCTGAGCTACAAAAAGTGGGCGAAACGTGTCAGCACCGTCCTCGCGGAATACGAGCGCCTCTTCAATCCCAGCGCTTTCGTCGTCGGCGGCGGAATCTCCCGCAAGGCCGATAAGTGGGTGCCGCTTCTCACCATCGACGCGCCTGTCGTGCCCGCCACGTTGCGCAACCGGGCCGGCATCGTTGGCGCCGCAATGGCCGTGTGGAAGCACGTCTCACCGTAGGGCGCCGGACGCAGGAATCACTGAAAATAAACTATCCAGCAAGGTGGCGTGCACCAGCTGCGCATGCGTATGCTGTAGGGTTGTTCAATACCCAGCGGTACTGACCCTGATAGGAGTCACTCCTTCCGGAGCCAGTGCCGTGCCCTAACTCATGGACGTAGGAATAGACTCCGCCTCTCGGCGTTGACATCACAGTCCCGTATTGTGGTGGCACACCAAACAAGAGAAGCGACGAGCTCACGAAAGGTCGTACGTGGCAGCGAGCACTCCATCTGACAATAAGAGCCCTGAGAACAGCACTAACGCCTCCGGGGACGCCGGCGTCACTTCGCCTGCCCGCAAGACTGCCGCTAAGAAGACGGCCAAGAAGACCACGAAGAAGGCCGTGAAGAAGGCAGCCAAGAAGACGGCTAAAAAGACCGCCCGGAAGTCGGCGGCTACAAAGGCGACGAAGAAGACAGCCAAGAAAACCGCCAAAAAGACGGCTAAGAAGTCGGCCGCGAAGACGGTGCGGAAGTCAGCCGCCAAGAAGACTGTGCGGAAGACCGCCGCATCGAAGGAAGGCGCACCCGAGGCGGATGAGCTCGACGAGGATGCCCAGGACGACGAAGACCTCGACGACGACATGTTGGACCCGGACATGGACAGCGATGATCTCGAGGACGACATGGATGACGACCTCGACGATGATCTCGAGGACGATGAGTTCGAGGAAGACCTGGACGATGAAGAGGTCGTCGATGCGGCCATCGAGGACGAGGACGAAGAGGACGACGCTGACGATGTCGTGCCCGAGCTCGGTGAGGAGGACGGCTCCGAGAAGGCGCCGGCAAGCTCCGACGACGATGAGGACGACGAGTCCAGCGCTCCGTCCGTGTGGGATATCGAGGAGTCCGCTGCCCTGCGCCAGGCGCGCAAGGACGCGCAGCTAACCGCTTCCGCTGACTCTGTCCGCGCTTACCTGAAGCAGATCGGCAAGGTCGCCCTGCTCGACGCCGAGCAGGAGGTCTCCCTCGCGAAGCGCATCGAGGCGGGCCTGTACGCCCAGTACCGTCTCGACGAGATGAAGCGCGCCGCCGACGAGGGCGACAAAGACGCCAAGCTCAGCCCCTCTATGAAGCGTGACCTGCGGGCTGTCGCCCGCGACGGACGAAAGGCCAAGAACCACCTGCTGGAGGCGAACCTCCGCCTTGTGGTCTCCCTGGCCAAGCGTTACACCGGCCGCGGCATGGCCTTCCTCGACCTGATTCAGGAAGGCAACCTGGGACTCATCCGCGCCGTGGAGAAATTCGACTACTCGAAGGGCTACAAGTTCTCCACCTACGCGACATGGTGGATCCGTCAGGCCATCACCCGCGCGATGGCGGACCAGGCCCGCACGATCCGTATCCCGGTGCACATGGTCGAGGTCATCAACAAACTCGGCCGCATCCAGCGCGAGCTGCTGCAAGATCTCGGCCGCGAACCAACACCGCAGGAACTCGCCAAGGAAATGGACATCACCGAAGAGAAGGTCCTCGAGATCCAGCAGTACGCGCGTGAACCGATCTCCCTGGACCAGACCATCGGCGACGAGGGAGACAGCCAGCTCGGCGACTTCATCGAAGACTCCGAGGCGGTCGTCGCAGTGGATGCCGTGTCCTTCACCTTGCTGCAGGACCAACTCCAGGATGTGCTCCACACCCTGTCCGAGCGCGAGGCCGGCGTTGTGCGACTGCGCTTCGGGCTTACCGACGGCATGCCCCGCACCCTCGACGAGATCGGCCAGGTCTACGGCGTGACCCGTGAACGCATCCGCCAGATCGAATCGAAGACGATGTCGAAACTGCGCCACCCGTCCCGCTCCCAAGTGCTGCGCGACTACCTCGACTAAACGCGCCCCCGACCAAAAACCCGCAGGCTCACCGGCCACTGTTGAGACCGGCCATCCTGCGGGCTTTTCTACTCCCCGGAAGCTAGATGCCTGTTTCCCCGCCGAGTTCGAATTTCCACACAGCCGGTTCCTCCTCCGGGGACGCCACACCTCCAACTAGGAGCAACGTGGTTTCGCGGAATTCACCGGCATAGGAGCCACAGTATTTGGTGGAGACGTCTTGTGATTCGTCGTACGTCCCCTCTTCCCCCGTGGTTTCGAGCCACCTCAATGTCCCCGCTGGGGTCATGACTCCTAGATCAGGCAACCTGAACTTCTCGTCAATATTGTCTTCCAAAGCGGCAATGTTGAGTACGAGGTCGCCACACACCTCACTTTCTTCGTCGGTTTGCAGCGTTCCGAAGGGGGAAATTTTCACTTCCTTGGGTTGCAGCGTCGCTTCCTTCACGTCCACTGACCGCACGTTCTTCTTGGTTCCGATGTGATCTGCCGAAGACAGGAGTTCCGAATACTCGTCACTTGCCACGCTGACTGGTTCGCTTGTATGAACCTGGTCCTCGCTGGGGGACTTCTTCCCTGTTGCGTCAGCAGCGAGTTGCGCCAGTTCCTGTGCCATTGGATAGAGGGGTTCGCAGGTCGCTAGCTTTCCGTCGACGAAGTACTGCTCGAGCTTCGCGGAGTTCATCGCCCGGATACTTGCCCCCACCATTACAGCAGCGAGCGCACCGATGATAGCCAAGATCCCGACGATGCCTAGGACAATGAGAAACGGGTGCTTTTCCTCGGCTGCGGATACTCCTGAGGTCTGTACCCGTACGGTGCACTCCCCGCGTCTCTCACTGGTCCTCTCCCCTTGCCGGCCCGGGCCCTTCCAGGCGCGTGAATCTACGTGTGGCCCAAGGGACCTTACCGGCATACAGGGGGAATTTCTCGCCTACGGCAGATCATGAAACGGGGTTGGGACGAGCACCGCGCTACGTGTGTTCGGTGAACCGGTCGTTGGGACGGTCGAAGATGCTGCCGTTGCCGCTGTCGGGAACGGCATAGTCGGTGTCGGAGTCGGTGTAGTCGGCGTAGCCCGGGTCCGTGAGCATGAGGACAAGAATGCAGCCGACGATGATGGAGACGACCAAGGCGCAGCCGTTGAGCAGCAGGCCGACGACGCTCGATACCATGCCACCGTTGCGCAGGCCGCGACGACACTGGCTGATGCCGACGATGCCGAGAATGATGCCGGCGATCGCGGCGATGGCGCCGAGCACGATGAACCACCACGAGCTCATGATGGTGAAGAACCCCAAGACGAGCGAGATGATCGCGCACACATTCGTCCGGTTCTGCCCAGTAGGTGCCGTGGCGTTGCTGTAAGGAAGATACGAGTTCGGGCCGTGGGGATTGTAGCGGCCGTACGCATCAACAGGCCCCTGGCCGAAGGGCTGCCCGTAACCGTCGAACTGCCCGGCGCGCTCATGGGAGTAGCCGCCGTCAGGTTCGTTCATGGGGTCCCGCGGGCTGCGCGGGTAACCAGCGCCGTAAGGATTCGGGTGCACCATAGTGGGCCCGACTTTACCATTGCGTCAGGTACCGGATTCTTTCCCTGAGCTGTTCCGCCGAGCACAATGCCGTGGGCGGACCACCGCACGCTTTACGCGCCTCCGTGTGGATGGCGCCGTGTGGACGGCCCGTGCGCGACGCCATGATGGCCACGCGTGCGTTGAGTTCCTGGCGCAGTGCCGGAATGTCTTCGGAGGCCACCCCGCTTTCGGCCCCGCGCACCGACGGGGCACCGGCGGTCGTCGTCGGCGGCGGTGGTTCTTTCGCTTTGGCGGCTTCTTCGGCGCGGCGGGCCTTCTCCTCGGCTTCCCGCGCATCAAGCTGCTCAGACTGGCGTTTACGCAGCAGGGTCTTCACCTGGTCCGCGTCGAGCAAGCCGGGTAGGCCGAGGAAGTCCTGCTCCTCCTCGGTGCCGGCGAGTGTCGGTGTGCCGTAGGTGGAGCCGTCGAAAATCAGCGAATCGAGCTCCGCGGACGCGCCGATGGATTCGTATTTCGCGGCCTCGTCGGGTTCGCTGCGCTTCTGGTTGGCCTGCTCGAGCAGTTCGTCGGACCAGCCGGACTCGCGGTGAGGTTTGCCCAGCACGTGGTCACGGGAGACCTCCATCTCTTCAGCCAGGCGCAGCAGAACAGGAACAGACGGCAGGAAAATGGAGGCGGACTCACCCGGCATGCGGGAGCGCACAAAGCGGCCAATCGCCTGGGCGAAGAAGAGCGGGGTCGACGCAGACGTCGCGTACACCCCCACCGCGAGACGCGGAACGTCGACGCCCTCGGAGACCATGCGCACAGCCACGAGCCATTCGTCCTGCGAGGCGGAGAATTCCTCGATGCGTTTCGACGACCCCGGCTCGTCGGAAAGCACGACGGTGACGGGCGTGTTGCTAATGGTTTTCAGGATCTTCGCGTAGGCGCGCGCCGTAGTCGTATCGGTGGCGATGACGAGGCCGCCAGCATCCGGCATGTGGCTGCGGAGCTTGGTCAAACGGGTCTGCGCAGCCTGCAGCACAGCCGTGATCCAGTCGCCCTTGGGGTCCAGCGCGGTCTTCCAGGCGCGCGCGGTCTGCGCGGCGTCGAGCGGTTCGCCGAGACGGGCAGAGTACTCCTCCCCTGCCGAGTCTTTCCATTGCGCCTCGCCGCTGTAGGCGAGGAAGACGACGGGGCGCACCACTCCGTCGGCAAGCGCCTCCGCGTAACCGTAGGTGTAGTCCGCCTGGGAGACGAGATGTCCTTCGCCGTCTTCTTCGTAGGTGACGAACGGGATCGCGGAATCGTCCGAGCGGAACGGCGTACCCGTCAGTGCAAGCCGGTGCTCGACATCGTTGTACGCCTCGCGCACGCCGTCGCCCCAGCTCTTCGCGTCACCAGCGTGGTGGATCTCGTCCAGGATCACCAACGTGCGCCGTGAGGACGCCACCGCGTGGTGCTTGAACGGGTGCATGCCCACCTGTGCGTACGTGACCACGATTCCGTCGTAGGCCGGGTTGACCGCCGACGAGTTCGTGAACGCCGGGTCGAGCGACAAACCGAAACGCGCCGCGGCCTGCGACCACTGCACCTTCAGGTGTTCCGTGGGCACCACGACGATGATGCGTTCCACCGTTTTTTCCGCGTGCAGCGTGCTCGCCAGCGTCAACGCGAAGGTGGTCTTGCCCGCGCCGGGGGTTGCCACGGCGAGGAAGTCCTTCGGCTTCCTAGCGAGAAAAAGGTCGAGGGCCTCCTGCTGCCACTGGCGCAGGGTCGGCCCGTTTCCCTTGACTGCTGATGTCACTTGCGGCGCAGCCCCTTATAGATCCGCTCGCAGTCCGGGCACACGGGTGAGCCGGGCTTGGCTTGCTTGCGCACTGGGAATGTCTCGCCGCACAACGCGACAACCATGGCACCACTGACTGCGGAGTTCACAATCTGGTCCTTCTTCACGTAGTGGAAGAAGTCGGGGGTGTCGTTGTCCTGCGAGGTGTCTTCGCGGACATCGGGCCGTTCAATCGTCTTCGTCGTTGTCTGCGTCACGCACACCATCATGCCTCATTGCCCGGACCATGTTTAAAAGCCGTGGGCGCGCGGGCGGAAGTCGCATAAGCCCGCCGGGCGCGTCTACCCTGGGTTGCCATGAGCACAGCAGGTGGCCGCAACGATCCGTCCGTCGTCGACGGGGACGCGGTGAGTGCGCCTGGCAAGCGGTTTTCCCGCCGCAAGGCCGAGCTGATCACGTCGGCGAAGCGCTCCCCGATGGAGAACCTCCGTTCCCGCGAACGGGCTTACCTGATTATGCAGGGGATGCGCTTGCCGTTCGTGTTCCTCTCCATTGCGGCGGCGCTGTGGTGGCACAACTGGGTGCTCGCGATCATCTTCTTCGCCATTTCCATCCCGCTGCCGTGGATTTCCGTGGTGGTAGCCAACGACGGCAACGAGGTGCGCGACAAGCGTTCACGCAACGTGTACAAGCCGGCCGCCGCCCGCCAGCAACAGATCATGGCCGCCCGCCAGCAGCAACTTTCTTCCGGTGGGCACAGCTCCGCCAACCAGCCCGACACGATCGACCACGAGGACTAAGGAGACCGAGACACTGTGCAGCCCACCGACATCGCGCGCGAGCTCACCCGCGAACTCACTGACGCGGGTTTCACTGCGGATTCCATCGCCGCGCACCTCGGCCCAGACGCAATGGAGGCGCTCTTCCGCGGGGAACCCGGCGCGGTTCTCGAAGCGTGCGACGGCTCGCGCTTGTCTGGCCTCATCCGTTTCTTCCTCGTGCGCGAGAAGATGACGGCGGAAGAGCTCGCCGAGTTCCTCCCGGCGCGGCTCGTGCTTGCGCTTATCGACGCTTCCGTGGTCTCCCGCACTCCTTCCGGCGACCTGCAGGTCGCGCTGGATGTGCGCCCGCACATCATTGCGGGCCGCGACCGTCTCATCTTCTCGGATTTGGATGCCTCGGTCACGGACCATGTGCCAGGGCCCGACCACGTCCTCGGCGTGGGAGCGGCCAGCTTGTCACTGCTGTCCGCCACGCCGCTGACCCCGGTGGAGACAGTGCTGGACCTGGGCACAGGTTCGGGTGTCCAGGCTCTCGCCCAGTCGACGGCCGCCGAGCGTGTGGTGGCCACAGACGTCCACGAGCGTGCGCTGCTGCTCGCCGAGGCGACTTTCGCCGGTGCCGGGGCCACGAACGTGGATGTGCGCCACGGCTCTTGGTTCGCTCCGGTCGAAGGCGAGCGCTTCGACCGCGTCGTAGCCAACCCGCCTTTCGTCGTCGGCTTGCCGGAAGTCAGCCACGTCTATCGGGACTCCGGTTTGGACCTGGATGGGGCAACCGAGCTTGTCGTGTCCTCCACGCCGGATTACCTGGCCGAGTCCGGCTCCGCGTTCATTCTGGGCTCCTGGGTGCACACCAGCGAACAGTCCTGGGAACAACGCGTGGTCAGCTGGTTCCCCTCCACCGGTGTCTCCGCCTGGGTACTCCAGCGCGACGTGGTGGACCCGGCCCTCTATGTGTCCACATGGCTGAAGGACGAATCCGTCGACCCCCGCTCCGCCGAGGGCATCGCCCGGACGCGCCAGTGGCTCGCCCACTTCCGGGAGGAGGATGTGCGTGCAGTCGGCTTCGGATGGATCTTCATCCGCGACATCGGTGAGGCCCCGACGGAAGTCACAACGGAAACCCTGTCCCAGCCGTTCACGGACCCGCTCGGCCCCGAGGTGGAGGAATACTTCGTGAGGATGGAGTGGCTGCGGGAGACGTCGGAAAGCCGTGTGCTCGACGCGCACTTCGCCCTGCGGCCCGGTGTCGCACTCGAAGACATCAGTCTCACCAACACTGAGACGGGCATGGGATTCGCCCCCGAAGTCAAGCGCATCACGCGTACCGACGGCCCCCGCTTCAGCCACGAGATCGACGACACCGTTGCCGCCATCATCGCCGGGCTGAACCCCGACGGACTTCCGCTGCGCGACATCGTCTCCCTCTGGGCCGCCTCCCACGGACTCGACGATGATGCCGAGGAGGCCCTGTGCCACGATGCCGCCGCTGTCGTCGTGGACCTCATCCGCCACGGCTTCGTCCTGCCCGCCGACATTGTCAGCTTGAACAGCTAGCCCGAAAGGAATACCGATGAAAGCAGTTCTCAGCCGTGTCACCTCGGCCTCCGTCACTGTGGAGGGCGAAACCGTCGGAGCCATCGACTGCCCTGAAACCGGCGGCATCCTTGCGCTCGTCGGTGTCGGCTCTGAGGACGCCGACGGCTCCTGGGAGACCATGGTGCGGAAAATCGCCGAACTGCGCATTCTCGACGGCGAAGTCTCCGTCGAGGAGGCCGGTGCGCCTGTCTTGCTCGTCAGTCAATTCACCCTCATGGGCCGCACCAAGAAGGGGCGCCGTCCGTCCTGGACCGATGCGGCCCCAGGCGATGCGGCCGAGCCAGTCATCGCGAAGATCGCCGAGGGTTTGCGCGCCCGCGGAATCCACGTCGAGGAAGGCCGCTTCGGTGCCATGATGGAAGTCGCCTCCGTGAACTCCGGGCCGTTCACCGTACTGGTTGAAAGCTAAACCGAAGGTGCTAAAGTCCCAATCACGGCAACCGCGTATCAGCTCCCTTCGCACGACCCCATATGACCTGCACGAATGAGTGCTTAGACGACAGGGTCCCACGGCGGGAACAAACTGCTCTTGTCCGGCGTTAGAACGATAGATTCGCGAGACTTTAAAGGAGCCTTCATCCATGACTCAGCCCAATGTGGATCATGTCGATGACAACGAAGAAAAAGTCGACCGCGGGAGCCGGCGAAATCAGACGAACGACAACCCGTCCGCCGACCTTGTGCGCGTCTACCTGAACGGCATCGGCAAGACCGCATTGCTCAACGCTGAAGAGGAAGTCGAACTCGCCCAGCAGATCGAGGTCGGCCTGTACTCCCAGCACCTCCTCGACGACCCGGACGTGGAGCTCACCCGCGCGAAGAAGCGCGACCTGAAGATCCTAGCCAAGGAAGGCCGGAAAGCGCGCTCCCACCTGCTGGAAGCGAACCTCCGCCTCGTCGTTTCCCTGGCCAAGCGCTACACCGGCCGCGGCATGCCCCTGCTGGACCTGATCCAGGAGGGCAACCTCGGTCTCATCCGCGCGATGGAGAAATTCGACTACACCAAGGGCTTCAAGTTCTCCACCTACGCCACCTGGTGGATCCGCCAAGCCATCACCCGCGGCATGGCGGACCAGTCCCGCACCATCCGCCTCCCCGTCCACCTCGTGGAGCAGGTGAACAAGCTCTCCCGTATCCGCCGCGAGATGTACCAGTCCCTCGGCCGTGAACCCACGAACGAGGAGCTGGCGGACGAGTCCGGCATTGAAGAGTCCAAGATCGAAATGCTGCTGCGCCAGTCCCGCGACCCGGTGAGCCTGGACATGCCCGTCGGCGCCGACGAGGAAGCCCCGCTGGGGGACTTCATCGAGGACGCTGAGGCGGCGGACGCCGAAGACGCTGTGGTCTCCGCACTGCGCCACGACGACATCAACGACATCATCGGCGGCCTAGAGCAGCGCGAGCAAGATGTCATCCGCCTGCGCTACGGGCTTGACGACGGTGTGCCGCGCACCCTCGACCAGATCGGCCGCAAATTCGGCCTGTCCCGCGAGCGCGTCCGCCAGATCGAGCGCGAAGTGATGAGCAAGCTGCGCGTCGGCGACCGCGCCGACCGGCTGCGCGACTACGCATAAAAACGCACCCCCGACCCAGACGCACCGTCCGAACAACGGTGTGTTCTGGGTTACTATGTGCTCGAGCTGTTGCTTGAATCCAACACTGAAGATCGACCGCGGAGAAAAGCGCTGCGCCACGGTGCCGCAGTGCGCATACCCCGCGTGAAGAATAAGAGGGAAGACTGCTGTGAGAGATCTCGTAGATACCACCGAAATGTACTTGCGCACGGTCTACGAGCTTGAAGAAGAAGGCATCACCCCGTTGCGTGCACGCATCGCCGAGCGCCTCGACCAGTCCGGCCCCACCGTCTCGCAGACCGTGGCGCGCATGGAGCGCGACGGGCTCATCGTTGTTGAACCGGACCGCTCCCTCTCTCTCACCGAACGGGGCCGCGAGCTCGCCACGTCCGTGATGCGCAAACACCGCCTCGCAGAACGCTTGCTCACCGATGTTTTGAACCTCGACCTCAGCAAGGTCCACGCCGAAGCCTGCCGCTGGGAACACGTGATGAGCGAGGAGGTCGAGCGCCAGATGCTGAACGTCCTGGAGGACCCGACCCGCTCCCCCTTCGGCAACCCGATTCCGGCTCTCGACGAGCTCGGCTATACCGAGCCGCTCCAAGACGACTTGGGCGTGCGCGCCAGCGACATTGACTTAGACGCGCCGGTGCGAGCCGAGATCGTGCAAATCAACGAGATTCTTCAGCTCGACTCCGAGCAGTACTCCTCCATTTGCCGTTTCGGCATCAACCGCGGCGCGAAGGTCACCCTGGAACGCTCCGACAACGGCTGCCTGGGCGTCATCACTGACTCCGGCTCGCGCGTCGATCTCGCCCCGGAGCTGGCGCACGCCCTGCGCGTGGCGCTGCTGGACAACTAGCCTCACGCCCCTCCGTCCGAATCAGCCCGAAGAAGGAAGCATCATGTCACGTCTCGTTGTCACCGGCGGTGCCGGATATGTCGGAAGCGTCTGTTCGAAGGTCCTGCTTGAAGCCGGTCACGCCGTCACCATCGTGGACAATTTCTCCACTGGCAACCGCGATGCCGTGCCAGAGGGCGCCGACCTCGTCGCAGGCGACATCAACGATGTCATCGACGACGTGCTCGCCGGCGGCGGGGTGGACGGTGTCCTCCACTTCGCTGCACGCTCGCTGGTGGGCGAATCCGTAGAGAAGCCCGACGAGTACTGGCGCGACAACGTGGGCACCACGTTGAAGCTGCTCAACTCCATGCGCGACCACAATGTGAACAGCCTGGTGTTTTCCTCCACCGCCGCCACCTACGGCGAGCCGGAGCGGGTGCCCATCACTGAGGACATGCCGACCGCCCCGACGAACGCCTACGGCGCGACCAAACTGGCCATCGATTACGCCATCACGTCGTACGCCACCGCTTTCGGTCTCGGGGCGACGAGCCTGCGCTATTTCAACGTGGCGGGCGCCTACGGCGGTCTCGGCGAGAACCACGCGACGGAGACCCACCTCATTCCCCTGGTCCTCCAGGTGGCGCAGGGCAAGCGCGACAAGATCCTCATGTACGGCAACGACTGGCCCACCGCCGACGGCACCTGCGTGCGCGACTACATCCATATCAGGGATCTCGCCGACGCCCACCTGCTCGCCCTGGAGTCCAATGCCCCGGGCAAGCACCGCATTTTCAACCTCGGTTCCGGCGACGGATACTCCGTCAAGGAAGTCATCGAGGCTTGCCGCCGCGTGACTGGGCACCCGATTCCCGCCGAAGTCGCGCCCCGCCGCGCCGGCGACCCGGCCACGCTCATCGCGTCGTCCCAGCGTGCCAAGGACGAACTTGGCTGGACCCCCACCCGCACCGACCTGGACCAGATCGTGGCGGATGCGTGGGAGTACACCCAGTCGCGCTAGCGGCGGCTTAAGCGCTGACGGCTTCCCCGCCGTAGTCCTCGCCCTCGATGATGTGGGCGCAGGCGAGTTCGCAGCCCTGCAGAATCGTGGTGACCAGGTGCTGTTGCTGCCCCGCGGCGAGGATCTCCAAGCAAATGGCGGACATCGAGTGCTCCGGCATCTCCTCCTGCGCGATCGCTAGCGCGGCCGATGCCCACGACGACAGCCCGCGGCTGATCGCCACGATGCCCCACAGGCTCAACGCGTTGGCGCGGATCACGCCGTCGAAGGCGCGGGCCACCGCGAGCAGCGCCGTCGCCGCCTCCTCGGGGTGCCGCACGGCGGTGCCGATGACGCAGTCGCGCAGCATCGACCGGGACAGCACCGTGGCCATGGCGCGCAGGCCCTCCGCGTCGTGGAAGACACGGTCGACGCCCACGCGCTCATCGAGCCCGATGATCGGCTGGGCGGGCGCGTCCTGCAGCGCCTTCATCGCCGCGCGCACAACCGCACCGGGCCCGGGCTGACCGCGGTCGATGCGGGCACGCAGTTCGTCGGCGTGCCGGGCGGCTTCACGCGTCAACGCCGCGACGTCCACAGCCTCCCCGGCGATAACGGCACCGGCCAGCGAATCGTCGGGCTGGAAGTATTCGAAGGTGTCGCTGCGGTCGAGTGCCGGCAGGATGCCGTTGTCATGCCAGGCGCGCATCGTCGGCGACGAGACCACCGACGCCACTGTTCCGCGGCCCCAGCGCAACTCCGGCCACTGACGGTCCATATCTTCCGGGTCGGGTCCGAAGACCATCTCGTACGGAGTGCCTTGGGCGATCTCGGAGACGTGCCACAGCACATCGACCAGTGGCGCCCCGCACGGGCGGACTAGGTCCTCCAGTTCAGCCGCGGCAGCTGTCGCGGCCGACGACTGCGGCCGGCGGGTCACCATGATGCCGAGGAAGGCGACACACCGCGCCACCGGAGCGGTCTCCAGGAAGTCTGCCAGCTCGCCTGCATGCTGCAGGTCCGCGCGGAGAACCGGTCCCAGAACGAGCTCACCGCCGCTTTCCAGGTCGGGCACCAGCCCGATAACGATGATGGATTCCTGCGGGTAATAGCCGAGTGTGCCGGGAATGGTGGCGATGATTGTCGAGGGGTCGTCGACCGACACGGAATCGTCGGTCCACGGGTCGAAGGACGGTTGCTGCTTGCGTGAATGTGAATGTGAATGTGTCATGTTTTATTGGACTTCCGCGACCCCCGCTGCGGTTCCACTGAAAAGCGGGAGAATTCACAACTGGCGCCCCCCTTCGCTCGGTCCACGGGGAGGAAGGTTTGGGCAAGCGGGAGGCGTCGATAAGCGAAGCTGTGCTTTCCCGGCCAATGCGGCGCGCGCGTTACCGCGTGACGTGCACGGTCCGTAAGGTGGGAATGAAACTCCGCACCCATGAGGTTGAACACGGTGTCGGAAGGTTCACGAACAAGGAGGATGTCAACAATGACGTCAGACGATCAGCGGCAGATGTACGAGCTGGAGTACCCGGCTCCCGCCGTGGAAGACGGCGCGTCCTCTGGCCCCACCCTCATCGTGGCGATGCAGGGCTACGCCGATGCCGGGCACGCCGTCGAAGGCGCCGCCGGGCACCTCAAAGCCGCCCTGGATTCGCGCACCCTGGCCACTTTCAACAACGACGAGTTGATCGACTACCGCTCGCGCCGCCCCATGGTGACCTTGAGCGAGCACGAGATCAGCGATGTCGACGACATCGACCTGGACATCCGCGTGCTGCGCGATTCCAAGGGCGAGTCCTTCCTGCTGCTCTCCGGCCCCGAGCCGGACCTGCGCTGGGAGGCGTTCTCGAAATCCGTGGCCGACCTCGCGGACCGCTTCAACGTGGACAAGACGATCTGCCTGTACGCCGCGCCGATGGGTGCACCGCACACGCGTCCGCTCGTCGTGTCCGCGCACGGCAACGACCGTGACCTCGTCGGCAAGATGTTCACCTTCGACGGAATGGTCTCCGTGCCCGGCGCCGCCGCAGTGATGATCGAGCGGGAACTGCACTCCCGCGGCCGCCGCGTCGCCGGCTACACGGCGCACGTTCCGCACTACGTCGCGTCCTCGCCGTACCCGCAGGCTGTCTACCAGCTGCTGCAGTCCGTTTCGGACACCTCCGACCTGCAGTTCCCGCTGCGCGCGATCGAGCGCGACATGGAGCGAGTTGCCCAGCAGCTGGCGGAGCAGACCCACGGTTCGGAAGAAATCGCGCAGGTCGTCGCGCAACTCGAGCAGCACTACGACTCCGAGATGGACTCCTACCGCAAGAAGAACCCACAGAAGATGATGCCGGGCGAGGCCCAGGTGCCCAGCGGCGACGAGATCGGTGAGGCCTTCGAGAATTTCCTCGCCGCGATCGACGACCGCGACCGGACGCTCGGCCCGGGCGACGGGATGTGGGAGGACACCACCGGCGGCCAGATCGACATGCCGGACGACGACGAGTAGCGCGCGCCCCTCAAGTACCGTGGGTGGGGTGACTTCCAACGCCCAAGCACCGACGCTCGCCGACTACCTCACCGACCTCGAGGACGTGCCGGACACGCTTTTCGACGACGCAGTCTGGGACTCCTTCACCTCCTGGACCTCCTCGCGCGGGATCTCCCTGTACCCGGCGCAGGAGGAGGCGTCGCTGGCGTTGCTGGCCGGCGACAACGTCATCTTGGCCACTCCGACCGGCTCCGGTAAGTCGATGGTGGCCAACGCCGCGCATTTCATCGCCATGTCGCGGGGACAGCGGTCCTTCTACACCGCGCCGATCAAAGCGCTGGTGAGCGAGAAATTCTTCTCCCTGTGCGAGATTTTCGGGCCGGAAAATGTGGGCATGATGACCGGGGACGCGACCGTCAACGGCGACGCCCCCATCATCGCCGCGACGGCCGAGATCGTCGCCAACATCGCCTTGCGTGAGGGAGCCAAGTCCGATATCCGCCAAGTCGTGATGGACGAATTCCACTACTACTCCGAGCCCGACCGCGGCTGGGCGTGGCAGGTGCCCCTGCTGGAGCTGCCCAAAGCACAATTCCTGCTCATGTCGGCGACGCTCGGCGACACAAAGTGGCTCGAGGACGACCTCACCCGCCGCACCGGTCGCGAGACCACCTACGTCGGCGGCTCCGAACGCCCGGTTCCGCTGGATTTCCACTACGTGTTCACGCCCGTCCACGAGACGATCGAGGAGCTTCTCGACGCGGGCAAGGCCCCCATCTACGTCGTGCATTTCTCCCAGCGCGAGGCGACTGAGCGCGCGCAGGCGCTGACATCGATATCGATGATCACGCCCGAAGAAAAAGAAGCCATCCGGGAGGCCATTGGCGATTTCCGCTTCACCACCACCTTCGGCAAGACCCTGTCGAAGCTGCTGCGCCGCGGCATCGGCATCCACCATGCCGGAATGCTGCCGAAGTACCGGCGCCTGGTGGAGCGTCTCGCGCAGGCGGGTCATTTGAAGGTCATCTGCGGCACGGACACGCTCGGCGTGGGCATCAACGTGCCGATCCGCACCGTGCTCATGACCGGACTGGCGAAATTCGACGGGACCAGGCAGCGTATCGTAAAGTCCCGCGAATTCCACCAGATCGCCGGACGCGCGGGCCGCGCTGGATACGACACCGAAGGCACGGTGGTTGTTGAGGCGCCGGAGCACGAGATCGAGAACGTCAAGCTCCGCCGCAAGGCGGGCGACGACCCCAAGAAGCTGAAGAAGATCCGCAAAAAGGCCCCCCGCGACGGCGAAATCTCGTGGTCGGAAAACACTTTCAACCGTCTTACCGAAGCCGAACCTGAGGAGCTGACCAGCCAGTTCACCGTGTCGAATTCGATGCTGCTCAACGTCGTCGCCCGCCCCGGAGACGGCTACGAGCACATGAAGCACCTCCTGCGCGACAACCACGACAGCCGCGCCAAGCAGAACCGCGACATCCTCACCGCCGTCGACCTCTTCCGCGGCCTCATCGCCGCTGATGTCGTCGAACGCACCCCGGATTCCCCCGCGTTCCGCCCGTACACGCTCACCGCTGAACTCGACCGCGATTTCGCGCTCAACCAGCCGCTGTCACCGTTCGCGCTCGCTTTCCTGACATTGCTCGATCCAGAAAGCGAGACCTACGACCTCGACGTCATCTCCGCATTCGAGGCGATTCTCGACGACCCACGCCAGCTCCTCCAGGCACAACAGAGCAAGGAACGCGGCGAAGAGATCGCGGCGCTCAAGGCCGACGGCGTCGACTACACCGAACGCATGGCGCTCATCGAGGATGTCACCTACCCGCAGCCCCTCAAGGAAGAACTGGAGGACGCGTACGAGACCTTCGTCCAGGGCAACCCGTGGGCGGCGGAATTCGAGCTCTCCCCCAAATCGGTGGTCCGCGACATGATCGAGCACGCGATGACATTCTCCGACGTCATCGCCACTTACGGCCTCGCACGCAGCGAAGGCGTCGTCCTGCGCTACCTCACCGACGCGTGGCGGACCTTGTCGCATTCGATCCCCGACGCGTACATGACCGAGCGACTCGACGACATCATCGTGTGGCTCGGCGAGCTCATCCGCCAGGTCGATTCATCGCTTATCGACGAGTGGGCCCACATGGCCGACGAGAACACCCCGATCAGCCGCGACGACCTGGAACGCGAACTGGCCTTCGGTGTGGAAGACCCCACCGCTCTCACCGCCAACCGCCGCGCCTTCACCATCATGGTCCGCAACTACTTCTTCCGCCTCGTGGAGCTCTTCGCCTTCGAGAAGGAGAAGGAGCTCGCCGGGATGCTCGACTACATGGACCTTGCCGACCAGCCCGACTGGCCGGCACTCATGGACGACTACTTCGACGAATACGACGATGTCGACCTGGACGCCGATGCGCGCGGCCCCGAGTATTTCGTCCTGCAGGACACCGACACTCGAAACTGGACAGTCACCCAGATCCTCAAGGACCCCGACGGCGACAACTCTTACCAGCTGCACGGCACAGTCGACCTCGACGCTTCCGACGAAGCTGGCGAAGTCCGCCTGAGCGCTCTTGAAATGCGCCATTAAAGGCACGACTTAAAGCAAGAGCGAAAACTGCGTTCAAATACACCAAAATATTTGCGCTAATTTCCCACAGCAACCTATCAATGCTTGTACTTTAAGAGCATGACCAACAAGGAGTACCGACCGACGCTGGCGCAGATCCGCACGTTCGTCACCATCGCCGAGCACCGTCACTTCGGCACCGCCGCGAACCAGCTGCACATCTCCCAGCCCTCCCTCTCGCAGGCTCTCGTCGCCCTGGAGACCGGACTGGGTATCCAGCTCATCGAACGGTCCACGCGCAAGGTCATCGTCACTCCCGTCGGCGAGCGCCTCCTCCCCTACGCCCAAGCCACGCTGGAGGCGGCCGAAGCGTTCGTCCAGCACTCACGCGGCGCACAAGGCGTCCTCACCGGGCAGATCACCCTGGGCATCATCCCCACCATCGCCCCGTATCTGCTCCCTGATCTTCTGCGCCTCGCCAAAGAGCGCTACCCGGAGATCGAGCCGAAGATCGTCGAAGAGACCACCCCAGCGCTCATGGAACAGCTCCGCAACGGACAGCTCGACGCCGCGCTCATTGCCTTCCCGACCGGCACCACCGGGCTCACCGAAATCCCCCTCTACACCGAGGACT
>JALXXC010000004.1 GCA_025144245.1 Corynebacterium sp. p3-SID1145 | reverse complement strand
TCCCCAGCGCAAGACGCATTTTCGGCCCTTTTAAGGGCTTCGTCGATAAGCGAATGCCCTTTCACACGCCTGACCTGCGTTAAGACACGCGTTCCACGTTCGCTCCGAGCGCGTTCAAGTGCTCCACAAAGTGGGGATAACCTCGGTCGATGTGCTCCACATCGTGCACGACTGTCTCACCGTCGGCAACGAGCCCCGCCAACACGAGGCCGGCACCCGCACGAATGTCGGACGACCAGACATCGGTCGACGAGAGTTTCTCCACGCCGCGCAGCACAACATGGTGCCCGTCCACTGTCGCGTCCGCCCCCAGGCGGAGCATCTCGTCGACGAACCTGAATCGCGATTCGAAGACATTCTCCGTGATCACCGACGTGCCTTCCGCAATCGCGGCGAGCCCGATCGCCATCGGCTGCAAGTCCGTCGGGAAGCCGGGGAAAGGCAAGGTCTGGTAGTCCACCGCTTGTGGGCGGCGTCCGTCCATGCGCACGCGGAAGCCCTGCTCGTAAGTCTCGACTGTGGCGCCGGCGTTCTTCAGCTTCGCCAGCGCGAGATGCAGGTGGCGCGGCGCGATCCCGCCCACCGTCACGTCCCCGCCCGTCATTGCCGCGGCATATGCCCACGTACCTGCAACAATTCGATCGCCGACCACCGTGTGTTCCGTGGGCCTGAGCTTATCGACGCCATCGATCGTCACCGTCGACGTTCCCGCCCCCTGAATCTGCGCCCCCATGGAGTTGAGCATGTCACACAGGTCCACGATCTCTGGCTCGCGGGCAGCGTTGTCGAGGATCGTGCGGCCGTCGGCAAGCACCGCAGCGGTAAGAATATTCTCGGTCGCGCCGACCGACGGGAAGTCCAGACTGATCTTCGCGCCGCTCAGCTGAGCCGCGCGGGCCACGACCGCACCGTGCTCGATATGGGTGCTCGCCCCCAATTTCTCCAGCCCCGACTGGTGCATATCCAGCGGCCGCGATCCAATTGCGTCGCCGCCGGGCAACGCGACAACCGCCTCACCGCAACGCGCTGTCAACGGCCCCAGGACCGCCACCGACGCGCGGAACTGCCGCACCGCGTCGAAATCCGCGCGTGGCGACACATTGGCCGGCGTATGGATCCGCACAACAGTGCCGTCGATCTCCACCTCGCACCCCAGGCCCTCCAGGACCTTCTGCATCAACGGGACATCGAGGATCTCCGGGCAGTTGTTCAGCGTTGTCGTGCCCTCCGCGAGCAGCGCCGCCGCCATCAGCTTGAGCACACTGTTCTTCGCGCCCGCCACCCGGACCGAACCCTGCAGACATGCTCCACCTTGAACCAGAAAACGCTCTTTCACGCCCACCAGGGTAATGAAAAATGTCCCGCGGTTACGGCAGGGCGCCAATGCGGCGGGCCGCGTTCACCGCTTCATAACGCGTGTGCGCCCCTAGCTTGCGCATCACGCTGCGCAAGTACGACTTCACCGTCTCAGCGCCGATCCCCATTTCCTCGGCCGCCTCGACGTTCGTGTGGCCGAGCGCGACGCACGACAGCACATCAATCTCGCGCGCCGACAGTTTCGTCGACTGCTTCACGCGCACCGGCGTCACCATCTGGTCGCACAGCTGCTCCAGCTCCTTGCGCAGCTGCTCTTCCTCGACCCGGTTCGCCAGCATGCGGAGCTTTGAGTGGGTCGCGCGGATCTGCTCCCACTCCGCGCCGTTCATCACACGGCCGGCCTTCGCGGTGCCCTTACCGCCTTCGACGCGCCGCAACGCGGAATTCACGGCCAGGTCCTGCTCCAGAGTGCGCGCCGTCATCGTGACCTCCTCGATCACTTTGTCGCCCAAACGCACCGGTGAATGCACACCGACGTAGAGCACACCGCGGATCTCCCGCTGCACGATCACCGGCACCGCCACCACCGAGTGCAGCCCCTCGTCCTGGATCACGGCATCGTGCTCGTGCGAGATCACGTTCGCCCGCGTGTAATCGGACACGCCGACAGCGCGGCGCGTGCCCACCACACGCCCGCCGACACCGTGGTTCGGCTCAATCACAAGGTTCTGCAGCGCCGGCGTGCGCAGGCCGATCCACTGGGTGATCTGGAGGCGGTTGTCGGCCAGCAAAGTGCCGTACATCGCCACCGGGATTCCCGTCGCGGTCTTCAGCGACGTGAGCGAGGCGCGGATAGCGTCGTCATCGTCCTTGACCCGTTGCGAATCCATTCCAACTCCTTCATGGAAAGCCCCCCATTAGAGTGTCCCCACCGGTGGGCGTAAATCGGCGTCTGCAGTACAGGTAGGACCATACTAACCCGGCTACGGGGGTAGCAAAATCATTGACCGGGCCACAGATGCCCACACGCATGAGTCCGAATCAACATCTTGCGCCCGATGCCAGCTACCCCCGGCTCACAGGATCACGAGCATCCGCACGTCACCACGCCAAACCGTGCGGTTCATTTGGATTGGACTGCTCGGTCTAGTTTTTTGGTGGATCTCGTGTACCATGTGACATGTCCGCGGAAAACAACCACTTTCCGCCGTGAACAGCCCCGTGGCCACGTCCGGCCTCAACGGGGCACAACGAAAAGGAGTGAAAATGGGCAACGTTTACAGCAACATCCTCGACACCATCGGCGGCACCCCGCTCGTCGAACTGAAGGGCATCACCGAAGGCACCGACGCAGCCAACGCGCGCGTGCTGGGCAAGCTCGAGTTCTACAACCCGGCCAACTCCGTCAAGGACCGCATCGGCCGCGCAATTATCGACGCAGCCGAGGCCTCCGGCGAGCTCAAGCCCGGCGGCACCATCGTTGAGGCCACCTCCGGCAACACCGGCATCGCCCTCGCGCTCGTCGGCGCAGCCCGAGGCTACAAGGTCATTCTGACCATGCCCGAGACCATGTCCGTCGAGCGCCGCGTCATCCTCCGCGCATACGGCGCACAGATCGAGCTCACCCCGGGTGCAGCCGGCATGAAGGGCGCAGTAGAAAAGGCCAACGAGATCGTCGAGCAGACCGACAACGCCATCCTCGCCCGCCAGTTCGAGAACGAGGCCAACCCGAAGGTCCACTACGAGACCACCGGCCCCGAGCTGTGGAACGACACCGACGGCAAGATCGACATCCTCATCGCAGGCGTCGGCACCGGCGGCACCATCTCCGGCGCGGGCAAGTACCTGAAGGAGCAGAACCCGGACATCAAGCTCATCGCTGTCGAGCCGGCCGCTTCCCCGCTGCTGTCCGAGGGCCAAGCTGGCCCGCACAAGATCCAGGGTCTGGGCGCCAACTTTGTTCCGGGCACCCTGAACCGCGAGATCATCGACGAGGTCATCACCGTCTCCAACGAGGACGCTGTGGCCACCTCCCGCGAGCTCGCCCGCAAGGACGCCGTCCTCGGCGGCATCTCCTCCGGCGCTAACGTCAAGGCTGCCCTCGAGGTTGCTTCCCGCCCGGAGAACGCAGGTAAGACGATCGCCACCGTGATCTGCGACTTCGGTGAGCGCTACATCTCCACCATCCTCTACGAGGACATCCGCGACTAAGCATTTTCCGCTTATCGACGCCGCCCCCTCCCTGAATCAAAACCTTCAGGCCGAGGGGGCGTTGCTGTTCGCGCTGTTAGACTACGCTCCATGCTGAAGGTGATCAGGACCATCCGTGAGGATCTAGCGAACGCCCGCGAGCACGACCCCGCGGCTCGGGGCGACGTCGAGAATGCTCTCGTGTACTCCGGCCTGCACGCCATCTGGATGCACCGCGTAAGCCACGCCCTGTGGATCCGCGACATCAAGGGACCTGCGCGCATACTCGCGCAGGTCACCCGTTTCCTCACCGGTGTGGAAATCCACCCCGGCGCCACCATCGGCCGCCATTTCTTCATCGACCACGGCATGGGCATCGTCATCGGCGAAACCGCCGAGATCGGCGACGGTGTCATGCTCTACCACGGTGTCACCTTGGGTGGCCAGGTGCTCACCCAGACGAAGCGCCACCCCACAATCGAGGACAACGTCACTATCGGTGCCGGCGCAAAAGTGCTGGGCCCCATCACCATCGGCGAGGGGTCCGCTGTCGGCGCCAACGCCGTCGTGACCAAAGATGTGCCGGCGAACTGCATCGCGATCGGTATCCCGGCCAAGTGCCGCCCGCGCAAGTCCGACGAGCGCAAGCACCTCGTCGATCCGGACTCCTACGTGGCTTCAGACGACAACAACTACATCATCTAGCTCTATCTAGCGCTGAGCTCGACCTGCGCGCCCCGTCCTAAGCCAGCATCTCTACCCCACCGGTCTCCGCCACTGGGTTTAAACCAACAGGTCTAAGCCACCAGATCCTTGTAGTCCGCGTTCTTCTCTACGAAGTGCGCCACGGCCGAGCACGTCGGGATGATCTTCTTGCCGGCTGAGCGAGTGTCATCGAGAGCCGCCTTGACCAGCTGTCCGGACAAACCCTGCCCGCGGAAGCTCGGGTCGATCACCGTGTGGTTGAAATCGCGGGTGCTGGCATCGACGTCGCGGTAGTCCGCGAAGCCCGCCTGCTGCCCGTCCACCGTGATGATGTAGCGCTTATCCGATTCCTCGTGCGCGATGCTAATGCTCTTGTCTGCCATGGGAACCTCCCGGAAAGTGTCGATGTGAAGCTCGGAGTCACCCATCATAAAGAAAAGTCCTCCCGCGATGCGCAGGAGGACTTCGATGTTGTGGCCAGAGCCAGGATCGAACTGGCGACCCCACACTTTTCAGGCGTGTGCTCTACCAACTGAGCTATCTGGCCGGAACTACTCGTTTGACAAGCAATTCAGCGACCCTGACGGGACTTGAACCCGCGACCTCCGCCGTGACAGGGCGGCGCGCTAACCAACTGCGCCACAGGGCCTTATTCTATTTTTCGCGCTTAAGCGGGTTTATTCCCCGCGTCTTGCACGAATTGATACCTTACACAGAGGGATTGAAGCTTCACAAACCAGCACTATAACCGCCATTTTATCGCCCCTGCTATCCGGCCGGATTTTCTTGCCTCATGTTTTGGGCGTGCTTGATCGGCGGTCCTGCGTGGTGTTTTGCGGGATCGCCGTGTCAGCTGTCAAGTAAGTCGGGTACGCCCCAGCATCAGAGACGCCCCAGGAGTCGAGCAGTCCGGTAGTGCCAGTGTCGGGTTCGTCTCAGCAGCCAGGCATGTGTCTGCAATCGGGTGCGTGTCTGCAGGCAAGGAGTCCGGCTGTGCCGGGGGTTTGCTTATGGTCCTGCTTGTGTCCCGAAGAGCTGTTTCATGGCTCCGTAGGGGTGGCGGTTATTCGCCACTGGTGTTCCCTTGGGCGATACCCAGGTCGGTGTTCCGGCCCTGATCTCAATCCGGCCCCTGTTCTGCTTGGCCGGGTCATCATCGTTGGTGCGGTTGTGGTACCTGCACAGAATCGACAGGTTATCCATATTCGTCACCCCACCCCGCGACCACGCTGTGACATGGTGGACCTCACAGTTATCCGCCGCGTGCCGGCAGCCTGGTACCGGGCAGGTGGTGAGCACCATCCGGGCTAAATCCCGCTGCTTGGCATTTGCCAAGCGCTTGGTGTCATACAGGTTCACTGCACCTGCCTGCGGGTGGAACACCGCCACTTCCAAGGTGGTGCCGTGAAACCGCGCTAGATACTGCGCCCCGGTCATCGTGGTGCCATCGGATAACCCCAGCACCACATCATCACCATCACCGGCCAGAATCCTGGTGTACTCATCCAGCGGGATGAGTACTACTGGGCGTGGCACCGCCGCCGCCACACCACCACCAGCACCAGCACCGGCACCGGCACGGTCGCCGTTGTTGTTGGTGGTGGTGTGGATCAGGTCGACGAACGCGTCATACATTTGGCCTGCCACCGGCCTATCTGGGCGCAGGTCACGCCGCAGAGCGAATTCCACCGCTGCTATAACGTGCTCGTCCCCGGTCACCGTCATCGTGCGGGTGTTCCTATAGGATCCGGTGAACCGCACACCCCGTGCAGGGGCAGGACGCGGGTCATCATTATCTGCGAGGATGTCGGCGGCTTTGCGCTTCAGGGTGTCGTAGGTGCCGCGCACCGACAACAACGCTAGGCGCAACCCCCACTTACCGGCATCATCAGCAACGCCACGCACACAGGATTCGATGAAGACCAACTGGTCCAGCGACTTCGACGTCTCGCGTGCCAGGCGCACCGCGTGGCGTTGTTTGCGGGTAAACCGCGTCGGGCCGAAATACACCTTCGCCAAACGGGCCCACCTGCGTACCGTGAGCGGGTTGATGCCGGCACGCACCGCCACCTGACGGTCAAACCCCGCCAGGATCCCCATCGGGGAGGATACAGAAGCGATGAAAGCGTCGAAATCGTTCATGACCCAAACCATAAACTCCCACCCCACCCACCACCAGACCCCCAACCCACACCTGTGGATAACCCAAGAACCACAAGGTCAACGGCATGTGAAAAACGAACAAAGAGATCTCGGTACCTACAAACTGCGCAAGTACCAGGCCGACGGAATGTGGAAAACAGCGTTGGAAAACGTCGATAAGCATGCAAAAGGCCCGGGTGATGCACACCCGGGCCTGAATTGCGACCCTGACGGGACTTGAACCCGCGACCTCCGCCGTGACAGGGCGGCGCGCTAACCAACTGCGCCACAGGGCCTTGGTACCCCCAACGGGATTCGAACCCGTGTTGCCGCCGTGAAAGGGCGGAGTCCTAGGCCTCTAGACGATGGGGGCCCGCTGTTAGACAGCTTGAATATCATAAACCAGCCCACGATTTTTCAACAAACCTACAGGTCGTGCTTGGCGCTGATGATGTTGAGCATGACTTGCTGCGGAACGAGGCGCGCGAGCGGAAACGCGACGCGCGCCATGGACCTGAAGGCCACGGAGCGCGCGTGGGCGGGTGGCGCGGATGGGCCGGAGGATTTCACGGGCTACGCGTTCGGCGCTGATTCCGCCAGCTTCGTTCCTGTTCAGCTTCCCGAGCATGCGGCCGTAGTCGCGGGCGTAGGGGCCGTGCTTATCGACGTACCCCGTCCTCCTTTCCGAAATCCCCGTCGCGATCGCCCCAGACTCGACGGTGGAGATGCCGATACCGTGCGGGGCCAGCTCCCGGCGCGCGGCTGTGGCGAAGCCTTTGACGGCGGCTTTAGTGGCGACGTAGGAGGAGCGGAAGCCGAGGGGAAAACTCCCCAGCATGGATCCGACCATGACGATGCGGCCGCCACTTCCCTGGCGGGCAGAGGCGCGCATGGCGAGCAGGAGGCGCTGCGTGAAATCGACGTGCCCGAGCACGTTGACCTGGAAGAGACGTTCCAGGGCTTCGCGTGGCAGCTCCTCGAAGGGGCCGGATTGGGATTCGCCGGCGTTGTTCACTACCACTGCGGGGGCACCGTGGTGGGCACGGCGAAAAGGTTCATGGCCACAGTGTCGCGGATACCGCTCAGTGTGTCCTGCGTTTCGCCGATTTATTAGCCGAGCAAAATCAGGCTGAGTGCCATGACCGCCATTCCCCCGACGACACCGTAGACCGCGCTGTGGTGGCGGCCCGTCGCAATCGCGGTGGGCAGGAGCTTGTCCAGGCTGACGAACACCATGATGCCGGCGATGACCGCGAACACGACCCCCAAAGCGGCGGGGCCGAGGAAGGGCCGCAGGAACAGGTACCCGATAACGGCGCCCAGCGGCTCAGCGAGTCCGGACAGAGCGGCCCACCCGGCTGCGGCCCACTTCTTGCCGGTCGCTTCGCGGATCGGCACGGCGACGGCGATGCCCTCCGGAATGTTGTGGATCGCGATCGCGACGGCGATCGGCAGTGCCAGCGTCATGTCCTGCAGGGCGACGAAGAATGTGGCGAACCCTTCGGGAAAATTGTGGACGGCGATCGCCACCGCCGTCATCACCCCGACTTTGCGCATGCGGCTTCCGCCGGCCGGATTTGGCTCCTCGTGGGGGTTGATGTCCTCGGGCACGAACCGGTCGATCACCGCGATGAGCAGTACACCAGCGAAGAAGGCCACCGGTCCCCAAACGCGGGCCGATGCGTACCCGGCTTCCTCGAGCCCCTCAACGCCTTCGGGGAGGAGCTCCACAAGGGAAATGTAGAGCATCACCCCCGCGGAGAAGCCGAGGGACACCGCGAGAAATCGTTCGCCCGGGTGGCGTTGGAGGGCGACGAAGAGGCCGCCGAGGGCCGTCGATAAGCCAGCGAATAAACAAATTACGAACGCCACCATGCGGGAAGCCTACAGTAGGAAATATGGCTACCGCGAAAATCTACGACGCTGAACTGACCCCCACCAAAGACGAGATCGCCTCCCGCTTTTCCGTGCTGAAGCAAGTCCAAGGTTCCTACCGGGCCGTCGACCGCGACGGAAAAGTCGGCATCGAGGTGCTCGTCGGCACGGACGCGGAGGGCACGCCCACGCAGTGCGGCCTCAGCTACCGCGAGGAATCGATGGCGCTTGACGACGCATTGACGCCCCTCACCCATTCCGTCCTCGGCCCCCGTTCCGTGGCGCACTTGACCGGCGACCCAGTGGCCGTGCGCGAATTCGTCGAGATGATCCTCAATGGCGGGTCGGGCGCGGACTTCTCCAGCGGCGAGCCCATCTTCGCTGTCCGCGGCACGGGCACCGGGAATGTCGTCGTGGATGACGTGGTCGTGGACGAGCACGACAAGTTCAACTCCGTGGGCACCCTCACCGTCGACGGCGAGGAGAAGAGCTACCAGCTGCGGCTGCAGCGCTACATCAGCGATCTGCCGACCGCAGACGAGAACGATCTCGCCCTTGTGCGCGAAGACGGCGCGATTCTGATGAACCTCGGCGTCTGGGACTAGCCGTAAACGCCTAAGCGTCCCGCTCGAGGCGCGCGAGCAGCTCGTCGCGCACCTCGCGGCGGCGGATCTTACCCATCTGGTCCTTTGGCAGGTCCTCGAAGTGGTAGAAGCTGCGCGGCACCTTGTAACGGGTGAGATTCTCGCGGGCGAACTCCTTCAGGCTGTCCGGGTTGAGCTCCGCGCCCCGGTCGAGGACGACGCAGGCGACGACGTCCTCTGAGCCGTCGCTGCGCGGGCGCCCCACGACGGCGACGTCCACGACATCGCGGTGTCCGCGCAGAGTCTCCTCCACCTCCGCCGGGTACACGTTGAACCCGCCGGTGATGATCAACTCCTTGATGCGGGAGACCAGTTTGATGAAGCCGTCTTCTTCCATCACGCCCATGTCGCCGGTGCGGAACCAGCCGTCGTGGAAGACTTTCTCAGTGGCCTCCGGGTTGTTCAGGTAGCCGCCGAAGACCTGCGGCCCTTTGACCAAGATCTCGCCCGGTTCCCCGTACGGCATCTCCTCGTCGAGGTTGTCCGGGTTGGCGATCCGCACGTCCGTGTCCGGGAACGGGATGCCGATGTAGCCGGGGCGGCGGTCGGCGCTCTCCGGGTTGCCCACGACAATCGGGGACGTCTCCGTCAGGCCGTACCCCTCCACGAGGCGGCCGCCTGTGACATCCTCCCAGTCCTCGATCACGCTGGCCGGCAGGGACGATGCGCCGGAGAAGCCGATCTGCACCTCGCTGAGGTCGAGGCCCTTCTCACGCGCAGACTGCACGATGCGCTCGAAAACGGTGGGCACGCCCGGCACGAAAGTCGGCGGGGTTTTCCTCACCGCGCGCATGATCAGATCCATCGACGGGGCCGGCAGCAGGACGAGCTCGCTGCCGATGAAGAACGTCAGGGTCAGCGAGAACGTCAGGCCGTAAGCGTGGAAGAACGGCAAGGTGCCCAGCATGCGTTGCCCAGGTTCCTGCAGCTCCTTGACCCACGCGCGGCCCTGCACCGGGTTTGCCATAAGGTTGCGGTGGGTCAGCACGGCGCCCTTCGGGGAGCCGGTAGTCCCTGAGGTGTAGAGCACCAGGGCCGGGTCGTCGGGCCAGATATTGTTCGGCGTATGCACCCGCGGCGGAAGCACCTTCTTCGCACCCACCAGCTTCTCCCAGGGCACCGTGTCGGTCGCCGGTTCGGTGAGCTGCTCCCGCGCCTTCTTCAGCTTGCCGACGGGCACCTTCAGCGCCAGCTGCTGCACCCACGGCATAGCTTTGGTCATGTCGACGCTGACTACAGTCTCCACACTCGTGCTGGGATCAGCCTTGAGCTTCTTCGCGGTCTCGGCCGCCTTGTCCCACACCACGACGATGCGCGCGCCGTGATCTTCGAACTGTGGGCGCAGCTCATGCGCCGTGTAGAGCGGGTTGTGCTCCACCACGATGGCGCCGAGCTTCTGCACCGCGAAGAACACGGCAACGTGCTGCGGGCAGTTCGGCAGCATGATCGCCACCCGGTCGCCCTGCTGCACCCCCAGGCGCTTCAGCCCGGCGGCCGCGCGCCGCACCTCCGCGTCCAGCTCCCCGTACGTCAACGTCCGCCCGAAGAAGTGCGTGGCCGTCTTCTCGGAATTGGCCGCCAGATTGTCGTCGTAGATCTCCACGAGAGTCTTCTCCGGATAGTCCAGGGTATGGTCCGTCCACTCCGGGTAGTAGCTCAGCCAGGGCTTGTCGGCTCGGTCAATTGCGCGATTCTTCTCAGCGGGCATGCCGTCCACCCTACGCCCGACACCCGCCCCGCGGGCGCTGCCGAACAAACGGGTGCCAGGCAGAGCGGGCAGAGAAAACCCCACAGCCGTCGCCGACTGTGGGGTTTTGCACCTGTGGGCCCTCCGGGGCTCGAACCCGGGACCTGCGGATTAAAAGTCCGTAGCTCTACCAACTGAGCTAAAGGCCCGTGCGCATTCATGGTAGCGGGCAGTTGGGGATGGGGAGAAATCGGGGCGTCGATAAGCGGTTGTCCCACGGTAGTTTGTGCGGCGGCAACGGAAGAAGGAACAATGGGCCACGTGACTTCGACTCTTCCGCAGCTGCGCATAGGCGGCATGAACCTCGCCTCACCGGTCATCCTCGCGCCGATGGCCGGCGTGACGAACATGCCGTTCCGCGTCCTGTGCCGCGAGATCGAGGAAGAACTGACGGGCACCTCGTCTGGGCTGTACGTGTGCGAGATGATCACCGCCCGCGCGCTCGTCGAGGGCAACGAGAAAACCCTCCACATGACCACGTTCGCGCCACAGGAATCGCCGCGGTCGATGCAGCTCTACACCGTCGATCCCGAGTACACGTACAGGGCGGTGCGCACCATCGTCGACCACGACATGGCAGACCACGTGGACATGAACTTCGGCTGCCCCGTGCCGAAAGTAACGCGACGCGGCGGCGGCTCCGCACTCCCCTACAAGCGCAAGCTGTACGGCCAGATCGTCGACGCGGCCGTGCGCGCCACGGAAGGCATCGGCATCCCGGTGACCGTGAAATTCCGCATCGGCATCGACGACGAGCACCACACGCATCTCGACGCCGGGCGCATCGCCGCCGATGCCGGAGCCGCCGCCGTCACCCTCCACGGGCGCACCGCCGCGCAGCGCTACTCCGGTGACGCGGACTGGAGCGAGATCGCACGACTCGTCGAGCACATGGACGGCACCGGGGTCCCCGTCCTCGGAAACGGAGATATATTCGCGCCCGCCGACGCGCAGGCCATGATGGACCAAACGGGCTGCGCCGGCGTCGTCGTCGGCCGCGGCTGCCTCGGCCGCCCGTGGCTGTTCGCCCAGCTCGGGGCACAGCTCCGCGGCGAAGCAGTGCCGGAGGAACCCATTCTCGGCGAGGTTGCCCGCATCATCGCCCGCCACGCCGAACTCCTGGCACAGCACGAAGGCGAGGACAGGGGATGCCGGGACATGCGCAAACACGTAGGCTGGTACCTCAAAGGATTTCCAGTCGGCGGTGAATTCCGCGGTCAGCTAGCGCGCGTGTCCACGCTCGCCGAGTTGAACGACCAACTTTCCACCATCGCCGACTCCACCCAGCGCGCTGAAGCGGCGGATTCCGCTCGCGGGCGCCAGGGTTCCGCAGCCAAGGTGGCACTCCCCGACGGCTGGTTGGACGACCCGGAAGACGATACTGTGCCGGTCGGAGCCGAAATCGACTCCAGCGGCGGATAGCGAGGACCACCATGCGCACCATCTACCGAGAGCATCTCAACGCTTTCTCGCAGGACCTGCAAAGCATGAGCGACACGGTGCGCAGCGTCATGCGTTACGCGTCCAAATCGCTTATCGACGGCACCCTCGAAGACGCCGAAACCGCCCTCACCGAAGCCGACACGATCAAAGAAATCCGTGTCCGCTGCGAAGAGCGCAGCATGGCCCTCCTGGCTCTTGAAAGCCCCGTCGCCTCCGACCTCCGCCAGGTCTTCACTTCGATCTACATCGTGGAGGACTTCAACCGCATGGGCACCCTGGGGCGTCACATCGCCAGCACCGCGCGGCTGCGCCACCCCGAGTTCGTCTACGACGACACCATGCGCCCCACCGTCGTCGAACTCGCCCGCCTTGTGGACACCATGGGCGACCTCATCCACGACCAGTTGATCAGCCCCGACGTCGAGGGCGCATTGGCCATGAGTCAATTCGACGACGAGCTCGACGCCTTGAACCAGCACCTGCTCAACAGCGTCACCGCCCGCGACTGGGAAGGAACCAGCCGCACCGCCGTCGACCTCGCCCTACTGGGGCGCTACTACGAACGCTACGCCGACCACTGCGTGAACGTCGCCGCCCGCATCGTCTACCTCGTCACCGGCCTGACCCCTGAACGCTACGAGCGCAAGAAAGACGCCGACGGCAAGGAGCTCGAGTTAGACGAGCGCTTCCTCGAACTCGAGCAGTACTTCGGGCATCGGCAGGCCAAGAAGTAGCGCGGGAGAGCGTCGACAAGCAATAGCGAAGCCCCCGCCAAGAAATTCTCGGCGGAGGCTCGAAATGCGTCGCTAGTGCGGCGGTTTAGCCGAAGCGGCCGGCGATGTAATCCTCAGTCTCCTTGCGCTGAGGATTCTCGAAGATCGTGTTGGTGTCGTTGAACTCGACGAGGTGGCCCGGCTTACCGGTCGCCTCGAGGGAGAAGAACGCGGTCTTGTCGGACACACGCGCAGCCTGCTGCATGTTGTGCGTCACGATGACGATGGTGTACTCGTCCTTCAGCTCGTGGATCAGGTCCTCCACAGCGAGGGTCGAGATCGGGTCAAGTGCGGAGCACGGCTCATCCATGAGCAGGACTTCCGGCTGGACTGCGATCGCGCGGGCGATGCACAGACGCTGCTGCTGACCACCGGAGAGGCCTCCGCCCGGCTTGTCCAGGCGGTCCTTGACCTCGTCCCACAGGTTCGCGCCGCGCAGGGAGCGCTCAGCGACCTCCTTGAGCTTCTTCTTGTTCTTCTCGCCGGACAGCTTCAGGCCCGCGACGACGTTGTCCTCGATGGACATGGTCGGGAACGGGTTCGCCTTCTGGAACACCATGCCGATGGTGTTGCGGACAGCCACCGGGTCGACGTTCTTGGCGTAGATGTCGTGGC
Organism: Corynebacterium sp. p3-SID1145; assembly: GCA_025144245.1. GTDB lineage: Bacteria > Actinomycetota > Actinomycetes > Mycobacteriales > Mycobacteriaceae > Corynebacterium. Next base: position 200,142 of record JALXXC010000004.1, on the reverse strand, counting down.
CGTCGAGAAGCACTTCGCCGTCGACGTACGCGTTCGGGATGACCTCGTGCATGCGGTTCAGGGTGCGCAGCACCGTGGATTTACCGCAACCGGACGGGCCGATGAACGCGGTCACGGCCTGGGCCGGGATATCCATGTTGACGCTCTGCACGGCGTGGAAGTCGCCGTAGTAAATGTCGAGGTCGTTCAGCTGGAGCTTGATAGACATTGATTTCTCCTAGATGGGAATGAAAGGGCGGGGCGACTTACTTCTTGACCGAGAACTTCGCCGCGATCGTGCGTGCGAGCAAGTTCAGGACAACGACGAGGATGACCAGGGTGAGGGCTGCACCCCACAGACGGTCCATGACCGGCTGCGCCGAACCGGACTTCCACATGTCCAGCATGAACAGCGGCAGCGAAGACTGCGGCTGGTTGAACAGGCCGAACCAGTTGAGCTGCGGGGTGGAACCCACGAGGATCAGCACCGGCGCGGACTCACCCATGACGCGGGCGATGGCCAGCATGATGCCGGTGACAATGCCGGACAGAGCGGTCGGCAGCACGATGCGAGCGATGGTCTTCCACTTCGGAACGCCGAGCGCGTAGGACGCCTCGCGCAGATCCATCGGCACAACGCGGAGCATCTCCTCGGTGTTACGGACAACAACCGGGACCATCAGCAGGATCAGGGACAGCGACACGGCGAAGCCGGAACGCTGCTGGCCCAGAATGGTGATCCACAGTGCGTAGATGAACAGAGCGGAAACGATGGACGGGACACCGGAAAGGATGTCCACCATGAATGTGGTCAGCTTGCCCAGCTTGTTGCCGTTGGAGTACTCCACCAGGTAGATGGCGGTGAAGACGCCGATCGGAATGGAGAACAGCGACGCAATCAGGGTCTGCATCAGGGTGCCCGCGATGGCGTGGAGGGCGCCGCCGCCCTCGCGGCGTGCACGGACGCCGACCATGTCTTGGGTCCACCAGTCGGGGTTGAGAATGGCTTCGTAGCCGCGGGACACCAGCGTGAACAGCAGCCAGAGCAGCGGGATCAGCGCGATCAGCATTGCCGCCCACATCAATCCGCCCATGAAGGAATTCAGGGTCTTGCGGCCGGGGGCGATGTTGGTGAACGGATCGTCACCGATCGGGGTCGCCTTCTCGCGGGTGGCAGTGGCAGTCGACGCGGACTTTGCCGGGGCGGTCTCCGTCACCTCAGTGACCTTCTTGGACTCGCCAGCGTTGTTACCGGGGTATGCAGTGCTCATGTCATACACCTACTTCTTGTTGACGATCGCGCGGGCGATCGAGTTGACGATGAAGGTCAGCAGGAACAGGACCAGACCTGCGGAGATGTACGCGCCAGCGGAGGTCGGGTTGTTGAACTCTGCGGAGGCACTCGCGATAGCGGTTGCGAAAGTGGAACCGCCGTCGAAAAGCGTGCCGCGGAACTCCGGGCCGGTCGGGATGACCATGTAGAGCGCCATGGTCTCGCCCAGTGCGCGGCCGAGGCCAAGCATAGAACCGGCGATGTAGCCGGACAGACCGAACGGGAGGACGGTCATGCGGATGACTTCCCAGCGCGTCGCGCCCAGTGCGAGGGCGGACTCGATCTGGCCGGGAGGGGTCTGGACGAAGATCTCGCGGGTGGTCGCCGCGATGATCGGCAGAATCATGATCGCCAGGACGATGCCACCGGTGAGCATGTTGCCGCCAGTCGCGAACGACGGGGAGTTCTGGTACTGCTTGAACAGCACAAAACTGCCGCCCCAGGAGTGAATCCACTCGTAGAAGCCGGACAGCTTCGGGCCGAGCACCTGCGCGCCCCACAGACCGTAGACGATCGACGGGACAGCGGCGAGCATGTCCACCAGAGTCGCCAGCGGACGGACCAGCTGCTTCGGTGCGTAGTTGGACAGGAAGATGGCGATGCCAAGTGCGGCAGGCATCGCGAGGATCAGAGCGATCACGGAGACGGTGACCGTGGTGAAGAAGAGGTTCGGGATACCGAACTTCATCTCCTCCAGGTTCGCGGTCTGCCAGCCACCGCCGTAGGTGAAGAAGTTCTCTTGGTTCAGGCGCAGCGGATCGAAAGCCTGGATCAGGAGGAACAGGCCCACCGCGATGATGATCACGGTGATCAGTGCTGCGGAAATGGTGGACAGAGCTTCGAAGACACGGTCACCCGGGCGCTTCACACCAGCGCCGGAGGAAGCAGTTCCAACACCGGCATCCTGACCCGTGGCGACAGGTGCCGCCTGCGACGCCCCACCGACGGGGCCTTCGCTGGTCACGGAGCCGGCGCGACGGTCCTCGTGCGCGTTTGCCGGCAATTCGTTGTCAGCCATAGTGACGATTCCTTTTGGTTTTGAAGGTCAGTGCGCGGAAAACTCGGGGCTTTCCACTGTTTTGTCGGGGCGCACGGGGCGGCCGTTGCCGGCCCTCGAAACACCCACCACATAGGCATGCCCCCTGCTCACAGCGGTGGCGGGGGGCATGTCGGGCTCCCAGACTGTGAGGACTGGAAGCGTTGTAGACGCTGTGTCTTAGCTGATGGCGTCGATGGAGGTCTTCAGCTTGTCAGCGAACTCGCCCTTCACCGGGATGAAGCCGGCGTCAGCGAGCTCCTCGTCCTGGGAGTCGAGGACCACGGTCAGGAAGTCCTTGACCATGTTCTTGGTCTCCTCGTCGTAGCCCTTGGAGCAGACGATCTCGTAGGTGGTCAGGATCAGCGGGTAAGCACCCTCGTTCTTGGAAGCGAACAGAGCCTTGGAGTCGACGACCATGTCGTTGCCCTCGGACTTGAACTGGACACCCTCGAGCGCCTTGTTGACGGTCTCGTCGGAGAGTTCGACCGGGCCAGCACCGAAGTCAAGCTTCGCGACACCGAGGTCAAGGTCGCGGGCGTAGCCAGCCTCGACGTAGGTGATGGCACCCGGGGTAGCGTTGACTTCCTCAGCGACGGAGGTGGAGCCCTCCTTACCGATGCCGACCTCCTTCGGGAAGGCCTTGCCCTCGCCGGTCCACTTGCCGTCGGAAGCGGAAGCCAGGAACTTCTGGAAGTTGTCGGAGGTGCCGGACTCGTCGGAGCGGTAGATCACGGAGATGTTCTGGTCCGGGAGCTTCGCGTCCTTGTTGTTCTCGGCAATCTTCGGGTCGTTCCAGTTCTTGATGGTGCCGTTGAAGATCTCGACAACGTTGTCGATGGTGAGGTTGAGCTCGTCGACGCCCTCGAGGTTGTAGGCGATAGCGACCGGGCCGATGACCATCGGCAGGTGCCATGCGTCGTTGCCACCGCAGCGCTTCTTAGCGTCCTCGACCTCGCCCTTGTCTTCCTTCAGAGCGGAGTCGGAGCCAGCGAAGGTCGCCTGGTTAGCGATGAAGTTCTTGACACCCGAGCCGGAACCGGTCGCGTTGTAGGCGAGGTTCGCACCCGGAACAGCCTCGGAGTAACGTGCGCCGAAGTACTCCATAGCGTTCTTCTGGGAGGTAGCGCCCTCGGCAACGAGCTGGCCGGTCTGGCCGGACAGACCCTCGATCTTGCCGCCGTCCTGGGACTCGGAAGCGTTGGTGTCGTTGCCCTGGTCGTTAGCGTTGTCGTTGGAGTCACCGCATGCAACGAGGGTGACGGAGGTCAGTGCAGCAATGCCTGCGACAGCTGCAGTGCGCTTGATGTTACGGATCACGGGGATACCTTTCCGGTGCGAATTCAGATTCTTCTGAGCATCGGTCTCAGGCCCACCAGGAGCGCCGGATGGCGCAAGAGTGTCCGTGCCTGAGTGCTCACAACTGGCAAGCTACGGGCCCCGCGTTAACCCTGCGACCCCTAAATGGTGAACAATGAGTTAACTTTAGGAACTCCTGTGAATTACTGATGCGTCCTGTGCCACAACTGAGCTTTCAATGAGACCCAGGCCCACAATTTCAGGCCTCATGTGCCTCGGACGCCTTGTATACGACGTGCCGTTCGGCAACAGTGAAGCCGAGCTCCCCATAACGGCGCACCGCCGGACCATTATCTGCCTCGACGTAGAGGATGACCCGGCGCGAGCCGCCGGCGGCGAGGTGCTCCAGACCGGCGCGCATGAGCGGATCCCCCAATCCGCGGCCGCGGTATTGCGAGGACAGACCCACGACGTAGACCTCCCCCAGCTTGGCCGAGTGGCGTTTCGTCCAATGGAAGCCGGCAAGCTCAGCCTCTCTAGCCCCAGTCGCAGACTCAGCCCCAGACCCAGCGCTGTGCGTATCCCACAGCATCCTCACGCCTTCAGGATCGAACCAGGGCGTGTCCATGGCGTCGTGTAGCCCGGCGAGGTCCCAGCCGCCTTGCTCTGGGTGCCAGGAAAAGGCATCGTTGTTGACATCCAGCCAGGTGTGTTCGACCGCATCGCGCCCCCACCGGTTCACGGATTCGGGGTAGCTCAGTTCCTCGAAACCGCCGGGAAGGGCGGAGCCTGTCCCGCCGGAGCCGCCAGCGGCTTCAAGTGCATCGCCGTCGAGTGACATGACGAGCAGCTCGCGGGTTGGACGCAACGACAGCTTCGACGCGAGGGCCCGGGCGGCGGGGAGGTCGCCGTGGGCCCACAGTCCGGCGTCGGGGCGCTCGGCGAGAACAGCCCCAGCGAGGGCCGCGCCGTGCCCGTTGCGGCGGGCGGAGGGGTCGACGGCCAGCTCGGCGGAACCGTCGGGGGCGCAGGCGGCGAGGGAGGTGAGGGCGCCGTCGTCAAGCGATGCCCAGTAGGTGTGCCCGGAGGTGCGGCCGAGCTCTTTGGTGAAGCCTTCGGAAAAAGCCTCGACGCCGTCAGCGGCGCGCACACGGCTGAGGATCTCGTTGGCAGCGTTGACCAGCTCAGAGTCGTTGGAGAGGTCGATGCGCTGCACGGCAGAAGAACGCTGTGTCATGCCCCCAGGCTACGGTAAAGGCATGAAGGCGAAGGGTTTGGTCACCGCGGGTGTCGTCGCGGGTGCGGTGGCGCTCGCATTCGGGGTAGACGCGGGGTACGCGGCGCACGTGGAGCGCGAACTGGCCGCCCACGCCCGCGATGCCGACGGCCTCCCAGGGGATCCCGACACGTATGTGGGCGGCTTCCCGTTCGCCCAGGTCGCAGTCACGGGCAAGGTGCCGCGCGTGAGTTTCCAGGCCCTCGACGTCGATGTTGAGGGGGTGGGCACCGCGAATTCGCGCACCGATATCTACGACGTCACCATCGACCCCGCCCGCGCATTCGCCGCGGATTTCGCGGGAGCCAAGGCCAAGCGCATCGAGCACACTCTCTCGCTCGACGGCGTCGCTTTCGGGCAGCTGCTCGGCATGACCGACTTGGATATCGCCAACCCGTACGACATTTCGCCTGCCGGCGGCACTGCGAGCGAAGCACAGCTCACCGGCACAGTCCCGGGCACCGACGAAAAGACGTCCGCGGTGGTCACCCTCCGTATCGACGGCACGCAGTTCCACATGGAGCCGAAACAGCTTATCGACGTCCCACCGAACCTCGCCGCCGCCGTCACCGACGCCTACACGCTCGAATTGGACACCCGCGAGCTCCCCATCGGCGCCCAGGCCGACTTGGTCGAGGTGGCGGGCGGGTCGATCCGTTTCTCCGCACAGCAGTACGCGGTGACGCTCACTCCGGAGCTGCTCTCCCCCATCGCCCCGTCCGCCGGCGGGTGACTACGCTTGGCTTCCATGAGCGACAACGAGAACTCGAAGCTGAACGCCAACGATGCCGTGAACCTTGCCGCGGAGCAGTCAAAGGGCACCGCGCACCGCAATATTCCGGCATTGGGCCTGGATGAGATTCCCCTGCCCGACGACACAGCTAACCTGCGCCAGGGGCCGAACCTGCACGACGGGTTGCTCGGCCTTCTGCCGCTGGTCGGCGTGTGGCAGGGCACGGGCCAGGCAGTGGAACTGCCGGATAACCCCGAGGATGAGCCGAAGGAGTACAGCTTTGGCCAGCAGCTGGTTATCTCGCACGACGGCGAGAACTACCTGCGTTTCGATTCGCGCATCTGGCGCCTCGATTCCGACGGCAACGCCACCGGAGCCGACCAGCGCGAAACCGGTTTCTGGCGGATCTCCCTGAAGGACGAAATCGAGGTGACGCTGACGAACTCCCGCGGCCTCGTGGAGATCCTTTACGGCTCCCCTGTCAACGAGCGCGCATGGCAGCTGACCTCCGCGTCGACCATCGCGACGGAGCAGGGACCGGCCAAGCACGGCCCCGGCAAGCGCATGTACGGCCTAATGCCGAACAACAATTTGGGCTGGGTCGACGAGCGCGTCGCCGGCGGTACCGCCGAGGATGAGCTGGTGTTCATCCCCTATATGTCGGCGGAGCTTCAGCGGATCGCGGGCTAGGGCCGAGGAGCGGGGCGGAGAGCGGCGTCGATGAGTGCGCGCACCTTCGCCTCGTCTTTCTTGCTGGGCGCGGGAAGTTTGGTGCCGTCGATCGCGGTGACGCGCACCCCGCCGCGCACGGAACTGACCAGCCAGACTTGGTCTGAGCTGAGCAGGTAGTCGACGTCAATGTCTTTTTCCTTGCAGCGCCACCCCTCTTTCTCGGCGCGTTTGAAGATCGCCGCCTGGGTGGTACCGGGAAGCACATCGCCCCCGGTGGTGGGGGTGCGCAGTTTGTCGCCGCGCACCGCGATGACCGACGACGTCGCGCCTTCCAGCACACGCCCGGTCGCGGGGTCGATGTAGACGACGTCGTCGAAACCGCGGCTTTTCGCCCAGCGCACAGCCGACATTGCGGCGGCGTAGTTGAGCGTTTTCGCGCCGACGGTGAGCCACGGTGTCTCCTCGGTGGCGGCGAGAGTGTAGCCGCGGGGCGCAGTCATGATCTTGGCGCCACGCTCACGGAGTTCAATCTGCTCACGCGGAATCGGGCGCACCGTCACCCACGCGCTGGGCACACCGGTGGATTCGCGGCCGCGGGTGTAGGTCCACTGGCATTTGGCCTCCACGTCTCCGGGCTCGAGACCGGATTCGCGCACGAAGTCGGCGACTGCCTGATACGTGGCCGCGCGCCACGCCTCAGCCGGCGGTGCCGGGAGGTCGAGCAGCCGCGCGGAATTGGTGAAGCGCTTCAGGTGCGCCTCCAGATTGGTCGGTTCGCCGCCGGCGACCAGGATTGTCTCGAAGCAGCCGTCTCCGCGCGTGACCGCCGCGTCGTCCCAGTACACGTGCGGCAACTTGGCGTTCTGCCGCCGCATTGAGCCGCCGAACGGCTCGACGAGATAAATGACAGCGTGATTGGGGCCCATAGGGTCCCATTATGCCCGCGTAGAATCGGGACCGTGAATAACTACCGTTCGCCCCTATTGAGTTTCACTGGAGCGGCCGAGCTGCCCGACGCGACGAGCACGCTTATCGACGCCGCCGGAGTCCCCTCCCACTACGGCGACCCCCTGCGCGAGCAGCGCTCCGTCGAACGCGGTGGAGTAGCCGTCGACCGCAGCCACAGGCGGGTGATCCGTGTGGCGGGGCCCGACGCGCCCGAATTCCTGAACAATCTGCTTTCGCAGAAGCTCGATGACGCCCCCGACGGTTTCAGCGCCGCGGTGTGCGATCTGGACATGCAGGGCCGCATTCTCCACCACGCCGACATCACCCGCACAGAGGACGCGTTCTACCTGGATACCCCGTCCTATTCCGGTGAATCCCTGCTCGACTACCTGACGAAGATGATCTTCTGGTCCGACGTGACCGTCGAGGAGGTCGACTTGGGCATCATCACTCTGCTGGGCACCCCGTCGTCTTTCGCTGTGCCTTCGTCGATCGGCGCCGCCTACTCCCGTGAAGTGGATTGGGCGGGTCCGCGGCGGATCGATATCGCTGTTCCCCGCGAGCGGCTCGCCGATGCCTTCCGCGCGCTCACCGCCCCGGACGCGGGCCTCGAGAGAGCGGGTCTCATGGCCTTTTCCGCCGAGCGCGTGAAAGCTCTCGAACCTGAACTCCGCGCAGATTTGGACGCCAAGTCCATCCCCCACGAGGCCCCCACGCTCATCGCGCGCGGCGGGCACGCGGGCGCCGTCCACTTGAACAAGGGCTGCTACCGCGGTCAGGAGACTGTCGCACGCGTGGAGAATCTCGGCCGCTCACCGCGCCTGCTGGTGCTCGTGCACCTGGACGGTTCCGCACCTGCCGAGCCGAAAGCGGGCGCACCCGTGACTGTCGGCGGACGCACCGTTGGCAGGCTCGGCACCGTGGCGCACGACTGCGACTACGGCCCCGTCGCCCTGGCACTGGTGAAGCGCTCCGCGCTGAATGCCCCGGAGCCAACCGCCGCGCCAATCACACTGGAGATCGAAGCAGGCGACGAAGAAAACGGCACGATGACCGTCACCGCGGCCGTAGACATCGATTCCTTGCCCGCGGATGAAGGGGAAAGGGCGGGCAGGCGCGCCGTCGATAAGCTGCGCGGCCGCGCCCGCTAGCTGCGGGGAGGCCGCTACACGCAGCTAATTAGCGCTGGTCGGCCTCATCTTCGTCTGCGTCCCAGTCGGCGTACTCGGCGTACTGGGGGTCGACGTCGTAGTCATCGTCGTCGGAGTCGTCCCACTGGTTCGAAGGGGCCTTGCCCGCGAGCTCCCGCTGGAGCGAATCAAGATCCATGTCGGGCGTGTTGTACTTCAACTGGCGTGCGACCTTGGTCTGCTTTGCTTTGGCGCGTCCGCGACCCATGGCGTGACCCCCTTGAGGTGTCTAAAGGGCGGCCCGAAAAGTCGGCGGCCCTTTTGAAAACGTCTGAAAATTTGTCCTGCATGCCATAATAGCGTGCGAGTCAAATTATGTCGCTTACCCCGATCACCTGCGCGAACGCGCGGGATGGGTTAGTGCACGTGCGTGCCGACGAGCGCCGCACGGCGTCCGCCGTCCTCCTCCGTCGCGTTGCGCACTACACCGAGCTCCCAGCAGTCCACGTGGCGCGCGGTGAGCATCGCCAGCGCACGGTCCCGGTCCTCGGGAGCGACGACCGCGACCATGCCGACACCCATGTTGAAGGTCTTCTCCATCTCCTCCTCGGGCACGCGGCCCACGGTGCGGATGGTGCGGAAGATCTGCGGAGGCTCCCACGACGCACGGTGCATCTCGGCGACCTTGCCCTCCGGAATGACGCGCTCCATGTTGCCCGCCAGGCCTCCGCCGGTGACGTGGCAGAACGTGCGCACCTCACACTCGTGGGCTAGGGCGAGGCAGTCGAGGGAGTAGATGCGGGTGGGCTCGAGAAGCTCCTCGCCGAGTGTGCGGCCGAGTTCCTCGATGTGGCCGTCGAGCGGCAGGCCCGCCTTCTCCAGGAGCACGTGGCGGGCCAGGGAGTAACCGTTGGAGTGCAGGCCGGACGACGCCATGCCGATGATCACGTCGCCGTCGCGCACACGGTCAGGGCCGAGCAACTCGTCCGCCTCGACGACACCGACGGCGGTGGCGGACACGTCGTACTCGTCCTCCCCCATCACACCCGGGTGCTCCGCAGTCTCGCCGCCGAGCAGGGCGCAGCCGGCCTGGACGCATCCTTCAGCAATGCCCGAGACGATCGTCGCGACCTTCTCCGGCACGACCTTCCCGATCGCGATGTAGTCCTGCAGGAAGAGCGGCTCCGCGCCGCACACCACGAGGTCGTCGACGCACATGGCCACCAAGTCGATGCCGATGGTGTTGTGCTTGTCCATCGCCTGGGCGACTGCGAGTTTGGTGCCCACGCCGTCCGAGCCGGCGGCCAGCAGCGGCTCCTTGTACTTGCCCAGGGCGAACAGGCCCGCGAAACCGCCGAGGCTGCCGCGCACCTCCGGGCGGGTCGCGCGCTTGGCGTGGGGCGCGAAGAGCTCGACAGCCTTGTCGCCCGCCTCAATGTCCACGCCGGCCGCGGCGTAGGAGACGGAAGCGTCGGCACTCTGGGTGCCCGGGTTTCCCGGCTGCTGGTTCTCGGGGGTGGTCATGGTGCTTACATCCCTTCCTGAATGCGCCGCACGGCATCAGCGTTGGCGTTGTGCTCGGGCAGACCGAGCGGGTAGTGGCCGTCGAAGCAGGCGGCGCACAAATTCTTTGCAGGCTTGCCTGTCGATGCAATCATGTCGTCGATACTCACGAACGCGAGTGAATCCGCGCCGATGACACGGCAGATATTCTCCGCCACGGCCGCGTCGTCGCCACCGGCGTTGTTGGCGATGAGCTCGCCCGGGCTTGCGAAGTCGATGCCGTAGAAGCACGGCCACTTCACCGGCGGCGAGGCGATGCGCACATGCACCTCGGCGGCGCCCGCCTCACGCAGCATGCGGATCAGTTTGCGCTGCGTGTTACCGCGCACGATGGAGTCGTCGACGACGACGAGCGACTTGCCCTCGATGATCTCGCGCACCGGGTTGAGCTTCAAACGCAGACCCAGCTGGCGCAAGGTGTCGGACGGCTGGATGAAGGTGCGGCCGACGTATGCGTTCTTCATCAGCCCCTGCGCGAACGGGATGCCGGACTCCTCCGCGTAGCCGATCGCCGCAGGGGTGCCGGATTCGGGCACGGGCATGACAATGTCGCCGTCCACCGGCGACACATGCGACAACCTCCGGCCGATCTCCAGGCGGGCGGCGTTGACCGTGGTGCCCTCCACCACGGAATCGGGGCGCGCGATGTAGACGTACTCGAAGACGCACGTCTTCGGGGTGGCGTCGGCGAAACGCTCGGCATGAATGCCGGAAGAATCGATGGCGACCAGCTCACCCGGCTCGATATCGCGCACGAAGGAAGCGCCCGTGATGTCCAGAGCGGCTGTTTCACTGGCCACGACCCAGCCCTGCTCGAGCCGGCCGAGCGACAGCGGACGCACGCCGTGCGGGTCACGTGCCGCATACAGCGTCTCGCCGTCGGTGAAGACGAGGCAGAAAGCACCTTTCAAGGTGGGCAGCAAGTCGCGGGCGGAGTCGAGGAGGGAACGGTCGTCGCGGACGCCGTCGGCGAGCAGGGCGGAGACCACCGCTGTATCCGACGACGAGCCCTGCCCCTCAACGCCCTCCTTCGGCACCAGCTTGCGGCGGATCGCCTCGTCCTGCAGCGTCTTGTAGTTCACCAGGTTGCCGTTGTGCGCCAACGACACATCCGTCCCGTTCGGGGAGGTGCGGAACATCGGCTGGACATTCTCCCAGTTCTGGGCGCCCGCCGTGGAATACCGCGTGTGGCCGATCGCCACATCACCCTGCAAGGCGTCCAAGATCGCTTCGTCGAAGACCTGCGAGACCAGCCCGCTGTCCTTGAACACCACGATCCGACCGTCATCCCCCACCGCGATACCGGCCCCCTCCTGTCCGCGGTGCTGCAGGGCGAAAAGGCCGAAATACGTCAGCTTGGAGACATCCTCACCCGGCGCCCATACACCGAAGACACCGCACTCCTCGCGCGGCTCGGTCTCCTCGGCCTCCATGTCCCGGACGGGACGCGGTGCGTGAGCATCGACAGCATCGACATTTAGGCTTTGCACGTGCACAACCCTAGTGGATTCACCCACCTAGAGGGCAATCACAGGCAAGCCGGCCGCGACCTCCCCCGCACGCGAACCCGACGCCTCCACCCGGCCGTCGGCCACGGCATCGCCGTAATCCAGCCTGCCCGTGGCCAACTGCAGCCACACTTCCGGCCGCATCTCCACCACGTTCGGCGGGGTACCGCGCGTGTGGCGGGGCCCCTCCACACACTGGACAGCCACGAATGGGGGCACCCGCAGCTCCACAGTGTGGCCGGGGAGCTCGGCGGCAAGGGCGCGCACAGTACGTCGGCAAGCGTCTGCGATCAGTCCGCGCGCCGGAACAGGCGCGCCTTCCGGGTCCTCGATCCACCCCCTGATCGCCTCCACCGCCGCGCGGGTGGCCTGAGGGTCGTTCTTAGGAGTCATGATCGCAGTCTACGTATTAAACTCACAGGAATGACCGAGACAGTGGAAACTGCTAACAAGCCCTCATCCATCACCCTCCGCTTCATGGCGGCCCCCACCGACGTCATTCACGCAGGTGCGCAAGGCGTCTCGGGCGGCCGAGTACTCGAGTGGATCGACAAATCCGCGTACGCCTGCGCCGTCCAGTGGTCTTCGACCTACTGCGTCACCGCTTACGTGGGCCACATCCACTTCACCCGCCCCATCCCCTCGGGCCACATCGTCGAGGTGCGTTCCCGCCTCGCCATGACCGGGCGTAGCTCCATGCACATCGTCAACGAAGTGCTCTCCGCTGACCCGCGCGAAGGCGTGTTCACCCGCGCATGCGACTGCCTGGTCATCTTCGTGGCCAAGGACCCCGAGACCGGCAAGGGCATGGCAGTGCCCAAGTACGTACCGCAGACTGACGAGGAAAAGCGCGTCGAGCAAGCCGCCAAGTCCCGCCTGGACCTGCGCAAGAACATCGAAGAGCAGATGGCCCTGCAGACCTACGATGGCGAATCCCACGCCCCGCGCGTCATCCACCGCTTCATGGCCAAGCCCACCGACATCAACTGGGGCGGCAAGGTCCACGGCGGCACCGCCATGGAATGGATCGATTCTGCCGGCACCTCCTGCACCATGGAGTGGTCCGGCGAGCAGACCGTGGCTGTCTACGCCGGCGGCATCCGCTTCTACCGTCCGATCTCCATCGGCGACCTCATCGAGGTCGACGCACGCCTGACCCGCACCGGAGAGCGCTCCATGAGCGTGGACACCCACGTCCGATCCGGTGACCCCCGCGGCGGCCGCGAGAACCTCCAGACCGCGATCCACGCCACCTTCACCTACGTCGCCACCGACGTTGACGGTGACCCGCTGAAGGCGCGCCAGTTCGTCCCCAAAACCGACGAGGACAAGGCACTATGGCAGCACGCCGAGGTGCTCAAGGAGCTGCGCGAAGAGTACCGCCCGATGCCGCTGGTCTCGCCGAACCCGTCGACCCAGCGCACCGACTAGCCGCTCGAGGCACAGCACAGCGCGAAAAGCCCCCGCTGGATCTGGTTTGTTTTCCGGATCGCGGGGGCTTTTGCGCGCTCTGCCCCCTGCCCTGCGCGGCTGCTTAGACTGCGGCGTTCGGCGCGTCAGCGTGGGCGAACAGACCCGGCAGGGTGCCGGCCCACGCGGTGCGCAGAGCCTCCATGCCGACAGAATGGCCGGCGGCGGGCGTGCCCTCAGCGAAGGTGACCTCGCCGCTCAGGTTCGTCGACCCGATGACGGCGGCCGGGATGCCCAGCTCCACCGCTTCGGCGACGGCGCGGTCGACGCGGTCCGGGCTGCACGCCACGAGCACTCGGGAAGCCGACTCGGAGAACAGCGCCGTGAACGCGTCCTCGTGCACTGCGGACAGGTCGAGTTCCGCACCCTTGTCGGTGTCCTTGAGCATCTCGAACACTGCCTGGCCCAGACCGCCCTCGGACAGGTCGTGGGCTGCGGTGAGGCCGGCCGAGGCACCGGAGGAGTCCGCCGGGCCGCAGAAGTAGTCGGCCAGCTTCGCCTCGTTCGCTAGGTCGACCTGCGGCGGCAGGCCAGCCAGGCCGGCGCCGGAGACTTCCTGCCACACGGAGCCGCCGAATTCGTCCTTGGTTTCGCCGAGCAGGACGAGAATGTCGGAGTCCTGGTTGTTCACCACGCGGTGGCTGACTGAGTCCGCGACATCGCCGATGACGCCGAGCACGCCCACCACCGGGGTCGGCAGGATCGGGGTCTCGCCCGTCTGGTTGTAGAAGGACACGTTGCCGCCGGAAACCGGGATTCCCAGCTCGACAGCACCGTCAGCCAGGCCGTGCACGGCTTCGCGGAACTGCCACATCACGTCGGGGTTCTCCGGGGAACCGAAGTTGAGGCAGTTGGTCACTGCGACGGGGCGGGCACCGGTGACTGCGACGTTGCGGTAGGACTCCGCCAAGGCGAGCCGGGCACCCATGTTCGGGTCCAGGTAGGCGTAGCGGCCGGACGCGTCGGCGGAGACGGCGACACCGCGGCCGGAGGTTTCGTCGATACGCAGCACGCCCGAATCCGCGTGGCGCGCCTGGACGGTGTTGCCGCGCACGTAGCGGTCGTACTGCTCGGTGATCCAGTCACGCGAACACAGCGCAGGGGACGCGACGAGCTTCAACCACGCATCAGCGACATCTGCGGGCTTATCGACGTCCACCTGCTCCTGCACCCCGTCCTGCCACTCCGGGCGGGCCCAGGGGCGCTGGTAGACCGGTGCTTCATCAGCAATCGTCGACGGCGGTGCGTCGAGGACGATCTCGCCGTTGTGCTCGATGACCAGGCGGTCGGCTTCGCCGGTGACTTCGCCGATCTCCGCGCAGTTGACGTCCCACTTGGCGCAGATGGCTTTGAATTTCTCCACATTTTCCGGTGCCACGACGGCACACATGCGCTCCTGGGACTCGGAGGCGAGGATCTCCGCGGCGGACATATTCTCCGCGCGCAGCGGGACTGCGTCGAGGTTGACGCGCATGCCGCCGTCACCGGCCGCGGCGAGCTCGGAAGTCGCGCAGGCGAGACCGGCGCCGCCGAGGTCCTGGATGCCGACGACGACGTTCGCGCCGTAGAGCTCCAGGCAGCACTCGATGAGGACCTTCTCCGCGAACGGGTCGCCGACCTGCACAGCTGGCAGCTTGCGCTCCGCGCCTTCCTCGAAGCTCTCGGAGGCCAGCACCGACACACCGCCGATGCCGTCGAGGCCCGTGCGGGAGCCGAAGAGCATCACCTTGTTGCCCTGACCGGACGCGAAGGCCAGCTTCAGGTCTTCGACCTTCAGGGTGCCCACACACAGCGCGTTGACCAGCGGGTTGCCGGCATAGGTAGCGTCGAAGGAGGTCTCGCCGCCGATATTCGGCAGACCAAGGGAATTGCCGTAGCCGCCGATGCCGGCGACGACACCGGGCAGGACACGCTTGGTGTCGTCCGCGTCTGCCGGGCCGAAACGCAGCTGATCCATCACGGCGATCGGGCGCGCGCCCATGGCCATGATGTCGCGGACGATGCCGCCGACACCCGTGGCCGCGCCCTGGTAGGGCTCGACATAGGACGGGTGGTTGTGGGACTCGACGCGGAAGGTCACTGCGTTGCCGTCCCCGATATCCACCACGCCGGCGTTCTCGCCGATACCGGCGAGCAGCTTCGCGCCCATCTCCTCAGTCATGGTCTCGCCGAAGTAGCGCAGGTGAACCTTCGACGACTTGTAGGAGCAGTGCTCGGACCACATGACCGAGTAGACGGTCAGCTCGGCGTCCGTGGGGCGGCGGCCGAGGATCTCCCGGATGCGGGCGTACTCGTCGTCCTTCAGGCCGAGCGCGGCGTACGGCTGCTTCTGCTCCGGCGTCGCCTTCGCGGCCTCAACAGTGTCGTTGCGCACGAGCGGGTTCTTTCCTTCTTGAGCGTTCACGCGGATCAGGCTCCGATCTTCGAGATTTCGGCGATGGCGGACTGGATCAGACCCAGCCCGTCGGTGGACGGCCCGGTCAGCAGGTCGATGGCATGCTCCGGGTGCGGCATGAGCCCGACAACACGGCGGTTCTCACTGGTCACACCAGCGATTCCGTTGATCGAGCCGTTGAAGTTGTCGGTGTAGCGGAAGACCACCCGGCCCTCCGCCTCCAGCGCCTCGATCGTCTCCGGGGCCGCCTGGAAGCGCCCCTCGCCGTGCTTCGCCGGGATGAGAATCTTCTGGCCCGCCTCGAACTCGCTGGTCCACGCTGTCTCGGCGTTGGCCACCTCGAGGTAGGTGTCGGTGCAGTGGAAGTGCAGGCCCTTGTTGCGGGTCAGGGCTCCCGGCAGCAAGCCGGACTCGGTGAGGATCTGGAACCCGTTGCAGATGCCCAGTACCGGCATGCCTTTTCCTGCGGCCTCGACGACAGCCTTCATCATCGGGGCCATCGCGGCGATCGCGCCGGAGCGCAGGTAGTCACCGTAGGAGAAGCCACCGGGGACGATGACGGCGTCGACGCCGGTCAAATCTTCGTCGGCATGCCAGAGCGCCTTCGGCTCCGCCCCGGCGAGGCGGACGGCGCGCAACGCATCAACATCGTCAAGCGTGCCTGGGAAGGTGATTACGCCGATGGTCGCGCTCACTGGGCGTCCTCCCGCACGATGGAGAAGTCCTCGATCACGGTGTTGGCGAGCAGCGTCTCAGCGACGCGCTGCAGCTCCTCGTCCGTGACAGAGTCAGCCACCTCGAGCTCGAAGCGCTTACCTTGGCGAACATCCGTCACCCCGTTCACCCCGATGCGCCCCAGCGCACGGTGCACGGCCTGTCCTTGCGGATCCAGAATTTCGGCCTTGGGCATGACATTGACAACGACTCGTGCCATGAGATTCCTTCACAGTCTGGGAGGTCTGAAGACGCCCGTCAGTATATCGGACGACCCGGCCACCACCCCTCCCCGACGACCACACGAAAACGAGTTGAAAACAGTTTTCATTACTGGTTAGATATTCCCCATGCAGAAACGCAATCTTCACCGATCCCTCCCCGCCGTAGCCGCCGCACTCCTCGCCGGCGCAGGCCTCACCGCCTGCTCCTCCGACAGCGCGGACACCTCCGCGTCCGGCGCCGACAGCACCAACAGCGCGGCAGCGGATTCCTCCGGCATCCTCGCCACCACCCCGGTGTGGGCAGACGTCGCCTCCGCCGTCACCGGCAACGAAGTCGAAGCCGTGATCAACGGCGCCGACATCGACCCGCACCACTTCGAGCCCTCCGCCAAGGACCTCGCCCGCGTCCGCGAAGCCGGCACCCTCGTCGCCAACGGCGGGCCCTACGACGCGAGTCTCTACACCGTCGCCGAGCAGGACCGCATCGTCCACGCCATCCCCCTCGTGAGCAAGGAAGAGGCCGAGGCCCACAAGCACGAGCACGACCACGAGGGCCACGACCACGGCGAGTCCGAGGGCAGCGACACCCACGACCACGCCGAGGAGCAGGGCCACGGCGACCACGATGATGGCCATGACGGCCATGACCACGCCATCCCGGGAGACCCGAGCGAGCTCGAGCACGCGTGGTTCTCGCCGGACCGGGTCAAGAAAGTCGCTGCTGGGGTGAAGGAGAAAGCCGGCGGGTCGACGGAGGATGTCGACAAGCGCATGGACGCGGTCGAGGAGAAGCTCGCCGCTCTGCCGCACACGCACATCGCGATGACCGAGCCGATCGCCGCCCCGCTGGTGTGGGACACCGAGATCCACGACATCACCCCGGAGGGCTACATGAAGGCCACCATCAACGAGGCCGAGCCGTCCGTGCAGGACATCGCCGCGTTCCTCGACGAGATCAAGGCCGGGCACGTCGAGGTGCTCATCGTGAACCCGCAGAGCACCAACAGCGCCACGGAGCAGCTGGCTAACGCAGCGCGGGAGAACAACGTGCCGATCGTCGAGATCCGCGAGACCCCGCCGGAGGGCACGGATTTCCTCGACTACTTCGATCAAGTTGTCGATGAGCTCGCCAACACGGTCAACGCGCTTCCGCACGACGAGGAGGGCGAGGGCGACCACAGCGGGCACGACCACGACGAGCACGCCGCTTAACGACGCCTGCCCTTGCGCAGGCCCCCACGATTGAAATCGATTTTCAGCAGTGGTTTGATCAGACAGTGACTTCTTCCGCCTCCCCTGCCGCGAACCCCGTGGTGCTCGAATTCACCGGTGCCGCCGTGGACCCGCTGTGGTCCGGCCTCGATCTCGAGGTGCGGCGCGGTGAATTCATCGCTGTCCTCGGCCCGAACGGCGTGGGCAAATCGACGCTGCTGCGCACAATCCTGGGCACGCGCAAGCTCACCGCCGGCACCGTGCGGACGGCCGGACGCGTGGGGTTCATCCCGCAGCAGCACATGTTCCCCGCCGACCTGCCCGTCCGCGGCCGCGACCTCGTCTCGCTGGCGTGCGCGCACGGCATTACTCACCGGCGGCCGCCGGCAGGCAAGGTCGACGAACTCCTGGAACGCGTGGGTGCCTCCCATTTCGCGGATCAGCGCGTGGGCCTTTTGTCGGGCGGCCAGCAGCAGCTCATCCGCCAAGCCCAGGCACTGGCCAGCGAGCCGGAGCTCATGCTTGCCGACGAACCCCTCCTCTCCCTCGACCTCGCCCGCGAAAGGGAGACCGTGTCCCGGCTCGATTCCCTCGGTGCCGCGGTGCTGTGCGTGACGCACTCGATCAACCCGTTCCTGGCGGTCGTCGACAGGGTGCTCTACCTCGGTCCGGAAGGCCACGTCGTGGGCACTGTCGATGAGGTCATGCGTTCCGACGTGCTGAGCGAGCTCTACGGAACGCACGTGGATGTCGTCGAGGCCAACGGAAGGATGGTGGTCCTGTGAACGCCCTGGACACGACCCTGGACACGACGCAGTACCTGCTCGGCCTCGACTTCGTTCAGGTCACCCTCATCGCCTGCGCACTGCTCGGCTTGCTCTCGGGTGTGATGGCCCCGCTGATCGTGGTCCGGCAAATGTCGTTCTCCGTCCACGCAACCTCGGAGCTGGCCCTGATGGGTGCTTCCGCGGCGCTGCTCTTCGGGGCGAATGTCGGGTTCGGCGCGGTGGCTGGAGCAGTCGTCGCCGCGGTGGTGCTGGCGGCGCTCGGCTTCCGTGGTCAGCAGGACTCCGCAGTCGGCGTCGTGATGAGCTTCGGCATGGGCCTATCCGTGCTGTTCATCCACCTCTACCCCGGCAACTCCAACCAGGCGCTGGCGCTGTTGACAGGCCAGATCGTCGGCATCTCGGGGCAGAATCTGTGGCTGCTCGTCGGCACCACAGTACTCGTTGTGGCGGCGGTGGCGGTTCTGTGGCGTCCCCTGCTGTTCGCCTCCGCCGACCCCGTCATGGCCGCGGCGGCCGGGGTCAATGTGCGGGCCATGTCGGTGCTGTTCGCCATCCTGGTGGGCATCGCCTCTGCCCAGTCCGTGCAGATCGTGGGTGCGCTGCTCGTGATGTCCCTGCTCATCACCCCCGGTGCCGCCGCCACCCAAATCACCGGCAGTCCGGTGCGCGCCATCGTCTGGTCGGTCGTGATCGCCGAGGTCTCCGCCGTCGGCGGCATGGTGCTCTCCCTGGCGCCGGGCCTGCCGGTGAGCGTGTTCGTGGCTTTCATCTCTTTCGGCATTTACCTGCTGTGCCGGCTGATCGGCAGGGTACAGCGGCGCCGCATCGGGGGAACGCGCTAGCTACAGGTCCCGGTAACTCACCGGCTCTAGGCCCTTCCCCGCGGCCGCGACTGCGGCGGCGACGAAGTCGTCGCGGACCTTCTTCTTCGACAGGTTCCTGCCCGAAACGGAGAGGCGCACTGTGTTGCCGCGTTTGGCGCTGCGTACCGCGGCATCGATGATGTTGCGGCGCCACCAGCCGGCGGCGCCGAAGCCCTCGCCGACCGACAGGTTGCGGGAGTAAACCACGTCCCCGGTGCGGAGGAAGTGGACGCCCTGGGTGGACGCGGCGAGGCGGAAATCGAATTTCTGCAGAGCCTCGAGAGTGCCATCCGACATGCGCCAGCGCGGCGGGGCGAAGGTGTCCAGCTCGAAGCCGAGCTTCTCCATCTGCCGCGTCGCCCCCTTAAGGCGCAGTTTGGCCTCGTGGACTTCGAGGTTGGCGAATTCGGCGCGGCGGCCCTGGACTGGCTGGTCGAAACCGTTGAGAATGAGGCCGCGCCCGGCATCCATCTGTTCCTTGAGCCAACCCCTGGTTTTGTCGTCCTTGGCCAGGTGCCACTTCTTATCGATGTGCGGCGCCACCAGCAACGACACCGGGATCCCCTCCCGCTCGAGGTCGCCGACAAGCTTCTGCACGTCTTTCCTGGTTTCGTCGAAGATCGAGGAAACGGAGACGAGCAGGTGGCGGGACATGGGCTTCATTCTACGTCCACAGCACCGCCCCCGCTCGGCGAGCGAGCGGGGGCGTCAGGCAGCGTCGGGCGCAGAGGCCGCGGTTACTGGGGCGGCTTGTTGTACTGCGTCAGGTCCACCTGCGGGGTGGGCTGCAGGTGCGCGGTAGCCGGGTTCTCCACGGTCGGGTTCGACAGATCGACGTGGCTGTCGTCGTCAACTGCGACGTAGGGGATCTCGCCGGAGAGCACCTTCTTGACACGGTCATGGTCGACGGTCTTCGTCCAGGTGCCCACGACGAGGGTGGCAATGGAGTTGCCGGCGAAGTTGGTCAGGGCGCGGGCCTCGGACATGAAGCGGTCGATGCCGACGATGATGCCCACACCGGAAAGCAGGTCGGGCCGGAAGGCCTGCAGGCCGGCGGCCAGGGTGGCCAGACCGGCTCCGGTGACGCCCGCCGCACCCTTGGAGGCGATGATCATGAAGACCAGCAGGGAGATCTGCTCGGTCATGTTCATCGGCATGTTCATGGCATCGGCGATGAAGATGGACGCCATGGTCAAGTAGATAGCCGTGCCGTCGAGGTTGAAGGAGTAGCCGGTGGGCACGACGATGCCCACGGTGGACTTGTCCACACCGAGGTGGTCCATCTTGCGCATGAGGTTCGGCAGGGCCGACTCGGACGACGAAGTCGCCAGGATGAGCAGGAACTCACGCCCGAGGTACTTGAACAGTGCGAACGGTGAAACGCGGGTGACCACCCACAGCACCGTGCCCAGCACGCCGAAGACGAAGATGAAGCAGGTGATGTAGAAGGCGAGCATGAGCACGAACATCTGCACGACCGCCTGGAAGCCGGTCTTGCCCACGACGGCGGCCATGGCACCGAAGGCACCGATCGGCGCGAGCCACAGGATCCAGCCGAGGATCTTGAAGATCAGCTTCTGCAGGTGGGCGACGAAGCCGAGGATCGGCTCGCCCTGCTTGCCCAGCGACTGCACCGCGAAGCCCACGAGCAGGCCGATGAACAGGACCTGGAGGATGGAGCCGGAGACGAACGCGCTGAAGAAGGTGTCCGGGACAATGCTCTGGATGAACTCCGTCAGGCCGCCGGATTCGCTCGCTTTTTCGGCATATTTCGCGCCAGCCGACGGATCCGCGTGGAGGCCGAGACCCTCGCCCGGCTTGATCAGGTTGCCCACGCCCAGGCCGACGGCCAAAGCGATGGTGGACATGACGACGAAGTACATCAGGGCCAGGCCACCGGTCTTGCCCACCGTCGCGGCTGAGCGGACGGAACCGATGCCGAGGACGATGGTGCAGAAGATGATCGGGCCGACAATCATCGAGATCAGCGAGACGAACGTGTCGCCGACCGGCTTGAGCTTCACTGCGAAGTCAGGGGCAATGAGACCGAGGGCGATGCCTCCGATCACGGCGATGATGACGCCAATGTAGAGCCAGTGGGTGTTGTCTTTGCGCTTCTGGGGTTCGGCGATTTGGGGCCCGAGTGAAACGCCTGCGGCTGGGGAGCCGGGGTGCACGGATGACATCGTGCCTCCTCTCAAAAATGGAAGTATTAAGAACGTTATTACTCCCCTTCAAGGAGATTCCCACCATCGGGATGGCCTACTGTGATTTATTTCACGGCACCTGCTGTGGTCAGGGTCCACGCGTACTCGAACGCGGTCTGTTTCCACTTGGCGTAACGCCCGGAGACACCGCCGTGACCAGCAGCCATCTCAGTTTTGAGCAGGAACTGCCCACCGGTGGCCGTGGCCCGCAGTTTCGCGATCCACTTCGCGGGCTCGACGTAGAGCACACGGGTGTCGTTGAGGCTGGTCACCGCGAGAATATCAGGGTAATCCTTCGCTTCCACGTTCTCGTACGGCGCGTAGGCCGCCATGTAGTCGTAGACCTCCGGGTCGTGGTACGGGTCGCCCCATTCCTCCCACTCGCCGACGGTCAGCGGCAGCTCCGGCTTCAAAATCGAGGTCAGCGGATCGACGAACGGCACGATGGCCTGAATGCCGGCGAATTTCTCCGGCGCGAGGTTCGCGACAGCGCCCATGAGCAGACCGCCGGCGGAGCCGCCTTCGGCGACGAGGAGGGACGGGGTGGTGAGGCCTTCGTCGATAAGCGCGTCGGCGCAGGCCACGAAGTCTCTGAACGAGTTCTTCTTCTTCAGCATCTTGCCGTTGTCGTACCACAGGCGGCCCATCTCCCCGCCGCCGCGCACGTGCGCGCACACCCACACCATGCCACGGTCGAGCAGGCTCAGCCGCGCGACGGAGAACCCGGGATCCGTCGAGGCCTCATAGGACCCGTAACCGTACAGCAAGCAGGGAGCAGGCTTATCGACGTCCGCATCCGCCCTCCGCACCACCGACATCGGCACCTTCGTGCCGTCCTCGGCCGTGGCCCACATGCGCTCGGCGACGTAGTCGGCCGGGTTGTATCCGCCGCGGACCTCCTGCTCCTTCAGCAGGGTGAGCTCGCCGGTGGCGACCCGGTAGTCGAGCACCTGGGCGGGCTGGGTGAATGAGGTGTAGCTGATGCGCACCACCGGCGCGTCCCATTCCGGGTTGCCGACCAGACCTGCGGTGTAGAGCTCCTCGTCGAATTCGAGTTCCCGGAACTCACCGATGCCGCCGGCGAGGTCCGCCACCGCGAGACGCCCGATCCCGCCCCGGCGGTAGGCGACGAAGAGGAAGTCGCGGTAGGAGTCGGTGCCCTCGATGCGCACCTCCTCGTCGTGCGGCAGGAGCTCGGCCAGCTCACGCAGCGGCGGCAAATCCTGGCCCTCCGCCGGCACCGGGCACACTGCCACCGACGAGTTGGGGCCGTGCGCGTTGTGCGTGACCACCCAATTCGCCTGGCCGTCGACCACGGCGTAATCAACGGTGTACTCCACTCCCGCCTCACGCGGCCAGAGCACCTCGAAGTCCCCCTCAGGGGTGTCCACCGGCAGCACCCGGCACTCCGTGGTCAAAGAGGACCCCGAGACGATCATCAGGTAGCTCTCGGAGCGGTCCGCCGCCACACCAACGCCGAATTTCTCGTCCGGCTCCTCGTAGACGAGCACATCGTCGCTGGCCGGGGAACCCAGGGTGTGGCGCCACACCTGGTGGGGGCGCCATGCCTCATCGACGCGAACGTAGAACAGGTGGTCCTCACCGGCCCAGGTGGCGCCGTAGAAAACGCCGGGGATGGCATCTTCAAGCAGCTGCCCCGTCTCGAGATCCTTGACCTTGAGGTCGAAGCGCTCGTCGCCCGTGGTGTCCGTCGAGAACGCCAGGTAGCGGCCCGATATGCTGACACTCGAGGCGCCAACCGAAAAGAACTCGTGGCCGTCGGCGAGAGCGTTGAAATCGAGCAGGACCTGCTCCCCCGGAAGCCCCGAACCGTCATCCGGAAGTGTCGGTGGCGCCCACGGGTCACTGCCGTCCGCGACAGGCACGCGGCAGCTGATGCCGTAATTCTTGCCCTCCTCCGTGCGGCCGTAGTACCACCAGCCGCCCTGGCGCTGCGGGACGGACATGTCCGTCTCCTTCACGCGGGACTTGATCTCGTTGTAGATCGTCTCCGTCAAGCCATCGAGATGCGCCGTCTGCTTCTTCGTGTAGGCGTTCTCCGCCTCCAAATAAGCGAGCGTTTCCGGCGACTCCTTGTCACGCAACCACTCGTAATCGTCGGTGAACTCGCGACCGTGGAAGGTGCGGGTCACCGGGTGCTTCGCTGCTACAGGTGCTGTGGGCGTTTCACTCATGCCCACCGATCGTAGCGCCCCGTCCTTTAAGCGAACTTGCGGCCCGACAGGCGCTCGTACGCCTCGATGTAGCGGTCGCGGGTGGCCTCCACGACAGAGCCCGGCAGCTCCGGCGGCGGGGTTCCCTCGTTCGGGTCCCAACCCGACTTCGGGCCCGTCAGCCAGTTGCGCACGTACTGCTTGTCGAAGCTCGGCTGGCTCTCGCCCTCCTCGTACGAGTCCGCGGGCCAGTAGCGGGAGGAATCGGGGGTGAGGACTTCGTCGGCGAGCACGAGCGTGCCGTCGGCATCGAGTCCGAACTCGAGCTTCGTGTCCGCCAGAATGATCCCGCGCGTCTCCGCGTACTCCGCGGCACGCGAGTAGATGTCCAGCGTCGTCGCGCGCAGCTTCTCAGCCAGCTCCTCACCGACATGCTTGACGACGTACTCGAAGCGCACATTCTCGTCGTGCTCCCCCTGCTCCGCCTTCGTGGCAGGAGTGAAGATTGGCTCCGGCAGCTTCGAGGCTTCCTTCAGGCCCTCCGGCAGGGCGACGCCGCAGACAGCGCCGCTTGCGTCGTATTCCTTCTTGCCCGACCCAGTCAGGTAGCCGCGGGCGACGCACTCGAAGGGGATCATCTCCAGCTTCTTCACCACGAAAGCGCTGCCGAGGACTTCTTCCGGGATGCGCTCGTCGTCGAGCGGGCCCGCGAGGTGGTTGGGCACCCCGTCGAGCAGATCGAAGAAGAACTCGCTGGTGTAGGTGAGGATCTTGCCCTTGTCCGGGATTTCCGGCTCAAGTGCGTAGTCGAACGCGGAAATACGGTCGGTGGCGACCATCAGCAAGGTGTCGTCGTCGACCTCGTAGATCTCGCGGACCTTGCCGGCGGAGAGATGATTGTAGTCAGAAAGCTCTGGACGCATGCGTGCGATGTTACGCCCCCGGCTACAGGATCTCTCCCGGAGTGTATCCAGCGGCCTCCGGGTACTTGTTCGCCCAGGTCTGGATGCGGGCGAGAACATTGTCCACCTGCGATTCCGCCGCGCCGATGAACGCGTGGCGGTCCTTAAGCGCTTCCTCCAGCTGCTGCTGGTCGAGCGGCAGACGGTCGTCGCCCGCGAGGCGCTCGACTAGGTTCTGCTCCGCACCGTTTTCGCGCATGTCCAGCGCCATCGCCACGGCGTGCTCCTTGATCACCTCGTGCGCGGTTTCGCGGCCCACGCCTGCGCGCACCGACGCCATCAGGATGCGCGTGGTAGCCAAAAACGGCAGGTAGCGGTCAAGTTCGCGCGTGATCATCGCCGGGAAGGCACCGAATTCCGCCAAGACGGTGAGGAAGGTCTCCATCATGCCGTCGATAGCGAAGAACGCGTCCGGCAGCGCCACGCGGCGCACGACCGAGCAGAACACGTCGCCCTCGTTCCACTGCTGGCCAGCGAGGTCGCCCACCATGGTGAGGTAGCCGCGCAGAATCACCTGGAAGCCGCCGACGCGCTCGCAGGAGCGGGCGTTCATCTTGTGCGGCATCGCCGACGAACCGACCTGCCCCTCTTTGAAGCCCTCGGTTACGGTCTCGTTGCCGGCCATGAGGCGGATGGTGGTGGCCAAGCTCGATGGGCCCGCACCCAGCTGCACCAGCGCGGAGACCGCGTCGAAATCAAGGGAACGCGGGTAGATCTGCCCCACCGAGTCGAAGATGCGCTCGAAGCCCAAGTGCTTCGCGATGGCCTGCTCCAACTGGTTCAGCTTCGCCTCGTCCCCGCCGACCAGGTCGAGCATGTCCTGCGCGGTGCCCATCGGGCCCTTGATGCCGCGCAGCGGGTAGCGGCCCAACAGGTCTTCGACACGGTCCAGAGCCACCAGCATTTCATCGGCTGCCGACGCGAACCTCTTCCCCAACGTCGTCGCCTGCGCCGCCACGTTGTGGGAACGGCCCGCCATCACCATGGAGCGGTACTCGCCCGCCCGGTTGCCGATCGCGTTGAGCACCGCCACCGCACGACCCCGCACCAGCTCGAGCGAACGGTAAATCTGCAGCTGCTCGACATTCTCCGTCAGGTCGCGGCTGGTCATTCCCTTGTGGATGTGCTCGTGGCCCGCCAGCGCGTTGAACTCCTCGATGCGCGCCTTCACGTCGTGGCGGGTGACCCGCTCGCGCTCGGCGATGGAGTCTAGGTCGACCTGATCCACCACCTTCTCGTAGGCCGCGATCGCGTCTGCCGGGATGTCGATGCCCAGGTCGCGCTGCGCGCGCATCACCGCGATCCACAGCTGGCGTTCCAGGATGATCTTGTGCTCCGCGCTCCACAGCGTCGCCATTTCGGCCGACGCGTAGCGGTTGGACAGGACATTCGCATTACGGGGTTTCGAGTCAGTCACGCGCCCCATTATCGCACGCGCCCCGCACCGGGGCAGCTAGACCGTGATCGTGCCCTCGATCGCGGGCCGGGCGATGTCGCGGCGGTAGAACGAGCCGGCCAGATCGATCTTCCCGATGGTGGCGTACGCCTCTTCCACCGCCTCTTCCAACGTGGCCCCGGTGCCGAGGATGTTCAGCACACGGCCGCCGGCGGACACATAGGCGTCGCCGTCGCGGGAGGTGCCGGCGTGGAGGACGTGGGAGGCGTCGTCGATAAGCGTGCCTGCGGCGGTAATCACGTCGCCCTTGCGCGGGTTGGCCGGGTACCCCTCGGCGGCGAGCACGACGGTCACCGCGAACCCGTCCCGCCAATCCAGCGGCCCGATGGTGTGCAGCGTGCCGGTCGCGGTGGCATGGAGGACCTCCGCGAGAGGGGTCTCCAACAGGGCGAGCACGGCCTGCGTCTCTGGGTCGCCGAAACGGGCGTTGAACTCGACGACGGCCGGGCCTTCGGCACCCCACGCCAAACCGGCGTAGAGGAGGCCCGAATACGGCGTGCCGCGGCGGACCATCTCGGCGGCGACGGGCGCAACCACTTCGTCGACAATGCGCTGCACGCCGTCCGCCGGCAACCACGGCAACGGCGTGTAGGCGCCCATGCCGCCGGTGTTCGGTCCCTCGTCGTTGTCGTAGGCGCGCTTGTGATCCTGCGCGGGCAGCAGCTGCACGACGGTCTCGCCGTCCACGAGGCAGAACAGGGAGACCTCGGGGCCTTCGAGGAAAGACTCGAACAGCACCGGGTTGCCGGCGGCCAGCACCGCCTCGGCGTGAGCCTGGGCCGCGGCGCGGTCCGGGGTGACCACGACGCCCTTGCCGCCGGCCAGGCCATCGTCCTTGACCACGTAATTGGGTCCGAACGCGTCGAGCGCGGCCGGGACATCCGCGACATCCGTCACCTGGCGCGCATCGGCGGTGCGCACACCGGCGGAGGCCATGACATCCTTCGCGAACGCCTTCGAGCCCTCCAGCGCCGCGGCGGCCTTAGACGGCCCGAAGACCGCGAAGCCGGCCTCCCGGAGAGCGTCGGTCACTCCCGCGACGAGGGGCTGTTCCGGGCCCACGACCACCAGGTCCGCCCCGATGGACTGCGCCAGCTCCACAGTCGCGCCGGCATTAGTCACGTCGAGGCTGTGCAGCTCCGCAAGACGCGCCATGCCGGCGTTGCCCGGCGCGGCGTGAAGCTCGTGCGGGTCAGTTTCAGTTCCTGCCAGTGCATGGAGAAGGGCGTGTTCGCGGCCGCCCGAACCGATCACAAGGATGCGCATGCGGCCCATAGTATCGCTACCCTGGGCGGGCATGAGCACAGTCTTCACCAAGATCATCAACGGAGAGATCCCCGGCCGTTTCGTGTACCGCGACGAGAGCGTCGCCGCGTTTTTGACCATCGAGCCGATCGCATACGGCCACACGCTCGTGGTGCCGGTCGCCGAGGTGGACAAGTGGACCGACCTGGACCCTGCAGTCTGGCTGCACGCCAACGAGATCGCCCAGGAGATCGGCAACGCCGTGATCAAGGCGTTCGATTCCGAGCGCGCTGGCTACCTCATCGCCGGTTTCGAGGTTCCGCACGCGCACATCCACGTGTTCCCCGCCAACGACATGTCGGGCTACAGCCTGCAGAACATCATGCGCGCCGACGACACCGACGCCGCGGAAATGGACGCCGCCGCCGCGAAACTGCGTGCGGAGTTGGGCACCGGCGAGGACGGCCGCCGCTAGGCACCAGACACGGGCCGGGGCTCCGTGGATCTAGATTCACTTTTTGTTAGAGCAACTAAAACTGGCCTGGGCTTTCAAGCTGCGGGACTCGGGCGAATGGAATCTAGATCCACCGGCCCCAAAAATGGCCCCCCAAACGAGCCCAACCTAGGCCGCTCTTAAGCCTTATCCGGCTGACCCGCAGAACCACCCGCACCGTCTGCACCGCCGACTCCACCGACACGCATCCGGGGCAGGCTCACCGTGAACTTGGAGCCCTTGCCCGGCGCGGACATCACGGTGACTGCGCCGCCGTGCTGCTCGACGATGGACTTCGTGATCGCGAGCCCCAGCCCCGAGCCGCCGGCGCTCTTGGAGCGGTTGCGGGAAGAGTCGGCGCGGTAGAAACGCTCGAAAATGTGGTCCGCGTCCTCCGGGGCCATGCCGCAGCCGTTATCGATGACGTCGATGTACACGTTGTCCAGGTACCCGCGCAGCTTGATGGTCACCTCGGCATCGTCGCCGGCGTGCTTGAACGCGTTGCTGACCAGGTTCAGCAGCACCTGGTGGAGACGGTCGGGGTCGCCGGAGACGAGTGGAATGTCCTCGGCGTCGTTCTCGACGGCCAGCACACGCCCGGGGAAAGCGGCGCGCGCGGAGCTGCTCACCGACAGCACCAGTTCGAGCACATCCACCTCGCGCAGGTTCAAGCGCGTTCCCTCCGCGCGGGTGAGCGCCAGGAGATCCTCGACCAGCAGCTTCATGCGGGCGGACTCCTCGTCGATCTTGCTGAGCACCATGTCCGCATCGTCGGTCGCGCCCGCACGATACAGCTCGGTGTAGCCGCGCACGCTCGTCAGCGGGGTGCGCAGCTCGTGCGACGCGTCGCCGACGAAACGCCGCATCTGCTCTTCTTTCGCCCGCGACTCGTCGAGAGTCTCCTGCAGCTGGCTGACCATCGTGTTCATCGCGTAGGACAAGCGCCCGAACTCGGTGTCGCGTGGCCACGCGGGCGCACGGCAGTCAATGTTGCCGTCGGCGATCGCCAGCGCGGTATTCTCCAGATCCTTCAGCGGCAGCAGCGCGCGCCGCACGAAGAACGTTCCGGCCGCGCCCATCATGCCCAGCACAAGCACGCTTATCGACGCCAACACCGCCGCCAACGCATCCAGCATCTCGTTTTCTTGGTCGAGCGACTTAGCCACCACCGTCGACGTGCCGTCCGGCGCCTGCACAGCGATCACGCGGAAACGCAGGTCCTCCTTCTGGTCGAAAAGGCAGTCAGCGCCGACAGTGCGGGGACGCCGGTCGAACACCAACTCCGACAACCTCGGGTAGCAGCCGCCGATATTGTCGATGCGCGGCGGTTGCCCCGGCACCGCCGTCATGAGGATGTACTGGCTGGGCAGATACGTGTCCGGGGAGGAACTGCGGATGTCGGGGCTGAGAGCCCACGTCGTCAAGCCTCTGCGCAGGTCCTTATCCACCTGCTCGTACATCTGGTCCCGCGTCAGCCCCCACACAGCGAAGGACATTCCCATCAAGCCCAAGCCGGAAATGACCATGAGGATAACGAGCAGCCGGGTGCGCAGCCGGAACCTGGGCACCCGAGTCGGGGCCAAGCGGGAAACCTTCGCCGGGGCGACCTCTGGTCTCGGCGAAGCCATTACTGGCGCGGTGTGCGCAGCACGTAACCCACGCCGCGGACCGTGTGGATCAACGGCGTGTCACCGGTGTCCACCTTGCGACGCAAGTACGAGATGTAGGACTCCACCACGTTGCCGTCGCCGCCGAAATCGTAGTGCCACACGTTGTCCAAGATCTTCGCCTTCGACAGCACCACCTCGGCGTTCAGCATCAGGTAGCGGAGAAGGTTGAACTCCGTCGGGGACAGCTCGACGATCTGGCCGGCCTTGGTGACCTCGTGCGTGTCGTCGTTGAGCGTCAAATCTGCGTAGCGGATCGTGGAATCCTCCGACTCCCCGTCGGTCACGTTGCCGCGGCGCAGGATCACGCGCAGACGGGTGATGACTTCTTCGAGGGAGAACGGCTTCGTCACATAGTCGTCCGCGCCGATGGTCAGGCCGTGGATGCGGTCCTCCACGCCATCCTTCGCCGTCAGGAACAGGACCGGCGCGTCCAGGCCCTCGCTGCGCAGCTTCGCCAGAAGCTCGAAACCGTCCATCCCCGGCATCATCACGTCGAGGATGTACGCCTCGGGCTTCAGCTCGCGCGCCATCTTCAGCGCTTCCTGCCCCGACTCTGCCGACTCGACCTCGAAACCCTGGAATTTCAGGGACACGGTGAGCAGCTCGACAATATTCGGCTCATCGTCGACGACGAGAACCCTGACATTTTGGGGAGTGGGCGTATCAGCCATGACAGTCACTTTCTTCCTTGCACAACTTGGACATGGTGACGTCTACGGCAACCGAGGCCCCGTCGGCCTTCGAGCGGACGTCACGCAGGAACAGACCTATTTAACAAGCGGGGGCTGAACGTTTCCTGTACGTCCACTGTACCCCTGTATTGGCTTGCGGGGGAGTTCGTCGGGACCCCTCCACCGCCGCCCGGAAAACGCGGCCGCTGCGGTCCACGGTTCCGCCTGAAAAACGTCAACCCCAGCCAACGTGCACGTTGAACTGGGGTGTCCGTGGAGCTGGAGACGAGACTTGAACTCGCAACCTACGGTTTACAAGACCGTTGCGCTACCGATTGCGCCACTCCAGCACTGCGCGAGATTCTACAAGCAGAACAGCCCGGTCCACAAAAGGGGTCTCTCCTCGCGTGGAGCAGCGGGGACAGATAGTGTGACGGTGTGGCAACGGTGTTCAAGAATATGCGTGAGACGATGCGCACCAATACCCCGGTGGCGACCATCGACCAAGCGCGCACGTCCCCGCCGCCGTCGGTTCTGGCTCCTGTCGACCTGACAGACCCCGCCCAGGTCGCGGCCGTGATGACGATCGGCGCGCGCGTCGGCGAAATCCTTATCTCCAACGGCACGACCAGTTCGGACGCGAAGGCCCAGATTCACGCCGTGACGTCTTCGTACGGTCTGCACTACTGCCATGTGGACATCACGATGAACACCATCACGATCAATTCCGTGATCGGCACCGTGCGCAAACAGCCGGTGAACGTCTTCCGCGTGGTCACGGACATGTCGGAGAATTTCTCCAAACTCCAGGAGGTCGACCGCCTGATCCGCTCGATCCGTGCGGGCGCCACCCCGCCGGAGACCGCGGAGAAGATTCTCGACGAACTCGACGCCGCGCCGCCCCCGTACTCCAAGTGGGTGTCCATCGCGGGTTGGGCGCTCATGGGTGCCGCGATTGCGATCCTGCTCGGCGGCGACCTGCTTATGTCCGCACTGGGGGCCGTCACCGCTTCCCTCATCACAGTGATCAACGCGTGGATGGGCAAAAAGCAGCTGCCGTACTTCTACCACTGCGTCGTGGGCGGCTTCGTGGCCACCGTGCCGGCGGCGGTCTTCTATACACTGGCGACGCGCGCCGGCACCACGATCGTGCCCAGCCAAGTCATCGCGACGGGCATCGTCGTCCTGCTGGCTGGCCTGACACTGGTCCAGTCGCTGCAGGACGGGGTCACAGGTTCGCCTGTCACCGCCAGCGGCCGCTTCTTCCAGGCCATCTTGTTCACCGGCGCGATCATCGCCGGTGTGGCTGGCGGCATCCAGGTGGCGGACATGTTCGGCGCAGGTCTGCCACCGATCGAGACGCAGCCGCCTACCCCGACGTACCAGTCCGCGATTGTGCGCAGTTTGGGCGGGGTCTTCGCCGCCGCCGGCTTCGCCCTCGCCGTGTACGCGGAGGTACCGGCGATCATCGCCACCGCAGCCACCGCTTTCTTCGGCGGTTTCACCTACTACGCCTTCCTCATCCCGTTCGGTTCTGGGCGCCTTTTCGCCACTGCGGTGTGCGCGGTCATGGTCGGTCTCGCCGGTGGTCTGATCGCCCGCCGCTACCTGATCGCCCCGTTGATCACGGAGGTCGCCGGCGTCACGCCGTTCCTGCCGGGTTCCGGTGTCTACCGCGGCATGTACGCCCTGCTCAACGACCAGACTGTGCTCGGGTTGAACAACATCTTCCTGGCTGTGAGCACCTGCATGGCCCTCTCCGGCGGCGTGGTTCTCGGCGAGTGGATCGCCCGCCGCATCCGCCGCCCGCAGACCTTCAACCCCTACCGCGCCTTCCGCGCCGCGGGCCGCATCACGTTCCAGCAGATCCGCCGCGCCGAGCAGGCCGCCGCGAAGCTGCGCGCGGAGCAGGTCGCCCGGAACCAAGCCAAGAAAGAGATGGCCAAGCAGCAGCCGGCGAAGAAACAGGCAGCCAACAAGAAGCACCCGAACCTCAAGAACCCGCTGGCGCGGAAGCACCCCAAGCAGCCGGGCAAGCAGAGTCCAGGGACGCTGCCCAGCGCAGGCGGCGATGGCGTAGAATAGACGGGTCATTACTGTTCACCGCCAGGCAAGACCCTCAGGAGGTTTTTCGTGCCCCCAAAGATCACCGACAGCCGCCCCAACCCGGATGCAGCCGTCCACACGGTCGAGGAGCAGACGGCCTCCGGCGCGCGCCGGATCGTGTCCACGTACGCGGAAGATCTTGTCGACGGTGTGACGCTCATGTGCATGCTCGGCATCGAGCCCCAGGGCTTGGTGTACAAGCAGTTCGCAGAGGACTTCGAGGCCGAGATCGCCGAGGCTGAGGAGGAAGGCTCCTCCGCGAAGAAAGCCACTAAGAAGGCTGCGAAGAAGAAGTCCACGAAGAAGGCAGCCAAGAAAAAGGCGACGAAGAAGACCGCCAAGAAGGCTTCGAAGAAGAAGTCCACTAAAAAGACCACGAAGAAGACGGCGAAAAAAGCCGCTAAGAAGACCACGAAGAAGGCAGCCAAGAAGTCGTCCAGCGATGAGGGATAGCCAGTTCGTCGTCGTCGCCAACCGCTTGCCGGTCGACCATGTCGGCGGGAAGTGGGTGGCGTCGCCGGGCGGACTCGTGGCGGCTTTGTCGCCCGTACTCAAGGCGAATCAGGGCTGCTGGGTTGGCTGGCCCGGGGAGCCGGGAGCGAGCTTCGAGCCGTTCGACAACGACGGCGTCACTCTCCGCCCCGTGCAGCTTGACGACGATGACTACCACCTCTTCTACGAGGGCTTCTCCAATTCCACGCTCTGGCCGCTGTACCACGACCTGATCGTCACCCCGATCTACCACCGCTCCTGGTGGCAGCAGTACCGCTCGGTCAACGAGAAATTCGCGCGCGCGGCGGCCGATGTCGCGGCGGAAGGCGCCACCGTCTGGGTGCAGGATTACCAGCTCCAGCTCGTCCCGGGCATACTGCGCGAGCTCCGCCCGGACGTGACCATCGGGTTCTTCTTGCACATCCCCTTCCCTGCTCCGGACTTGTTCCGGCAGTTGCCGTGGCGCGACGAGGTCCTCCGCGGCCTGGAAGGCGCCGACCTGATCGGTTTCCAGCGCACGCGCGACGAAGCCAACTTCCGGGAACTCGCCACCGCGGCGCCGCGTACAGGCACGTTCCCCATCTCAATCGACACGTCGGGCTTCGCGCGTGCCGGCGACAACGCAATCGCCGAGGTCCGCGGCTCCGTCGCCAACCCCCGCACCTTGATGCTGGGCGTGGACCGGCTCGATTACACCAAGGGCATCCTGCAGCGCCTCACCGCGGTCGAAGAGCTTCTCGACGAAGGCCGCCTCGAGTCCGTCGCCATGATCCAGGTAGCCACACCATCGCGTGAGCGCATCGCCAGCTACAAGAAAACCCGCGCGGGCGTAGAAGAGGCGGTCGGGCGCATCAACGGCCGGTACGGGAAGCTCGGCAACCCGGTCGTGCACTATGAGCACCACTCGGTGCCCAAGTCCCAGCTGCGGGACTACTACTCCGCCGCCGACATCATGCTGGTCACCCCGTTCAAGGACGGAATGAATCTCGTGGCCAAGGAGTACGTCGCCTGTCACCCGGACGGCAGCGGCGCACTCGTGCTGTCCGAGTTCGCCGGCGCGGCAGTGGAGCTGGACCGGGCGCACCTGTGCAACCCGTTCGACATTGAGTCGGTGAAAGGGGCGATTATGGGGGCCGTCGACAAGCAAAATAGCCCTGAGGCGCGAGATGCCATGCTGGCCATGAATGCGCAGGTCCTCGAGCACGATGTCGCGCACTGGGCCGATTCATTCCTCGGCGCGCTGCGGGAGGTGGAGCGATGAAACGCGTCCTCCCGGTAGCCGCCTGCCTGTTGCTCGCCGGCTGCTCCCCCGCCCCCGACCACGTCCTGGGTGGACGCACGTGGGAAGTCACGGCCGTCTACACCGACCCCGACACCCCCGGTGCTGTGCCCGCCGACGCAGCGGGCCGCGCACTCGTCGTCTTCGGTGCAGAGTCGCTCACCGCGCGCACCGCCTGCGCGCCCCTGCAGGCCGGAGCGGACATCAGCGACGGCGAGGTGCGTCTCAAGGGGGTGCGCGTCGGGGACGTGCGCGAGGACTGCATCGGCGGTTCCCGCCGCGTCCACGACCAGCTCACCGGGCTGCTCACCGAGGGCGCGGAATTCGACATCGCGCATCTCACCGACGACGTGATCACCCTCAAGCTGCGTTCCGACGCCCTCGACCGCCCCACCATCAAGTTGGTCGCCCAATGACGCTGCCCGACCCGCGCACCGCCCTCGACCGCCTCGCCGGCGCTGAAACGTTGCTGGTCTGCATGGATTTCGACGGCACCATCTGTCCCCTGGGCACCGACGCGTACGCCGTCACCCCCGACCCGCGCGCGCTTGCCGCGCTGGAGACCCTCGCCGGGCTGCCGGGCACGGGCGTCGCCATTCTCTCGGGCCGCCACCTCGACGGACTGCGCCGGGTCTGCCCGCTCGGCCCGCCCGTCACCCTCGTCGGTTCGCACGGCGCCGAACCGGCCTCAGGCGGGCCCACACTCAGCGACGACGACCGCGCGTACCTCGCGCGGATCCAGGACGAACTCGCCCCGCTTATCGACGCCCACCCCTCCGCCTTCATCGAAATCAAGCCCTACCAGCGCGTCCTGCACGTGGCGAAACTCGCCGCCGCCGACCCCGACACCGCCGCCTCGCTCCTCGCGCGGGCCAGGGAGATCCCCACGGACGGCCGACCCGTCACGCCCGGACACAACGTTCTGGAGTTCTCCGCCGTCGACATCACGAAGGGCACCTGGCTCGCCGCCGAGAAGACCCGGTACGCAGCGACCTTGTTCGCCGGCGACGACGTAACCGACGAGACCGCGCTCGAAGTCCTCGACACGGGTGCGGGCGCGGGCGCGAGTGCGGGACCAGATGTCGGCGTCAAGGTCCGGCCCGCCAAGGCTTCCGGCGCCGCTGCTCCTGCCGCATGCTCAACCACTGCCACTGCCGCGAGCCACCAGCTCGGCTCCGTCGCCGAGGTCGCGGATTTCCTCACCGAGCTCGCGGCGGCGCGACAGTCTGCCCGCGGCTGAATTCCGTCGGCAGAAGAATGCGCGGCGGCGTTGCTTCTGCTTCCCCCGCGGCTTCGGTCAGCTCGGTCAGCTCGGTCAGCTCGGTCAGCTCGGTGAGCACCTTCCCCACGGTCTCCCCTTTGAGCTTGTTGGGCTGCACGACTGTCGTGAGTCCCCGGGCGAGCGCTTGTTCAACGCCGTCGAAACCCGTGACGGACACATCGCCGGGCACGTGGAGGCCCGCCCGGGCGCAGTAGTCCAGCACCCCCAACGCCATTGAGTCGGTGGTGCAGAGGACGGCGGTGAGGTGGGGGGAGGCATCGAAAAGCGCGCGTGCGGCATCGACTGCTGAGGCGTGGTCGTTGAAGTGCCGCGTCACGATGGGCACCTCTGAGATGCCCGCCTCCGCGAACACCTCCAGCGCCCCCTGGATGCGGCCGCGCTGGACGTGCATGTCGGCAGACGCGACCTCCGCCGGGGTGACGGCACCCTCGCGGGACTCGTCGCTGAACAGCCGCTTGCCGACGATCCCGATCCGCTCATGCCCCGCCTCCACCAGCGCCCGTGCCGCCGGCTTGACCGCCTCCGCGTCGTCGATACCCACATACGCGCCGCCGCCGGACGGGTACGGCTGATCGCACACCACCACCGGCACCCCGCGGGCGCGCACTGCCGCGAGATGGGGCTCGGACTGGGGGACGGAGTAGACGACGAAGGCGTCGACAAGCGCGCCCGCAATGAGCGGGCTGATTCCCGTGCCCTGGTTCGGGCCGAGCGGAATGAGCGTCAGGGCCGTGCCCGCCCCCGCAGAGCTCTCCGACAGCCCAGCCAGGAAATCAATCGACGCCTGGTCCTCAAACGCGTAGCCCAAATGCTCCGTCAAGATCACCCCGACGGCCCCCGCCTGGCGCGTCCGCAGGCTCCGCGCCGTCGGGTCCGGCCCCGTGTAGCCCCGCGCCCGCGCCACCGCCAGGATCCGCTCCCGCAGCTCCGGCGACAACTGATCCGGGTGGTTGTACGCATTCGACACCGTCGTGCGGGACACCCCCACCTCCGCCGCGATCGATGCCAGCGTGCCCCGTCTTTGCGCCATGCAGCTACTCTATACAGCGTGATTGTGAACCGTCGCACCCTCGAGCACGGTGGCGTGCAGCGCCGCTTCACCGAAGTGCTCCCCGACAACCCCCGACCCGGCGCCCCCGTGGTCCTTTTCCTGCACGGTTCGCTCCAGTCAGGCAGCGTCGCCCGCCGGTTCACGGGCAACACATTCGACGCGCTCGCGGACCGCGGGTGCACGGTAATCTACCCGGATGGGGTCGACAGGCATTTCAACGACCACCGCGTCGGCTTCCAGGAAAAAGCACGCCAACTGCGTATCGACGACTCCTCCTTCCTCTCCGCCCTCCTCCCCCACTCCGACGGACCCGTGATCGGGTGCGGGTTCTCCAACGGCGGCGCCATGATCCAGCGCTTCGCACTCGAGCGCCCCGGAGTGCTGTCCGGCATCGCCTGCTTCGGTGCCGCCTGGCCCACCGACGACAACCTGCTGCCCGAAATGGCCGCCCTAACCCCAGGTTGGGTCCCCACACCGGTGCTGTGCGTGCAAGGCACCGCCGACCCGCTCGTGCCCTACGAAGGCGGCCAGTCCGGCATCGGCGACGCCAACCGCGGCACTGCCCGGTCCGCGATCGACTCCGCCCGCTTTTTCGCCGAGCTCAACGGCTTGAACCCCGGCCACTGCACCTCGGCTTCACGTGACGGCGTGCGCATCGACCGCTTCGGCCCCGGCGTGCCCGGCTCCCCCGCCCGCGCCGATTCCGCCCGCGTCGAATCTTCCGGCTCCCCTCAGCAGGCCGCGCCTGTCGAGTTGTGGTCCATCGAAGGCATGGGCCACCTCGTGCCCAGCCCAAAGCAGCTGGACGAGAAAATCGGGTCGGGGACGGACAAGGTGGTGGGAGCGGAGCTCGTCACCCGCTTCTTCGGGCTGTAGGAGTTGGTCCTACATGCTTCCTCGGCATGATTCGATTGCCGAGAAACAATCGGCATGAATCGGTCTGCATGAACCGACAACAGTCCTAGGCGGGGCTGTGCAGTGACCACCCGCTACTCGATTCATGCAAAACAGTTCATGCCGACGAGATCATCGCAAGCAGTTCATGACAAACGACCTCACTCTTTCCCGGCCCTCTCCCCGCCTGGGGAGGCCGCGCCTGCCGGACTCAGAAGGCGATGTCTAGTCGCTGCCCGGGGTCCCGTTGGAAACCCGCCGCTGGCGCGCGAACTCGCTGAGCACGACACCCGCCGCGACGGACGCGTTGAGGGACTCCACCCAATCTTCGGTGGGAATGGACATGATGACGTCGCAATTCTCGCGCACCAGACGGGAGATACCCTTGCCCTCGGAACCGACGACGATGACCACCGGATCCGTCGCCGCGTGGAAAGTGTCCAGAGTGTGCTCGCCGCCTGCGTCGAGGCCCACGACCATGTAGCCGTTGTCCTTGAACTGCTTGATCGTGCGCGTGATATTCGTCGCGCGGGCGACAGGCAGGCGCGCAGCCGTACCGGCGGAGGTGCGCCATGCGACACCCGTGACCTGCGCCGAACGACGCTCCGGAATGATCACGCCGTGGCCGCCGAACGCCGCCGTCGAACGGATCACCGCACCAAGGTTGCGCGGGTCCGTGATGTTGTCCAACACGACGAACATTCCGGTCTGGTTGCGTTCCTTCACCGAGGCGATCAGGTCGAAGACATCGGCGTACTTGTACGGCTGGATCTTCAGGCCGATGCCCTGGTGCAGGCCATTGCCCGTCATCGCGTCCAGATCCCGGCGCGGCACCTCGTGGACGGGGATCTGGCGGGTGTTGGCGATGAGGACAGCCTCGCTCAGACGGTCGTCGTGGCCGGTACCCTGCGCAACAATGAGGGCCTCTGCCGGCACCTTCGCCTGCAGGCACTCGATCACCGGGTTGCGGCCCACCACCAGATCGGACTGCTCGCGCTCGTGGCGGCCCGAATCCCGGCGCTGCCGCTCCAGCTTCTTCTTGTGCGCGGAGTGGTAGATGCGGTCCTCGGCCTTCGGGGTCGGGCCCTTGCCGGCCAGTCCGCGACGGCGCTGGCCACCGGAACCCTTGGTGGCGCCCTTCTTGTTGCTCTTCTGCTTGTCTGGGCGTTCGTACGGCTTAGCCATGCTCTAGTTTCCCTTCAGCTCCCACGTCGCACCATCAGCGGTGTCCGTCACTTCAATGCCCGCGGCAGTGAGGCGGTCGCGCACCTCGTCGGCGGTGGCCCAGTCTTTCTCGGCGCGGGCCTGCGCGCGGCGCTCCAGCTCCGCAGTGACCAGCACATCGAGGGCAGCCGCGGCACCCGCCGAATCACCGGCGGCGGCGCCACCAGCCGCGCCCGCACCACCAGCGCCCGCGGCGCCTGCAGTGCCTGCCCTGTCAACCCACTCCACCGGGTCGACACCGAGCACAGCCGTCATCGCGCGCACCGAGCCGGCGAGTTCACGAGCGGTTCCGGCATCTCCGTCGGCGAGCGCCTTGTTGGCCGCGCGCACGGTGTTGTGGATCTCGGCCAGGGCTTTAGGCACAGCGAAATCCTCGTTCATCGCGGCGGCGAAACCGTCGGTCCAGGTCCCGCGTTCGACGAGCCCGGAGCGGGAGGTGCGGGAGATGAGGTCCTCGATTCGTCGATAAGCGACTGCCGCTTCCTGCAGCGCCGCCGGCGAGTACTCGAGCACGCTGCGGTAGTGCGCTGAACCGAGGTAATAGCGCAACTCCACCGGGCGCACGTCCTCGAGCATGTTGTCGATGGACAGCACGTTGCCCAGCGACTTCGACATCTTCTCGCCAGCCATGGTCACCCAGTGGTTGTGCATCCAGTAGTGCGCGAAACCGTCGCCCGCGGCGTGCGACTGCGCCTGCTCGTTCTCGTGGTGCGGGAACTGCAGGTCGAGCCCGCCGCCGTGGATGTCGAACTCCGCGCCGAGATACCACGTGGACATCGCCGAGCACTCCAGGTGCCAGCCCGGGCGGCCGTCGCCCCACGGAGTCGGCCAACTCGGCTCCCCCGGCTTCGCCGCCTTCCACAGGGCGAAGTCGTGTGCACCGCGCTTCCCGCGTACATCGGACTCGCCCTGCTCCATCTCCTCGACGCGGTTGCCCGACAGCGAGCCGTAATCCGACCCGTCCGCCGCGACCCACGCCGCGACATCGAAGTACACCGACCCGTCCGCCGCGTAGGCGAAACCGTTGTCAATGAGACGCTGCATGTACTCGACCATCTGCGTCACGAACCCCGTCGCACGCGGCTCCACGCTTGGCGGCAGCACATTCAGCGTGTTGTAGGCGCGCGTGAACTCGCGCTCGTGCGTGGACACCCACTCCCACCACGGGCGGCCGTTGTCGGCGGCTTTGGTGAGAATCTTGTCGTCGATATCCGTCACGTTGCGGACGAACGCCACGTCGTTGCCGTTCGCGGCGAACCAGCGGCGCACAATGTCGAACGCCACCCCCGAGCGCAGATGCCCGATGTGCGGCGAAGATTGCGGCGTCGCCCCGCACACGTACATCGAGACATGCCCGGCGCGGACAGGTTCGAAGTCACGGAGTGTGCGGGTCGCGGTATCGAAAATGCGTTGAGTCACAACCGCAGTCTACAGTTCCGAAGATTCGACCTTCAGCTCCGCATACCGCGCTTCAGGAAGGGTGAAAGCATATTGCTTGCCGACGGCACCCCACACCTGATCCTCCCCGCACCGCACATCCTGGGCGTCACCGTCGAGCATGGTAAAGCCCCAGACGAGGCGCCCCTGGGTATTCGGGGCGAGTGTGTACGGACCGACCTTCTGGTTTAGCGTCCACGTCACCTGGTGCACGTACTTCCAGCCGTAGGCGCGGGAGACATTCTTCACCAGGTCGCCCTTCGGAGTGAAGGTGCCCGACACCTCGAGCGTTTCCACCCGCTTTTCCTTCACGTTCTGGGATACCGGGACGGCTTCCTCCGTGAAGTTCGCGACACTGGCTGCGTCGGTCTGCTTGAACCAGCGCCTCTTCGCGGTCACGTACGTGTCCGTCTGCCCCGGGGTTGCGCAGTGGGATCCCGGAGCCAGGTCGTCGTTCCAGCGCTGCGGAAGCTCGAATTCCGGTGCCGCCGCCTGCGCCGGCGCCGCGAGACCGGCAACGACAGCAGCCGACAACAGCGCCGCGGTGAATTTCCTCATTTAGGCGCCCCAGTCCATGTTGTCGCGGGTGCTGACGCGGACGTGGCGCTCCTTCGGCATCGTCGCGGTGAACGTGTTGCCGGCGGCCTGCCAGGTGTTGTCGCTGCCGCACACTGTCTCCTGGCCCTTGAAGTCAGAGACGATCCAGCCAGCCTGCATCACGGCGGTCTTGCCCGGGGCGACGTTGTAAGGGCCGACCTGCTCGCCGACCTCGTAGGATTGCTCGGTGGTGTAGCTGGTGGAGAAGGTGAACTGAATCAGCTTGGCAACATCGAAGCTTAGACCTGCGCTGACGTTCCACGTCTTGGTCTTCGTTTCCTTGATGGTGCGGATCAGCGGCAGCGGTTCGTCGTTGTAGTTGGACACCGTCCAGGTGCCGGCGGAGCCATCGAAGTAGCTGCGGACGATCTCGACCGTCTGGCCGCGGTCGCCCGGGTTGGCACAGCGCTCGCCGATAGTCGTCGGGTTGGTCGCGTCGAAGTTGCGCTGCGGGAGTGCGTTGGCAGCAGGGGCGAAAGCGAGGGTCACAGCGGTGGCTGCGGCGATGATGCGTTTCATGGTCGAATCCTTTTCTGGTTCTGGGCTTGAGCCTGGTTCTAGTTCTTATTAGAGGTAGGACTGGGTGGGGACAGGGAGATTCCGGTACTCGTCCGGGGTGACGTCGAGTGTCCGTGTGGTGCCGTCCGGGGCCTTCACCGTGGCCTCCGCCCAGAAACCGGTCGGGGCGCTGGACTGCGGGTGGGCCGTGATCCGGGAGTAGTTGCCGTCTCGGCCGGCGGAGATCTCCCGGTAGTTGATCCGGGTCATCGTGGTCCCGTATTCGACGCGCACGCGCTCGCCGGGCTTCAAGTCGATCGGTTTCAGCTCGGTGCCCACCGGCATGTACGCCCGCTTGACGGCTCCGACAGACGTGAGCCAGCCGGCCGGGAGGCGGCCGTTGTCGCCCATCCAGTTGACGTACTGGTTGTTCTCGGCGCCGACGACGTAATCGGTCACGGGCCGGAAGGTGTAGTCGCCCTTCGACCAGTTCAGGAAGTCCTGGGAATAGCCGGGCTTGCGGAACGTCGGCGTGACCGCCTCAATGTCGTACGGGTAGTACGACATGTCGCCCTTGCGCGCTGGCTGCCCCTCCGTCGGCCAGTCGGCGTCGCGACGGAAGCTGGCGTCGGGCTTGACGGTCATGTCGCGTTCACTGGCGATCTTCTCCAGGCTCGGCCCCGACGTCGCCGTGTACGTCTGGCCCGCCGGCTTCGAGTTGGCGCCCTCGGCGCGCGCCGGAATTTCCATCGCCAAGTTGGACATGGATCCGTCCGCCTTGATGATGTAGGCGAACGCGTAGCGCTCCGCCGGACCGGTGCCGCGGATGACGTTCGCACCCGGAGCGTTTTGGAGCACACCATCGTCACAAGTGATGAACATGGAGATGAAGTCCTTCTCAAGCACTCCGTAATCCACGCGGAAGGACTCCCCCGGGCCGAGCTTGATGGGGCCGAAGGTCTCGCCCTCGATCCAGCCGTTGGACTCCTTCAGGCCGATGTCCGTCTTCGCCGTGGTGTCCCAGCCGTTCGGGAGGGCCGCCTTCGAATTGGCTTCGATCTTGTGGTTGGTTCCCGTCTCCACTGTCGCGGTGTAGGGAACGGTCTGGTCGGTGCGGTTGGTGAACTGGACGGTGCCGTCCGCGAGGTAGCGGCGCGCCGTCTCCGCGTACCGCCACTCCGGAGTCACACCGTCCCCGCACTTCGTGCCGAAGTTCTCAATCGGGTAGCCCTGCGGCATTGCCGGCACAGCGGCGCCGGCAGTGGCTGCGGCGGGCGCGTGCACGACAGCCAGTGCCACGACAACAGCCAGGGCCCGAGTCCGAGTCTTTATTTTTCGCATGACCTCAACGTAACCGTGCCATGCGCTGAATGGAACCTGAAAATGCAGGTAAGGGACTTAAGTTCTTAGGGTTGGCACTTTCGTTCCACGAGCGCGGCGGCCGTCGCCGCCCGTCCCTCACCGGAGCCGGTGAAGCCCATGTGGTCCGTTGTCGTCGCGCTCACCGACACCGGCGCTCCGAGCGCCTCCGACAGAACCCGCTGCGCCTCCCCGCGAACCGACCCCAGCTTCGGGGTCTGGGCGATCAACTGCGCCGAAACATTCACCACGCGGAATCCCTCCGCGTCGAGTTGCTCCTGCAACTCGGTGAGCAGTTGCGCCCCCGTCACACCCGCGTACTCTGGGCGGCCGACGCCGACGAAGCTCCCCAGATCCCCCAGACCCGCCGCCGAGAGCACCGCGTCCACGATCGCGTGGGAGACCACATCCCCGTCCGAGTGCCCTTCGCACCCGGGAACGTCCTCGAACAGAAGGCCCGCGAGCCAGCACGGCTTGCCCTCCTGAATCTGGTGGGCATCAAACGCAGTTCCGACGCGCAAATCAGTCATGCCCCCGAGACTAGCTGCCCGGGGGCATCGAAGCCGGGACATCGAAGACAGTCGGTTCCGCCTCGTCGGTGATCCTTTCCGCGAGCACCAGGTCGATCGGGGTGGTGATCTTGAACGCCATCGGGTCGCCCTGCACCGCCGTCACAGGGGCACCGAACCATTCCATCAAGCTGGCGTCATCGGTGGCGGTGAAGCCGGAAGCGGCGGCACCACCCTGCGCAAAGTATTTCTCGTTCGCGGCGCGCAGGGTCGCCAAGTCGAAGCCCTGAGGTGTCTGCACGGCACGCAAAGTGGCGCGATCGGGGGTGTCCACGACAGCCGCGCCGTCCGCGGTGACGCGCTTGATCGTGTCAGCGACAGGCACAACAGGCACGACAGCCGAGGCCCCGTCGAGCACGGCGCGCGCCACGCGGGCGATCATGCCTGGAGGGGTGAGGGCGCGGGCGGCGTCGTGGATGAGGACGGTGGCGTCGTTAAGCGAAAGTGCCTTCAGGCCCTCCCACACGGACTCCGCGCGCTCGCCCGCACCGTGAATGAACTGGATGTCGTGGCCGCGCAGCAACCGCCGCGCAAGAGGCTCCATGTCAGGGCTGACGATCACGCCGATCCTGTCGACGATCTCGGACGTCTCCATCGCCGTGACCGACCGCTCCAACAGTGACCGGCCGCGCAGCTGCACGTACGCCTTCGGAATCTCGGCGCCGAGCCGCGTCCCACGCCCGGCGGCGGCAACAAGCGCGACGACGGGGGAGCTAGTCCTCGCTGTCATCGTCGTCGAAGCTGAGGTCGTCGAGATCGACATCGTCCTCAGGATCGAAATCTTCGCGCGGCTTTTCGACGAGCCCCTGCTCCACATGCCGCGCGATCACCGCCTGGATCTCCTTCTCCATGCCGTCGGCCTTCTTCTCGTCCACCGGCTCCGCGAGCGCGAGCTCGCCGACGAGGATCTGGCGGGCCTTGCC
Source organism: Corynebacterium sp. p3-SID1145 (assembly GCA_025144245.1). GTDB lineage: Bacteria > Actinomycetota > Actinomycetes > Mycobacteriales > Mycobacteriaceae > Corynebacterium. The sequence continues at coordinate 156,410 of JALXXC010000004.1, read as the reverse complement.
CAGCATGCGCTTCTCACCCGCAGACAGCCCGCGGCCCTGGTCGCGGCGCCACAGATCGCGCACAACCTCAGCGACCTTGTTGATGTCGCCGGACGCCAAACGCTCCTGGTTGGCCTTGTAGCGGCGGGACCAGTTGCCGGCCTCCTCGACGTCCGTTTCGCGCAGGACCGAGAAGACCTTGCGCAGGCCCTCCTCCCCCACGACATCGCGGACGCCGACCAACTCGGCGTTCTTCACGGGCACGCGCACCGAAAGATCGGACTGCAGGATATTCAGGACCAGGAAGTCGAGCTCCTCCCCGCCCATCTCACGCTTTTCAATGTCGGCGATACGGGCCGCACCGTGGTGCGGGTAGACGACCACTTCTCCGACTGTGAAATCCATGAAATCTCCTCTTTCGGGGGTTCGAATCAACATGACGATCCTAGCACCTGCCCCGTTGCCCCTGCCGGGCCTGCCCGGATACCCCCGGATGACCCCTGTTTGGGCGTGCGGTATGTCTCCGGTCGGCACACAAACTGTGTATTGGGGCTGCCGAAAGGCTAAGGTGATTCGGTGATACGCCTTAAAGAAATCTCTATGGAGGACATCGACGTGAAGTCCCTGAAGTCGGTCGCACGCCGCGGTGGCGCTGTTTCGGTCGCCGCCGCATCCGCTTTGCTGCTCGCCGCATGCTCGGCAGGCCAGATCACCCAGACCTCTTCCCAGGTCGCGGCTGTCAACGGCGCCAGCGCCCAGACTGAAGACGGTTCCGTGGCCGTCCGCGACGTCACCGTCCTCCTCGACGAGAACGGCGAGGCAGCCCTAAAGTTCACCGCCACGAACCAGGACTACGATATGCGCGACCACCAGCTGCAGTCCGTCGAGGTCGACGGCCAGAACGTGCAGCTCGGCTCCGTCGCCCCGATGCCGTACAACACGTCCATCGTCGGCGACTCCGCGGACGGCCTGGACAACCTGCCCCAGACGGACCTGGACAAGATCCAGTACGTCAAGACCGAGCTGAACAACCGCGAGTACGCGTACGGCGGCAACCTGCCCGTCACCTTCACGTTCGATTCGGGCAAGGTCGAGGCACTCGCCACCATCTCCGCTCCGACCGTCGAGTCCGGCAAGACCCACCGTCAGCCCGAGGCCGAGCAGGCCCACGAAGGGCACACCTCCCACTAAGCTCCCGGCCGGCCCGCGATGAAGAAGCGCACCGTCCACACGTGTTCCGAGTGCGGCTACTCGTCGCCGAAATGGCTCGGCCGCTGCCCCGAATGCGGCGCGTGGGGCACTCTCCAGGAGCAGGCTAGCGCGCCGCGTTCTGCCGCCGCCTCCTCCGTAGGCCCCGCGGGCCCAGCTCCCCGCGGGTTGACGCCCACGAGCGCCGCGCAGCCAATCACGAAGATCGCCGCGAGCGCCGCTTATCGACGCCCTTCCGGCATTTCCGAGCTCGACCGCGTCCTCGGCGGAGGCGTTGTTCCCGGGTCAGTGGTTCTCCTCTCCGGCGAACCTGGCGTGGGCAAGTCCACGCTGCTTCTCGAGGTCGCCAGCCGCTGGGCCTCCGCCGACTCCGTCTCCGGACCAGAGTCCGGCTCCGATTCCAAGTCCGAGTCCGGTTCCGGCCGCACCGCCCTCTACGTCACCGCGGAGGAATCCGCTGCCCAAGTCCGCGGCCGCGCGGAGCGCACGGGCGGGCTCAACGACAGGCTCTTCCTCGCCTCGGAATCCAATTTGGATGTGGTCTTCGGCCACGTCGACGCGGTGAAGCCGAGCTTGCTGATCGTCGACTCGGTGCAGACGATGCAGGCACCCGGCGTCGAGGGCGTGGCTGGCGGCGTCGCGCAATCGCGCGCGGTGACTGCGGCGCTGACCACCCTGGCGAAGACGACCAACCTTCCGATCCTCCTCGTCGGGCACGTGACCAAGGACGGCAACGTCGCGGGCCCGCGGGTGCTGGAGCACCTGGTCGATGTCGTCCTCACCTTCGAAGGCGACCGGCAAACGAGCCTGCGCATGCTTCGCGGCATGAAGAACCGCTTCGGTGCCACCGACGAGGTCGGTTGCTTCGAGCAGACGGCCGACGGAATCCGGGAGGTCCCCGACCCCTCCGGCTTGTTCCTCTCCCACCGCGGGCAGACGCCGGACGGCTCGGCTGTCACTGTCGCGATGGACGGTGTGCGCCCCATTCTCGCGGAGGTCCAGGCGCTCACGGTCGACCCGGTGAACAAGTCGCCGCGCCGCGTCGTGACGGGCCTCGACTTTAACCGGGTGCCTATGGTCCTCGCGGTCCTCCAGGCGCGCTGCGGGGAGCGCACGAACGACAAGGACGCCTACGTCGCCACAGTCGGCGGCATGCGCATCACAGAAACCGCCACGGATCTCGCAGTGGCCCTTGCGACCTGGTCGAGCCTGCACAACCAGCCGCTGCCGTCCAAAACCGTCGTCATCGGCGAAGTCGGCCTCGCTGGCGAGTTGCGCCGGGTCCCCAACCTGGAGCGCCGTCTCACTGAAGCGGCCCGCCTGGGCTACGAACACGCGATCGTCCCCGCGGGCCGAGCCAACAGCTCCCCCAACGTCCCAGCCATGCGGGTCGAGGAGGTGGGGACGCTGGGGGAGGCGATCGCGTGCGTCGACAAGCGAAAGTAGACTGCGTTTCTTATGACCTTCATGCGTGACACGCTCCAGCGTCTCGCGCCCGGCACTGAGCTGCGTGACGGGCTCGAGCGCATCAAACGCGGCCGCACAGGCGCACTCATCGTGATCGGCAACGGCCCCGAGGTCGCCGAAATCTGCGACGGCGGCATCGAATTCGACGTGCCGTTCACCCCGACGCTGCTGCGCGAGCTGGCGAAGATGGACGGTGCCGTCATTCTTTCTGGCGACGCCACCCGCATCACCCGCGCCAACGTCCAGCTCGTGCCGTCGCCGACGTTCCCGACCTCCGAGACGGGCACCCGCCACCGCGCCGCCGAGCGCACGGCCCTGCACACGGGAGTGCCGGTTGTGTCGGTGTCGGCGTCGATGGGCATCCTCACGGTCTACGCCGACGGCAAACGCCACGCGATCGAGGAGCCCGGCGTGATGATGACGCGCGCCCGCCAGGCGATCGCGACGGTGGAGCAGTACCGTTTGCGCGTCGATAAGGCGAACCAGCGCCTCAGCGTCGCGGAGATGAACCGCTACGCCACGGTCGAGGACGTCCTGCACCTCCTTCAGCGCCAGCTGCTCCTGCAGCGCGCCGCCCGCGACGTTGACGACCAGATCCTCGAGCTCGGCTCCGACGCGCGGCAGCTGCGTCTCCAGCTCATCGAGCTGCGCGGCAACATCTACCACGACATCGCCATGCTGGTGTGCGACTACCTCGTCGCGGAGGGCACGCCGAGCAATTCGCTTATCGACGACACCATCGACTCCCTCGACCTCCTCCCCGACTCCGAGCTGTTGAGCACCTCCGCGCTAGCCAGCATTCTGGGTCTGCCCGCGACCGAGGAGAGCCTCATGGAGGCGGTCACCCCGCGCGGGTACCGGGCGCTGTCCCGCATTCCGCGGGTGCAGAAATCCCTCATCGACCGCATCGTCGCCCAGTTCGGCGACCTTGACGCGATTCGGGTCGCCGACGCCGAGCAGATCGCCGAGGCCGAGCACGTGTCGCCGCTGTGGGCGCGCCACATTGTGGAAGGGCTGCGCCGGATCGTCTAGGTGCGGTCCGAGCCTGCGGGGGTGGGCGGCGCAGCTTCAGCTAGCCGGTGATATTGAAGGTCACCGGATCGGAGCTGTTCTCGCCCAGGAAGCCGACGGCGGCGTAGGCGCCGGGGGCGGCGGGCTGGCGGGCATCGCAACGATCGGGTGCGGAGTCCAGGCCAGACCACGCCGCCGTGAACTTGCGGGTCTCGCCGGCCGGGAACGTCTCCTTGCCGGTGATCATGGGCTTGTTGCAGTCGGTGTCGCTCCAGATCTGCTGGTAGCCCTCGCGCGCAATGGAGAAGGCGGCGAAGCGCAGCTGATTATCGTCGGTGTTGATGACGCAGTCCCCGCCGGTGGGGTTGTGGATGAGGACGCTGAACTTGCGCTCGTCCGCCGGCTCACCGGGCGCGAACGCCGTCTTGTTCAACTCGGTGGTCAGCTGCAGGTCCTGCAGCTCGCACGTCTTCTTCGCGGCCAGAGCCGCGGCATCCTTCTCGCCAGTGGGTTCGGCCCCCTCGGACGAGCCGGGCTTCTCCTCGGTCGCTGCTGCGTCGCTCGACTTCGCTTCGGTGCCCGTCGAATCAGTCCCGCTCGTGGTGGTGTCCGTGCCAGACTCACCCGACTCACCTGACTCCCCCGGGTTCGGCTCAGTCGGCGTGGTCACCAAAGTCGACGGCGGAGGCGGAGGAGTCTCGGAAGCCTCGTCGCCGCCGCCCGAACGGGCCACAGCAGTCAGTGCCCACACCACCAGGGCCACAACGGCGAGAATCACCGCGGCGGCGGCCACGCGGCGCCGCATGTAGATCTCCTGCGGCAGCGGCCGGGCATCTCCGTGCTCGAGGCGGTCCTCTTCGGAACGGCTCGGACGGCTCAAGCGGCTCGGACGGTTTGGGCGGTCAGGTCGGCGGGGCGGTTGGTGTGTCACACCGTGATCCTAACCCGCGAAATGCTCCTGAACGCTTGTGACGCGGCCATCTTCAAGCCTGTATCTTGCGGCGACGACACCGACGCTGCCTTCATCCACCTTCGACTGCAAAGCCGGAATGCGGGCCATGATGTGCTCCGCGGTGACCTCCGCGTGGACTTCCTCGATGCCGGCACGGTCGTCGCGCCCGGCGCGCTGGGCAGCCAGGACACTCGGCGCGATCTTCTCCACGAACACGCGCGTCAGATCAGCCGGCAAATCCCCTTCCTCGAACGACGATGCAGCCGCACCGATCGCGCCGCAGCTCTCGTGGCTCAGCACCACGATCAGGGACACACCCAACGACTTCACCGCGTATTCCAGGGAGCCGGTCACTGCCGCGTCGACGCAGCCGCCGGCGGTGCGGATGACGAAGAGGTCGCCGAGGCCGACGTCGAAAAGCATCTCCACCGGCACCCGCGAATCCGAGCACGCCAGCACTGCGGCGAAGGGGGCTTGGCCGGAGCGGAGCTCGGCGCGTCGATAAGCATTGGTGTTCGGGTGCTCCGGGCGCTCGCTGGCGAACCTCGCGTTACCCGCTTCAAGATGCGCCCACGCATCCCGCGGAATCTTCCTGAAAGGCATAGCCACTATTCTTGCACGTATTGTGATTGATCCCGCGAACATCATCGACTGGTACCGCGACAACGCCCGCGACCTCCCCTGGCGGCGCCCCGGCACCACCCCCTGGGGCGTGCTGCTGTCCGAAGTGATGAGCCACCAAACCCCCGTCGCCCGCGTCGCCCCCATCTGGGAAGAATGGATCGCCCGCTGGCCCACGCCCGCCGACCTCGCCGCCGCGCCCACAGACGATGTCCTGCGCGCGTGGGGTACCCTCGGCTACCCGCGCCGCGCGCTCCGCCTCAAAGAATGCGCTCAATCGCTTGTCGACGACCACCACGGCCGCGTCCCCTCCTCCGTCGACTCGTTGCTCGCCCTGCCCGGCATCGGCGACTACACGGCCCGCGCCGTCGCCGCCTTCGCCTACGGGCAGGCTGTGCCCGTCGTGGACACCAACGTGCGCCGCGTCTACGCGCGTGCCGTCGCCGGACGGCCGCTCGCGCGCCCACAGAAGGCTGAGCTGGAATGGGTTGCGGCGCTGCTGCCCACCGCCGCCGACTCAGCCGATGCCGCTGGCCATGCCCACCCTGCAGATTCCAGCGCCGCCGTGTTCTCAGCGGGCCTCATGGAACTCGGCGCCACGGTGTGCACCGCCGCCAACCCGGCCTGCGGGACCTGCCCCCTGCTCGACTCCTGCGCCTGGGTCGCCGCCGGCTCACCTGCGCCCACCGAGGAAGAGCTCGCCCGCCGCAAGGTCCAGAAATTCGCCGGCACCGACCGGCAGGTGCGCGGCAAAATCATGAAAGTGCTGCGCGAAGCCAGCGGCCCCGTGCCGCAAGCAGCAATCGACATCGTTTGGCCCGACGACGGCCAGCGATCCCGGGCGCTGTACTCGCTTCTCGACGACGGGCTAGCCGTGCAAGACAGCGACGGGCAGTTCCGCCTTCCCTAGCTGCACCCCGGCACGGCCGCCCAGAACCGCTTGTGCCGTGCTTGTTCCCCGCTTGTTCCGTGCTACTTCCAGCGCCCGCGATAGGTCATGCCACCGGGCAGCTTCACCCACACGCCGCCGCGCGAGTTGAATGTCACTGGCCCCATCTTCGTGGACATCGACGCACCCGATTTGGACATGTTGATCCACGAGTTCTTGCCGACCTTCTTCTTATCCCTGTAGAGCAAACCCATAGCGCCACATCTTACGACGGCCACCCAACCCCCGCGCCCGCTACCGCCCTCGTTTTTCGACAGAAACCACGCGACATCCCCAAAACTGGCTTAATATTCGACGCATGATTCGTGTCGTTTCCCACACCTTGCTTTCTTCCCGCCGTCTGTGCCTGAACCGGGGCTCATCGGGTGGAAAGAGCACCATTGCCCGCACCGCCGCCGCATTCATCACCGCTGCGGGACTGAGCGCTGCTGCGGTGGATGGCACCACGGCCGGCCTGGGCACCCCTGCGGCTCAAGCGCAGACCGCCCAGGAAATCCGTGAAGGCATCGAGCATGCGGCCACGACCCCGGGCGGTGCCCCGGTACACGGCTACGACCCGTTCTACGACGAGCCGGCCCCGGCCGACCAGCTCGACCGGCCGGGCAAGATCCTCCGCACACAACCCGCGCCGCACCTGCTGAATATCCTGGGCCCGAACTTCTACGGCCACGCAAAGCGGATCCTCTACACCTCGACGACAGTGCACGGTGAGGTCGTCCCTGTCAGCGGTGCGATCATCGAGCCGGCGAACCCGTGGCGCGGCAAGGGCCCGCGGCCGACTGTCGTCTTCGGTCCTGGCACCCGCGGGTCCGGCGATGCGTGTGCCCCATCGCGGGGCACCTGGATGTTGGGGCAGGCCAACCTCTCCACGGGTTCCCTGGGCACGAACTATGAGCTGCCGAGCTATCAGGCGGCGGCACTCATGGGCATGCGCGTCGTGGTCACGGACTACATCGGGCTCGGTACGCCCGGCGGGCACATGTACGTGCTCCACGAGGAAGAAGGCCACGCCATGCTCGACGCCGCCCGGGCCACCACCTCCGTCGAGATCCCGGTCGGCTTCTGGGGTTATTCCCAAGGCGGCGGTGCTGCGGCGGCCGCGGCTGAGCTGGCATCCACGTACGCACCTGAGCTGAATGTGAAGGCGACGTTCTCAGGCGCACCCCCGGCGGACCTGCCGGCGTCGATGCGCGGCGTCGATGGTTCGACGATCACGTCGGTTCTCGGCTTCGCCATCAACGCTTGGCAGGAGCGCTACCCGGAGCTCGGCCCTGTGCTGGAACCGATCTTCACCGACCGCGGCCGCGAGTTCCTCGCCGCCACCGCCGACGCGTGCATCGCGGACAGTGCCCTCAGGTGGGACTTTAGCGATACACGCCAGTTCACCACCAGCGGGAAGCCACTGAGTGAGGCTGTCGTGGAGCCGCCCGCCATGCGCAAGCTTCAGGATGCCCAGAAGCTCGGCCGCCGCCTGCCCACCGGCCCGATCATGGTCTCTACCGCCGGCCACGACGACGTGGTCCCGAGCGACCAAGTGGCGCAGATGGCCCGTGATCACTGCGCTCTCGGCGCCAACCTCACCTACTACGACAGTGCTCTTCCACCGCTGACCCCCGGTCTCAAGACCGCAGGCAACCACGTCGTCGGCATCTTCACCCACGTGGGTCCTTCGATGCAGTGGATGTTCGACCGCTTCAACGACGTGCCGAACCACTCCAACTGTGGCACCTTCTAATAGTCAGGGGCCTTCCAGCGGACGTGAAAACGCTCCCCGCACACCCAGCAATTTCTCTGGGTGTGCGGGGAGCGCTGCTATGCAAAGGCTCCGAAGCCCCTAGGCTTTCTCACCGTCGTCGCCGTCGGAAAGATCGTCAGGCTTGGGGCCATCGGCCTCCTCGTTGCCGTCACCTTCGCTTTCGCGCGGGGGCTCGAGCGTATCGGTGCCCGTGGCCTCGTCACCGCCGCCAAAGCTGGTGGTCTCGGTCTCGTCGGAACCATCCGAATCGTCGGAATCAGTCGGGTCCGGCGGGATGGTCGCACGAATCTGCACGTCCTCCTGGCCATCCTGCGGGGCGATGTCACGGACATCGTCCTCGTCGAGGTCGCCGAAGGTGTCCTCCGGCAGTGGCTTCGGCTTCGGGGTGAAGGTGAACTCGGCCGATTCGTAGTCGCGCGGGCTGTCAGTCTTGCCGTCCCAGTTCTTCACGTCGACCTCAATGATCTCACCGGCACCGATCTCGCCGAAGAGGATCTTCTCGGACAGGACATCCTCGATCTCGCGCTGCAGGGTGCGGCGGAGCGGGCGGGCGCCGAGAACCGGGTCGAAGCCGCGGGCGGCGAGGAGGTTCTTGGCGGCGTCGGAAAGCTCGATGCCCATGTCCTGCGCGGCGAGGTTCTTCTCCAGGCGGGTGACCAGCAGCTCGACCATCTCGACGATCTGCTCCTGGGTGAGCTGGTGGAAGACGACGATCTCGTCGATGCGGTTGAGGAACTCGGGGCGGAAGTGCTTCTTCAGCTCATCGTGGACCTTGTTCTTCATGCGCTCGTACTGGGCATCGGCGTCCGTGGCGCTGTCGCCGGTGAAGCCGATCCCGACAGCCTTGGAGATGTCGGAGGTACCCAGGTTGGAGGTGAAGATCAGGACGGTGTTCTTGAAGTCGACGTTGCGGCCCTGGCCGTCGGTGAGACGACCTTCCTCGAGCACCTGCAGGAGGGTGTTGTAGATCTCCTTGTGGGCTTTCTCGATCTCGTCGAAAAGCACGACGGAGAACGGCTTGCGGCGCACCTTCTCCGTGAGCTGGCCACCCTCTTCGTAGCCGACGTATCCCGGAGGGGCACCGAACAGGCGGGACGCGGTGAACCGGTCGTGGAACTCGCCCATGTCGACCTGGATCAGGGCATCCTCTTCGCCGAAGAGGAACTCGGCGAGTGCCTTCGACAGCTCGGTCTTACCCACACCGGACGGGCCGGCGAAGATGAACGAGCCGGACGGGCGGCGCGGATCCTTCAGACCGGCGCGGGTGCGGCGGATAGCGCGCGAGACGGCCTTGACGGCATCGTCCTGGCCGATGATGCGCTTGTGCAGCTCCTCCTCCATGTTGAGCAGGCGCGACGACTCGGACTCGGTGAGCTTGAACACCGGGATGCCGGTCCAGTTCGCCAGCACGTCCGCGATCTGCTCCTCGCCCACCTCGGCGATATCCTCGAGCTCGCCGGAGCGCCACTGCTTCTCCTTCTCGGCGCGCTCTTCGCCGAGCTTGCGCTCGGTGTCGCGCAGGCCAGCGGCCTTCTCGAAGTCCTGGGCATCGATCGCGGCTTCCTTTTCCTTGCGTACGTCGGCGATGCGGTCGTCGACCTCGCGCAGCCCCTTCGGCGCGGTCATGCGCTTAATGCGCATGCGGGCGCCAGCCTCGTCGAGAAGATCGACGGCCTTGTCCGGCAGGAAGCGGTCGTTGATGTAGCGGTCCGACAAGTTCGCCGCGGCGGCCAGCGCGTCGTCGGTGTAGGACACGCGGTGGTGCGCCTCGTAACGGTCGCGCAGGCCCTTGAGGATCAAGATAGTGTCGTCGATGCTCGGCTCGTCCACCTGCACCGGCTGGAAGCGGCGCTCCAACGCGGCGTCCTTCTCGATGTGCTTGCGGTACTCGTCGAGCGTCGTCGCACCGATCGTCTGGAGCTCGCCGCGGGCAAGCTTCGGCTTCAGCAGCGAGGCCGCGTCGATGGCGCCCTCAGCGGCACCGGCACCGACGAGCGTGTGGATCTCGTCGATGAACAAGATGATGTCGCCGCGCTGGTTGATCTCCTTGAGCACCTTCTTCAGGCGCTCCTCGAAGTCACCGCGGTAACGGGAACCGGCCACCAGGGAACCCAGGTCGAGCGAGTAGACCTGCTTGTCCTTCAGCGTCTCCGGGACCTTGCCGTTCGCGATATCCAGAGCCAGGCCCTCGACGACAGCGGTCTTGCCCACACCCGGCTCACCGATGAGCACCGGGTTGTTCTTCGTGCGGCGCGACAGCACCTGCATGATGCGCTCGATCTCCTTGTCGCGTCCAACGACCGGGTCGAGCTTGCCTTCCTTCGCGGCGGCGGTCAGGTTGCGGCCGAACTGGTCGAGCACCAGAGAATTAGAGCGCTCGCCCCCGCCACCGCGCGGGCCGCCCAGGCCACCCTGGCTAGAGCCGGCGCCGGCAAGGCTCGGGCCGCTGCCCTGACCTTCGGCGACCTCGGGATTCTGGCCGTCGCCACCCTCGTAACCCGAGAGCAGCTGAATGACCTGCTGGCGCACACGCGGCAGATCCGCGCCGAGCTTGATCAGCACCTGCGCCGCGACACCCTCACCCTCACGGATCAGGCCGAGCAGCAGGAACTCAGTGCCGATGTACTTGTGGCCCATCTGCAGGCCCTCGCGCAGAGCGAGCTCCAGCACCTTCTTCGCGCGCGGCGTAAACGGCACGTGGCCGGTGTGCGGCTGCGTGCCGCGCCCGATGATGTCGATGACCTCGCGACGCACATCCTCGAGGTTGATCCCCATCGACTCGAGGGCCTTGGCAGCAACGCCCTCGCCCTCCTGAATCAGACCGAGCAAAATGTGCTCGGTGCCGATGTAGTTGTGGTTCAGGTCGCGCGCTTCCTGCTGGGCCAGCACGATCACGCGACGTGCACGGTCAGTAAACCGCTCGAACATGTGGCAACCCCTTTTTGGCTGTTGGTGAGAGCTAACTTCTGAGTTAATTGGCGTTAAGTTCCACCCACCATAACGCGCACGTACACGGGACAATCCCTCCTCGAAAGAGCAAACCGCCCAAAAGCCGCAAAACACCAGCTCCTGGGGGTGTTCGCTGGTAGCGAACAAGGGTGGGACGTCGATAAGCGAAATGCGCAAATAGGATGGACGGAAACCGAAAGGAGCACCCCAATGCCTGTCAGTCTGTCCGGCCGCAATTTTCTGAAGCTGCTCGATTTCACGCCCGAGGAAATCCGGTACCTGATCGACCTATCGCGTCAGTTCAAGAACCTCAAGCTCACCGGCACCCCGCACCGGTACCTGGAGGGCAAGAACATCGTGCTGCTCTTCGAAAAAACGTCGACGCGCACCCGCTGCTCGTTCGAAGTCGCCGGCCACGACCTGGGCATGGGCGTCACTTACCTCGATCCCGGCTCGTCGCAGATGGGCAAGAAGGAATCCATCGCCGACACCGCCCGCGTGCTGGGCCGCATGTTCGACGGCATCGAATACCGCGGTTTCGGCCAGGACATCGTCGAGGAGCTCGCCGCCAACGCTGGCGTCCCCGTGTGGAACGGCCTGACCACCGAATTCCACCCCACCCAGATGATCGCCGACATGCTCACCATCGAGGAGAATTTCCCGCAAGGGCTCCGCGGCCTCAAGCTCGTCTACATGGGCGACGCGCGCAACAACGTCGCCAATTCACTCATGGTTGTGTGCGCGAAGCTCGGCATTCATTTCGTCGCTTGCGGCCCCAAGGAACAAATGCCGGAGCAAGAGCTTATCGACGCCTGCACCTCCCTCCCCACCGCCGCCCCCATCACCCTCACCGAGGATGTCGACGAAGCCGTCACCGGCGCCCACGTCGTCTACACCGACATTTGGGTTTCCATGGGCGAGCCCGACGACATTTGGGAAGAGCGCATCCGGCTCCTCGAGCCCTACCGCGTCACCTCTGCCGTTATGGCGAAGGCCGCCCCCGACGCCATCTTCATGCACTGCCTGCCCTCCTACCACGACACCAAGACAGCAATCGGCGCCGACATCGCCGAGAAATTCGGCATCACCGAGATGGAAGTCACCAACGAGGTCTTCGAGTCCGCCCAGTCCAAGGTCTTCGATGAGGCCGAGAACCGCATGCACTCCATCAAGGCGATCATGTACGCCACCCTCAAGTAGCCCCCGCTTGAACCAACACCGCACAAAAAGCAGCGGGCACAACAGCACCGCGCAAAACAGCACCGGGCAAAAGCACCCCGCGCACCACAGTTCGCCTCTGCTATCCGACCGGATTTTCTTGCCTCATGTTTTCGGGCGTGCTTGATCGGCGGTCCTGCGTGGTGTTTCGCGGGATCGCCGTGTCAGCAGTTGAGTAGTTGGTTCGTGCCAGCCGCCGTGCAGTGCCAGGGAGGGTCGACAGTCCCCGGCGCGTGTTCCTACCCGCTACAGCAGGTCGCGCAGCACCGGATCGGCGAGCCTGAGGGCGGCTTCGCGTGCCTCCTTGGCGCTCCAGGCGTCGACGGCGTAGTTGGCCATCTGTTTGCAAGTCTCGAAGTCGTGGAGGCGGAGGGCGGCGCGCACGGCAGCCACCTTGGACGGCGCCATGGACAGGGACGACACTCCGAGGCCGACGAGGACGAGGGCCATGAGCGGGTCGCCGCCTGCCTCACCGCAGACACCGATGTGCTTGCCGGTGGCATCGCCGCCGCGGCAGGTCTCGCGGATCATGGACAGCACCGCGGGCTGCCACGGGGACAGAAGCGGGGCGAGGTCGCCTTCGAGGCGGTCGGCGGCCATCGTGTACTGGGACAGGTCGTTGGTGCCGATGGACGCGAAGTCGGCGATTACCAGCACGTTCGCGGAGCGGATCGCGGCGGCGGGGGTTTCCACCATGATGCCGGCCTTGGGCAGCCCGACGGCCCGGCACTTATCGACGAACCACCGCGCCTCCTCCGTCGTCGCCACCATGGGGGCCATGACCCACAGGTCGGATTCCGGCACGGCCTCACGTGCGGCGGCGAGAGCGGCGAGCTGGTTGTCCATGAGTTCCTCGCGTACCTGGGTCAGGCGGACACCGCGCTGACCGAGTGCGGGGTTCTCCTCGGGGCCGAGGTCGGCGAAGGCGAGGGGCTTGTCGGCACCCGCGTCGAGGGTGCGGACGACAACGCGGCGGTCACCGAAGGATCTCAGCACAGAGGTGTAGGTCTCGGTCTGCTCCTCCACCGATGGGGCCTGCTCGCGGTCGAGGAAGAGGAATTCGGTGCGGAAGAGGCCGGAGCCTTCCAGGTCCATGGCGGCGGCGGATTCAGCGTCGGCGGCGGTGCCGATGTTGGCCAGCAGCTTCACCTTGCGTCCGTCCTTCGTGGCACCTTCACCGGACGATCCGGCGAGGGCGCGGGCGCGGCGACGGGAGCGTTCCTCGAGCTCCTCAACGTCCGAGGTGGACGGCGCGATGATGACTTCGCCGACGCCGCCGTCGAGGGCGACGGGGGTGGCGTCGATAAGCGATTCGGTGATTCCTTTGACCTTGACGGCGGCTGGAATGCCGAGCTGCGCGGCGAGGATCGCGGTGTGCGACGTTGCGCCGCCGGCTTCGGTTACGATGCCGAGGACCTTGTTGCGGTCAAGCGTCGCCGTCTCAGCGGGTGCGAGGTCATGCGCGATCAGCACCGACGGTTCCGTGAAGTCCGGCACGCCCGGCTCCGGAAGTCCGCGCAGACGTGCGGTCGCGCGGTCGCGGATGTCGTAGAGATCGGTGACGCGCTCGGCCATGTAGCCGCCGATTTTGCGCAGTTTCTTCGCGTAGACCTCGACCGCGGCGTGGACGGCGGCCGTGACGCCGGTGCCCTTCGCGAGCTCCTTGTCGATGCCTTTGATCAGGCCGCGGTCCTTCGCCAGCATGGCGGTGGCTTCGAGGATCTGCTTCGAGGCGTCGTCCGCGTGGGCGGCGCGCTCCGTCAGCCCGGCCGCGACACCGTCGAGCGCGTCGCGCACGCGCTGACCGTCGACCTCGACATCCGCCGACGCCGGCTCATGGCGATCGATGCCCACCGCCGGCGTCACCAGCACAGCCGGCCCCGACGCCGCCCCCGAAGAAACACCGATCCCGTGAAGAACTTTCCTGTCAGACATGCTCGATCCTTTCTGTACCCATGGTCAGGTGCAGCCTCTCCTCCTCCACTTTGCCAATCAAACCGGGCACAAGCAGACATACAAAAAGACCCGGGCGTCGGTCAACAACGAACACCCAGGTCAAATTACGGCTACAGCCGGCTACCGCAGCGGCACGCCGTTCGCGTCTCGGTCGTATCCACCGCCGCCGGTGAGAACCATGACGAACTCGACCATCTTCCAGATCCACAGTGCACCGAGAATCACGGCGCCGATGATGAAGATGAAGGTGAAAACGCCGATGAAGAACAGGACCAGCTTGGTGATACCGAGGTTGGTCTGCCCCATATAAAAGTTGCCGATTCCCAGTTCACCCAAGAAGAAGAACAACAACGCGGCGACGATCTTGTTCTTCGGCGTCGCCATCGGCTGCTGGTACTGGTTGTACGGCTGCACCTGGCCCTGCTGGGGCTGACCATACTGCGGCTGGGAGTACTGAGTCTGCTGCGGCTGCTGCGGCTGAGCGAATGCCGCGTAGTAGTCGTTGTTGGAGCCTGCACCGGAGTTATTCACGGGCAGACCGTCTTTGTCGTATTGCTGGGCGTGGGAGTTGCCCTGCCAAGAGGTGCTCATGGGGTGGGTCCTTTCAAAGATCAACAGTCTAGGAAGACTTTATCGCGCCGTTGCGTTTCGTGCGAGATTCGTAATCAGCTTCATCCCGGCCCACGCTCACCGTCGAGCGCCGGCTAGGCCCAATCCGGCACCGGCACGGTTTAACAGGGGTCGAGAGCGCCCCGCACTTCATCAACGTCCGAGTCAGAGGCACCGGGGAAAGATCCATTCTTCAGCGGGCGGACACTGCCTCCGTAGGTAGACTTCGCTCTGCAGGCTGCCGCCATGTCGGAACCGAAGTCCAAATAGACTGGGTAGATGTCGTTTCCGTGGACGCTCTTGCGCAGCGAGTCACACTGGCCCGGGACGGTGAATTCCTTACCAGAGGGGTTAGCGTGCAAAACAGCCTCAGCTAACTCATAGAACGTATCTAAGCCATCGCCAGAGTCGACCACCGAATCGAGGAGCAGAATGTAGCGTCCGTCGCACGCTGGAAACGAGGCCTTCTGCCCAGCTTCGCCGAGCCCCACCTCGACGATGTACCCGTCGCTGTTTCTCCTCGGGTAGCCGGATTGACCGCCACCACCCGATGAACCGGAGCCACCCGAGTTCCCGTTCCCGCCGAAAAGCTTCTCCGAGGCGCAATCATAAAGATGCGCCCTGACGCGGGGACCGACACCGAGACGATCAAGCGTGGACTTGTTGTAGCACGCTGGCTGGATTCCGTCTTCAAGTCGCCCGTCAGCCTTGAAGGTAGTCCACTTCCCGTCTTCCCACATGACTGGGAAAACGAAGTCGCTGTCGCTTTGACCGACGAAGGCGAAGTCGCCCTCGCACTCCATGACGACCCATTGTTCACCTTCGTGCCCCACTGAACGCTCCACCGCCTCGGGCGAGCAATCGGGCTTAGATCCGTTAGACACCGGCTCCGGTGATGCGGAGGGCTCGTCTTCAGCCTCTGCTTCAGCGCTGCTGGAGTCGGAGCTGATTTTGGTCAATTCTGGTTCTTCGATCGACCCACCGGAGCAGCCGACTGCGACGGAGGAAACGAGAACAATGCCGCAGACTGCGGACAAAATAGGGCGGGAAAATGAGCGCATGAATTCACTTTATCCCGTCAGTCATGCCGCCACGTGTCTAAGCGCGACAACGTGAAACGAGGCCAGTCGAGCCGGCAACCGGGAGCGCGCCTAACGGTGTCCTACGCCTCGGGGCGAACCATCGGGAAGAGGACGGTCTCGCGGATGCCCAGGCCGGTCAGAGCCATGAGCAGGCGGTCGATGCCCATGCCGGTGCCGGCTGTGGGCGGCATGCCCTGCTCCATGGCGGCGAGGAAGTCCTCGTCGAGCACCATGGCTTCGTCATCGCCGTCGGCGGCGAGGCGGGCCTGGTCCTCGAAGCGCTCGCGCTGGATGACGGGGTCGACGAGCTCGGAGTAGCCGGTGGCCAGCTCGAAGCCGCGGACGTAGAGGTCCCACTTCTCGGTCACACGCGGCTTGGAGCGGTGGTCGCGGGTGAGCGGGGAGGTCTCGACTGGGAAGTTGATCACGAAGGTCGGCTCGTAAAGCTGGTCGGAGCAGAGCTCTTCCCAGATTTCCTCGACGAGCTTGCCGTGGCCCCAGCCGGCGTTTTCCGGCACCTTGAGACCGATGGTGGCGGCGACGGCTTTGAGCTCGTCGACGGTGGAGTCGATGGTGACCTCGGGCTGGCCCGGGAATTTGCGCTCGAGGGCCTCATTCAACGACGGGTACATTTCGAGGACTTTCCACTCGCCGCCGAGGTCGTAGGAGGTGCCGTCGGCAAGCGTGACGGTGGTGGAACCGAAGACCTCCTGGGCGCAGAACTGGACAGCACCCTTGATGGTCTCAGCGCCTTCTTTGTAGGTGCCCCACGCCTGGTAGGTCTCCATCATGGTGAATTCGGGGCTGTGGGAGCTGTCGACGCCCTCGTTGCGGAAGTTGCGGTTGATCTCGAAGACGCGCTCGAGGCCGCCGACGACGCAACGCTTGAGGTAGAGCTCAGGCGCGATACGCAAGAACAGGTCGATGTCGAGGGCGTTGGAGCGGGTCTGGAACGGACGCGCCGCGGCACCGCCGTGGAGGGTCTGCAACATCGGGGTCTCCACCTCGACGAAGTCCAGGCCCGTGAGATACTTGCGCAGCGCGGCGATGACCTTGATGCGGGTCAGCGCGTTCGTCCGGGCGTCCTCGCGCATGATCAGGTCGGTGTAGCGGTAGCGAACGCGCTGCTCTTCGTTCATGTCGGCGAACGCGACGGGCAGCGGGCGCAGCGCCTTCGACGCCATGTGCCAGGACTTCGCCATGACGGACAGCTCGCCGCGCTTGGAGGCGATGACACGTCCGCGCACGGAGACGATGTCGCCCAGGTCGGTGTCAGCCTTCCAGTCGGCCAGGGACTCTTCGCCGACCTCAGCCAGGGACAGCATGACCTGCAATTGGGTGCCGTCGCCCTCCTGCAGGGTGGCGAAGCAGAGCTTGCCGGTGTTGCGCTGGAACATGATGCGGCCAGCGACGGCGACTTCGTCCTGCGTTTCCTGGCCGGCTTCGAGCACGGTCACGCCGTCGGCGTCCTCGGCCGGGTTCTCGTCGGTGGCGACGACGTACTTCGCGCGTAAATCGCGCAGCGACGTCGTCCGGTCCACCTCGACCGGGTACGCGTCCTTGCCCTGCTCGAGGAGTTTTTCGCGCTTGGCGCGGCGGATCTGCTGCTGCTCTGAAAGGTCCTGGGTAGTCACGTTGCTCTACCGTAGTCGCTTCGGATCACCAATAGTCGGGAAGGGTCCACACAGGCGGGTCATCGAGCTCACCGTTTCCGTGGGTTACGCTTTTTGCTTATCGACGACACAGTCTCCAGCACCGGCTCCTGAGCCTCCTTCAGGTTCTGTGAGCACCCGGAGAGCGTCAGCCCCGCCGCCGCGCAGGCGAGCAGCGCCAGCTGTCGGGCAGGGCGTGCCTTAGCCACGCGATTTCTCGCACAGGTTCAGGTACATGCGCTTGCTCTCGGCTTCGCCGCCGTTGACCACGAGCAGGTACTGCGCATCCGCGCCCTCTGGGGCGATGCGGTACGCCGGCGGGGTCACGCCCTCCATCTTGTAGGAGCGAGCCGAACACACGTTGTTGCCGATGACCTCGGCGTCCCCTTCCGGAAGCTGCGCGTCGCGGTTGCTTTCGGAGCCGTAGTCCATGATGCTCACGCCGAGCTTGCTGTCGGAGCAGCGGATGCGCGCCTCTTCACCGTTGGTGGCCGGCATGGACTCGCACTTCATGCCCAACCATCCCTTTTGGCCGGATTCTTCGGAGATGATCTGGGGGAAGGTGTCGGCCATCTGCTGCTCTTCGGCGTTCCACTCCTCCCCCTGGTTGCTCCACAGCCACCAGCCGCCGGCGGCGATGCCGAGCAGCACTACCACGATCGCGCCGACGAGCCACGGCGACGCACCTTTCTTGGCTGGTGCTGCGGTGCTGCCGTCGCCCGTCTGCCCGTTCTGCCCGTTCTGCCCGTTCTGGTCGAGCTGGCTCGTCTGGCTGGCTTGGCCGGTCTGCGCTGTCGGCGCCGTGGGCGCGGCCTGCCCCTGCTGGCCCGCCTGCGTCCCTGGAACACCCGGTGCGCCCGGCGCACCCGGTGTCTGGTAGCGCGGCTGGCCGGGGAGCTGCCCAGGGAAGCTGTACTGGCCCGGGAACTGCCCCGTCGGGGCCGGCCCCTGGTAGACGGGGATGCTCGTGGTGTCTGTGAAGCCCGGGTTCCATTCGGGGGCTCCCTGCGGGGAGGCGGCGGTCTGGCCCGAGCGCACGGCCTCGGCGTTTGGGTTGGTGTCCGGGAAGTACTGCTTCGGCTTCTTGCGCTTCGGCTTAGAGGCCGAGTTAGTGCCCGCCGCACCCGAGTCAGGATCGGCGGCCGCCATCTGGCGAAGGGCGGGCACGTCGATGGTGGGGGCGGTGGGGTCGTCGAGACGCGTGTCGTAGATCTTCCGGCGACCGGAGTCGCCGAGAATGCGGCGGGCGACCTGGAGTTCGTCGCGGGCGGCATCGCTCAACGACGGCGCTTTGAGGCGCTGATCGATCTCCTTGCCCAGCGTGTCTGCGTCTTTGCTGCGGTCGAGTCCGAGCGAGTCGTAGAAATTGTGGTGTGCCAAAGCGGTGGTCCTTATCGGTCCTCAATCAATGGCCGGGGCGCGGCCGGCGCGGGAAAAACTGCCGCATTAAACATAGCGCGGCGCCAGTTTTAAAGCTCAGGCTGCTCACCCATGTTCTTGAAACCGACGCCGACGGGCACGCCGACGTTGTCGATCAGGCGCACATCTCCGAAGGTCGCGGCGGCGAGGAGGCGAGCGTCACCGACGGCGGGCGCCTCGCCGAAGGACAGGGAGCGCAGGGCCAGGTAGTCGGGCGCGATGCCGGCGGCTTCGAGGACACCGCGGGCGGTCGACAGCACAGTGTCGGGACCGTGCTCGGCGGCGTGCGCGCCGGCGGTGAGAGCGGCGGAGAGGGCGAGGGCGGCGTCGTGAAGCTCCTCTGGCACGTTCTCGTTGCGCAACGACATCGCGACACCGTTGCCCGCACGGACGGTGGGCAGGCTGTGCAGCTGGACCTCCATCCGCAAACCGCTGACCACCTGCTGGAGCGCGACGAGCTCCTCGAAGTCCTTCTCCCCCACCACGACGTCGGTGGCGTGCGTCGCGTTCACCGCGGCGAC
The DNA here is from genome assembly GCA_025144245.1 of Corynebacterium sp. p3-SID1145. Classification (GTDB taxonomy): domain Bacteria; phylum Actinomycetota; class Actinomycetes; order Mycobacteriales; family Mycobacteriaceae; genus Corynebacterium. The sequence goes on along the minus strand of JALXXC010000004.1, from coordinate 137,060 downwards.
AGTGCGGGTGACGGCCTCCGCGATCGCGTGCGGGTCTTCGAGGTGGTCGAGCTGCGGCCTCACGCGCACGGGGGTGTCCAGGTCGCCGTGGAAGACGACGTCGACGTGCTCCCGCGCGAAATCTTCCGGTACCTCATTCCCGCTGTAGGTCACCATGACCACCCCACCGAGCAGCGACTTCGCGGCGCGGATCAACGCGATGTGCCCCGCGTGCAGGCCCGTGCCTAGCGGCACGAGGACGACTCGTTTACCGGTCTTGCGGAACGCGCGGCCGTACGTGGCCAGCTGCGCGGGATCCGTCACCACGACAGCTTTCCCAGGTTCGAAACTCATGGGCTCCAGCGTACGGTGCGGGGGCGCTACGCTTTGTTGCGCCTCCCAGCACGCCGTTCCAACCCCTCATATAGCTCACGTGCTCCTGGGTCCGCGATCGCCAAGCGCATTGCCTCAATCGCTTCCGCGCTTTGCGGGTAGGGGTAGGGCCGCTCGCCCCCGCTCAGGAATTCATCGGCCTTCACCTCGATGCCGGGGATCTCGCCACGAAGAAGGGTGTAGGCGTCGAGCCGCACCTCGAATTCCAGCGCCCGGAGACGCTGCGCAGCCATGAGCACCGGGCGTTGAGCGTCGTCCACGGGGATGGGGGTGCCGCCGATCTCGCTGATGAGCAGACTCACAGTCGCCTCCCCCAGCTCGTCCGCCGCTGCTGTCACCCAGATGTCGTCGAAGATGTGGTGCGCGGCCATGACCACCGCACCGCGAACCTCCAGCGGGTCGAGGAGCTGCACGCCCTCGTCGAGAAGCGTGTGCAGCACCATCTGGCCGTGCCGGAGGTGCGGTTCCACAGCGGCGATGAGGGCGCGGGTGTGGGAGGGATCGGTGGCGTCGATAAGCAGCAGATCATTGTTCGCCGCTTCCGCGACGGGCGTATCGACGGTGACTGCGTGCCCCACGCGCGCGAGTTCGTCAGAGAGCGTGCTGCCGTAGGCGGCCCACACCCGCAGGCGCGGTGGATGCACTACTGGCCCTTCTTGCTGCGTGCAAGCAGCTCAGCGACACTCAACGAACCTTCGCGGTTCTCGTCCGCGCGGCGGCGTCCGCGGGATTCCTGCTCCTGCGCCTCAGCTTCCGCGCGGCGTGCTTCCTCTGCGCGGCGTGCCTCTTCTTCGCGTGCGCGCTGCTCCGCTTCACGACGCTTCCGCTCCTGCTCCTCACGCTGGCGGCGCTCGCGGTCGGCGCGCTCACGCTCAACACGCTCGCGCTCGAGCTCCTCCTGGCGCTCGCGGATGAGGTCCGTCAGCGGGTTGCGGCCCTCCGGTGCACGGTGCGTGCCCACTCGGCCCGCGACTGCCTCGGAGGACGGTGCACCCTGCACCCGCGAGGTGCCCTGCGCCGCGGGCCGTGCCTGCGGTTTCGGCGACTGCTGCGGCGTCTCTTGCTGGGCCTGCTTAGTCAACGCGTTGATCGCCTGCTTCTCGTCGGCGTCGCGCACCGGTTCCAAACGGGAGGTCTGCTCGTTCGCGCTCGGGGCGTTCCAGCGGGTGGACTGGGCGCGCTGCGGCTCACCCGGCTGCTGGTGTTGGGCGGCCTGCTGCGGACGGGCCGGCTCCTGGCGCTGCTGGTGGAACGGGTTCTCCTGCGCAACCGGCTCCGGGCGCGGGTGCGCGTGGGACACCGGACGGGCCTGCGGCTGTGGCGTGGGCTGGGGTTTCGGCTGCGGCTGTGGCGTGGGCTGGGGTTTCGGCTGCGGCTGCTGAGGCTGCTGCGGTTGTGCCTGCCGCTCGTGCTGGCCGTGGTGCGCCGGCTGAGCGGGCTGGACAGGCTGCGCCGGAGCGGTCTGGGCCTGGGCTGACGGGGCGACGCGGCTGGCGCGGGCCTCGATCTCCTTGACACGGCGGGCCTCGGCTTGGAGGGCAGCAGGCTCGTAGCCGAACTCGCGGCCGGAAAGATCCTCGAGCTGGGCACGCAGGGTGGCCAGCTCGGCGCGGATCTCGCGGAGGACTTCCAAGTCGGCTGCGGGCGGGAGACCCTCGCCGGCGCGGGCGGCCTCGAGTGCGTAACGGTCGGCGTCGCTGCGGGCGCGGAGAGTTTCGATCTCAGCGCGGTACTCGCGCTCGCGGGCATCGAGCTCAGCGCGTGCACGGTCGCGGTCGTTGCGGGTGCGGGAAACCAGTAGGAAGCCGCAGATCGCGGCCCACAGGGCGGCCAGGAGGGCGACTTGCAGCCACACCGCGGAATCGCTGAACAGCATGATCACCGTGGCAATGAGTGCCAAAGCGATCAGGACGATCATCCACACATTGCCGCCGTCGCGCGACCGATTTTCCGCAGTCATGCCCAACACTCTAACCCGCAGCTTCACCTTCGGCAGGCGGCGACACCTCGCAGGAGCGTTCAAGAATCACACCAGAAACGCCCAAAGCGACGCCGCCGAGGGCGCCGGCGACCACGCCCGGCAGGTCCGCGTCGGCCGCGGCCAGGGTGCCCAGGTGGGGCAGAACCCACACGGCCAGCCCGATGAAAATGCCGCCGAGTATCGCCCCCGACCAGGCACTGGCCTTGCCGATGACCATGAAGTTCGCCATCATCATCGGGTTGATCTGGGAGCGGTCGAGCCCCACGCGGCCTTCCTTGCGGCGGCGGCGCACCATGACGGTGAGGAACACGCACAGGGCGGCGACAGCCCACACAGGCACCGACCACACAGGGGAGATCGTTTGCCACGCGCCGTAAAAGCGCCGCACCAGAATGAGAGCGGCCGCGGCGAAGAAGCCGGCGGCGCCTACCAGGGCGGTCACGTTGGTGCGGTTCATAGGGGGTTCACCTCGTCGTCGAGTTCAGCAACAAGCTTATCGACGCCCTGCTCCCCCAACCGCGCATTCCCATCCACCTCGAGCCACGGCACCAGTACGAAGGCGCGCTCGTGGGCGCGGGGGTGCGGGACGGTCAAGTCGGGGGTGTCGAGGGTGATGCTGGCGCCGGTGGTGCCGTCGAAAAGCGCGACGATGTCCACGTCCAGGGTGCGCGGCCCCCAGCGGACCTCGCGCACGCGGTGCGCCTGCCGCTCGAGACGTTGGCAGCGCGCGAGCAGTTCATGGGGGCTCTCGTCGACGTCGACGATGAGGATCTGGTTGTAGAAGTCGGCCTGCTCCACCCCGCCCCACGGTGCAGTGCGGTACACGCGCGAGGCGGCGGCGAGCTCACCAGCGAAATCGTCTTCCACCGACTTCAGGTGCGCGAGGGAGTCCTCCATATTCGACCCGGTCGACAGCACGGCACGCATGGGACGCTCCTAGCTCTGTCCGCCCGCACGGGCGGCAACGGATTTGCGGGAACGGCGGGCCGTGACGGCGACGTCATCGAGCACGAGGCCCACCGGCGCATGCGGTTTGTGCACCGTGACCTCCACGGCGTGGAGCTGCTCGAAGCGGGCCATGGCGTCCTCGGCGATCTGCGCAGCGAGTGTCTCCACCAAGTCGCGGCGGGCACCTTTCACCGTGTCCGCCGCGAGGTGGGCGAGCTCGGCGTAATTGACCGTCTTGTTCAGGTCGTCGTCGCGCGCGGCGTCGGCGAAGTCGAGCCAGGCCGTAATGTCCACGATGAACGGCTGGCCGTATTCCGCCTCGTGCGGCAGCACGCCGTGGCCGGCGTGGAGGCGAATACCGGTGAGCTGGATGCGGTCGGCCATTCAGGCACCCCCGTAGTCGGCGCCGAGGCGCCATGTCGCGGCGACGTCGACAGCATCGCGGGAGACATCGACCTCGTGGACGCGCACGCCCCACGCACCGAGGTGCGCGCTGACCGCGGTGACAGCGGCCGTGGCGGGGTCGGCCAGCGACGGGTTGGCCTCCAGCCCGCGGTTGGAGCGGATCTCCGTGAGGAAGCGCTTGCGCGACGCGCCGACGAGAACCGGCAGGTCACCTGCGATGAATTCGGGCAGGGCCTGCAAAAGGGCCCAGTTGTCGGCGGCGGTCTTGGCGAAGCCGAGGCCCGGGTCCAGCACAATCTGGGAGTGCTCCACACCGGCGGCCATTGCGTTGTCGGTCAGCCGGGCGAGGGTCTCGCGCACATCGCGCACGACATCGCCGCCGTGGTCCGCGGAGCCGGACGCGTCGCCGAACTCGGCGTTGTGCACTGTGCGCCAGTGCATCAAGCACACCGGAAGGCCGGTGTCCGCCATGACGGCGTACATGTCCGGGTCGGCGAGGCCGCCGGAGACATCGTTGATCATGTCCACCCCTGCCTCGGCGGCCACGCGCGCGGTCGCGGCGCGCATCGTGTCCACCGAGGTGCGGATTCCCTCCGCATGCAGCGCCTCGATCACCGGGCGCACGCGCTCGGCTTCCAGTTCCGCCGGCACGCGCGTCGCACCAGGGCGCGTGGATTCCGCGCCGACGTCGATCATGTCCGCGCCCTGCGCCACCAAATCCTTCGCGTGGGCGATTGCCGCGTCGCGGTCGAGCCATTTCCCGCCGTCGGAGAAACTGTCCTCCGTGACGTTGAGAATGCCCATGACCATCGTCCGGCCCCGCGCGGTCAAATCTGCGACAGTGACCATTTCTACCCCCTGATCAGGCTCAAGACCTCCGCGCGGGAGGCAGCGTTGCGTTTGAATCCGCCGCGCACAGCCGACGTAGTGGTCGTCGCGCCCGGCTTGCGGATGCCGCGCATGGCCATGCACAGGTGCTCGCATTCGATCACGACGATCACCGATTGCGCGTGGAGCTTATCGACGAGCGCATCCGCGATCTGGCTCGTCAACCTCTCCTGCACCTGCGGCCGCTTGGCGTACATGTCCGCCAGGCGCGCCAGCTTGGACAGGCCGGTGACGTGTCCGTCCTCGCCCGGGATGTACCCGATGTGCGCCACACCGTAAAACGGCACCAGGTGGTGCTCGCAGGTGGAGTAGATGGGCACGTCACGCACGAGCACGAGTTCCTCGTGGTTTTCGGCGAATGTCTTTTCCAGCACTGCCGTCGGGTCCGTGTGCAACCCCGCGAAGACTTCCTCGTATGCCCGGGCCACACGCGCCGGCGTCTCGAGCAGGCCTTCGCGGTCCGGGTCCTCCCCCACCGCCAGCAGCAGTTCGCGCACGGCGGCTTCCGCGCGTTCACGATCAAATGCGGGGCGCACCTTCCCGGCAGAGGCGAGGTCTGCAGTCTTATCTGTCGTACCCGACGTACCTGTCCTACCCGTCGTATCCGTGTCACTCATCGTCGGGCCTCCTGTGGCGCGCATCGTTCTGCCCTTGGGTGCGTGGCAGCTGCTCGGTCGGTTCGTACCCTTCGCGCGGGCTCGGCTCAGCCACGCCCGCGGCGTCCGCATTCGGAGCCTCCTCGCCGGAGGCATCGCCGCGTCCCGCGCTGCCTTGGCCGGCGCGCTCGTCTGCGCGGTCGTCCCAGACGTGATCCGGCTGCTCGTTCTCCGGCAGGCGGAAGCCGATGATCTCCGTAGGTTGGGCAGCCTGGCCCGGGTGACTCGGCTGCTGCCCCGGGTTCACCGGGTACTGCGCCTGGCCCGGGTGTTGCCAGGGGTTCTGTGCCGGGTTCGGCACCGGCTGTCCGTACTCCGGCTGTGCTTGCGGTTGAGACTGGGGCTGGGCCTGGGGTTGTTGACCGCGGCCGTCGCCGGTGAAGGACCAGTCGGCGGGCGGCTGGGGGCCGTCGTAACGCGGCTGGGTGGGCTGGCCGGGTTGGCCCGTCTGACCAGGCTGGCCAGGCTGGTTCGGCTGCCAGCGGGTTGAACCGTCGCCCTGCGGCATCCACCGGTTGTTCAGCTCGGCGTTGCGCTGCGCCTGGCGGCGGGCGCGGGCCTGCTGGGATGCCTCGAGCAGGGAGAATTTCTTCGGCGGTTCTTCGCCGCGCTCCTCGGCCAGCTCGACCGGGGTCTTCACGGGTTCGCGGTCGGGCTGGCGGGGGAAGCGGGCATCGACAAGCTCGAGGCCCGAGCCCTTCGGCTCGATGCCGTCGAAGATGGCTTCGAGGTCGCCGCGGCGCAGGGTCTCCTTCTCCAGCAGTTTGGAGGCCAAGGTGTCCAGGTAGTCGCGGTTCTCGGCGAGGATGGAGTAGGCGCGCTCGTGGGCTGCGTCGATAAGCTCGTGCACCTCCCGGTCGATCGTCTCGGCGACGGCGGGCGAATAGTCGAGGCTACCGCCGCCCATAGCGCGGGCGAAGGGATCGCCGTCCTCGTCGCCGTACTTGACGGCGCCGAGAGCGGAGCTCATGCCGTACTCCATGACCATGCCGCGCGCGATCTTGGTCGCTTGCTCGATATCGGCGGACGCGCCCGTGGTCGGCTCACCGAAGACGAGCTCCTCGGCCGCACGACCGCCCATCGCGAACACGAGGCGGGCGAAGAGCTCGTCGCGGTTGTACATGCCCTTGTCGTCCTCCGCGGCGGTCATGGCGTGGCCGCCGGTGCGCCCGCGGGCGAGGATAGTGACCTTATACACGCGTTCGATGTCCTTGAGCGCCCACGCGGCGAGCGTGTGGCCGCCCTCGTGGTAGGCGGTGACCTTCTTCTCCTTCTCGGAGATGATCTTCGACGAGCGGCGCGGGCCACCGATGACGCGGTCCGACGCTTCCTCGAGCGCGTCGGCCGTGATCACGTTGCCGCCGATGCGGGCGGTGAGCAGCGCGGCCTCGTTGAGGACGTTCGCCAAATCCGCGCCCGACATACCGGCGGTGCGCTTGGCCAGGGACTGCAAATCCACATCCGGGCCCAACGGCTTGCCCTTGGCGTGGACGTTCAGGATCTTCTCGCGGCCGGCCAGATCCGGGTTGGTCACCGGGATCTGGCGGTCGAAGCGGCCCGGGCGCAGCAGCGCCGGGTCGAGGATGTCCGGGCGGTTCGTCGCCGCGATGAGGATGACGCCCTCGCGGTCGCCGAAGCCGTCCATCTCCACGAGCAGCTGGTTGAGGGTCTGCTCGCGCTCGTCGTGGCCACCGCCGGTGCCGGAGCCGCGCTGGCGTCCCACCGCGTCGATCTCGTCGACGAAGATGATGCACGGACTGTTCTCGCGGGCCTGTTTGAACAGGTCGCGGACGCGAGACGCGCCGACACCGACGAACATCTCCACAAAGTCCGAACCCGAGATGGAGTAGAACGGCACACCCGCTTCGCCGGCCACGGCGCGGGCGAGCAACGTCTTACCGGTGCCGGGAGGGCCGTAGAGCAGAACGCCGCGCGGAATCTTCGCGCCCAGTTGCTCGTAGATCCCCGGGTCCTGCAGGAAGTCCTTGATCTCCTGCAGCTCGTCGACTGCCTCATCGGCACCCGCGACATCGGCAAAGGTGTTCGTCGGCATGTCCTTGGTCAGCTTCTTAGCGCGCGATCCGCCGATGCCGAACATGCCGCCGCCAGCCTGCATGCGGTACATGAGGAAGCTGATCAGGCCGAAGATCAGCAGCATCGGCAGCATGAAGCCGAGCATGGACAGCAGGAAGGACTCCTGTGTGACGTTGGTGGTGTAGGAATCCGGCTCCGCGCCCTTGACCGCGTTGAAGATGTCCGGGGTGGTGCGGGCCGGGTACTGCGCCTGGATCTCCTCGATCCCTTCGCGCTCCTCGACGGTGATGGGCTCGCGGAGCGTCAGGCGGACCCGCTGCTCGCGGTCGTCGATCTGCGCTTCTTCGACGTTATGGTCTGCGAGCTGCTGCAGGGCGATCGAGGTATCCACCTCTGCGTAATTGCGCGAATCGTCCCCGATCAGCGTGATCAGGTACAGCAAAATGAGCAGTACGGCACCGATGATGCCGTAGCGCGCGACAGTCTTGTTATTCATCTAGTCCTGTTGTGGGTGATTAGCCGGAAGTTGTAGTCCTTACAGCCTACTCACCGTGGCAAGTCCAGATTGAGCCAGTCGGGGTGCCCGGGCTTAGATTTCGACGGCCTCCGGCCCCTCGTCCCGCGACGGCACCGGCTCCTGCCCGTCGTCGGAGTAGACCCGCGGGTGCAGCGTGCCCACGTACGGCAGGTCGCGGTAGCGCTCGGCGTAGTCGAGGCCGTAGCCGATGACGAATTCGTTGGGGATGTCGAAGCCGACGTCGAGCAGGTCGATCTTCGCGGTCTGCACCTCAGGTTTGCGCAGCAGGGTGATCACGTTGAGGCTCTTGGGCTGGCGGCCGGACAGGTTCTTCAGCAGCCACGACAAGGTGAGGCCGGAGTCGATGATGTCCTCCACGACGAGCACGTCGCGGCCGGAGATTTCCTTGTCCAGGTCCTTCATGATGCGCACGACACCGGAGCTCGTCGTTGAGTTGCCGTAGCTGGACACCGCCATGAACTCGACCTCGGACGGGATGGACAGGGAGCGCGCGAAGTCGGTGAGGAAATACACCGCACCTTTGAGCACGCAAACGAGGATGAGGTCGTCGTCCGCGTCGCGGTAGAGCTCGGAGACCTTGTCGGCCATCTCCTGGATGCGGTCCTTCAGCTCCTCCTCGCGGATGAGGATCGCCTCGACGTCTTCGCCGTAGCGGTGCGGGGGGACATCGAAATCTTTGCTTTCGCTCAGCCTCGTTCCTTCAGCCATACCGCCATCTTGCCAGAAGATCGCTTATCGACGGCTACCGTGCCCCCGCACTCCATTCATCGGGTCGTGCCAGGGCTCGAGCCCCAACTCCGCGCACGCCCCGACGGTGTCTGCCCGCCGGAGGCCAAGGAACGGCCGCACGAGCGTCACGCCCGGCCCATCCTGCGCGTCGAGGCGGGATGCGTCTGCCATGCCCGCCGGGTTGCCGCGCAGCGCGCCGAGCAGAAGCGTTTCAGCTTGGTCGTCGAGGGTGTGCGCGACCCAGATGTCACGGCCGGCGGCCTCCGCTGCGGCGGCCAGCGCCGCATAGCGGGCCGTGCGGGCGGGGGCGGTGTGGGGGCGGAGGGAGCATGGCCCCTCTCCTTGAACTGCCCGCCGTGTTGGCTAAGTCCCCCCTCGTTCCAGATCGAGCGCGTCCACCGGCACACCAAGGATGAGGTTGAGCGCGCGCTCGCGGAGGAGAACACCACGATGCGCGAGTACTGGATTCTTTCGTGCGTCACCGCGCAGCCCTGCTCGCAGACTCAGCTCGCGACGCTGCTGGCTATCGAAGCATCCGAAATGGTGCGCCTCATCGATTCACTGGAGGGGCACGGCTGGGTGACCCGGGACCGCGACCCGATGGACAGGCGCCGGCAGATTGTCGCCCCCACCAAGAAGGGCACCAAGGCGCATGCGGAGCTGGCTGCGCGGGTCGCAGCCGCTGAGGAGCGGGCGCTCGACGCGAGCTCTCAAAAGCAGCTCAAGAGCCTGAAGAAGCTGTCCAGGGCGATTCTCGGGGACACAGAGTAAACACTCCCTGGATCAACCCAACCATGTGAGTGCGCCACGGTTGGCCGCGTCCAGCCACCACCCCGCAGCGCATCTCCGCTTGTCGACGGTTACTGATCCGTGGCCGCCGCCGCGAAATCCGGGAGCCGCTCACCCACGCCGAGCAGTTGGGCGATTGCCGCGACAGAGCGCTGCGCCGCGTGGCCGTCACCGTAGGGGTTGATGGCCCGGGCCATGCGCTCATAAGCCGAGGCGTCATCCAACAAAGTGGAAACAGACGCCACGATGTTGCCGCGGTCCGTGCCCACCAGTTGAACGGTTCCCGCCTCAACAGCTTCGGGGCGCTCGGTGTTTTCCCGCATGCAGATCACGGGCTTGCCCAGCGCGGGTGCTTCCTCCTGCACTCCGCCCGAGTCGGTGAGAACAATGTCGGAGCGTCCCATGAGTTTGGTGAACTGGTCGTACGGCAGCGGATCAGTGATGATCACGTTGCGCACAGAATCGACCTCAGGCAGGACGGCTTCGCGCACCTTCGGATTGAGGTGGAGCGGGAGAACAAAGGTCACGTCGAGGTACTGCTGCGCCAGGTCGTTGACAGCCAGTCCGATGTGCGCCATCGCATCCAGGTTTTCCCGTCGGTGCGTTGTCACGACGATGAGCCGGGCATCTGAGGCTGCGAGCTCGTTGAGGCGCTCGTCGGTGAACGTCGTGTCCCATTCCGCCGCGGTGAGCAATGCGTCGATGACGGTGTTTCCTACCACCGCGATATTCGCCGGGTCAAAGTTTTCCGCGACCAAGTTGCGCTTGGATGTCTCTGTCGGCGCGAGGTGCAGGTCCGAGATCTGCCCGATGATTCGGCGGTTCGCCTCTTCCGGGAACGGCGAGTGAATGTTGCCGGTGCGCAGTCCGGCTTCAAGGTGGATCACCGGGATCTCACGGTTGAAGGCCGCCAGCGCCGCTGCCATCGCGGTGGAGGTATCTCCCTGGGCAATGACAGCGTCGGGCTTCTCCTCGGCAATGATGCCGTCGAGGCCAGCAACGGCTCGGGACACGATCTCGTTGAGGCTTTGGCCCTGCTTCATCAACGCGAGGTCATAGTCGGGGGTGATTCCGAACATGCCGTTGACTTGATCGAGCATTTCTCTGTGCTGGCCCGTCGAGACCGCCACTGAGGTAAACCGGTCGTCGGCTTCGAGGGCTTTAATCACCGGAGCAACTTTGATTGCTTCGGGGCGGGTTCCGTAAATAGTGAGGATCTTGTTCATGTCGGGTGCTCCTTCGAAGCGTCGCTGATGGCTGCCGGCTTACAGTTCTGTTGCCGGGACGAACTCGTATCCCAGCTTGGTGATCCCGTCGACGATGTCTTCCAGGTATGCCGGGTCAAGGTAAGGGTGGAAGAAGAAGCTCGCGGTCGACTCGCGCACTGCCAGGTTGAGCTCAGCATTGTCGATGATGTCATCGGGCATGCGCGGCGGGTGGTTGTTGAACTTTTTCGGGCTGACGTTTCCGAGGTTTTCGGGAAGGACCTTCGTGCCGTAAATGTCATAGACCGAGTACGGGAAGATCTGCACACTCGCCTTGCTCATGCTGGGCTCTTTCCCGGAAACAAGGCCGTTGTAATAGGTGACTGATTCGTACCTGGTGTCAAAGACGCGGCCGATTCCCAGGTACGCGTTGGGCGTGGCCCCGTAGTGGGGCACCTCAAATGCGATCGGCTCGCCAAGGCCCGCCTCGATGAGAACATCTCGTCCGCGGCGCACCCGCTCTTCGTGCTCGTCTACCGTATCTGTGCCCACGGGCCCCGTTACTGCGACCCAGGATTCCTCTTTGCACTCTTCGAACTCGTACGGCGGCTGCGCTGTCGCCGAGCATTGCGAACGCACAAACTCGAAATCTTCGCCTGCACGCGAGCTGACGTAGGGGTTCTGGAGCGACCCGTATTGGTGGGTGGTCCCGTGCTGGACTATCTGGCCGCCCCGCTTTTGCATGTACTTAATCGCGTCGACGACGTCTGGTTTATCAAGCAAGGAGAGTCCGACGAAGCGGTCGTCGGCGCGGTTTTCTGTCCGCTCCGACACATAGAACGGAATGACCGCGATCTGGAACGGAATGCCCCGCTCGTAGAGGAGATCCGCGACTTTACGCAGATGCGCAGGTTCTGCCATCGGGCCGACATCTTCAAGACGGACAGCGGCCTTCTGGGTCGGCTGGGTGTCTGGAGCCAGCAGATCGTAATACAAGTCGGCGAACGCGATGGAGTTCGATCGCTCCTCGGTCGCTGCGACCGGAATGTCCCCGACATACGTGAGGTTGCGGGACCGAATTGCCCACGGCATGACCCCGGAATCAGCTCTCGAGCACTGCATCGGTTCCCGCAGGTCGCCGCATCGCGCAGTACCGAGCACCGTCACTTTGGCGGGGTTAGACAAGACCGGCACCCGGACCGTTGACTCCTGCTGCGGCTTTTCAAAGCTTTTACCGTTGTAGTCGATGAAGGTAATGTCTTCCCTCGTCGCCGCGGCTGTGGCCACCGGGTCCCAGCCGAAGGATTCCACAAACCCTGGCGACCATCCGAGTTTTTCAATTCCCGCACCGGCCCATAACACCTTGGTGTCGGTGGTGACCACGTCATCGATGAATGCTTGCGGGATGAAGGCCCCGTTTCCCTGACCGATATAGATCGCGCCGGTGTACGCGGTCATCTCACCGGCGACGTAATCCGCCATCGGTTCTAAGCGCACCCGGCCGAAGCGTGATGCCAGGTTGCCCGCCGCGATCGCCTGCACCTCTCCATATTCGGAGTCTGCGTCGTACAGCACCAGCGTCGACGCTGGTCCCTCCGGGTTGCCGAATTCGGGGTTGAGAGTTGTGCGGGCCAACGTCGTGTCATCGGGGTTGTCCGCATCTACAGCGCGAACGAACTCCGTCACAATCGGGGACGCTTCGCCTGGCACGAGCGAGTCATCAACGACTCCGAAAAAGAGCGTGGCTGACGCGACGACGCTCACAGCGGCTGCAGTAGCGAGAAGTGGATTCAACCACCGGCGTTTGGAAGTCACCTGAGCACCTCAAAATCTGAGAAGCGCACTCGCGCATCTTCTGTGTATAAAGCCACGGATCCGCCCTTGTACGGCTGTTCTTCATCCGTAAACTCGCCAAGAAAGTGGCCATCTGCCCACACCTTGAAGGAATCCCCGGAGTGGTGCACTTTCACGCGGTGGTCCTCATTGAGCGGGAAGGTCACATTGCTTCCGCTGAGGAGGAATCTCTGGGCACCGCGATAGTCGGGATCTTGTTTCGAAATTTCCCACCCATTTGGCTTCAACGCCACCGCGTAGAAGCGCTGGTCATTTTCGTAATTCCACAGCACCCAGCCCACTTCCCACGGGTTGGGTTCACCGTCGCGCACTTGGGTTTCCGTATGCACGGTCACCTCAAATTCGACGTCCTCGGGAAACACTTCCGCGGTTCGGACGAGCGCGGCATGCGTGGTGTCCTGATGCGCTGCGGGGCTCGGCTCGAGCACGACCTCTTCTTCTGTTCCGGACACTGTGCCGTATCCGTTGTAAACCACGTACCACTGCCCGTACTGCTTGTTCTCGTGCCACGTGCGTGGATGTGTACTGTTCCAGGCGATCAAAGCAACTCCTAATAAGGCCCCGATGATGACGATTGCGACGCCGATGAGGCGCAATTTCTTCAGCACTTACTTCCCCGTTTCGGCAAACGTTTCGGCGTCCGGGTCGCTGGACCCGGCAATGCCCGCAGCCTCGACGGCCATGCTGACGTTGCCGACTTCTTGGACGCGTTCCGTTTTCGCCCATCCGCGCCGGCCGAGCAGGATGTTCTTGATGGCGCGCACTCCGGCGATTGCCCAGAGCAAAATGTAGGCGACGTAGACGTGCGACAGACCGACTGCGCGCAGCAGCCCTAGACCGGGCTCCGATTGGGCGTAGATCAACCCGAGCATGATCATGGGGCCGAACGCGAGCAAATACCCGATGATCCAGTACGCGTGGAACTCGAACGTTCCTGCCGGGATGGCCAGCAGCTGACCGATGGTGGACAGCAGCAGCGACAGGGTGAATATCGCGACGATGAGCAGCATGACCGGGCTGGTCAAGTGGTAGAACAGATCGATCCGCTGCTTGCCCTTCAACGAGGTCAGCACATCGCCAATGAGTGACCACGATTGCAGGTGGCCTTGGAACCACCGTGCACGCTGGCGGATCCAGCGCTTCATGCTGACAAGGCCCTGCTGGTGCACCGCTGCATCGGGGCAAAAGTCGATCCGGTAGCCGTTGATGAGGATACGGACGCCCAGATCGAGGTCTTCTGTGAGCGATTGGGACCACGGCTTGTCGCTGAGTGTCTCGAGGGTGGAAAGGCGGACGAATTGTCCGTTGCCTCCAAGGCCCGGGGTCCGCAGCCGCACTCGCGCGCGCTGAAAGACTTCGGTGTAGAGGACAAACTCCATGTCCTGCATGCGCGCGAGCAGGTTGTTGGTGCGGTTGTTGATCCTCACGCCGATCTGCACGCCGCCGAGCGTGGGGTCCTCGAATGCTGGGATGACATAGCGCAAAGAGTCCGGTTCCATGCGGCCATCGGCATCCACCACGACGATGAGAACGTTCTCGGGGTCGGAGACATCGCACAGATTGCCCGCCCGGATGTGCGTGAAGGCGGCGTTGAGCGCTTCGCCTTTGCCCAGCCTGGCGTTCGGGAGGTGACGCTGCAGCAGATGAATTTGCGGTGCGTCGCGCCCGCGGACGATCTGCGCCGTATCGTCGTCTGATCCATCGTCGATGACGAGGATGTGAAGGTCCGGGTAATCCATCGCCAGCAGGCGCTGCAGACTCGCTTCAATGACCGCTTCCTCGTTGAGGCACGGGATAACGAAAATCACGGAGGGGTCGCCTTCGCGGTAGCTGCGCGGAACCCAGATTTTCTGCCGCGTGCGCGACAACAACGTGAGCAGGAAGACGTAGCTCAGTCCGAGGGCGATAGCCACGGTGACGAAGCCGAACACCAGGTCGATGACGTGTCCATTGATCAGTATCACGGTTGTGCCACCGCATCTTTGCGCTCAGTGCTTGCGGGCTGGGGTTGCTCCGCGGAGCCGCCTGTCAGTCGGTGGCGGCCTTGTTTCGCCGGGTCTGCGGCCTGCGCGGCCCCTGCCCGGTTTTTTGGAACCACCGACGTGAGTGTCAGCGACAGGATGAAAGCCAGCAAATAGCTGAGAAAAAGAAAGCACCCGAACCGCATGACCAGGCGCGCGATTTCGAGGAGCAGGGATGACGCCGCGAGAGATATCTCGAGCATGGGTCAGCCTTTCGGGGTGGGCAGAAAGAGAGCGCAACACGGAGCCAGGAATCATTAGGCGAAATATTCAGACATTGTTATGAAATACTCTCCACTAACGCATAGGCAGCGAGTAGGCTTATTGTCGCAGTTTTATGGCTCACGCGCGACAATACACAGTAGTGTCTCTTCATGCGAGTTGAATACAAATTCCCTGTGATTGAGGAACCGTTGCCCGCGCCCCGTGTACTGCATTTCCCCGCGCACGACGCGCATATCCCCCACGGGGCGCGCCTGCTCGCTGATACCGCCCCATGAATCGCGGCGGTCTTTTCTCCCGACGCGCCCGTGCGCTACATTTCGAAGAGCACTCACACTCTGAGGAAAACAGCGCGGCGCGGAACGCATCGCGCTCCTCAGAAGTGAACAAGTCCGGCGCGAACTCGGCCTTGATGTTGCGTATGCTCAGCGGCGCTTTTCCCGCGCACCGCTGCGCCACTTCCACGGCCTGGTCCATGCCGCCTGGAAGGCTCATTCCGCATGCGACGGACTCGTCTCGCTCCAACCGCATCCCGGCAAGAAGCATGGCTCGCGCCCGCCCGCCCCCGACGAGCGACATCAGCAGTTCGACGATGGTGCCCTCCACCCCGATAGCCATGTCCGCCACTGGAATGGAGAATAACGCCCTCTCGCCAGCCACACGAATGTCACAGACCATTGCCAGCATCGCGCCCGCCCCGATAGAAGGCCCATTCACATGCGCGATGACAGGCACAGGTGCCGCACGCACCGCGTTGAGCAGCTCTGTGAACGCCTCGAAGAACCCGCCCCGAGCTTGTTCTCCCCTAGATCAGCGCCTGCGGAAAAAGCCTTGCCCGCGCCGGTGAGCACAATAGCGCGGGAATGAGCGAACGAAGACTCAATCGCGTGGCGAAGGCCACGGGCCACCTCGACTGATAGCGCGTTCCTCTTCTCATCGCGGTCAATGGTCACGATGGTGACCTCGCCGCGGGTCTCGCTCTTAATCACCGATCTGGTCGCGACCCCGTTTGACGATCTGCGGGTCCGGCTCCCCCACCACGTCGTGATCTTTGTTCGTGTACTCGAACTTGCTCAAGATGTAGCGCATCGCATTAATACGGGCACGCTTCTTGTCGTTGGACTTGATGGTCACCCACGGGGATTCATCAGTGTCGGTGTAGCGGAACTACTCGTCCTCCGGTATGAGGATCGCTTCCACGTCATCGCCGTAGCGGTGCGCGGGGACATCGAAATCTTTGCTTTCGCTCAGCCTCGTTCCTTCAGCCATACCGCCATCTTGCCAGAAGATCGCTTATCGACGACTCCCCCGCCCCCCCCCCTCATTCCTCACCCCAATCCAAGGTGCAGTCGAAGCGTTTCGTCCACCTCTCCCAAAAGATCCGGCGGGACGATGCCCAGTTGCGGCCCAATCCGGCTCACATCGACAGCACGAATCTGCTCCGACTGAGCTTTTGAATCCTTGTTCAAGCCAGTTCGATCCTTCGGCAATAGAGTTTGAAAAAGATAGACCTTTTCCGTGTTGCTGGTGAGCGGCACAACGGCCACCACGCCTCTGTTCAATACAGCTACTTGGCGCACTGCTTGATCGTTACTGACAATGACAGCTGGTCGCCGTTTTTTCGCCTCGGACCCAACCACCGGATCTAGCTCGACGAGCCGAATTTCACCACGCCTCATCGCCATCAATCCCGTCGCCGCTAAACCGTTCCCAGAATTCCTTTTCCAAGCTGCCTTCCCATTCAGAGAAGGCCTGCCCGTATTGCCACGCAAGCTCTTCTTTGCGCAGCGCATCAATAGCCTTTCGCATGGCTGCCGACCTCGTCCCCAGACTGTGGTCGCTTGCGTACTTGTCGAGAAAGTTCAGGTCTTTCTCCTCGACGCTGATACTAATTTTCATACCTCCAATGCTACCGAAGTCACTTATTGTTCCTACTACTTAGACTTCTCTACACGTGAAAAGGTTCCGAGCCTTCTCAAAATTTCCCCTACCCCCGAATTAAAGGTGCCTTGACATAAGCTGTAACAAAACTGAATGGTCGAGAGTTTATATGTGTGGAAGTTCCTCTCCCCTCCACCCTTCGATAGAAAGAAGCCCCATGCGTCACCGCTTCCTCACGGCCGCCGTCGCGACCTCGCTCGCGCTCTCCCTCTCCCCCGCTGTCGCCAGCGCCGACCCGGCACCACTCACCGGGGTCGAGCTGAACACCACGGTTGCGAACTCCGTCGCCGTCGACGCCACCTTCGACTACGGTGCCGCCCGCGAAACGGGTCTGCCGGCTCTGAAGAAGCTGCGCGGCGAGATGTGGGACCTCAACCCGTACTTCAACGACTCTTCGCAGCCCGGCTCCACACGCCTGCAGGAAGTCGCACGTCAGCACGGCCTTAAGACTAAAGAGGCGTACGTCAACGCCGTCGCCATCGACGACGGCCTGACCCGCATCGCCATCCAGCGCGCCGGCGAGCAGTACGCGGATTTGAGCCACCAGCGCCCGGACGGATCGGATCTCTGGGGCGCAAAGGTGGACGGCCAACAAACCTGGGCGGAGTCCTTGGGAGGAGGAGCCTCCCTGGAGCATTCCATCATGCAGGGCTGGGGCCACGGCGAACTAGCCAAATTGAATAGCAACCGCGGAGCATACGCATCCGGCAACGGCCACCTTCACATGATGATCAACCCGAAGAACAAGTACTACGGCTTCGGCGAGGTCTTCATCCCCGGCACAAAGTGGGGCACCTACACGGCTGCGGCCACGAGCGAGACCCCGGGCAACAGCGCACCCATGGCCACGGGCATGCAGCGTGCATGGCTCTACCGCCCCGCCAAACCGGGTGAAAACCCGACCGGCTTGAAGCAGGGCACCCCGGGACCGGTGAAGAAGGCTCCGAGCGATTCGGCAGGTATCAGCACTGGACTCGGTGGCTCCAGCGAGGACATCAACAACATCATCGGAATCGTCTTCGGCATTCTGAGCCTGCTCGGCGTGGTGGCGAGCATCGCACGTCAGCTGGGCCTGATCTAGAACTTCCAGCACCTGAAGGAGCGCGGCACCCCCGCGCTCCTTTTTCCCGTGCAAGCGTGAGTATGATGCCCTGTTTTGTGTTGTTTCGACTAGAACTATTGCCTCGTCGTTACCCCTCAGTCGCAATGCGGGCTCTATCGATCCTTTCGATCAGCTCCCGCCCCCACACGAGCGCCTCTTCGAAATCGCGCACTCCCGCAGCCTCGTCCAATTCATTCTTTGCTTTGTCGTACTTTTCTGCCCAATTTTCGCCAGCCACAAGAACCGGGGGCCACGCATGGGCATTCCGGAAAGCAAAGATCCGGCGGCACAGCTCGTTGACCCAGCCTAGATTTGCGCAGTCCTCCGCCATGAGCAATTGAAGATCGATGAGATCGTGACTCCTGTCTGCTCCAGGCAAAGTCAGAGCGTGTATTTTCTGCGCGATCTGATACTCGACAACGACAAGGGGAATCGGCCGCGGAGTCGGCAGCCCAACAGCTGTCACATAATCCGCAAGATCTGCAGACAATTCCTCCACATACTCGTCCGCAATGCCGATTTCATTGTGCGCTAGATCAATCTGCACTGAGCGCCAAAGCTCGCCTTTGTAAGACAAGCTGACTTTCAGTCTTTTTGCCACGTATTGCTCGGGTACATCCTTCGGCTGAGGCGACTTCTTTTCCTTTAGCACGCCCGTGAATCCGGACCACCCAGCAGCTAACCTCTCCTCAAACTCTTCGAGGTAACTTTCCTCAGAGTTCTGTCTGGCTGCGTCGAGATCCTTTGTTGTTCGCACGCCGGGCCCATAGCGAAAGATCATCCCACCGCCGCCTTTCACAACACCCGGAGGAAGCATTTGCGCAACCACAGTCATGGCGATGAAGAAAGATTGACGTGCTGAAGCTTTTTCATCCGTACGGTTTAGATTTCGCACCCGTTGTTCTAGCGATGCTTTGTTGCTAGGCGGGTTCTCGTACTTCTTCACACCTTTAGACATGAGCAAATTCCTCAAGAAGCGCGTTATGTTCTCTACGTAGAAGATAACCGTTGTCCCGGGCATCAAAGATTGCTTCTTCAACGCGCTCGCGCATTAATCCGGGCGCGGAAAGTCTGATCGCCTGGGCCACCGACTGACAGGGCAAGCCGTGGTACAAGCGCGGCTCGTCGCCAGGCTGGGCTTTAATCACGTCCAGCACAGCTGGAAACTCACGCTGGTGACGGCGAGGGGAAGCAATAGTGACTTTCTGCGGATTCACGTCAGCCAACTCAAGCAGGGCCAACACGGAGTCTCCCGCCAAGTACGCCCCCTCCCCAACCATGAGCAACAGCTCCCTGAGCTGATCATGCTCTCCCGCCGGGAAAAACGGGTCCCTATAGACGCCACGCGCGATTTTCACGAAGGCCCCCCGGCTTGCAAGCTTCCTTAATTCGACTTTCGGCACTCCATAGTGCTTAGCCAGTTCCGGTGTGAGGTAACCGTGATTCTCCCCGGCTGCGTAACGCAGCGCTTCGCGGTATGTACCAGAACCATCTCTCCACATACTTAAACCGTACCATTTTCAGTACGGTTTAAGCCTCGACGTTCACGAATGATCGCCCGAAATCGATCCAGAAAAGTACCTGCTCCGCGCCCCTGCTCTAGGTCAGCGTGAGCCTACCGTCGATGCGGGCAACGCTGTGGCCACCGCCAATCGTCACCGGGCCTTGACCGTGCCAGTCGGTGCAGAGGCGCTCTATATCCGCCAGCTGCGCACCGCCGATGGTTTGCTGCCCGTGCTCGCGCAGCCACGCGAGAATCCGGCGCTGACGGACGGGCGCGGGATCGGCAGCCAAGACGGCGCACTCGTTGGTCGGGCTCAGGTCAGTCAACGACTCAAGGAGAGCCTGATCCGCGGCAACGCGCTCAGCGGCGCGGGCGAGCGCAGGCACGGCATCGCCGCCGATGAGTGTGCCCAGGGCGGGGATGATGTCTGTGCGCACGGCGACGCGGCGGTAGGCGGGATCATCATTCATCGGGTCGTGCCAGGGGTCCAGGCCGAGCTCGTCGCAGGCACCGACGGTATCTGCGCGGCGGACGGACAGAAATGGCCGGACGAGGCGCGGGCCAGCGTCTAAGGCAGAGATCGGCGCCATGCCGGCGGGGTTGCCGCGCAAAGCACCGAGCAGGAGTGTTTCGGCCTGGTCGTCGAGGGTGTGGGCGACCCAAATATCGCGGCTGCCATCGCTGGCGACGCTTGAAAGCGCGGCGTAGCGGGCAGTGCGCGCAGCGGCCTCGACGCTCTCGCCCGGCGCGGCGTCAACGGACACGCCGACGATATCGGCAGGAACGCCGAGGTTGGACGCGTGGGCAACAGCTCGGGCGGCCACATCAGCTGAGCCCGGCTGCAGACCGTGGTCGACCACGAGAGCGCGGACGTCTTTGGCCTCGGCGGCGGCTGCGGCGACGAGAGCCAGTGAGTCGGGGCCGCCGGAGAGCCCGATGAGGGCGGGGGAAGTGAAGGGGCGGACGGCGCGTCGACAAGCGAGAAAATGCGGTGACTGGCGCGGCCAGAACGGAGTGTGCGACATGGGCACTAGTACTGGCGGAGCGTCGACGTGAATTCGTCCATGAGGCGGCGCGCGGTGAGGATATCGCTGTCGTTGCTGATCATGGCGAAGGTGTAGACATTGCCGACCTCGGATGTGACCGTGCCGACGAGCGCCGACGTCCCCGTCAGCGTGCCCGTCTTCGCGCGGACCCAGGCCTTGCCAGGGAGATCGCCGTAGCGGTCATAAAGCGTGCCGTCGCCGCCCGCGATCGCCAGCGTCGGCAGCAGGTCGCGAAGCTCGTCGGTGGAGGTGGCGCGGAGCATGATGTCGTCGAGAAGGCGCGGCGGGATGAGGTCGAAGCGCGACAGCCCGCTGCTGTCCGCCAATGTCACTCCGCTGATATCGAAGCCGTGCTCGGTGAGCGTATCCAGCGTGGCCTGCGGCGATGTGCCGCCACGTTTGCGCGCCACCTCCCGGCCGATGGCTTCCGCCATGACATTGTCCGATTCCTTGACCATCTCGCGCATACGCTCGGTCAGCGGTGGCGACTCGACGCTGGCCACGACCTCGCCATCCTCCGGCGCGGGCCCGAAACCGACGGTCTGCGCACCGACCTTGTCTGCGAGCGCCTGTGCCACATCCAACGCCGGGGTGTGCGAACGCGGCACATCGCCGCTGGGCTCACCTCCGAGACGCGCGCCGTTGATCATCGCGGGTTCCATGGGGGCGATGAACCCGCCGTCAATATCCAGCGGATCCCAGCCCGGCATCTGGGTCTCTTCAGGCCACACCGACGTGTCGATGTGCACGGCGGAGGCATCGCCGACTTGGGCGGCGAGGTCGTCGATAAGCGACGGCGTCAGCCACACGTCTCCCGCGGCCTTGATGGTCACCGCGTCACCTTTTCGCACGACCTCGGTTTTCAGCGTCGCGTCCGGCTCGAGCGTGTACAGCGCGGCTGCCGCGGTGAGCAACTTCGTCGAACTCGCCGGCTGCAACGGATCCCCCGCCGCCTGCTCGAAGACCGTCGCCCCCGTCGTGCCGTTGCTCACCCGCACGTGCAGCTTCCCGAACGCCGGATTCGCCGCCTGCGCCCCCAGCGCTTCTTTCAGCTTCGCTTCGTCGATCGGTTCCGCCGACGCCGGCTCCACCGCCAGCGGCTCCGGCTCCTCCATCGCGTACGCCGGTGCATGGTTCAGCTCACCCAGCTCTTTTTGCACCATCACGCCAGTGCCCGCGGCACCCGCGACAACCACTACCGCCACGGCACCCACGGCCCACGTCCACACTCGTTTACTCATCAGGGTTAAGGGTACCTTGGGCGATTCAAGACACCTTCGCCAACGAGTCACAATCGGCAATCAGGAATAATGATCAATCATTGTTTCTGATCGTGCCTGGTCACCGTTTCGGAGAACTCCATCAAGGAAATCAGCGGGGATAATGGTGGCAGAGAGAGGAGGGACGACGATGACTTCGAAAATGACCAAGGAAGATAGACGACGGGAGTGGGCCAAACTTGCGGTCAAAGCTAGCGAGCAGACTGGCGAGCCACTTCCACAAAACTTTTACGAGCGCACTGGGATTCGACCTCCCAAGAGCGAATCTTTTCTCGCATACGTCAAGCGGACACCTCGCAAAAGAATATCTCGCACGGGAAACACCGCTAAGCTCCCCGGGCACCGGCAATCAGACTGCGTACATCCCGGACTCGGATGACCGCGTCATCGGCAACCGTCTCGGCAACCCCCCGCTTCGATGAAGCGTCGGAGCACGACGCCGGTAGCCACGTTTTCCTCGCGCGCAATCTCGCGCACCGCCTCCAGCACCGCCGTGGGCAGACGCACAGTGAAAGCACTCATCGCGTCCGCACCTGACCGGTCACCGAAATCTGCCGGCGTCGCACGCTCGACAAACTCTGAGGTGTCGGTGTTGTCGTAGAAATCGCGCAACTTCGAAACATCCTCGCTGTGCATAGCTGTTCGCTTCCCCCTATATTCTCGCCTTGAATGTGCGGGCTTCTTTCACCGTCATATCCCGCGGCGTGACGACAAATTTTCGTCCGTCCTCCGAATCGGCCAATACGACCAAGAGCAAGCGGCCCGAATAGCTCTGCCCGTAAACGAGCGTCGTTCCTTCCCTTCCGTTAACCCACACAAGAGGCTCGCTCGATAGCACTTGCTCAACCTCAATGGGTGCGACCCCATGCTTAGCGATATGAGCTTCATTCGAATCGGTCCATTTCAGTTCAACATTCTTCACATCCCCGCCCCCTTGTGTACGTATCGTACACACCTCCCCGATGTTGGACTCCCTCCGCCGGGCTGCTTGCTCCGCCCCCGGTTAGTCGCGTTTGAAACCGCCTTGCAAAACCGCAGGTGAAATGTTGCGAATGTTTCTGGTGGGATCCGAAACTCAAACGGAACTAACCTGACCAAGCGGGCACGCCCGAAACCACCCCGAAACCGCCGCAAAACCCAGGCGAACCCACCGCCGCAGCCCGCAGGCTACGATGGTTCCCAGAATTGCACCGCTACAGATAAAGGAGCGCCCCATGGCTATTGAGGTCATCATCGAGATCCCGAAGGGTTCCCGCAACAAGTACGAGGTCGACCACGAGTCCGGCCGCGTCTTCCTGGACCGTTACCTGTTCACGCCGATGGCGTACCCGGCGGATTACGGCTTCATCGACCACACGCTCGCGGACGACGGCGACCCGCTGGATGCGCTCGTGATCACCCCGGAGCCGGTGTTCCCGGGAGTGACGGTCAAGGCCCGCCCGATCGGCGTGTTCAAGATGACGGATGAGGCCGGCGGCGACGACAAGCTGCTCTGCGTCCTCGACGACGTGCGCTACGAGAACTACCAGGACATCAGCGACGTCTCCGACTTCCTCAAGGACGAGATCGAGCACTTCTTCGTCCACTACAAGGACCTCGAGCCGAACAAGGAAGTCTCCGGCTCCGGCTGGGGCGACAAGGCTGAGGCGGAGAAGATCCTCGAGGACTCCCTGAAGAACTACAAGGGCTAAGCCTCCGCGCTTTCCGCTTAGCGATGCCCCGCCGCGCCCCACCAACCGAGTGCACGCGGGGCGTTTCTGCTTCTCCGGTTCCCTTTTCTAAGTGCGCGCGCCTACTCCGGCTGCTCCGCAACCCCCTGCAGCTGCCACCCGATGACGGCGTTGCGCACGGCGTCTTCAAAGGGGTTTGCGGGCTGGATGCAGGAGATGGTGAGCAGGCGGCCGGGCATGGGGACATTGCCCCAGATCTCGGCGGACTGGGACAGGCCTTTCTTGTCGGGCTCGTGGAGGTCGGTGGCTTGGTATTTGAGCCAGCGGTCACCGGATTTCTGGGTCTTCAGATACATGGTGTCGCCGGGGTTGATGGTGTGGCGTTGGCCTTGAACGTCGTAAAGCTTGTCGAAGACGGCGGGCACGCCGGCCGCCGCGTGGCCCGCGATGACGACGATGTCCTCGCTGGTGGAGCCCGGCAGCGTGTACGGCTTGTCCTTCGCGGTGAACGCGCAGGCCTCGCTGAGGGTGTCGGGGTCGATCGCACCGTCTTTGAAGCGGCAGTCGCCTTCCTCAAATTTGGCGGTCATGTCGAGGCCGGGGATACGCATCTCTACGGGCCGCGACGGCGGGATGTCCGCCTCTCCGACGTCGATGGGCTGCTCCACCGCCTGATTCGCCTGCTCCTTCCACGCCTTCATCTCGCGGTCGTGCTCGCTGGGCACGCACGCGCGGATGAACCCCACGACGAGCACAAGCATCAGCAGCACAGCGACAGTGCGGCGCATCTTGTACACCCACGGCGGCTGCGGCTTGAAGCGCCGCGGCGGAGTCGCGGGCCGCGCGGCGGGGGCCAAGGTGCGGCGGGGGGCGGCGGGCCGTCGATAAGCGTCACGCGTCGCGCGCGGCTCCCGCGGTGTTGTCCGCGGTGCGTACCCGCGCGCGTCGTCGCCAGCCATAGCAAAAACAATAGTTCATCTAGACTGGCGCCATGAAGTCCGTACAGGTCAACGAAGTGCCCGAAAACGCCCAGCTTATCGACGTCCGCGAGCCCGACGAGTTCTCCGACACCCACGCCAAGGGCGCCGTGAACTTGCCCCTGTCCAATTTCGCGGCTCTCTCCGAGCAGATCGACTTTGATCAGCCCATCTACGTCATCTGCAAATCCGGCGGCCGCTCCGCCGAGGCCTCCCAGTACCTCGAGGCTGTCCGCGGAACCGAAGCTATCAACGTCGTCGGTGGTACCCAGGCGTGGGTCGAGGCCGGTCTGCCGACCGAATAACTCCGACGGGGTTGGTGGGGTGATTTATCTTCACCCCTAACCAACCATAGGAATCCCCCATCACTGCTACATTGATGCACATGGCAGAATCCTTGAAGCACCCCGCCGCCCTGACCAAATCTCCCTCGTTCCAGATTGAGCGCGTGCGTCGCGCCACGAAGGACGAGGTCGAAAAAGCGCTGGCCGCGCTCGGCGCCACCATGCGCGAGTTCTGGGTGCTGACATGCACTCTCGAGCACGCCGCGAGCCAGACCCAGCTTTCCGAGCTCCTCGCCATCGACGCCTCCGACATGGTCCGCCTCATCGACTCCCTCGAGACACAAGGCTGGGTCTCCCGTGAGCGCGACCCCAAGGACCGCCGCCGCCAGATCATCATTCCGACCGAAGAGGGATCCAAGGCTCAGGAACAGCTCGCCGCCGCCGTGGCCGAAGCCGAAGACCGAGCTCTCGATGCCACCACGACCAAGCAGTTGAAGCATCTCCGCAAGCTGTCCCTGGCGATCATGGCCGAGCCGCACGGCTCCGATGAGGCTGACACTACCGGGAATGGCTCCCCCGCCGAGTCCTCCGACGGCACCGACGCCGACTCGTCGTCCGAGAAGTCGGACAAATCGAAGACGGCGGATAAGCCTGCCAAGTCCGACAAGGTCGATAAATCTGAGAAGTCCGGAAAGTCGGGCAAATCCGGGAAGTCCGGCAAGTCCAAGTAGCCGGACACCGATCCGGCCGTGGGGAGCTGAAGTACGTCTCTTAGACCAGGCGACGACGCCCGAACGCGAAGATCGCTGCGCCCATGATGGATGCGAGCAGCAGGCCGATCAGGCCCTTCGCGATGGTGTTGCTGCCGGTCTCAGCGTTGACACCGCGCTCGGAGTCAGCAGCATCGTTGCCGCCAACCTCGACGACCTCGTCGCCTGCCGGAACATACTGCTCGTCGCCAGCTGGAGCACCCTGCTCGCCCTCAGCGTTATCGGCTTCGAGGGCGATCTTCTTCTCTTCCTCGATCTGGTCGACCGGGGTGTAGACGAGTCCCGCGTCGTTGACGTAGAACTGGCCGTTGCTGTGCAGGTACCAGGTCGCACCCTCGTGGTTGATGGTGGCGGCCGGTTCACCCAGATTCTCCTGAGCGTCGGCAGCCGGTGCGGCACCCAGAGCAAGGGCGCCGGACAGCGCGATGGCAATTGCGGTCTTGTTGAAGCGCTTCATAGATTCTCTCCTCGGGGAAGTGGGAAACGGAAAAGAGTCCCAAAGCAAGGTGGTGAACCGTGCAGCCAAGAGACAAGTCTCGACCCGTACTTCAGGGTTAGCTCCACTGTAAGTGAGAGTCACACTAATCACAACAGCATCACAGGCACCATCCGTGGGCTTTCGATAGCTACGGTGAGGACCGGCTTCGACTTCGCGTCGACGTTGGTCGAGCCCGTCATCTGGTCCCGCGCGTTAGTCGACGCGACCGTAGCCTTGTCGAACTTGATGCACTTCGTCTGCGGCAGGGTGGACTCGTCCCCCCACACACCTTGCACTCCGCACCGACCTTGAGGTCCTTGACCACATCGTCTCTGTTTCGGCCGACGGTGATCGTGCCCTCCACTGGCGCGATGTTCGGTAGGTAGAGTTTCTTCGCCGCGTCGTAGGTTCCCTCGCGATCGCAGCGGTATATCACGTTGAAGGTCGCGCCGTCCAGATCCTTGCCGCTCGCATCTTTGCGCGATGTGAGCTGTAGTTGTTTTTCGACATCGAATTGCGTCGTGCCGCATTTGATCCTGAATTCGTACGCCAGGTTCGGCATCGTGCTCGCGCCGTTCACCTATTCACTGTCCGTGATTTATACACGCAGCTGAATGAATTGACTCCCGGCCGACGAATTACGCCCGCGGCGAAATGTTTAGGAGCGGAAGGCCGCCTTGATCGACGTGATCGTCACGGCAGAACCCTCGGCGCATACAGTAGCCACTTCGACCGCATCGCCGAAGGTGCCACGGAGGGCGGCGAAGCCGCAGTCGACGGCCGTGGCGGAGTTGATGGGCATGCCGGTCATCAGCATGGTGCGGGCGCGGGCGCCGCCGACGAGGCCGGCGAGGGCGCCGGCAAGCTCGGGCGTGACGGGAACGCCCATCCGCGCCACCGGAATAGCAAAGCGTGCCGACGGCGCCACCACCCGGATATCGCACGCACCCGCCAGCATCGCCCCGGCACCGATCGCCGGGCCGTTCACGTACGCCACCACTGCTTTCTCCGCGCCGCGGATGATCTCCAGCACGCGTTTCAGCGCCGGGTAGATCGCGGCAGGATCGCCGGAGGACAAGTCTGCCCCAGCGGAGAAGGCGGAGCCGGCGCCGGTGAGGAGGATCGATGGGGCATCGATAAGCTCGTGCTCAAGCATGTCCGCGAGCTCGACGAGGAGCTCCTCGCTGAGAGCGTTACGTTTCTCGTCGCGGTCGATGGTCAGGACGGCGACGCTGTCTGCGGGGCGGGTGACGTTGATGAACACACTGACGACCCTATGCCCAGCGGGCGGGGCGCACAACGGGAGCGGGGTTGAATCTCGCTAGGACAGAAACGAAAACTTAGATGCTAACCCCGAAACTTAGCTTCCCGCGTGAACCGGTGATTCCACCGAAACCCACCTGGGGAAACTATGTTCTAGGCTCAACATTTAGCCAAGGCTAAAACCCAAGACCTGAGAAACTAGTCCCCGATCTGATCGCGGCCACGCTTCACGATCAACGGGTCAGGCTCCCCCACCACGTCGTGGTCCTTGTTCGTGTACTCGAACTTGGAAAGGATGTAGCGCATCGCGTTGACGCGGGCGCGCTTCTTATCGTTGGACTTGATGGTCACCCACGGGGACTCGTCAGTGTCGGTGTATCGGAACTGCTCTTCCTTCGCGCGGGTGTAGTCGTCCCACTTGTCCAGGGAGGCGAGGTCCATCGGCGACAGCTTCCACTGGCGCACCGGGTCGACCTGGCGGATGGCGAAGCGGGTGCGCTGCTCCTTGCGGGTGACGGAGAACCAGAACTTGGTCAGGGAAATGCCCGAACCAAGGATCATGTTCTCCAGCATCGGCACCTCGCGCAGGAACTCAGCATGCTGCGACTCGGTACAGAAACCCATCACGCGCTCAACACCCGAGCGGTTGTACCAGGAGCGGTCGAAGAAGACGATCTCGCCGCCGGCCGGGAAGTGCTCGATGTAGCGCTGGAAGTACCACGACGTGGACTCGCGCGGCGACGGCTTCTCCAACGCCACCGTTCTCGCGCCACGCGGGTTGAGGTGCTCGTTGAAGCGCTTGATCGTGCCGCCCTTACCAGCCGCGTCACGCCCCTCGAAGATGATGATGTGGCGCTGACCCGTGTCCTTCGTCCAGTTCTGCCACTTCAGCAGCTCAATCTGCAGTGCGCGCTTCACCTTCTCGTATTCGTCACGCGTCATGCGCTCGTCATACGGGTAATTCTCGCGCCACGTCTGGATCGGAGTTCCGTCTGCCTGCAGCAGCACCGGGTCGTCCTCGTCAGAATCGTCGACGTAGTAGCCTTCGGTTTCCGTCAGGTCAATCAAGGGCATGTCATCATCGTTCGCCATGCCCGCCATTTTAGCGGCGCACACGCGCCAGCGCTGGGCAACGCTTATCGACGACCCGTTCGCCGCCCCCTCCCATTTAGAACCAAGTGTTCGTGCGCTTGCCCTGTGCGAACATCGCCGAGATTCCCGAGAATTCGCGAGCTCCAGGTTGTGCGGGAAGAAATGGTCACGGCAAACAAAAAATCCTGCCGCCGAAGCGACAGGATTTGAAGTTCTCTCGTTACTACGGGAGCAGCTTCAGCAGCTTGACGAGGCCCTCAGCGGACTCAGCCAGCGGCTTCATAATGTCGAAGAGCGGCTTGAGGGTGTTGTTCCAGACCAGGTCAAGGTTGCTAGCAGCCTGGGAGGAACCATCGATGAATGCGTCCATGTTGAACTCCTTCGAGAGTCAGTGTTTAGAAAGGGAGGGGGACTTACTTGGTCTTGAGGGCAGCGAGGTTGTCGCCAGCATCCGCCCAGTCCTGGATGGAAGCGATGACGCCGTCAGCGCCGAAGAACTTCTCGAGGCCGCCGAGGAACTTGGACCAACCGTTCCAGGTGTTGGCGAAGTTCTCGAGGTGCATGATGATTTCTTTCACGTCCATGTGAAGAATCTCCTTGTGCAGATATACCGGCTAGCGCCGGATGAGGGTTTCTGGTTTTCAGACACCCCGATCGGGCGTCACGGGAGTTTTTTGCCACACATTTCTCAGCGGTCAATACCGCGCCTGGAGTCGGATTTCAGGCTTCCGAAACGGTACCGTTACTTAAGATATGAACAAAAAGTAAACACGAGCAGCGCCGGTGAGTTATAGAGCACTTTTTTGAAATCGAACATTAACCGGGCCAAGATCTCACTCATTTTGTGTAACGGTCGACAATCGACCTCCGGTAACGCGATGTTCACCTAAGGCACCCGTCGCGCGACCTCCGCGATTACCCCTTTCCGGGGGCGGCATGGCGTGTCACAGCCACAACAGCAATTGTCATTGCTTTACAGCAGCCCCTATTCGACAGTGCGCGGACCACCGCCTTTCCGCTTCCTCCGCCTGGCCAGCTCCTCTGCGAGCGGAAGCAAACGCACGAAACCCCGAGCCAGGCTGGCCGCGGGGCGGGCTGGGTGGCTCGGGGCGTCGCTAAGCGGAGATGCTTTTTACATCATGCCGCCCATGGCCTCCGGGTCCATGGCGGGAGCTGCGGGCTCCGGCTTCTGGGCGACGACGGCCTCGGTCGTGAGGAAGAGGCCGGCGATGGAGGCGGCGTTCTGAAGAGCGGAACGGGTGACCTTGGCGGGGTCCGCGATGCCGTTGGCCAGCATCTCGACGTACTCGCCGGTGGCCGCGTTCAGACCCTGGCCAGCCGGGAGGTTGGCGACCTTGTCGGCGACAACGCCCGGCTCGAGGCCGGCGTTGAGGGCGATCTGCTTCAGCGGTGCGGAGAGGGCCTCGCGGACGATCTTCACGCCGGTGGCCTCGTCACCCTCGAAGCCGAGGTCGCCCTCGAGCTCCTTGGCTGCCTGCAGGAGTGCGACGCCGCCGCCGGCGACGATGCCCTCCTCGACTGCTGCCTTCGCGTTGCGCACAGCGTCCTCGATGCGCAGCTTGCGCTCCTTGAGCTCGACCTCGGTGGCCGCGCCGACCTTGAGGACAGCGACACCACCGGCGAGCTTAGCCAGGCGCTCCTGGAGCTTCTCGCGGTCGTAGTCGGAATCGGAGTTCTCGATCTCGGCGCGGATCTGCTTCACGCGGCCCTCGATCTGGGCCTGCTCGCCCGCACCCTGGACAATCGTGGTGTCGTCCTTGGTGATGACGGCCTTGCGTGCCTGGCCGAGCAGGGAGGCATCGGCGCCGTCGAGGGACAGGCCGACCTCCTCGGAGATGACCTGGCCGCCGGTCAGGATCGCGATGTCCTGCAGCATTGCTTTACGACGATCACCGAAGCCCGGCGCCTTCACAGCCACGGACTTGAAGGTGCCGCGGATCTTGTTCACCACGAGGGTGGACAGGGCCTCGCCCTCGACGTCCTCGGCAATGATCAGCAGCGGCTTGCCGGACTGCATGACCTGCTCCAGAACCGGGACAAGCTCCTTGACGTTGGAGATCTTGCCGGAGACCAGCAGGATGTACGGGTCCTCGAGCACTGCCTCGCCGCGCTCCATATCGGTGGCGAAGTAAGCGGAGATGTAGCCCTTGTCGAAGCGCATGCCCTCGGTGACCTCGAGGTCGACGCCGAAGGTGTTGGACTCCTCGACGGTGATGACGGACTCCTTGTTCACGGAGCCGTTGCCGACGGCGTACATTGCCTCGGCGATCTTCTTGCCGATCTCCGGGTCAGAAGCCGAGATACCAGCGGTGGAAGCGATCTCCTCCTCAGTCTCGACCTCCTTCGCGGAGTCGAGCAGGAGCTGGGAGACCTTATCGGTGGCGGCCTGGATACCGCGCTTGATGCCCATCGGGTTGGAGCCGGCGGCCACGTTGCGCAGACCCTCGCGGACCAGCGCCTGCGCCAGGACGGTCGCGGTGGTGGTGCCGTCGCCGGCGACGTCGTCAGTCTTCTTGGCGACTTCCTTGACCAGCTCGGCGCCGATCTTCTCGTACGGATCCTCGAGCTCGATATCCTTCGCAATGGTCACGCCGTCATTCGTAATAGCGGGCGCGCCCCAGGACTTCTCAAGGACGACGTTGCGGCCCTTCGGGCCGAGGGTGACCTTCACAGCGTCAGCCAGGGTGTTCAGACCCTGCTCGAGGCTGCGGCGTGCTTCCTCGTCAAATGCGATCATCTTTGCCATGTGAGTTTGTTGCTCCTCGTTTATGTAGGAAAAGGCGACGCCACTCTCACGTCTACAAGGTCCAAGCGGGCGCCCGCGACGGCACGGCTGGTGAGCGCAAAACAGCCTCACCCGCTCGAAATTGACTTTTAGCACTCACTTGGCGGGAGTGCTAGAGTCATTTTTAGCAGCCGGAGGCAACGAGTGCAAGGTCGGAATGAAGAGCTGGGAGCGCACCGCTCTAGCCCTGCAAGGCCACACCTGGCAAGCCGCGCAGATTCTCCATCAGCGGCCATCTCCTGGAGTAGGAATTCCCAGACCACCAACAGCCTCCGCCAAGCGGAGGAGCACAATTGGCTACAAAGGAACAAAAAGCACACGTACCACTAGTGGGAGTTCACTCATGACCCTTAGGTCCACAACTCAGATGACCGCCTGCGCGGCAGCCGTCGTCACGCTTGGAATGGTCGGCGCAGTAGCCGCCGTTCCAGCCCACGCGCAGTCATCTAAGTCTTCATCGCAGCTGGCGCAGCACTTCGTCGACAACGGAGACCCCATGCGGCCTGTTGCCCCGTATGACGGCACGCTCTACCGGAGTGGCCTGCCCCATGTGGAACCGTCAGGCGAGCCCGGCACCGTACTGGCCGAGGTACCCCTGGACCCGAATGTCGGGCTCCCCACTGCCGCCGAGCAGTACCGCATCGCGTACACGACCACAGACAAACTGGGAAAGCCCGCCGTCGCCACAGCCGCTGTTTTCCTGCCCCGGGGCGAGCGCCCGGACGGCGGCTGGCCTGTTGTCGCTTGGACCCACGGAACAGTCGGTCTGGGCGATGAATGCGCCCCGTCGATCAACCCGCGCATTCCACGGGACGTTGAGTACCTGGGCAGGTGGCTCGACCTCGGATACGCGATCGTCGCGCCGGACTACGTAGGCCTCGACACCCCCGGGCTCCACAGCTACCTCAACGGTAAGCAGTCCGCGGTTGAGTCCGTCGACTCCGTGGCCGCCCTGCACAAAATGAAGGCCAGCAAGGACAAGAACGGGCCGGTCCTGGACAATAAATGGGCGGTCATCGGCCAATCACAGGGCGGAGGTGTCGCCCTACACGTCGCCCACCGCGCAACCGAGCTCAGCAAGAAACTCGGCCTGGACTACCGCGGTGCGGTGGTGACAGGAGCGCCCGCCTACATCGAAGAGTTCATCACCAAGCTCGGCCCGTCGTTCCCGCCAGCTCCGCTGCCCGCCGGAATGCAGGTCTACGGCCTTTACATCCTGGGCGCGGTGCGCGAAGCTTACCCAGACATCGACTTCGATTCCGTCCTCACCGACGAAGGCCGGCGCATGATCGCCGCGGCGCAGCACAGCTGTTACTACGAAGTCGAAGACGCGGTCCGGAATGTCAATCTCACCCGCGCTTTCACAAAGCCGCTTAGCGACGTCCCCGGCGCAGACCGCGCCATCCGCGAATTCATGGCGACCCCTGTCTCGGGTTACGACAAACCGGTGTTCATCGCCCACGGACTCAAGGATGTCGACATGCCGGCCCCCATCGGCATGGCCTTGAACTCGGACATGTGGCTGCGCCAATTCATCGGCGCAGAGAAGAACAGCAAGGTGGAGGTGCGTTGGTACCCGACCGACCACGACGGAACAGTCAATGCCTCTACCCAGAACTCCGTTCCGTTCCTGCAGCAGATCATGCGTTAGTACCGTCCCGGATCGGGCACCGCCCCAGGCCGCCCCCCTGGAACGCGACGAGGCACGGCGATGATGCCGTGCCTCGTTCATTTCATGCCCTCGTACAGCGCCTCACGTCCGTCCGGGGGCTCAGGTCACTTCGACCGATCGACCGCGGCCATTTTCTCCGCGGCAACCGCATCGGCTGGCGCAGTGATGGGCAGATCCTTGGCAGCCTTGGCAGTCCGGCTGTAGATGAACACGATTGCGGCCGTGAAGAGAACGACACCGGCCAGGCTGGTCCAGGCGTTCTCCTCGAAAATCTCCAGCGGGCTCTCACCCTGGGCGGCTGCGATGATGCCGGCGTTGACCACACCGAACAGCGACTCACCCACGATCAGGCCGGTGGCGCCAAGGGTGCCCATGCGGATCGCGGATTCCGGGTTGCGCTGGTGCGATGCCCAGCGGTTGTAGAAGTGGCCGATGATGGCGCCCAGCGGAACCATTACGGTGACCGTGACAGGCAGGTACATGCCCATGCCCACTGCCAGCGGCGGCAAGGAGTACTTCTTATCGGTGGTGGCGGAAAGAATCTCGTCGATGATGATCACGACGGTACCGATGGCGGCACCGAGGAAGATGAGGTTCCAGTTCAGGGAGTCGTCGAAAATGCCGGTGGCGACGGACGACATCAGTGCTGCCTGCGGCGCAGCAAGGGCGTCCGGGCCCGCGCCCTCCATCCCCTGGAAGCCGAAGCCGGTGAGCATGAGGTGCAGGACCGGCGGGATGACGACGGAACCGAAGAGGACACCGATGACGAGGGCGACCTGCTGCTTCCACGGGGTGGCGTCGACAAGCTGACCGGTCTTGAGGTCCTGCAGGTTGTCGTTGGAAATAGTTGCGATACCGAAGACGATCGCCGCGGTGAACAGCGTGTACGCCACCAGGGAGGTCGCGCTGGCATCGGTGCCCGCGGTGAACGCGGCGATCAGCAGCGCCGACGTGATCACGGCAATGATGCCCACCGACGAGATCGGCGAGTTGGACGCACCGATCAAGCCTGCCATGTAGCCGCAGACCGAGGCGATGACCAGGCCGGCGATCAGAATGAACAGCACGGAGATAATGGTCAGGCCGACGGCGTGCTCGTGAATGTCGGTGCCGCGCTGGAAGTCCCACAGCAAGAAGCCGATCGGGAGCATGGACGCCAAGATGGTGCCCAGGACGATCGGGAACGGGATGTCGCGCTCCGTGACGTCCACTTCTGTGCCGGCGGCGCGCTTGCGGGAGCTGGACAGCGAGGCGCTCACGCCCTTGATCACCGGACCGGCGATCTTGATCAGCGTCCACAGTGCGGCCACCGCCATGGTGCCCACGCCGATGAAGCGGATCTCGGAGGCGAAGGTGGTGGAGACGATCTCGGAGAGGTCCGTGACGGAGCCGTCGACGAGTGAAGATGTGCGCCACGGTAGAAGAACGAAGAAGGAAATGACCACGCCGACGAGCATGGCGATACCGACCGTCATACCGACCAAGTGCCCCACACCGATCAGGGCCAAGGAGAGCGAGCCTCCCATCATGGTCGCGCCCTTGCCGAACTTGAAGGTGCCGGAGATCTCGCCGGCGGCCGCCTTCATCGCGGCGAGCAGGCCGTAGAACGCGGAGACGATGCCACCGACAACAATGACCCGCAGGCCCTTGACGTTCTCCTCGTTGTTCGGGTCACCATCGCCGACACGGAGAACCTCCGCCGCGGCCACACCCTCCGGGTACGGCAGGTCAGAACCGGTGACCAGCGCGCGGCGCAGCGGCACCGAGAACATCACACCGAGGATGCCGCCCAGCGCGCACACCAGCGCCGTGGTCCAGAACGGGAAGCCCTGCCAGTAGCCGATCATCACCAGGCCCGGCAAGACGAAGATGATCGCGGACAGCGTTCCCGGAGCCGACGCGATCGTCTGGACAATATTGTTCTCTTTGACGTTGTGCCCGGCGAACTTGCGCAGCACAGCCATGGAGATGACTGCCGCCGGAATGGAAGTGGCGAATGTCAGGCCCACCTTGAGCCCCAGGTAGACGTTCGCCGCGGTGAACACAAGCGTGATCAGTCCGCCGATGATGATGCCGCGCAGAGTAAGCTCACGCAGTTCCGCCCCGTTATCCATTTCACGCCTTTCTAACAATGTGTTGGCAGGGATATTACTCTGCTGCCAACAATCGTTGAAAACCGGAACGATCAAGGTAGGCCAGCAGTTTCGGCTGCCACGCGGCCGTCGATAAGCGTTGTTCCTAGTACTTGCCTTGATATCTCCCGCTTTTTCGGTGCACGACCACTAAGGACTTGGGTTGCGGAAGCCAGTAACGGAAATACCGTGCCTTCATCTGCGCGATCGCCATCTGCTGCGTGTGCGGATCGGCGTTGATCTTCGGCGGGGTCTGATTGATGAGCCAGCCCCCGCGCGTGAAAACCTGGCGCTTGATGTCTCTGTGCAGACCGATCGTGCCATCGACCCAGGCGAACAGCAGCTCCTCCCCCGACGGCATGCGCGCGAGCTCCCGGGTCTGCATGGGATCTTCGTTGCCCTTCCACCACGCCCCCCCGTCCACGGCGACCACGTGCCCATACTCCCGCTTCACGACGGGGTCGAACAGGTCGCGAACACGCGGCCACGCGATCTGCACGACCAGCGCGACGATCAAAAGGGTCATCACGACCGTTTGCCATGTGCCCTGAGAACCACTCCAACACGTCGCGCCCCCTTCGTCGTTGTAGCGCCGATCTTACAAGGCAGACGCGTCACGCACGGCAGATTCGGGCGCTGGTACGTTCGAGGTCATGAGCACTTTCGAACCGAACCGCGAACGGATTTTCAACGACCTTTCCGCACTCGTGTCCTTCAACTCGCCCCACTCGGTGCCGGAACTCGCCGACCAGCACGGCGCCGCCGCCGACTGGGTCGCGAACGCCCTGGCAGAGCGCGGACTCGAGGTCGAGCGCCACGCCACCGTCGACAACGCCGACGCCATCATCGCGCGCAAGCACGTCAGCGACGACGCACCGACCGTCCTCCTCTACTCCCACTACGACGTCGTCCCCGCCGGTGACCCGTCCGCGTGGACTGCTGACCCGTTCACCCTCACCGAACGCGACGGCCGCTGGTACGGGCGTGGCGCGGCGGACTGCAAAGGCAACGTCGCCATGCACCTTGAGGCATTGAGGCTTATCGACGACGCCGGCGGCACCGACGCCAACCTTGTCGTCCTCGTCGAAGGCTCCGAGGAACTCGGCGGCGGCGGCCTAGAGAAGCTGATCGAGGAGAAGCCCGAACTGTTCTCCGCCGACATCATCCTCATCGCCGACTCCGGCAACGTGGCCGTGGGCACCCCGACCCTCACCACCGCCCTGCGCGGCGGCGCCCAGCTCAAGGTCAAGGTGGAGACCCTGCGCGGCGCGATCCACTCCGGCACCTTCGGCGGCCCCGCCCCGGACCCGGTCGCCGCACTCATCCGCACCCTCGATTCGCTTCGCGACGACTCCGGCCGCACCACCATCGACGGCCTCGGCGACGCCCTGACCGCCACATGGCCCGGCCAGCCCTACGACACCGACGCCTTCCGCAAGGACGCCGGTGTCCTCGACGGCGTATCCCTCATGGGCGACATCGACAACGGCAACGAAAACGCCGCCGACATGGTCTGGGCCCGCCCCGCAGTCACCGTCATCGGCTTTTCCTCCACCCCGGTCAGCGAAGCCGTCAACGCCATCATCCCGCGCGCCGAAGCCCAACTGAACCTCCGTGTCCCCGCCGGCATGGACCCCGCCGCAGCCGCCGAGACACTCAAGCAGCACATCATCGACCACACCCCCTGGGGCGCCAAGGTCGAGGTGGAGATCTTCGACGTCAACCACGGTTTCGCCACCGATCCCTCCCGACCCGCCATCGCGCTGCTCGGCGAGTGCCTGCAGGAGGCCTACAAGGAGACCGAGGGCAGCGACCGCGCCCCCGCCGGCGTGTCCACCGACCTGGTCAGCGTCGGTTCCGGCGGCTCCATCCCGCTCACCGCGACACTGCAGAAGCACTACCCGGACGCCGCGATCGCCATGTACGGCGTCGAGGACAACAACGCCGGCATCCACTCCGTCGATGAGTCCGTCCACCCGTACGACATTGAGCGCGTCGCGGTCGCCGAGGCGAAGTTCCTGCAGCGGGTGACCACGCTCTAGCCCCCTGGGCCCCGCGCGGGCCTTTGGGATCTAAGGGCCGCCCCGGCGCCGTGGCGTCGCTTCCACCCCGCCCACCCGCCCGTCCCCTCCTGTCCCTCCGTCTCCAAATCCAGCTACTTGGACCCAGCTAATCACCGGTTTCGGCCCGAATAGCTGGATCCAAGTAGCTGGTTTCTACGTTTAGACGGGCGGGGGACGTTGCCAGGGGAGGAGCTGCTGGGACCGACAACCGGGGCGGGCGGAAACTACCAGAGCGGACAAAAGACCACCGATGAGAGGCCGCCCGACATCACCGCCCCCGAGCTGTTCCACATAGTGAAACTTCCTATCGGTCAAGTGGGATTATTTTTGCCCCCGTGAACAGGTACTTCATGTGCGTTCGGGCGATATTCTTTGCTAACTGTGTTGCGCGTCACCCAGAACATGGTCTAACGTCATGGACATGCGAAAGCCGATTCTTCTACGAGCCCTAGTACTCAAGGTGGTACTAGAGGCCACCGACCCCAACGCGGAGTAACCGACTCCCCGCGGTGTGGGGTAGTGGTCGTTAACCACCCAGTACAGCGAGTCGGTACACCCCAACACACTCACCGCGAAACGTAGAAGGACATCGACCGTGTCTTACACCTCGACTCAGCACACTTCCCGTACCCAGAATCAGACCCGCTCCACCGGCTTCACCCCGACTCCGCAAGAGACTTCCCAGCACACTCCGCAGCAGGCACCCCAGCAGCAGCCGCAGCGCGAGCAGCTTGACCCGTTCCAGCGCCGCTTCGACTCCCCGTGCCGCCTGCCGCGGGAATTGCGCGCCGAGGCGATGGGTATGAGCTGGGCATTGTTCAGCGCCACGTATGCCCCGAGCCCGACCGTCAAGTTCTCCGATATCCGCTCCAGCCACGACCACTGGTGCTACACCACCTACTCGGCAGTCCTGACGCGCACGTCGAAGACGTTCCCGCCGCAGACCACCCGCCATGAGATCACTGCCTCGGGCCCGGCGCACGCGTTCAGCGCGATGTTGGCGGAGGAGGGACGCTACGTCGAGATCCTCGAGTTCCACCAGTTCCAGCTGCATGAAGCCACTTTCACGGCAATCAAGGTGGCTCACCAGATCAATGAGCGCAACACGGCGTGGGCTGTTGGTTTCGGTGCGACGAGCGAGTCCTCGATCGCCGCGGCGATGGCGTCGGGAGCCCAGCGGATCTACGGCTAGGAGGCTAGGCACTCTCCCCGCAGGAACGCACGGACACCGCATGCAACCCTCCCCCGCTCAATCCTTATAGGTAGACTGCTACACGTTGGCCGCGCCAGCGATGACGCGCCTTTTTGATTTGGTTTTACGTAGTTTTCCCAAGTTGGCAGGGTGTTTTACTCGCCTGCGCGCTGTTGGCTCCACTGTTGGGCCAGCGCACTTTTTGACCCCTGTCGGACACGAACTTGGGAGGGCCGTGACACCGTGATCACCCTGCTTTTCGCGCTGATCGCAGCGACAGCGGCGGCGCCGATTCTGCTGCGCTCGTTCGGTAGGCCTGCTTTCGGCCTGTTGGCGCTGGTGCCGGGAGCCGGGTTCGGTTGGCTGTTATTCCAGTTCGCGAGCGGGACGTTCCACAACGGCGGGGAGATCCTGGCGGCGTATCCGTGGATGCCGGGGATGCACCTGAATATTGAGTTCCGGCTCGATGCTTATGCGGGGCTGTTCGGCCTGATCATTCTCGGTGTCGGGGCGCTGGTGCTGTTGTACTGCTGGGGGTATTTCGACTCGAATCCGCGGCGGCTGAGCATTTTCGGTGCGGAGCTGACCATGTTCGCGATGGCGATGTACGGACTGGTGATCTCCGACAACCTGCTGATGATGTACATCTTCTGGGAGATCACCTCGGTGCTGTCGTATCTGCTGGTCTCGTATTACGGGGAGCGTGCGTCGTCGAGGAGGGCGGCGACGCAGGCGCTGCTGGTCACCACGTTCGGTGGGCTGGCGATGCTGGTGGGGATCATTCTCTTCGGCACGCAGACGGGTGTGTGGAAGCTCTCGCAGATTGCCGGGATGACGGATCTGGAGCACATTCCGGGGATCACGGCGGCGGTGGTCCTGATCCTGCTCGGCGCGTTGACGAAGTCTGCGCAGGCGCCATTCCACTTCTGGTTGCCGGGCGCGATGGCGGCGCCGACTCCGGTGTCGGCGTACCTGCACTCGGCGGCGATGGTGAAGGCGGGAATCTATGTGGTGGGGCGGTTGGCGCCGGATTTTGCGTCGATAAGCATGTGGCACGTGGTGGTGTTGCCTGCGGGCGTGTTCACGATGCTGCTGGGTGGCTGGATGGCGTTGAAGCAGCGGGATTTGAAGCTGATTTTGGCGTACGGCACGGTGTCGCAGCTGGGATTCATGACGGCGGTGGTGGGTGTCGGTTCGCGCGAGGCGACGCTGGCGGGGCTGGCGCTGGTGTTCGCGCATTCGCTTTTCAAGGCGGCGTTGTTCATGATTGTGGGCGCGATCGACCACACGTCGGGCACGCGCGATATCCGCGAATTGTCCGGTCTGGGCCGTAAGGAACCGCTGCTCGCGGGGTTGGCCACGATCGCGGCGGCGTCGATGGCGGGCATTCCACCGCTGTGGGGTTTCGTGGCTAAGGAAGCGGCGCTCGAGGCCGCGCTCCACGAGGAGCTGCTGGTGGGCATGCCGCGCAATATTCTGCTCGTCGGCTTCATACTCGGTTCCGTGTTGACGATGGCGTATTCGCTGCGTTTCCTGTGGGGCGCGTTCGCGCGCAAGCGGGAGGACGAGATGAGCGCCGAGCTTATCGACGGCACGTCCCCCGCCGTCCGCGACATGGAACCCATCGAATTCCTGCAGTGGGCTCCCCCTGGACTCCTGGTTCTGCTCACCGTGGTGTTCGGTGCGGTGCCGCAGCCGTTGTCATCCCTGATCAACGAGTACCTCGACGTGCGCTTCCCGGACACGGAGCACCAGGACTTGGCCTTGTGGCACGGCTTCACGGTGCCACTGGCACTGAGTGCGGTGATCATCGCGGCCGGTGCCGTGATGTTCTGGCAGCGCGCACTGGTGAAGAAGGCTCAGTTTGAAAGGCCTGCGTTGGGCGACGCGGATGCGCTGTGGGACAACATGCTGAAGGTGCTGCGGCAGGCGTCGCTGCGTTTGACGGCGTCGACGCAGCGCGGTTCGTTGACCATCAACCTGGCTGTGATCTTCAGCGTGCTGATGGTGGTGCCGCTGGCGGCGCTGGTGTTCGGCGAGACGGCCGACACCCACATGATCCTGTGGGACACTCCGTGGCAGGGCATGACCGTGATGGTGATGATCAGCTGCGCGGTCGCCGCGACGATGATCCGCAACCGTTTGTCCATTGTGATCCTGGTGGGGCTCACCGGCTACGCTTCGGCGCTGATCTTCGCGCTGCACGGTGCCCCGGATCTGGCGCTGACGCAAGTGCTGGTGGAGACGCTCGTGATGGTCGTGTTCATGCTGGTCCTGCGCAAGCTGCCCACTGAGGTGGATGTGAAGAAGGACGCGGACAACCGCCTGCGCGCATGGCTGTCGGTGGGCACCGGCCTTTCGGTCGTGGTGGTGGCCATGGCGGCGATGTCAGCGCGGGTGGCCGAGCCAATCTCGGTGCTCATGCCCGACCTGGCCTACGAGATCGGCCACGGGCGCAACACCGTCAACGTGCTGCTCGTGGACCTGCGCGCGGCGGACACCCTGGGCGAGATCTGCGTGCTGGTCATCGCGGCGACGGGCGTGGCCAGTTTGATTTACCGGACGCGGTCCTTCACGCGCGATTCACGCCGTCCGACGCTGTCCACGCGCCGCCCGCGCTGGCTCGCCGCCGGTGTGGAAGGCGAGAAGGCCCAGAACCGCTCGATCATGGTCGACGTGGTCACCCGTCTCCTCTTCCCCGCGATGGTGCTGCTGTCCGCGTATTTCTTTTTCTCCGGCCACAACGCTCCCGGCGGAGGTTTCGCCGGCGGCCTGGTGATGGGTCTGGCGCTCACGCTGCGCTACCTCGCCGGCGGCCGCGACGAGCTCGAAGAGGCGCTGCCGGTGGACCCGTCGAAACTTCTCGGCACCGGCCTGCTGCTCTCCGGCGCGGCCGCCGTCGCCCCGATGTTCCTCGGCCACCCGCCGCTGACCAGCGGCTACATCGAGCCGGAACTTCCGCTCATCGGGCCTGTCACGGTTCCTTCCGCACTACTTTTCGACGCCGGTGTCTACACCATCGTCGTCGGCCTGGTCATGCACATTCTCACCTCACTCGGCGGCCAGATCGACCGCGAGGAGGACGAGCGCAAGGAGCGTGCACGCGACCGTGCCCGTGCCCTGCAGCGGAAGAACGAGGAGCGCAAGCGGGCCCGGGAGAAGCAGCGGGCGGGGGCGCGGCTGCGGGGGAGAAGGCGAGACGTCGATAAGCGTGCCCAAGCTGAACGCGGAATCTCGACAACTCGAACTGGGGAGGTGCAGTAATGGAAGCGAATTTGTTCTTGCTCATCGCCTCCGGCGTGCTGATCGCGGCGGGCGTATACCTGATGCTGGACCGAGCAATGACGCGCATGCTGCTCGGCGTGATGCTGATCGGCAACGGCGCGAACCTCTTGCTGCTGCAGTCCGGCGGGCAGGCCGGTGCCCCGCCGATCCTGGACCGCGACTCCATGTCCACCGACCAATCAGCCGACCCGCTGGCGCAGGCGATGATCCTCACCGCGATCGTGATCGCGATGGCGATGGTGTCGTTCATCCTGGCACTGCTGTACAGGCAGTACCGCTACCGCACCGACGACGTGATCGAGCATGACGCGGAGGACCAGGCCATCGCCGCGCGTCCGGCCACCCCTTCGGCGGCCCCGGACGCGGACGCTTCCGACGACCCGGAGACCGGTCGTTTGCGCAGCGGCGGCGACGCTTTCGGGCCCCGCTCCTTCGAAGACCCCTTGAAGGAGGGCGACGATGAATAACCCCACCTTCGCCGACCCGACCTTCTACGAGTCGTACGTCGAGTTCCTGCTGCCGGCGATGCCGTACCTGATTCCGCTGCCGGTGCTGTTGCCGGCGCTGTCCGCCGCGCTGATCCTGCTCGCCGGAAAGCGCCGCCCGCTGCAGCGCAACATCGCGTTCTTCACCTTCCTGGCGCTGGCGGTGATCGCGGCGTCGATGATTCTGGTGGCGGACATCGCGGGCATCCAGACGCTGCAGATGGGCGGGTGGGACGCCCCGGTCGGCATCACGTTTGTCGCCGACCGCCTCTCCGGCATCATGCTGTTCGTGTCGGCGATCGTGCTGTTCTGCGTCATGTGGTTCGCGATCAGCCAGGGTATCCGCGACGGCAACGAGAACGACCCGGTCGATGTCTTCCTGCCGATCTACATGCTGTTGTCCATGGGCGTGAACTTGTCGTTCCTGGCGGGCGACCTATTCAACCTGTACGTGGGTTTCGAGATCTTCCTCGTCGCCTCCTACATCCTGCTCACCATGGGCGCGTCCCCGCAGCGGGTGCGTGCCGGCATCGGTTACGTGATGGTATCCATGGCGTCGTCGATGATCTTCATCTTCGCCCTCGGCCTGGTCTACGCCGCCGTGGGCACGGTGAATATGGCGCAGGCCGGCATGCGTCTGGAGGAGATTCCCGACGGGACCCGCACCGCCATCTTCGCCACCCTGCTCGTCGCTTTCGGCATTAAAGCGGCGATCTTCCCCCTCGACGCGTGGTTGCCGGACTCCTACCCCACCGCCGCTTCCTTGGTCACCGCGGTGTTCGCGGGCTTGCTCACCAAGGTCGGTGTGTACTCCATCATCCGTGTCCGCGTGACCATGTTCCCCGACGGCCCGCTGAGCCATCTGCTGATGTGGGTTGCGTTGGCCACCATGGTCGTCGGCGTGATGGGTGCCCTCGCCCAAAACGACATCAAGCGTCTTCTGTCGTTCACCCTGGTCAGCCACATCGGCTACATGATCTTCGGTGTGGCCTTGGGCTCAGCGCACGGGTTGTCCGGCGCGATTTTCTACGCAGTGCACCACATTCTGGTGCAGACCTCCCTTTTC
The DNA here is from genome assembly GCA_025144245.1 of Corynebacterium sp. p3-SID1145. GTDB lineage: Bacteria > Actinomycetota > Actinomycetes > Mycobacteriales > Mycobacteriaceae > Corynebacterium. Next base: position 94,310 of record JALXXC010000004.1, on the reverse strand, counting down.
CTGGTTGTCAGCCTCATCGAGCGCCAAATGGGTTCCTCCCAGCTGCGCCGCTTGGGGTCCCTGCTGTACACCGCCCCCGTGATCGCCCTGCTGTACTTCATTCCGGCGCTCAACCTGGGCGGCATCCCGCCGTTCTCCGGTTTCATCGGCAAGGTCCTGCTCATCCAGGCTGGTGCCGAGGAGGGGTCCTGGCGTTCCTGGGTCCTCATCATCGGTGCCGTGGTGACGTCGCTGCTCACCCTGTACGCCATGATGATCGTCTGGTCCAAGGCGTTCCTCCGTGACCGTTCCGATGCCCCCGAAGGCAATGTAGTCTCCGTCCGCGTTAGCCCTCTCGGCGATATTTCCGACACCGTCGCCCTCGAGGACAGCCAGGACGCGGGCCGCGTTCCTGCCGGCATGGTCGCATCGACCGCCACGCTCGTCGCCGCGTCCGTCGCTATCACGTTCCTCGCCGGCCCCATCTCCGCCATCACCGGCCGCGCCGCCGACTCCGTGCTGGACACCGCGCTCTACCGCACAGCCGTGCTGGGAAGCGACTGGTCCAACCCCTCCCGCACCCTCGACAAGAGCACACGTGACGACGGCACACGTGTCAACGACTCCGACTCCCTGACCAACCGCATCCACGACATTGAGGAACCAAGCGCTGGCGTGACGACGGTGCCCGTGCCCGAGCCCGCTGACGAAACCCCCGGGGAGGCCGCACGATGAGCCCGACGACCTCCACACCCGCCCAGCGCAAGCACCCGAAGCGCTCCTTCCTCCGGGACTTCTCGGCCCGCTTCCGCCCCTGGTTCATTTTCTGGATGACGCTCATGTGGGCGCTCCTCATGGGGGAGCTCACCTGGGGCAACGTTTTTGCCGGCATCGCTTTGGGCATGGTCATCACCATGCTGCTGCCGCTGCCGAAACTGCCCTCCGGCGGCGTGAGCGTGAACATCCCCAAACTGATCGTGTTCCTGGTCAGGTGGGTCGTCGAACTGCTGGTCGCCGCCGTCCAGGTCTCTTGGCTGGCGGTGCGCCCGGCGGACCCGCCCAAAAGCGCGATCTTCAAAGTCCCGATGCGGCTCAACTCCGAGCTGGCGCTGTACTTCGCCACCTGCGCCTACAACCTCCAGCCCGGCGGCTGTGTCACCGACATCGATCTAGCGAACCGCACCTGGACCATCCACGTTCTGTCCGCGGGGACGCAGAAGGATGTGGAGAAGGCGCTGGCGGACGTCGATAAGCTTGAGCGCTCGATGATCGCTATTTTTGAGAAGAGAAAGGCCCAGAAACATGGATGACGCGATTTACAATTCTGTGCTCGCGGTGGCGGCGGTGCTGCTGGCCGCCGGGTTTTTCATCACCACATGGCGGCTGATCACCGGGCCGAATTCGCTGGACCGTGTCGTGGCCATGGACGGTGTCGTCGCCTCCATCCAGTGCGCCCTGGCTACCTATATCTGCTGGACGCTGGACACCACCGTGGTCAACGCGATGGTGGTAGTGGCCATGCTCGGCTTCATCGGCTCGCTGTCCGTCGCCCGTTTCCGCAAGAGGGATGGTGCACTGTAGGGATGCTGACCTGGGAATTCATCTCCGACGTGCTGTCGCTGATCTTCATCGTCATCGGCGCGCTGCAGGTCTTCTTCGCGTCCGTGGGCATCACGCGCTTCCGCACGACGCTCGCCCGCATCCACGCCGTGACCAAGCCGCAAACCGTCGGCCTGATCATGGTCATTCTCGGCGTGATCTTCCGACTCACCGGCTCCGAGCATTTCGACGTCGGCCAGCGCGGCGACGTGGGCATGCTCTTCCTGCTCGTCCTCTTCGCCCTGATGACAAACCCGGTCACCGCACAGCGACTCGGCCGCGTCTCCCGCCGTGAAGGCCTCTACGGCGACGAGGACGACATTGCGATCAACGAGCACCCCGGGGACCTGCAGCGCAGGATCTAACACCGGGTTTCTGAGCTGGGTTGCGGGGCCAGGGCTTTAGGGGTGCCCGGCGCGAAGCTCCGCAACCGCCTGGTCCACGGCCCCGCGCCACGTGCCCGTCCGCTCGTACACCTCGCGTTGACGCTGGTAGGCCGCGCCATTTTCCACAATCTTGAGCACGAGGTTCAGCTCGTCGACACAGCCGAGACGCTTTGCGACGGGCCCCAGCTCCTCCACCATGTCCACCAGTTCATCCGTGACGAGACGCTCATCTGTGTCCCTGCTGGTGATCACCTCGGCCTCAAGACCGTACCGGGCACCGCGCCACTTGTTCTCCGCCACATGCCACGGCTGCAAGGTGGGCAGTTCCTCTCCCCGGTCGATCATCTCGTCGTAGTGCACGACCAGGCAGTGCGTGAGCGCCACGACCGCGGCGAGCTCCTCCAGGTTCGTCGCCGCATCCGAAATACGCACCTCGACGGTGCCCCACTTGGCGGCGGGGCGGACGTCGAAATGCATGCTGCCGGTGTGCGACGTAACACCGGACTTCGTCTGGTCGCGCATGAACTCCACCCACTCCTGCCAGCTACCGAACTGGTACGGCATGCCCGCGGTGGGGAGCTGCTGGTAAAGCATCGTGCGGTTCGACGCGTAGCCCGTGTCCAGGCCCTCCCACGCCGGGCTTGAGGCGGAAATAGCCAGCAGGTGCGGGTATTTCGTCATCACCGCGTTGATGATCGGCCACACGCGGTCCTCGTGCCGGATACCCACGTGTACGTGCGTGCCCCACAGCAGCATCTGCTTGCCCCAGTACTGCGTGCGGTTAATGATCTCCGTGTAGGTCGGCTTGTCCCCCACCGGCTGCGTGCGGAAATCCGCGAAGGGGTGGCCGCCACCCGCCCACAACTGCAGGTTCTTCTCGTCGGCCACTTGCTGGATTTTGTCCTTCGTGGCCCGCAGGTACTCCATCGCTTCCGCTGTCGTGCCGCACACCGGCGTGACCAGCTCGATGGTGTTCTTCAGGAATTCCTTTTCCAGGTGCGTCTCCGGCCACCGCTGCTCAACCGCCTCGATGACCTCCGCGGCGCGCGGCACCAAATCCCCCGTCTCTGGATCGACGAGCGCGATTTCCCACTCAACGCCCAAGCTCGGACCCGACGAACGGGCGAAGTCCCGGAACGGGTCCATCACGGCCTGGTTTGCTGGCTCAGTCATTCCTTCTGAATACGGCATGGACCGCCCCCGCGCAAGTTTCTGCGGGGGCGGTCCGGGGTTTAATTTCAGGCTCGGCCTCTCCTTCCGGCTGGCCTGGCCAGCCTAGGCTGCCGTCTAGAGAGCTACCTCTCGGTTCTCCGCCAGCACCAGCGTCAGGGAACCGGGCTTTTTGGCCTCGGCGGGGATGCGGTCGTCGTTGGCGAGTGCGATGCCGCCAACCTTGTCTGCCAGCTCGCGTGCACGGTCCTCCGCACCCGGGGTTGCCGGGTCGTAGAGAACGGTGTTCTGCTCGAAGATCGCACTCTCGCCAGGAATATTGCCGACCTCGCCGACCTTCATGCCCTTCTCGTTGGCCTGGGCGGCCACGCGGTTAGCGAAGTCCTGCATCGCCGAGTTGTTGTAGATGTTCACCGTCTCGTTCTCAGCCGTCATCGGGTTGTTCGCACCCACCGGGGCGGCGCCGTTGCCCTGCGTGCCACCCTGGCCCGGCTGGCGGTTCTGCGCGTTCGGGTCGTTCGGGTTCTGGCCCGCGCCGTTTTGGCCTTGCGCGTTCTGGCCCTGCGCGTTCGGGTCGTTCGGGTTCTGACCCGCGCCGTTCTGACCCTGCACGTTCGGGTCATTCTGATTCTGCACCGACTGGCCCGCCGGGTCATTAGCAGCCTGGTGATCAGCACCGCCCTTGGTCAGCGCGTACACAGCCCACAACGCCAGCAGCAGCCCCACCGCAATGAGGATCATCGCCAGTCCGCGCTTAGGCACGCCACCTGCGGCTGCCGCGGTGCTCGAGCCGGTGCCGGCTGTCGCGGTGCGGGTGACCGGCGCGGCGACTGTGCGGTCGTCGCGGTCATCGCGGTCTGCGCGGTCTGCACGGCCGGCACGGTCGGCCTCGACGGAGTCCGCGAGCTCGTCGTCATAGTTGTCGTAATCGGCGCGGTCGTCGTAGACGGCTTCCTTAGAGGTGTACCCGTAGTTATTGTCGCCATCGACGTAGTCACCGATTTCGGCCCCCATCGTCGCGGCAGTGCTGCCCGCTGCTTCTTTGTGGCCGTGGGTGTAGCCGTAGCTGTCAGAGTCAACCTCTTCGCGACGGTGGTGCTTGCCGCGGGCCACAGGCTCGCGCGCGACGGTTTCACGTTCGACGGTTTTGTGCTCGGCGGCCTCGCGAGCGGCGCGCTCCTCACGTGGGTCGTACTGGTCACGGGCGTCGTAGTACTCGTCGAGCGCCTCGTCGAAAGAGCCGTCGCCGGCGGTCTCGTAGCGGTCGGCCGCGTGGTCCTGTGCCGGGGACCGCTTCACGCGGTTGTCCTCCACGAGGTCATCTTGAGCCAGGTCATCTCGTTCAAGGTCGTCCGCGAGGTCCTCGCGGTCCTGCAGCAGGTCCTCGCTCTTGTCTCGGCCGAAGAGCTTGCGGATGCCGCCGAAGCGGCCGTTACGCGGGTCACGATTACCAGGATTCACATTAGTCACAGCCGTCACCCTAATGAACGGCAATGGCCATTCATCGCGCGACGCGCCGAAACGTCCGACACCTCAGGCAAATGCGTATCGGATGTACCTGCTTCAGGATGGGGGCGCGCCCGGCCGGCACCAGCGGATTACCGCCGACCTCGCGGAGCCCAATCTATGAACGGTAACAATCGAACGGTAACAACGGTCCATAATGCTCACCTTTAGAGACATAAACCGCTGAAAAAGAGCATTGTTACCGTTCGATCGTTACCTTCTGCGATTTTCGAGCTGGAAACAGGCCCGCAACGAGCCGCCCTAGGTCACCCAAGCCCGCCAGACCACCTAAGCCCGCCAGACCACCCAAGCCGACTAGGTCGACTAGGCCGCCCAGATCGCAAAGCCCGCAGGCCTACCCCCCGCCGAGAACCCGCTGCTCCCGAATCCGCTGCAGCCGGCGCACAAGCTGGGGGCGTTCGGCGAGGGCGGCGGGGTCGTCGATAAGCACGTTGAGGCGCTGGTAGTAGCGGAACGGCGATATGCCCAGCTCAGCCCTGATGGCGTCTTCGCGGGCGCCGAGGCTGCGGGGAGCGCGGCCGGCGAAGTCGAGTACGGCTAAGTCAAAGGAGTCCACGGATCGATCCTATACTGAGGTAATGATCCGACCGATTGTCATTTACGGCGACCCTGTCCTGCACACGCCCACGGAACCGGTGACGGAGCCGGTGGAGGAACTGCAGGAGCTCATCGCTGACATGCACGAGACGATGGATGCGGCGTACGGCGTGGGGCTGGCGGCGAACCAGATCGGCGTGAATAAGCGCCTGTTCGTTTACCACTGCCCGGACGGGGACACGATGCGCCGCGGCACGGTGATCAACCCGGTGCTGGAGACCAGCGAGATCCCGAAAACGATGCCGGCCGATGATGACGACGAAGGATGCCTTTCCGTCCCCGGCGAGACGTTCCCCACCGGCCGCGCAGAGTGGGCAAAGGTCACGGGCCTGGATGAGAACGGCAAGCCGATCGAGGTGGAAGGCACCGGCTTCTTCGCCCGCTGCCTGCAGCACGAGGTCGGCCACCTTGACGGCTATGTCTACCTGGATGTTCTCACGGGCCGCCACAAGCGCGCGGCGAAGCGCGCGGTGAAGCGCAACGGTTGGGACCACGCGGGCAGCACGTGGATGCCGGGCGTGGACGAGGACCCGTTCGGCCACTAGTGTTCCGCTCCGAACCGCTTGCGCCGGGCGACCGAGTGGTGGTGCGCCGCCGCCACGGCAACCACGCCACAGATGTGATCGGCCACATTGTCACCCTCGACCCGCTGGTCGTGTGCCCGCAGAAGGTCGGCGGCCTGCCGTCCGACGCCGAGGCGATCCGCATCGACGAGCCGCTCATCGTCCGCCGTCTCAGCCCGCGCCGCATCCGCAACAGCGACATCCGCGCCGTCGAGACAGCCACGGCTCGCGCGTTCCCTGGCCAAGAACATTCGCTTATCGACGCCTGGCTCGCCCGCTCCGGCGCCTCCATCACCGAGCGCTCCAACAGCGCCACCCCGATCGGCCACTCTGCCGGCCTGCAGCCCGTCCCGATCGACGCGATCACGGACTTCTACCGCTCCCGCGGGATGCCGGTGCAGTTGTTGATTCCGGAGCGCATCGGCAAACCGGCGCTCAACCTCATCCAGCGCGACCCGGACAGGTGGGAGCTGGGGCCGGAGATCATCACCATGACACGGTCACTCGCGGATCTCCCCGACCAGGATGACCTTGCTGACCTGTCTGAGGCGGCGGAATTCACGGAGCCAGCTCCCTTGCCCACCTTCCGCGTCGACTCTCACCCCGATGCCGCCTGGCTGGGCATGTACCACTTCCGCGGCCAGCCGCTGCCTCCGGAAGCTCTCAAGGAGCTCGCCGAGGAGATCGACGGGGAACTCGGCTTCGGCCGCTTACTGGCTGACGGCGACGGGGAAACAGTCGCAATCACCCGTGGCACCATCACGTCCTCGGACGACGGGCGTGTGTGGCTGGGCTATTCGGCGGTCGAGGTCGCCCCCGGCCACCGGCGCCGCGGTCTGGGCACTCAGCTGGGCTGGCACATGCTCCGCTGGGGTGCCTCGCGCGGCGCGACGGACGCGTACCTGCAGGTCCTCGCCAGCAACGATGCCGGCATCGGGCTGTACGACAAACTCGGATTCGTCGAGCACCACCGCCACCGCTACGCCACCCTGAAAGACTGAATGCCGTGCGTGATCTAGTCTAGATCGCATGCGGATTGCCACGTGGAACATCAACTCGGTGCGCACGCGCGCCGACCGCGCCGTCGCTTTCTTGGAGCGCAACGACGTGGACGTTCTGGCCATGCAGGAAACGAAGTGCTCGGACGATAAATTCCCGTACTCGGCCTTCGAGGCCGCGGGCTACGAGGTCGCCCACGTCGGTTATCACCAGTGGAACGGTGTAGCGCTGATCTCCCGGGTGGGGCTGGACAATGTGCGGGACCACTTCCCCAACCAGCCCGGCTTCAACAAGGACCCCGACAAACCGCAGGACCGGGAAGCCCGCGCGGTGGGCGCCACCTGCGGCGGCGTCGAGATCTGGAGCCTCTACATCCCGAACGGGCGCGAAATCGGCGACCGCCACTACGACTACAAGCTCGAGTACCTCTGGCGTCTCGCCGAGGCGGTCGAACCAGGCACCCCGCAGGTCTTCTGCGGCGACTACAACATCGCCCCCACCGACTCCGACGTCTGGGACCGCGCCTTCTTCGAGGGCAAGACGCACGTCACGGAACCGGAGCGCGCCGCCTTCGGCAACCTCCTCGAGTCCGGTCTCGCCCCCGTGGAGCATGATGAACCGTACTCGTACTGGGACTACAAGGCGATGCGCTTCCAAAAGAATGAAGGCATGCTCATCGATTTCCAGTTGACGGGGCTTAAGGGAAGGGGGTTCGTCGATAAGCATGAGCGCGAAGGCAAGGGCGCATCCGACCACGCACCCGTCGTCGCGGATTACGACGTGACGCGCTTGCTTATCGACGACGTCCGATGATCCCCGACCTCTCCACTTGGCAGCTCATCTTCATGATCGTGGACTACACGATCAAATTCGTGGTGATCGGCGTCATCCCCGAAAACCGCAAGCCGTCCAGCGCGAACGCCTGGCTGCTCATCATCCTGCTCATCCCGTTCCTCGGGCTACCCCTGTACTTCTTCTTCGGTTCGACCTACCTGTCGCGGCGCCGCCACCGCATCCAGAAGGAGGCGCACGCCGAGATCAACGATGTCCACGCCGACTTCCCCGACGTCCCCTCCAGCGTGAGACTCAGCGGCGACGTGGCGTCCATGGCGCGCCTCAACCGCACGCTCACCGGGTACCCCGCGGTCGAAGGCCACGTGGAAGCGCTCTGGTCCGACTACCAGAAGACAATGCTGCGCATCGCGGAGCTTATCAACGCCTCCACCTCCCACGTCCACATCGAGATCTACGCCCAGGCCTGGGACGACACCACCGCCCCCGTCTTCGAGGCGATGGAACGGGCCGTCGCACGCGGCGTGAAAGTCCGCGTACTTTTCGACCACATCGGCTCCCAGAAATACCCCGGCTTCCGCGCCTTCAAACGCCGCCTGACCGCCGCCGGGATCCAGTGGCACCTCATGCTGCCCCTCCTGCCGCTCCAGTGGCGCTTCCGACGGCCCGACCTGCGCAACCACCGCAAACTCATCGTCATCGACGACCGCGTCGCTATGATGGGATCCTTCAACCTCATCGACCGCTCCTACCTCGTGCGCAACCACGTCAAGAAGGGCCGCCAATGGGTCGACTCCTTCGTCGAGCTCACCGGGCCCGTCGTCGCTTCCCTCGGCTCCATGTTCGCCGTCGACTGGTACACCGAATCCGGCGAGGTCATCGACATCACCCCGCCGTACGACAACACCCCCGGACCACTCGAAGGCCAGAACGTCCTCCAACTCATCCCCTCCGGTCCCGGCTACAGCACCGAGCCCAACCTGCGGATGTTCAACACCCTCATCCACCACGCCCGTGAGCGGCTGATCCTCTGCTCGCCGTATTTCGTGCCCGACGACTCCATGCTCGAGGCCATCACCACCGCCTGCTACCGGGGAGTGCGCGTCGACCTGCTCGTCGGCGAGAAAGCCGACCAGTTCATGGTCCAGCACGCCCAGTCCGCCTATTACCAGCAGCTTCTCGAGGCCGGCGTCCACATCTGGCAGTTCCCCGCCCCCTATGTCCTCCACTCCAAGTTCGCGATCGCCGACCCGGTGGTGTGGGCTTCTTCTCCTTCCCCTGCCCCGGCTTCCGCCGCTCCCCCCTCTTCTTCCCCTGCCCCGGCTTCCACTTCCGCCGCCTCCCCTTCCTCGGCTTCCACTGCTTCCCCCGCCACGGCCGCCGACCTGCAGGAAATCGCGATCATGGGCAGCTCCAACATGGACATGCGCTCGTTCTCCCTGAACTACGAGAACAGCCTGTTTGTCCTGGGCGGCCCCCTCATCACCGAGTTGTGCAACCTCGCCGCCGCCTACCTCTCGGTTTCCCGCGAGCTCACGCTTGAGGAGTGGAGCCAGCGGCCGTGGTCCCGCCGCTACGTCGACAACGTGCTCAAGCTGACGTCCGCGCTCCAGTAACACACCCGCACCACCCCGCACTTAGCCTTCCTCCCATTTTCTGCCACTCCCATTTTCTTCCACTCCCATTTCTGCCCCTTCACCCAAACCAACCCCTAAACCCATAAACCCGCACTAAACCCGCGCTAAACCGGTGCCAAACCGACTCCAAAAATGATTGGTCCGCACCAACCGGTGAATCTGTTTGATTTCCATCCATGCGCTCAGATCTATAAGCCCAGCTAGACGGTTTTTGGTCTTTGCACGCGTGAGTGGAAAAAGCAAACAGATTCACCAGCCTCTCGCCACGGTTGGTTCCGCAGCGGTTGGTCCCGTCACGGCTGGTCCCGCAGCGGTTGAGGGGAAGCCCGACTCAAGATAGCCGGGCATGAGAAAACCTGCGGAGGGAAACTCCCATCCGCAGGCGAAAGGTGAAGGGTGAAAGGTGAAGGGCTTAAAGCTCAGCGCGGGCAGCACCCGACCGGTCTAGGCGTCGCGGCGCTCCAGGAGGAGGAGCCCGATGGCGTAGATGACCAGCACCCACACAGCAAAGACTCCGAACGAGCCCCACAGAGTCAGCGGGTCGCCGCCGAAGGGGTTCGGCTTATCGGACTGGGAGTTCAACACGAACGGGATAGCGTTCTGGAATGGGGCGATGAACTGGACTTTCTGGCCGATCTTGGGGATGAATCCGATAACGAACTCGAAGATCGGCAGCGTGATCATGATCATCACCACTGCGGCTGTGGAGCGCAGAATCCACCCCAATCCCTGCGTCATCATCACCAACAGGAAGACCACCAGCGGCACGGCCCAGAAGGAGCGGCGGGCGAAGACATTGGTCGTCCACTCCACCGGGTAGGGGGCGAACTGGTCGCCGGCGGTATAGGAGGCCACAAGGATGATGATGCTGAGAACCACCGCGATCAGACCGTAGACGGCGAGCTTGGACAAGGCCAGTTGCCAGCGCTGCGGAGTGATGGCGAAGTTGATGGAATTCACGTTGAAGCGGTACTCGGTGGTGACCACCATGGCCGCCTGGATCAGCATCGGGATGAGCCCGTAGATCAGGACCTGCTGGACTACGAGGGCTCCGGCGTACAGCGGAAAATCCGGGTTGTCGAACGCCGCCGCGAGGGCCACAAATACAACTGCGAGCACGAACGCGAGGCCGGTTGTCCAGTAGAAAGACTTGGTGGTGCGGAGCTTCGTCCATTCGGAAAGCATTGTTTTAAGCACGGTATTCTCCCGTCGTGGAATCGCTGGAAGCGGCCGGAGCAGGAGCACCGGGTAGCCCGGTGTGGTACTCGACGGCGCTCTCGGTGCGGCGGATGTAGGCGTCCTCGAGGGTGGCGCGGCGCTCGGTGAGCTCGGTGACCATGACACCGGTGGAGAAAGCGAGGGCGCCGATGTCCTCGGAGGAGCGCTCAGGGATCTCGAGTGTCGGGCGGCCGTCGAGGTCCGCGGCTTGGGAGAACTCGATGCCCTCGGCGTGCAGTGCGGAAGCGAACTGATCGAGGTGCGGCGAGCGCACAACGGTGGTCAGGGTGGAGTTCTCCTTGATGAATTCGTGGACGGACCCGGCGGCCACGAGGCGGCCCTTGCCGATAACGACGAGCCGGTCGGCGGTCTGCGACATCTCGGAGAGCAGGTGGGAAGACACGAGCACCGTGCGCCCTTCGGCGGCGAAGCGGCGCAGCAGCTCGCGGACCCAGCGGATGCCTTCGGGGTCGAGGCCGTTGACGGGCTCGTCGAGAATGAGGTACTCGGGGTTGCCGAGCATGGCGGCGGCGATGCCGAGGCGCTGTCCCATGCCAAGGGAGAAGCTGCCCGCCTTCTTACCGGCCACGGAGGTCAGGCCGACAAGGTCGAGGACTTCGTCGACGCGCGAGGTGGGGATCCCGGAGGCTTGTGCCTGCCACAGCAGCGCGTTGCGGGCGGAGCGGTTGGGGTGGATCGCTTTGGCGTCCAGGAGTGCCCCGACCTTGTGGAGGGGGTGTTTGAGGGAGCGGTAGGGGACACCGTCGATAAGCGCGCTGCCTGATGTCGGCGTGTCCAGGCCAAGGATCATGCGCATCGTCGTTGATTTGCCGGCGCCGTTCGGCCCGAGGAAGCCGGTGACCACGCCGGGTTCGACCCGGAACGTGAGGTCGTCGACCGCGCGGACCTGGCCATATTCTTTGGTCAGGTGCTGTACGTCAATCATGCGATTCAGCGTGCCACAAAAGCACACTCAACGACGACTCGAACCCCCGGTGCAGCTCGTACTCCTTGATTTTGTCCAGCGGAACCCACAGAAGCTCCATGGATTCTGCGTTGGGCTCAAGGTCGATGGGGGCGCCGGTCGTGGTGTGGGCCATGACCGTGGTGTAGGTCCACCCGGGCTCCTCGCCGGCGGTGACCAGTGCCTTTTCCACCACTACGAGGGAGGTGTCGATCCCGCACTCCTCCACTGTTTCCCGCAGGGCGGCTTCTTCGGCGGTCTCGTGGGAGTCGCGCGCGCCGCCGGGCAGCGCCCAGGTCCCCCCGTCAGCGACCCAGTGCGCACGGTGCTGCAGAAGTACCGTGTCCCCGGCGCGGAGGAACAATCCCGCCGCACCGTACTTGCCCCACACGCGCTTGCCGCCGGGGCCGTCGACCCACCCGTTGCCGTCACCTTCCATACGCACCAGTCTAACGGCCCGGTGAACCAGCGGGCGACCGCCCGAATCCGCGTGGTGGTGCGCTATTCTGGGGCAATGACGCGGGCAGAGCCGGGGGCGAAGACACGGGAGAGGTCGGGCGCGGGGACGCTCGATCGCACCCGCGCGAAACTCCCCCGCTTCACACCGCGTAAGTCGAAGGCCCGTCCGGAGCTGCCGGAGAGCGAGGATGCGTGGCTCGACCTGCTGGAGGAGACACCTCCGCAGAAGGGGTTGCGGGGCATCCGGACGAAGCTCCAGGATTCTCTCGGCGGGACGGGCCGCTGGGTGGGGGATGCGTGGGGGTTCGCGTGGTCGAGCGTCGGCAAGCTTCTGCTGCTGATGCTGGTGCTGACGCTGCTGATGTTCGCGGGCGCCTCGGCGGCCTCGCAGGCGGGCGCGAACCGGCAGTCGGGGCTGCAGACGTTGTTGAATGCGACGGAGCCGATGAGCAATTCGGCGCACACGCTGTACACGAGCATGAGCCAGGCAGATACGTTGGCGACAACATCGTTCGTGCAGCCGGGGCTGCAGACCGCGGAGTCGCACCGCGATTACCTGGAGGCCATCGACGCGGCGGTGGTCGCGGCGGACGAGGTGCTGCGCGGCAGCGTGGAGACGCGGGCGGACGACACGGAGAAGGTGCAGGACCTGGTTCGCGAGATCCAGCGCCTGATTCCGCAGTACACGGGCTTGATGGAGCGCGCGCAGGCGAATCAGCGCGTGGGCAATCCACTGGGCGTGGCGTACATGCAGCAGGCGAGCTCGTTGATGCACGAGAAAATGCTGCTCAAGGCGCAGGTGATTCTGGATATTACGCGCGACCAGGTGGAGCACGAGATGAAGCGCCTCACCCGCGCCCAGGTGGTGCCGTTGTCGGGGTTGCTGGCGGCGTTGATCGCGTTGGGGGCGGCGCAGTGGGCGCTGTGGCGGATGTTCCGCCGCCGCCTGAACAAGGGGTTCCTCGCGGCGACGGCGTTGACGCTGGTGGCGATGATCTGGCTGGGCGCGTCGAATATCGCGGCGTGGGATGCGGGCCGGAACGATTTCGCGAGCAAGTCGGGCAGCTACGAGCAGCTCACGGGTGCGCGCACCGCGGCACAGGAGATGCGCACGGCCGAGACGATCACCCTGCTCACGCGTAACACGCAGCGGACGAAGAGCTCGATCAACGACACGTCGGCGGAGGTATCCACCGCGCTCGACGCGATCGAGAACGACGCCAACCGCCAGCAGGTCGACACCGCCCGCAAGGCGCTCGCGGACTGGCGCGACGCGCATTCAGACATGATGAGCGCGCTCCAGTCCGGCGACTACGACCGCGCTGTCACGCTCGCTGCGGACACCGGGGAGATCACCAACGAGACGACGACAGCGACGGCATTCGCACTTCTCGACGATTCCATGGCCGAGCTCATCTCCTCCTCCCGCTTCGAACAACGCGCCTACATCAACGAGGCGCTTGGCACCACGCGCGGAGTGTCCACGGGCATCATGGCTCTCATGCTGCTCGCGATCGTGGCGACATTCATCGGCATCCGCCCCCGAGTCCAGGAGTACATGTGATGGCACGCACCGCTTATCGACGTCACCGCCGCCCCTTCCTCCTGGCCGCCCTCCTCACGGCCGCCGCCCCCTTATCCGCCTGCGCCCCGGCCCCTCCCCCGCCGCAGTTGCCGGAGAGCGACCGAGTCATCCACGACGATCTCCTCCCGCCCGGCGCACAGCTCGACGAGCCTGGCGCGGAGCCCGCGGAGCCAGCCGCGGACTTCGACTGGCCCGGTTCCGTGCGCCCGGACGATATGAAACCGGAGGAGCGCATCCCGGAGATCTACCACCGCGGACGCATCATCATCGGCGTGGACCAGTCCCAGTACCTCCTTAGTTTCCGCGACAACGCCACCGGCGAGCTCAAGGGCTTCGAGATCGACCTCGCCCGCGAGATCTCCAAGGATATTTTCGGGGACCCGGACCGGGTGGATTTCCGCTTCATCGATTCCACCATGCGCACCGAGGCCATCGTGTCGGGCCAGGTGGACATTGTGGTGCGCACCATGTCGATCACCAAGAAACGCTACGACGCGATCGATTTCTCTGTCCCCTACCTCGATTCCAGTGTGCGGATGCTGGTCCCCACCGCGTCGGGGATCGAGTCCACATCCGATATCACCGACGAGCGCATCTGCGTCACCGACGGCTCCAATGTGCTGGACATGGCCCGCCGCACCTTCCCCGACCAGGAAATCCTGCGCACCCGCAGCTGGGCAGACTGCCTGATGGCCCTGCAGCAGTTCCAGACCGGCGCCTTGCTCGGCGACGAGGCCATTCTCGCCGGCGCCGCCGCCCAAGACCCGTTGACTACTGTCACCGGGGAGGCAGTGGCGAATCAGCAGTACTCAGTGGGCATCCCGAAGGGGAATGACGGCCTGACACGCCAGATCAATTCCACCCTGGAGCGCATCCGCCGCGACGGCACGTGGGATTCCATGTTCAACCGCTGGCTGAGCCCGCACATCGCCCCACGCTCCGCCCCCGCACCCAAGTACCGTCCCGACGCCCCCGCCGCGGAGGCGCCCGCCGCGGAAGGAGAATAAGCCGTGACTGAAAAGGACACAGCCAGAGACGCAGACGCAAACACGGCCGCCGGCGCGAACGCCAACACGAGCCCCGACACCGGCCCCGCGCCCACCCAGGCGGTCGCTTTCGACCCCTTCGCGGACCTTGCCGGCACCGAAGACGGCACTGAGTCCAGCACCGAAGACGGCGCCAGGAACAGCGGCAGTAGCGAGGAGGATGACTGGCTGTCCTGGTACGACCACGGCGACATCGACCAAGTGACCCACCACGCGCGGCCGCCCCAGCCTGAGGCACCGGGGACCGCAGAAGGCACCGTGGAGTCCGCCCCGGAAGAAGCGCCGCAGGCGACGCAGGCGGTGGCATTCGACCCGTTCGCCGATGAGGACGACGAGAACGATGAGCACGAGGAAGACCCCCGGAACGGAGAGGCCGCCGGGAACGGAGAGCACGCCGCCCCAGAGGCACCGATGGCCACGGAGGCGGTGGCATTCGACCCGTTCGCGGACGAGGACGACGAGACCACGGACAGCACGCACGTCCCGCACCCGGACGAGGCGGACCTGTACGGCAGCGCGGGCGAATACGCCGGACTGCTGAAAGACTTGGGCGAGCTGCGCGCGGGACAGGTGCAGCGGGCCCAGGCTGCCCACGCGGAAGAAGAAGCGTACAAGCGGGCGCAGCAGGAGGCTCTGGCCCGGGCGCAGGCGAGCACGAGCGATCGAGCACGCAGGCAGGCGCTGGACACGTTCCGTGAGCTGCGCGGCGCCAAGCGCGCGACACGCTTCGTCGCCGACGGCATGGTGGAGCTTCCATGGGTCGACCCGGTGGAGCCGAAGGAGGCCATCAAGGATCCGACGAATGCGGTCGTACACAAGAAGATCCCGGAGCCCCAACTGCAAAAGGGCGATATCGTCGCTGGCCAGTACCAGATTCAGGGCGTGATCGCCCACGGCGGAATGGGCTGGATCTACCTGGCGCAGGACCACCACGTGGCGGGGCGCGTGGTGGTGCTCAAAGGCATGCAGTCGGAGAAGAGCAAGGACGAGGCGGCGGCCGCGGCGGCGGAGCGGGAATTCCTGGCGGATATCACTCACCCCGGCATCGTGAAGATCTTCAACTTCATCGACGACCCCAGGGTTGACGGGGGATTCATTGTGATGGAGTTCGTGGGCGGGCCGTCGTTACGCGAGCGCAAGAATGCGCAGGAAACGCACCTTCTCCCCATCGACCAGGCGATCGCCTACATCCTGGAGGTGCTGCCGGCGCTGGGCTACCTGCACAGCCGCGGCGTGGTGTACAACGACCTCAAACCGGACAACATCATTGTCGCGGAAGACCAGGTCAAGCTCATCGATCTGGGCGCGGTCAGCGGCATCGGGGCGTACGGGTTCATCTACGGAACCAAGGGCTACCAGGCACCGGAGGTGGCGCGGGAAGGCCCCAGCATCGCCAGCGACATCTACACGGTTGGCCGTACTCTCGCCGCGCTCATCCTCGAGCTGCCGAAGGAGGGCGGAGCTTACACGCACGGGCTGCCCACGCCCACCGAATCGCCGACGCTGCGCCGCTACATCTCCCTGTACCGCCTGCTCGCGCGCTGCTGCCACCCGGACCCACGGAAGCGTTTCCAAAGTGTGGAGGAGCTCGAGGTGCAGCTGCTCGGGGTGCTGCGCGAAATCATCGCGTTGCGCGACGGCATCAACCACCCGGCGCAGCATTCACTGTTCTCGCCGCAGCGCACTACATTCGGCACGAAGCACCTAGTCTTCCGCACGGATCAGCTTATCGACGGCGTCGACCGCACCGTCGAAATCACCCCCTCCGAGGTGCTCTCCGCCCTGCCCACTCCCTTGATCGACCGCTCCGACGTCGGCGCGGGCCTGCTGTCCGGCACCTCATACGCGGAGCCCCAGGAAACGCTGGAGACGCTGCGCCAGGCCTTCCAATCCACCGAGTACGCCCACTCCGCGGAAATCCCGTTCGCAGTGGCGCGCGCGATGCTCGACTTGGGCCTGACCTCTCAGGCGCAGCACTGGCTGAGCAAACTCGACGGGCCACTGAAACAGGATTGGCGCTACCACTGGTACTGGGGCCTCACCGAGCTCATCCACGGTGACTTTGCCGCCGCGCAGCGCGACTTCTCCGAGGTGCTGGACATCGTGCCGGGCGAAGCCGCACCGAAGCTCGCGCTCGCCGCGGTGGATGAGCTGCTCCTCCAGCAGTCGGGCCTGCAGCAGCAGAAGCTTATCGACGACACCCTCGCCCGCCACCTCGCCTCCATCCGCACCGACCTGGGCGAACTTCCCAACTCGTACTTCACCGCCCAGCAAAAAGCAGGCGTAATTTCGCCGACGTGGTCGCACGTGACGGACCGCCCGTCGACGCTGCGACTGAACGCGATGCGCCTCTACGGCATGGTGTGGGCGGCGAATCCGACCACGGTGTCCTCGGCGTTCGGCCTGGCCCGCCAACTCATGTACGAAGGCGAAGTGGAAATGGCGGTGGCGGCGCTGGACAAGGTTCCGCAGCAGTCCCGCTACCACCGCATGGCCAAGTTGACCACGATCCTCTACCTGGTCAGCGACGAGCTCACGGAATCCCGCATCCGCCGCGCCGCCC
Source organism: Corynebacterium sp. p3-SID1145 (assembly GCA_025144245.1). Classification (GTDB taxonomy): domain Bacteria; phylum Actinomycetota; class Actinomycetes; order Mycobacteriales; family Mycobacteriaceae; genus Corynebacterium. The sequence goes on along the minus strand of JALXXC010000004.1, from coordinate 77,226 downwards.
GGCGGCTGGAGGAGATCCCCACCAACGAGCCGCGCCTGCTGCAGATCAAGGTGGCCGTGCTACGCGCCGCCCTAACGTTCCTCCGGGACTCTGGTGCCAGCGCCGCGACGGCGAAGACCCAGTTGTTTGACTACCCCTTCACCATCAAGGATCTGCGCCGCGGCCTGGCAATCACCCTGCGGGAACTGGCACGCCGGGCGCCCTTCGCCCGCCACCGCTACGCGCTGGTGGACACGGCAAATAAGGTGCGCCCGGCGACCTGGTTCTAGTAGCTGCGAGTGCGGCTCAACGGCGGAGACGCGAAACCCGGCCCCAGCAGTGCTGGAACCGGGCTATCGAGCGCAGCTGAGCCGCAGAGACCCTGGAACCCGCAGCGCGCGGTATCCGCGTCCGCGGGGTGCCGGGTACCGGAGGAAGGGGGGAGGAGGCGTTTAGAGCGACTCAGCGATCGCGGCGGACTTCTGCGCGATGGCGAGCTCCTCGTTCGTCGGCACGACGAGAACCTTGACGGTGGAGTCGTCGGTGGAGATGATGCGCGGGCCGGAGCCGTTCTGGTTCTTCTCCTCGTCGATCTTGATGCCGTAGTTCTCCAGATCAGCCAGGGAGTTGGTGCGCACGGTGTGGTCGTTTTCGCCCACACCGGCGGTGAACGTGATGGTGTCCACGCGGCCCAGGGTGATCATGTAGGCACCGATGTAGCGGCGGAGACGGTGAATGTAGACGTCGTAGGCCAGCTTGGCGTTCTCGTCGCCCTCGTCCATCTTGTCGTGCAGCACGCGGAAATCGTTCACGCCGGACAGGCCTTTCACACCGGAGCGACGGTTGAGCAGGTCGTCGATCTCATCGATGTTCATGTCCGCGTTGCGGGCCAGGTGGAAGATCACACCCGGGTCAATGTCACCGGAGCGGGTACCCATGACCAGGCCCTCGAGCGGGGTGAGCCCCATCGAGGTGTCGATCGGGTGGCCGCCGCGGATCGCGGAGGCAGAGGCACCGTTGCCGATGTGCATGACGATCTGGTTGAGGTCCTCGATCGGCTGACCCAAAAAGTCCGCCACCTCAAGGGCAATGAACTCGTGGGAGGTGCCGTGCGCGCCGTAGCGACGGATATTGTGCTCCTTGGCCACGGCGGCGTTGAGCGCATAGTTCGCGGAGTACGCCGGCAGGTCAGTGAAGAAAGCGGTATCGAACACGGCGACGTGCGGCACGTCCGGCAGCAGGTCGCGGGCGACCTCGATGCCGTCGACGTTAGCGGTGTTGTGCAGGGGTGCGAGCGGCACGAGCTCGCGGATCTGCTCGACAACCTCGTCGTTGACGAGCACGGGCGCGCTGAACGTCTGACCGCCGTGGACGACGCGGTGGCCGCAGGCGATGATGTCCACCTGGGTCGGGCCGGCGCCGTTGGCGTCGAGCATGGCGATGGCAAGCATCAGGCCGCCGCGGTGGTCGCGGATCGGCATGTTGGACTCGACGTGGCGGCCCTCAATCTGGATGGAAATGCGGCCGTTCGGCTCACCGATGCGCTCCACCAGGCCCGTGACGAACGGCTGGTCGGATGCGGACGCGGTGGGGTCCACGATCTGGAATTTGATCGAGGAGGAACCGGAGTTGAGGACGAGTGCGTAGGCCATTACTTAGCTCCTTGCGCCTGGATAGCAGTGATTGCGACGGTGTTGACGATGTCGGGGACGGTCGCGCCGCGGGACAGGTCGTTGACCGGCTTGTTCAGGCCCTGGAGGACAGGGCCGATGGCGAGCGCGCCGCCGGTCCGCTGCGCGATCTTGTAGCCGGCGTTGCCGGCCTCGAGGTCCGGGAAGATGAACACGTTCGCCTGGCCAGCGACCGGGGAATCCGGGGCCTTCTTCTTGCCCACGCCCGGGTCAGCCGCCGCGTCGAACTGCAGCGGACCGTCGATGGCGGTGTCCGGCGCGAGCTCCTTGGCCTTGGCGGTCGCCTCGACGGCGCGGTCGATGTCCGGACCGGACCCGGAGGTGCCGGTGGAGTAGGACAGGATGGCCACCTTCGGGTCGATGCCGAACTGGGCAGCAGTCTTGGCGGAAACGGCGGCGATCTCACCGATCTGCTCGGCGGTCGGGTTCGGGTTCACCGCGCAGTCGCCGAACGCCCACAGGCGGTCGCGCATGACCATGAGGAAGACCGAGGACACGACAGATGCGCCCGGGGCGGTCTTGATGATCTGGAAGGACGGCTTGATGGTGTGCGCGGTGGTGTGCGCGGCACCGGAGACCATGCCGTCGGCCAGGCCCTTGTGCACCATCATGGTGGCGAAGTAGGAGATGTCCTTCATCGTCTCGCGGGCTTCCTCGACGGTCACGCCCTTCTTCTTGCGCAGCTCGGCGAAGTCCTCCGCGAACTCGTCCAACAGATCGGAGTTCAGGTGGTCGATGATGTTCGCACCGGAGAGATTCCAGCCCTTGTCGTCGGCGCGGCGCGAAATATCGTCGCTGACGCCGAGGATCGTCAGGTCCGCCACGTCCTGCTTGAGCAGGTGGTGCGCCGCCTCGAGAATGCGGTCGTCTTCGCCCTCCGGCAGAACGATGTGCGCGCGCTTCTCCTTAGCGCGGGTGATCAGCCAGTTCTCGAACACGGCCGGGGACATCACCTGGCGCGCGTCGGTGCCCAGTGCAGCGTCGAGCGCGGAAGCATCGAGCTTATCGACGCCCCGTGCTTCCACCCCCAGCTCCCCCACCCGGGCAAGAGCCAGTTCTGCGGCCGGGCTGTCTGCCTGGCCCTCGGCGGTGAGCATCAGCACCGGCACGCCCAGCGCCGCGGCGACCTCAGCGTCGAAGGTGTACTCGCCGGTACCCACAATCAGGCTGCCGCCGTCGGCGAGCAGATCTGCTGAGACGATCGCGGAGAGGTCCCTCTCCTGCTCGGTCAAGCGCACGACGGTCAGGTTCTTCTCGGCAGCCAGCGCGTCGACATCCACGCCGCCTGCGCCAGCACCACCCTCGAGCGCGCGACCAAGCGCGGTGATCAGAACGGACCTGTTTTCAGCCATATGGAGCAACCTTTCCGAGCTATTCGCTCTGGTAATGTGCGGTTTCGCAGTTTTGCGCAGTGGATTGACGCGCTTCCCTGCGCGCTCTATCCAGCTCTTTTCCACTGTACCCACCGCCCTGGGCACCTGCAGGTGGCGTTGAGCACACCCCGCCCCTAACAAAAGCCCAAACTAAGCGGTCCGAATCAAAAGAACCGAGCGGTCTATAATTGTTTGTCCGATGCTCTATACTGTCCATGCAAATAACAGCTCGACAGCTATGCAGGAATACAGCTATGCAACTGTCAGCTGGACAACAAGACAACGCGACAACAACTGCGAGAGACACCGCAAAGGACGAATTCGACCTCTATGACTACTCCTACTTCCGACAACACCCTCCGCGTCGCCGTCGTCGGCTCCGGCCCCGCCGGCATCTACGCCTCCGATCTTCTGATCAAGTCCGACGTGGACGTGCATGTCGACCTCTTCGAGCGCATGCCCGCCCCCTTCGGCCTGATCCGCTACGGCGTGGCCCCGGACCACCCGCGCATCAAGGGCATCGTCAAATCCCTGCACAATGTGCTGGATAAGCCTGAGATTCGCCTGCTGGCCAACGTAAACGTGGGCAATGACATCACCGTCGAGGAGCTGCAGGAGTACTACGATGCCGTCGTCTTCGCCACCGGCGCCACCGCCGACCGTGACCTGAACGTCCCCGGCGCTGAACTCAAGGGCCACCACGGGGCGGGCGAGTTCGTCGGTTTCTACGACGGCAACCCGAACTTCAAGCGCGACTGGGACCTCACCGCGGAGAAAATCGCCATCGTGGGTGTCGGCAACGTCGCCCTCGACATCGCCCGCGTGCTGGCCAAGACTGCCGACGAGTTGAAGGTCACCGAGATCCCCGACAATGTCTACGACAACCTCAACGCCTCCGCCGCGAAGGAGATCCACGTCTTCGGCCGCCGCGGCCCCGCACAGGCCAAGTTCAGCCCCCTGGAGCTGAAGGAGCTGGACCACTCCGAGAACATCGAGGTCATCGTTGACCCGGAAGATATCGACTACGACGAGACGTCGGAGGCGGCTCGTCGAGAAGCGAAAAGCGTCGATCTTGTGTGCCAGACCCTGGAAGGCTACGCGATGCGCGACCCGAAGGGCGCCCCGCACAAGCTGTTCATCCACTTCTTCGAGTCCCCCGTGGAGATCATTGGCGACGACGGCAAGGTCACCGGCTTTGTCACTGAGCGCACCGAGCTCGACGGCAACGGCGGCGTGACCGCCACCGGCGAGACCACCACCTGGGATGTCCAGGCTGTCTACCGCGCCGTCGGCTACCGCTCCGACGCCGTCAACGGCGTGCCTTTCGACGACCACCGTGCCGTCATCCCCAACGACGAAGGCCACGTGCTCACCGAGTTCGGCGGCGACATCGTCCCCGGCTTGTACACCACCGGCTGGATCAAGCGCGGCCCCGTCGGCCTGATCGGCAACACCAAGTCCGACGCCAAGGACACCACCAGCATGCTTCTCGACGACTACCGCAACGGTGCCCTCACGCCCACCGAACACCGCGACGACCAGGCCATCCTCGACCACCTCAAGGACAAGGGCATCAAGGTCACCACTTGGGAAGGCTGGCACAATCTCGACGCCGCTGAACGCGCCCTCGGCGAGGCCGAAGGCCGCGAGCGCAAGAAGATCGTCGAGTGGGACGACATGGTCAACGCCTCTCACCCCGAATACCAGATCTAAAGCGTAGTTTGAGGTGACAAGAAAAGGCGGGGCGCTCGACCCGCCTTTTCTTTTTAGTTATACAGAGACCCGCCTTTCCAGGAAAGGCTTAGTTGGTGAAACCGACACCCTTGCGCCAGTTCAGCACCACGGTTGGACGAACAGCGGACAGGGGATCTGCAATGTTATCTGCCCGCATCCATGTCATATCCACATCGTCCGGACGGATTGTTGCAACGCAGTAGCCGTGAGCATCCCAGTCGACGTGACGCAGTTGTGGGTTAGAGTTATGCAGGTAGTTGTATGCGATACCGTTCATGGTCGGGTGCGGCCCGACCGCATGGCCGAGAATGTCGCCCACACCGGTGGCGGAGATGGAAGCACAAACCATTTCGCAGCCAAGCGGTTTATCGCCGTCATAGACCGTGTGCGCCCACTCGGAGTGAATGTCACCGGTCAGGAACAATGGAGTGACACCTGCTTCAGCCATATCGATGGTGAGCTGCTTACGCTCCATCAAGTACCCGTCCCACTGATCCGAATTTACAAGCACACCGTACTCAGCCACGTCTGCGAAAAGCTGAACGTTGTCACCAAGGTTTTCGACCATGGCGTTGAGCACTGGCTTCACGTTCGGATCGTTGCGCAGAGCGCCAACCGCCAGCGGGGAGAACATCACGGAGTTACCCAAGACGTTCCACTTAGCCTTCGAGCTCCGCAGAGTGTTGACCAACCACTGGTACTGTTCGTCACCGAGCATGCTGCGTGGCGCGCTCGGCGAAAGCGCGCCACTGATGCGTCCAACCTTGTCGCGGTAAGTGCGCAGATCCATCATTGTCAGCTCAAAGAGATCGCCGAAGGTGAAGCTGCGGTAGAGCTTGCCGCCCTCGCCCAGCGCCTTAGAGCGGATAGGCATCCACTCGATGTAGGCCTGAGATGCGGCAGCACGGCGGGCGCGGTAGCTACCTTCGGTGAATTCTGTGTGGTTCTGCGCGCCGGTGTCGTAGGTGTCGTTGGCCACCTCGTGGTCGTCCCATACAGCGACCCACGGCAAGGCGGCGTGGGCCGCCTGGAGATCGAGGTCCGTTCGAGCCTGGCCATAGCGGATGCGGTAGTCTTCAAGGTTCAGGATCTCGTGCGGGGGCTGGTACAGGCGAACAGCGGAAATCGCCGCCTTATTATTGCTGCGCTGCCCGTACTCGTAGATGTAATCACCAAGGCACACTGCAAGATCGAGCTCACCGCGGCGACCTCGCTCGGCCATGTCGCGGTACGGGGTATAGAAACCCGCCTCCCAGTTCGCACAGGAGAAACTAGCAATCTTGAAAGACTCAACGTGCGCATTATTGGCGGGTGCGGTCTTGGTGCGGCCTACCGGCGAGTGGGCGCCGGCGTGCGGGCCGCCCTCAACAATGAACCGGTAGTAGTAGACGGACGCGGGTGCGAGCCCCTTCACGTCAATGTGCAACGTGTGGTCCGAAGAGCGGGATGTTCGAGCCGTACCGGAAGCGACGACCGAATCGAAGGACTCGTTCGGGCTCACCTCCCAACGGACATCGGTGGCCTCGCCGGTACCCGATCCCGGACGGGCGTTCTCATCAGGGGTGACGCGAGTCCACAGGATGACCGAGTCCGGCAGAGGGTCGCCCGATGCGACACCGTGACAAAACGGCAGCGGCTGCGGAGACGGCTCGAGCGGAGCTGGTTTGTTGAAGTAGCCCCACGAACTCTGCGCGGATGCCGGCGCGACACTCGTCACAGCTGCGGAAGCTGCAATGGCGGCCGCACCGCCTTTGAGAAAGTTACGGCGGGTACTACGGATAGCTTTCGGTTCGGTGGATGGGGTCTGGTTCTGGCTTATGTCCGACATAACTCCATTGTTCCACTTTCGGTCACCTCTGTTGGGCGGGAGGTGGCATGAACAAGTAACTCTTAAAGATGAATTCACTTCAATTTCAGACAGACCATATGAGTGCGCATCTAAATTTTTCGTCGTCAAGAACCGCCGCCCTTTAAGAAAGTCAAAATGGGTGTTCAGCGCCATATTTACGTCGCCTTCTCCTTATGTTCACCTAGTCTTCTCCCAGCTTCTATTGCAACCATTTAAAGGCGCTAATAACTTAATTTTCATGACCAAGAACTCCCGCGTTGTTAGCGCAGCTGCAGCAGCAATGCTCAGCCTTGCCACTATCTCCCCGTCCGTCGCTGTTGCCCAGCCGCTTGAGGCGCTTAACTTCCAGCTGCCCGAAGGCTCTTCACTTACCGCTCCTCAGCTGAAAAGCCCAGCCACTGGCTCCAGCACCGGTGGCGTCCCGGCACAGCACCCGGGCGCGCCAGTCCCCACTCCCTTCAGCCCCGACTACCTCGCCGGCTACATCTCCGATGTCTCCCCGTATTACGGCGGTATTTACTACCAGGTCAACCAGCTTTTCCCGTCCGTTCGCCGGAACCATCCGGAGATCATGCAGAAGAATCTCGACACCGTCGTTCAGATCAACAACTACGCCTCCCCGGAGCGCATCGCCGACGCACAGGTCGACGCACTCGCCGCTTCCGACGACCTCCTAGAAACCCTGTCCCCGGCCCTGGGCCAGGAATTCGGTAAGGCCGTCCGCGACGCACTGGAGGAAAACCGCCTCCCGAAGACCCAGTACCTGCTCGGCAACGGCTACCTCGCCCGCGCAGGCGGAATCGCCAGCTCGACCGGCATCGAGAAGATTCTCTTCAACCAAGATCGCCCGTTCGTCGTCGCCCCTGACCGGATCAAGGAATACAACCTCTACGAAGACGACCTGTACGGTGAGAGCCCGGCATTCCCATCCGGCCACACCAACCAGGCGACCTGGGTCACCTCGCTCCTCGCCTACATGGTTCCCGAGGTCGCTCCGCAGCTCCACTACCGCGGCGCACTCGCCGGCAACAGCCGTATCGTTCTCGGCGTGCACTACCCGCTCGACGTGATCGGTGGCCGCATGTCCGGCCAGGCCGCCGCCGCTGACCGCCTCAACGACCCGAAGATGCGTAACGCCATCGATCAGGCCGCCGCCGAACTTCGTGCCGAGGTCGAGTGGCGCACCGGCAAGTCCATTCCGGAACTCGTCGCCACCGACACCCCGTTCATCTCCACTGATGAGGCAGTCAAGCAGTACACTGAGTGGATGGACTACGGCTTCGACACCATTTACGACCCGAATGCCGCCATGATCGTCCCGCGATCCGCACCAGTACTGATCTCGAACTCCTACCCGGGCTCTGACTACGGAAAGCGCGCAGGCGTGCTGCACACCACCGCCGGCAAGGCAGGCAACCCACTTGACTGGCAGGGCGACGGCGGTTCCTGGCAGCGTCTCAACCTGGCTAAGGCGACCGCGGAAGCCGGCACTATCAACCCGAACGGTAGTCTCAAGCTCAACTAGTCCGAACTACCTCACGAAATCTCAGATCCTCCCTGACGCCACGCAGCGTCTGGGAGGATCTTGCTTTGCATCCATGGGCCGGTATTGAACTCTCGAACCTCAGGTGCGTGGCGATGGATCTCAATCACACGCAGCGCGAATTCCGCATCTGAGTTCTCTTCTCACGATTCAGTTTGGTGGAGCATTGTCGTCCAGATCCACACGGTGTCTCTGCGTGAACCCCAGTGCGATTCTCAGGCCGCTCCCATTAGTTTGAATGAGCGAAATCAAGACTGGACACAGGCGAGTCTCTCTCCTGTTTTGGAGCTGCCTGGCCGTGCGGTTTTCTCCCACACCGTGACCGCACCGCTATCACGGGCGTTGACCGTAGCGAAGGTAACAATCGAAGGTAGCCCCCGAGACACCGATACCAGAGTGGATCATGAATGAGTACCTCGAGCGGTGCGCAACGGCCGCCCCCGAAAACAAGTCAAGGGCCTGACCCCGATGCAGTATCGGAATCAGACCCTTTATGCCTTCACGCTTCGCCCTGAACCAGTCCAACTTTGGGCGTCCAGATCGCTCGGACTTCTAGAGCGCCAGCTTGTCCGCTCAGACCGACTGACAACCCTTACGAGTCAAGCAGCGCCGTAGCGTTCTTCAGAGCACGGTCGCGGTTCGGGCGCGGACGTTCAACAATCTGCGGGGCAGCAGCCTTCGGAATCGCAACGCGCAGGAGGGCTGGATCAGTGCGTCCGCTCAGGTCGTCGATGAACTTCAAGAAGTCAGCGAAGCCACCGCGATTGAGGATACGTGCGTTGGTCCACTTGGTGCCGTCCTCACGGGTGCCGGATTCGTACCGGACGTGGGTTGCCAGCGCGGCTATCGCACCGATAGCAGCACCGATGAGTGCCGGAACGAGAGCAACGGCAGCACCAAGTAGCGTACCGATAATGACACCCAGAGCTGCACCGTAGATCGTACCGAAAAGGACGCCGATCGGGATAGCGATCAACGGAGCGATCATAGCGACCAAGATGGCGACCGGGATTAGCAGGAAATTGAATACGGAAGCTGCAAGTGCAGCCACGGTGATGAAAATCGAGCTCAGTACACCGACGGTGAGACCCGCTGCCGCACCCAGAGCCACACCCAGCAGAGCCAAGGCGATGACCGGGAGCGGGAGAGCCAAAGGCAGGACGGCTGCGCCTGCCAGAGCACCGAGGATTGCACCGCGGGCGATCATAGCCAGCAGGTTTCGTCCGTCGATGAACGCAATCATGTAGAGGATGTTGTTGAAGCGGTTTACCAAATCGCCGAAAGCGATGCCGGTCGGTGTGGAGTCATAGAAGATCTCCGCCAGCTTGTCAAATGCGCTTTTCAGCAGGGAGCTCTCCCAGCCGGTGAACGCGGCATGGGTGAGACGGGTTCCGATGACGTCGACAAGCATCTGAAGCTGCTCGGAAAGAACCTCTGCGATAATCGACGGACTGTCTTCGAGGAGCGAGCTAGCGGCACCCGACAGCGCGTTGGTGAAGATCGAACCGGTTGCGATCAGAATGACTGGAACGAGCACGGCAACAAGAACCGGCAGAGCCAGTGCGATCGTCATGCCGAGCAGGCCAGCGCCAATGATGAACGGCAGGGTCGGGAAAAGACCCAGGGTGAGCAGCTCAGCCACGATCGACAACGGCAGGGCAAGAAGCGCAGCGCCCAATGCAGCGAATGGGGCCAGGACTAGAGCGACCGGAATCAGCAGCGGTGCAACGGCGATCGGGATCAGTAGGGCCTTCGCGATCTCCTTCGCGAAGTTCTTGGCGAACTCCTTCGCGAACTCCTTCAACACCTCCGTGCCAGTCTCTTTTCCGACTTTCTTAATGTCCTTCTCGAGCGCGCTCATCACGTCGCGGCCGAGGACAGCAGTCATGACCTTGACGACAGCGCCGACCGGGTTAAGCAGGATACCGATCGGGCCGCCAGCGGCCTCGACCAGGTCTGCAACAGCGCGAGCTGGGTTCACCGTGAAGGTGTCGATGACGGCAGCAACGCCTGCAGCTGCGCGATCAGAACCGCGGAGCGCAGGATCGATGCGCAAGATGGACTCGTTGTTGTCCCGCCAAGCGGCGAACTCCGGGGAGGCCAGGGTGTCCTGAATTGAACCTTGAACGTCGGCAACGATGGCGCCACTCTGGATACGGTCTGCGAGCACGTTGAGGTCGAAATCAACGGCCGCGCGTGTTGCGTCGGTCGGCTCTTCGTACGCGAAGAAGAACTGAGCCAGGGTGTTCCAGTCATTCTCCGCGTCCTTTGCGCGCAGGAAACGCGCTTCTAGGGACTGCACCGGATACTCACGCAGTGCGTTGGTGATCTGCTCAGCGGTAGGAGTCTGAACCGCATACGGTGTGTAGACCTCACCGATTGGAGATTCAGTTGCGTCATCGCCGCCAGCGGTGTTAGTGCGAAGCAGGTTGGACGGCGCCACACCCTCGATGGACTGCGTGAAGTCGTTCAGAGCTTTCAGCGGTGAAAACGGCACGGGCGCGTCAGCCGCCTGTTCCAGATCGGACACAATCGTTTCCGGGGCCAGTTGGTCGATTGGTGAAGCGTCCGCAGCCGGAGCAAAAAGCAGAGCCCCGCTGCCAATACCAAGGGAAGCGACGGCGTAACGACGGGCGCGTTCAGCCGACAACGACCGTGTCGCGAGAGCAGATTGTTTCATGACTTTTCCTGCCTGTTAGATCCTGTTAAATGACGGTGGATACCTCAAGAAAACCGCAGCATTACGCTCTTAGCAAATGATCTTTTCGTTAATTCATCCAGGTAAACAGCAGTTTACAAGATTAAGCACTATTTAACGCTTCATTAGTTCTAACGTCATCTTGACGTATTTTATACGCAATACAGAATTAAGCTTTGGCTCCGCGCGGCGGTTTGTTTCGCCTATCGATCAACCCAATCGGCAGACATCCTCCAGGACCGACCGCGGTAACCCCACGGTGCACGACGGCAGATTCGACGATGTCTTGGGCCAGTTTCAAACCAGAATCCTTCAAGATGTCCCCATACGTGCTCACGGTCGCACGCAAGACCCACCGCGGGCCGTCCACTCCGATCACTTCGACTTGTTGGTTGGGGTACCGGGCACTCACTCCTATACCCCACGGAGTTTCACGAAGATTGATCTCGACATTGTCAGCGAGAAGTTGGAGATAGGAGTACTCCCAACCCGAACTTTGCCACAACTTCTCGGTGCGCGGAGCAGCAAAAACGCTCAGCGAGATCCACATTTCCTGGCCGGTGAAACAGTCAGGCACCAACACGTGCAGGACATCCGGCTGCGATTCCGAGCCCGTTAACTTCTGGCCCCCGCCTACCACTAGATCCGTACGTTTATCGCCCCACTCCTCGTGGGAGGCGGATTCGTCTCCGTCACCGGTGCTTTCCTCTTCAACTTCCTCAAATACGGAAATGCCCTGAGGTGCGTAAAAGGCCAGGGACGTGGTCCATACGTGCAATGAATCTATCGCGTGCCGGCGGTCCCGTGGCCGCTCCGGCTTGTACTTGAGCTCTTCAAAGAAATCAGGGCCTACTTGCGAGCTATCGAGAGGCCCATAGTCGCGTTCGGAAGGTAGAGAAGCGACGATCTCCTCCGCCATTACTCGGATTTCGTCCGGGATCTGTACAGGCTCTTCCATGACCTTTCCCTTAAGCCGAATCAGGTGTGATAATGCTTTTGAGGCGTCAATGATCACGCAACTGTCGAAAGACTGCTCTCTTAAAATGCCTTGAATGTTGCCGTATTGTACGGTTTAACAAGGTTCAACGTCACTATAGATGGGTACGGGTTGAATATGGACGAGAACGGCACTGCTAGAACAAACGCAAACGACTATCTGACGCGAACACTCGGCGCGAATCATAACGACGTCCTCGCCGTCTCGAACCGTCTTTCACACGGTGCCACGATTACTTGCATTGAAAATAAGTTCTCCGATTTCGGGGGACCGGGAGAAGTCCGCTCAATCATCGAGGAGAATGTTGCGGCAGCCCGCCTCAAGCGCGCTGAGAAGACTGTACCCGCCATCCTGCGGGAGTGGAGGCGTGCGAACTCTGACGATAAGGACGCCTCTTCTGATCTCTCCAGCGGACTCTTCGCCCAGTCCGGCGGTGATCTCGCCGACATGCTAGCTTCGCTGCTCGGCGGATTTGAACCCGCCAGTACCGCCAGCCGCGACACCTCCGAGGGCCTAGCCCAGATCCAAAAACTCCGCACTCTCCGCGAGGAGATTGCCAATGCCTCGAACGATTACGAGCGCGACATCCGCCAGAGCGAGTACAACAAAGCAGCCAAGGCCTTCAATGAAAACGCAATGAAGGACATACGCGCCAAGGCAGAAGAAGGCGATGCCTGGGCGATCGCAGCCACCATCGTCTCTCTCGGACCACACGCCGTCAGTGAGAATGACAATACCGAATACAAGGCCATCTATGACGCTCTGCTGGGTGTTTCCAACGAGTCCGCACGGTAGAAAGCGAAATAGATAGATAATGAAGGACAACTATCTTCGTAGCGGCGGTGAACTGTCGGAGTCGCTGATGTCAGCCCGCGACGAGGACGTGGACTGGTACGACCACCAGCGGACTGTCGAACAGCTCGAGGAACAGGTCACCAACACGAAGAAGAAGCGCACGTGGTACTCGCTGCTGACAGGCGCGGCTGCAGATGAGACGGAGGACAACCACTGGTTTGAGCGGTCACGCCCAAACCGAGATCAAGCTGACCGCGTCAACGAGATGTCGAATCTTCCCAATAAACGAAGCGGGTGGAGCCGACATGCGCTCAACTTCGGCACAACCGTTCTCTCCGTGTCTCTGTTCGCAACACTCGCATTGACACCCGTCGCGCAAGGCGGTTGGTCTCTGCAGCCCACCGGCACAATGATGGCGGCATACGCGGTCGCGTTTGTGGGGTTGACTGTAGCACTGCACACGATTTTCACGCGTCGGTCGCTGGAGCGGGGCTACCGTCCCTGGCTGGGCGCCGGAATAGTTTCCCTCATTCTTCTCTTGGGCGTGACCAGTCTAGCTCTCTACTTGGCATCTACGCTCGGAGTTGCCACTAACGTCACCTAGGAGTCTATGTGAACCGGGATTGGCGCTTGATTGGTGGCTTGGCGGCCGCCGGCACAGCCATAGGTTTGGTAGGTTACACCGCTTTCAACGCGGCGCAATCGGGTCATATCCTCGTGACGGAGGATGTAGCAGAAATGGCCGACAGGAATATTTCATATCCCGCGGTTGACTACTACAGCGACGTGTGCAGCGAGTTGAACCGCGTCATCGGAGCTCCTTCGCACATCATCGACGCCGCTGAAGCTTCGATCGGGGCAGAGTCGGATTCGATTGCAGCGAAATACAGCGACGCGTTGAGCCTGACTCAAAAGGACTTGATCTCCGCGCGCGAGAAGCTCACCGATGTCAACACACACGCCCCCAAGATCACAGCCGTCAATGCGACGAGTGCTGATTACGCGGGAGCTCTCAACCCCGTGATCGACAAATTAGCCCGCTCGGAAACGACGATGAATGGCCTAATCAATGATCCCCGATGGAAGGACGCGGCTCCCCGCGCGCTTAACGATGCTGCCAGCCAGTCCCTGACATCTGTCAATGATATCGTCGGAAACGTCATTGAGGAGTTCTCCACTCTCCAAAACCGAGCTCCGGTGTTTTCGACTAGCACCGCGGAAGCCATTAAGGGTTCAACCAGCTGCGCACAACTCATGGGCAGCGAGTTCCAAGATGAAGGCGACCAAGACATCGTGGTCGAGGGGATCGTTGATCTGAGGCGCATTGAGTTCGAGGCTCATCTCGTCGCGGTGTCTTCTACGCAGCGGTTAGGCATCCTCCAAGATGTTTCGTCGAGTGACATCGAATCAGCGAGCGATTTTATTTCAGAGTCGCTCAGGCTGACGGCCTCAAAGGCCAAGGAATCCGCCGACTCGCTAGAAAATTGGGAGAATCCATACAAGCCGAAAACCCGCGAATTCCGCGTCACCCGCGACGCAGCCGAGCTAATCAGTTCGTCGCCCGCCGTGTACAAATCGCTCGCCGAGGTCACAAACCGCTACGCCGGCCAATTTGATCAAGTCGACCCCGGCGACGTTGAACATTTCGAGGGCCTAATGAAGGAGTTTGGGGACGAACTGCGCCGGGTCCAAGTTGACGAATCACGCACCCACCTCCGGTTTAGTGCGAAGGCCCCCAATCCGACAACCGCTACAGCCGAAGCGGTCAAAGCCATTGATGCTGACGCGAAGACACAACACGAGGTGGTCGATAACTACAACGCTGTAGCCGACGCGTACAAGCAGGTCTCGGAGACCTTCAACACATTGCCTAACGTGACGGATATCAGCGAGCTGTCATCTGTTTCGTCTCAGATCATCGCGCAGACCGAAGAGCTCAGGGCGAGTGTGCAGTTCGACAACGATTTCAGCGGAGCGCTCGCTGAGCTAGGTAGCGCAGCCACTGCCGTGGAGATGACCATCAACCAGACGGGCACACCCCCGAGCCAGGCGACAATGTTGCATCTCGGTGGAGTGTGGTCGGACGTGAACTCCGCCACCTTCGCATCCCTGGCGTCCAATTGGGACCGCAGCAACCAGAGCACCCGGGAGGCGATCATGGAAGGGCGACGCGAGCGCACATCGTAGTAAAAACACACCGAAACCGAGCGCCGCTACCCCGCCCGTCCAGGGACCAATCTGGCTTTAGGACAGCAGGTCTTTCCGAACAATAGTCTGGTCTCGCCCCGGCCCGACACCGATATAGGAAATCGGTGCTCCGGACAATTCCTCGAGCCTGAGAATGTAGTCTCGCGCGCGTTCCGGTAGCTCGTCGAACGTGGTGCAATCGGTGATGTCTTCGTCCCAGGCCGGCATGGTCTCGAAGATGGGCTCGGCGTGGTGGAACTGGGACTGGGTGAGCGGCATTTCATCAAAACGCTCGCCGTCGACGTCATAGGCGACGCAGATCGGAATCTCGCCGATGCCGGTGAGCACGTCCAGCTTGGTCAGGAAATAGTCCGTGAAGCCGTTCACGCGGGCAGCGTAGCGGGCAATCACGGAATCGTACCAGCCGCAGCGGCGCTTACGTCCAGTGTTCACACCGACCTCACCACCGGTCTCCTGCAGGTAGTCGCCCCACTTATCGAAGAGCTCCGTCGGGAACGGACCGGCGCCGACGCGGGTGGTGTACGCCTTGACGATGCCCAAGCACGCCGTGATCTTCGTCGGCCCGATACCGGAACCGACGCAGGCTCCTCCTGCAGTCGGGTTCGAGGACGTGACGAAGGGGTAGGTGCCGTGGTCGACATCGAGCATCGTGGCCTGACCGCCCTCCATGAGGACGTGCTGGCCGCTGTCCAGTGCGCTATTGAGGACCTGCTCGGCGTCGATCACCATCGGCTTCACGCGGTCGGCGTAGCCCATGAAATAGTCCATGATCTCGTCGGCCTCGATGGCGCGGCGGTTGTACATCTTCACCAGCATCTGGTTCTTGACGTCAAGGGCGGACTCGATCTTCTGGCGGAGAATTGACTCGTCGAAAAGGTCCTGCACACGGATGCCCACACGGGCGACCTTGTCCGCGTACGTTGGGCCGATGCCGCGGCCCGTGGTGCCGATCGCCCGCTTGCCCAGGAAGCGCTCTTGCACGCGGTCCAGCGTCTGGTGGTACGGAGTGACCAGGTGCGCGTTGGAAGAAATGCGCAGGCGGGACGCGTTGGCGCCGCGCGCCTCCAGGCCGTCGATCTCCTCGAACAGGGCCTCGAGGTTGATCACCACGCCGTTGCCGAGCACCGGAGTGGCATTCTCGCTGAGCACGCCGGCGGGAAGGAGCTTCAGTTCGTATTTCTCGCCACCGACGACCACCGTATGGCCGGCGTTGTTGCCGCCGTTCGGCTTCACCACATAATCGACTTTGCCGCCGAGTATGTCCGTGGCCTTGCCTTTACCCTCGTCGCCCCACTGGGCACCGACAATGATGATGGCCGCCATAAAAACGCTCCCTAATTCGCGCTGCACGTCGCAGCTGTCGTGTGCGTGCTCATTGCGGTTCATCGCGCGCCGCTAACGACGAGCCAATCCCCGCAAAAGTCCAGCGTCATTGTAGCGCCAATGCACCTAGGACTTCGAAGTGAGCGCCGGGAGCCGGGAACGGTGGTTTTGAGGCGAGGTTCTTCCAAGGAGAGCGAGAACTCTGTGGTTGACGGGGTGTTTAGCCAGGATATGTGGCGAAGAGCCCGTGGGGATACGCGTGAAACGGTTTGAGGTCGCCTCTGCCCGCATTCACTCTTGGGTGGGCGGCTAGCTGCAGAAACGTTCAGACGCAATGAGGACAGTGGTCGCAGCGTGCGCACTAGACGAGATGCATACAAACAGTGTCCTCAATGTCAGTCGACGTATTGGCAGTTCAACAAAGATGAGATGGCAATCGAGGCCACCCGTGTCCGCTATTCATTTCAAGGATGTATACGCGGATTCCTCACAGGAACAATGAGACTAGCGTGCCGTCTCAGGTTTCGCGAAAACAGTTTTCCCGAAGCAGGTTTCGCGAGACCGAATTGACGAGCCACTAGCCCAATGCCGGGAAGACCTTCATCTCCAGGAGAGGGGCCAGGTCGATGCCGGCGTCAGCGGGGTTGCGAGGGTCGACCCAGGCGATCTCCTCGATTTCGGCGGCCGGCTGCGGGCTGATTGGCTCCTCGCACGTGAAGATCGTGCCTTCCACGTCACGGCCAGCCTCGTTGGCGGCTGGGGCGAGGAAGGTGCCGAGCGGGGTGAGGGATGAGGCGTCGATAAGCGCGCCTATTTCTTCGCGCACTTCGCGCACGGCTGTTTCGCGCGGAGTCTCCCCTGGTTCCGGCTTACCGCCTGGCAGCATGAAGCGGCCTGTGCCGCGCTTGCGCACGGTGAGTACGCGCCCGCGGTCATCGTGGAAAACGACGGCGGCGACGCGGATGGGCGAGATGATCGGATCGGACATGGGCCTCAATATACAAAGCGCGGCGCGCTACTTGTAGCGTGAGCGGTATGCGGCTTATTCACTGCGCGTGCGGCACGGACACGCTTATCGACGGCGCCGAGCACCACCCCCTCCCGCCCGTTCCCTCGCGCCGCGACCTGAAGTTTCTCGACAAGATTGCGCGCGAAGTGCTCCCCGTCGACCCGACGCCGTCGCTGCAGGAAATCGCAGCCTCCCCGAATGTTTCGCACCTGGGCGAGCCTGCGCTCGCGCCGCAACAGCCGGATGAGCGGCTCCGCGTCATTGTCTCCGGCACGGACGCCGCGTTGTCTGCCGTGCTCACTCGCATGATGCGCGGGGATTACCTGTGGGCGGAAATCGCGTATGTACCCGTCGACCCCGCCTCCCCCGCCGCCGTGCTGTGGGACATTCCCGATGACGCTGAGCGTTTCGCGCTCGAAGGCTCCGTGCTCCCCGTCCCCTGCATCCGTAACGACGCTGGGCTCGTCGTCGCCGGGTCCGCAACACTCACGCACGCGGACGGCGCGCCTTATATAGGAGAGATCGTCGTGGACAACGAGATCCTGGTCCGCAGCGATGGACGCGGCCGCGTACTCGGCGCGCGCCTCGTGCCCACCACGGATGCGCCAGGGCTCGCCGCGGCAGCGATCCGCAAGAAGCGCTTCCGGTCAGGCACTGTCGTCGACGGCACCTCCACCCCGTCCGGCCGCGCCCTCCAATCCGGCGGCCGATCCATCCTGGTCACTGTGGACGGCGTGCCGGCGAAGCGGCCGGTAGAGCGCGTCACCTTCTACCGGCACCTGCGCGACATCCAGTCGGTGCGGTCGTCATAGAACTGGATTTCGCGGGTCCGCGCTGATGCGCGTCGCGCGCCATCCTAGGGTTTCGCGGGCAGCGCCGGCGGTGTTCGAGCGGCCCGAAAGCGACAGGGAATGGAGGCGGGTTCCGTAAATCGTCGTTACGTGATTTATCTCACATTTCGGGTATTTGATATACGCCGTATCGATTCCGTTATCTCGCCGAGACCCAATCCTGTCCCCTTAGCCCCATCCGTACCTTGGCGACCACCGTTTCCGCAGGATAGTCCGGAGGGCGCAACACTATAACCAAATTCGCATTCGCTGCCCTCAAACTTTTGGTTGATAGGCCGTGTTTTGGGCTGCTCCGCTGAAAGTGACCCGGTGCGTCGTTACGTTGGATCCCGTTCGATTCCAACAAAACTTACAAGGAGATTCAGAACATAATGTCTGATTTCAACCGCATCGAAGATCTTGCAAACGCAACCGCTTACGACGTGAACGGTGACAAGGTCGGTGGCGTCCAGGACGTGTACGTCAACGACACCACCGGCCAGCCGGACTTCGTTTCCGTCTCCCACGGCCTGTTCGGTGGCGGCGACTCCATCGTCCCGCTGCGCGGCCACACCCTTGAGAACGGCGACCTGCACCTCGCATTCGCTAAGGACCGCATCGAGGACGCACCGGATCTCGACGAGAACGGCCACCTGACCAACGCTGACCAGGAGGCTTTCTACCGCCACTACGGTCTTGAGGGCGTCGAGGAGCGCACCAAGTACGAGACCGGCGCTGCTGCAGGTGCCGCTGGTGCAGGCGCTGGTGCCGGTGCCGCAGCTGGCCAGCGCACCGACGCTGACCGCGACGCCGCCGCAGCCGCAGCTGACCGCCGCGACGACAACGGTGAGATCATTCGCTCCGAGGAGCAGCTGAACGTCGGCAAGGAGCGCGTCGAGTCCGGCCAGGTCCGTCTGCGCAAGTACGTCGTCCACGAGACCGAGAGCGTCGAGGTCCCGGTTGAGCGCGAAGAGGTCCGCGTCTCCCGCGAGCCGATCACCGATGCTGACCGCGCTAACTACGACGGCAACATCGGCGAGCAGGAAGCTTCCGTCACCCTGCACGAGGATCGCGTCAACGTCTCCAAGGAGTCCGTCCCGGTGGAGAAGGTCTCCCTGGACAAGGACGTCGTCCGCGATACCGAGCAGGTCACCGAGGATGTCGCCAAGGAGCGCATCGAGACCGACGGCGACGTCGTCGACGAGACCCGCCGCAACCAGTAAAGTAGCTGCACCGCAGCTAGCCTTTAGCTAGCAGCCACTTAGCTTTAGCCACGAACCCCAGCGCCCGGTTCAATCCGGGGCTGGGGTTTTCGCTTGCGTGGGGACACCGTCGGGGCGCACCCGTAAAAACACAAAGGGTAACAATCGAACGGTAGCAAGCCTCCATTAGGTGGGCTTTATCAAACATAAGGTCAGGAAAACACGTACTATTACCGTTCGATTGTTACCTTTTGCGGATTTGGGCGGCGGCAAGTCGAGCTCCTGCCGAACAGCGATGTCGACTTGCCCAACGGTAACGCATGATGTGCGGCGAAAACAGACTATTGGGTTTGGCCCAATTTTTGCTTCTCGGTTTCAGGCTACGACAAACATCCAGCAGCACAATAGTTCTACCCTAAAATCAGACGGGCTTAATTGGGTAAGGAAGGGCGCCTTAGTCTGACTTGGAGTCAGTGCCGGACTTAGGGTCGGAGTCAGTGTCGGAGTCAGAGGTGGAGTCCGCCTCTGACACCACTAAGCCGTGCGATCCACCACGCAGCTCCGGCGGATAAGCCGGGTGCGCCGAGGTCGGCTTGAGCACCGCCACCGCGGATTCGCGCGACCACCCGCACACCTGCAACAGGTCCACGATGAGGGAGCGGGACTGGGCGAGAATCGCAGAGGCAGACAACGCGGGCATAGACGTCGACGAATTGTCGTGCCCGCCCTGCGCGTCCTTAGCGCCCACAGCGCCCGCGGCCTCCATAGCCTCGGCGGCACGGGCATTATTGGCATCCTTGGCGGGTCCCTCGAACGGCGAGTAGGGGCCGAACGGGGGCTGGGCGTTCAGGTCGAGGACATCCAGGCCGGTCTCGGCGGCGACCGCGCGGAGACGGTTGGTCAGGGCCGGCATGCCCTGAGCCTGACTGATCTTGGCGTTGACCTCGAAGATGGCAGACATATCCAGGGCGATCGAGGACAGCTGGTCCAGGATCCACAGTTGCTTCGGTGAGACGGTGTCCTGGTCCTCAACGAGCACGAGTGCGCGGCGTGCGAGGACGCGGGTGCTGCGGATGGCATTGTCTGTGGGCGGCACCATTCGCGACAGGGACATCACGTACCGGCGGGAGCCCCACAGGAACGGAGACAGCCGGGCAGATTCACGGCCGGACTTGGTGGCCGAGGTGATGGCGTCGATGTCGGACTGGGTGCCGCGGATAGCTTCGAGCGCCACAGCCATCTCGGCGGGCTGTTGACGGGAGATGCCGTGGGAGACGTCGTCAAGCACCGAGCTCAAAATCTTGAGCACCTTGGCGATCTCTTGGCGCGCGGTGGCCAGCGGCGCCGAAGGCAGCAGCGCGACAACGGCGAGACCGAGCGCCGAACCGATGAAAGCGTCGATGGCGCGGTCCACACCGGTGACGGCGGCTGTCGGCGGCATGATCGTGGAGATCAGGATCGAGCCGATGGCCACCTGGTTAGCCACCAGCACTGATTTGGAGAAGAACGACGCGAACAGCAGGGAGCCGCCCACGGCGAGGGCGATCTGCCAGCCGCCGGCGCCGAGCGGCGCGAACGCGAGGTCGCCGATGAGCACACCGAGAATGCAACCGAGCGACATGTCCAACGCGCGGGCGATACGGTCGCCACCGGACATGCCCACGATGATCACGACGGTGATCGGCGCGAAGAACGGTTGCGGGTGGCCGACCCACTGGTGGGCGATGAAATACGCCAAGCCCGCCGCGATGCCCATTTGCACGGACGGCAAAAGCCGCTGCCGCACGCGTCTGAGCCGGGCCTCGACAGAGTTCTCGACGGCGGCCATCCGCTCACGGGTGGTCATACGCTCGCGGGTCATTTTCTCCATGGCATCACATCAAAGGTAGACAGCAAAAAGGTCAGGCCCCGACTGGGACCTGACCTTCACTGTAGACGCGTTTTACTTGGACACGGATTTGCCCACAGAGTTGAGGTTTTCGCATGCCTGGACGACGCGGTCGGCCATGGACTGCTCAGCCTTCTTCATGTAGGAGCGCGGGTCGTAGACTTTCTTGTTGCCCACTTCGCCATCGACCTTGAGCACACCGTCGTAGTTCTGGAACATGTGCTCGGCGACCGGACGGGTGAACGCGTACTGGGTGTCGGTGTCGACGTTCATCTTCACCACACCATAAGACAGGGCCTGCGCGATCTTCTCCGGCTCGGAGCCGGAGCCACCGTGGAAGACAAAATCGAACGGCTTGGAGCCAGCCTCGAGGCCGAGCTTCTCGACGGCCGCCTCCTGACCCATCTCCAGCACCTCCGGCTTCAGCTTCACGTTGCCCGGCTTGTACACGCCGTGCACGTTGCCGAACGTTGCGGCCAGCAGGTAGCGACCCTTTTCACCGGTACCGATGGCATCGATAGTCTTCTCGAAGTCCTCGCGGGTCGTGTAGAGGTTGGAGCCGGCCTTCGCCTGCACACCGTCCTCCTCGCCGCCGACAACACCGATCTCGACCTCGAGGATGATGTTGGCCTTGTGGGCCTTCTCCAGCAGTTCCTGCGCGATCTCGAGGTTCTCGTCAATCGGGATGGCGGAGCCGTCCCACATGTGGGACTGGAACAGCGGGAGCTCGCCGCGGTCGACGCGCTCCTGGGAGATGGCGATGAGCGGACGCACGTAATCGTCCAGAACTTCCTTCTGGCAGTGGTCGGTGTGCAGCGCAACGTTGATGTCGTACTTCTCAGCGACCTTGTGGGCGAAAGCCGCCAACGCCTCCGCACCGGCGACCTTGTTCTTCACGGACAGGCCGGAACCGAACTCCGCGCCGCCCGTGGAGAACTGGATGATGCCGTCCGAGCCAGCCTCAGCAAAACCGCGGAGAGCCGCGTTGATGGTCTCCGAGGAGGTGCAGTTGATGGCCGGGAACGCGAAGCCACCCTGCTTCGCGCGATCGAGCATTTCGTTGTAAACCTCAGGAGTTGCAATAGGCATGGAGTGTGGGTCCCTTTCAGTCGGTGGTCACTCGTGTCGCCCGCACTGCCAGCGTGCGGGCTCTACGTCTCCCAGTATGCCCGTGCTCGGATATTCCCGCACGAACTTTCTGCGAGCTCCAAGCCACACTCCTAGCGCTCTTCGCGCTCCTTACGCGCCTTCGACACCTTGGCCGCCGCCTCGAGCAGCATCCAGCCGGACAACTGCACCGACAGATCGCGCTCGGAAATGCGCGCGGTGCCCAAGGCATCGCTGATAGAGCTCGGCCCCAGCGAGTAGTTGTGCGGCAGCTTCGCGTCCCGGGTCCAGCGGGCGGGGAAGATCGGCAAGCCGTCGACCTCGAGACGGTGATTCCACATCGACTCCGCACTAGCCATGACCAGGCGCTCTGCGGCTTTCTTGGCGCTCACGCTGGCAGGGCTGTCTTCGGGGAGACGTACCGCGACTTCCGCGAGGTAGCGCACAAGAATGCCCTTGAACAATCCGCCGTCGCCGTCCCCGTCGACCGGGTTATCGATGACACCGCCCGGTGTCGCCACATGCATCGCGATCGCCTGCACCAGGGAACGGATGTGGGTGATGTAGAAGACCTGCTCTTCCGGCTTATCCTCCAGTGCCAGGGCGATCTCCAGGGCTGCTCCGAGCACGGTGCCCTGGTTATAGGTGTAGATGGTGGGGGTGGCGCGGGGGCCGTCGACAAGCAGGCGAATGCCATCCTGGACGAGACCATCGTCCGTCATGAGGTTCCCGAAAATCCAGTCGACGATCTCGCGCGCCTTGTCCAGGCGGCCCGTGCGCGCGAGCATGATCGCGGCGGGGCCGTTGGCCGGCACGTTGAAGAAGTTCTCATCCGTGCGCCACGGCAACACACCCGTCACTGAATCCAGGCCAGCGAGAATGTTGAACTCCAGATCATCGAGCTGCTTCGGGCGGGCGACCTTGTCCGAATGGGCCACGCGGTCCAACGCCAACGCGAGCCACGCCTTGTCGTCGTAATACCGGTTCTTGATCAGTTTGCCCAGGTTGCGCAAGCTGATACCGCGGATGGTGCGCACGATCGCCGAGCGCCGGGCTTTCGTCGACCGGCGCGTCTCCGCGTCCACCAAGCAATCGAGGTAGTGCGCCTGCCACCAGTAATGCCAGTGGAAGAACACCTTCTCTTTCGTTGTCGGCGGCCAGCTGACCACTGCCAAGTTCGTGCGGGGCAAGCCCCACAACTTCGAAGCATGCCGCTCCGTGATCGCCATCTCGGCGAGGTCGGCTCGGTGCGCCCAAGTTTCCGGCACAGGCCCTCCTTTCATCGCTCCTAGCTTATCGGCTTCCCCCGCTCCCCCGTTACCGTTTCTCCGCCCCTTCTACCAGGCGCCGTCGAGGTCCGCGTGCTGGCGGATCCACGAGTGCATCGCGATGCCGGCAGCCACACCCGCGTTGATCGAGCGGGTCGAGCCGAACTGGGCGATAGAGCACGTCATCACCGCCGCGTCCTGCGCCTGTTCGGTCACGCCGGGTCCTTCCTGGCCGAACAGCAGAAGACAGCGCTCGGGGAGCTCCGCCGTCTCAAGGGGAACGCTGCCCGGGGTGTTGTCGATGGCGACGATTGCCAGGTCGTTGTTTTGCGCCCAGTCCGCCAGGTCAGCCACGGTGTCGTGGTGGACGATGTGCTGGTAGCGGTCGGTCACCATTGCGCCGCGGCGGTTCCACCGCTTCCGCCCCACGATGTGCACGGCCTCAGCCAAGAACGCGTTCGCGGTGCGGACGACCGTGCCGATATTCATGTCGTTCTCAAAATTCTCGATCGCGACATGGAACGGGTGCCGTTTCCCGTCCAGGTCGGCCTTGATCGCCTCGAGGGACCAGTAGCGGTACTGGTCGACGACGTTGCGGCGGTCGCCGTTGCGCAGGAACTCGGGGTCGTAGCGCGGGTCATCGGGCCAGTCGCCTTCCCAGGGGCCGACGCCGTGGCGGCCTTCCTGCCACTCGGTCGGCCCCTTCTCGGACTCGCTGGCCTGGCCGGGCTCCGCGCTAGGCGAGGCCAAGGTCGCTCAAGCCCAGCAGGAAGCGGTATTCCAGGCCGGCATCCTCGAGCACGTCGGCGGCGCCGGTCGCACGGTCGACGACGGTAGCCACCGCGACGACCTCGGCGCCAGCTTCCTGGCAGGCCTTCACCGCTGTGAGCGGGGAGTTGCCGGTCGTGGTGGTGTCCTCAACCACGAGGACGCGCTTGCCCTGGATGTCCGGGCCTTCGATCCGGCGCTGCATTCCGTGCTT
This sequence comes from Corynebacterium sp. p3-SID1145, assembly GCA_025144245.1. Lineage (GTDB taxonomy): Bacteria > Actinomycetota > Actinomycetes > Mycobacteriales > Mycobacteriaceae > Corynebacterium. The sequence continues at coordinate 52,750 of JALXXC010000004.1, read as the reverse complement.
CTTCGCCTCCTTGCGGACGACGAAAGCGTCGATCGGCCGGCCGGATGCGTGCATGACGGAGGTGGCGACCGGGTCCGCACCCAAGGTCAGACCACCGACAGCATCGAAGTCGAGGTCGCTGGTCAGCTCGCGCAGCAGCGCACCAATCAGTGGGCTGGCCTCGTGGTGCAGGGTGGCCCGGCGCAGGTCGACGTAGTAATCGGCCTCCTTGCCCGACGACAACGTCACCTTTCCGTGCACGACCGCCAGTTCGCGGACCAGTTCAGCGAGACGCTCCTTCGCGCCCGCGCCGATCACGCCCGTCTCATTCGTGTTCTCACTCATGGTCACCCAGGGTAGTCCGAGAACTAGTCACCGGCGCCGTCGCTGTCGCTGTCGCCGAAGATCGACGGGGGTTGGGGGCGGCGGGTGATGCGGGTGCCGTCGTTAAGCTGCTCAGGCCGCTCGCCCGTCGCGATGGCGTCGACCTCATCCGTGCCGACTGTGCGGTACTCCATGGTGCCGCGGACGCCGCCGGTGGTGCGGGTGGGCAGTTCGAGCGGTTCCTCCGGGCGCGCGATGACAGGTCGCGCGGGGTCGTTGCTGCTGTCTTTCGCGGTTGCCTCGAGTTCGACGGGGTCACCCATCGGGCGGGTCTTGTTTTCGAAGTGGAGGTGGGGCCAGGTGCGCGGGGGGAGGGTGCGGGCGGCGTCAGCAAGCAGGGCGAGCGGCGCGAAAACCGGTTCCCAATCCTGCGGCAAAGGTGTTCCCCCGAGCTGCGCGAGCACCCATTCAGATTCGAACCACACGGCGCTGACCTGCTGCGGAAGAAGCTCAAGCGCCGTGGTCACACGGATGTCCAGCATCCGCTCGGCCGGCCCCGCCTCATTCGCGAACACACGGAAGCCCTCGAGTTCAGCGACCGCGACAAGGTCCTCGGTGGCGGCCGCACCGCCATCCGCTTGACGACGCATATCCACCACCACCCCACTGTCCATCCCCGTCCCCATCGCCACGACTGTCGTCTCACCGATCTCCGCGATACGCGTCTCGTGCCCGAACTGCGTGCCAGTCAACACATCGCGCACTGGCTCGCCCGCCGACGCCGCGCCGCGGTTCCACTCGTCCTGGAGGTACTGGTCGACCTTCGCGTACTCGAAACCGTTGGCCTCCGCCCACTCGCGGCGCCCCTTGCGTTCGCGCTGCTTGGCCCCCGGCAGCGTGCTGGGCAGGGCCCCGCTGATCGCCCCCGTCAGCGCGCTCCAGCGCGAGTGCGTCTTCTCGGCTCCCGGTGCGGCCTCAGCTCCCGGTGCGGCGTCCACTCCCGGTGCGGACTCGGCTCCCGGTGCGGCGTCCACTCCCGGTGCGGACTCGGCTTCCTGCTCGGTTTCCGGCTCCGTCTGCTCCGGCTCTGGCGTGCGCTGCGGTTCCTGCTCAGGTGCCACCTCCTGCTCTGGTGCGGGCTCAGCGCCGCCGCTCTTGGCTTGCGCATCCGCGCGCCACAAAAGACCCGCCCCGGCGAGGGCGAGTGCAGACAGTCCCAGAAGTATGTATCCCATCAGTACAGAACTGTATCCCCCAACGCCCCCTGAACTGGTCAGGCGTGGCGCGATGCCGTAGGGGATCTCACCGGGCCTGCGGCATAACGCCAGGAATTATGCAGCGCATACTCGGGGCAGCCGGTTTAGATATCGCGCTCCACCGGGTTGCTCGGGTTGGCAGACCACTGCGACCACCCGCCGATGTAGTGGGTCAGCACCGGCAGACCGGCGTGGGAGAACGCGGCCAGCAGTTTCGACGAGTGGTTGCCTGAACCCGAATAGACGATCGCCTCTGTCGGATCAGTCTGGTGCGTGATGCCGAACTTGGCCATCACCTCCAGGATTTCCTCCGCAGGCTTGACGGTGCGGTCCTCGTTGAACAGGGTGTCCACCGGCACGGTGCGGGCACCGGGAATGTGTCCCGACTTCAGGTCGAGGTTCTCGCGTTGGCCCACGTAGCGGGAGGTGTCTCGGGCGTCGATAAGCATGCCCTTGAAAGCCTTCACGTCCTCGATACTTGCGGTGGGCAGCTGGTCCGGCGTGACCTCCAGTTCTGTGTGGACCGAGACCGGGCCTGGGCCCGCGACCGTGTCAAAACCGCTCGACTCCCACGCGGGGAAGCCGCCGTCGAGGATGTGCACGTCCTTTACACCCGCCCAACGCAGAGTCCACCACGTGCGCGACGCGAACTCGCCCGTGCCTGTGTCGTAAATGACCACCGGGCGGTTCGCCTCAATGCCCCAGGCACGGAACGACTCCTGGATGCGCTCCGCCGACGGCAGCGGATTGCGCCCCACACGGGAACCGGGCGTGCCCACGAGGTGCTCGGCCGGGTTGCAGTACTGGGCGGTGGGAATGTGCTCGGACTGGAATTTCGACCATGCATTGCCCTCACGGGCATCCCACAGCGAGGCTAAAACAGTGAGCTTTTTGCCGGTACGGATCTGTTCACGCAGGTCTTCGGGGGACACGAATACGCTCATGGCGCCAAGTGTAGCTAGGCCAACTGAATGATGCCCTGTGCCTGAAGGCCCTCAAGCCACTCACGGATCCCTTCCCCCGGGGCATCCGCGCCTATCGACACACCCAGCATCCCTCCCGGACCCACCTCCACCCGGCATCCGAACGCGAGCAACGTCTCCGCGATGTCCGTCGGCTCCGGCGACTGGATCAAGATCCGCACCGTCTCCGCCCCGCCACTGACCACCTTGCGGTTGACGTGAAACTGGCCACCCACCTTCACGCACTCGACAATGTCCCCCACCGCCAACGACGGGTCCAAAAACGGCACGCTCGCCACCACGAAATGGCCGCCGCCCAGGTCGTGGGCCGCCAGCTCCTCGTTCTCCACACCGGGCAGCGGGGTCCGGGTGACAATTTTCGTGGTCAGTGGCTCCATGCCGGTGATTGTAACGCCGGGTTATTCTGCCTCCAGCGGTGCCCGTACCAAATCCGGACCTAGCCCGCGCTTGGCTCTTGCCCGCGAAATCGACTCCACGCGAAATCGACTCAACGCGCAAACGGTAACAATTGAACGGTAACAGCGCTCCGAAACTGGGACTTATGTGTAATGTCAAGCACATTAAAATCCATTGTTACCGTTTAATTGTTACCGTTTGCCTTAGCTGGCTTGGCCGTCACTCGATGCCAAGCTCGTCCGCCACCGCTCCGCCACTTCGGAGCGCCCCCGCACACAAACAATCGGACACCCTCCCCCAATGTCGCTCAAAGTAGACACCATTGCACTGCACGGAGCCGAAAAACACTCCACAGTAAAACCATGGACAGGGACGAAGTGCTCAACAAACTCATCAATCTCCGCACAGCCGGGGCCAACCACCCAGCATGGCATGAACTGGAAACCGGCAAACTCACGCAGCTCGCCCCTACCCAAGCAATCCCAAGCGCATTCTTCAACAGCCTGAAACGCTACGAACAGTTGTGGATTCGCGCAGTAGCCGTCGGCCGGGGCAAGACCCGAGCGATCCTAATCGGACGATCTTCCGCCCGTGTCCACGGCATGTGGGTCGTGTCCCGCACACCGGAACTCGTCGAAACCACATTCGGCCGCTCCGGCTACAAAACAGCAGCTAACCTCCCGAAAGGCGAGTCGTGCCGCAAACTCACCGTGCCCGAAGAACACATTCAGCTTATCGACGGCACCCGAACCCTCTCCCCCTTCCGCACCGCCGCCGATATCGCCGCCACTCACGGCTTTATCGAAGGGTTGGTAGCAATGTCGTGGCTCAAATACCGCAACATGTCCCACCGAGAAATGGTGTGGCAGGCCAGCAAACTTGGTCCAATCCGCGGAATCAGGAATGTCCGCGCCGCCATAGAAGCCTCAAGCGCCCGCTCCCTTTCCCCTTTCGAAGCCTACGCGCAAGGATTGTTCATGGAAGCCGGGATCGAGGTACGGATGCATGTGCGGATGCCCATCGACGCCCACCGCCACATTGAAGTCGACCTTCTCGCCGGTCCGCGCGGTGAGGTCGTTGTCGAAATCGACGGCGCCCAGAAATACGACGGAGTGACCTTCGGCGGAGTTGAAGAGACCCTGTTGAAGGAACGCGAGCGCGAGAACCTCCTCAAGAACTTCGGGTACCCCGTTGTCCGTCTCACTCCCCACCAGCTTCTGACCAAACCCGATTACTGCATCACCACAGTGGCCGCGGCGATCTCCCGGGAGCAGCGGCGCCGCGGACGGTAATCCACGCCACGGGGCGGTCATCCAGATGCACTACCCGCACCCAATCGAACTGCCCACAAACCCCCAGGGCATCCAGAGAATGCAAAGGGTAACAATCGAACGGTAACAACCCTCCGCTAAGTGCAGTTATTTATACATACCGCGCATTTCCAGATCATTGTTACCGTTCGATTGTTACCTTTTGCGAATAGAGACAGGTTGGGGCACCGGAGCCGCAGGGCGGGCTTCCGCGGCCAAAGCGGCCGTCGGACGGGAAAACCCGCCCCCCACCGCGCTGCTACTCGGAATCCACCTCAGCATCACCCTTTGTGACAGTCAGCCCGTCGCCGGACACAGTCTCGCCGCCGGTATCTTCCGCAACCGGTGCCGCGTCGACGCGCACGGTGTCCCCGTCGCGGATCACGCCCGCGAGCACCTCCTTGGCCAACTTGTCGCCAATCTCCTTCTGGATCAGCCGGCGCAGCGGACGGGCACCGTAGGCCGGGTCGTAGCCACGATCAGCGAGCCAGCGCTTGGCGGCATCGGTGACGTCCAGGGTCAGGCGGCGCTCCGCCAACCGCTCGGCAAGGGAACGCAGCTGGATGTCCACGATACCGACGAGCTGATCCTGAGTCAGCGGGTCGAAGACGACCACGTCGTCGAGGCGGTTGATGAATTCCGGCTTGAACGCCCGCTTCACCGCTTCCATGATCTCGTCGTGGGTGCCTCCGGCGCCCAGGTTAGAGGTCAGGATGATGACGGTGTTGCGGAAGTCGACAGTGCGACCTTGGCCGTCGGTGAGCCTACCTTCGTCGAGGACCTGCAGGAGCACGTCGAAGACGTCCGGGTGGGCCTTCTCCACTTCGTCGAAAAGCACGAGGCTGTACGGGCGGCGACGGACGGCTTCGGTGAGCTGACCGCCGGCGTCGTAGCCGACGTATCCCGGAGGCGCACCGACGAGACGCGCGACGGAGTGCTTCTCGCCGTACTCGGACATGTCGATGCGGATCATCGCGGACTCATCATCGAAGAGGAACTCCGCGAGCGACTTCGCCAGCTCAGTCTTGCCCACGCCCGTCGGGCCGAGGAACAGGAAGGAACCGATCGGCCGGTTCGGGTCAGCGATCCCGGCGCGCGAACGCCGCACAGCATCGGACACCGCGACAACAGCCTCGCTTTGCCCCACGACGCGCTCACCGAGCACAGACTCCATGTTCAGGAGCTTCTCGGTCTCGCCTTCCATCATCTTGCCTGCGGGAATGCCCGTCCAGCTGGAAACAACGTCGGCTATCACGTCCGGCGTGACTTCTTCCGTCAGCATCGTTTTATTGCTTATCGACGCCTCCCTCTCCGCCTCCGCGACCTCTTCCTCCAATTCAGGAATGCGGCCGTAACGGAGCTCAGAGACCTTGGCGTAGTCGCCATCGCGCTCGGCGATCTCAGACTCGTTGCGCAGACGCTCGAGCTCCTCCTTCGCCTGCTGCACCTTGTCGATCTCGCTCTTCTCGTTCTCCCAGCGCGCCTTCATCTCGCCGAGCTTCTCGCGCTGGTCGGCGAGCTCACTGCGCAGAGCGCTCAGGCGCTCCTGGCTGGCGGCGTCCGATTCCTTCGACAGTGCGATCTCCTCGATCTCGAGGCGGCGCACGACGCGCTCCAGCTCGTCGATCTCCTGCGGCGAGGAGTCGATCTCCATGCGGAGACGGGAGCCAGCTTCATCGACCAGGTCGATCGCCTTGTCCGGCAGGAAACGGTTCGTGATGTAGCGGTCCGACAGCGAGGCTGCGGCAACGAGAGCCGAGTCCTGGATACGCACACCGTGGTGCACCTCATAGCGCTCCTTGAGTCCGCGGAGAATACCGATCGTGTCCTCCACCGTCGGCTCGCCGACGTAGACCTGCTGGAAGCGTCGTTCCAAGGCCGCGTCCTTCTCGATGTACTTGCGGTACTCATCGAGAGTCGTCGCACCGACAAGACGAAGTTCACCACGAGCCAGCATCGGTTTAATCATGTTGCCGGCGTCCATCGAGCCATCTCCGGTGCCGCCGGCACCGACAATTGTGTGGAGCTCGTCGATGAAGGTGATGATCTCACCATCCGACGACTTGATCTCATCCAGCACCGCCTTGAGGCGCTCCTCGAACTCACCCCGGTACTTCGCGCCGGCGACCATCGAACCCAAGTCGAGACTGATCAGGGTCTTGCCCTTCAGCGACTCGGGAACATCGCCGGCGACGATGCGGCGGGCAAGCCCCTCGACGATCGCGGTCTTACCCACGCCGGGCTCACCGATGAGCACCGGATTGTTCTTCGTGCGGCGGGACAGCACCTGCACGACGCGGCGGATCTCACTGTCACGGCCGATGACCGGGTCAATCTTTCCTTCGCGTGCACGTGCAGTCAGGTCGGTGGAGTATTTTTCCAGAGCCTGGAACTGGCCCTCCGGGTCCTGCGTGGTCACCTTCTGGTTCCCGCGGACTGACGGAAAGGCAGCTTTGATCGTGTCATAGGTGGCGCCACGCTTCTTCAGCAGTTCAGCGGCTTCGTCGTCGCCTCGTGCAATGGCGGCAAGCAGCACCTCGGTGGAGACGTATTCGTCACCGAGTTCGCCCGCGAGTTCCTGGGCTGTGTTCAGTGCGTTGAGGCCGTCCCGGTTGAAGTTCGGGTTAGCCATGTTTTGCCCCTGGGCCTTGGGGTAGCCATCGACAATCTCGGCGGCTTCCTTCTGCACCGTCGTTGGGTCGACACCGGTGGCCTTGAGCACCGGGGCGGCGATGCCTTCCTCCTGCTCGAGGATCGCCTGAAGCAGGTGCGCTGGCCTAATATCGGGGTTCCCGTTGGCGGAGGCCCGCTGCAGCGCCTGCTGCAGCGCTTCCTGGGTTTTGGTGGTGGGGTTGAACGAGCTCATCTAATCTCGCTCCTTTCCTAATTCTCGATTTGTTGGCGCTTCTACGCTTCTTTGTTTGTTTGTATCTGTACTTCTCTGTTTCTTCGCGACTTATGTTGAGCGAAGCTTCTATGGTCCGAACTTAGTTCGTCAATAGGCACAACACCGCCGAAGTTGAGTCTGTTCCACTCAACCCGAAAATCCGCCGAGTTTTTCTCCACCTCCACCACTCAGCCGCACCACCACGTCACCGCTCCACCACCGCACCACACCACCGCGCCGCCGCACCACCGGCGTGCCCGAATTCCGCCCAGAAACAGTCGGTCGAATCTTGTGCCGCATGAAGTCTGTGAAGAGAACGCGCGGATATAAGGATGTTTGGGTTTGCGGTCACGTGTGACCTCGATGAGGGTAATGAAGCAATGGCCAGCAGAAACTCCGCTTCCTGTCGAGGTCACTCCTTGCAGCACTCACGACTCCCCCGCTGGCCCGCTTCCTACGTCACACTCAGCCTCTAATTCCAGCCCGCATTTCGGTGCTCCTCCAAAATCTCGCCCGAAAGAGCACCGCAACAACTGACCGCTTCTCCGACGTCCAAAGACACTGGCCACAGGGTTTTCACCGCCATCGAGGACATCACTGCCCGCAATAGCCGCCAGCACACCTTCCGAATCCTCAACGCATGTGACAGAAGTGGCCACACCCGCGAGCTTGCCACTTGGGCAACAAGCGGCGTTTCTTGCGCACTGAAGTAAACACTGATGCGCTTTGGAGAGGAAGCGGCTCGCCTACATTTGTGTTTAAGGCTCGGGCTGGGGCCAATCTGTGGACCGCTCTACGAGCCGGTCTGGGGGATCAATCCGGGAAACAGGCTGAGAATCGGTCTGAGAATTGGTCTGAGAATCAATTGGAGAATCAGAACTGAACCAAGGAGCAATTAGGGGGAATGATGCTGGACCCATTTTCATCGCTAGGTGGGCCTCATCCATTAGACGCGCTCGCTGAAGAAACCGAGCAATTCCAGCGGCGAGAAAAGATTCCCACCTTCCTGAAAGGTGCTGAGCTCCTTCGGCTGCTGCAAACGGGGCGTGCGTGGGAGGGAAGGGAGTTGGCGGAAAAGGTGAGCGTCGATAGGCGAACTTTGCGCAGGTACATCGCGCATTTGCGTGACCTCGGCTTCTCAATCGAATCCAAGCCGGGTGCCGCTGGAAGTTACATGATGAGCAGTGGCGACGTGGTTCCGCCTCTGACGCTCACGGACGATGAGCTGGAAGTGCTCATCCTCGCGCTCAGTTCGACCGGGTACCCGGGCGACGAACTCGGGGAGCGCGCCGGCCGGCTGCGGCAGCGCATCGGCCGACTCTTACCTCCCCTCATGAACCAGCAACTGGCGGATGCGGGTATGAGGCGGTACTACGATGTCGTCAAATTCTGGGGCGCCTACAACCGCGAGCAGAAGGCCCAGCAAGACGGCACTGGGAACTAACTCTTCTTCGTCGAGATCTGGGCCGACGGTACGCCGGCGTATTTCTTCGCGGGGATCCACTTGAGCGCGAAGCCCATCACCAAGATGCCAGCCGCGATGGCGGTGGCGATCCAGCCGAATGGTCCGGTGAAGGAAGCAATCACTGCGATTGGGGCGAGGATGGTCATGCCGATCTCGAAGGGTCCGAAGCCGACGTAAGCCACGCCGTACTCGTTGAGCGTGCCGGACTTGAGCTTCGGATCGACCATCTTGAGCAGCGCGATACCGGTGGCGACTGCAGCGGTGGCCCACCCCCAGCCGAAGATGCCGCGCTCGATCCACTGTTCGCCGAAGTACAGCGGCGCCATGACCAGCAGGTAGAAGATGCAGAAGAGGGTGCCAAGCACGAACAGGAGGATCAGTGCCTGCCAGTAGGAGGCGAGGGCGGCGGGGACAATGGAGGCGATGCCGAAGGCGATCATGTAGTCGGTGGCGGCACCGGAGATGGCGGAGACAGTGTCCTTGTCCAGGTAGTTGGGCTTTTTGAACAGGCGCAGCAGACCACGGCCGATGAAGCCGATGACGAAGGAGAGGGCGAACAGGGGGATCGAGACGTTCTCCCAGGTGTTGGAGATGAAGTTGTTCACCTCGTACGCCACGAGCACGGTGAAGACGATGAAGCCGCCGTGCAGAGCAAGGGGCTCGATGGACGAGGGGTTCGTGGTCGCCTTACCGATGGATGGGCGCTCGGCTTCGTTCTCGATGTAGCCGGAGCGCAGTTCCTTCGGCAGGTCGCCCTGCAGTTCGGTAGCTTTGCCTTTGCGGATACCCCAGTTGGCCACGATGACGCCGCCGATGATGGCGACAAGGGTGCCTACGGTGGCGGAGGTGAAGCCGAGGGAGGAAGCGGCGACGGCTCCGGCGGAGTCTTCCAGCGCGGAGCCGACCGCTGCGGCGGTGCCGAAGCCGCCGACGAAGCCGACGGGCAGCATCATGCCGAACCAGTCTTCAGTGCCGAACACGGGCTTGAACAGGTAGATTCCCGCGAGCACGAACAGGCCCCACTGGAACATGAACATGGTGGTGGAAAACGCCCACATGTTCCGTGCGCCCTTGGCCACGGAGCCGCCGAGGTCCATGGAATACGCCATCGACGCGAACACGACGGCGATGAGAATGGACGTGTACTTGCCCACTTGGTCGGAGAATTGGGCAATGTTGAGCACTTCGGGGCCGAGAACGAGGCCGATGAGGCCCGCGGTGATCGGCGCCGGCAACAGAAGTTGCTGCAGCACATGGACACGCTGGCGGAGGATGTTGCCGATGATGAGAAGGACGGAGATCCATCCAACGTCGACAAGCATGTCGTAGGCCGTGAATTCCATGGACCGAACCTTTCGCGTGGAGTGTTATCGCGGCTAGCTTAGCGGGCGGGCGCAGCGCATTAGTCTTTAAAGCATGGATCAGGTTGTGAGTTTGTCGGCCGCCGAGCGGGAAGAGCTGGAGTTTCAGCTTTCGGGCACGACGGAGGAAGTGGGCGCGCTTGTCGAGGCCCTCCTCACCCCCTCGCTCGCCGCCCCCACCGCCTTGGACCGCCGCAGGCTAGGCCTGCCGCCGGAATCCTACGAGGAACTGGTAGACCCCCTCGGCGAGGCACTGCTGCGGGCGCTGTGGGACCGCCCCGGCGATGTTGAGGAGGCGTGGGCGGCGATGGCGCAGACGCTGTCCACCATGGCGGATGCCGCGCGGGAGGCTGATCTGCAGGGCATCCCGCCGGCGACGGCGGCACAGGTCACAGCCGTGGTGGAGCTGGAGAGCTCGGACAGCTCCGGCGGCGGAATGGTCGCGGTGCACCTGGAGGCCCCGGTGCCGGTCGAGTATGCGCCGGGGCAGACGTTGCCGGTGCTCGTGCCCGGCGCGTACGGGGAGGCCGGCCAGTGGCACGACCTCGCGCCGGCGCTTCCGTCGAACCGGTTCGGGCAGCTGGTGTTCTACGTTCCGGACTGGTGGCGGCACCCGGAAGTCGGTGAGTACTGGACGTGCGGGAATGCGCGGGGTGAGCGGTTCGAGTTCCCGGAAGACACGGAAGTGGATGCCACTGGGGCCCGGCTGGCGGGGGTGAGGGCGGCGGTGTTCGGGGGCGTCGATAAGCGGGTTGCGCTTGTTGTCGATGTCCGCGAGCCGGCCCTGGAATCCTTGGCGGGCGCGGTGGATTGGCTGGTGCTACGCCGGATCTAGAGGATCGGCACAGCAGCTTGGCGGCGGGTCGCCTCGGCGGGGTCGATGTCGACGACGATGACCTCCTCGTCGAATCCCCCTTGCGCGAGCACCGTGCCGTTCGGGGCGACGGCCATGGAGTGGCCGACACCGAGCGGATCGGAATTCGACGTGGCGCCCGTAGCTCCTTCCGGATTGGCCTGGTCGGGCGCGAGGACGAACACGCCTGCATCGAGGGCGCGGGCGCGCGTGAGAGCGGTCCACTCCTCGACCTTGTTTTCGCCTCCGGCCCAGCTGGTGGGCACGACGACAATATGGGCGCCGCGGCGGGCGAGCTCCTGGAATTGGTCGGGGAAGCGGATGTCGAAGCAGATGGCGCAGCCCACCGTCGCGATTTCATGGCCGAAGGTGTGCAGCTCCGTCCCGGGCTCAACGTTGTCAGATTCGCGGTAGCTCTCGGTGTCGAAGGCGTGGATTTTGTCGTAACCTTCGTGCAGGTCGCGGCCGTTTGTGATCAGTGCGGTGTTGCGCACGCGTCCGCCGTCGCCGGGGCGGAACATGCCGGCGACGATGGTGACGCCGAGTTCGTCGGCAAGCTGGCGCAGCCCGGTCGCGAATGCCCCGTCGAGCCCCTCGGCCTGGTCCTGGAGCGGACCGGACTCGAATGCCTGGGAGGAGGCTTCGGGGCACACGATGAGTGTCGCGCCTTTGTCCGCGGCGGTGCGGATGTGCCCGGACAGCGCCGTGAGGTTGTCGGCGGTGTCCGGTCCGGCGGTGAATTGCACGAGTCCAATACGCATGCCAACCAAGGGTATGTGGATAACTTTTCAAATTCCACAGGTTCACGCACCGGCTCTTGTGCGGGCGGCCTGGTTGCCGTTTCGTTGGAGGCATGAACGACACAACGAATTTTGTTCAGGCACCGACAACCGACCTACCGACCCTTCCCGACTGGACCGACCCGACCTTCACTGAATTAGCCACCCCGAGTCTTACCTCCGCCGCCCTTGTGCGGGCCCACGGCGCGTTGCGCGACGGGGTGGATTCCCGCTCGCGGCGCGTGCGCACGCACGCCGAGAACCTGTCTGCTTTCGCCGACGCCGTCCGCGGTGTCGACGCCGACCACGCCGCGGCGTTCAGGGGGAAATAATGCTGGTCACAACAGAATTAGCGGCGAGCGCAGACGCGTTGCGACGGGCGGCGGACGCTGTGCGCTCGCGTATCGACGACACCGCAGGCACCCGCACCGCCATCTCCAACGCCGGACTCGCCGGCCAGGCGGCGGATACCGGCCTGGACGTGCTGGCTGATCTGGGCCGCGCCATCGGCGTCCCGGCCGAGATGATGGAGGATGTGGCCGGGATCCTGGAAGAAGCGGCGGCCACCCAGCACATCTTCGAAAGAGCCAAGGAATCCCTGCTCTCCATGGTGCTGCCGCCCGGGACGCAGATGTACCACCAGAGGATGCTGGCGTCGATCTCCATCATGGAGCGGCTGCTAGACCAGTCCTGCGCCGCCGCCGTGGACGGTGCCTGCATGCTGAAGCACGAGCAGGATATCGACCGTTTGGTCTTCCACCCGGACACCCCGCTTTCCCAGATCAGCGCGGAGCAACTCTCCTCCGCGCCAGCGTCCGTGCGCCGAGCGGTGGAGGACGCCGGCGGCGTCGTCCTGGAGGGCGGACCGGACGGGTACACCGTGATGGTGGGCGCCGAGCTGGACGCCGACGGCGAGCCGATCCCGCCGCAGTCCATCACCACTGTGGTCTCCGGGGTGGGCTCGGGCGAGCCGGAGAAATTCGACACGGTTCTCGAGGAAGCCCAAGCGGTCGCGGCCGCCACCGGCGGGGCGGCCGTGGTGTGGCAGGGCTACTCCCCTCCCCCGACGCTGTACGAAGGAATGGGGCGCAGCGCCGCGGCGGCCGGCGCCGACGACTTGTCGGCTTTCCAGTACGCGCTGGAGGAGCGGTTCCCCGATTCCCGCAAGGTCGTGGTGGGCCATTCCTACGGCTCGGTGGTAGCGGCCCGCGCTGCCGAGGAGTACGGGCTCTTCGCCGACCATCTCTTCCTCGTGGGCTCCCCGGGTGTGGGCGCGAGCAGCGCCGACGACCTGAAACTGTTCGGGGACGACCCGTCTGTCACGGTCGCGGATTCGCCCGCGGACCCGATCCTGCTGTTGCGCTCCCCGTTGGCCGCGCTGCACGGGCACGACCCGGGTTCTGCGCGCTTCGGCGCGGAGAGCGTGCCGGGTGTCTGGGGCGGCCACACCGATTACTACAGCGACAAGGCGATGCTGCGGGCGCTCGCTGAGGCAGCGCGCGGCTAACGCGCCGGCCAGAGCGGGGTGAGTTCCAGCTGGCGGGGCAGGAAAAGAAATAAGCGTACACTAGGGTGCCGTAAATCAAAACGCATAAATGGAGGAAAAATGGCGAAAGACTTCGCGAAGCAGATCGTGGAGACCCTAGAGCGCAACGGCGTGAAGCGAATTTACGGCCTCGTCGGCGACTCGCTCAACCCGGTATCGGACGCAGTCGCGCACTCGAATATTGAGTGGATTCACGTCCGCAACGAAGAAGCAGCCGCATTCGCCGCCGGCGCCGAGTCCCTGGTGACCGGTGAGCTGGCGGTGTGCGCGGCATCCTGCGGCCCCGGCAACACCCACCTGATCCAGGGCCTGTACGACTCGCACCGCAACGGTGCCAAGCTTTTGGCTATCGCCTCGCACATTCCGAGCCAGGAGATCGGCTCCAAGTTCTTCCAGGAGACGCACCCGGAGAAGATCTTCCAGGAGTGCTCCGGCTACTGCGAGATGGCCAATTCCGCGGCGCAGGGCGCCCGCATCCTGCACAACGCCATCCAGTCCACGATGGCTGGCAAGGGCGTGTCCGTCTTCGTCATGCCGGGAGATATCGCGAGCCAGAACGCCGAGGACATGCCGGTGCTGGAGTCCAGCATCGCCCGCGGCGACGACAAGCGCGTCTTCCCGGACCCGGCCGAGGCAGCGAAGCTCGTGCAAGCCATTAACGAGGCGGACAGCGTTACGCTCTTCTGCGGTGTGGGCACCGCCAACGCCCGCGAGGAGGTGCTGCAGCTCGCGGAGAAGATCAAGTCCCCGATCGGCCACTCCTTCGGCGGCAAGATGCACATCCAGCACGACAACCCCTTCGACGTGGGCATGAACGGCCTGCTCGGTTACGGCGCGTGCTACCAGGCCTCCCACGAGGCCGACCTGCTCATCATGCTGGGCACGGATTTCCCGTACAACGACTGGCTGCCCACCAAGAATGTCGCCCAGGTGGACATCAAGGGCGAGAACATCGGCCGCCGCACCAACGTGAAGTACCCGGTAGTCGGCGATGTGAAGAGCGTCATCGAGAATATTCTCCCGCACGTCGAGGAGAAGAAGGACCGCACGTTCCTGGACAAGATGCTCAAGGAGCACGCACACCTTCTGGAGACCGTGATCGAGAATTACGGCAAGAAGGAGAAGGCCACGCCGATCCACCCGGAGTACGTCGCGCAGCTTATCGACGGGCTCGCCGACGACAATGCCCTGTTCACCGTCGATACCGGCATGTGCAATGTGTGGGGTGCCCGCTACATCACCCCGAACGGCAAGAAGGAGGAGCTGGCTTCCTTCCGCCACGGCACCATGGCCAACGCCCTCCCGCAGGCCATCGGAGCACAGGCGGCGGACCGCGACCGCCAGGTGATCACCTTCTCCGGCGACGGCGGAATGTCCATGCTGCTCAGTGAGTTGATCACCGTGAAGCAGCACGACCTGCCCGTGAAGATGATGGTGTTCAACAATTCCAGCCTCGGCATGGTCAAGCTGGAGATGATGGTCGCCGGCTTGAGGGAATTCGAGACCGACCACGACGGAGTGAATTACGCGGCGATCGCCGAGGCGGTGGGCATCACGTCCTTCCGCGTGGAAAAGCCGCAGGATCTGAAAAAGACCCTGAAAAAGGCTCTGGCACACGACGGCCCGGTGCTCGTGGACATCGTCACCGACCCGGATGCGCTGTCCCTGCCGCCGAACTTCGACTGGACCATGATCAAAGGCTTCTCCGAATCCGCGATGAAGACGGTCTTGGAAGGCGGCATCGGCAACATGGTCGAACTCGCCCGCTCCAACCTCCGCAACATCCGCGGCGCAGCGGCGATCGAGTTCTAGATCGCACGCACCGCTCCGCTTATCGACGAAACTGACCCCAGCCCCCGCCTCCTCTGCGCGGGCTGGGGTCAGTTTCGTCGTGTCGGTTTTAGCGCCCGATGAGCGCACTGCCGAAGAAATCTGATTCGTCTTTGACTCCGGGCAGCGCGTAGAAATAGCCGCCTCCGTACGGGCGGATGTAGTCGGCCAGCGGCTCGCCGGCGAGGCGTTCCTGGACGGTGATGAACTGCCGCTCCAGGTCTTGCTGGAAGCTGATGAAGATCTGACCGACACCGACGGTCCCGTTGTCGCGGACTCCGTTGTCGTAGTTGTAGGGCCTACGGAGCATAAGTTGGTTGGCGGTCTCCGGTGTGCGTGGGTTGGCAAGCCGGATGTGGGCGTCGACGGGGATGACATCTCCGGCGGCGTCGTCCAGATAATTGGGTTCGGCGTACTCGTCTCCGCCTGAAAGTGGCCCGCCGGTGGCGCGGGTGCGGCCGAAGATCTGCTCTTGCTCCGCCATGGAGATGCGGTCCCAGAATTCCGTGTACATGGCGATGAGCCGGACCACCATGTAGCTGCCGCCTGCTGCCCATTCCGGCTCGTCGGACCCCGCCCACACGAGCGAGTTGAAGTCCTCTTCTGCTGGGTTGACTATGCCGTCTTTGAAACCGAAGTGGTTGCGTTGGGTGCCGGACGGGCGCGGTTCGTTCATGTAACCGGTCTGGCGCCACCGCACGGCGGCAGCACCGCGCGTGTGCCGGAGAATGTCACGGGAGGCGTGCAGCACCGTGTCATGCTGATCGGCGCACAGTTGGAGAAGGAGGTCGCCGTGGCAGAGGTCGCTGTCAAGTGTGTCGTCCTCGAACGCCTCCATCTTCAGCAAGTGGGCGGGCTTTTTCGATAACAAACCAAAGCGATCATCGAAAAGGCTCTCCCCCACGCCAAGCGTGACGGTCAAATTGTCGGTGGGCAGCACGGGCCCCAGGTCGCCGGAGTCATTGGCCGGGAAGGCGATTCCATCGGGCGGGGTCGTACCACCGACAGTGAGGAATCGGGCGCGGTCGGTGATGGTCTTCAGCAGGTCCTCGAGTTCCTGTTGGCCTTTGCCCGTGCTTTGAATGTCCAGTGCAAGCACTTCGCAGTACTTTTGTGGCAGGGTAGCAATACCTTGTTGGTGCTCACCGTGGAATTCGTAGCCCCCTCCATCATGCGGCTCTGCGGAGGAGCCTCTGGCCTCCGCGTCAGCTGGGCGTGCCTGAGCACCGCCTGCCGATGCCGCCGATGCGCTCACCGCGGCCGATGCCGCCAGCCCGGTCAGAAAACTACGACGGGAAAAGTTATGGGGGCAGTTCACTCGTCCATCCTCCGAATCACTGTCATTGTGGCGACGGGAGCAAGCAGCTCGTTGACGTTGCCCACCGCGGCTTGCAGCCGCAGGCGGTCTTCCTGCTCCCAATCGGCGTAGGCGATGTCGTATTTCGCGTCGAATTCGTCGGCCAGTGCGTCAAGCTCGTCGAGCTGCTCGTAGATCGGCGCGGTGTCGAGCCCGCGGTCCTCGACAAGGTCTTTGAGCGGATCGAGGGACATCCTGGTCGATGCCACGTCGCCCCGCAGAGCCACAGGTAGTGCGTGGGCACCAAAATCTCTTTCGCCGCGCATGTCAAAGCGCTCGAATTCCTCCATCACCTCGTGGGTCCGCAGACCGTATTCCGGCGTGGCGATGGCGAAGTGGGACGAATCCAGCACCTTCACTGTTCCGTCGACAGCTTTAGCGAGGTCTGCTGCTGGCTTAGTCGCTGCAGAGACATCCTGATCCGAGTAGAGCAGCTTTTCCACGTCGGCGTAGCCGTCCAATTCCGGCCCCGGCCATTCGTCGTTGGAGTCGTCGAAGGAGCGGTAGAGCTCCAGGTAGTCGAGATATGCGCGCTGTGCGGTGGCGCGGTCGGAGGATCGTGTTGCGTCGACAAGCGCGTGCGCGGCATCCGCGAGCTCCGGCAACCTCTTCTTTTGGGACGCTGCCTGAGTGACCGAGACCTCGGAGATCTCCCGGTCGGTGATGGGGGCCATCTTGGGGGTGTCATTGATGTCCGAACCGGTGACGCGGAAATTCTTCGAGTTGATCGTCGGACTGTTATGGAAGACGCAGGCTAAGTGGTACGTCCCGTCCTGGAGTTTGGGCTGCCAATCACGCTTGGCGGGGGTGCCGATGCGCTCGAGAACCTGGTACGCGTAGCCCTCGTCGTCGGCGACGTACATGGTCAGCGCGGAACCGGAGGTGTTGTTGATCATCCAGTCCGCCTGACCCGCCGGATCCAAAATGTCGCCCGGCTGCGGGCACGCGTGCGTGCTGCGGATGTCAAGGGTCAGCCCGGATCCCTCAGCTGCTGTTTCCGCAGGAGCCGCGGACGCGGTGCCGCGTGACGCACTGTCCGTCGACTCAGTGGCGAGCGGTGTCTCCGTGTCGGGGGACCCGCACGCCACGGCGAACGGGCCGAGAACGGCGGCCGCGAGAACTGCTGAGGTGATCCGGGCTATCTTCATCCTTTAGTTGCCTGCGCTGCTTGATGCGCGTTTAGGCGCGTGGCGCCTTCGTGCTCGAGGTGCCGGTCTTGCGGTTGCGCGAGATCAACCAAATGATGATTCCCAGCAAGATTGCGGCCAGGACGATCCAGATGATCGTCTTACCCACGTTCGAGCCTTCCTCCGCGTCCTGCTGCTCGGAATCACCGGCCTCGGCACCGTCCTTCTCGTTCTGCACTGAGTCCTTGGCGTTCTTGGAGTTCTCCTGCGTGAGCATGGTGTACTCCGGCACGCCGTCCTCGGTGGCCTTCGGGTCGTTCATGCCCTCGGCGACATCCTTGAGGTTCGTGGACTCGCGGGAAGAATTATCCACACGCTCGACGGACGCATAGTCGTTCGCGACGGTGCCGTCAGTCTCGTTCAGGAAGAGCTTCGGCGCCTTCTCGCCGTTGAAGTCAAACATGTTGTTCAGCTCGCCGGCACGCTCGTCGAAGGCGATGCCGCCGAGACGGCCGAGTTCCCAGTTGTCCTGAATGAACTTGGTAATCGAGGTCTGCTCCGTGTACGTGGAGTCAAGGTGGTTGACCATGGAGTACGGGGAGATCACCAGCAGCGGCTGGCGGGTACCAGGGCCACATTGGCCGTGCTGGTCGTCGGCGATGCCAACCTTCTTGGCAGCCTCGGTGCAGATCTCTTTGTCGAAGTGCTCGTCGTTCGAACCGTTGAGGATCTCCGGAGCCTTGTGGTCGTACCAACCGTCAGAGTCGTCATACGCGACAATCACCGCGGTCTTGTCCCATGCGTCGGAGTTCTGCAGCTCATTGACGTAGTGGGTGATGAAAGTCTGCTCATCGAGCGGGTTGGAGTATGCGGCGTGGCCGTCCTGGTAGTTCGACGCCTTGAGGAAGGAGACAGCCGGGAGGTTGCCCTTCTCGATCGCGGTGTCGAAGTCCTCGAGATCGTACTGATGGTTCGCCTGGTCGGTCTTACCGATCATGTCGGGGCTTGACGGCGGCAGGTGGTGCGGGTTCGCCGTCGACGCGTAGTACTGGAACGGCTGGTGGTGTGGGTTGTAGTCCGTCTGGTTCTGACCGGTCAGCGTGGTGTGGGAGGAACCGCAGCGTGCGCGCGAATCGGAGGTCGCCTCCTCGGTCGGGCGGAATCCGCCCTGGAACCAACCCCAGGTCACATCCTTCTCGTTGAGCTGGTCGCCAATGTTCCTCGAATGTAGAACAGAGACCTCGTCGGTCGAGGAGGAGGAGTCGTTGGAGCAGTCGTCGTAAAGCGGGTCCGGGTCGCCGACAACCGTTGCTGTCTTGCCGTCTTCGGACACGCCGGCGAGCGCGTGGTTCTCGCCCGGGGTGATGGTCTTCTGCTCGCCTGTCGCCGGATCGTGGGACGTGCTGCCAGCAACCGTGCCCGAAATCAGGTTCAACGCGCCCGGCGTCGAGGGGCCGAAGATGGTGGAGTAGCTGTTGTCATTCAGCGAGAAGTTCTGCGCGTAGTTCCACATCCCGGTGACCGTGTTGCCGTCGTAGTAGCCCATGGTCAGACCAGGCGTTGCGTAGTAGCCGTTGTTCTTCTTATCCACGTCACTGGACACCGTCTCGGCGAACTTGTTCATCTTGCCGCCGTTGTACGCTTCCTGCTCAGCGTCGTAGTGGTGATTCTGGTCAACGGTCACCGCCTGCTCCGGGGTGAGGCGGAACGGCTTCACGGTGTTCGGGTTCGCGTCCCCGAGCAGGTTAGCGTTTTCCAGGTTGGTGGCCTTCGGGGTGTCCGGTTTGGCTTCGAACTTCGGGGCCTGCTTGTCGCTGCCCTGCAGCTTCTCGCCCTCGACGTTGAGGGCGTTCGGGTAGGTAGCAAAGTAGTGGTCGAAGGAGATGTTCTCCGAGTAGATGACCACAACGTGTTCAATCGGGGTGGTCGTAGCGGCCTCAGCCACTGCCGGGAACAAAGAGGTGGCGACAGCTGCAGCACAGGTCGCCAGGGCACAAGAACGAAGTTTCATCTGTTGTGGCTTTCAAAGTTTGACAGCTAGAGGAAACGAAAGGTGGCGAGCAAGTACGTGCCAGTGACTTCCACCGAAAATTAAAACCTGCTTCCAGAAACCCTGCAACAGGTAGAGCGACATTCACAGGTGCCCAGCGCTCACTCCCCTCGGTGCCGGCGCCACGTCACCACCGCCGTGGAACGCGGCACGTGAACGAGCTCCCCGCCGCGCCGGTTCCGGTTCTGTGAGTTGCTCAAGCACTGTGCCAGCTCTGTGCTGCGTTTCCGCTCGGCAGCCAACTCGCCCTCCAGGGAATCGATCCGCTCGCTCAATTCGATGATCGTCTTGATTCCGGCTAGGTTCACGCCTTCTTCCTGCGACAGGCGCTGGATCGTGCGCAGGCGGGAGATGTCGCGCTGCGAATAGCGGCGTCCGCCGCCGGAGGTGCGCATCGGAGTGACCAGGCCCATGCGGTCGTATGTGCGCAGGGTCTGGGCGTGCATGCCGGTGAGCTCGGCGGCGACGGAGATGACGTAGTATTCGCCGACAGCTTCGACATTGCTTGTTGCATCCACAGTCTCTGCGGTGTTGGCTGCGTCGTCTTTCTTATTCATTTTCTGGCTCACCTCCCCTAACTATTTCCGGATGGGGCTCCGGCCCAACCGGCGCGCGGGTTGAAGCCGGAATCCTTCTCCGCCTGAGCGTACGCGCGCAGCGCACTGGTCGCTGCCGCATCCAGGTTTTTCGGCACCGTCACCTCGACGGTGACCATCAAATCGCCCGCGGTGCCGGACTTGCGCGGGACACCGCGCCCCTTCACGCGCAGGGTGCGGCCGCTCGGGGTGCCAGCCGGAACCTTGACCTTCACCGGGCTATCCAGGGTCGGCACCGTCACCGCGCCCCCAAGAGCCAGCTCCGTGAAGCTCACCGGGACTGTCACGGCGAGATCGTCGCCGTTGCGGGTGAACACCTTGTCCGGCCGGACAGTCACGTTGACGAACAGGTCGCCCGCGGGCGTCCCGTTCGGGCCAGCTTCGCCCTGCCCGGCCAGGCGCACCTTCTGCCCGTCGATCACGCCGGCGGGAATCCGCACGGTGATCGACCGGGTGCGGCGCACCGTTCCGGATCCGGAGCAGGTCTGGCACGGGTTCTCAATGATCTGGCCTGTGCCCCCGCAGCGTGTGCACGGCCGGGACATCCCGAACGCGCCCTTCTGCTCGCTGACGAAGCCTGTGCCGCCGCAGTCCGGGCACGTCGTGGTTTTCCCCGTCGCCGAGCCTGAACCGTGGCAATCGGTACACGGGGCCTCACCAGTCAGTTCAATGGGGATTGTCGTGCCCTTGACGGCTTCGCGGAAGTCGAGCGTTATTTGCGTTTCGACGTCGGCCCCCCGCGTCGGCCGAGCACTCCTGCCAGTGCCGCCGCCGCGGTTAAAGAGGCCACCGAAGATGTCACCAAGACCGCCTTCCGAAGAAAATCCTCCGCCTTGTCCAAACCCGAAGTCGTCGAATCCTCCGGCCCCGAAGTCCGACGTGGTCGTCGTCGTGCGAAACCCGCCCGGAAACCCGGAACCTCCTTTCCCTCCGAAGCGCATGAAGCCTCCGGAGTTCATCATCGACTTGAATTCGTCGTATTCTTTGCGCTTCGCCTCGTCACCGAGCACGTCGTACGCCTCGGCGACGCGCTTGAAGCGCTCCTCGGCCTGTTTATCGCCCGGGTGAGAATCGGGGTGGTTCTCGCGCGCCAGCTTGCGGTACGACTTCTTGACCTCGGCAGCGCTTGCCGACGACGACAGCCCCAAGTCCCCGTAATAATCCTTATTCGCCCATTCCTGCTGCATGGCCATGTGCGCCTCCTCCCTTCTGCCCTATTCCAGTTCAAGTTCTAGTTCGAGTTCTAGTTCGTGCACTGGGTAATTCGCGGTTCTAAATATCGTTTGTGGTGGTGTTGTATCTAAAAAGCGGCCGAGGAGGAACGTCGACGTGCATGGTCTTGCTTCCCTCCCCGGCCGCAGCTGAGCTTCGCTGAGTGCTACTGGGCGCTACTTAGTGCCGCTCAACACTATTCAGCGGATTCGGCGTTGTCGTCCGGGTCCGCGATGATCACCATCGCGTTGCGGACCAAACGGTCGCCGACGCGGTAGCCCTTGCGCAGGACCGTGCCGATAACCTTGGTGTCGCCCTGTGACAGGTCTTGCACCGCCTCGTGGATCTCCGGATCGAAGGCATCGCCCTCCGCACCGAAGGCTTCCGTTTTCTGGCGTTGCAGGATTGCCTGCAGGTTGTCCGAAAATGCCTTCAACGGGCCCTCGGCGAGATCGCCGTGCTGGCGGGCGAGCTCCAAGTCGTCGATAAGCGGGAGCAGCTCCGTGATCACCTTTGCTTTCGCATCGTTGGCGATCTGGGAGCGCTCGCGCTCCGTGCGGCGGCGGTAGTTCGCGTACTCAGCGGACACCCGCTGGAGGTCCTCGGTGCGCTCGGCGAGCTGGAGTTCCACGTCGGAGACCGCCCCGTCACCGTCGGCGTCCGGGTTGACCTCGCGCTCCGCGTCGTCCAACGCGTCCGCGAGCTCAGCGTCGAGCACCTCGGAGTCCGACAGCGGGTCCACGTCGTCCTTGGCCAACGCCTCCGACTCCGCGGCCTCCTGGGCCAGGGTTTCGGACTGGTCGGGGCTGACGTATTCCTCGTCCGTCGACTCGGGCGCGCCCGGGTTATCGGGCATCTGCTCGTTCGGGTTGGTCATGGTGGCAGCTCCTTACTTCTCGTCGGAGTTGTTGGAGGTGTTGTCGTCCTCTTCGACGACCTCGGCGTCGACGACGTTGTCGTCGCCCTCAGCCGTCGCATCCGCCTGGGTTGCGCCTGCGTTCGCCTCGGCCTCGTAGATGGCCTTGCCCATCTCCTGGGACTCGTTGGTCAGCTTCTCCACGGCAGCCTTGACCGCATCCAGGTCGTCGCCCTTCAGCGCCTCGTCGACCTCGTCGGCGGCAGCGGTGACCTTGGTCTTGATGTCCTCGGACACCTTGTCGCTGTTCTCGTCCAGGAACTTGCGGGTCTGGTACGCCATGGACTCCGCGTTGTTGCGGGTCTCCTGCTCCTCGCGGCGGGCCTTGTCCTCGTCGGCGTGAGCCTCCGCGTCCTTGACCATGCGGTCGATCTCCTCCTGGGAGAGGCCGGAGCCCTCCTGGATCTTGATCGTGTTCTCCTTGCCGGTGCCCTTGTCCTTCGCGGTCACGTGGACGATGCCGTTGGCGTCGATGTCGAAGGTGACCTCGATCTGCGGGACACCGCGCGGAGCCGGTGCGATACCGCCGAGCTCGAAGGAGCCGAGCAGCTTGTTGGCGGAGGCCATCTCGCGCTCGCCCTGGAAAACCTGGATCTGCACGGACGGCTGGTTGTCCTCAGCCGTGGTGAAGGTCTCCGAACGCTTCGTCGGGATGGTGGTGTTGCGCTCGATCAGCTTGGTCATCACACCGCCCTTGGTCTCAATACCCAGGGACAGCGGGGTGACGTCGAGCAGCAGCACATCCTTGACGTCGCCACGCAGAACGCCAGCCTGGAGTGCAGCACCGAGGGCCACGACCTCATCCGGGTTGACGGACTTGTTCGGGTCCTTGCTGGTGAGCTCCTTGACCAGGTCGGAGACAGCCGGCATACGGGTGGAACCACCGACGAGCACGACTTGGTCGATGTCGCCGACGGAGAGGCCAGCATCCTTAATGACCTGGTTGAACGGCTCCTTGGTGCGGTCCAGCAGATCGGAGGTGATGCGCTGGAACTCGGTGCGGGACAAGTTCTCGTCCAAGAACAGCGGGTTCTTGTCGGCGTCGACCGTGATGTACGGCAGGTTGATGGACGCCTGCTGCGCGGACGACAGCTCGATCTTCGCCTTCTCCGCGGACTCGCGCAGACGCTGCAGCGCCATCTTGTCCTTGGTCAGGTCGATGCCGTGCTGGGACTTGAACTTCTCCGCCAGCCAGTCGACGATGCGCTGATCCCAGTCATCGCCGCCGAGTTCGTTGTCGCCGGCGGTGGCCAGCACCTCGACGACACCGTCACCGATCTCGAGCAGGGACACGTCGAAGGTGCCGCCGCCGAGGTCGAAGACGAGGATGGTCTGCTCCTTGTCGGACTTCTCCAGACCGTAGGCAAGTGCGGCAGCCGTCGGCTCGTTGACGATGCGCAGGACGTTCAGGCCTGCGATCTGGCCAGCCTCCTTGGTGGCCTGACGCTGTGCGTCCTCGAAGTACGCCGGGACAGTAATAACAGCATCGGTGACCTCGTCGCCGAGGTACGCCTCCGCGTCGCGCTTCAGCTTCATCAGCGTGCGCGCGGAAATCTCCTGCGGGGTGTACTTCTTGTCGTCGATGTCGACGGTCCAGTCATTCTCGCCCATGTGGCGCTTGACGGAACGGATGGTGCGGTCGACGTTGGTCACCGCCTGGTTCTTCGCGGACTGGCCGACGAGGATCTCGCCGTTCTTGGCGAAAGCGACGACGGACGGAGTGGTGCGTGCACCCTCCGCGTTGGCGATAACTACCGGCTCGCCGCCCTCCAGCACGGAAACAACAGAGTTCGTGGTGCCAAGGTCAATGCCTACTGCGCGTCCCATAGTGTTCATGTCCTCCTGAAAAATTCGGTTTATTTCGTGTTACCGAGTCGAGTCCGTTCAGCAGGTTGACTGCCTTCCGCTCAACTTCCGGCTGCCACTGTACCACCGGGAGGCGACACACTGTCACAGAGTTGAGCTTGACTCACTCAATCCCTACAACTCGCAGTTGCATAAAGTTGTTCCAGGTTCACTCAACTTTCTTTGTTTCTAGTGCTCAGGGCGTACTTTTCGGCGTCCGCCGACGCTAACGCAGCACGCCGGCGTTCCTCCAGAAATTGGTGAAGAAGTCGTTCACCAGTGGACCGGCCGCAACAGCGATGAGGCCGAGGAGTGCCAGACCGCCCAGCACACCGCCCGCGACGAGACCGGCGAACTGGTCGGTATCCAAACTCGAGCCCTGCTTGATCGTGCCCTTGGTGCTCTCACGCTCCTCGCAGGCCGTGAGCGCATTCTCGTAGCTCTTGATCGTCGGCTGAATGCGCGGGCCGAGCTTGTTCAGTGCCTCTCCGGCCATCGTGGTGACATCGCCGACCGAGAGACTGCCCCGCATCAAGGCCCAAATACCCGGCGCGACGAGACTGCCGGTGTTGACCGCACCGGCCCCCTTGAGATCCGCCGCCTCGGCCGGAGTGAGCGTGAGCTCAGTCGACGGCACGACCTCTTTACGGGACTGCTCGAGGTAGCGGGCGGCCATGGTGTAGGTACCGCTGTCTTTGCCGGCGAACAGTGCCACCTGCGCGTTGGTTACGGGCCCGAGCGGGCCCGGTGCCGTCAAGTCCTTCTGGTCGGTCTCTTTGGCCCATTCCCACCAGACCTTCCTGTCCTTCAGGTCGTTGATACGCTCGTAAGACAGGTCCGCCATCGTCCCGAACATGAGGCCGTAAGCGGCGTTGATGTCCTCCCTCTCCTGCTCGGTGAATTCCAGGGTGCACTGCCCTTCGTTGCCGACCGATTCGTCGAACGTGTTCTCCCACGCATTGGCAGGGGCTGCCGCGCTGGCGCACACGGCGGCGGAGAGGGTGGTGGCTGCTGCGGCACGGCGCAGGCTACGGGTGAGTGACATAGCTGAGGTTTCCCCCCGGGAGGGGCCAGCCGGCACATGGTTTTGCACATAATACTATGTAGGTGCTCATTATTTTACCAGAAAATTTAATGAAGTTGTGGGCCCCTTGGGTCCACCTCCGCAAATCCGGCATAACCTCAGCCTGCCGTTAACGCTTCTAGATGTTGTTTTTCTCGGCCTATCTGGCAGAATGCTTCTTCGTGACTGAACATAATTCAAAGCGTCCAGACGCCCGCCAGACGGATGGGGCGGAAGACTTCGCCACCACCCTCCTCGATTCGGTGGAGGCCCCGGCGACAGAACCAACCGCGGCGCAAGCGGCGCAATCGCTCTCCGGCGAGTCCATCGACCGCGGCAACGTCATCGCGGCCGACGGGCGTACCGCAGCTGCCTGGGCTCTGCGCTTCATCGTCATCGTGATCGCGACGGCGTTTTTGGTCAAGCTCATCGGCGGCATCTGGGTCGGCGTTCTGCCGACGCTGCTGGCGCTAATCTTCTGCACCGTCCTGTGGCCGCCGGTCCGCTGGCTCCGCAACCACAAGGTGCCTGCCACCCTCGCAGTGTTCCTGGTGCTGATCGGCTTCTTCGGCATCATCGGCGGCATCTTCGCCGCGATGGCCCCGACCATCAAGACCCAGTCGGTGGAGCTCTACCACCAGGCGGAAGAAGGCATCCAGCAAATCCTGCACTGGTTACAGACGTCCGCGCCTTTCGACGTGGACACCACCCAGCTCGAGCAGGCAGTGAACCAGGCGGGCGAATTCGTCCGCGGCCAGGCCAACAACATTGCCTCGGGCGTCGTCACGGGCATCGGCGCCGCGGCCTCCATTGGCACGACACTCGCCCTGATGCTGGTCTTGTCCTTCTTCTTCCTGAAGGACGGCGACCGCTTCCTGCCGTGGCTGCGCAAGTACACCGGTGTGAAGGTCGGCTGGCACCTCACTGAGGTGCTCATGCGCTCCTGGAACACGCTCGCGGGATTCATCCGCACGCAGGCGATTGTCTCACTCGTGGATGCCGTGTTCATCGGTGCCGGCCTGATCATTCTTGGCGTTCCCCTGGCTCCCGTGCTGGCCGTGATCACTTTCTTCGGTGGTTTCATCCCGATCATCGGTGCCTTCACAGCCGGCGCCCTCGCGGTCATCATCGCCCTTGTTTCCGGCGGCTTGACCAAGGCCCTGCTAGTGCTCGGCCTGGTCATTCTGGTCCAGCAGATCGAGGGCAACGTCTTGCAGCCGATCCTGCAGTCCCGCTCAATGGGGCTGCACGCGGCGATCGTCCTGTTGGGTGTGGCTGTCGGCGGCACCCTGTTCGGCATCATCGGCGCGTTCCTGGCCGTGCCCGTCTGCGCTGTCGCGGCAGTGTGGCTGCGCTACTGGGCTGAGATGGTGTCCCTGCGCACCGGCGAGATCACCGCGGACGACATCCAGATCGCCACACAGCAGAGCCAGACTTTGGACTCACGCGAGGCCTACCTCGCCGTGCGCGACCGCATGCGTTCCATGGGCCGCCGCAAGGGCCAGACCCAGCTCGACGAGGAGGCTGGCAAGCTCGGCTCGACGAAGGTCCCGCGTACCACCCGCGTGGATAAGGAGCAGCCCGAGGACAACAAGGCTCCGGGCGACACCCGCGCTATCGACGAGGACGACCTCGAGAAGAAAAAGAAGAAGGACTAGCACGTCCTGAATACGCTCTGAGTGAACGCCAGCCCCCCGGCTGGCGTTTTTCTTTACCATGGGGCGTCATGAGCAACGAAACACTGTCGAACAAGAAGATCGCAATCCTGGCCACCGACGGCTTCGAGGATTCGGAGCTGACCAGCCCGCGCGACGCTGTCGCCGAGGCAGGTGCAACCATTACCGTCATCTCCACGGAGACCGGCGAGATCGAGGGCAAGAACGGCGAGAAGGTCACCGTCGACCAGACCTCCACCGAGGCGAACGCCGCTGACTTCGACGCCCTAATCCTCCCCGGCGGCACCGGCAACGCCGACACCATCCGCACCGACGAGAACGCTGTCGCTTTCGTGCGCGAGATCACCCAGGCGAACAAACCCGTCGGTGTCATCTGCCACGGCGGCTGGATTCTCGCCGACGCAGACGCCCTGAACGGTGTGACCATCACCTCCTACCCCTCGCTGAAGACGGACCTGTCCAATGCGGGTGCGACGTGGGTGGACGAGGAGGTCCGCGTGGACAAGGGATTCGTTTCCTCCCGCACCCCGGACGACCTCCCGGCATTCAACAAGGCACTCATCGAGGAGTTCGCCAAGTAAATGGCATCCCACCACTTCGAGGTGAAGGTCTCCGGCGGCAAGCTCGTCGTCGCCGACCTCACCGACGACGGCACGGAGATCACTGACGCGAAAATCTCCGGCGATTTCTTCCTCGAGCCCGAGGAGGCCTACGACGCGATCAACGGCGCACTCGTTGGGGCCTCCGTCACAGAATCAGCCGACGACCTGCAGAAGCGTATCGACGATGCCTTGGCGGCTCTCGACGGAGGCCAGCCCGTCGCCCTCCACGGATTCTCCACGCGGGACGTGGCCGTCACGGCGCGGCGGGCGCTTCTCGACGCCAAGGACCTCACCGACTACAACTGGACCGTCATCCACTCCCCTGTCCTGCCGACGCCGGTTAACGTCGCGTTGGACCAGTACCTCCTCGAGGAGGTCGCCGCCGGCCGCAAGGGCCCCATCCTGAGGTTCTGGGAGTGGGAGGACAAGGCCGTCGTGTTCGGTTCCTACCAGTCTTTCCAGAATGAGCTGGATCCGGAGGGCATCGCGAAGCACGGGATCGTTCCTGTCCGCCGCATCTCCGGCGGCGGCGCCATGTTCATGGAGGGCGGAAACTGCGTCACCTATTCGATGTACGTGCCCGACGATGTCGTCGCGGGCCTCAGCTACGTCGACAGCTACCAGTACCTGGACACCTGGGTCCTGGCCGGCCTGCAATCCCTCGGGGTCAACGCCTGGTACGTGCCGATCAACGACATCACCTCCGACGGCGGAAAGATCGGCGGTGCCGCCCAAAAGCGCGTCAACGGCGCGATCCTGCACCACACAACCATGAGCTACGACATCAACGCCGACAAGATGATGGAAGTGCTGCGTGTGGGCAAGGTCAAGCTCGCCGACAAGGGCGTCCGCTCGGCCAAGAAGCGCGTCGACCCGTTACGCCGCCAAACCGGTGTCGCGCGCCAAGAGGTCATCGAAGCGCTGATGAACACGTTCATCTCCCGCTACCCGGCCGAGACCGGCCAGCTTTCCGACGACGACATTGCCGCCGCCGAGAAGCTCGTGGAGGAGAAGTTCGGCACCGAGGCCTGGACACACCGCGTGCCCTGACCGGCAGGCTGCCGCCCCAATAAACAGCAAAAGGTAACAATTGAACGGTAACAATGCTCCAAAATGGCGCAGCATGCCCTAAAGGGCAAACATAATGGAGCGGAGTTACCGTTCGATTGTTACCTTTTGCGTTTTGTGAGAGTGACCTCGAGCCGCCCCGGGGGGCTAGCTGGAGGCCGATTCCTCTTCCACCGCGGCCGCCTGGGCAACGCCGTCGAGGACAAGATTGATCTCCTTGGCGTGGTCGAAGGTGGCGCCTTCGAGCACGGCGCGGTCGATGTCGTGGACCCGCACACGGACGGCGTTGAACGGTACACCTTGGATCTCGTCGAGGAAGACGCGGCGCAGCTCACCGGTATTCTTCAGCAGAAGGATCACCATGGCCTCTTCGGGGCGCGGCTCGACCTTGCCGTGGAAGATGTCGCGGTAGCGACCGCGCATTGCGGCCTCGATCGTCTCGTCCTTCTCCGGGAAGCGGGTCCACTTCAGACCAAGGAAGCTGGCGCGCTCCTGGTCCAGCACACCCTCCTCGATGAGACGCTGCGCGAGAGCCTCCTTGTCGGCGAATTTGCGGGAGTGCAGTGCCGAGTAGAGGGACATTTCGCTTTTCGCCTCAAGGCGGGATACGCCGTGGGCCAATGCAGGGTGGGCAGACGCGCGCTGGGCGGCGCCCTCTGTCGCTGTCACGGTCGCGGACTTACCGTCGTGAATCGTAGCCAGTCCGGTGGCGACCAGGTCGCACAGCAAAGCACCGTTGAGGGCCACACGCTGATGGCTCACACCGATCTCAAAACGGTCAGACTTGTTTGAGAGCAGCAGAAACAGTGATTCACTGACGAGCATGATTGTCCTTCATATCGCGAATAACTAGGGCCAGTTTAGCCCGCTGGGAAAAGGTCGGGGAAGCGCCGCCGCAAGGCGCCGTTGAGCTCGGGGTCCGTCACGAGCGCGGCGAGTTGCGCGAGTCCTGTGCCGTCAACCTCCGAAGCCGCCTTGTCCATCCGCCGCGCCAGTTCTGCTTCGAAGGCGCGGTTCTGCTCCTGGATCGCCGCCACAGCCGCCCGGCCTTCCGGGGTGAGCGCGTGGAGAGTGAGCCGTTTATCCTGCGCAGACTGGGACGCGACAGTAAGCCCCTTCGCGGCGAGAGCCGCGAGCAACCGGCTAGGGCTACCGGATTCGCAGATCAAGTACGCACCCGCTTCCTTTGTGCTGATCGGGCCGTAGGCGCCGAGGATCTCCAACGCCTCGGCCTGCGAAGTGGTCAGACCCATATCGGCGAAAAGTCGGTTCAGCTCGCGGCTCCCCTGCCTTTGCAGTGCCAGGACGAGATAACGGAACCTCTCCGGGTCAGCGGGCAACAGTCCTGGCATCCGATTCCTTTCCGGCGGCGTGGCCTTGTCAGTATGTCCCAGCGAGGACCCTTTCCAGCCGGTCCAGTCTCTTCCCCGGGACAAGCGACGCCTCCCGCGCCCCGATGAGCCGTGAGAGCGGACCTGCCTGCTGGACGCGGTGGGTCACTCGCGTTGTGCCGTCCACATTATCGTCAATCCGGAACGTCGAGTGCTCCACCAAACCGGGGATCTCGATAGCGTAATCCACCGTCGCCCCCGACTTTGTCATTCTGATGGACCCACGCAGGACCCGCTGCACGATGAGCGAATGCGCTCCATCGTCTTGCTGTGGCCCGACCCATGTGAAAGCCGGGTTCCATGCCGGCAACCCTTCCACATCGGCGAGCACGCCCATCACTTCTTCCCCGGTCGCGTGAATTGTCGTTTCGGTGCCAAAATCCGTATTCCATGTCATGTCACGGAGAATAGTCGAACTTGGGATCGCTCGCCCGAAAGCTGTTCAGGATATGTGTGAGATAATGCAAGTAGGAATCCCCATTCCCAATTTCGCATACATATGACACCTCATGTATCTGGAGAAAATGCACGCTAAGAAAAGCGGAATTTCCCCCGCACCTGTCACGTCGTCCGTCCTGCCGGGCAGGAGCGAGAGCGTGAACGATGCGGGGGAGTTCTGATGCGGAAGTCCGCGGTTCAGGGCTGCGACGTGGCTAGCGGCGGGCCGCAGTCGGAGATCCGGTGACGGAAGCCGAGGAGCCAGTCACTCTGCCCGCGGCGTCCTCCTCGTAGCCGGCTTGACTGGCACCCTCCTTCTCGGCGGCGGCGCGGGAATTCTCCCGGGCCTTCTTCCAGCCGCGAATGGAAAGGGCCACGCCGACCACGATGGCGGCTATGCGCACGGCGACAAGAACGGAGGCGCCGACACCCAGGGCCTTCAGCACGACCGGCAGGTTGAGGGTCACAATCAGGGTGCCCACGATGCCGCCGAGCAGGATCGGGTTGAGGCGGGTGACCAGCCACGCGGCCAGCGGTGCGGCGATCACGCCGCCGACAAGCAGGGCGAGCACGGCAGCCAGATTCGCCACGAGATCTTCCCACATGCCGATGACGAATCCGGCGGTGGCAGCGGCGGTGACAAAAAACTCGGCGGTGTTCACGGTGCCGACGATGCGGCGCGGCTCACTGCGGCCGGCGGACAGCAGGGTCGAGGTAGTCACCGGGCCCCAGCCGCCGCCACCGGTCGCGTCGACGAAGCCGCCGAAGATGCCCAGCACGCCGAGGAAAGGCTTGGAGTGCGGCGTGTCGACCGCCTTGCGGCGGACAATGCCGCGGGAGAAGCGCCACACCAAGTTCACACCGATCGCGGCGAGAATGAGTGACATGATGGGCTTAGCGGATTCCGTCGACAGGTTCGACAGGACTGTCGCACCGGCGAAAGCACCGATTGAGCCCGGTATGCCGATCGCGGCGACCACCCGCCAATCCACGTTGCCGAAACGCCAGTGACTGATTC
The DNA here is from genome assembly GCA_025144245.1 of Corynebacterium sp. p3-SID1145. Taxonomy (GTDB): domain Bacteria; phylum Actinomycetota; class Actinomycetes; order Mycobacteriales; family Mycobacteriaceae; genus Corynebacterium. The sequence goes on along the minus strand of JALXXC010000004.1, from coordinate 21,422 downwards.
CGGAGACCAGTGTCGTGCCCAGCTCAGCCGTGTGGACGACGGCGGAGGCCTGTGCGGGGCCGAGGCTGGCGAGCATGATCAAGATGGTGGTGGAGGTGACGCCGAAGCCCATGCCGAGGCCTCCGTCGACAAGCTGGCCGGCGAGACCCGCGACTGCGATGAGAATAAGAGTGACCATGCGATTCATGAGTTAAACCTTTGCGTGCGCGAGGGTGGATGCCGCGCGGTAACGTGCGGCGATGATGTGTGCGAGATCCCCGCCAAGCGGTGCGGAGATGGTCCCGGGCCACATTCGGCAGACCCGGTCCAGCAGCAACCCCCTCGTGACGAATAGCGGTAGCAAATGGGTGTTCTCTTCTGCGACGGCGTCGATGCCGTCAGCGCCGACGAGCTCTCCGACCCCCGTCGCGGGGACGGTGGTCACGGGCACGCCAGTGAGCTTTTCGACGTCGCGCCCCAACGCCACCGTCTTCCCCGCCGCCTCCTCGTCGGAGGTGCCCACGGGGTAGAGGACGATGCGGCGGGCGCGGGGAGCGTCGATAAGCGCGCGTGCGGCGAGCACTGCCGCAACATCGCGTCCTTGGCCGAGCCCCTCGGCGGGAATCAGCTCGAGTCCCGTTTCCGCGCGGGCGGCGGAGATAGCCTCGGGCACGTCGTGAGTGGCGTGGAATGCCTTGGTGAACAGTGTCGGCACGACCACGGCGCGGCTGTGTCCGCGCTCAGCGAGTTGGCGGGCGGCGGCGGTGAGGTCGGGAGTGTCAAACTCGAGGTGGGCGTCCACCCCGGCCACTCCCAACTGGCGCGCCGCGGCGCGGGTGAGCTCGCGGACTCCCGGCTGCGCGCCTGGGTGGCGCGAGCCGTGCGAGAGCGTGATCAATGCGGTCATTGCGCCTACCTCAACCGCGTTCCGACGAGCCCCGCGGCGAGCGTGTTGCCGGAAGCTTGGTCGATGAGGAGGAAATTGCCCACCGCACCACGCGCGGCGTATTCCTCAACCGGCAGCTCCTGCGCGGTCTGGATGGTCACGTGCGCGATGTCGTTGAGGCCAAAAGACTCCGGTGCGGTCACGTCGGAGTTGTTCTCCGGGGTGCCGTCGATGTCTAGAACACGATCAACGCTGGCCACGCGGGCGCGCACGAGCGACGTGCCGTAACGCAGCTTCACGGCCTTGCCGGCGGTGATGTCTTTGTCGGTGAGCCCCACGACCGTGCCGCCGAATTCGCGGACGGACTCCGGATACGGCGCGGCGGCCAGCAGGTCGCCGCGGGCCAGGTCGATGTCGTCGGCCAAGCGCAGCGCGACTGCGTCCCCCGCGTTGGCGGTGGTCACACCGTCCAGACCGTCGGCGTTGTCGATGTGCGTGACGGTGGTGCTGCGGCCGTTCGGCGCGGTGACAGTGTCGCCGACGCTGATCGTGCCCGCATTCACCGTGCCGGCGTAGGCCCGGTAGTCGGTGGCGTGCTCGCGCAGCACGTACTGGATGTTGAAGCGGAAGGGCAGGTCGAGTGCGCGGCCCGAGTGCACCGGGATGGTCTCCAGCAGTTCGAGGACGCTCGGGCCCTCGTACCACGGGGTCTCCTCCGAGCGCTCGACGACGTTGTCGCCCTTGAGCGCGGAGATCGGCACGGCGTGCGGCTCGGCGATGCCCAAGGCGGCGGCGCGCTGCTCGAACTCGGTGCGGATGCCGTCGAAGACCTCCTCGGAGTAGTCGACCAGGTCGATCTTGTTCACGGCCAGGATGACCGTCTTCACGCCCAACAGGCTGGCCACGGTGAGGTGGCGGACGGTCTGAGGCTTGATGCCGTTGCGGGCGTCGACAAGCAGGACGACGACCTGGGAGGTGGACATGCCCGTGACCGTGTTGCGCGTGTACTGCTCGTGCCCCGGGGTGTCCGCGAGGATGAACGTGCGCTTGTCGGTGGCGAAGTAGCGGTAGGCGACGTCGATGGTGATGCCCTGCTCGCGCTCGGCGCGGAGGCCGTCGACCAAAAGCGAGAGATCCAGGCCCTCGAAGCCGCGGTCGGCGGATGTGCGCTCGACGCTGGCCATCTGGTCGGCCAGCACCGACTTCGTATCGTGCAGCAAGCGGCCGACGAAGGTGGACTTGCCGTCGTCGACGGAACCTGCGGTGCACAGGCGCAGCGTCGCTCGGTCCGACAAGACCTCGCTGGCCACAGGCGAAATGGTCGGTGCGGTCATCAGAAGTAGCCCTCCTTCTTGCGGTCCTCCATGGCGGACTCGCTCAAGCGGTCGTCGGCACGGGTCGCGCCGCGCTCGGTCAAGGTGGAGGTGGCCAACTCGGCGAGCACCTCGTCAATGGTGGTGGCGGTCGACTCGACAGCACCGGTGCAGGACATGTCGCCCACGGTGCGGTAGCGCACCCGGCGGGTTTCGACGGTCTCGCCCTCGCGGGGCCCGCCCCACTCTCCGGCGGTGAGCCACATTCCGTCGCGGTTGAACACCTCGCGGTCGTGCGCGAAATAAATGGACGGCAACTCGATATTGCGGGCGCCGATGTACTCCCACACATCCGACTCGGTCCAGTTGGAGATGGGGAAGACGCGGATATTCTCGCCCGGCAGCTTCTCGCCGTTATAGAGGTCCCACAGCTCAGGGCGTTGGCGGCGCGGATCCCAGCCGCCGAAGGAGTCGCGGACGGAGAAAACTCGCTCCTTCGCGCGGGCGCGCTCCTCGTCGCGGCGGGCGCCGCCGAGCACGGCGTCGTAGCCGACCTCGGCGATCGTCTCCACCAGCGGCACCGTCTGCAGCGGGTTGCGGGTGCCGTCGGGGCGTTCTACCAGGTCGCCGCGATCGATCCAGTCCTGGACGTGGGCCACCCGCAGGCGCGCGCCGGTCTGCTCCACCAGGTTGTCGCGGAACTCGATGACTTCCGGGAAGTTGTGGCCGGTGTCCACGTGCAGCAGTTCGATTGGCGGGGCGGCCGGAGCGAATGCGCGGCGGACCAGCTCGTACACGACGCACGAGTCCTTGCCGGAGGAGAACAGCAGGCCGATCTTGTCGAACTGCCCCGCGACCTCGCGGATGATGTGGATGGACTCGTTCTCCAAGTCCCTCAAGTGTGGTGAAAGTGTGTCTGTCTGTGTCTGGCTCATTGGTGCAACCCGCATTCCGTCTTGGCGCTGAACGCCCACCGTCCCGCACGGGGATCTTCGCCCTCGGCGACCGGCAACGTGCAGGTCTCGCAGCCGATGGAGGGGTAGCCCTGCTTGGTCAGGGGGTGGATGATCAGGTTCTTGTTGTCGATGTATTCGTCGGTGTCTTCCAGCGACCACGTAACAAGCGGCGAAATCTTCAACCGCCCGGTGGAGTCGAGGGAGAGCGCCGGCGCCTCGGCGCGCGTCGGCCCGTCCGCGCGGCGCAGGCCAGTGACCCACCCCGCGTACGGGGACAGGTTCACGGCCAGCGGCTCAACCTTGCGCATGCGGCAGCAAGCGGTCGGGTTCGTGCGGTACAGCGCCCTGCCGTAGACACGGTTCTGCTCCTCGCGCGAGAGGATCGCCTTGGCTCGGACGAGCTTCTGGTCGGGGTAGCGCTGCTCCACCTGGTCCGCAACGTCGAGTGTCTCCTTGAAGTGGTACTCGGTGTCGAGGAAGAGGAAGTCCGCCTCCGGCAGGAAGTCCTTCGCCAGCTCCGCAAGCACGGTGTTCTCCATGCTCAGCGTGACCACGAGCTTGCCTGGGGCGTGCTCGTGGGCCCATTCGAGGATCTCCTGGGCGGTGGCGTTGTAGAGCTTGTCCGCCCAGGCGTCGACAAGCTTCGCGTTCGTTTCCGCGGTCTCCGGGCCCAACGGCTCGGTCTCCTTCGGCCCTTCGGGGCTGATCTCCGGATCACGGAGGTCAGCGCGCGGCCGGGACAAAAAATCGACCATTATTTCTCCTTCCTCAACACCGCTACGTGGCCGTGGTGGGCCAGCGATTCCTGGATGGCCTGCTCCGTCGATTTCGCCGGGGCGGGCGCGTGTTCCGGGGCATCCTGCCCGTAGAACTTCACCTCGAAGATACGGAGGCATTCAGTGCATTTCCACGCGAAATCACTGGTCTCGTCCGGGAACAGACCCTCGCCCGCGCAGTAGGGGCAGTGCGAGGGAAAATTGCGGTTCGCGTTCGGTTCGCGGCGGAACTTCACTTCAGGTCCTCCTCATCGGCGCGCAGCACCCAGTCGCGGAAGATCTCGCCGTCATTTCGCTTATCGACGTAATTCGCCACCACACGGCTCACGTAATCCCCGAGCTCGGACGAGAGCACTTTGTGTCCGCGGATCTTGCGGCCGAAATTGGCTTCCTTCTCACCGTCCGGGGTTTCGCGGGTGACGGTGCCGCCCAGGTGCACCTGGAAACCTTCGACCTTGTTGCCGTTGCCGTCGTCGACCATCTGCCCCTTGAAGCCCATGTCAGAGACCTGGGTTCGGGCGCACGAGTTCGGGCAGCCGTTGAGCGTGATGGTGATGGGGGAATCGATGTCGCCGAAGCGGTCCTCCAGCTCGTCGACAAGCTCGATGCCCTTGGCCTTGGTGGTGGTGTGGGCTAGTTTGCAGTATTCGAGGCCCGTGCAGGTGAGCATGCCACGGCGGAATTCGCTCGGCTTGGAGTACATGCCCATTTCCTGCAGATCGTCCGCGAGCGCGTCCACCTTCTCCGGATCGACGTCCAGGAAGAGAATCTCCTTGAACGACGTCAGGCGCAGACGCTCAAGCCCGTAGCTTTCCGCCAGGTCGGCAATCGCGATGAGCTGCTCGCCGGTCAGGTGCCCCATCGTCGGCTTCACGCCCAAGTAGACCTTGCCGTCCTTCTGCTCGTGCACGCCGACGTGGTCGCGGTCGATGAGGTTCATCGGGGCACGCGGGCCGTCGGGGAGCTTGTAGCCCAAGTACTCGTCCTCGAGAACAGTGCGGAATTTTTCGACGCCCCACTGCGCCACCAAGAATTTCAGGCGCGCGCGGTTGCGCAGGCGGCGGTAACCGTAGTCGCGGAAAATGCGCACAACCCCCGCCCACACTTCGGGGACTTGGTCGAGGGTGACGAAGGCGCCGAGCGATTTGGCCAGCATCGGGTTAGTGGACAGGCCGCCGCCGACGAAGAGCTCGAAGCCGGGGCCGAGCTCCGGGTGCTCGACACCGATGAAGGCGATGTCGTTGATCTCGTGGATCACGTCTTGGCGCGCGTTGCCGGAGATGGCGGTCTTGAACTTGCGCGGCAGGTTCTGGAATTCATCGCGGAGGACGTACTCGTTCTTGATCTTCTCCACTGCGGGTGTGGCGTCGATGATCTCGTCTTTGGCAACTCCCGCCACCGGCGAACCCATGATCACGCGCGGCACATCCCCGCACGCGTCCCATGTGTTCAGCCCGACGGACTCGAGTTTGTCCCAGATCGCCGGGACATCCTCGATGCCTACCCAGTGGAGCTGGATGTTCTGGCGGTCCGTGAGGTCCGCGGTGGAACGGCAGTAATCTCGTGAGATCTCCCCCACTGCGCGGGCTTGCCCGGTGGAGCACTGTCCGCCGTCGAAACGCACGCGCGCCATGAAGTACTCGTCCTGGAGCTCGAGGTTGTCCTTGCCCGTGTGCTCGCCACCCAAATTCTGCTTGCGCTGGGTATACAGGCCGAGCCACTTGAAGCGCGGGTAGAGGTCCTCGTTCGGGATAGAAGCGAAACCCTGCTTGGAGTAGGTATCGATGACCCGCTGCTTGACCTGCAACACGGGCTCTTCCTGCTTCAGCTCTTCGTCGTGGTTGAGCGGCGTTTTACCGTCGACCTTCCACTGACCTTCGGGCTTGGGCTTGCGGGCGGTGCGCTTAGGGCGCTCGGGTCGCTTCTCAGCGGTCGCGGTGGTGCCCGTGGCTGCCATGTCGCCTCCTCTTGCTCTTTCTCTGGTGTTCTCCAGTTCCGCAGGGCGGTCCCCGTATGGACTGATCTGTCTATCTGACGTGGCGGCCAGATTCGCTGTGATGAACGCTACACATACCACTTGGTCTAAACCAGCACGGCACCCCAATTTGCGGTCGTATTCTGCACTTTGCCTTGAATCTAAATAGCAAGCAAACCTTGACCACGGTCAATCGGTGATTACGGTTACAGACTAAGCGGTCTACGAATTTGGGTCGCCGAATCAACCATCGACCTGCGGGGAACGCACCCGCAACCACATGAGAAGGAGAAAGCAATGACGCACGCACCCCGCCGTGCCGCTCACCGTGTCGCCGTCATCGGCCACGGCGCCGCAGCCATTGAGACCTCGGACCTTCTCATCTGCATGGGCGACTACTTCGTGGACCTGTTCAGCAAAGCCCCCGCACCGACCTGCCTGATCCGCTTCGGCTCGACGCACCGCGCCAGCACCGGCAGCGGCCGTGATCTTGTCCCCCGCCTGCGCCTGTTCGGGAATATCCGCATCGGCGCCGGCGAGGACGCGGTGAGCATCGGCGAGCTCATCCACTACTACGACACCGTCATCGTGGCCGACGACGCTGCAGCGGCGGGGAGCAGCCTGGTTATCGTGGGCAACAGCCCCCTCGCCTCCGTGACATACGAGTTCCTCCGCGCCAACACCTCGCTTTCCGTCAGCCGCACTCCCGTGGTCGCTGCACCGGAAAAGGCGGACCAGCCCGGCGCGATCATCACACTGTTGGAGGCCCGCAAGCTGCCATTCACCACGTGGACCGGCTGGCACCGACCGGCCCTAGCGAGCGAAGCTGTAACGGCTAAACAGTGGGGAACGCTTGTGGCCAAGGGTCTCGCCATCCCTGCGGTTCCGTAGTTGTTCCGCGGCCTTATGGATGTGGGCCAACTTTTTCCGGTTCAAATGTTTCGCAGCCTGTTAACAAACCATTAACCCGCTGGCAAATACCTGTACGTAGTGTGGAGCGTGCCTATGTTCCCATCTACATACAGAAGAGAGAACCGATGAGCGATAAGGGATTGCCGCGCGACATTGCCGGCGAACACGAGCTCCCGCAAGACGCCGATGTCCGCGTGGTCGACCGCACCGTTACCGATTCAGAAGGCATCGATCGCGCCGACGAGACGACCAGCCGGAATGCTACTGGTGCTTCCGCCGATACCGACCCGGACGACGATGCCGAAAATAGTGACCCGCTGAGCTTCCTGCCCTTCGAGGGCACCGCGAAGCAAATAGCCAATTGGATCGCCGTATTCCTCGCCATCTGGCTGCTCCTCAACGGTGTGGGCATGATCGGCGACGGCTTCAAGATGGCCGCGGGCGACCAAGCCAAGGAACTATTCTCCTTCGCCGAGAACCCGTTCGTCGGCCTGGCCATCGGTATCGTCACCACCGCGATCATTCAGTCTTCTTCGACCACCACATCCATCGTGGTCGGCATGATCGCGGGTGGCCTGCCACTGAATATCGCCATTCCAATGCTCTTCGGCGCCAACATGGGCACCTCGGTCACCTCGACCCTGGTGGCCCTGGGCCTGGCCGGCAACAAGAAGCAGTTCCGCAACGGCTTCTCCATGGCGACCGTGCACGACTTTTTCAACCTCATTGCCATCCTGTTCTTCTTCACGCTGGAGATGCTCACCGGCTTCTTGGGCAAGACGGCGACCGCAATCGCACCGTCCCTCACCGGTTCCGGTGAAGGCATCATTGCGGGTTTTTTCGAAGCGCTCGGCGACTTCATCGACATGATCACCGAACCCCTCGTCGGGCTGGCAAGCGGTCTCGTCGAACCGCTCGGCGATGTCTTGGGCGGTGTCGTCCTGGCCATCATCGGTGTCGCACTCGTCCTGGTTTCCATCAGCTTCATCGGCAAACTCCTGAATGCCCTGCTCGTGGGCAAGGCGCAAGATATCCTCTACGCAGCCTTGGGCAAGAACGCGTTCTTCGGTGCACTCTCCGGTGCCCTCATCACCGCATTGGTCCAGTCCTCCTCCACCACGACCGCCCTGACGGTTCCGCTTGCGGCATCCGGCAAGTTCCAGGTCCGCACCCTGTTCCCGTTCGTGGTGGGTGCGAATATCGGTACAACCCTGACCGGTCTTATCGCGGCATTCGCCGCAACAGGCACAGAGGCGGAAGCCGCGATGGCCGGTGCCCTCGTGCACACCCTTTTCAACTTCTTCTCCGCCATCCTCATCCTTGGCATCCCGTTCCTGCGCGACCTTCCGCCGAAGTGCTCCGACTGGCTCGCTGGCCTAGCCGAGAAGAACAAACTCTACGTATTCATCTACATCGGTGGCGTCTTCTTCGCCATCCCGCTGCTGGCAGTGTTCATTTCTAACTCCCTGATGTAAGGAGCCCCTCGATGACGACCCCCGACAACAACGTGACCCCCGACCTGTCCCCCATGGCCCAGGACCTCATCAAGAGCGAGGCTCCCGACGAGGCGCTGCAGGCCCTGCTCGCCGAGCTCGAAGAAACCGCGGACGAACTGCGCGTCGAGCTCAACGCACGCGGCCGCAACAAGGACCGCCTGACCGCCGACCATGAGGCCACCACCACCGAAGCAGTCGTCGAACCTGCCAACGGAGAGGACAAAACCGTCGTCGCTGCGGAGAGCACCCATCCCACCCACAAGCACAAGAAAATCAACCCGAACGTCACCCCGGAGCAGCAGGCTGAGCTGGACGAGAACTTCGCCAAATACTGGAGCAACTCCCAGGGCTCCTGGAAGAACCTCTTCCGCCTGCTGCGCGAGTTCCGCGCCGAGATGCAGGAGGCCAAGCACCATGATTAAGACGCGCAAGGCCCTCACCGCATCCATCCTGGCGGCAGTCTCCGTATTCGCCGTCGGTTGTTCCTCGACCAACTCCCCCAGCGAAGACGCGATCCAGGCCACCGGTTCCGCCACCGTGGAACCGATCACCTCTTACATGGCCAACCGCTACGACTTCGACGTCAACGTCGAGGCCATCGGCTCGACCGACGGTTTCGAGAAGTTCTGCAACGGCGAAGCCGATATCAACGATGCCTCCGTGGCCATTCCCGGTTCGGGCGCCCCCGTCGACTTTCAGAAGCAGTGCGCCGACAACAAGGTCGAATACATTGAGCTGCCGATCGGCCTCGATGCCATCACCATTGTGAAGCACCGCGACAACGACTTCGCCGCCGACCTGACCATCGACCAGCTGCACGACATCTGGTCCAAGGACTCCCCAGTGACCAAGTGGTCCGATATCGACCCGTCCTGGCCGGACGAGGAGATCAAGCTCTACGGCCGCCCCGATGGCTCCGGTACCCTCGGCGTGTTCAAAGAGCTTGTCCTCCAAGGCGATGAGATCCGCGACGATTACGAGGCGACCGACGACATCCAGGAGTTGTCCCGGTGGGTCTCCGAGGATGAGAACGCCCTGTCCTTCATGGGCATCGGCAACTATCTGGCCACCGAGGATGAGTACCAGAAGTTCATCGACAACGTGAATATCGACGGTATAGCCCCGAGTTCGGAGGAGGCGAAGAGCGGCAATTACCCTCTGTCGCGTCCGCTGTTCATTTACGTGAACAAGGCCTCGACGGAGCGGGAGGACGTCGATAAGTTCGTCACGACGTACCTCGAGCATTCGGAGGCCGTCATGCCGCGCGTGTTCTTCTACCAACTGCCGGAAGAGGATTACGGCAACGCGCAGATGCGTTATGCCGACCGCAAGACCGGCCCGGACGATCGCTGGCAGAGCTAAAAGCACGCTTATCGACGTCCCGTCCCCCGCTGTAGGCTGATCCCGTCACAGGATCGATCTCGTCCGCCTCACGGATGTCCTTGCTGGGGATTGCGCGGGCGCTGCCGACTATTCCGTCGGGGACCTATTGTTGTCCCCATGGTTCGAGCAGCAGGAAGCACACGCGCGGGGGATTCGCGGCGCATCTTTGCATGGCTTGCAATTGCCCTGATTACGGTATTTTTCTGCTTCGACTGGATTACGGTGCAGTCGCATGGTCAGGCGGTGCCCGCCCCAGCGGTCGCGGCGGGCACGGTTCTCCTCGTCGTGTGCGGGGTGGGGTGCGTGCTGTATCGGGATCGGCCGCTGTGGTCGGTGATTGCAGTCGCTGGATGCGCCACGCTGTCGTTGGCTATTCCCTCTCTGAGCGTGCCTTTGTATTGGACAGTACCGGTCTGTCTGGCGGCATTCGTGACCTCGTATCGTTTGCCGCCGCGACTCCGGCCGTGGACTGCGGCGTGGATTCTCGGCATCACGGCGGCAGAGCAGCTCATGCACTGGCACGAGGCGCTGGACCTCAACGCGCTTCCTGCCACCCGCTCTCTGCTCAGCGCCGTGGCATCTGTTGTCGTCGCGTGGCTCGTGCTGGGGTTTTTCTTCCTTCTCGGTGCCCAAGTTCGCCAGCGCCGCGACCGCATTGACGAGCTCAAACAGCGGATCGAGTTCGCCCACGTCCGTGAGCGGACCCAAATCGCTCGGGAAATGCACGACATTGTCGCTCATTCACTCGCGGGCATCACCGCGCTTGCCGACGGCGCCCGGTACGCTGCCGCCTCCAACCCCGCCGAAGCACAAGAAGCACTCGAAACAATCAGCGAGGAATCCCGCACTGCCCTGTCCCAAATGCGCGGCTTGCTTAGCGTGTTACGCGAGGAGGATTATGGCCACCCCGCGGGCGCGACGCCCGGACGGCGCGATTTCGAAGACTTGTTCGCCGATGCCCGGGCCCGGGGGCTCGACCTCACAGTGGACGGCTTCGACACGCTTCCGGAGGATCTGCCTGCCCTCACTCAGTTCACCCTCTACCGCATTTGCCAAGAGGTGGTGACGAACATGCTGCGCCATGCGTCGGAGCAAACAGGCTCAATCGTTTTTTCGACGAATGCGAAAGAGGTGGTGGTCGTGGCTGCGAACCCGGCATCGATAAGCAAGCAAGAAAGCGACGGGTTCGGGTTGGTCGGCATCCGCGAGCGGGTAGCCGCGCACGGCGGCAGGGTGCGTATTGCTGATTCGGACGGATCGTTCGTCCTTGAAGTGGAGGTTCCGCGATGATCACCGTTGCGCTTGTCGACGATCAACCCCTTGTTCGCGCCGGTTTTTCCATGCTGGTCAACTCCCAGCCCGACATGGAAGTGGTGTGGCAGGCCAGCGATGGAACGGGTGTGCTCGGGCAGAGGACCGCCGACATCGTGCTGCTGGACATCCGAATGCCTGGCACCGACGGCATCACCGCCTGCAGCTCGTTACTGGAGGAACAGCCTCATACCCGAGTGATCATGTTGACCACCTTCGACGACCGCGATCTCGTTCTCGGTGCCCTCGAAGCTGGCGCTTCCGGCTTCTTGCTCAAAGACTCCGACCCTGACGAGCTGCTCGAAGCGATCCGAACCGTTCACGGCGGCGACGCGGTGCTCGCGCCCAAGGTGACCAAGTACGTCATCGGAGCGGCGCACGCACCTGAGCAGCAAGAGGCCATGCGCAATGAGACGATGCTCGAGCAGCTGACACCCCGCGAAGTGGAAATTCTCCGGCTTGTTGCGCTCGGCTACTCCAACGAGGAGATCGCCGCAGCGGAGACGCTCTCTCCCGCCACCGTGAAAACGCACGTGCACCGCATCCTGTTCAAAACGAATTCACGCGACCGCGTGCACGCTGTTCTCTTCGCCTTCCGCGCTGGTGTGGTGGGCACGAGCGAGTTGCTCGGCCACTAGGCATGCCGCGTACACCCTGAGGTGTACGCCCGGAAATACACCCGCAGACCGACGTTTTCCTCGCTCGGCAGCGCGAATATCGAAACCATGATCAACGTTCAAAGTTTGACCAAACGGTATTCGCGCTCGACGGCTGTCGACGCTCTCAGTTTCACCGTCCCCGATGGCGCAGTCACTGGCTTCCTCGGCCCGAACGGATCTGGGAAGTCCACGACATTGCGCATGGTCGTCGGGCTTGAATCGCCCGACGAGGGCACAGCGCTTATCGACGGCTCCCCTTTCCGCTCCCTCCCCCACCCCGCCCGTTCCGTCGGTGCACTGCTCAACCCGGAATGGATCGCGCCGCACATGACCGGCCGCGCTCACCTGAAGATGGTGGCCGACTACGCGGGTCTTCCCGAGTCCCTCGCCGACGAGTCCTTGGAGGCGTTCGGCCTCACCGACGCGGCGACCCGGAAGGTAAAAAATTACTCCCTCGGCATGCGCCAACGCCTTGGAGTCGCCTCCGCCTTGATTGGGGACCCAGCGAACGTCATCCTCGACGAGCCAGTCAACGGGCTCGACCCCCAGGGCGTGGCCTGGATGCGCGGACGCATCCGGCAGATGGCAGCCGACGGGCGGGCAGTCGTAGTTTCCTCGCACCTGATGAGCGAAATGCAGCTGACCGCCGACCGTCTCGTTGTCATCGACAACGGATCCCTCGTCGGCGAAGGAGATCTCGACGACTTCCTCGGATCACACCGTGTTGAAGCACTCTGCAGCGACCCGGCGCGGCTCGCACAAGCCACGGGAGGCCAGATTGTCGGCGAGACCGTCATCGTCGACAACGCTACGCCGCGCGATGTCGGCGAGACCGCCCAACGCGCGGGCGTGACCGTGTACTCGCTCCAAGATACGAGGCGCAGCCTGGAAGATGTCTTCCTCGATTCCACCAACCACTGCGCAAAGGAGATGAACCGATGAACACACTGAAAGCTACATGCCGCGAGATCTTTTCCCGCCCTTCCACTGGCATTCTTCTCGCATTCATTGCTGTGGCACTGATCGCCGGGCCGATCATGGTTGCCGCGCTGCTCGGCCCAAACGGCACAAACACTATTGACCCGGCAATGCTGCTCATCCCTGCGAACTTCATGCTTCCTGTCGCTCTCGGCGCCGGTGCGTTCCCCTCCGGTGGCGCTCATTCGCGAGGCACGATCGGGTATGCATACCTCGCTTCGAACCACCGCGGCAAGGAACTCGCATGCCGCGTGGGAGTCGCCGCCCTCGCGTGCACCCTGACTGCGTTTGCCGCGTCGGGCATCGGAATCGGCGGCTCGCACATGTTCATCGACGGGATCGCCGCAATGGGAGCAGAGAGCACGTCGATGGTCCTGGCCCAAGTAAAGCTCTGGATCGTCTACCCACTACTCGCAGCGTTGTCCGCAGTGGCTCTCGGTTCCGGCACAGCCTCCTTTTTCGTGTGGATCGTCGAGAGTTTGATCGTGGAGACTGCTCTCGGGGCGGTCAACCAGCCGTGGGCGAACGCGATTCACAACATTCTTCCTGGCGGAGCAGCCAACGGTACCGCAGGCACGATCAAGCTCGTGCTCTGGGTTGCGGCTCTCGCTGCGGTGGCCTACGCCACCGCGAATCGACGGGCGGTGAAGTGAGAGTGGCTGGAGCATTCACCGCTTCCCGTCGACGTTTCATCGCCCCTGACCTGGCTCGGGGGCTCGCCCTCGTCGGTATCGCGATGGCCAATATGGTCACGGACTGGGATCCGGCGGAAAAAGTCGACCACGCCGCAGGCCTCGGCGGCTACAACGGTGCCGGGACCGTGCTCGAAAAGGCGCTGGTCTTCTTCGAGACGCTTTTCGTGCACGTGCGCGGCCTGCCCATGTTCGCCACCTTGCTCGGTGTCGGAGTGGGCATGATTTTTGCCAGCCTGGCCCGGCGCGGGTACCCGTTGCGGGCGCGCCGCAAGGTACTGGCACGCCGCTACGGATTCCTGTTTCTCTTTGGGCTCATCCACAAGGCGCTGTTTTTCACCAACGACATCATGACCGCCTACGGCATCGCGGCATTGCTGCTGTGTCTTGTCATTGGTTGGAGTGACCGCGCACTCTATATTCTCGCGGGCACGGTGTTCGCCGTCCAAGCAGCGGCCCGTGCCCCCGGCATTATCGCCGCGTTCGGCACAACGCAGGAACCCGTCGGCGGAGAACCCGCCCGGATCACCGATCTCGGTGAGCGCATGTCGAACGGCATCTCCGTTGTCATGATGTACCCCGCGCTTGCCGCGATTGAGATGATGTCCTTCTTGCCACTCGTCATCGTCGGCTTCATCTGGGGCCGCCGCAAAGTCTTCGGCGATCTGCCTGCGAACCGCACGATGTTTCGCGCATGGGCGCTCCTTGCAGCAGTGCTCATTCCTGCCATCGGGATCCCGTGGGGCTTCGCGGAGATCGGAGTTCTCGGCCCCGGCTGGGCAGCCGGTCTCACCGATGCGAACGAATCGCTCGGGCTGCTCACGGGGCCCGGCATTCTCGCCGCGATCGCCCTAGTATGCCAGCCTCTGCAGGCGCGTATCGACGCCGGGGGCGCGCTTCCTCCCGCCCTCGAACCGTTCATCGCGCTCGGCAAGAGATCCATGAGCGGCTACCTGGGGCAAACAATCCTGTTCATGCTGACCACGCAGCCCGCGTTCTGGTGGGTCACGCGGGATGCCACCATTGCGGGCAAGCTTGGGTGGGCGCTGCTCGTCTGGCTGGCTACGGTCGCTGGTGCGTGGGCCTTGGAGAAGGCAGGCAAACCTGGCCCCTTCGAGTGGCTCCATCGCCGCCTGTCCTACGGCAAGAACGGCTTGCCGGACCACTACGAGCAAGTCTGCTCCACACCTGTTCGCCGAGGTAGCAGAACCGGACGGTGAAATTTTCACCGCAAGGTTTAGTATTGCCCCTGTCTAGAAGAGAGGGGCAACTCGTGGATCTCATCCGCCTGACCGGGAGGTTCAGCAGGCCGTACGCGGGGTTGATCGCCGCGGTGGTCGTGCTGCAACTTCTGTCGACTCTGGCCACCTTGTACCTGCCGGATTTGAACGCGGACATCATCAATAACGGTGTTGCGCAGGCCGACGTGCCGTACATCCGGAGCGTGGGCCTGCTCATGCTCGCGGTGTCGCTGCTCCAGGTGGCTGCCGCGGTGGGTGCGGTGTGGTTCGCCTCTGCCGCGGCGATGCGCACTGGCCGCGACATCCGCGGCGCGGTGTACGACAAGGTCAGCCAGTTCACGTCGGAGGACATGGGGCACTTCGGCCCGGCGACGCTGACCACCCGCGCGACCAACGATGTGCAGCAAGTGCAGATGACCGCACTGTTGTTCTTCAATTTCATGGTCGCTGCACCAATCATGGCCGTCGGCGGCGTGATCATGGCGCTGCGCCAGGATGCCGGCATGTCGTGGCTGGTCACCGTCGCAGTGCTTGTTCTCACCGTCACCGTCGGAATCATCGCGGCGCTCCTCATCCCGCTCTTCAGCACGATGCAGAAGAAGCTCGACGCCATTAACAGCCTGTTGCGCGAGCAGATCGCCGGCATCCGCGTTATCCGCGCCTTCGGCCGCGAGAATTATGAGGAGAAGCGCTTCGAGGACGCCAATACGGCGCTGACCCGCCTCAGCCTCAACATCGGCCGCGTATTCGTGACCATGTTCCCGGTGATCATGCTGATCTTGAACCTGGCCACCGCCGCAGTCTTGTGGTTCGGCGGCCACCGGGTGGACCAAGGGCTCGTCGAGGTCGGTTCGCTGACCGCATTCATGCAGTACCTGATGCAGATCCTCATGGCTGTGATGATGGGCGTGTTCATGCTCATGATGCTCCCCCGCGCCATCGTGTGCGGCCGCCGCATCAGCGAAGTTCTGGGCTACGAGCCAGCCGCCCAGCCGCCGCGCACCCAGTCTGGCGCCGCCGATTCTGCCGGTGCTGCCGGTGCTACCGATAGCAGCGAACCGGGCACTGTCGAATTCCGCGGCGTCTCCTACCGCTACCCGGGTGCGGAGGAGCCGGTGCTCAAGAACATCGACTTCACCGCGCGGCCGGGCACCGTCACCGCGGTCATCGGGTCGACGGGCTCCGGAAAATCGACGCTGCTGGGACTCGTCCCGGAGCTGTACTACCCCACCTCCGGGGAGATCCGCGTCAACGGCACAGTGGCCATGGTCCCGCAAAAGCCATGGCTGTACCGGGGCACAGTGGGATCCAATCTCCGGGTGGCCAACCCAGACGCCACCGACGAAGAGCTGTGGGAGGCGCTGGACACCGCTCAAGCGGGCTTCGTCGAGGACCTTGACATGCCGATCGCCCAGGGCGGCACCAACGTCTCCGGCGGCCAGCGGCAACGGCTATGCATTGCGCGCATGCTCGTGGCACGGCCGGACGTCTACCTCTTCGACGATTCTTTCTCCGCCCTCGACGCCCTCACCGAAGCCAAACTGCAACGGGCCATGACCAGCTACACGGCGGACGCCACGGTGCTGGTGGTGGCGCAGCGGGTGGCGTCGATAAGCGACGCGGACCAGATTCTCGTGATGGAAGCTGGCGAGATCGTCGCACGCGGAACCCACGACGAGCTGCTGCGCACAAGCGCCACATACCGTGAAATCGACGCGAGCCAGAAGGCGGTGACAGCATGAGCGAACAGCTGACCGACGACCAACTGGCCGCCTATGAAGAAAGCATGGCCGGGGACGACTACTCCAATAAGGCTCCCCGGAAAGCCAAGCAGTTCTGGCCCTCCGCGAAGCGCCTGCTCGGTCTGCTGGCACCCTACAAGATCGCGCTCATCTTCGTCTTCCTGATGAACGCGGGCTCTGTCCTCCTCGCCGTCTGGGCGCCGCGGGTGATGGGCAGGGCGATGGACGTGATCTTCAGCGGAGTCGTGTCCAAGCAGCTTCCGGAAGGCACCACCGCCGAGCAAGCGGTCGATGGTCTACGCGCGGCGGGCCAGGACCGTTTCGCCGACATGGCCGCGGCGATGGACTTGAACCCGGGCCACGGCATCGACTTCGACCGGCTCCGCGGTCTCATCATCGCGGTGCTGGCGTTCTACCTGGCCGCCGCCCTGCTCATGTGGGCCCAGGGCGCGATCCTGAACAAACTGACCATGCGCGCCGTCTACACGCTGCGCGAGCGGGTGGAGGCGAAGATCCACCGCCTGCCGCTGTCTTACTTCGATTCGCGTCAACGCGGCGACGTCATGAGCCGCACGACCAACGACGTCGACAACATCCAGCAGGCACTCCAGCAATCGCTCTCGATGCTGTTCAACGCGGTCCTCACCCTCGCCGGCATCATCGTCATGATGTTCGCCATCTCGTGGCAGCTCGCCGTCGTCGCCCTGCTGGCAATCCCGCTGACCGGTGCCGTCATGGGCTTGGTGGGCACCCGCTCCCAGAAGGAATTCGTCACCCAGTGGAAAGCCACCGGCGACCTGAACGGGCACGTGGAGGAAGCCTTCACCGGCCACGACGTTGCGAGGATCTTCGGCCGCTCGGCAGAGATCCGGGAGCAGTTCGACGAACGCAACGAGGAACTCGCCGCCGCTGCGCAGAAAGCTCAGTTCCTGGCCAACTCGATGCACCCGATCATGCAGTTCATCGGTTCCTTGTCCTATGTGGCGATCGCTGTGCTCGGCGGCCTGAAGGTCGCTTCCGGCTCCATCACGCTCGGCGACGCCACCGCTTTCATCCAGTACTCCCGCCAGATGAACCAGCCGCTCGGCGAAGTCGCCGGCATGATGCAGATGCTGCAGTCCGGTGTCGCATCCGCGGAACGCGTCTTCGAGCTGCTCGATGCTGAAGAGGAGGAGCAAGACACCGCGGCCGCCACAACGGGCACCACGCGCGGGCTCGTCGAGTTCGACCACGTGAACTTCTCCTACTCCCCCGATGTCCCGCTCATCGAGGACCTCTCGCTGCGCGTCCAGCCGGGGCAGACCGCCGCCATCGTGGGCCCCACGGGTGCCGGCAAAACCACCCTGGTCAACCTTCTCATGCGCTTCTACGAGGTCGACAGTGGCGCGATCCGCCTGGACGGCACGGATATCCGCGAGATGAGCCGCGCACAGCTGCGCTCCAACATCGGCATGGTCCTCCAGGATGCCGTGTTGTTCAAAGGCACGATCATGGAGAACATCCGCTACGGCCGGCTCGATGCCACCGACGACGAGGTCATTGCCGCCGCGCAAGCAACCTACGTCGACCGCTTCGTGCGCTCGCTACCCGACGGCTACGCAACGGAGATCGACCAAGACGGCGGCTCTATTTCCGCGGGTGAGCGCCAGCTGATCACCATCGCCCGCGCATTCCTCTCCCAGCCGGCCCTGCTCATCCTCGACGAGGCGACCTCGTCCGTGGACACCCGCACCGAGGTGCTTGTCCAGAAGGCGATGAACGCGCTGCGCAGCCAACGCACCAGCTTCGTCATCGCGCACCGCTTGTCGACGATCCGCGACGCCGACCTCATCATCGTCATGCAGAACGGAAAAATCGCCGAGCAGGGAACCCACGAGGAGCTCCTTGCCCGGCGAGGTACCTACTTCGAACTGAACCAGTCCCAGTTCAGTGAAGAGGGCTAAGCCGCAAGAACCGGATTAGTACATGCTCATGTAGCCGCCCGGCTGCTCCGGGTGCTGGTACGGCTGCCCCGGGGCACCGGAATAACCGGCGTCCGGACCAGCCTGGCCCGCAGATCCACTCTCGCTGACCCAGCGGTAGATGAACACCAAGCCCAGTACCTGAACTGGGCCGACGATGATGCCGGCGAAGCCGATGGTGACGAGCATCAGGCCCATGCATGCGAGGCTCAGCAGGATGATCGCGCCAAGGACCTGCCAGTACTGGGCCTTCACGTCCCTCCACGCCGCACCGAATGCACCGGCGGCGCTGGTTTTCCCGTCAATGGCGTAGAGGGGGATCATCGCCACGAACGGGTACAGGAAGATCATGCCGAACATGCCGACGAGAGGGACAATGATGCTGAGCGCCTCCGACACGTTCGCCAAGGCGTAACTCAACAGACCGAGTACGACATATACAGCGAAAAATGCGACGAAGAGAAGAATGTAGACGAGGATACCGTTGCCCCACGGCACGTCCTTGAAGGCGTTACTCCACGTTGGCTTCACACCGCGTGTGTCCTTCAGCGCGATCTTGTAGATGACGAGGCCAGAGACCAGCGAGAGAGCCAACAACAGAACGTAGAAAATGATCAACGAGACAAGGACTCCAGTGGGGATCTCTTCGGCCCCGCTGTCAGCCGCGCTGATGACCTGGGGGAGGAGCAACACGAGAAAACCGATCACAGCGACGAGTATCGGCAGGAACAGCACTCCGAGGTAGACGTGCCATTGACTGGTGAAGAAGCGCTTGAAGCCGAACGGAATCGGCTCCGCCGGGGGCAGTTTGACGCCCGCCGGGATCTGCAGCGGACGCCCGGACTCGGAACCCGTTTCGGGGTTCACGTAGCCGGAGGTCGGCGGGTAGGGGTTGCCGGAATTCTGACCGTAGCCGGAGTTCGAGCCGTAGTTGTTGGAGTTCTGGTCGCCACCGTAGGACGAATTGCCACCGTAGCTGGGGTAATTACTGGGATCGTTCGGAGTACTCATGGAGTACATGATATTTGTGGCCGAACGTTTGTCTAGGCGAGCAAGTGACATAGTGGGATTAGTATTGAAATTGTGATGAATCAGCCCCAGTCGCATCGTCCACAACAGTCAATGCGCCCCCAGCAGCCGGGCAGCGATCTCGTCCGCCTGTCGGATTTGGACCGCTCGGAGGCGGTGGCGCGCTTGAGCTATGCGCTGGGCGAAGGCCGGCTTGATGCGGACGAGTTCAACCGCCGCTGCGAGGACGTCGGCGCTGCGACGACGCACCGCGACCTGGTGCCGCTCTTCCGCGATCTGCCAGAGCACCAGCCGCAGCACCCGGGTGAGGCGGAGCAGACCTTCACCCGCAGCGAGATTGAGCGCGCCCGCGCGAACGGCAAGAACACCCGGCTAGGTATTTTCTCCCTGGGCTCACTAGCGTCCTTCGCTGGCGCGGTGGGTCTCAGCACTGCCACGGGCTCGGGCCTGTGGGCTCTTCTCCTGCTCATCATTCCGGCGCTGTTCACAGTCCTTTACATCATGAAGGCGGGTCCCGACAGCTGGTACGCCCCGAGCCCGCGCCAACTCGACCGGCAGCGGTTCCGCGAGTTGCAGCAGGCGAACCGGATGGAGTTGGAGCGCCGGAAGGTCGAGCGCACAATGCAGCGCGAACAGTTGACGGGCGACGCGATGGATCTGGCGCAACGCACGTTGAACCGTTTCACCAAATAGCCACGTGATTTTTGGAACAATTGTCCTATGAGCACATCGTCGAAAGAAAAAAAGACCGAAAAGCCGGAGAAGTCGGAGCAGCCGAAAAAGCCGAAGCGCGAGCCGCTGAAGGCCCACCGCCACTTCGACCAGGCAGACAAGCTCAAGAATGTGTCGTACGACCTGCGCGGCCCCGTCGCCACCACGGCGGAGGAGATGGAGCGCGACGGTCACACCATTCTGAAGCTCAACACGGGCAACCCGGCGGTCTTCGGTTTCGAGGCGCCGGATGTGATCATGCGCGACATGATCGCCGCGCTCCCGACTTCCCAGGGCTACACCACGTCGAAAGGGATCATTCCTGCCCGCCGCGCGGTGGTTACGCGCTACGAAGAGATCGAGGGCTTCCCCGACATCGACATCGATGACGTGTACTTGGGCAACGGTGTCTCCGAGCTCATCACGATGACGACCCAGGCCTTGCTCAATGAAGGCGACGAAGTCCTCATTCCCTCCCCCGACTATCCTCTCTGGACTGCCGCGACCACCCTCGCCGGCGGCAAGGCCGTCCACTACCTGTGCGATGAGGAGGACGATTGGAACCCGTCAATCGAGGACATCCGTTCCAAGGTCACGGACCGCACCAAGGCGATCGTGGTGATCAACCCGAACAACCCGACGGGCGCGGTCTACTCCAAGAAAGTTCTGGAGGATATCGCCGACATCGCGCGCGAGCACCAGCTCATGGTGCTCTCCGACGAGATCTACGACCGCGTGCTTTACGACGGTGCCGTGCACCACTCCATGGCCGCCATCGCCCCCGACCTGGTCACGCTGACATTCAACGGCCTATCCAAGGCCTACCGTGTGTGTGGTTACCGCGCTGGCTGGATGGTCGTCACCGGGCCCCGCCGCCGGGCAACTGGATTCATCGAGGGCCTCGACCTGCTGGCCGGTACCCGCCTGTGCGCGAATGTCCCCGGCCAGCACGCCATTCAGGTCGCTCTAGGCGGCCGCCAGTCCATCTACGCACTCACCGGCGAAGGTGGACGTTTGAAGAAGCAGCGCGACATCACGGTGAAGAAACTCCGCGAGATCCCGGGCGTGTCCGTTGTCGAACCGAAGGGCGCGATGTACGCGTTCCCGAAGCTCGATCTGGACATGTACGAGATTCACGATGACGAGCGTTTCATGCTGGACCTGCTCAAGAGCGAGAAGATCCTCATGGTCGGCGGCTCCGGCTTCAACTACCCGACCCCAGACCACTTCCGCGTAGTCACCCTGCCGTGGGCATCGCAGCTGGAGAACGCCATCGAGCGCCTCGGCAACTTCCTCTCCGACTACCACCAGCACTAGCGCGGCATTCGGGCTGCGGCCCCGTCCGGGCCCAATCAAGGCTCGCTCAGCCCAGCAGCCCAGCGCGCTTTCGCTTATCGACGCAACACCACCCCTTCCCCGCTC
>JALXXC010000031.1 GCA_025144245.1 Corynebacterium sp. p3-SID1145 | reverse complement strand
ACACCCCATCAATGGTTCAAGCATCATCCGACCAGCACACACCAAAAAAGGCGCATCAGCCACACAAACCAACCAAACAAAAAATCATTGGCACACTATCGAGTTCTCACACAACACACGCACACCCAAACACACCCCAAAAACAAGGCCCGTTCAAAGCGGCTTAACCGACCCTACACACACCCACACAACAAACAAAACCGCCTGCCATGCAAAGCAAATGAAAGGATCCACCAGCGCTCGTTTTCCTACCGCCATCTCACCAGAACCACTGCCCGGCGGGGCGTTGTCGGTCACGCTGACTCACATAAAGCTACACACACCCAACCAACAACACAAA
>JALXXC010000030.1 GCA_025144245.1 Corynebacterium sp. p3-SID1145 | reverse complement strand
GTCTACGGCGTGCAGTGGCGTTCGTGGCCGACGCCGGACGGCGAGCACATCGACCAGATCCAGAACGCTCTCGACCTGTTGAAGAAGGATCCGGAGTCGCGCCGCAACCTGGTCTCGGCGTGGAATGTCTCGGAGCTGGACAAGATGGCGCTCATGCCGTGCCACTTGCTCTTCCAGCTCTATGTCGCGGACGGCACACTGTCCATGCAGGTCTACCAGCGCTCGGCGGACATGTTCCTGGGCGTGCCGTTCAACATCGCCTCCTACGCGCTGCTGACGCACATGTTCGCACAGCAAGCGGGCCTCGAGGTCGGCGAGTTGATCTGGACGGGCGGCGATTGCCACATCTACAACGACCACGTTGAGCAGGTCAAAGAGCAACTCTCGCGCGAACCTCGCACCTACCCGCAACTTGAACTGACAAAGAAGGATTCCATCTTCGGTTACGGCTT
>JALXXC010000003.1 GCA_025144245.1 Corynebacterium sp. p3-SID1145 | reverse complement strand
GTTCCGTGCCTCTCGGCGCCGCCCTTCCGCGGTGGGCCGCGCGGAAGCTTGCCGGGGGAATCGTAGTTTCGCATACCCACCTGGTAGGGTAGACGAGTCAAAATATGTCCACCGTTCCGGTATGAAACGGCGCGGCCGGGCATCAACCTACGTTATCTACTGTCCGCTACTTCCTTCGCTGGGTGCGGCGCCGTTATGGGGTTGGCGTACACAGTGGGCGGGAAGAGCCAGGAGGCCACGTGTCAGCCATTGTTCAGGCGTTCAAGGACGCCGATCTACGCAAGAAGATTTTGATCACCATTGCGCTGATCATCCTGTACCGGATCGGTGCGCAGATCCCGACCCCGGGTGTCGACTACGGAGTAATCGCCGAGCGCCTCAGCGCGCTCACCAAGGACAACGACGCCAATATTTTCTCGGTGATCAGTCTCTTCTCCGGCGGCGCGCTGCTGCAGCTATCGATCTTCGCCATCGGCATCATGCCGTACATTACTGCGTCGATCATCGTGCAGCTGCTCACCGTCGTCATCCCGCGCTTCGAGGAGCTGAAGAAGGAAGGACAGTCCGGCCAGGCGAAGATGACGCAGTACACGCGTTATCTCACCGTGGCGCTGGCGCTGCTCCAGTCTTCCGGCATCGTGGCGCTGGCGGACCGCGAGCAGCTGCTCGGCCAGGGTGTGCCCGTCCTCGTTGAGGACCGCAACCTGTGGACCCTCGCGATGATGGTGATCGTGATGACCTCCGGTGCTGTTCTGATCATGTGGCTCGGCGAAATCATCACGGAAAAGGGCGTAGGCAACGGCATGTCCCTGCTCATCTTCGCCGGTATCGCGACCCGCCTGCCCACGGACGGCGCGAATATCTTCCGCCAGTCCGGCCCGGTCGTCTTCGCCGTGGTCATCGCAGCGGTGATCCTGCTTGTCGTCGGCATCGTCTTCATCGAGCAGGGCCAGCGCCGCATCCCGGTGCAGTACGCCAAGCGTATGGTCGGCCGCCGCCAGTACGGCGGCACCTCGACCTACCTGCCGCTCAAGGTCAACCAGGCCGGCGTTATCCCGGTGATCTTCGCGTCCTCCCTGATGTACGTCCCGGTCCTGATCACCCAGATCATCAACTCCAACAAGCCCACGCCGCCGGACAACTGGTGGATGTCCACCGTCATCGCGTGGCTGCAGAACCCGGCTTCATGGCAGTACATCCTGATTTACTTCACGCTGATCATCTTCTTCGCGTACTTCTACGTCTCCATCCAGTACGACCCATACGAGCAGGCGGACAACATGAAGAAGTACGGTGGCTTCATCCCGGGTATCCGTCCGGGCCGCCCGACGGCCGAGTACCTGGCGTTCGTGATGAACCGCCTGCTCTTCGTCGGCGCCATCTACCTCGGCCTCATCGCGATCCTCCCGAATATCGCTCTGGACCTGGGTATTAGCGGCAGCGGCAAGGGGGGCAGCATGTCCGCGTTCGGCGGCACGGCTATCCTGATTATGGTCTCCGTGGCCTTGACCACGGTGAAGCAAATTGAATCCCAGCTACTGCAATCCAACTACGAAGGACTGTTGAAATAATGCGTCTCGTTCTCCTCGGCCCTCCCGGTGCCGGCAAAGGTACCCAGGCAGCGATCCTCTCGGAGAAGCTGAACATCCCCCACATCTCAACGGGCGATCTGTTCCGCGCCAATATCGGCGAGGGCACCCCGCTGGGCAAGGAAGCCAAGGAGTACATCGACGCGGGCAAGCTCGTCCCGACCGATGTGACCGCGCGCATGGTGGAGGAGCGCCTGAACGAGGAAGACGCCGCGAACGGCTGGCTCCTCGACGGCTTCCCGCGCACCGTTGAGCAGGCCGAGATCCTCGAGGATCTGCTCAAGCGCAACGACCAGAAGCTCGACGGCGTCCTCAACTTCAAGATCAACGAGGACGTTGTGGTTGAGCGTATGCTGGCCCGTGGTCGCGCCGACGACAACGAGGACACGATCCGCACCCGTCTGCAGGTGTACCGGGACGAGACCGCGCCGCTGATCGACCACTACGGCGATGCGATCATCAACATCGACGCCGAGGGCGATGTCGACGAGGTCAACGCCCGCGCAATGGAGCAGCTGGGCAAGTAGCCGCCGCCCCACTGCACCAATGACCGCGCTGGCCTTAGCTAGGCCAGCGCATTCTTTATTCATGGAGGCAACCGCATGATGCTGTTCGGCCGTAAGAAGTCCCTTCCCGCAAAGTCACCGGGGGAGCTCGACGCGATGGAGGAAGCCGGCCGCATTGTCGGCATTGCGCTGCAGGAAGTGCGTGAAGCGGCGGCACCCGGTGTGACAACCGCTGACTTGGACGAGGTCGCCGAAGAAGTGATCCGCCGGCACGGCGCGACCCCTACTTTCAAGGGATACCAGGGCTTCCCAGGCAGCATTTGCGCGTCCGTGAACGAAGTCGTGGTCCACGGCATCCCGAGCACCAAGACGGCCCTCAAGGAGGGGGACTTGGTGTCCATCGACTGCGGGGCGACCCTCGAGGGGTGGGTCGGCGACTCGGCCTGGAGCTTCGGGGTGGGGGAGCTGGCGGGGGACGTCGATAAGCTCAACCGCGCAACCAGGCAAGTGCTACTCGAAGGCCTCCAAGCGATGGTGCCCGGCAACCGGCTCACCGATATCTCCCACGCGCTCGAGGTGGCGACCCGCGAGGCGGAAGAGGAGTTCAGCATCAAGCTCGGCATTCTCGCCGGATACGGCGGACACGGCATCGGCCACGAGATGCACGAGGACCCGTACCTGCGCAACGAAGGACGTCCGGGCCGCGGCCCGCTTATCGACGAAGGCTCCGTCCTGGCCATCGAACCGATGCTGATCCTCGGCGGTGAGACCGGCTCGACCGTGCTCGACGACGACTGGACAGTCGTCACCGCTGATCATTCCCCCGCCGCGCACTGGGAGCACACTGTCGCCGCGACCGCTGACGGCCCCCGGATTCTCACTCCACGGGTCGGGTAGACAAGCCTGGGGAAATTGCCGGTTGGCTCACCGTTTTCCGGCATGGGGCGTTATACTTTCCACCATGTCGTTCACACCGCGCCACGCGCTTGAAACCAAAACCTCCCGCTTTGCCCGCCGCGCAGGTTCGCTGCTGGCTGGCGCGGGCATCGTCGCCGCTATCGTCGCAAGCCCCGCGACCGCCGAGGCCGCGCCTGCTCCGGCCCTGCCGAACCTGACTGCGTCGAGCTCCTCGGCGTTCCTGCAGCAGGCCGAGAAGAACCTGCAGGCCGCATCCATGCAGCTGAACACCAACGCACGCAACGCCGTGTGGGACGCACGTAACGCTCTGCGCGCCCAGGCGACCGCGCTCGCCGGTGCCAACAAGGCCTTCGAGAAGCAGCTTCACGACGGCATCGACGGCCTCGTCGAAGCTATCGCCCCCGGCCTGATCGCGGAGCACACGCCGAAGCCGAAACCGAAACCGGCCCCGAAGCCTGCACCGCAGCCGAAGCCCGCACCGAAGCCGGCCCCGAAGCCGCAGCCTGGTGGTTGCGCCCCGTCGGCACGCGCCTGCGTCGACCTGAAGAATCAGCGCACCTGGCTGCAGAGCAACGGCAAGATCACCTACGGACCGGTCCGCATGGCGTCCGGCAAGCCGGGGCAGGAGACCCCGAAGGGCTTCCACTACGTCAACCGCAAGGTCAAGGACGAGATCTCCTACGAGTTCAACAACGCCCCGATGCCGTACGCGACGTACTTCACCAACAACGGCATCGCCTTCCATCAGGGCGACCCGTCCATCAAGTCGGCCGGCTGCATCCGCATGTACCGCCAAGATGCCCAGACGTACTTCAACACCCTGCAGATCGGCGATCAGGTCCACGTCTTCTAAAGGCGCGCCTCAAGGCCACGCGCATCCTCCCATCCGCCCCCAACGGGCCGGGCTGGGAGGATTTTGCTTTCCCGCAGGTAGATGGCTAAAGTGGTCACGTGGTGTGCGGGGAAATCCCAGCGCACCGCAAGCAATTGACTCAAATACGTTAGGCACCAGGAGTTTTGCCGGTGCCGGGAAAGCGGAGTGTATGGCTAAAGAAGGCGCAATCGAGGTCGAGGGCCGCATTATCGAGCCCTTGAAGAACGCGATGTTCCGTGTCGAGCTCGACAACGGTCACGAGGTTCTCGCACACATCAGCGGCAAGATGCGCCAGCACTACATCCGCATCCTCCCCGAGGACCGCGTCGTCGTAGAACTGTCCCCGTACGACCTGGACCGCGGACGTATCGTCTACCGCTACAAGTAAATTCACCCCCTAGGGGTGGGAAAGCTTGTCCGGCTCGGTAGCCGAGTCAAAAGCACCAGAACAGAAGCCTCCTTACTCTCGGATCGTATGCCGCACAGCACCGACGATCCATGCAACCTCCGGCTGCGGTGGCTGGAGCCACGTGAATCACGGCCCAATAGTCCGGTACGGACCGGACACAAGTGCCGCTTGGCGTGGACGAGTGGGGAGAAAACCACCGAAACAACCCGAAAGGCACGTACCCCATGGCACGTCTAGCTGGTGTCGACCTGCCGCGCAATAAGCGCATGGAGGTCGCACTTACCTACATCTACGGAATCGGCCCGGCCCGTTCCAAGGAGCTGCTCGAGAAGACGGGCATCTCTCCTGACCTGCGCACCGACAACCTGACCGACGATCAGGTCGCCGCTCTTCGTGATGTCATCGAGAATTCGTGGAAGGTCGAGGGCGACCTCCGCCGCGAAGTTCAGGCTGATATCCGCCGCAAGATCGAAATCGGCTCTTACCAGGGCCTGCGCCACCGTCGTGGACTTCCGGTCCGCGGCCAGCGCACCAAGACCAACGCGCGTACCCGCAAGGGACCGAAGAAGACCATCGCAGGAAAGAAGAAGTAACCTATGCCACCGAAGACTCGCTCCTCCGCTGCGCGCCGCTCCGGTCGTCGCGTAGCCAAGAAGAATGTGGCCGCTGGCCACGCGTACATCAAGTCCACCTTCAACAACACCATCGTGTCCATCACGGACCCGCACGGTGCTGTGATTTCTTGGGCGTCCTCCGGCCATGTCGGCTTCAAGGGCTCCCGCAAGTCCACCCCGTTCGCTGCCCAGATGGCCGCCGAGAACGCTGCCCGCAAGGCAATGGACCACGGTATGAAGAAGGTCGACGTTTTCGTCAAGGGTCCGGGCTCCGGCCGTGAGACCGCAATCCGTTCGCTCCAGGCCGCCGGCCTGGAGGTGTCCTCGATCTCCGACGTGACGCCGCAGCCGTTCAACGGCTGCCGTCCGCCGAAGCGTCGTCGCGTTTAACTGGTGAGAAAGGAAAAGAGGTAATACATCATGGCTCGTTATACCGGCCCTGCTACCCGTAAGTCTCGCCGCCTTCGCGTCGACCTTGTCGGCGGCGACATGTCCTTCGAGCGTCGTCCCTACCCTCCGGGGCAGGCTGGCCGCGCCCGCATCAAGGAATCTGAGTACCTGCTGCAGCTCCAGGAGAAGCAGAAGGCCCGTTACACCTACGGTGTGATGGAGAAGCAGTTCCGCCGCTACTACGAGGAGGCCAACCGCCTCCCGGGCAAGACCGGCGACAACCTGCTCATCCTGCTGGAGTCCCGTCTGGACAACGTCGTGTACCGCGCCGGTCTGGCACGTACCCGCCGTCAGGCCCGTCAGCTGGTGTCCCACGGCCACTTCACGGTCAACGGCAAGAAGACCAACGTGCCGTCCTACCGCGTGACCCAGTACGACATCATCGATGTGCGTGACAAGTCCCGCAACATGCTCTGGTTCGAAGAAGCCCAGGACGCGCTGGTCGACTCCGTCGTCCCGGCGTGGCTCCAGGTCGTTCCGGAGACCCTGCGCATCCTCGTGCACCAGCTGCCCGAGCGCGCTCAGATCGACGTCCCGCTGCAGGAGCAGCTCATCGTCGAGCTTTACTCGAAGTAAGGTAGGAGTTCCGCGGTTAGCGGAGCCCCCTTCAATTGTCATCCGTGTTGGCGGCACTGGCCGCTGGCACTCTCTACGGCGTCATATAGCGGTCGCCGGAAAAGGAGAAGTCCATGCTCATCTCTCAGCGTCCTCAGCTCACTGAGGAGTACATCGACACCAACCGCTCGAAGTTCGTCATCGAGCCGCTCGAGCCCGGTTTCGGTTACACCCTCGGTAACTCTCTCCGCCGCACGCTGCTGTCGTCCATCCCGGGCGCAGCCGTGACCTCCATCAAGATCGAGGGTGTGCTCCACGAGTTCACCACGATCAACGGTGTCAAGGAGAACGTCTCTGAGATCATCCTCAACGTGAAGGACCTCGTGCTGTCCTCCGACTCCGATGAGCCGGTGGTCATGTACCTGTCCAAGGAAGGCCCGGGCGAGGTCACCGCAGCAGACATCGATCTGCCGGCTGACGTCACCGTGCACAACCCGGACCTGCACATCGCCTCGCTCAACGAGCAGGCGCGCCTGGAGATGGAACTCGTTGTCGAGCGCGGCCGCGGCTATGTTCCGGCGATGCCCAACTCCGGCGGCGAGATCGGCCGTATCCCGGTCGACCAGATCTATTCGCCGGTGCTGAAGGTGTCCTACAAGGTTGAGGCGACGCGTGTCGAGCAGCGTACCGACTTTGACAAGCTGATCATCGATGTGGAGACCAAGAACTCCATGACCGCCCGCGACGCTCTCGCGTCCGCAGGTTCCACCCTCGTGGAGCTGTTCGGCCTCGCACGTGAGCTGAACACCGCCGCAGAGGGCATCGAGATCGGCCCGTCCCCGCAGGAGACGGAGTACATCGCCGCGTACAACATGCCGATCGAGGACCTGAACTTCTCCGTGCGTTCCTACAACTGCCTGAAGCGCCAGGAGATCCACACCGTCGGTGAGCTTGCCGAGTGCACCGAATCCGACCTGCTGGACATCCGCAACTTCGGCCAGAAGTCCATCAACGAAGTGAAGATCAAGCTCGCTTCTTTGGGCCTGACTCTCAAGGATGCCCCGGAAGATTTCGATCCGACCCAGCTTGAGGGCTACGACGCAGAGACCGGCGACTTCGTCGACGGCTCCATGGATGACGCCGAGTAATCAACGCGCACTGACACTGACGTTTCAATGAACACCGTTTCCGCAGGCTCTCGCACATAAGCGCTAGAGTCCGCGAAACAACACGAGGAGTACAACAATGCCTACCCCGAAGAAGGGCCCGCGTCTCGGCGGTTCGGCTGGCCACCAGAAGCACATTCTGTCCAACCTGGCCAGCCAGCTGTTCGTGAACGGCTCCATCAACACCACCGAGGCCAAGGCCAAGGTGCTGCGCCCGTACGCAGAGAAGCTGATCACCAAGGCCAAGTCCGGCTCGGTCGCTGACCGCCGCGCCGTGGCCAAGGACATCCCGAACAAGGACGTCGTGGCGTACCTGTTCAACGAGCTCGCCCCGAAGTTCGAGAACCGTGCAGGTGGCTACACCCGCACCATCAAGCTCGAGAACCGCAAGGGCGACAACGCTCCGATGGCCAACATCTCCCTCGTTCTCGAGGAGACCGTGACCTCCGAGGCGACCCGCGCAGCACGCGCCGCCGCATCCCAGCAGAAGGCTGCTGAGGCTGAGGAGAAGGCCGAGGAGACCAAGGCTGAGGCTCCGGCCGACGCCGAGTCCAACGACGACGCTGTCGCCGAGGACACCGCTGAGGCTCCGGAGGTCCAGGAGACGACCGCCGAGGACGAGAAGTAAGCATCTCGCCCAGCTAGCCTGAAGCGCTGAAACGCCCGTTCCCCGAAGTTGGGGAGCGGGCGTTCTTGCTAGCGTATGGAGAATCATGAGCACTGAAGAAACCCGCACCAACGTGCCCTCCAGCGGGGGAGAAATGGTTCGCCTGCGGTTCGATATCGCCTACGACGGCACCGACTTCCACGGCTGGGCACGGCAAAAACCGGCGGGCGGGGAGGAACTTCGCACAGTGCAGGGCGACATCGAGGACACGTTGAGCCTGATTCTGCGTCACCCGGTGGAGTTGACCGTGGCGGGGCGCACCGACGCCGGGGTGCATGCCGCAGGCCAGGTCGCGCACGCGGATGTTCCTGCGGCGTCGCTGGACCAGAGGTCGATTGAGGGGGATCCGGGGAGGTTGGTGCGGAGATTAGCGAAAATGCTCGAACCCGACATCCGGGTGGCGGACGTGGGCTTCGCGCCCGACGGCTTCGACGCGCGGTTCTCCGCGCTGACGCGCACGTACCGCTACCGGGTGACCACGGCGGCCGGGGGAGCCCTGCCCACCCGCGTCCGCGACACAGCGGTGTGGCCGCGGAGAGTCGACCTAGACGCCATGCAGAAGGTGGCTAACGCGGTAGTCGGGCTGCACGAC
The DNA here is from genome assembly GCA_025144245.1 of Corynebacterium sp. p3-SID1145. GTDB lineage: Bacteria > Actinomycetota > Actinomycetes > Mycobacteriales > Mycobacteriaceae > Corynebacterium. The sequence goes on along the minus strand of JALXXC010000003.1, from coordinate 216,262 downwards.
TTCGCCGCGTTCTGCAAGGCGCGCCCGTTCGCAACGACGATCCGGGAGATCGTGTCCTTCGAGTGGCACGACGTGTCCACCGCCGAGGAACCAGAACTGTATGAAGCGGTGATCGTGGCCGACGCCTTTTGCTGGCACATGGTCCGCGCATTGGTAGCCACATGCCTTGACGTGGGCTCCGGCAAGCGGGCGGCTCGTTGGGCGGCTGGGTTGCTGGGGGAGAAGGAACGCTCCAGTTCCGTACGGCTGGCCCCCGCGAACGGGTTGGCCCTCGTCGCCGTCGATTACCCCGATGAAAGCGAACTTGCAGCTCGCGCGACCCACACCGCGCAACGCCGGGATCTTTCGGAGGTGCACTCCGAGACATCCGGGACGAAGGAATAGAATTCTTGGGCAGGTAAATTCGAACGGATCTCCACGGAGGTGGGACGCATGGACGCAGTCGGTGCCGTGTGGTTGGCGATCGCTGTGTTCACCTTGCCGGGACTCTTGTTCGCGTGGGTGGCGGGGGCCAAACTGCCCGCCGCCGCTGCCGCCTCCCTGCCGGCGACCTTCGGCATCGTCGGGCTTGCCAGCTGGATGTACGGGGCTATGGGCATCCGCTTCGGCTGGACGTCCTTCGTCGTCTTCCTGATACTCATGCTGTGTGTGGCGGGTGGTTGGCGCTACGCCTTCGCCCGCCGCGCGAAGCGCAGGGGCGCGGCGAGTTGGCGGCGGGCGCTGTGGCCGGGGGACTGGCGGAAGGGCAGCATCGCCGACCCGTCGTGGGTGCTGCCCGGCGCCGGTGTCGCCGTCGGCGCGTGGATGCTCATCGCCAAACAGCTGGAGCTCCAGTCGCAGGTCCCCGGCCAATTGAAGAATGTCGTCCAGGGCTGGGACACACAGTGGCACGTCAACGCCGTCCGCTTCATCATGGATGAAGGCATCGCTTCGCCGACCCGGATGGGCGAGCTGCAGAACCCCCAGACGCATCTCGACCTGTTCTACCCCTCCGCTTTCCATGCGGCGACAGCCCTCTTCGGCCGTGCCGCGGGCTTGGAGCCGGTGGAGGCGCTGAATCTGGCGTCGATAGTTCTGCCGAGCCTGGCGCTGACGGCGGGGGCTGCAGGTCTCGCGTGGGCGATGGCGCGCGGGCACGGGATGGTCGCGCAGATCGCCGCCGGTCTGGCGGGCATCGCTGTGTATGCCTCCCCGGTGCTGGTGTGGATCCCGGACTTCGTGGGCATGCGTCCCTACATCGTGGCGATCGGGCTATCCGGCATCGCCATTGCTTTGTTCATGCAGGTGCCGCGCTACCGCGCCCTGGCCTTGCCGACGCTCTTCGCATTCCTCGGCATGATGCAGGTGCACCCGTCCGCTGTCCTCGTCGTCGTGCTGGCGGTGGCGCTGTACTGGCTGACCTACTTGCTGTGGCACCCGGACCGCTCTCGTGCCGGTGATCTGCTGTGGCTTGCCATCCCGGCGCTCGGCGCGCCCGCGGCATTTCTGCCGCAGCTGCTCGCCGGCAGTTCGCAGGCGGAAGAAGTGAACACCTGGGACGCCCAGGAGAGCGTCACCGCGGCGGAGGCCTGGGAGAAGGCGTTCATGATGCGCACCCGCCACGTCGGCGAATTCTTCCCCGACTTCGACCCCACCGTCCTGCTGTGGCTCGCCGGCTTCGGTGCCGTGGCGGTGGTGGTGTGGCGCGGCCAGGTGTGGGCGCCGGTCTTCTACGGGATCATGGTGGCCTGCACCGCCCACGCCCTGCGCCCTTTCGAGGGCATGTGGGAGCCGCTGTTGACGGCGCTCGGTGCGCCACACTACAACTCGGCGCACCGCATTGTCACCGTGGTGGCCATGACGGTCATCGCCGCCGCAGCCGTGGGCGTGGCTGTGATCATCCGGGTGTTCTCGCTGGTGCCTATCGCGGCCCGCTACGGCACCCGCCCGTGGGTGTGGGGCACATCGGCCGCCTCGGCGGTCCTGGCCGTCTTCGCTGGGTGGGGAACCGGCGCGTGGGTGTCGACGGTGGCTGTCGACGGCGCCGGGCTCGCCTTCGACGCTTCTCGCGTGAACGACCGCATGGTCGACGACGACCAGCTGAAGGCGTACCAGTGGCTCGCTTCCCGCCCCGAGACCAAGGAGGGACTTGTTATGGGCGAGTCCACCGACGGGTATTCGTGGGCGTACGGCCTCTACGGTGTGCCCACCGTCGCCCGCCACTACCTGTGGCCCTCCGGCGGCATGGGCACCGACTCGATCGTCCTCGGGGGGCGCGCCGGCCAACTCGGCGCCGGCGAGAAGGGGCACCCGGATGCGGTCACGCCCGTCGATGAAGCCGCCGCGGACCTCGGCGTGCGCTTCATCGTCTCCTCCGGCAACACCTTCTGGAACGGCCCGCGCAACTGGCAGGTGCACAAGGCTCTCTGGTCCACCCCCGGAGTGACACCCGTTTACCAGCGCGGACAGGTGACGATCTTTGCCGTCGACAAGCAGTTCACCGACAGTGAGCTCGCCGAACTGCAGAAGGACGCCGTGGCCAACGGCGGTTCCACCGAGATCCCGGAGCTGCGGCCGTTGACGGAGGAGCTCGCGGCAGTCGACGAATAACCCCCGTTGCGCATTTCAGTGCGCATTCCCGGTTTGAACAGCACCGCGCGCACGCTTAGCGTCGGAAGCGGAAAGCCATTGCTTATCGACGGGGGGTCGTCCACATGGCTCAGCACTCTCAAGCCAGTGCGGGGGAAAAGACAGGTGCCCGGCGCCTGCTGCCCACGACGCGTTCCCAGGTCTCAGGCCACCGGTTCATGCGCCGCCGTGTGGAGCACGGCTTGATCTACGGGGACATCCGGATGATTCATGATCCGTTGGCGGCGCGGCGCCGTTCGGCGATCTTCGGGGTGGTCGCGGTGGCACTGATCGCGGCGGGCTCTGGGCTCTTCGCGTGGTTGCGCCCGAACCCGGACCCGGGCGCGGCGGCGATTCTGCGCGCCAGTGATGGTGCTATGTATGTGCGTGTGGGGGAGGTGGTTCATCCGGTGACGAATTTGACCTCGGCGCGCCTCATCGCGGGCAGCGCGGAGGAGCCGCAGCGTGTGGGTAAGGAGCGTCTGGCGGACTTGCCGCGCGGGGTGCCGCTGGGCATCGCCGCAGCTCCGGCAATGTTCGCACCGGGCGACGCCGGGGATGCTGCGTGGGCAGCGTGCGAGGACACCGGGCAGGCCACTGGCCGGGTCACCGTTGTCGCGGGGGAGCCGCTCAAGGAGCTGGACGACGGCGATGCGGTCGCTGTGAGGCAGGACGGTGACGAGTGGTTGCTCACCCGTGCCGGCCGCGCGAAGCTCCCGCCCGCCGGCGAACCTCGGGGCAGGATCATCCGCCGTGCGCTGGGCCTTGATGCGCATGTGGCGCGGGCGTCGCTAAGCGCGCCCGTGCTTTCTGCTGTCCGCGAACTGCCGCCCGTCGGCGTGCCGGATCCCCTTCCGCGCCTCTTGGTGGACGAAGGTGCAGGTGAAGCGTGGGCTGTGACCCAGCACGGCGGCATCCAGCCCATCTCCGGGCTGCAGAAGCAATTGCTTATCGACGCCGGCGCCCCCACCTCCACAACCACCCCCTCCGAGATTGCCGCGTACCCGGATGCGCAGGAACCTGTGGCCATCAATGTGCCGGAGACCGAGCCGGAGTGGATTGATCCGGCACGCCAGGCGGTGTGCGCGACAGAGGACGGCACCGTCGCCGTCGTTCCTGCCGATTCGGGGCAGGTGGGAAAGGGAACCGTGGAGTTGTCCGGGGCGGGCCCGGCCACCCATTTCGTGGGACTTGACGCCGGTGCTGTGGGCGTGGACACAGGTTCCGGCTACCACGTCGTTTCCGCTTCCGGTCAGCGCCACCTGGTGGACACGAGGGACACCCTCGATGTCGTCGGTGCGCTGCACGTGGATGAGGTGCCGTGGTCGATCATCAGCCTTCTGCCTGAAGGGGCGGAGCTCACCCGCGAAGCCGCTTTGACCGCGACGTACTGACGTCTCCCGCGCCCGGCAGGAGAATCCGGCGGAGTGCGCCCGCCGCAGCAGCCAGCGCGGCGGCAAGAACCACGGCGACGACGGTGAAACTGCCCTTCGCCGGTGCCGCCGACTCAACGGTCTCGGCGGGTGTGACCGTGAGCGGTGCCGTATCCGGATGCTGTTCCCGCTCCACGAAGGACACGGCGCGCAGCGGGTCGACGGCCCCGCCGTGCGGTTCGGCGGATGAGACGATCATGCTCCGGAGCTGGGCCGGAGTCGCGTGCGGGTAGCGCTGGCGCAGCAAGACCGCGGTGCCGCTGACCACTGGTGCGGCGAAGCTGGTCCCCGCGAACGGCTCCACTGCGCCGCGCTCGCCCGCCTTCCCCGCGGACCACCCGTGCGTTCCCGGCGCGAGTGCCCGGGACACCTCGCCCGGCGCGGTGACCAGAACGGTGCCGTCGGGGACGGGGAGGGAGTAGTCGGCAACGGTGTGGGCGTCCGCGCGCGCACCCACCGCGAGCACAGTGGGGAAGTGGGCCGGGTACACCGTGGAGCCTGCCGGGCACTGGTGCGACATATTCCCGGCAGCGGCGACGACCACCGCGCCGTCGCGCTCCGCCCGGCCGAGGGCTTCCTCGATGCCGCGGGTGTCCACGCGTGGTGCGATCTCCGGTTCGACGCAGGACACTACCGAGATATTGATGACTTCGGCTTTTTCGTCAAGGGCGTTGTGGATCGCCCGGGTGAGCGTCTCCAAGTCGCCCGCGCCGGGAGGTGCTTCCTCCCCGTTCCCGTTGGTAGGAGGTGAGGGACGACGGTAGTGAGCGGAGGACTGCCGGATCGACAGCACCTCCGCCCCCGGCGCGATGCCGGTCTGCGTGCCAGCGATGATTCCGGCGACGACGGTGCCGTGGGCGTCGCAATCCTTGAACGGTTCGGGAGTGTCCGGGGTGACGAAGTCGGCGCCGCCGGACAACTGGTTCAACTGCGGGTGGCGGGCCACACCGGTGTCGATTACCGCGACTTTCACTCCGGCCCCCGTGGCCAAATTGTGCAGCTCCTGCTGTGCCGTCACCGGGGCCTCGGGGTCGGCATCCGGGACCGGCGCGCCGACGGCGCAGGCGACGTCCTGGGCGTGGGCAGTGGACGGGCAGGGAAGGGCGAGGAAGAGGAGGGGCAAGAAAGACGCCGATAAGCGCCGCATTGTCCGCCGCATGGTCTACAGCCCCCGGATGAGGTCGAAGATGCCGGTGAGTTTCACGGCGAGTGGAATGACCGCGATGATTGCGGCTGCTTCGGCCCGCTCAAGCCAGACGAGCGTGGTGGGCTCGAGATCCGGGACGCGGGATGCCCACAGGGCGGCAGTGGCGGCGGCGAGAGCAGCGAGACCAGCGGCGATGAGCAGCACCGGGTGGGCATCGCCGGTGCGCGCGGCGGCAGCGACGGCGGCGGCGCCGCAGGCCAAGGCCATCACCGCTGTGCCGCCGAGGCTCAACCGTGGGACGGTGTCGTGGTGGCGCGAAGCGTGCACGATGAGCGCCCCCGACGCGCACATGCATAGCGCGAAGACCCAGCCGCCGCCGGTACGGGCGAGCACGGCGAGCGCGGGAACCACGCAGACCGCCACGGCGGAACTGATTCCGGCGGTGATGGCGCGCGCGGCGGCGGCGCGGGCGTCGACGTCGTCTTGGTAGTCGTCGGCGATGCCGAATTCCTGCCCGGCGGTGGGCACCCGCGGAATGCGCAGCCCGGCGGCGCGCGTGGCCGCCGACGGAGTGAGCATGACCGTGACGATGCCCGCGAGCACGACCGCGGCCGCGGGTGCCTCCGGCGCGGGGAGCCAGACCGCGGATGCGCCAGCCACGCCCATGACGGCGCTGGCTAAGACCGCCGATGTGAATCTCGGCCCCGCGAGCCCGAGCACAGCTCCGCCGGCGATCAACGCTGCCGCGACAACAGCGGTGGTGACCGCACCGACTGCGAGATCGGTGGCCGGCGGCCAGGCCGGCCCACCGTCCGTCCCGACTCCGGCGACCCAGGCGCCGCAGGTCCCGCTGGCCGCCAGGGCAGCTGCAGGGAACACCGTTCGCGACCGTGCGGCCGCCGCGACGACGAGGAGAATGAGCGCTGTCACAGCCGCACCCGCGAGAGGGGTGGACAGAGACGCGGCGAGAAGCCCCGCGGCCGCGGCACCGGCGAAGGTGGCAGCGGTGTCGATGCCCGAATGCGTCGCGGCTGCCGCTGTCGCCGCGAGGGATTCCGCGGCATCGCGCACCACCGGCGGTTCCACCTGCTCATGCGGGCGGAGTGCGAGGACTTGGCCGTCGCGAAGCCGCATGTTGTGCAGCGGAATATGCGGGTCGAGCGGAGCCCCCGCGGCGGTGGCGAATTCCCACGGGCGGCCGGTCTGCGGCAGCTCGATCAGCCGGGCGAGCTCCGGCAGCACCTCGCTGAACGTCGATGTGGTCGGCAGACTCACGTCCACCGAACGGTAGAAGGGCGCCGCGCTGATCCGCACGGTCACCCGGACAACATGATGGGTCGAAGCAGCGACCATGATTCCCCCCGGATTCACTCTGGTTGTCGCAATTCGTTGCCATGCCAGTGTGCACCGCCCCGCGCGCCGCCGCGGGGCGTGGATGTCTACTTCAGTAAACAATGGCGCGGATGAGCCCGTTTTCGCTGCGCGCGGTTGCTCGTTGTTGCTTAAGCTTGCAGACGCAACACCGCCGCCGCTCGGAGTGCGCGGAGTGCGCGGATCGGGAAGCCGGGGGGCTCCCACCGCGGCCGTGACCTGAACCACAAGAACTCGGGGCGGCGGAGTGCGCGAAAAAAGGGGGGAATTTACTCATGCTCGGGCTCGACAACGACCCAATCCAGGCGCCGTCCACCGCCGGCGCCGCCGCGGAAGGCGCACCGCCGCTGCCGTCAGGGCAGCTCGACGCGGAGAGCGTTCCGGAGGCGGTGCACAAACCGCCAGAGCCGCTCATGCGCGTCATCATGCCGGTGGTGATGGTGGCCGCGATCGGCGCCATGGTGGCCATCTTCGCGCTCAGCGGGCGGGGCATCAGCCCCATGATGATGGTCTTCCCGCTCATGATGATCATGGGCTTGCTCACCACCTTGAACCCGCCGGAGAAGGCGGGCGACATCGACGAGTCGCGCCGGGTGTACCTGCGCCACCTCGATGCGCTGGCTGCCCGGGCGCGGGAGAACGGGGCGCAGCAGCGTGAGCACGTGGAGTACTTCCACCCGCACCCGGCGGACCTGGTCAACGCGGTTGACGCGGAGCGTGTGTGGGAGCGCACCAGCACTGACCCGCGGGCTTTCGAGGTCAGGGTCGGGACAGGCAGATCGTCGTTGTGCACCCCGGTGGAGGTCGCCGACCCGGGATCGCCTGAGGACCTGGATCCGGTGTGCGCGGTGAGCTTGCGCCGAACTGTGGCCGCGGTGAGCGTCGTGCCGCGCATGCCGATCGTGGTCCAGCTCGAGGCGTTCCCGCTGCTCACTCTGGCAGGACCCGAAGCGCGCGCCACCGCGCGGGCGATCGTGGCGCAGCTGGCGTTCTTCCACGGTCCGGAGACCGTGGGCCTGGACATCAGCGCAACTGGCTTGGAGGCCGCCAAGTGGCTGCCTCACACCCGTGATGCGGCGGCCGCCGAATTCACGGTCGCGGTGGTGGATGGCGGTTCGCCTCAAGCAGTGGCACACGGAGAGGCGGACTGTGTCATCGCCGTCAGCGACGACCCGCAGGCATTCGTCCACGAGGACGCGCTGCATCTGCTGTGCGGAGGAACGATTGAGGCGGTGACCAGCTCCGGTGTCGAGAAGCTGGGCACGGCCGACGAGTTCAGTCCGGGCGCGGCGGAATTCGTCTACCGCAACCTGGCGTTCTACCGCCGCCCGGACGGCGGGGGCGGAAGCGGCAGCGTCCAAGGCGGGGACTTGCTGGACCTGCTCGGTGTGGACGACGTGGAGCACCTCGCCGGACCCGCGATGTGGCCGGGACGCGACGGCAGCCGCCAGCGCCTCACTGTCCCGATCGGCGTCGACCCGCAGGGCGCACCGGTTTACCTCGACCTGAAGGAATCCGCGCACGGCGGTATGGGGCCGCACGGGCTGTGCATCGGGGCGACCGGCTCTGGAAAGTCGGAGCTGTTGAGAACGCTCGTCGCTGCGCTCGCCGCCACGCACTCGCCGGACGAGCTCAACCTGGTGCTCGTGGATTTCAAAGGTGGCGCGACCTTCCTCGGGTGCGAGGGCCTGCCGCACACGTCGGCGGTGATCACCAACCTGGAGGACGAGGCGTTCCTGGTGGAGCGCATGTTTGACGCGATCTCCGGCGAGATGAACCGCCGCCAGGAGCTGCTGCGCGCAGCCGGGAATTTCGCCAACATCACCGACTACAACGACGCCCGCTCCAGCACCCGCCCGGACTTGGATCCGCTGCCGTCGCTGCTCATCGTGGTCGACGAGTTTTCCGAGCTGCTCGGCCAGCACCCGAATTTCGCGGACCTCTTCGTCGCGGTCGGCAGGCTGGGAAGGTCTCTGGGGGTGCACCTCCTGCTCGCCTCGCAGCGCCTGGAGGAGGGGAAGCTGCGCGGTTTGGATTCGCACCTGTCGTACCGCATCGGCCTGCGGACATTCTCGGCCGCGGAATCACGCCAGGTTCTCGGTGTCCCGGACGCGTACGAGCTACCGGCGGATCCGGGGGCGGGCTATATCAAGGCGGCATCGACGCAGCTCACGCGGTTCAAAGCGTCGTATGTCTCGGGGCCGCTCATGCGTCCGGCCGAGGCGCAGTCACCGCGCCACGCGCCGCAGGTCCGCCTCTTCAAAGGCTGGGATGTCATCGACGCACCATCAGCCGCGGCCGTGCCGGACCCGTCGACGACGCTGCTCGCGGAAGTCGTCGCCGCAGCCAAGACGACGGCGGCGGCGCGCGGCCAGAAAGCGCACACCGTGTGGCTCCCGCCGTTGCCGCCGCGCGTGGACCTGCCCGCCGTGTGCGAAGACGCAGGAGAGCTCAAGGCGAGCATCGGGCTTATCGACGACCCCTACCACCAGCGCCAGCACCCCCTCCTCGTCGACCTGGGTGTCTCCGGCGGCCATGTGGCCCTGGCTGGCGGCCCGCAGACAGGCAAGTCGATGGCGGTGCGCACCATCATTTCCTCGCTCGCGGCGACGCACACCACGGACCAGCTCGGCTTTTATGTCATCGACGCTGGCGGCGGGGACTCAGAGGTGCTGGAGTCCCTGCCCCATGTGGCGGGCGTGGCTGCGCGCACGGACGGGGAGAAGGTGAGAAGGGTGGTGGATGAGGTGCTGGGGATCGTCGATAAGCGCCGTGCGTTCCCCGCGCGGACCGTGCTGGTCGTGGACGGCTGGCACTCGCTCGTCGCGAACGACTCGAAGCTCGAGGACGTGAAGGATGCGCTGGCCACGATCGCGGCGGAGGGGCCCGCCGCCGGTGTGCACATGGTGGTGACCACGCAGCGGTGGAACGCGATCCGGCCGAATGTGCGCGATCTCATTGGCACACGCCTGGAGCTGAAGCTGACGGAACCTATGGATTCATTGCTGGACCGGAAACTGCAGGAGAAGCTGCCCGCCGCGCCGGGCCGCGGCATCACCGCCGGCGGGAAGAGCATGCTCATTGCCGCGACGGCGAAGGAAGACATCGCGCACATCGCGGCGCAGGCGGCGGGGCAGACACCGGTGCCGCGGCTGAAGGTCCTGCCGGAACGTGTGGCGGTGGACGAGCTCGCCGCCGTGGTTCCGGAGGCGCGGCGCGGGCGCATCGTGCTCGGCATCGGCGGCCGCGACGTGGAGCCGATCACCCTCGACCGCCAGCATCTCCTCGCGGTGGGGGCTTCCGGTTCCGGCAAGTCGAAGCTGGTCAACACTGTGGTCGCGACGCTGGCGCGCATGCCACGGGAACAGAGCCGCATGGTCGTCATCGATCCGCGCCGCGCCCACCTCAGGTGCGCGGACCACCCGATGGTGGCGGCGTATGGCGGTTCCACGGACGCTGCGAAGGCGGCGCTCGCGGACACCGCGACGACGCTCACCGCCCGTCTCCCCGGACCCGACACCACCGCCGAGCAGCTCGCCGCGCGCAACTGGTGGCAGGGCCCGGACATCTACGTCGTCATCGACGACCTCGAGCTCGTCGGCGAGGACAACCTGCGCCCATTGCTGCCGCTCATCCCGCACGCGCACGACATCGGCCTGCACATCATCGCGGCCCGCAAATTCGGCGGCACCGGCCGCGCCCTTCTCGGGCCCTTCCTTAGTTCGCTCAAAGACCAGCTCCCGGATGTGGTGCTCATGTCCGGCACGAAAGAAGAAGGCGCCCTCTTCGGTGTCCGTCCCATGCCGCTGCGCCCGGGCCGCGGCGTTCTCGTGCGCGACAACGAGCAGTTCGGCCCGATCCACATCGCGGAAAGCCCGCTTATCGACGTTCCCCGCCACCCCACACCCGCAACCCCGGAGGAGACCCCATGACCGCAACAGATGTAGCCGCCCTGCTCACCGTCACCGTCGACGACGAGAGCACCATTTTCAGCGGCCTGGCCAATGTGCACCGCTACGACCAGCCGACACCCGCCGACATCGTCTCCTACGTCCGCAGCGTGCTCGGGGACGACCCCCAGTGGGCACCGGTCCACCTGGTCGCCGATGAATCCACGCTCGCACAGCTCATCGAGGCATTCGGGGACTACGAAGTGGAGCTGAGCTGCGAGACAGCGCCCGGTGGCGAGGTAGAGGAACCTGCGGACACTCACCCCGCCACAAGCGAGTGGGAGGAAATCGCCGACATCCCCGTGCGCCGCCCCGTGCTGGAGCCGCGTGCGGAACGCTTCGGCAGATCCGGCTACATGCTCATCGGCGCAGTCGCGCTCGTGGTGCTCCTATGCGCCGCCGCCATCTGGTTCGTGGCAGGGCGGGGCAGCGGGGAAGAGCGCACGGAGGCTACGGCGCAAGCAGAAGCAGAAGCCCCGGCAGCCGCTCCGGCGCCTCCCGTCGAAGCGGAAGAACCTTCGGAGGAAGAACAGCCCTCCCTGCCGGAACCGCAGAAAGTCGTCCTTGAGCAGGACGGACTGAGCGTGGAATTGCCCGCCGGATTCCATCTGGAGCCCGACGGGGACATGTGGCGCGCAACCGGCCCCGACCCGGACTTCCGGCTGCAACTCGCGGTGGACCCGCTCTACGGCGTCGCGCCCGACGCAGTCATGCGGCAGGTGGAAAAAGACATCGAGAACAACCCGGAGCTGCGCCACACCGGCGGCGGCGACGACGGCAACTCCGTCACCTACGAGCACGACCTTCCCGACGGATCGCACGCCCTCTGGCGGACATGGACCGACCGCGACGTGCAGATCTCCATCGGCTGCCACACCCGGACTGCACCCACCACCGTCCAGTTGGCCGCCTGCACCATGGCCAATGAATCCGCCCGCTTCACCCCGCCCGAGTAGAAAAACAAGAAAAATCCGGTCCGCAGGGAACCGAAGCGGGGAAAGAACAGTCCAATAAAGGTGGAAAGGCCACGAACGGCTCGCGCCGCGTGCCCCGTCCATTTCCAAGCACAGACAAACACTATCGGGGGAGGAAACATGAGCAACGCTCATTTCCGTACAGAAGCCGACGTTATGCGTAACGCGGCGAACAAGGTAGACGACACCAACGACTCGGTGAACGCCGAGCTCAACCGCCTGCAGGATGTCGCGCAGTCCACGCGCGACTACTGGTCCGGCAGCGCCCAGGCCAGCTTCGACGATCTGATGACGCGCTTCGACGACGCAGAGCGGCGTCTCGGGGAAGCACTCACCGACATCGCGACGAATATCCGTGACAACGCCGGCAACTTCGAGGACGTTGAGGCGGCGAACTCCGATGCATTCGCCACCATCGCGCCGGCCGGTGGGCTGGCCCTCTAAAGCAGAAATTCAGCACAAGCAGAACACAGAACAAGGGAGAACAACGTGACAGTGATCAAGTACGGATTCGGTTCCCTCGCAGACGCCGCCTCCGATATCCAGAACTCTTCCCGCAACATCGGCACCCAGCTCGACGACCTCAAGTCCCAGTTGCAGCCAATGGTGGACTCCTGGGAAGGCGAAGCAGCCGAGCGCTACCAAGAGCACCAGCGCAAGTGGGACACCGCCGCCGGGGAACTCAACGAGATCCTCTCCACCATCGGCCGCGCGGTTGACGATGGCAACGACCGTATGCAGGCCGTGAACACGGCAGCCGCGAACAGCTGGGGGTAGACCACACACCAACACGCACCAACAGACCTGCGCAGCAACGCCGGCCAAGGCTGAAACACCCGCGGACCACCTTGACACATTTCGCCCGCATCCCTGGGGGCAGACGCGGTGGAGGTCCACGGTAGCCACAGCACACGGCACATCTGTTCAAGGCACCACCTGGGGCTGGTGGCGCCTTGAGCCACGGGCACGCCGCCTACACGGGACTCGCGCACCGCACGCGCGAAGAACGTGCAGGCGGCGTTTTGGTGTCTCGACAGCGCGTGCTCTAAGGTTAATGCCCTGTGTGTTTTGCCTCCCGGGCGAAGCTGCGGGCCGAATCATCCAGATGCCGGCGCGCGAGGTTTCCCCGGGCCACCCCACCGGGTCTCCACCGGCCGCCGGAACAGGGGAGGGATAGGTGAGCGCGCCCTGGCCGGCAGCCTCTAGATAAAGACTTCAAGGAGTCATACATGTCTACCTACCACCCGAAGAGCGGTGACATTACCCGCAAGTGGTACGTCGTCGACGCTACCGACGTGGTGCTGGGCAAGCTTGCTTCCACCGTCGCAGACCTGCTGCGCGGTAAGCACAAGCCGCAGTACGCACCGAACGTTGACACCGGCGACCACGTCATCGTCATCAACGCCGACAAGGTCCACATTTCGTCCAACAAGCGCGACCGCGAGATGCGCTACCGTCACTCCGGTTACCCGGGTGGCCTGAAGTCCATCACCCTGGGCCGCGCTCTCGACGAGCGTGCGGACCGCGTGATCGAAGAGGCTGTGAAGGGCATGATGCCGCACAACCGCCTCTCCCGTCAGTCCATCAAGAAGCTTCACGTTTACACCGGCTCCGAGCACCCGCACGAGTCGCAGAAGCCCGAGAACTTCGAGTTTAAGCAGGTGTCGCAGTAATGACCGAGCCGAACAACATCACCGAAGAGACCACGAACGCCGCTGACCAGACTGAGGGCGTCGAGGCAACCCAGACCGACATTGACGCGGCTACCGCTGCCACCGAGGAGTTCAACTACACCATCGGTGACGCAGTCGCAGTCGAGGACGAGACTCAGGAGGAGACCGTCGAGGTCGCATCCTTCCACGAGGGTCCGATCCAGACCGTGGGCCGCCGTAAGCGCGCCATCGCACGCGTGACCGTCGTCGAGGGCGAGGGCAAGATCACCGTCAACGGCCGCGAGCTGGAGGACTACTTCCCGAACAAGCTGCACCAGCAGGACATCCTGGCCCCGCTGACGCTGCTCGAGCGCGAGAACCAGTTCGACATCAAGGCCAACATCGGCGGCGGCGGCCCGACCGGCCAGGCAGGCGCACTGCGTCTGGCCATCGCCCGCGCGCTGAACATCTACAACCCGGCTGAGCGCCCGACCCTGAAGAAGGCCGGCTACCTCACCCGCGACGCTCGTGCCGTGGAGCGCAAGAAGGCTGGTCTGCACAAGGCCCGTCGCGCACCGCAGTACTCCAAGCGTTAAGCGTCGCTTTCACATCGCGTCTCGCCGCTGCTCCCTGTTGTGGGGCGGCGGCGTTTCCGCTTTTCTGGGGCGTGGAGAAAGGTAGCTTGCCGTCGTTTCGAGCGTCCCGCCCGTGAACAACCCCCACCGAGCGGATCCGTGGCACTAGGGCATAATTGTCTTCCATGACTCGACTCTTTGGAACTGACGGTGTGCGTGGCCTCGCCAACGAGGCACTGACAGCACCGCTGGCCCTGAAGCTGGGGCAGGCGGCGGCGACGGTGCTGACGCAGAATAAGCGTTCGGAGCAGCGCCGGCCCACAGCGATCATCGGGCGTGACCCGCGCGTGTCCGGCGAGATGCTTGCGGCCGCGATGGCGGCGGGAATGGCGTCGAAGGGCGTGGATGTGCTTCAGGTGGGTGTGATTCCCACTCCTGGCCTGGCGTTCCTGACCGACGATTACGGCGCCGACATCGGTGTGATGATCTCAGCGTCCCACAACCCGATGCCCGATAACGGCATCAAGTTCTTCAGCGCCGGCGGCAAGAAGCTCGCCGATGCTGTGGAGGACGAGATCGAGCGCGCCATGGATGAGCGCGACGAAGGTGGCCCGACCGGCACCGGCATCGGCCGCATCATCGAGGAGTCCCCGGACGCACACGGGCGCTACCTGGACCACCTGGCGGAGTCCGTGACCACGCCACTCAAGGGAATCAAGGTCGTTGTGGACTGCGCGAACGGCGCGGCGTCCAAGATCGCGCCGGAGGCGTATGCCGCCGCCGGTGCTGAGGTCGTAGCGATTTTCAATGAACCGAACGCCTACAACATCAACGACAACGCGGGTTCCACCCATATCGGGCAAATCCAGAGGGCCGTCGTGGAGCACGGCGCGGACCTGGGACTCGCGCACGACGGTGACGCGGACCGCTGCCTGGCCGTCGACGCCGAGGGCAAAGTCGTCGACGGCGACCAGATCATGGCGGTGCTGGCGCTGGGAATGAAGGAGAAGTCGTCGCTGCGCGAAAACACGCTGGTGGCGACTGTGATGAGCAACCTCGGCTTGAAGCTCGCGATGCAGCGCGAGGGCATCGAGGTCCGTGAAACGAAGGTCGGCGACCGTTATGTGCTCGAAGAGCTCAATGCGGGCGATTTCTCGCTCGGCGGCGAGCAGTCGGGCCACATCGTGGTTCCGGCGCGCGCGACGACGGGCGACGGCACCCTCTCCGGCCTGCTCCTCATGGAGCGCATGGCGGAGACGGGCAAGACGCTCAAGGAGCTCGCGTCGGTGATGACGGTTCTTCCGCAGGTGCTGATCAACGTTCCTGTCTCCGACAAGTCCCTTATCCTGGGCGACCAGGCCGTGCAGGAGGCCATCGCGGAGGCCGAGAGCGAGCTCGGCGGTGACGGCCGTGTCCTGCTGCGCCCCTCCGGAACCGAGGAACTGTTCCGCGTGATGGTGGAAGCCTCCGAGGAAGAGCACGCCCGCAAGGTCGCGGGGCGTCTGGCCGCGGTGGTCGCTGCGGTCTAGAAAATTTTTTCGCCCGGCGGGGAACCGATCTGGGCCGGCGGCAGTCTAAGTCTGTGGAAGATGAAGGCTGCCGCTTTTTGCGGCTTCAACCATGCTGGGGGAATTGATGAGTGTGGGCGACCAGCTGCACCTGGAACCGGATGAACTCCGGGCGCTATTGAAATCGAAGATGAATAGCTACAACGAGGCGATCGACAGGCTGAAAGAAAAAATGCCGGAGGTGGACACGGCATCTTTTGGGGAGGGTTTTGCCGAGCAGGGGGAAAAGCTCGCCTCGGCGGTGGAGCGAGTCCACGGGCAGACGGTCGACCGGTTCAAGGCGCGCGTGGATCAGTTCGAAGAAATACTGCGGTTGATCGCCGACATCGATGAAACGGACGCGCAGAATGCGGAGGGGTTGCGCGGCCATGTCTAACACCAAGCTCAAGGAAGGCCTCGGGGAGATCGCCCGCGAGGTGGCCGTGCTACCCGGCATCAGCTTCGCTGACGCGGCGTACGTGGGGCAGAAAATCATGTCTATTTCCGCCAAGATCGACATGACGAATGGGCTGGACACATCCGCCTGGACGAACGAGTTCGCCGCGTTGAACCCGAAAGCCAGCTCGTCGGCTGCGTCCGGTGCGGCCCCGGAGGGGATCGTCGGTTTGCTCGCGGCCTTGCCTGTGCTGGGGCAGTTGGCGCCCGGGACACACGACTGGCTGAGCACCATCGGTATCGGCGGACACGAGCAGGAGCTGGACGAGGAGCAGGGATCCCATTCCGACACGTTGGACGGCCTCCACGACAATTCCTGCGACTGCGCTGATTCCGTGAACACGATCGATGAGACCGCCGACAACGGTATGCAGAGCACGATCGATGTCATTCTCGATCTCATCGCCGCGCTGAAGGACTGTCCGCTCGTCGAACTGGGATCTGTGGTTCTGACACCGATCGTGGAGGGCCTGCTGTCAATCGAGGGCACGGTCGACGACCGCAACGATGCTATCGGGGAGTGCTACGACGGCATGAAGCTGCTGTGCGACGATGCCGAAAACGCCCAGCCGCCGGCCCCCAAGCAGTATGCCCCGCCAGCGGCGTCTCCGGCCGCGGCACCAGCGTGTCCGGTAACGGCGGCTGAGCCTGCGTCAGCGCCGGCGGCTGCTCCGGTTCCTGCTCCGGAACAGGCTCACGTGCCGTCCCCAGCACCAGCACCGGAACCAGCATCAGCACCTGCCCCGCCCGAGGTGCCCACTGCACCTGCGATGGCGGCAGCTGGGGGTGGGGGAGTGAACATCACGGTCAATGTGGACGTGAATATGGATGTGGGATGCGCGCAGGCGGAGAGCCAGATGCCGCCTGTTGGGACGTCGCCGGCACAGTGCCTGAATCCGGCGATTCCGGCTCCGCCCGCGGTGCCGCCCGTGGGGCCGGCGGGCGACTGCGTGGTCAAGCAGGTCGTTGCCGGTCTCGAGGCCTTCGGCCAGATGGCGGCGGAATGCCTGGAACAAGTTGAGTGCCCGGTCGAGCCGGAACCCGAGCAGGACTGCCCGGAAGAACCGCCCGCCCCGGAACCGGAACCAGCCCCGGAACCGGAACCAGCCCCGGAGCCGGATACGGAACCGGTGGCGCAGACCGAGTGCCCGGAAGACGAAGGCACGATCACCCCGCCGCCTGAGCTG
The DNA here is from genome assembly GCA_025144245.1 of Corynebacterium sp. p3-SID1145. Classification (GTDB taxonomy): domain Bacteria; phylum Actinomycetota; class Actinomycetes; order Mycobacteriales; family Mycobacteriaceae; genus Corynebacterium. The sequence goes on along the minus strand of JALXXC010000003.1, from coordinate 199,363 downwards.
GCTGAGGTGAAGGAGCCGCCGCCACCTCCGAAGAAGGGGCTTGTGGAGCCGATGGCGGTCAGCGGTGCAGAGCCGGTGGAACAGGCGCCGGTGCAGGTTGAGCAGCCGGACGAGCAGGACGATCAGCAGCGGGCCCGTACGACAGGGGGATGGTAATGGATTTTCACCAGTACGCGGAGCAATTCAAAGAGCGCACAGCCAGGCGTATGGCCGAGTTTGAGAGGGTTCTGCAGGAAAGTCAGCGGCAAATGGAGCAGTCGGCCCGGCAGCAGGCGATGGTGCGGGAGCTGAACATACAGAAACCGCCCGCGCAGACACCGCGAGGAACATACCGCGGGGTCAGGCACGGGCGGGTGCAGGGGGTGCTCCGGAAAGAGGGGCCGACGGAGCAGCCGAGAGCCTAGAAGATGCTCTTTTTGTCCGAGCGGGCGAATTCGGCCCGGTCGGCGAGATCTTTGCCGAAGAGGGACTCGACGGCCTTGCCCTCGGCGTCGATCTCCGAGTAGGCGGCGTAGGCCTTGTCGCCGTTGAGCTGGTGCAGCAGGAACCCGGTGAGCAGGCCGCGGGCCGGCTCCTGGACGCTCGCCTTGGAACGGCCCTGGCCCAGCAGGAACTTCTTCATGCCGTCCTCGCTGAAAGACTTCTGGTTGCCGTCCTTCACCGTGCGGTAGGCGACGGGGCCGGACCAGTTGAACGCCAGCTTGGCCGGGTTGCCCGGATCGAAGATGGCGTCGGCGTCCTCATCGGGGCCGATGACAAGACCCGGCAGGAACAGGCTTCGGGCGGCGTTGTCCGCCGACGGGGCGACCGATGCGGGGTAGAGCGAAGCGACGGCTTTGACCTTCTCGTTGTTCACGCTCGCGAGAACCGCGCAGCCGCCACCCATGCCGTGGCCGACGATGCCGAGCTTGCCGGGGGAGACGGTGACGTTGCCGTTGCCCAGTTTCACGCCGCCGAGGATCTGCAGCGCAGTCTCGAGGTCGGCGGCGAAACCGGCGTGGTTCGGGTTGAAGCCGCGCTCAGTGTCGGGCGCCGCCACGGCAATGCCCCAGCTCGCCAGGTGGCGCAGGGTCTTCGTGTAATCACCGGCGCTCTTCATCCAGTCGTGGCCGAATGCCACACCGGGCACGGCTGTGCCGTCGGCCGGGACGTACACCTTGCCGGGCAGGCCGGTGTAGCCGAGGTCGCCTTCCATGACCCGGTGCGGGCCACGCTTGGACAATTCGCTGAGCTTCTTCAACTTCGCAGACACGTCGATCAGGATACTGCATGAATGCAGCGCGGCGCGGCAGATCGTGGGGCGAGTGCCGGGCGTGAGGACCCGGTGCACGTGGTGCGGGAGAGAACGGGCACATGCATTATCCTTGTGCGCATGTGTGGAATCGTGGGATACGTAGGACAGCAGCAGGGGCTGCCGATCGCGCTTGAGGCTCTGCGGCGGATGGAATACCGCGGGTACGACTCGGCGGGAATCGCAGTTGCGGGCGGGGGCGAGATCAACGTCGCCAAGCGTGCAGGCAAGCTGCAGAACCTCGAGGACAGGATTGCCGAGCTCGGCGACGGCGCGCTGAGCGGCACCACCGCCATCGGCCACACCCGCTGGGCAACCCACGGACGCCCGACGGACGAGAATGCTCACCCGCACATGTCCTACGACGGTCGTGCTGCGATCGTGCACAACGGCATCATCGAGAACTTCGCGCCGCTGCGCGAGGAGCTCGAGCGCGCCGGCATCGAGATGGTGTCCGACACGGACTCCGAGGTCGCCGCGCACCTGCTGGCGCGCGCCTACAACGGCGAGGACGAGGGCAGCACCAAGGGTGATTTCCAAGCTTCGGCCCTGAAGGTGCTCGACCGCCTCGAGGGCGCCTTCACTGTCCTGTTCACCCACGCGGACCACCCGGACACGATCATTGCGGCGCGCCGCTCCACCCCGCTGATCGTGGGTGTGGGCGAGCGCGAGATGTTCCTCGGCTCCGACGTTGCCGCGTTCATCGAGTTCACCAAGAACGCCGTCGAGCTCGAGTCCGACTCCGTCGTGGTGATTACTGCAGACGACTACTCGGTCCTGAACTTTGACGGCACCCCGGGCACAGGCAAGCCGTTCACCATCGACTGGGATCTGGAGGCCGCGGAGAAGGGCGGTTTCGATTCCTTCATGATGAAGGAGATCTACGAGCAGCCCGCTGCTGTCCGCGACACGCTCGCGGGCCACTGGGACGGCCAGCGCGTCGTGCTGGACGAGAACTCCATCACTGAGCGTGAGTTGAAGTCCTTCGACCAGGTCTTCGTCGTCGCCTGCGGCTCCGCCTACCACTCCGGCCTGGCCGCGAAGTACGCCATCGAGCACTGGGTGCGCATCCCGGTGCAGATCGAGGTGGCGTCCGAGTTCCGCTACCGCGACCCGGTCCTGGACGAAAGCACACTGGTTCTGGCAATCTCCCAGTCCGGCGAGACCGCGGACACCCTCGAGGCGGTCCGCCACGCTAAGACCCAGGGCGCGAAAGTGCTCGCAGTCTGCAACACCAACGGCTCCCAGATCCCGCGTGAATCCGACGCGGTGCTCTACACGCACGCCGGCCCGGAGATCGGCGTCGCCTCCACGAAGGCGTTCCTCGCGCAGGTCGCGGCGAACTACATCGTCGGCCTGGCACTGGCTCAGGCGAAGGGCACCAAGTACCCGGATGAGATCGAGGCGATCTGGAACGAGCTGGAAACTATACCGGAGAAGATCGAAGCGGCACTGGCCAACCACGACGAGTGCGAGCACATCGCCGAGACTCTCGGCGCGGTGCAGACGATGCTCTTCCTCGGCCGCGGAGTCGGTTTTCCGATCGCTCTCGAGGGCGCGCTGAAGCTCAAGGAGCTCGCATACATCCACGCAGAGGGCTTCGCCGCCGGCGAGCTCAAGCACGGCCCGATCGCCCTGATCGAGGACGACCTGCCGGTTGTCGTCATCGTGCCCAGCCCGCGCGGTGTATCGCAGCTGCACTCGAAGATTGTCTCCAATATCCAGGAGATCCGTGCCCGCGGCGCGAAGACGATCGTCATTGCGGAGGAGGGCGACACCGCTGTCGAGCCGTACGCGAACTGGTTGCTGCGCATCCCGCAGACCCCGACGATCATGCAGCCGCTCCTGGCGACGGTTCCGCTGCAGTTCCTGGCCGCGTTCATCGCGGAGAAGTGCGGCAACGAGGACATCGACAAGCCGCGCAACCTGGCCAAGTCGGTCACCGTCGAGTAGGCCGCGGGACAGAGGAAGTAGGCAGAGAAAGTAGGCGTAGTTCTCCCGGATGCTCACCGCCCTCCAATTCGCGTTTGTTGACTCGATCAACCTGCTGCTGATCGCTGTCATCGTCGCGGTCGGCGTGATGGTCCCCCGCGGCAGCGGGCGTTACGCCAAGACGACGTCGTTGCTCATCGCCGGCGATTGGTGCGGCGTGGCTGCCCTGGCGTTCCTGATGCTGGTCGTCTTCGACGGCCTCGGGGACGTGGTGCAGCGCTTTGTCGAAGGCCCTGTTTTCGGCATTCTGCTGATCGCCACCGGTGTGGTCACAGGTGTGCTCGCGCTACGTGGCGGGGATAACTCGGGCCTGGTCAACCGCATCCTGGCACCGTTGCGCACACCGTCGGCGAAGACGGTGCTGGTCGGGTTCGTGCTCGGCCTGATCCAGTCGGCGACATCGGTCCCGTTCTACGGCGGTCTCGCCGTGCTCTCGGCCGCGGGGGTGGATCTTGCGGTGCGCTACACGTTCCTCGTGCTCTACGCCACTGTCGCGCTGAGTCTGCCCACGGTGTGCGCGCTGCTGGTCGGGTGGGTGCGCCGTGCTCCGGATAGCCCCGCCGGCCGCGCATTCGCAGCGGCCCGGGAGAATCCGGGGAAGGTCTCGTTGGCCGCCACCTGGGCAGTGGCTCTATTGCTCATCGTTCTCGGCACCGTCCATCTCGTTTAGAACTCCCGGCAGCGCTGTGCTGGTCCAGCCGGCGGCAGTGGCAGAATGACTGCCATGAGTTCCTCGACTTTGCGCATCGACCTGGCCGCGATCGACCACAACACGCGGCTGCTCAAGGAGAAAGTCGGGGAGACCCGCCTGATGTGCGTGGTCAAAGCTGACGCGTACAACCACGGCGCGGAGCAAGTCGTGCCGGTCATGGATGCCGCGGGGGCGGACGCGTTCGGCGTGGCCAATTTCGATGAGGCGGCGCACGTGCGTGCGCTCACCGGCAAGCCGGTCGTGGCGTGGTTGTGGGAGCCGGGGGAGGAGATTCCCGCGGGTGTGGAGCTCGGGGTGCCGGGAATGGAGCACCTCACGTGGTTGGCGGAGCACGAGGTTGCCGCGCCACTGCACATCGTCGTGGACACGGGCATGAACCGTTCCGGCATCGACGAAGAAGATTGGCTTCGGGCTTTCCGCACGGCGAAGCAAGCGGGGCTCAACCTCGTGGGCATGATGTCGCACCTCGCGTGTGCGGATGAGCCGGAGCATCCGCACAACGCTGAGCAGCTCGACGCCTTTACCCGTGCCGTGGAGCTCGCCCGCGCGGAGGGGCTGTCGCCGCGGTGGGCACACCTGGCTAATTCGCCGGCGGTGCTCACCAGCACGGCGCACGTATTCGACCAGGTCCGCCCCGGGATCGCGTTGTACGGCCTCGATCCCGTGGAGGGCGGCGGAGCACCGCTTCTCGACGGCACCGCCCCACTCGTCCCCGCCATGACCTGGACCGCAGGCATCACCGCGGTGAAGCTGATCAGCAAGGGAGAAGGCGCGAGCTACGGGTTGACGTGGACGGCTCCGGCGGACGGCTGGACGGCGGTGGTGCCGGTGGGCTACGCCGACGGGCTGCACCGCTCGTGGCAGGACGCCATGGAGGTGACCATCGCCGGCAAGCGTTACCCGCAGGTGGGCCGGATCTGCATGGACCAGTTCATTATCTGGCTCGGCGACAATTCCGGCGGAGTCGCAGTGGGCGACGAAGCGGTCATCTTCGGCGACGGCGGCATGGGGGCCGCAGAACTGGCGCGGCGGACGGGGACCATCCACTATGAGGTGGTGTGCGCGCCGCATGGGCGGGTGCGCCGGGAATACGTCGATAAGCAGAAGGACGAGGTGCGATGAAACCGCCGTTTACGGAAGCTGGGCGCGTCGAGTGCGCGACCGCGGAGGAGACCCGCGCGTTCGGTGAGCGCTTGGGCAGGGCGCTCGAGGCTGGCGACGTGGTGATCCTGGACGGCCCGCTGGGCGCCGGGAAGACAACGCTCACCCAGGGCATCGCGAAGGGCTTGGGAGCCAAAGGCCGGGTGACCAGCCCGACGTTCATCATCGCCCGCGAGCACAAGCCGCAGGAAAGCGGCGGCCCCGCGCTGGTACACGTTGATGCCTACCGCCTGCTCGACAGCGTCGGCGGGACGGGCGCGGTGGACCCGCTCGGAGAGCTCGATGCGCTGGACCTCGACTCGGAACTCAACGACGCGGTCGTGGTGGCGGAATGGGGCGGAGGCCTGGTCGAGCAGATTGCGTCGCGCTACCTGTTCGTGGAGCTCGACCGGGAGACGCTCACACTCGACGACCCTGAATCGCAGGGCCGGATCATCTCCTGGTCGCTGTCGGAGTAGGGTTGTTGCCATGCAAAAGCTCACAGGTGCCCAAAAAGGCTGGACCGGAATCGTCATCGCGCTGTGGATCATCGCGCTCGCTGCCATGGTTTTCGTGCTGCCGAAGATGAGCACGGACAGCCCCGCCCCGGCCGCTGCCGGCGACTCTGAGGGCTCTGGCTCCCTCGCCGCGACGTTGGCGGGCATCGAGCCCTCCAACAGCGACGCTGTGGCAGGCCAGATGATCGATCTGCGCCGCGTCTACGGCGACGATGTCGCAGCTTTCGTCCCGGTGTGCAAGGAGGAGCCGCAGGAGCTTATCGACGCCAAGCTGGAGGCCGCCGGCGATGTCGCCGACCAGGTCGACCTGGAAAGCGGCAACAACTACATGCTGCTGGCCAAGGATCCGCAGGCGGGCGTGGACTCCGTGGACGCGGTCCCGAATGACGTGATGGATCTGTGCAACGGCAACTACTTCGATCAGTTCTTCAGCACCGAGCAGGGCTTCCCGGTGTTCTGGGACGGCGAGATCTGGCGTTTCGGCGTCCGCGCCGACTAACCGGCCGTTGGGGGTGGACACGGGCATGATTGTCCTGGCCATTGATACCGCCACCACCGACCTCGTGGCGGGCCTGGTGGAGGTGGACGAGGGCGGGCAGCAAGACTCAACTCCGCGGACACTCGCCCAGCGAGTGGTATCGACGCGCTCCCACAACGAGCTGCTGGTGCCCACCGTTATGGAGCTTCTCGGTGAGGCCGGACGGGAATTCGGCGACCTGGGTGCGATCGTGGTCGGTTGCGGGCCCGGACCGTTTACTGGCTTGCGCGTGGGCATGGCCACCGCTTCTGCATTCGGCCAAGCCCTCGGCATTCCGGTCCACGGTGTGTGCACCCATGATGCGGTGGCGGCGCAGATCGGCTCCGACGCTCTGGTGGTGACGGATGCCCGCCGCCGCGAGGTGTACTGGGCGCAGTACCGGTCAGGGACGCGTACCGCGGGCCCCGACGTGATTGCCCCGGCGGCACTTGAGGCAAAGACCCCGGTAGGGGTGCTGAGCGTCCCGGAGAATCTCCGCGAGCAGCTCACCCCTGAGCTCGCCGCCAGTGCGGAGACCGTCACCTACGTCGCTCCGCTTCCCTCCGGGCTGGTGGCTGTGGCGGACCTCGACGCAGACCCCGAGCCGTTGGTGCCGCTGTACCTGCGCCGTCCGGATGCTAAAGAGCCGGCACCGAAGCCGAAATCGCCTGCCATCCCGGACGTCGCGGGGCTGGCTGCGGAAGGGGAGTGAGCGTGGAACTGCGCGAATTGACCGTCGCCGACGCGGCGGCGACGGCCGCGATCGAAGCCGATGTCTTCGCCGGCGAGACGCCGTGGTCCCGCGACGTGTTCGCGGTGCAGTTCGCTCACCCGTACACGTTCTACGTCGGCGCTTTCGACGATGAGGGGGAGATGCTGGGCTACGCCGGACTGGCCAAGCTCGGCCCCCCGGACGACCCGGAATTCGAGGTGCACACCATCGCGGTGGCCCGCGGCCACCAGGGCCGCGGCATCGGCCGGGTGCTCATGGACCAGCTCGTCCACGCCGCCGACATGCACGACGGACAGATGTTCCTCGAGGTGCGCACGGACAACACAGCGGCGCTGGCCCTGTACGGCAGCTACGGTTTCAAGGAGATCGGGGTGCGCAAAGGCTATTACCAGCCGACAGGGGCGGACGCGTACACGATGATGCGGCCCAGCGTTAGTGAACAGGCTGAAGCCGGCCGGACCGGCGGAAGTGGAGCAGAAGAAAGGAGCGGGCAGTGATCGTCTTCGGAATCGAATCTTCCTGCGACGAAACAGGCGTGGGCATCATCGAGCTCGCGGCGGACGGGCAGATGGAGATCCTCGCCGACGTGGTCGCTTCCTCGATGGAGCAGCACGCGCGCTTCGGCGGCGTCGTCCCAGAAATCGCCTCGCGGGCCCATTTGGAGGCCATGCCGCAGGTGATGGGGAAGGCGTTGGCGGAAGCAGGCGTCGATAAGCCTGATGCTGTCGCGGCAACGGTCGGACCCGGCCTGGCGGGCGCGTTGCTCGTGGGTGCCTCTGCCGCGAAGGCGTACGCCGCGGCGTGGGGGGTACCGTTCTACGGCGTCAATCACTTGGGCGGGCACGTGGCTGTCGCCAATCTCGACGGCGGTGAGGAGCTCCCGCACTCGATCGCGTTGCTCGTGTCAGGCGGGCACACGCAGATTCTCGAGGTCGACGCGGTGGGCAAGCCGATGAAGGAATTGGGTAGCACGCTTGACGATGCCGCCGGCGAGGCCTACGACAAAGTCTCCCGCTTGCTCGGGCTCGGCTATCCCGGCGGCCCCGTCATCGACAGGCTGGCGAAGTCAGGCAATGCGGACGCTATCCGCTTCCCGCGCGGATTGTCCCGGGCGGAGGATCTGCGGGGCGGGCACCGCTACGACTTCTCCTTCTCCGGACTGAAGACCGCAGTGGCCCGCTACGTCGAGGCCGCGGAGCGAAACGGCGAGGTGATCAGTGTCGAGGATGTCTGCGCTTCCTTCCAGGAAGCCGTGGTCGACGTGCTCACCGCGAAAGCCGTCATGGCGTGCGAAGACACGGGTGCCCAGACGCTGCTGCTCGGCGGCGGCGTGGCCGCGAACTCCCGGCTACGTGAACTCGCGGGCCAGCGGTGCGCGGAGAAGGGGATTGAGCTGCGCGTCCCGCGTTTCGCGCTGTGCACCGATAACGGCGTGATGATCGCGGCACTGGCTGCCCAATTGATTCACGAGGGCGCGGAGGCCTCCGGGCTGGACGCCGCCACCGACACTTCGCTGGATGTGGAGACTCCGCTCGTCGGCTCGCCGAGCTAAGCGGGCAGTTTCCACGTACTCTTAGGGGTGTTGTCTTTCCCTACACCCGGCAAAAGGATGTGACCATGGCGATTCACAGCGATCACGAGAAATTCGGGTTGCTCGTCAACCCCGATCTGACTTTCCACCGCATCGTCTTCGACCTCGACGACGCGAACCAGTTCCTCGGACCAGTCGTCAACGAGGGAGTCAAGGTCGCTTTCGAACACGACGGCCCTGTCTACGACGCGTATTTCTCCCCTGAGGCCAAGGAAAAGCGCGCCGATCCGAATCCGGTCGCGTCCATGGCGCGGAACACTGCCGCCACCGACAACCCGGCCTTCCTCCAGGACCCGTCGACCGCTATCTCCGGCCCGGTGATCATCACCGGCCGCGACGGCAAGAGCATCGACGACGAGGTTGTGGAAGAGATCAAGAACACCATCCGCGCTGTCCGCAACTACCGGGAGGACAACGAGGAGGAGTACCAGCTCTGGCGCAACGCCGTGCTGAACCTGGGCACTCCGCAGGTGTAACACGCGCCGTTCACGCGGAAGGAACGGCGACAAGGTGGCAAGGCTGGGCATGTGTGCCCGGCCTTGTTGTCGTTTAGCACTCCCGTAGGTAGAGTGCTAATCAGGTTTTGGGCACAGTTTGTTCACCCGCGACGACGGCTGCGCATCGCGAAACCTGCAACGAACAACTTTCAAGAAAGGTTTTCACCGTGGCAAACGTCAACATCAAGCCCCTCGAGGACAAGATCCTCGTCCAGATCGTCGAGGCAGAGACCACCACCGCCTCGGGCCTGGTCATCCCGGACTCCGCTCAGGAGAAGCCGCAGGAAGCGACCGTCATCGCTGTCGGCCCGGGCCGCTGGGACGATGAGGGCGAGCACCGTATCCCGGTCGACGTCAAGGAGGGTGACACCGTCATCTTCTCCAAGTACGGCGGCACCGAGCTCAAGTACGGCGACCAGGAGTACCTGCTCCTGTCCGCTCGTGACCTGCTGGCCGTAGTCGAAAAGTAAGAAAGGGAGGGACTGACTCCCAATGGCAAAACTGATTGCATTCGACCAGGAAGCCCGTGAGGGCATCCAGCGCGGCGTCGACGTCCTCGCCGACTCCGTGCGCGTCACGCTTGGCCCGCGCGGCCGCAACGTGGTGCTGGACAAGGCATTCGGCGGCCCCGCCGTCACCAACGACGGTGTGACCATCGCCCGCGACATCGACCTCGAGGACCCCTTCGAGAACCTCGGTGCGCAGCTGGTCAAGTCCGTCGCAGTCAAGACCAATGACATCGCCGGCGACGGCACCACCACCGCGACGCTGCTCGCTCAGGCGCTCATCAATGAAGGCCTGCGCAACGTTGCGGCCGGTGCCAACCCGATCGAGCTGAACAAGGGCATCTCCGCTGCGGCTGAAAAGGTCGTCGAGGAGCTCAAGGCCCGCGCCACTGAGGTCTCCTCCTCCGAGGAGATCGCCAACGTGGCCACCGTTTCCTCCCGCGACGAGGTCGTCGGCGAGATGGTCTCCGGTGCCATGGACAAGGTGGGCAAGGACGGTGTCCTCACCGTCGAGGAATCCCAGTCCATCGAGTCCTACGTCGATGTCACTGAGGGCATCTCCTTCGAGAAGGGCTTCCTGTCCCCGTACTTCATGACCGACCCGGAGGCCGGCCAGGCAGTGCTCGAAGAGCCGCTCATCCTCCTCGTGCGCAACAAGATCTCCTCCCTGCCGGAATTCCTCCCGCTGCTGGAGAAGGCCGTGGGCACCTCCCGCCCGCTGCTGATCATTGCCGAGGACATCGAGGGTGAGCCGCTGCAGACCCTCGTGGTCAACACCATCCGCGGCGCCCTGAAGGTCGCCGCCGTGAAGTCCCCGTACTTCGGTGAGCGCCGCAAGGCCTTCATGGACGACCTCGCTGTGGTGACCAACGCAACGGTCATCGACCCGGAGGTCGGCGTGAACCTGAAGGACGCCGAGCTGGACGTGCTCGGCAGCGCCCGCCGCGTCACCGTGACCAAGGACGACACTGTCATCGTCGACGGTGCCGGCACTGCTGAAGCGGTGGAGAACCGCCGCCAGCAGATCCGCCGCGAGATCGAGAACACTGACTCCACCTGGGACAAGGAGAAGGCGGAGGAGCGCCTGGCGAAACTGTCCGGCGGTGTCGCTGTCATCCGCGTCGGCGCACCGACCGAGACTGAGGTCAACGAGCGCAAGCTCCGCGTCGAGGATGCCATCAACGCCGCCCGTGCAGCGGCCCAGGAAGGCATCATCGCCGGTGGCGGTTCCGCACTCGTGCAGATCGCCAAGGGCCTGGAGTCCTACGCCGAGGAGTTCGAGGGCGAGCAGAAGGTCGGTGTGCAGGCAGTCGCTCGCGCACTGACCAAGCCCGCTTACTGGATCGCCGAGAACGCCGGCCTGGACGGCTCCGTCGTGGTGTCCAAGATCGCCGAGCTGCCCAACGGTGAAGGCTTCAACGCCGCCACCTTGGAGTACGGCGACCTGATCGAGCAGGGCATCATCGACCCGGTGAAGGTCACCCACTCCGCCGTGGTCAACGCCGCATCCGTCGCCCGCATGGTGCTCACCACGGAAGCATCCGTGGTGGAGAAGCCCGCCGAGGACGATGAGGAGCAGGGCCAGAGCCACGGCCACAGCCACTAGCCTTTGGCGAGGCTGGGGCTGTGGCCCCGCAGCCTGGCAAAGCCCCGTCCCGCGAACTGTGAATGGTGTTCGTGGGACGGGGCTTATTTCATGCCGCTGGTGGCAGCGGTTTTCTTAAGGGGCGGGGAAGCGTCGGTTTAAACCGCGGCGACCTTCTCCTTGGAACGGCGGCCCTTTGTGTTGCCGCGCAGCGCCGCCTGGCGCTCGGATTCGCTCATGCCGCCCCAGATGCCGTAAGGCTCAGCCACGGCGAGGGCGTGCTCGCGGCACTGTTCCAGCACTGGGCAGCCGAAGCAGATTGCCTTGGCTCGGTTTTCACGGTTGGTGCGGGCGCGGCCGCGTTCGCCGTCCGGGTGGTAGAAGACGTCGGAGGCCTCGCCGCGGCACGCTCCGTGGAGCTGCCAATCCCAGAAGTCGGCGTTAGGTCCGGGCAACTGCTGCGGCATAGACAACGTGGGCATGAAGTGAAAATCTCCTGGAATGGGGGGACGACGAGCTCACGCTTCCACCTGCTCCGGTACGGCCGGGAAGCCAATGTGGGCCGGGGCGCGGTGAAGCACGAGATAGGAGTGTGCAAGGCGTGGGTAAACAACTGGTTTCTGCCAGGTGTCGCACAGTTTGAAGCAAGGATTTTGCGGGCTCCAGCGTGCCCCTGAACAGTGGGAACCGCCGGAGGTTAAAGGTCGGTGAATTGTAGGTGTCGCTGCGTGCGGCGCCACAAAGGCGCACCATGCGCCTCAGCGGTCTCGGCAGACTCAGCCAATCCGGCCGGTCTGGGGGGAGGGGGAGGCGGCTCGCTCGGCGCGAGCATTTATGCCGTTCAGCGTCCGGGGCGTAGTATGAATTGCCATAAATCTGCCCGAAAATTGGCTGTCTGTCGTACCCTGCGATAGATCCCCGCTGCAACTGCGCTGAATGAAATTAGCCCACCCAGAGGCACGACACCGCGAAGGAGAGACGTGGCCGCACCCGATACCGACGACCGCCTCGCCTTCCTGGTGCCCCGTGCGCAGGAAGGCGATAAGCGTGCACTGAAGGAAATCATTCAGATTGTGCACCCGACCGTGCTGCGCTACGCCCGCGCCCGCATCAGCGGTGGACGGACGCCCACCGCGGAAGACGTGGCACAGGAAATCTGCCTCGCCGTGGCCACGTCCGTGAACAAATACCAGGACAAGGGCAAGCCCTTCATGGCGTTCGTGTACGGCATTGCCTTCAACAAAGTCACCGACGCGCACCGGGCGTTGTCGCGCGACAAATCCAGCCCCACCGATGAGATGCCTGACCAGGAATTTTCCGGTGACACCCCGGAAGATGCAGCCATGGTGGAAGTGGGAAGTAACAGAGTACGCGAGTTACTCGATCTGTTAAGTGAGAAGGCAAGAGAGATCGTCACCCTGCGTGTCTTTGTCGGCCTGTCCGCCGAAGAAACTGCAGAGATCACAGGCAGCACCGCCGGAGCGGTGCGCGTCGCTCAGCACCGTGCCCTTGCAACGATGCGGAAAGCCGTCGAAGAAGAACAGCGCCAGCACGAACAGCTGGGCTGAGGATGAGAGATTAAGGAGGGGAGCCATGGATCCGAAGTTCACCGGTGGCAGTGACCGTTCGCGTAACACCGCGAACATGGATGATCTGCAGGTGAGCGACGCATTCCTGACGGACCTGTCGCACGGTGTGGACCCATCTGGCGGTTCCGATGAATTGGCTGCTCTGCTCCTTGGGTTGCACGATGAGGTGGCGGCTCCGATGCCGGCGGCCCCCGACCTGTCCGAGCTGTTCGGCGGCAGCGTTGCCGGCGACGATGCGGTGACGGAGGAAAACCCGGCTGTCGCTTCCCTAGGCGGGCACCGCGCGCGGCGCGGGCCACGCCGCGCGGCCGAGCACACGAAAGACCGCGGCCGCCGCTTCCGCACCAACCCGTGGCTCGCGGGCTTGGTCGGTGCCGCCGCCGCGACTGTCATGGTGGCCGGCACCGGCGCCGCGCTGTACAACGCCACCCCGGGATCGGCCCTGTGGGGTCCGTCCGAGACCCTGTTCGGCGAACGCACTGACTCGGTGGAGTTCGCCAGCGCCCTCGACGAGATTGACAGCAAGACCCAGTCCGGCGATATCGCCGGTGCCCGCGTCCTCATTGACCAGCTGCGCGATTCGTTGAAGTCCGACCGTGAGCGTAAGCAGAAGCAGCAGACCGGTGCACCCGCGCCGCAGGCTCCCGCCACCGTGACGGTATCCCGGGAACCGAAGCCGGAGGGCAAGCCAGCCGAGCCGGAGAAACCGGCAACGGTCACTGTCACTCCGGAGCCCGCCACCCAGACGGTGACGGTCACCGAAACGGCACCGGCGCATGGCGGTCGGGGCACGGAGTCGTCGTCAAGCTCGAATGCCCCGTCGACGACCTCGACGATCCCAACGACGACCAAGTCGCTGGGTGCCTCGCAGCAGTCCCAGCCCGCGCAGTCCTCGCAGTAGAAGCTGCGGCGCCGTAATACGCGAAAACCGCGGGGTGCTCCGCGGTTGATTTCTTCGGACGTTGCCGTGCGTCTCTAGCGCGCCTCGAGACCGTCCAGGTAGCCCAGCGCATAATCCCACGGCACGTACGCCCGCGGGTTCGGCTGGGCGCTCGGCTCGTGCACGGGCGGAAGTTCGCCCTGCAGGCTGGCGACCATGTTGGTGATCATGATGTCCCAGTCGTAATAGTGGACTTCCTCGCAGTCCTCGCACAGGAAGTGGATGCCCAAGATTCCCCGCGGTTCGAGGATCTCCTTGAACTCACGCGTCTGCGCGAGGTCGCGGATGACCGCTTGGCGTTCTTCCTGGCTGAGCGGCTCCACGACTTCATCGTCCTCGATGAAGGATGCGGGATCGTTGGGATCGTCTGCGAACGGGTCGCGCGGCATCATGGAGTCAAAGTTCACAGACTCAACCCTATTGCCCACCGGCGGCGAAGTTCAATTTTGGTGTGCTTTTATTCCGGCTGCCCTCCGCCACGGCCCGATTGCCGGCGCATGGGGGAGGGGGCACTGCCTCGCGCGCCGTAGCTCGATTTGCGCGACGCACTATGCTGACAGGCAAAGAAGGCAGCGGCGTGCGCGACGGTCGCAGGCACGTCCCCGCGAAGCGGAGAAAGGGAGCGAGTGATCATGACCAACGAGCGAGTTCTTACTGGCGGAGACGATCCGAACAAGGTCGCCTTCCGCGGCTTGACCTTTGACGATGTGCTTCTTCTCCCTGCCGAGTCGCACATTGTCCCCAGCGAGGTCAACACCTCCACCCAGTTCAGCCGCAACATCAAGCTGGGCATCCCGGTCGCATCGGCGGCGATGGATACGGTCACCGAGTCCCGCATGGCCATCGCGATGGCGCGCCAGGGCGGCATCGGCGTGCTGCACCGCAACCTTTCCGCGCAGGACCAGGCCGAGCATGTCGATGTGGTCAAGCGCTCGGAGTCGGGCATGGTCACTGATCCCGTCACGGCATCGCCGGACATGACGCTTAACGACGTCGACGCGCTCTGCGCCCGCTTCCGCATCTCCGGCCTGCCGGTGGTGGATGCCGACGGTGTGCTCACCGGCATCATCACCAACCGTGACATGCGCTTCGAGCAGGACTTCAACCGCCCTGTCTCCGAGGTCATGACCCCGATGCCGCTGGTCGTGGCCGGCGACGGCGTGTCTAAGGAAGAAGCGCTGAACCTGCTGTCCTCCAACAAGGTGGAGAAGCTCCCCATCGTCGATGACGCCGGCAAGCTCACCGGCCTGATCACCGTCAAGGACTTCGTGAAGACGGAGCAGTTCCCGAACGCCTCCAAGGACTCCGAGGGCCGTTTGCTCGTCGCCGCCGGGATCGGCACCGGCGAGGACTCCTACGAGCGCGCAGGCCTCCTCGTCGAGGCTGGAGTCGACGCCCTGATCGTCGACTCCGCCCACGCCCACAACAACCGCGTCCTCGAGATGGTCAGCCGCGTGCAGCGCGACTTCGGCGACCGCATCGACGTCATCGGTGGCAACCTCGCCACCCGCGAAGCAGCCCAGGCCATGGTCGACGCCGGCGCCGACGGCATCAAGGTCGGCATCGGCCCCGGTTCCATTTGCACCACCCGCGTCGTCGCCGGTGTCGGCGCCCCGCAGATCACCGCGATCCTCGAAGCCTCCGTCCCAGCACGCAAGGCCGGCATCCCCGTCATCGCCGACGGCGGCATGCAGCACTCCGGCGACGTGGCCAAGGCACTTGCAGCCGGCGCCTCCTCGGTCATGCTCGGATCCATGCTCGCCGGCACCGCCGAAGCTCCCGGCGACATCGTCGTGGTGGGAGGCAAGCAGTACAAGCGCTACCGCGGCATGGGCTCCATGGGCGCGATGCAGGGCCGCGGCCTGACGGGGGAGAAGCGCTCCTTCTCCAAGGACCGCTACTTCCAGGCCGACGTCACCAGCGAAGACAAGCTGGTGCCGGAAGGCATCGAAGGCCGCGTGCCCTACCGCGGCGAGATCGACTCGATCACCCACCAGATCGTCGGCGGCCTGCGTGCGGCGATGGGCTACACCGGCTCCGGCTCGATCGAAGAACTGCAGACGAAGCAGTTCGTGCAGATCACCACTGCCGGTCTGCGCGAGTCCCACCCGCACGACATTACCCAGACCGTCGAGGCGCCGAACTACCGCGCTTAGCTAGCGCTTTCGCTCACGTTCCCCACGTAGACAAAGAAGGAAGACACCATGCGTGACTACGTCGAGATCGGCATCGGCCGCGAGGCCCGCCGCGCGTACTACCTGCGGGATATCAGCATCGTGCCTGCCCGCCGCACACGTTCTTCGAAGGACGTGGACCTGAGTTGGAATATCGACGCCTACACGTTCGACATTCCCTTCGCTTCCCACCCGACCGACGCTTTGGCGAGCCCCGAGTTCGTCATCGAAATGGGCAAGCAGGGCGGCCTCGGCGTGATCAACGCTGAAGGTCTCTGGGGCCGCCACGCCGACCTCGACGGCGCGATCGCGAAGGTGATCAAAGCGACGCTCGAAGCCGATCACGTCGTTCCGGAGTCGACCGCCGCTGAAGACAGCGCGGTGAAGACGCTCCAGGAGCTCCACGCGGCCCCGCTCGACCACGACTTGCTCTCCGAGCGCATCGCCCAGGTCCGCGATTCCGGCGTCACCGTAGCGGTCCGCGTGAGCCCGCAGCACGCCCGTGAGCTCGCGCCCGTCGTGGTCAAAGCCGGCGCCGAGATCCTGTTCATCCAGGGCGAGATCATCTCCGCCGAGCACGTCCAGGAGGGCGGCGAGCCCCTCAACCTGAAGGAATTCATCGGTTCCCTCGACGTTCCCGTGATCGCTGGCGGTGTCGCTGACTACACGACTGCGCTGCACCTGATGCGCTCCGGTGCCGCCGGGATCATCGTGGGGCAGGGCGCGACCACCTCGGACGCCGCACTCGGCATCGGCACCCACATGGCTACCCAGATTGCCGATGCCGCCGCCGCCCGCCGCGAGTACCTCGACGAGACCGAAGGTCGTTACGTGCACATCATCGCCGACGGCGGTATCGCGACCAGCGGCGACATCGCCCGTGCGGTCGCCTGCGGCGCCGATGCGGTCATGCTCGGCACGCCCCTCGCCGCTGCATCCGAGGCCGCCGCAGGCGGCTACTACTGGCAGTCGCAGGCCGCGCACCCGCGGTTCCCGCGCGGCGTGATCGCTCGTGTTGACGGCGGTTTCAGCTTCGGCTGGGGCCTCGACGATGCAGCGTCCACCGAGGAAGTCCTGAAACAGCTCCGCAGCAATAGCCCGAGCCTGGAAACGATCCTCCACGGCCCCAGCACCAGCACCTGGGGTGGCCACAACCTCGCCGGTGGCCTGCGCCGCGTTATGGCGAAGTGCGGCTACACCGACATCAAGAGCTTCCAAAAGGTGGACATCACTCTCACCAGCTAGCTACGCACTTTCGCGGCCGACAACGCCCGGTGGATCTTCAATGATCCCCCGGGCGTTTTTCATGTCTACGGGGTGAGGCGTATGTCACGGTCGAGTCATCTTGACTCTCCTGTAAGTCCGACTAAAGTTTATCCAGAATAAAAAGTACGTCTAGGCGTAACTTGTGGAACAGTCTTGGCGAATGCATTTTCAGGAAAGGAAAACTCAATGGTTCGGTCGGAAAAGCGGGAGTCACGATCAGCACTGTTCGTGGCAGCAGCCGCGATGATGGCGATGATTCTCGCGGCGGCGCTCGCAGCGTGCGCGCCGGAGGAGGATCGTGCAGACGGCGGAAAGCCGAAAGTGCTGACCACTTTCACTGTGATCCAGGACATCGCCCAGAATGTCGCGGGGGAGCACTTGACTGTGGAGTCTTTGACGAAGCCGGGGGCGGAGATCCACGGCTACGAGCCCACGCCGGCTGATATCCGCCGCGCGTCTGATGCCGACCTCATTCTGGATAACGGCCTGAACCTGGAGAACTGGTTCGCGCAATTCGTCGAGGACGTCGACGCGCCCCACGTCACCGTCAGCGACGGCGTGGACCCGATCGACATCACCGAGGACGAGGGCGCGGGCAAACCGAACCCGCACGCGTGGATGAGCCCGGTTGAGGTGGAGAAGTACGTGGACAATATGGTCACCGCCTTCAGCGAACTCGATCCGGACCATGCTGAGGACTTCAAGCAGAACGGCGAGCAGTACAAAAAGGAGCTGCAAGAGGTCCAGGACGGCATGGTCGCTGAGTTGGCGAACCTGCCTGAGCAGCATCGCGCACTGGTGACGTGCGAGGGCGCATTCTCCTATATGGCACGCGACGCTGGTCTGGAGGAACGGTTCATTTGGGCCGTGAACTCCGAGAATGAGGCAACCCCACAGCAGATCACCCGTGCCATCGAATTCGTCAAGGAGAACGACGTGCCGGCCGTATTCTGCGAGTCCACGGTCTCGGACGCACCGATGCAGCAGGTAGTTGACGCAACCGATGCCACCTTCGGCGGCACTCTGTACGTCGACTCCCTTTCGGAAAAAGACGGTCCGGTTCCGACCTACCTCGACTTGATCAAGCACGACGCCGACGTAATCACGCAGGCGTTGACGGATAAGAAGTAGGTGCCACGGTGCAACAGGAAGCGTCATCACCCGTGGCGGCCGTTTCGTCGAATGCGACTCCCGCGATATCCGTGCACGATGTCACCGTTCACTATGGGAGCGTGCTCGCGCTCGACGGTGCATCCCTCGAGATTGCGCCGGGACGCGTGTGCGGACTCGTCGGAATGAATGGATCCGGGAAATCTACGCTATTCAAAACGATCATGGGGAAGATCCGGCCGGATACCGGGACCGTCGCCGTCAACGGAGATGACCCCGCGGTTGCCCGCCGCACCGGTGTGCTCGGGTACGTGCCTCAGCGCGAGGCAGTGGACTGGGATTTCCCGGTCAGCGTGCGGGAGGTGGTCATGATGGGTCGCTACGGACAACTCGGTTTCACGCGCCGGCCTCGCCGGGCTGATATCGAAGCCGTCAACCATGCACTCGAGCGCGTGGAGCTCACGGACTATGCCTCACGTCAGATCGGTCAGCTTTCCGGCGGCCAGCGGAAACGCGCCTTTGTTGCCCGGTGCATTGCCCAGGGGGCGAGGATCATGTTGCTGGACGAGCCTTTCGCGGGCGTCGACAAGCGCAGCGAAGCGACGATGACCCGGCTGTTCCGTGAGCTTGCAGACGGCGGTGCCACCGTCTTCGTGTCCACGCACGACCTCCCTGCGTTACCTGAGCTGGCTGATGAAGCGATGCTGCTCAACCGGCATGTGCTCATGCACGGCTCGCCCAAGGATGTCCTGCAACCCGATAATCTCGCCGCTGCCTTCGGGCTGGATGTGATGAAACGATGATCTCTTTTCTTGTCGACCCGTTCGCCTACGACTTCATGGTCCGCGCGTTCGCCACGAGCCTGATTTCCTCCATCGTGTGCGCGGTGCTGTCGTGTTGGCTGGTCCTCGTCGGCTGGTCGCTGATGGGCGATGCCGTGTCCCACGCGGTGTTCCCCGGCGTGGTGCTGGCGTATATCGCTGGCGTTCCCTTCGCTGTCGGGGCAGTGGTCTTCGGCTTCCTCGCTGTGGGATTGATCGGCGTCGTGCGTGATACGAGCCGGCTCAAAGAAGATGCTGCGATCGGAATCGTCTTCACGACGCTCTTCGCGTTCGGGCTCGTGCTCATCTCCGTCACGCCCGCGCAAACAGACCTCAACCACATCATCTTCGGCAACCTGCTCGGCGTCTCCAAAGCTGATCTTGTGCAGATCCTCGTTTTGGGCGTGGCCACGCTGGCTGTGCTCGTGCTCAAGCGCCGCGATTTCACGCTTTTCGCTTTTGATCCCGTGCATGCTCACGCGATTGGTCTGCGGCCGAAGCTGATTGGAGCAGTGTTGCTCGCTCTGCTCGCGCTCACCTGCGTGGTGGGGCTGCAAGCCGTCGGGGTGATCCTCGTGGTGGCGATGCTGATCATTCCGGGTGCGACCGCGCACCTTTTGACCGACAGTTTCGGCCGCATGCTGCTGATCGCTCCTGCGGTGGCCACCGTATGCTCCGTCGTGGGGCTGTACGCGAGCTACTACCTCGACGCTTCGCCTGGCGGACTCGTGGTCATGGCGCAGGGGATCGCATTCCTGCTGGTGTACCTGTTCAGCCCGAGCCAGGGGATCGTCACAGCGCGTGCGCGCCGGGGCGGAACGACGCGGCTAATTGGAGACGAACAGCGCGTCGGTAGCGGTGCGGCCGAGCGGAACTGAGTTCTTTGCCCCGTCCACCTTCACATCGAGCGACTCGGAAAACGGTGCGCCTTCAGTGACCGTGAGGACGGCGCCGACAACGATGCCGTTCTCCTCGAAATACTTCAGCAGGGTCGGGTCCGAATCGGAGATCCGCTCGACAGTGACCGTCGTCCCCGCTGCACCGGCGCCCGCCCCAGCATCCGTGAGGCGGCGTGCGTCCAAAGCGGGCACCGTACCGTCGGCGGTCGGGATCGGATCCCCGTGCGGGTCGCGGGTGGGGTGGCCGAGCAGCTTGTCCAGCCTGTCCACCAGGTAGTCAGAGACTGCGTGCTCTAAGTGCTCCGCTTCGTCGTGCACTTCGTCCCACGTGTACCCGAGAGTCTCCACCAAGAACGTCTCGATGAGCCGGTGGCGCCGAATCATGTCCACTGCGTACCCGCGGCCCTTCTCGGTCAATTCCACCGAGCCGTACGGGGCGTGCACGATCAACCCCTGTGCGGCGAGCTTGCGCACAGCATCCGAGACCGACGACATCCGCAGCCCCGTCTGCTTCGAAATCAGGGTCGCCGTCACGGGTTCCGCTGACCATTCCGTGAGACTCCAGATGACCTTCAAATAGTTCTGGGTCGAGGTGGATAATTCGCTCACCGACATGCGTTCAACTCTACTTACCTTCCGGGACCACGCTTATCGACGCCGCTCTGAACCCGCAATCCGCCCTGCACAGTTGCGACTATTCAGTCTATTCAGGCCATGAGTTAGACTCTGAAACCGTGACTACCTCCGCGAACGCACCACAGCAGACCCCGCCCGCAAACGCCCACCCGCGCCCGGTCCTCGTCGTGGACTTCGGCGCGCAGTACGCGCAGCTCATCGCACGCCGCGTGCGTGAGGCACGCATCTACTCGGAGGTCGTGCCCCACACCATCACGGCGGCTGAACTCAAGGAGAAGGACCCGGTGGCGCTCGTGCTCTCCGGCGGCCCTTCGTCCGTGTACGAGGACGGCGCGCCTCAGCTCGACCCGGAGATTTTTGAGCTCGGCCTGCCCACCTTCGGCATTTGCTACGGCTTCCAGATCATGACGCAGGCGCTCGGCGGCACCGTGGCCAAGACCGGTTCGCGCGAGTACGGCCGCACCGCGATGAATGTCCGCGGCGGCATCCTCCACGACGGTCTGGAGGCCAACCACCCGGTATGGATGAGCCACGGTGATTCCGTCACCGAGGCCCCGACTGGCTTCGAAGTCACCGCCTCCTCCGAGGGCGCCCCCGTCGCCGCGTTCGAGAACACGGACACGTGCATGGCGGGTGTCCAGTACCACCCGGAGGTCATGCACTCGCCCCACGGCCAGGAGGTGCTCACGCGCTTCCTCACCGAGATCGCGGGCCTTGAGCAGACTTGGACCGCAGCGAATATCGCGGACCAGCTCATCGACGCTGTGGCCGAGCAGGTCGGCCCCGAAGGCCGCGCCATTTGCGCCCTGTCCGGTGGCGTGGATTCCGCTGTCGCCGCAGCCCTGGTGCAGCGCGCCATCGGCGACCGTCTCACCTGTGTCTTCGTCGACCACGGCCTGCTGCGCCAGGGAGAGCGCGAGCAGGTGGAGAAGGACTTCGTGGCGGCGACCGGTGCCAAGCTCGTCACCGTCGATGAGCATGAGGCCTTCCTGAACAAGCTTTCCGGTGTCACCGAGCCGGAGGCGAAGCGCAAGGCCATCGGTGCGGAGTTCATCCGCTCCTTCGAGCGCGCCGTTTCCGAGGTTCTTGCGGAGTCCGGAAACGACGGCGAGGCGAATGTCGACTTCCTGGTCCAAGGCACCCTATACCCGGATGTCGTCGAGTCCGGTGGCGGCGCCGGTACCGCGAACATCAAGAGCCACCACAATGTCGGTGGTCTGCCCGACGATGTCGAGTTCGAGCTTGTCGAGCCCCTCCGTCTGCTGTTCAAGGACGAGGTCCGCGCTGTCGGCCGTGAGCTGGGCCTGCCCGAGGAGATCGTGAACCGCCAGCCCTTCCCGGGCCCCGGCCTGGGCATCCGCATCATCGGTGAGGTCACCGAGGAGCGCCTCGCCACTCTCCGTGCCGCGGACGCCATCGCCCGCGAGGAGTTGACCAAGGCCGGCCTCGACGACGCGATCTGGCAGTGCCCGGTGGTCCTGCTTGCCGACGTCCGCTCCGTCGGTGTTCAGGGCGACGGCCGCACCTACGGCCACCCGATCGTCCTGCGTCCGGTCGCTTCCGAGGACGCCATGACCGCTGACTGGGTCCGCATCCCGTACGAGGTGCTGGAGACCATCTCCACCCGCATCACCAATGAGGTCGAGGATGTCAACCGCGTGGTCCTGGACATCACGTCCAAGCCGCCGGCCACCATCGAGTGGGAGTAGCATCCCGCCCGGCGGGGGGCGCTACGGAGCCGCGGGTTCCACGACCCGGATTGACCCGGCTTTCTGGTGGAGCTTCAGCGTCAGCAGCTGACCGTCGCCCTCGACCCGTTCTGCCGGGCAGTCGGTCTCGCCCACATCCACGGTGCAGGTCACGTCCACCGGGCTGCCGCTTTTCGGCAGGAGGACTTCGATGGAGCCCACTGTGCCGTTGACGTCGAGCTCCACAGGTTCATCCAATGGCCCAAGCTCCCACATATTGACCTTGATGGTGCCCAGGTTCCTGTCGAGCGGCTCGATGTCTTCCGCCTCATCGATGAACATCTCCGTTAAGCCGAAACGGCTCCAGTCGTCAGTGACGACCGCCTTCCCGACCATGACGGTGAAAACGCCCAGCAACCCCAGCACGGTGAAGAGAAATGGTTCTAAAGGAAACGCGTCACGCGTCTCCAATGTTGCGGGCGAGGGCGACCACGTGTTCGTCGAATAATCGGGCTGAGCATAGCCAGACTGATAGTTATGCGTTGTCCGAAGTTGCGGCGGCTCGGGTTGGCGTTGATGCAGCAGCCACCAAGACCCCATGAGCGCGAGCGTGCTGCAGACGCTCGCGAGGCCGTAGAGGTTGGGGAACTGCAGGAGAATGGGCACGTAGAAGAAAAGTAGGGTGATGGACAGTAACCAGCCCAGCACCCTGTTTCCCTTTTCTTCGGGTGGGAGTTGTGCCTCGGGCTGCAGGAATACGTCGACCGGGGCGTTCGCTCTGCCTTGTTTCGGCATGATGAAGTAGCACAGGATGTACACGAATGCACCACTTGCCCCGATGAAGAATGCGATGAGGAACACGAGGCGCACGAGCTGGGCATTCACTCCGTAGCGGTGCGCGATTCCCTCGCAGACGCCAGCGAGCTGACCATCGTCTCCAGAGATCTCGATTCGTGGTGGGCGTGTTGCCCACATTTCCTGGAAGGTTCCGCCGGAGTTGCTCATGCGTCAAGTATTTATTCCGGGGGGACACTCTTCTTGCTATTCACTAGTGGAACCTATTGCGCGTAGGGGTTGTTCCGCGGATCGTAGGGGCTGTTCTGCTGGACGTTGTCGTTCATTGGCTGCGGCTGCGGCGCTTGAACCTGACCGTCGCCCATCGGGGGCTGCGGCTGTGGCCCACCGACAGGGGGCTGCGGCGGATGCGGCCCAGACGCGGCCGGAGGGATGTTGAGCCCTTCGGGTGGCACCGGCGTGCGGTTGTGCAGGATCCACCAGGCCACGAACCCCAAGATGAGGCCGGTGAGCGATGCGAAGGCGATGCCGGACCGTGTGCCGACCGTGATGGAGGGGAAGAAAATGATCATGCCGAGGAGCAGGAGCCAGCCGGTGCTCTTTTCCTTGGCGGCTTCTTCGCTCAGGCGGTTGGCGGGAGTGAAAGCGGCGTTCATCGGGCTGGAGCCGGTGCTGATGCGCGGCATAGTGAACCAGCACAACAGGTAGAGGAAAATGCCGCCGCCGACGAGCAACGCCAGGACGACGAACGCGATACGCACGACGGTGGGGTCGACGCGGTAACGCGCGCCGATGCCTTCGCACACGCCCGCGAGGAGAGCATTTCCACCGTTCTCGTTGGGGATTCTTGGGGCCCGAGTGTCCCACATGGTCTGAAGAGGACTTGTGGTGTTGGTCATATTTTCAAGTATGCATTCTCGCGGGAAACTTCGCTGCGTTCATGGGGGAGGAGCGGCAGCTCATCCTGTTTGGACGGCCGGGGGCAGGCGGCGGTGGGCCCTCCGTGCGGAAGTGGAACTACGCGTAGGCGAGCCGGCGGGAACCGTCCACATGCGGGTACAGCACCCAGGCCGCTGCGGTTGCCAGGACTCCCGCGGCCCATGCGCCCACTGCGGGCCAGTGCGCGAGCGGTGCGAGCATGAGCGCGAGCCACCACAGCATGAGCGGCACGAGCATGCTTATCGACGGCACCGTGCTCACGTTCTTCTCCACCGCAAAAGCCCGCATGTCCTTGCGGTAGGGGTGCAGCAGGGTCACGGCGACCGCAGTAACAACGCAGAGGACCGCCGCGACCGCCTTCACGCCGAGCGGAGCGTTCGATGCCATGACGCCGATGGAGCCACCGGTGCCGAGCGACCCTAGGACCCGAACGACGTTCGGGGTGGGGATCGGGGTGACTCGGTTGCGGACCTCTGTGGCACTGATCGGCATCATGGCAGGAAGCTTAACTGTTCGGCTTCCCTGCGCGGACACACCGTACGGGCACGTGTGTGGGCACTCCATTTTGTTTAGAAAGTGTATTCGACTAGGGGCGTTGCCTGTGTCGGCCTCGGAGTGCATACTATCTTGCGTGACTAGAACACCCATTCGATCCGCATCGGTGGCGGCGACGAACCTGGCGGTTGCGCATGAACCGCCAGCTCAGCCGTCGCGCGCCGACCAGATCGCCGAGCTGCGCGCCCGTATGGCCGCCATCGGCGGGGAGGTCCCGGAGCGGGTTGTCGAGGATACAGAGACACTCGCTGTGGGCGGCGCCCTTTCGCTCGTGCTGCCGAACGGCGGTGTGCCGCGCCGGGCGGTCACCCATGTTAGCGACACTCCAGCGCTGGTCGTGGAGCTCATCGGCCAGGTCGTGGGCAGCGGCGGCTATGCCGGTGTGGTGGGGTGGCCGGAGTTGTCGTATGCGGGGATCGACCGGAAACAGCTGGGCCGTGTCATCGCGGTGCCGGACCCGGGCGTGGATCCGTTGGGGATCACCGGTGTGTTGGCGGAGGGGCTTGATCTGGTGGTGTACCGTTCGCCGGCGCAGCTCGCCTTGTCGCCGGTGCGGTGCCGCCCGTTGCTGGGCAAGCTGCGCACGGGCCGGGCCGCTCTCATGCTCGTCGGTGCGGCTGTCCCGTCGCCGGCGCTCACTGTCACGGGGGAGATCCAGTCTTTCCGCGGGATCGGGCGCGGCACCGGCCGTATCACGGGCGTGGATATCCGCGTGCGCGCGCAGTCGAAGAGCGCCCATCCGGCCTCGGCCACGGTGACGGTGGGGCAGGTGGAGGAATCGTCGATAAGCAGTGGCGCCGCCGCAGGGCATCCGGCACTGAAGGTGGTGCGGTAGGTGCGCGTCGCAGCGGTGTGGTTTCCGGACTGGCCGGTGCAGGCCGCGCGGCTGGATGCGGATGACAGGCTGGAGGAGCCGCTGGCCATTGGTGTACAGCACCGGATCAAGGTTGTCTCGCACCGTGCCCGCGCGCTGGGCGTGCGCCGGGGGATGAAGGTGCGCCACGCGCAGTCGGTGTGTCCAGAGCTGACGGTCATCGACGACAACCCGGACCGCGATGGGCGCATGTTCACTGCGTTGGCTGCGGGCTTCGACGATGTCGCGGCGTCGGTGGAGGTGCTGCGCCCCGGACTCGTCGTCGTGGATGTCGCGGCTGCGGGCGCGTTCCACGGTGGTGAGGGGAAGGCGGTGGAGATGCTTATCGATGCCGCGGCGCGCCGCGGCATCGATTCCTTCGCTGGTGTGGCCGACGAGATAGCCACAGCGCTCATCGCCGCGCGTGCGTCCGCCGTGGTCCCTCCGGGCGGGTCAGCCGAATTTCTCGCCCGGCAACCGCTGAAAGCGCTGGTGGCGGAGACCAGTCTGGGCGCGGATGTGGAGACGGTCAAGGCACTGGGCCAGTTGGGCGTGACCACGCTGGGGGAGCTCGCCGCGCTGCCGTCGACGGCGGTGTCCACCCGCTTCGGCCGCGCCGGTATGGCCTGCCACCGGATCGCCAGTGCCGCCCCGGACCGCCGCGTCGCACCGGAACTGCCCGCGGCGGATCTGAGCGTGGCCATTACCCCGGAGGACCCGATCGACAGGGTGGACGCGGCCGCCTTCGCCGCCCGTGCTCTGGCCGCGAGCCTGCATGGGCGTTTGGCTGAGGCAGGGCAGAACTGTTTGCGTCTCAAGGTCAAAGCGGAGCTGGCCGACGGCACCGTGGTCGAACGCATCTGGCGCACCCGGGAGGCGCTGACTGAGGAGGCCACCGCCGACCGTGTGCGCTGGCAGCTGGACGGATGGCTGACTAGTGGAGGGGCCGGCACGATCACCTCGCTGGTGCTGGAACCGCTAGAGCTCGCCCAGCCTGACCCGGTGGGACATTTATGGGGTGGCGGGACGGGTTCCGGCGGCGGGACGGGGCAGGCCCGCCGCCGGGTGGCGGAGCGCGTGCAGTCGGCACTGGGGATCGACGCGGTGCTGCAGCCCCGATTCGTCGGTGGCCGCGGCGTGGCTGAGCGCATCGCGTTGATTCCGTTCGGGGAGCGGGACCCCGAATCCGCCGATGGGAAAGACCCGGCTGCCGCTTCGTGGCCGGGAGCGGTTCCGCCGCCATTGCCGGCGCGGATCGGCGGCGGTGTGGACCACCCGGCATCGAGGATCACCATGATCGACGAAGCCGCGCTTCCCGTCGGCGTCACCGCCGAAGCGCTGCTCAGCACCACTCCGTACGCGTTGAGCTGGGGCGGGAAGCACTACCTGGTCACAGGGTGGGCGGGGCCGTGGCCGGTGGATGAGGGCTGGTGGAGCGAGCACCCGCAGAAAGTCGCGCGCCTACAGGTGGTCGGGCAGCGGGAAGACGGCGGGGCGCCCCTGGCGTGGCTACTGCTGTGGTCGAAGCAGAAGTGGAGGGTGGAGGCGATGTACAGCTAAAAAGCGCCTAGGGGCGCACGATGTCGATGACCAGGCGGGTCGGGTTCTTGACCGCCCGCACGAAATACGGTGCGTTAGATTTCAGCCCGATCACGATCTGGCTGCGGCCGCCGGAGGTGCCGGCGTTGACCACCTCGACGATGGAGCCTGCGCCCTCCGCGTGGTTGGCATCGACATCGCTGCGGCCGATGTCCTGCGGGTAGACGGTGCCGTCGACATAGACGTTGAGGAATGCAGACCCCTTGACCTCTAGCGGCGTGCCGATCGTCTGCTGGGTGGGGGAGGGGACGTAGTCGGCGAACCAGCCGGGTTCACCGTCGCCGTCTAGGTCCACCACGACGCGGTCGAAGCCTTCGTGGCTGCTCGTTTGCAGGCCGGTCACCGCGAGACGGGCGGGTGCGGCCGGGCGGGTCGTTTTCGGGGAGGCGTCGGCGTTGGCCAGTTGCTCCTTCCGGTTGACCGGCAAGGAGCTTTCGTCGCCGGGGTTGCCCGAAGCGTCGGACGTGTTGCCGCTGCCGCCGAGCAGTCCGGACTGGTTGAGCGTCTTGCCCTCCTGGAGCTGCTCCGTCGACGTCTCGCCGGCGACGCTGTTGCCTGCGATTTCGCTGCGTCCGCCCGTTCCGACATCTGCTGCCCCGCACCCGGAAAGGGTCGCCGAAGCGAGCGCCGCCACGGTGGCGGCCGCGGCGGCGCGCATACCGGCGGACGCGCTGGACGCGCGGTGGTTCGGGGAGACGTTCAACGTGGGCACGGCACATAGGTTATCCAGTCTGTGGCGGAGGGGGAAATTAATTCACGTTGACCGTGAAATTGAGACTGAACGGTGACCGGAATGCGGCGGGGCGGGGAGGGCGGCATCGATAAGCGCTCTTTGGGGCCGTTTCGCAAGATAGGCTACCCTTAGAAACATGTCTGTCGACCGCCGTCCAATGTGCTCTGATGTGGAAGTCGAGCCTCTGCCCGGCACCGCGAAACAAGCGGGCGTGTACGTGCTGTTCGAGTACCCGGGGCCGTGGAGCCACGACATTCTCGACGGCGACACCTTCGGCGCGGAGCTGACTGCGAAGCTGAAGGCGCATATGAAGGAAACGGGCGCATCGCTGCAGCTCATCCGCCACCCCACCCGCGAGGGCCGCGAGATCGACGACCACCACCTCTACATCGTTTTCTCCGATATCGGGGTCACGGAGGTCCTCCACGTCGACGGGCCGGAGGCGATCCTCGACCTCGACCTTTCGGGGCCGGGGCGCAACGGCGGGCAGACCCGCCTCGCGCCGCTGCTGCTCGTGTGCACGCACGCGAAGCGCGACCGTTGCTGCGCGGTGAAGGGCCGCCCTCTAGTCAACGAGCTGGAACGGCGCTACCCGTTCAAGAAGACGGGCGACGTCGTGTGGGAGACCTCCCACGTCAAGGGGCACCGTTTCGCGCCCGCGCTACTGCTCATGCCGTGGGGCTACAGCTTTGGCCGCATGAATCTCGAGGCTACCGAGGCGATGCTCGCCGCCGCCATGCGCGCCCAATACTTCGTGCCCGGCAACCGCGGCCGCGGCACGCTCACGCCGCCTGAACAAGCCGCCGAGATCGCCGTTGCCGCGCATCTCCAGCGTGAAGGCGAGGATGTCGCCTACGGGCAACTCACCGTCGATCACGCAGAGGTGGGGGAGGAGACCGCGAGCATTTCGCTTATCGACGCCGCCACCGCCCGCACCTTCACCGCCTCCCTGCGCAAGAAAGAAGCCGCAGGAGTGATTTCCTCCTGCGGCGATGAACCGAAGACCGGTTCGTACTGGGGGGTCGAGTCCGTTACCGGCGCATGACCTTGCGCGACAAGTAGTTGCCCAAAAGCTGCGCCAGCTGGACGATGATCACGATGGTGATCACGGCGAGCCAGGTGACGGCCGGCTGGTAGGCGCGGTAGCCGTAGACGATGGCGAAGTCACCCAGACCGCCGCCGCCGATGTAGCCCGCCATGGCGGACATGTCGATCACGGCGATGAAGATGAAGGTGAAGCCGAGGATCAGCGGGCCGAGCGCCTCCGGGATGATCACGGTGCGGATGATGCGCCACGGGCCGGCGCCCATCGCGCGCGCCGCCTCGATCACGCCCGGGTCGATGGCCACGAGGTTCTGCTCCACGATACGGGCGACGGTGAACGTGGCGGTCACGCACATCACGAAGGTGGCGGCCTCACGGCCGATGGTCGTGCCCACCACCGCGAGAGTCACGGCGTAGAGCATCGCGATCATGATGATGAACGGGATCGGCCGGAAGAAGTTCACCAGGATATTGAGCACCCAGTAGACGAACTTGTTCTGCAGCACGTTGCCCTCGCGGGTCGTGTACAGGAACAAGCCGAGGATCAGGCCGAAGAAACCGCCCACGATCATGGTGATGACCACCATGAACAACGTGTCGGCGATCGCATCGAAGTAGGTGGGGCCGAGGCGGTCCCAGTCGAATCCGCCGGCGGCGAGAATCAGTTCATTCGTCGCGTTCATTAGTTAGCCTCCCCGGTTGTTGCAGCGGCGGATTCCGCTGTGATCTCGTTGATCGTGGTGGTGTGGCGCAGGGCAGAGTAGAACTCGTCGATGGCGTCCTGGTCGCCGGTCAGCCGGACAGTCATCTTGCCGAAGGAGTGGTCCTGCAGCGTGGTCACGGACCCGTGCACCACGTCGAGGCCCACGCCGCGCTCCTGCAGCTTGGCCGCCGCGGAGAAGAACCCGGAGTCAGCGGTGAGATCAACCGTGAACAGGCGGCCCTCCTTGTGCAGGAGCTCGCGCTCCTCAGCTTCGGACGGGGTATTGCGCAGGCTGGTGGACACGAAGCGCTTGGCCACATCCGTCTGCGGGTTGGAGAAGACCTCGTAGACCGTGCCGTGCTCGACGACGCGGCCGTTTTCCATCACTGCCACCGTGTCGGCGATCGAGCGAATCACGTCCATCTCGTGAGTGATCACCACGATGGTGATGCCGGTGCGTTCGTTGACCTCCTTGAGCAGGGCCAGGACTTCCTGGGTGGTCTCGGGGTCGAGGGCGGAGGTGGCTTCGTCGGCAAGCAGGAGAGAGGGGCTCGTGGCGAGCGCGCGGGCGATGCCCACCCTCTGCTTCTGTCCGCCGGAGAGCTGCTCCGGGTAGTTCTTGCCACGCTCACCGAGGCCCACGAAGTCGAGCAGCTCGGTAACGCGGGCCTTGCGCTCGGCGGCGCTCATGCTGGTCATCTTCAGCGGGTATTCCACGTTGCCCGCCGCGGTCAGCGACGAGAACAGGTTGAACTGCTGGAAGATCATGCCGATATTGCGGCGTGCGTCGCGCAGCTGCTTGGCTGGCATGCCGACGATGTTCGTGTCATCGAGCAGGATGTCACCGGTGGTGGGGGTGTCCAGCCCGTTGATCATGCGGACGAGCGTGGACTTGCCGGCACCCGAATACCCGATCACGCCCAGGATTTCGCCCGGTTCGACGGTGAGGTTGACGTTGTCCAACGCTACGACGTTGGCGCCTTTCCGTCCGGACCGGAACACTTTGTTCACGTCCCGGAATTCGATCCGGGTGCCGGTTGCGGCCATTACTTAGCTTCCTCCACGAGGCGGTCGAGGATCGCGTTCAGATCCTCCTTGGACTTCTGGACCTGGACGGCGGTGCCGTTGGAGTCCTCGTTCAGTGCGTCGGTGACCTCCGGGGTCTGCCAGATCTCGACGAGCTTCTCGTAGGTCGGGTTGTCGATGTCCTCGGCGCGGACGGCGAAGACGTTGATGTACGGCTCAGCCAGCTCGGAGTTCGGGTCGTCGGAAGCGACAGCGGTGGATGCGTCGATGCCGGCGCGGGAGAGCCAGTTGTTGTTGATGATCGCCGGGTCGCCCTGGTTGTAGGCGGTCGGGGTCTGGGATGCGTCGACCGGGGTGATCTCGACCTTGGAGCCTTCTTTGTCGATGTCGGCCGGGGTCGGGTTTAGCTTGTCCGCGCCGTCCTTGACCTTGACCAGGTCGGCCTGGACGAGCACGTTGATGGCACGGCCCTGGTTGGACGGGTCGTTCGGGATGGCGATCTTCTGGCCCTCGATGCCGTCGAGGCTGTCGTGGTCCTTCCAGAACAGGCCGAGGGTGTTGATCTCGGCGGAGCCGATGATCTTCAGGTCGTTGCCGGAGGTGGCGTTGTACTGCGACAGGTAGAGGATGTGTTGGAACTTGTTGATGTCGATCTGCTTCTCAGCCAGCGCCGGGTTCACCGGGGTGTACTCGGTGAAGGGGACGAGCTCGAGCTCGATGCCCTCTTCCTTCGCCTTCTCCGTGAAGACGGACCATGCCTTCTGGTCGGAGTCGGTGGTGCCGATGCGGATGGCCTGGTCGTCCCCGCCGGAGGCGTTGTCTGCGGAATCGGAGGAACACGCAACGAGTCCGGTTGCAGCCAGGATGGAGGCTGCCGCGGTTGCGATTACACGGTTGAGGCGCATGTCGCTTCCTGCTCTTTCTTTAAGTCGTCGGGAAATGAACGTGAGGAAAATGTAACACCGTGTGTACCGCTTAGTCTAGTTTGGGTGGGCCCCACTTAATCCGGGGTTGGAACACAGTTTCGAAAGAGTTATTCTGGGCGCGTGGATTTTCGCGGCGGAGAGGGCTTGTCCTGGTCGCGGCTGGAGCGCGTGCTCTCTGGTCGCCCCGGGCCCGCTCCTGTGCCTGTCGACCACACCCGCGCGCCCGCGCGCGAGCGCATTCCCCGCGGCAAGACCGCTGTCCCGTTCGCGGAGTTGCACGCCGTCTCGACGTACAGTTTCCTGTCGGATACCGGCGGCGCCAGCGAGCCCGAAGAGCTCGTCGCCCGGGCCCGGGAACTCGGCCTCTCCGCGCTCGGCGTGCTGGACAGGGATGGTTTCTACGGTGCCGTCAAATTCGCCGAGGCGGCCGCCGAAGCGGACATGCCCGCGGTATTCGGCGCCGAGCTCTCGCTTCTCGACGCCCCACCCCTTCCCCTCATCGCCCGCGGCCCCGAGGGGTACCGCCGCCTGTCCCGCCTGATGGCCCGCGCGCATATGGCGGGAGGGGTGAAAGGCGTGCTGCATTATCCTCCGCTGCCCGATATCGCCGCCGAGCTGGACGGCACCTGCATTGCCCTGGCCGGGTGGCGCTGGGCTGAGCGTATCGATGATCTGATCGAATATTTCAAAATAGACCGAGTGGTCAGGGAATTCGAAGTTTCCATGCTGCCCGAAGACTCTGACCGGCATGCGGCGCTGCGTGCCCACCCCGAGATCCCAGCCATTATCACTGCTGCTCCCGGGGCAGCTACCCGGGATCAGGCGAGGTTGGCGGGGGCGAAGAGGGCATTGGGGCGTCGTCAAGCAATTGCTTCTTCGTACCGCGACGTGCACCCGATGGGCGCGAACTGGCTGCGCTCCGGGGAGCAACTGTTGGCCATGGCCCCCGACTGTGCCGACGCCCTCGAATACACCGTGGAGCTGGCGGAACAGTGCGCGTTCACCCTCGACCTCGTCGTGCCGCGGCTGCCGCGCTTTCCCACGCCCGACGGCCACGACGAGATGAGCTGGCTGCGGCACCTCGTGGATAAACGCGGCCGCGAACGGTACGCCTCCCGTCCTGTCGACGTGCGCGAACGCGCCCGCGCCCAGATCGAGCACGAACTCCGCGTCATTGAGCAGCTCGGCTTTCCCGGCTATTTCTTGATCGTCGACGACCTCGTCTCGTTTTGTCGCGGGGCCAATATCCTGTGTCAGGGGCGCGGATCGGCGGCGAATTCCGCGGTGTGCTTCGCCCTCGGCATCACGAACGTGGAGCCGATCTCTGCCGGCCTGCTCTTCGAGCGCTTCCTCTCCCCGGACCGCGACGGCCCGCCCGACATCGACATCGACATCGAATCCGGCCGCCGCGAAGAGGTCATCCAGTACACCTATTCCACCTACGGGCGCGACAACGCCGCGCAGGTGGCCAACGTGATCACCTACCGCACCAAAGGTGCCGTCCGCGATGCCGCCCGCGCCCTCGGCTACCCGGCCGGCGCCGCCGACGCCTGGTCCAAAGGCCTCGCGTCCCCTCCCTCGCTCGTCGAGTCACTGGCCGCCCAACTGAAAGGCCAGCCCCGCCACCTGGGCATCCACTCCGGCGGCATGGTCATCTGCGACCGCCCCATCGCCGATGTCGTTCCGGTGGAGTGGGCGCGCATGGAAGGGCGCTCTGTCGTGCAGTGGGACAAGGACGACTGCGCTGCCGCCGGCCTGGTCAAATTCGACCTGCTGGGGCTCGGCATGCTCGAAGCGCTGCACCACATGATCGACCTCGTCCGCGAAACCACCGGGCGTGAGGTTCGTCTGTGGGAGCTCGATCTGGCTGATCCCAGCGTCTACGACATGCTCTGCCGCGCCGATGCCGTCGGCGTCTTCCAGGTGGAATCCCGCGCGCAGCTGAACACCCTGCCCCGGCTCAAACCCCGCCGGTTCTTCGACCTCGTCGTCGAAGTCGCGCTGATCAGGCCGGGGCCCATTCAGGGCGGCTCCGTCCACCCCTACCTGCGCCGGCGGGATGGTCTTGAGCCCGTCGAGTACGACCACCCCGTCCTCGAGCGCTCCCTGGGCAAGACCCTCGGCATCCCTCTGTTCCAGGAACAACTCATGCAGATCGCCGTCGACGCCGCAGGCTTCTCCGGCGCCGAGGCCGATTCCCTGCGCCGCGCCATGGGCTCCAAACGCTCGCCCGCCAAGATGGCCGCCCTGCGCCAACGGTTCTTCGACGGGTGCTGGGCCACCAACCGGATTAGCGAAGCGGTGGCCGACCGGTTGTGGCAGAAGATCGTCGCATTCGCCGCCTACGGGTTCCCCGAATCCCACTCCCAGTCGTTCGCGTCCTTGGTGTATTTTTCGGCCTGGTTCAAGCGCTACTACCCGGCGGAGTTCTGCGTCGGGCTGCTGCGCGCCCAGCCGATGGGCTTCTACTCGCCCCAGTCCCTGATCCAGGATGCCCGCCGCCACGGCATTGACGTGCTGCCTGTCAGCGTCAACGCCTCGGGCGTGGAGGCCCGCTGCATCGACTCTGGCACCATCCGCGTCGGGTTGAATCTGATCAAAGGGCTCGGCTCGAAGGCTGCAGAAAGGATTGAGATTGAGCAGGCATCCAGCGCTTTCACCGGAATCCCGGACCTGTCCCGCCGCGCCGACTTGTCGGTGGAGCACGTCGAGGCACTCGCGCGTGCGGGGGCGTTGGACTGCTTCGGGGTGGATCGTCGACAAGCTCTGTGGCAAGCGGGTGTCGCCGCCACCGAACGCGACGGCATGCTCCCCGGCCTGTCAGCTATCGACGCCCCCTCCCTGCCCGGCATGACCCCCTTCGAGCTCATGGCCACCGACATCGCCGCCACCGGCGTCACCCCGGGGCTCATGCCCATGGACATGCTGCGCGATTCCCTCCGCCGCGCCAACGTCCTAACCGCCGCCGACCTGAAACACGCCCCCGACGGCACCCGCGTCCGCGTCGCCGGTGTGGTCACGCACCGCCAGGCCCCACGCACCGCCGCCGGCGTCACCTTCCTCGGCATGGAAGATGAGACCGGCCTGACCAACATCATCATCCCCAAAGGCCTGTGGAACCGGCAGAAGATTCTCGCCCGCACCGCCAAAGCCCTCATCGTCCGCGGCAAAGTCGAGAACGCCTCCGGAGCCGTCAGCGTTCTCGCCGACAAGCTCGAGCCGCTGGAGATGGGGGAGTGGCTCACCCGCGGGTCCCGCGATTTCCGGTAGCGCGTGCTCGGGGCAGGTCTTAGAAGGAGGCGAGTCTGGTTGGCCCTTGCAGGCGGGTGGATCTACTTTGCATTCCCAAAGTGTGTCATTTCTTATAAGCCCATGTCAGGGGATTTTAACTATGCAGGGCAGAGGGCCCAAATGTAAAGCAGATCCACCGTAGTTCTCGCACTGGCGGCTCCCACTTCGTTCGCTGCGCCCGCCGCGCCGGTGCTGCCTGGAGCGTTCGCGGTGGTCGGTCTCTACCGACCGGTGAATCTGTTTACATGCCCCATGTGCGACATGTTTTATAAGGAAAGGTCATCGCGATTTCGGCATTTAGCAAGATCGTGCTGATGTAAACAGATTCACCCGTTGGTGCGTTCCAAATGTCTTTCTCAGCCTCAGGCAGAGGCCAGCTTTTGGGTCACGAGGGCATTGAGCGAGATCCCCTCATTTTCAGCTTCGTCAACGAGCTTCCGGTGGAGCGACGGTGAAATGCGGACATTGAACCGCCCGGAGAACTCACGCATCCCAAGCGGTTGTGGGACTGGATCGCCGCTTTCTAAAAGGTCCGCCAAAACCTCCTCGACGAGGGAAAGGATGCCTTTTTCGGCGGCGTCTCGGGAATCTTCCAGCCAGGACAGTGACGGGAACTCCCGGACCGTTGCAACGAACTGCTCGTCCTCCTGGGACCAGCCAACCTGATAGGTGTATTTGTCAGCGTTCATGTGAATTCTCCCTAAGATGGTCAATGGCGCTCAAAACTTGTCGAACCTGGTAAGGCTTGGCAGCACCACCTTTGTCCTGAATGTTTACCCGTGGGTCGCCGGGCCACGGAGTCTTATAGATGAAGTGCGAGCTACCGCGGTTTCTCGGCTCGCCGAAGTGGTGATTGCATACCTTCTTTAACTCAGTGAACCGTATGTTAGATGGGTTCGAGCGCATCTTTCTCAAGATCTCTTGGATACTTGACCCTATGTCTAAATGGTACCAAATATAGTACCGTATCGTTTGTTTGATACCCAGAGGAGTTGAAACCCAGTGATCGCACTGTTCGCCACGGTCGCTGCGGTTCTCGGTCTCGTCATTGTGGCCACATCGGTGGGTGCTAACTCCGTGGGCTTCGCCATCACAGCCATTCTCCTCGGCTTCGGGCTCGCGCCTTTCGCCGGCGATTCTCTCGAGCGCCACGTCCCGCGCTCACTGTGGGATCGTTTGTCGCTCTCGCACAACGCTTATCGACGCCTCTCCCTCCCCTCTTCAACTCCCTTCTCTCCGCAGTCGGTTGGAACCGGCTGATCATCGCACTGCGCGACGAGCAATCCGGTGAATCTGACGCAAACAGGACAATCAGGAATTCACGGCCTGTCCAAGCGTCCGCCGCTGGCCACACGTGGGCGCTGCTGCTTCACATCGTCGCCGCTATCTGGGCAGGCATTGCCGGTGGATGGGTGGTGTCGCTGGTCCTCGTGCTCATCGGCGTGTTCGGCCACCTTTATCCAGTACTGCTGCAAGTCCGGGTGCTTACCCGCTGGCGGGAACTCGGGCGAATTTAAACCCCTAACCGCACTAGGTTCGATTCCACCCAACTGATCGGCTTGGATAATCTAAGCAGCGATGACTAGCAACAATATTCCGAAGGCAGCATCGCCCAACGACGTTCCGGCAGCCCCCAAGCCGCCCGCAGCGCCTGGGGCCCCCGCAGCGCCCCAGGCGCCAGGCGCTTCTGCTCCAAAGGCTCCCGCGGCGCCGAAGCCACCCGCCGCTCCCGCGGCGCCGGTAGCCCCGGCAGCGCCTAAGCCGCCAGCTGCTCCATCCGCGCCGGGTGCCGCTGTCCCCGCTCCGCCGGCCGCGGCAGCACCGAAGCCTCCCGCAGCACCCACCGCTGGCGCGCCGAAGCCTCCGGTGACACCGTCCGCACCTGGAAACGCGGCGCCGAAGCCGCCAACTGCGCCGAAACCGCCCGCTGCACCGGGAGCCTCCGCGCCCAAACCACCCGCGGCACCGGCCGCGCCGGGCGGGGCTGCGCCGAAACCGCCAGCAGCTCCGGCCACACCGGGGAGCGCGAAGCCAACGGCCCCCGCAAAACCTGCGGCCGCAGCGAACCCCGCCCCTACAAAGCCGGACAACGCGGATAAACCTGCAGCGAAAAAACCGGAAGCCAAGACACCAGCGGCCACGAAGCCGGCAGCGAGCTCGCAAGGGGAGGGCAGCGGTTGGCGTCGATTAGCTGTGTTCGGCGTGTTGGGCGCAGTCGTGCTGTTGGCGCTGGCTATCATGGTGTCGAAGGCGTTTCTGGGAAGTGGTGCGGGACAGGACTTCCTGGCACGCTTCCCGGGTGAGAACCCCCTGCCGGAGAATGCACCGGTGGGGTTGCCTGCGTGGGTCGGCTGGTCGCACTTTTTCAATATGTTCTTGATGGCGTTGATCGTGAAGACGGGTTGGCAGGTGCGCACGCAGCGCAAACCGGACGCGTACTGGCGGCCGAAGCGCGGTGGGAAGAAGATCAGCCTGACGCTGTGGATCCACTTGATGCTGGATGTGCTGTGGATCGTCAACGGTGTGATCTTCGTTGTGCTTCTCGCAGTGACAGGCCAGTGGATGCGCGTGGTGCCGACGAGCTGGGAAGTGTTCCCGAATGCGCTGTCGGCGGGTCTGCAGTACCTGAGCCTGGATTGGCCCACGGAGAACGCGTGGGTGAATTACAACGCGTTGCAGCAGCTGGCGTACTTCGTCACGGTGTTCATCGCGGCGCCGCTGGCGATCGCGTCGGGCGTGCGAATGAGTTACTGGTGGAAGAACGAGTGGAAGACGGCGAATAAGATCTTCCCGGCGGCAGCGGCGCGCAAAATCCACTTCCCGGTGATGATCTACTTCCTCCTGTTCGTGGTTATCCACGTCGTGTTGGTTCTGGCCACGGGCGTGCTGCGCAATATGAACAACATGTACGCGGCGCGCGGGGATGTCGATCCGGGTGTGTACGCGGACAACTGGCTCGGTTTCATCATTTTCGCGGTCTCGCTTGCTGTGATCGCGGGCGCGTGGGTGGCCACGAAGCCGGCGGTGCTCGCGTCCGTGGCCCGCAAGTTCGGCGAGGTCACTGCGCGGTAGGGTAGCGCACATGGAGCAACCGTCCGAGCCGCGCCCGCCCGCCCGCGCTAGGCACGCACTTGACGACGCCCCCGCGCCCGCCCTGCCCACCTCCGCCTCCGCGATGAACCCGGTCTCCCGGAAGCTCATCGCGGCGCGCTACATCGCGCAGACGTTGTGGGCGCTCGTCATCGCGGGCAGCTCCCTCGCGTCGCAGTTATTACTCGGCGGATCGTGGTGGACCGGCGCGGTGGCCACGGGTGTGTGGTTTGTGTTCCAGGCCATCATGATCCCGCTGCGCGTGCGCAACCTTGGATGGTTGGAAACAGGCAATGAGCTGCTGATATCCAAAGGGAAGATGTTTCAGACGTTCACGGTGGTGCCTTACGGCCGCATCCAATTCGTGGACGTCACCACCGGGCCGTTCACGCGCCCGCTCGGCCTCAAAGGCGTCACGCTCCACACCGCGTCCGCCTCGACCGACGCGAAAATCCCCGGCCTCGAAGCGGCAGAGGCCGACGCATTGCGCGAGCGCCTCGCCGTCAACGCGCGCGAGCGGATGAGCGGCCTGTGACGAACCCCAACGCTTCCGCTTATCGACGCGTCCACCGCCTCACCCCCTTCCTCCGCGCCTGGGCTGTCGCCGCTGCATTGGCCACCCTTCTGGTCTTCAACTTCACCACCACTGTCCTCGAAGGCATTGAGCGCGGCACGGCGGAATCGTGGTCGACAACAGAGATCGCGCAGGTCGCCGGTGTGGTCGTGGCCGTCATTGCGTTTGCTCTCGGGCTGTCCCAATTCTGGTGGTCCCGTATCGGTTTTCGTCTCGGTGAGAACGAGGTGGAAATGCGCAGCGGGCTGATCAGCACCAAGGTCCGTGCCACCCGCTACATCCGCATTCAGGCGGTCGACGTCATCGAGCCTTTCGCGCCGCGCCTGTTCGGCCTCGCCGCAGTGCGTGTCGAGGCGGCTGGCGGATCAGATTCAGCGATCGAGATCGGCTATGTTCCGCGGGCTGAAGCAGATGAGCTCCGCCGCGAGCTGCTGCACCGCATCGCCGCACACAACCCCGCTGCGGAGATGCCCCTGGATGAAAGCACCGAGACCACTGGAACTTCGGAGCCCGCCCTGATCCCCGCGATCCCGGTCACCCGCTCTCTCGCGGGCGCGGCGCTGCGCCTGTCCACGGTGTTTACTGTCGCCATGTCGCTGTTGCCGGTGCTCACTGAGGTGACGTTGGCGGTGGTTGTCCCGGCGTTGGTCGGCTTCATCCCGCAGATCTGGCAGCAGATCGACCAGTCTTGGCGCTACACGGCGACGTTGGACGGGGAGGTTATGCACCTGTCGTACGGGCTGGCCAACCGCCGCAGCCAGGCGGTGCCGCTCGACCGCGTTCACGCGATCAGGGTGTCCCAGCCGATGCTGTGGCGGCCGTTCGGGTGGTGGGCTGTGGCGGTGAATATCGCCGGCTACGGGCGCGAATCCAATAAACAGTCGGGCACGTCGCGTCTCTTGCCGGTCGGATCCTACGACCAGGCAGTGGCACTGGTTGCCGCGATCAGCCCCCTTACTCCAGAGCACGTCACCACGCCCGAATGGGATCTCCGCTCACCGAAGCGCGCACGTATTCCGTCGCCTCTCGACGCCTCCCGTCAAGCCCTGTCCATCCGCCCCGCCCCCGACCAGAGCACATGGGCCACCACTAGCCACGGATTGCTCAACCGGCGGCGTGAATTCATCGATGTCTCCCACATCCAGGAGATTACGTACCGCCAGGGGCCGGTGCAGCGCATGATGGATCTGGCGCACGTCCGTTTCGACCTCGTGCCGGGACCGGTGAAGATGAAGGCGCGCGATCTGGATACCGCGGATGCGTGGGCGGTGGTCGCCGAGCTGAGCGCCCGCGAGCTCCCGCCTCTTACTGGGCCGGAAGGGGGAAGGGGCCGGGGTTGAACGGCTTCACACTCCGCCAGGAAAGCCGAGCTGACGCCACGCTTCGTAGGTGGCCACGGCCGCAGAGTTGGAGAGATTCATGGACCGGCGTCCGGGCAGCATCGGGATCCGGATCCGGTCGGTGACGCGCTCGTGGTGGGAGTGCTCTCGGGGAAGGCCGGTCGGTTCGGTGCCGAACAGTAAAGCGTCGCCGGGCTGGAAGGCCACGTCGGTGTAGTGACGGGTGGCTTGGGTGGTGAAGGCGAAGATGCGGGCGTCGATAAGCGATGCGAAGCAAGCGTCGATGTCGTCGTGGACCTCGACGTGCGCGAGGTCGTGGTAGTCGAGCCCCGAGCGGCGGAGGTGCTTATCGTCGAGCGAAAAACCCAAGGGGTGGACGAGGTGCAGCGCGGCGCCCGTGCCCGCGCACATGCGGATCGCGTTTCCGGTGTTCGGCGGAATGACGGGATTGTCGAAGATCACGTGGAGCACGCGCCCAAGTCTAAGATGGTGCGCGTGACTGCGATCAAATTGGACGGAAAACTCTACCGCGAGGAGATTTTCGCGGACCTTGCCAAGCGGGTCGAGGACCTCAAGGAGAAAGGCATCACGCCGGGCCTGGCCACGGTGCTTGTCGGCGAGGACCCAGCCAGCCAGAACTACGTGCGCATGAAGCACAAGGATTGCGAACAGCTGGGCATCGCGTCGATCATGAAGGAGCTGCCGGAAGACACGACGCAAGAAGAGCTCGATGCGGTGATCGAGGAGCTGAATAACGACGACGCCGTCACCGGCTACATCGTGCAGCTGCCGCTTCCGAAGCACCTGGATGAGAACCGTGTGCTGGGGCTGATTGACCCAGACAAGGATGCCGACGGCCTCCACCCGGTCAACCTGGGCCGGCTGGTGCTCAACGAGCCCGCCCCGTTGCCGTGCACCCCGAACGGCTCGCTGGCGCTGCTGCAGCGCTTCGGGGTGGAGCTGGATGGCGCGATCGTGTGCGTCATCGGCCGTGGTGTGACCGTCGGCCGCCCGATCTCCCTCATGCTGACTAAGCGCGACATCAACGCTACCGCGGTGCTGTGCCACACCGGCACGAAGGACTTGGCCGCTGAGACCCGCCGCGCCGACGTCATCATCGCCGCTGCCGGCAAGCCCCACATGATCACCGCCGACATGGTCAAAGAAGGTGCGGCAGTGCTCGACGTGGGCGTTTCGCGTGTCGACGGCAAGACCACCGGCGATGTCCACCCAGACGTCTGGGAGAAGGCCGGCTGGGTCTCTCCGAACCCGGGTGGTGTCGGCCCCATGACCCGCACGTTCCTGGTGCGCAATATCGTCGAGAGGGCCGAGCGGCTTGCCGACGCCAACTAGTCCGCGTCCTAGCGCGGAGCCTCATGACGGGAGCGGATCAACCGCGGTGAAAGGCCTCGTGCCGCCGAGCCTGGACAACCCCCACGACATTGGCGCCCCGCCGTCCCGTCTGCCGCGCCGTGTGCAGCAGCTCATGGTGGGGCTCTTCGTCGTCGGATTCGTGGTCGCGACCGGGTTCGCGGTGACGGAGCACTGGCGCCGCGCCTGCTTTATGCTGGGCGTCGCGATGCTGTGGCTCACTGCCTGCCGCCTCACCTGCGACTCCCAGGTCATGGGCCTGCTCGCTGTGCGCTCCCGGCGCTTCGACGCCATATTCACCACCGCCACCGGCGCCGCGCTGGTGTGGCTCGCCGTGTCCGTGGATGCGCTGGGGAGCTAGCGTGACTTCGCGTAGAACGCGGGAAGCCTATTCATCTGTGGCGGGCACGTACATCGAGCTCTTAGGGAGCATCGATTCGGTTGAAGAGGCGGATAAATCCTTCATATCGGAAGGATTTGAAGGAGTCGCGGATGTTCTCGATGTAGGCTGCGGGCCAGGTCATCTGACCGCGTACCTCAGCGGATTAGGGCATCAAGCTGCTGGGATAGATCTTGTTCCCGAGTTCGTGAATCATGCACGCAGTACGTATCCGGGCACCGACTTTTCGGTAGCTGACATTGCGAGTTTCAGCACAGAGACCAAAAGAGTAGACGGGGTGCTTGCTTGGTATTCGTTGATCCACATGTCACCGGGTGAGATGGCCAAGGCGTTGCAAAGAATCTCTGAGATCCTCGTTCCGGGAGGAGTACTCATTTATGGTGGCTTTCTTGCGCCTTCCCGCACGCTTTTCGATCACCGAGTCACCGCGGCGACGGCTTACTCGGAGGACGAAATCAAACGTCTTATTGAAAACGCCGGCTTTCGGATACGCAGATCGGAAACTCGTCCCGAGACCGCAACGAAGCGAGCACATATCGCTGTCGCCGCTGTGCGTACCTAGAGGTGGGTGGATGCATTCGGACAGAATCTTTGCCCATCTAAGCATGGGAACCAGGTGGTAACCTATTCCCATGGAAGCGACGATTGACTCTGGCGGACGGATTCTGCTGCCCAAAGCCTTGCGCGATTCCCTCGGTCTCACACCTGGTTCGACCGTGGATGTTTCAGCGTACGGGGGCGGAATCACCATCATCCCCGGTGGTCGGACGGCCGAAGTTATCGAGTCGGAGGACGGTCGTTTGATCGGGCGTGGCTCAAAGCCAATCACTGAAGAGGACATCCTGGCGCTCATTGATGCAGGACGAATGTAATGGGCGTAATCGCGCTCGACACAAGTGCGGCAGTTCCTTTGCTCTTGCAAAATCACAGCAGTCATGAACGATTACAGCGTTGGTCGAGGGGGAAGAATCTCGCTCTCTGCGCGCACTCTCTCGCAGAGACATATTCGGTGTTGACCAGATTGCCTGGCGATAGCCGGTTCACGGAAGCCGACGCGGTGAGAGTCATAGACGGGACATTTGAGAGCGTTCTCTCCTTACCGGAAGCCGCTTCACGGGAGGTGCACCGCCGTTTAGCTAGTGCCGGAATCAAGGGCGGTGCAGTCTACGACGGTCTCATCGCGCTTACTGTGCTGGAGAACGAGGCGTCATTAGCCAGCTTGGACAAGCGTGCGTACACGAATTATTTTGCTCTCGGAGTGACGCTTGAACTCATTCCGTAGCAGCTGAATCTCGTAGGTTCTGCACTGCCAGTCCGGGTCGCGGACGGTGAAGGTAATCTGTGCGGTCTGGATGCCGATCTGCGATGCGGGCCGCGGTCGTCCGTCTCTTTCAGTGGGGGATACGCTGACAGCCATGGAACCAGTTCTTGTTCTCGCTGATATCCACCTCGGGCGCAAGCAGAAAGACGACAAAAAGATTGGTCCCGGCATCGAGTGGGCATTGAGTGCCCTCGACCGCGGCGCCGAGGCGCGCGCCGGGCACATGGTGATGCTGGGTGATGTCATCGACCGCAAGCGGTTCACCGAGCGCACCTACGCCGAGGTGACGCAGTTCTTTGAACGCGGTCTCGAGCTCTTCGACTCGGTCATGTTCATCTCCGGCAATCACGATGTGAGCCACGACTTAAAAGGCGTCATCCCCGAAGGCGTCACCGTCGCGGGAATTAAGCCCCAGACCATCTGGGCGGGGCAGTGGGCACTGCACACGGCCGCGGTCGAGGTGAATCGCGATCCGCGCAGGCTTGTGCCCGACTTCCCCGCAGCGGTGGACGGTGTGCCGAATCTGGGGCTTCTGCACAGCTCGGTCAGCGGCGAGTACGTGAAGAACGAATGCTTGCCCTGCA
The DNA here is from genome assembly GCA_025144245.1 of Corynebacterium sp. p3-SID1145. GTDB lineage: Bacteria > Actinomycetota > Actinomycetes > Mycobacteriales > Mycobacteriaceae > Corynebacterium. Next base: position 156,014 of record JALXXC010000003.1, on the reverse strand, counting down.
CAGTGGACGAGATGACGTCGTGCGGCTACGACGCCTGGCTTCTCGGGCACGTCCACGAGCGCGTGGTGTTGTCCACGGACCCGTTCATCGGCTGGGTGGGTATGGGCAAAGCGCTCATCGCATCGTTTGATGGCGGAAGGGTCACTATCAGTGACGCTCTCGAACTGTGCGCCTAACTGTGTGCGGAGCCACATTTATTGCATTAACCTCGAGTCGTGTTTGGACGCAAGAAGAAAAAGAATAAGAAAAAGGGCAAGTTTTCTCTTCGTGCCTCCGTGATCTTGGGGCTGACTAACAACTACGAGGAGTTCATGGAGTGGTCGGTCGATCCTTCTGAAGGGGACTTCAGCCATGTTGAAACGGGGTCACTCCCTGTTGAGGTAGGCCTCGGTATTTCGCTCATGATGCCGTTCGGTGAAAGTGAACCGACAGCGGCGGATGCGCCTCCAAAAGTCGTGGCAGCACAGAGCACGCCGGAGGACCAAGAGATGTTCGCGATGATCTCCACGATGTTGGAACAGCAGTGGGGCATCACGTCCAGCGATGAGCTGTTGGAAACGGTGTCCATTCTGTTGTCCAACCCGGTAGACGATGAATACGTCGCGCTGCGCCCCTACATACAGCAGCTTGCAGGTCGACCTGTGAAGGAACGCGACGATGCGGCCCCGCAAATCATAGAAATGGCGGTGGCTGACTTCCAGCAAACTGAGATTCCAGAAGATGTCGTTCGAGAGGACCTCGGAAACTGGCTGGATCTGTACACCCAAGAACACAGCGAGAAACTGATCCCGCAGAAGCTTCCGAGCACCCTTGCCGGCTGGGAAATCGGACGCGCTGCCCGCGTTGCCCGAATGGGCTACATGCTGGGGATGATCGACCTGGACCAGTACTTGAATATTTCCTCAACCGCGCTTGCTCTCACCAGGGAATTTTCGGAAAGTTGGCGCGACCACGTGGACCAGTTCCTTCTCGGCCGCGCGAAGTGGCAGGAGATTCTCGATGAAGACACCCTGGACCACCGCGACATGATGCATGTGCGATTGCAGCACCCTAATTCAATGTGGTTCAAGTACCCGCTGCACGGCGACTACAGGACTGAGCCGAACACCTAGGTCCGCGCATACGCGCTGCTCGTGGGCTAAATCTCGTAGTTGCCGCGCTGCTTGGCCAGATCCGTCGCCGAAGGGGTCTGGTCGGCGAGTGTGATGAAGTTGCGCAGGATGTGGCCCATCTGGCGGGTCTCCACCAGGAAGGCGTCGTGGCCGACGGGGGAGACGATCTTGTTCATGGCCAGGAGGTTGCCGATATTGCGGGACAGGTGCTCCTGCTGGTGGAACGGGTAGAGGATGTCGGTGTCCACGCCGACGACCATGGTAGGAACACTGATCTGCGCCAGCGCGCGGTTGAGTCCGCCGCGGCCGCGGCCGATGTCGTGGCGGGATAAGGACTCGGTGATGGTGACATACGAGCCGGCATCGAAACGCGCGACGAGCTGCTCGCCTTGGTGGTCGAGGTAGCTCTGCACGGCGAAGCGTTGGTGCTCGTCGCGGAAGGCGCCAAGAGGATTCTCGCCGGGCTGGGCCATGGTGCCGAAGCGCTCGTCGATTTCCTGTTCGCCGCGGTAGGTCAGGTGCGCGATGCGGCGGGCGGCGGCCAGTCCCGCGTCGGGGGTGCGGTCGGTGCCGTGGTAGTCGCCGTCCTGCCAATCCGGGTCGCGGATGATGGAGGTGATCTGGGCGGTCTGGATGCCGATCTGCCAGGCCGATGCGCGTGCGGACATAGCGATCACGCAGGCGTAATTCGCCCAATCCGGGTACATGAGCGTCCATTCCAGCGCCCGGGCCCCGCCCATGGAGCCGCCGATTACGGCGTGCATGCTGTTGACCCCGATGGTCTCCAGGAACTGCGCTTCGGCCCGAACCTGGTCGCGGATGGAGATGGCGGGGAAGCGCGAACCCCACGCACCGCCTTCGGGGTGTTCGCTCGAGGGGCCGGTGGAGCCGGAGCAGCCGCCGAGGACATTCGTGCACAGAACGCAGAAACGGTCGGTGTCCAGGGGCGCGCCGGGGCCAATCAAGCCCTCCCACCATGTGGCGGCGTCGGAGTCGCCGGTCAGGGCGTGCTCGACCAGGATGAGGTTGTTGCGGCCGTGGGGGTCGCCGGTGAAGGCGCCCCAACGTCGATAAGCGATGCGCACGTCGCGGAGTGTGGCGCCGGCCTCTGTGCGCACGTCGCCGATCGGCTGGGTGGTCAGCTCGCCTTCGGGTGGGAGAGTGATCATGCGATCGCCGCGAAGCCCCGGTCGAGGTCGGCGATGATGTCGTCGACGGATTCGATGCCCACCGACAGGCGGATCGTCGCCTGCGTGATGCCTGCGCGCTTGAGGCCGGCCTCGTTGGACTGCGAGTGCGTCGTCGTCGCTGGGTGGACGACGAGCGAGCGGACATCGCCGATATTCGCCAGGTTGGAGTGCAGTTTCAGCGCGTCGATGAACGCCCACGCCTTCGTCTTGTCGGCCGGGTCGCCCGCGAGATCGAAGGACAGCACGGAACCGGTGTACTTCAGGCCGAGCTTTTCCTTCGTCGCGTAGTGCGGGGAATCCGGCAGGCCCGCGAAATTCACGTGCGCGACCTCGTCCTTCGCGGCCAGGTATTCAGCGACCTTCAGCGCATTCGCGTTGTGCTTATCGACGCGCAGCCCCAACGTATCCATCCCCTGCAGCGCCACCCAGGCGTTGAACGGCGAAATCGCTGCGCCAGTGTCGCGGAGACTGCCGGCGCGGGCCTTCACCGCGAAGGCCGGTGCGCCCAAGTCGGCGTAGACGAGACCGTGGTAGGCGGGGTCAGGATTGACGAAGTACGGGAAGACGGGCTTGCCGCCGCGGGTGACGGTCCAGTCGAAGGAGCCGCCGTCGATGAGCGCGCCGCCGAGCGCTGCGCCATTGCCGGTGTAGAACTTCGTGGTGGACACGACGACGATGTCCGCGCCCAGCTCAAGCGGGCGGACCAGCGCCGCCGTGGCCATAGTGTTGTCCACGATCAACGGCACTTGGTTGCTGTGCGCGACCTCCGCGACCGCCGGGATGTCCAGTACGTCGGCGATCGGGTTGCCGAAGGTCTCGCCGTAGAGCGCCTTCGTATTCGGCTTGACTTCCGCCTGCCAGCTGGCCGGGTCATCCGGGTTGTCCACGAAGCTGACCTCGACGCCCAGGCGGGGGAGCGTGACCTCGAAGAGTGTCTCCGTGCCGCCGTACAGGCGCGGGGAGGTGACGATGTGGTCGCCCGCGCTCGCCAGGTTCGTGATTGCCGCGGTCTCCGCCGCCATGCCCGAAGAGAACGCCACAGCCGCGACGCCGCCTTCCAGTGATGCGAGTCGGTTCTCCAGCGCTTCCTGGGTCGGGTTGGTGATGCGCGAGTAGATCGGGCCCGGATCCGCCAGCGCGAAGCGGTCCTGCGCGTGCTGCGTATCGTTGAACACGTAGGACGTCGTCATATAAATCGGCTGGTTGCGCGCACCGGCCCCGTTGTCGACGCTCTGTCCCGCGTGGATCGCGCGGGTGTCGAAGGACCAGTCGCCTGCAGCGCTGTTGTCGTAGCGGGGCGCAGTCTGGGGATTATGGGGAGTGGTCTCGTTTGTCATGGCACCAAGCTAGGAGCCGCGGGCGGGGCCTGCAAGCACTTTTCCTTGACTGATCCGGGCCGGATCGGCAAAAAGCGGACCAAGCTGTCTATTTGCCGGTGCTGGCTGGTCGGACATTGTGAATCTAATTCCGCCGCGGAACCGGTTGGCGGGCAGTGGAGTCTAAGAGGGTATGGGGGTAGATAAAGAAAACCAGGATGAACTAAAGAAATGGGAAATGAGGAAGGGGGAGTTGAGGGAGGGGATCGTCGATAGGCGGAAGAACGCGGCGCGTGAAGATCTTCACGGCGATTTTGAGGAGCTTGCGGCGCTAATCCATTACCCGCGTGAACTTTGGGAGGAACTCAAATATCACGAACAGCAGTGGTTGCGCGTCGAAGCCGCCGCCATGGTGAGCACCACCGCCATTCTGACGGGACGGTCCGCCGCACGGAAGCTCGGAATATGGGTGGTAGCCAGCACCGAGGAGAAGGTCGAAGTGAGTCTCCCGTCGCGCGGAGTTTCACGCAGCCGGAAGGCCTCGGGAAACTACGAATTTCGGCATTCGCATATCCAGCCGAGTGACGTGGTGATGTACGAGGGGCATCCAGTCACCAGGCCCATCCGTACATTCATCGATATCGCCCGTCACCACGGCTTCCTCGAAGGCCTTATCGCCGCCGACTACCTTCTACGCCGCGGAATCGAACGTTCCGAGATCCTGCGTGGAATCCAGCGAATGGGGCGCGCCAAGGGGATGAAGATTGCCCGCCGGTGCCTTGAACATGCCATCCCGGACGCTGATTCGCCCTACGAATCACTCGCTCGGGGGCTCCTCATCGAAGCCGGTATCGAGCCTGTACAAGCCCAGTACAAAATCGGTGCATACTACGTTGACCTACTCATCGGCAGCTGGCTTGTGATCGAAATCGACGGAGGAAAGAAATACTCCGGGCCCGATGCCGAGAAAGTTCGCCAGAGCGAATTCAACCGACAAAAATTCATCGGAAACCGTGGATACGTGTTCCTCCGCTACGCGCCCTGGTTCGTGCGTAAGCACCCCGACCGGTTCCTCGCCGAGGTTCGCCAGACACTGGCGGCCAGTGGGCTCATTAGGGAACGGTTGGCGCAGTAGGACGGGCTAGGAGGGGGCGGCGGGGTGTGGCGTCGGATGCGGCGTCGCAGATCTGGGCTCTACCTATTAACTCCAGTTAACTCCAGCTGTAAACCCCTGCCAGATGTTAACCCCAAAACTTAGTTACCCCAGGTGGCGCATTGTCATCTGATTTTCGGCGACCAGGGGAAACTAAGTTTTAGGGTTAACATCAAGTGTTCGGCTGATTTTCAGCAGATCACCCCGCCCCTGCGATAGTGCCAGGGGTCAGCACACCGCGGCGACGGCGGCCCAGCGGCGGGGGATGTCGCTCGGGTCGGGGCGGAAGCGGCCGTCGAAATCGTAGGAGCCGGTAGCGGCGGCGTCGGCAAGCTTCTCGAGGAGGTCGGCTCGGTGGCCGCTAGCGTGAGAGCGCAGCCACGCGGCATCGGCCATGAGGCGTTCGCGGTTCGTTCCGGTCACAGCTCGCCGGCCTTGGCGTGCCACGGCATCCCGCCACCGTCGCAGCACCGTTTCCGGTTCGATTTGTGAGAAGGGGACAGCCATCGGCTCCGCGTCCTTGGGGACGCCGAGCCAGTGGGTGTTGGGGTGGTCGAGGCCGGGGAACACCCAGGTGTCTTCGTGAGCGACACCGATGAGGATCCATGGGGCGCTGCCCGGTTCCTGGGCGCGGCGCTGACGAAGGCGAAGTTGCACCTGCACGTTGTTCGCACTGGCCAGAGTCCTCAAGGCGGGGCCGCCGAAGCGTTCAGCGGTGGGGCTGGCTTGGCAGCGCAGCGGACCCTCGTCGGTGTCGAAAACGAATACCGGGTGCTGCCCGTCGTCCTCGATTCCTCGCAGCACAGCGTCACCAAACCACCAGTCCTGCGCCGGAACGGCATCTGTGTCCGGGGTGCGTGTGCTGACGCGGAGCTTGCTGCCGCGGCCCAACCTGCCGTCGGCGGAGGCCGTGGCGTTGGTGAGCAGGAGGCCGGTGCGGGCGACATCGCGATGGGAGAGGCCGAGCTGGCTGAATCCGGCATCACCGAAGTAGGCCTTGGCGATCTGCTCGTTGTCGCCTGGGAGAACGGAGGACAGCTCAAAGATGCGACCGTCGCGTTCGTCAACCATATAAGTGATGACGCCGCTATAGCCGGACGCGGTGAGCAGCGGTTCGCATGCCCAACCACGCAGTCGCAGAGTCCCCACCGGTGAGTAGGTGCGGCGCGCAGTGCCGACGGCGTCGATGCTCAATGTTCCAGTGTCGTGGCCGTGGCGGAGTTGGTGAGCCGCCAATGCGATTTCCACCAGCGTCGAGATTGCGGCTTGGGTCACGTGGCTTTCGCCGTACCCGAGACGTCCGGTGCCGAGGTGGCCGTGGAGCCTGGCGAAGTGGGCGGCCAAGAGCGGCAGTTTTTGCACCCGCGCTGCTGCCACGACGCGCAGCACTTTCGCGCGGTCACCGGCGGTGAGTCCGCCGAGCCCGCGGTCAAGCAAGCCGGTGAGGCAGGATTCGGCGAGTTCGAGGGTGTCCAGTTGTTCGCGGGTAAGGGCCAGCGGGGCGTCCGCGGGGGCGGATGGGTCAGCGGAATCGGTGGAGTCTGCAGCGGGATCGTCCGCAGAGTCCGGCTGCGCCTCAGTCGACGGGCAGCTCACCAGCACCTGTGCCAGGTGGAGGCAGCGGGGGCTGAGTAGACAGTCGCACTCCGCGGCCTGTGGAGGGTCAAGCGTGACGGTGGCAGTGCCGACGGTCACGGTAGTGGTGTCGGCGCCAACGTCGGCGGCAATAGTCCAGGAGTCAGGGTCTGCTTTGTCCAGGCGCTTTTGCAGGCGGCCCGGGAGGGACTCGATAGTGGCGGCGACGAAAGCCGGGTCCATGCCGGGAAGGCCGTCGGGGTGAGTATTGCTTGTCATCGTTGGACCTGCTCTGCAACCCATCGTGCCAACTCCGTCGGGGAAACGGCGGAGACAGCCATGCCTGCACCGGCGACGCTCGCGGCGACTGCGGCGTTGTAGCGCGCTGCTCCTGAATCGTCCAAAGCGGCGCAGCCGAGCAGCCGGACGCCGGAGTTGTGCAAGGACTCGACACGGGACAGCAGGAAGGATTCGGAGTAGGCGTCCTCGAAATCGCTGATGAGTACAAGCATTGTGCGCGAGGGGACTGTGACACGCTCCCCCGCCACGGCGAGGGCGCCGCCGATGTCAGTGCCGCCGCCGACCTGAATCTCCAGCAGTAGTGAGAGCGGGTCGTCGACGTGGTCAGTCAGGTCAACGACTTCGGTGGAAAAGACCAGGAACGTTACCGATAGTGCGTCTACGCCGGCGAGAATGGCGGAGGTCATCGCGGCGAAGACGGTGGAGGGTTCCATGGACCCGGAGACGTCGACAAGCACGATGATGTGCCATTCGGCGCGCCGGGCGAGTGGCTGACGGAAGATGGGTGTGGCCACGACGAGTTGCGGGGTGCCGTCGGGACCGGGGACGGCGTGGCGTAGGTTCCTGCGGATGGTCGCCGCGGCGTCCAAGCGCTGTGAGGGGCGCGTGGTGGCACGCCACCCCTGTAAGCCGTTGAGAGCGGGGCGGAGCCGGTTGGCCAGCGCCTGGGATAGCTCGGCGACCATGCGACGCAGCATCGGTCGCAGCTTCGCCAGAGTCGATTCGGGCATGCCACCGGCGATGGTGAGGATGTCGTTGAGAAGCTCGACGGATGCGCGGGGCTGAGTGTTTTCAATGAGGTCGATGGCAAGCGGGTTGCGGGCAGTGATCGCTGAGGCGGCGATGTCTTCTCGCACGTCTTCGCCGAACAGGGCGTCGAGGTCGTCGGCCCATTCGCGCGCGGTGGGGTAGGGAGGCTCGGATCCACCGCGGCCGCCCAGATAGCCGCCGGACGATCCCTCGCCGTCACCGCCGCCGTACAGCTGGTCCAGGCTGCGCGCCAACCGTCGTTGCTGGGGGCCCGTAAGTTCGTGGTGGCGGCGCCCCAGCACCAGTGACCAGCGCTGTTTGGGAGACACGGCGACGGAGGAGAGGCCAAGGCGTTGGAGGCGCTCCCAGGCGGCACGGTCCTCTGCGGCCCAGCGGCCGAGTTCTTCGGCGGGCACCTCTGTCGGCCGCACGCGGTCGGCGCCGACAGCTTCCAGCAAACGTTCGCGTTCGGCGGCAGACATCGGGTCGAAGCCACCGCGCAATGCGGGGAGGCGGGCGATGAACATCGCTTCATCGATGTCTTCGACACCAGAGCGGAGATCGTCGAGGAATGAAGAATCGTCGGTGAGCAATTCGGGGTTGGCGGTGATCAGGCCCGTCAACCAGCGGGCTAGATCGCGGCGGCTCTGTGTGCTGGAGGCGGCGTAGATTCGCGAAGCAATGCTGGGCAGATCAGCCACGTCGTGGTCGAGGCGTCGCAGCAACCCGGTGGCTGCCCCCTGCATCAGTGGGGAGGCAGCAGAGACGAATTCGGTGAGCGAGTGTGCCAGGCGCAGCCCGATATCCGCGTGTCGCAGGGCGACGAGGCGGCCCAACGCCGCGGCATCGGCTGGGTCGTCGCTGCCCGCGAGGCCGTCGACCTGCGCAACAGCGGCATCAACGAGAATCTCCAGGGCAGAAGCTATCTGGGGGCCACGGTCTATCAGTAGCATTCCTGCGACGGTGCCTTCGCCGACAGCGGCGATGACCTCGATTGCCTCCGCCAAAGCGTCAACACCGGCGCGAAGGGGCAGCTCCGCCACCACGGCGTCGAGCCACCAGTCAAATTCGTCGGCTAGTCCAGCGGCGGCGGCGTCAGCCAGGCCGGTCACCAGGACGTCGGGGTCGGGATCGGAGTCGGAGTCGGGGCGGCGGGTGCGCAGTACGCCTTTGGCTGTCTGCACCACGGTCACACCGAATCGGCTGGCGTGGGGGAGGCTGGCGCTGGTGGAGACGTCGTAAAGCACTGTCCATTTCGTGCTCACCGCTTGGGCACCGCCGACGCCGATGACCTCGGTGGGTATGCCGTAGGAAATGCGTGCGACCCGGCAGCGCTGCAGGAAGATTTCGCGCCGAGTGTCCAATGTGTTTTCGGGAGCGGAGTCTTTCAGGCGCAGCGGATTCAGGGTCAGCTCGCGCGACCGTTCGCCAGGGCCCGGCAAGCGCAGGGCAGCGAGATCTTCAGCAAAAGCGAGAGCCAGACCCGATTGGGGTGTGTCTGGGGCGAGGGCACCGGTGTCCTCGCCCACCAGGATCTTCTCGGCGGCGCGAGCCACGGCGCGGCCGCGCCCGAGCACGTCGCCCTGCGCGAAGACGGAGGTGCAGGCTTCCTGGAATTCGCGGCGGCCCGGCACCGGCAACCCGCGCAACGCAGCGAGGTCGAGCGTCATACGGTTTGCCTCACGGATCTCAGCTGGTCCGCACGGATGGCCCTCCGCGCGGAGATGGGCAGCGAGCTGGGTGAGCAAAGAGGTCACAGCACCCTCGAATGCGGCGAGGTCGTCGCCGTAAGTCAACACCGCTTGCTGCCAGCGCGGGTCGCGGATGCCGGACGGGTAACCGGAGCGGGAATCGAGCAGCTTCTGCGAGTAGGGGACAAGGCTGGCCGTAGGCTCGCCGTCAAAGTTCAGGGAGCTAAGCAGCTCGCGGTCGGACTCCGCCTCAGCGTCGATTAGCTCAGAGGTCAACGCCGGGCTGTGCCACGCGCCCGTCACCGCGGTCACCGCGGGGCCGTGCTCAGCACGCGCGCGGCGGATACCTTCGCGCATCGATGCCTCGCGCGCGGCCGTGCGTGCATCCAGGTTCCGCCCCTGCCGGTACGCCCAGCCGAAAGCCAGAGCACTGCGGCGCACAGCTTCGGGTGATGCGCCGGCGGAGGGGACTTCGACGAGGCGGTCCCAGGCGTCGTCGTGGTGCTCGGCGTGGACGTGGGCGTCGATAAGCGTGCCCACGCTGAACTCGCCGTCAGATGCTTCCGAAGATTCGGGGCGTGCGGCGGGGGAGAGGTCGGCGCAGATCACAGGCACATCGCGCGAGCGCGCCCACCGCAGCGCGACGAGCTCCGGGCTGAAATCGGCCAACGGCCAGAAACCGACAGCACCGTCGTCATCGGCGACCGCGAAAGTGAGCGGCGCCGTCGCCTCGGGATGGGCGATCCACTCGCACCACGGCTGCGCCTCCGCAGGCATTTCCAGCACCACCGCGTCCGGGCGCGCCTCATCCAACAGCCGCGGCAGCACCCGCGCGAGCGACGGTGAGTGGTGCCGCACGCCGATCAGGAAAACGGAATCGCGCGCCAGCTTATCGACGGCTCCCGCAACGTCAACTTCCGTCATACCAGCTCGTCGCGTTGATCCCACAGGGTGCGCCACGGTGCCGCCCCGTCCTTCGCCCGGCGCTGGACAACGCTGTCCCAGTAGCCGCGAAGCCGGTCCGCGTCCGCGGGATCGTCTTTGCGGACGACACCGAGCAGGTGACCGGCCACATCGCGCAGGCCGTCGCTGCGGGCGGGAAAATAGGCGCTGGCAAGGGCGATCGACGTGCTCACAGACACGGCCTCGGCGGTGGAGAGGACCGTCGTGGGTTTCTCCACCGGCCAGCCTTCCCGGCTCACACCGGCACGCAGGTCACGGAAGGCGGTGACGAGGACGTCGACCACGACCTCGTCGACAGGCGTGTCGATCTGTGCGGCGTCCAAAGCCCGGCGGGTCTGGTTGGCAACGAGCGCGATCTCCGCGTCCAGGTCGGCGATGGGGTGGACCGTCTCGAAGCTGAAGCGGCGTTTCAGGGCCGCACTCATTTCGGACACTCCGCGGTCGCGCAGGTTCGCCGTGCCGATCAGCCCGAAGCCTTCGGTGGCCGCCACCGACATGTCGCCGAGTTCGGGTACGGCGATGCGGCGCTCCGACAGAAGGGACACCAGCGAATCCTGCACCTCGGGCAGGCAGCGGGTGATCTCCTCGATGCGCGCGACCGCACCATTTTCCATCGCGCGCATGACCGGGCTGGGGACCAGCGCCTCCGCTGTGGGGCCATTGCCCAGAAGCATCGCGTAATTCCAGCCGTAGCGCAGCTGGTCTTCCGTTGTCCCGGCGGTGCCCTGCACCACGAGCGCGGAGGTCCCGCAGATGGCAGCCGAAAGCAGCTCGGAGAGCATCGACTTGGCGGTGCCGGGCTCGCCGACCAGCATCAGCCCGCGCGAGCCTGCCAGCGTGATCACGCAGCGCTCCACCAGCGCCGGATCCCCGACGTATTTCGGCGCGATGGTGAGCTTGGACCGCCCCGCCTTGAGGTCGGTGCCGCCCATGATGAATGCGACCACGGCACGCGGTGTCAGCCTCCAACCCGGTGGGCGTGCGCCGGTGTCCCAGCGTTCGAGGAACTCCAGCTCGTCGGCGAAGCGCTCCTCTGCGAGCTCGACCTGGTGGGTCATCGGCGTCTCCTCCTCGTGGTCTCCAGTTCCGCGAATTGCGGCGCGTCGTCGCCCTGGGAGCGCTCCCAGCAGGTAGCGAACCATTCCGGCGGCGGTAGGGGTGCGACAGCGATGCCCAGCTGCGGCTCGAATTCTCCGTTGTAGCCACTCTGCTCGATGCCGAAGGCGGGTAGCTTCCACACCTCGACCGGGAGCTGTCCTTCAGACTTGTGCACTTTTTCTACCCATCCACCGGGCAAGAAATAGCTGCGGCCCGAACGGGGGCGCTTGCCTTCGACGACTTTACCGGCGGCAACGAGTTCGGAACCGGCGCGGACGATATCGGCTTTCTTCCAGGTATTCCAGCGGCGGACATTCTTGTCCGTCGGCTCGGGCCAGGCCAGCAACTGCAGGTAATATCGGGCCGCGTCTTGGCTGACTCCGAGTGCATCAGCCGCCTCAGCCACGAGCTCGGGCGCGGAGACGAGAGGGTCGCGCGGTTCGCCCTTGCCCGGTTCCCTCAACCACTCGGCGTAGGACGTGAGCACACCGCGTGCGCGGACGTCCGCCGCTGCCACTCGCAACCTGCTGCTGGCACCGTTGTGGAGGTCCTTTGCCCATTCGCGCGCCAGATCCAGGTCGCTGCACGGCTCATCTACGTCTGAGAGGTCGACGAGGACCAAATCCCAATCGTAATGCTGCTCGAGTGTGAACCGTCCTGCTTGAAGGTCTGTGCGGTCCGTGTCGCCCTCAGCGCGTTTCGGCGCACCGATCGCGCTGCGAACTGCCTCATCGTCCTCGCCGATACCGGTGATAGCGACCTTGATTGCGTCGATGCCCCGCGGGGAGCTGTGCAGCCGCTCGGCATGATCGGCCAGCGCAGGGCGAAGCGGATCGGTCATGTCCAGCTCAGTGGCAAGCCAGATCAGAGCGCCGACCTCTTGGGCCCAGTCGTCGGCGTTGTCAGTGCCATTGTCAGCGTCGAAATGCCGGCCGGCGACAATGCTTTGCAGCACGCTTTCCTTCAACACTTTCGGGACGCGCTCGGCGATCTGCCCTGGGATCTCAGGCAAGTAGTCCGGCCCGTGCTCTAACCAGTATTTGGCCATGGAGGCGATATCCGGGCCGCTGGTCAGCAACTCCGCCGCATTGTCGGGCAGGCCAGCTGCCAGGACCGCCGCGAAGTGGTCGCCGGAGGGCATCAACCGTTCTCGAGCCGCTTTGAGCTCATTGACTTTCAGTCCCATAGCCGAGCGCAGATCCTTCGGCACGAAATTAGCGTCGAAGGAGTAGAGGTTCGGGAAACCGGCGGCGATCACATGGGCGTCGGCAAGCGGCGAGTTAGCTGCGGCGGCGAAAGCCTCGCCAGTAGACGCTGAATACGGCAGTGGGCCGTCCTCCGCAATGCGTGCGAGCAGCGCGTCGAAGACCGGCTCAAGGTCCGTGCGCGACGGTGCGATGTCAGTTCGGCTGTTCAGTTTCAGGGGGGTGCCGTTCACAGTCATCATCTCGGCGCCGGCCACGCGCACAATCAGGGGGTCGCCTGAAACGTTGCGCGCGAGCCGAACCGCTTGTGGCGGAAGCTGTACATTCTGCCCCGGCGAAAACGGCACCGAGGCGTAGGACTCCAACACCAGGTTGTCAGCCGTGAGGGCTCCGGCATCCCGCAGCACCGTCCACAGCTCCTTCAACGCCTGGACTTCGTCCGCAGTACGGCCTGGTGATGCCGCGAAAATGACCAGGGCATCGCCGTGCCCGAGCAGCTTCATCCAGTCGTTGCTGCCCCTGGTTCTGTTGTGGGTGTAACCCTTCTCCGGAACATAACGGTTGTGCATTCCCAAGGCCGCCGCACCTTGCCAGATATCCATCGCGTCGAATTTGGCGAGGGGAAACCGCGTGAGGGACCGGAGCACACCATGGTGCTCGGCGAAGGTCGGCGCCCCGGTCAGCTCCTCAGCACGTGCGTCGGTGTCCTCCTGCGGCCACGACGTCGCCGCTTGGTGCGCAGCGGATGCGATCGCATAGCGCAGCACCGGGTCGTCTACACCGAGCACCTCGCCGACCAATTCGCACATGTGCTTATCCGCGCCTCCATTGCCGTTTTCGCGCGCCCGATTCACCAGCGGGCGAACCTCATCGGCAGTGATCTGCCGCAGCATCTCGCTTGTCTCGGGTTCGCGGACGCGGAAGTGATGCCACCACATGTGCGAGTGGAGTTGCGTCCCGCGCACCGCTACCGGGGTCATGTCTTCCGGATCCAGAACGACGGGATCTATGTGCTCATTCGTGAGAATCCACCGGCCGCCGTTGGGGCGTTGAAGTACACCCGTAACCTTGCGCGCGTGCTTCCCAGTGACGGTGAATTCGGTCCCGTCGGCGTCGACGACCAAGCAGAAGTCGGGGTCGTCGGGGCGGGTGAACACAGCATGCCTGTGGAAGCCGTCAGCGGTGGAGAAGAGCGATTCCGCGGTTGTGTCCTCCACCGGCCGGTGCTGTGAACGCTGCGGTTCAAACACCAAATCCGGGTGGCGGCGGCACTGCTCGGCGAACCAGTCCGGCAAACTCTCGCGGCCAGTGGCACCGGTGGCTGGATCGAGTTCCACTACGGTGGATCCGTCGTCAAGCCCGGGGCTGTCGATGAGCCATACCCGGTTGCCGTCGACGAAGAAATGTTGGCTGCCGCTCGCCCACGTGGAATGGCCGGGACGCATCACCGTGTCGGCGTCGAAAATACGCCCACCGGGCACCGGAACTGAGGCGACAAGGCCGAGGGACGGAAGCTCTCTCCATCTACTGGTCATGCCCTCGGGGGCACTCTCCCACCACACCCGCGGATTCGCATTGGTGTAGGTGGCCAGGCCGAATTGGCCGTCAACTTCCATGGCGCCGAAGAGTTTCTGACCGGTCCAGTTGGGAATCGCAGTGGCGTTCCGGCCGCGCAGGTAGGTGGTGCGGGAATCTGCTTCCACGATGACGCCGGGCCAACAATCTTCGGCGGTTAGCCACAGATTGAGTCGCATCGGTTCCCCGTACTTCCAGTTGAGCTGCTCTAATTCTGGCCAGCCGAGCTCATCGGGCAGACCGCGGCGCAAGGATTCAGCCAAAGGCACGGCCGGATCGCGGTGAATTACACGCACCCGGTCGAGAAGCGACTGAATCTCCTCGTCGCCGACGAGTTCGAAGCCGCGGACGAATGTAGTGGCCTGCGTGAGATGGTCGACGGACGGCACTCCCGCTTCAAGCTTATCGACGATCTCCGTGAGCAGCTCCACCACCAACGTTCTGACGTGCGGATCGGCGGTGAGTGTCTCCACGACCTCGGGATGGCGCATCGCATTCTTGATCCCCAGAACGACAGCTCCTCGCAGCGATTCGTCCGCCATGAGGTGGGGCAGTGGTGCGCGCTCTGGAAGGCGTGCCCATCTGGTGAGGTCGATGTCCGTTTGTACTGGTGCATGAGAGAACGAGAAGGTCAGTCCGTTCGCGAGAACCTGCTCGACGGCTGCCGCCGGCAAATAATGGAGCCGGTCTTTAGGCACGGTGACGGTGCTGAGACCGGCATGGGGGAGGATATCTGCGAGAACCGGTGTCAACTGGGTCGACGGCGTATACGGCCATTTCGTCCACTGGGACTCGAACAGGAGGAGGCCGGGAACGAAGTCCGGATGCGCACCGTCTTTGACCACGTCGAGCGCGCCGGTGATATCCAACAGGTGCAGCCACGGGTCGGTATCCACATGGCGCGGGAATAGAGAAAGTAGCTGGTCCATGAGCGCGGGATCGTCCGCGACGACGCGGCAAATAGCCTTCTCGTAATTCTTCCAGAAATGCGCGCCGGCCTTCTTCATCGACGGGACGCTCAACAAATCGCGGACGACCCCGTCCTCTTCCTTGGCGGTGTCCAAGCCAGCGGCCTTCGCCAGCTTCGCTAACTCTTTCTTCATCCCGGCGTGCGGGCTCAACCCGCCCCGCACCCGCTCCACGCACAATGTGCGGTACGCGCGGTACGCCTCCTCCGGTTCAAGCTGTTCCGCCAGCCGCTTCGCCTCGTTGCCCAGTTCCTTGGTGCTCAGCGCCCCGGCGTAGGCGAATTCCAGGACGGCTTCGGCGTGGCGGATTTCGTCGATAGGCAGCGAATGGCGGCGCTCCGCGTCGCGTGCTTGCGTGAACATCTGCGCGGCGAGCTTGCCGTTATCTGCGGCGATGAAAACTCGCCCAGCTTCCTCGAAGAAAGTAGGGAGAAAGTGCGGTGCGCTGTTGTCGAGTTTGTCGCCCAACTCATCGACTGCCCCTTTGAACTTCTTGGGCTTGCTGGCGGCGTATTTGCCTGCGCGCTCCATGTCGGCGACGAGGTTGAGCGCGTGATGCGCGTTCTCGGGGTCGTTGAGGATAGGCCATTCAGGGAAACCGATGGCCCGCCGCCGAGTGTGCCCCACGTTCACGCGACCAGCTGGTTCGAGGCCGATGACACCGAGTGCCAATTCATCGGCTTCCGCCAGTGGCTCGGGAATGAGCTGCACAATCGAGCGACCGGCAAGCACCGGGTGCGTGTAAGCGGCTGCCACGAGCGGCACCGAGTTGTCCGCGGCGTTCTCAGTGATGCCCCCAAGGTTGAGGCGTGTGCTGACATCTAACGTCATCGGCGACTCCTATGGTTCGTTTCCAATTCTTCGAATTGCGGCGCATCGTTGCCTCGGGAGCGTTCCCAGCAGGCGGCGAACCATTCCGTCGGCGGTAGGGGTGCCACGGCCACCCAGAGGAGTGGCTCGGCCTTGCTGCGCGCGCCCTTTTTCACGATGCCGAATGGCTCCGTCTTCCACGTTTCGATCGGCAGGTGCGGAGGCTGTCCTTCCGTCCAACCTCCAGGCAAGAAGTACTTTCTCTTGGCACGGGACCGCTTGGCCTCAACGACGACGCCCGCATCGACCAATTCTGCGCCGGCGTTCGTGATGTCGGCTTTCTTCCAGCTGTTCCAACGGCGCACATTCGCATCCGTCGGGTCTGGCCAGGCAAGAAGCTGCAGGTAGTACACGGCGGCGTTCTCACTGACGTTCAACGTGGAGGCCACTTCTCCGATGAGCTCGGGCGCGGCGGCGCGCGGATCGTGCGGATCGCCGTCGCCCGGTTCGCGCAGCCACGTCGCGTATGCGGACAAGCTGCCCTGCAAATACAGTTTCAGCGCCCAGAGGTCATTTGTGGATGTGTTGCACAGAATCGCAAGCTCGAGGGCCTGTTGCAGATCAGGATCATCTGTGTCGGTAATGCCGCTCACGTCGACGCTGATCGAGGTGGCGCCGGGCCAAGCTCCTTCGACGCGGCTGAAGCGTCCCGACTGGTAGATCGGATCGTCGGGGTCGTCGAATTTTCTGGTGGGCAGGTTGAGCCTGCGGGCGGTATCCCAGTACGCCGCTAGAACGCCGAGGTGGAGATCTGTCCGTTTTTCAGGAGATTCGACTAGCTTCTCGGCGACATCGGCTAAGTTGCTGCGGACCGGGTCGGACATGTCCACCTCGGTGGCCAGCCAGAGCACCGATTCGACCCTCGAGTCCCAGGGGTCGTCGTGTTGTCCGTCGAGGACGTTAAGAAGGGTTTCTGCGGAGAGGCGCTCCGGCTTTCGCTCCGTGATGTCTGCCGGCAGCTGCAGGGGAGCAGCCGGACCATGCTCTGACCAGTACTCGGCCATCGCCTGGCTATCTAGACCGTTGTCCAGGACTGATTCGGCATCGTCGGGAATGCCTGCGGCGAGCACGCGCAAGAAATGCTCACGCGAGCCTCCTATGCGGTCTTTTGCTTTTGCTGCTTCGGCAACCTTGAGCCCCATTGTCGTGCGCAGCTCTTTGGGCATGAAATTGGACTCCCACTTATGGAAGTTCGGGAACCCGGCCGTGATCAGATGCGCTTCAACAACAGGAGCTCCGCTGGCCGCTGCGAAAGCTTCACCGGGCTCAGGCGACCACGGTTGCGGGCCGTTGTCGCGGAGACGCTCGATGAGGGCGTCGAAGACAGGCTCGAGATCCGTGCGTGACGGCGTGATTTCCCGCCGGTTTTCAAGCTCGAGAGCATGGCCGTCGATGGTGATGGGGTCTCCTCCGTCGGCACGCAGGACCATGAACCTGTTCCCGTAGTGCTGTCCGCCAGGCAACGTCAGCGGCGGGAATTTCGTGTGGATTTCTCGGTAGCGTCCGTTGTCCAACAGCTGGTCGATGATCAGATGCTCAGCCGATAGCAGGTTCGTATCCCGCAGCAGCACCCACAGTTCTTTGAGAGCTTGGGCCTCTTCAAGTGTCCGGCCCGGCATTGCCGCGAGCGCGAGCAATGCGTCGGCGCAGTCGAGCAGCTCCATCCAGTTGTTTTCACTGACCTGCCAGGAATCCGGCTTCGGCGGCAGTTCTCTGTCGGTCAAGCCGAGCCGTGCTGCCCCGTGCCAGACGCTGAGCGCATCAATATCGTCCCACCGGTGGACCATGGCCGAAAGGAGAATGCCATTGTGTTTTTGAATAGCAAGCGTTCTGGTCACAGCAACATCCGGTGATATCCCAACCTCCGGCCATGACTGCGCCAGGGCTGCGGCATGCTGTGCGATAGCGTGGTTCACCACGTAGTCATCGATGTCCAGCAGGTGTCCGACGGTATCGGCCAGATCGCCGTCGACGTGGAGCTTAGTGAAGCGCTTGATCACGATGCGGAGGTCATCGGCGGTGACCTCGCGCAGCTTCGAGCTGACCTCGGGGTCACGGTGCTTAGTGTGGTGCCACCACATCGCGCTATTGAACCCGAGGCCGTAGGAAAGGGTGGGCATGCCATCCGCCGGGTCGATCACCCACGTGCCCTGTCTTGATCTCACTAGAATCCGTGGCTGTCCGTTGGGCAAACGAATGACACCGAAGACCGAGCGGGCGAGTTCGCCCGTCACTGTGAACTCGGTGCCGTCCGCGTCGACAATGAGAGCGAACTCCGGGTCGCCCTTCCGGTTGAAAACCGCATGCCGGTGGTAGCCATCTGCTGTGGAAAACGGGGATTTCTCCGTCTCCTCGCAAACGGGCCGCAACTGGGAGGTGAGAGGATTGAACTCGAGGTCGGGGTGGCGGCGGCACTGCTGATCAAACCAGTCAGGCATCGATTCGCGGCCGAGCGCACCTGTGTCGGGGTCAATCTCGATGAACTTCTCTTCGTCATTGAGCACCCAGAAACGGCCGCCTTCAACGAAGAACTGCCTGATGTTGAAGCTCCATGCGGGCTGGTCTGGGCGTACGACCACATTCTCTCCGAGGAGACGACCGCCGGGAACGGGGACAGAAGCCGTGAGACCTGCAGCGTGAGAGAAATGCGACACCTTGATATCTAACGGTTCACGCGCGCCGGACCAGCTGATTTTGGTCCCGTTGGCGGAACGGTGCCGCGTCACAATAGCGATTTGGCCGTCGGCTTCGGTGACTCCTGCGATCTCTTCACCAGTCCAATTCTGGATCTCGGTGGTGGACTCGCCGACGACAAGAGCGAGCTGTTTGTCGTTGTGCACCACGACTCCGGGCCAGCAGTCTTTCGCTGCGACCCAGTTATTCGGGTCATTTTCGTATTTTTCCCCGTAAGCAACCTCGAATTCAGGCCAACCCAGCTCTTCTGGCAGGCCGCGGCGCAAAGTCTCCGCCAACACTTCGGCGAGGTCTCCGTGGTATGCCCTCACGCGGTCGAGCAGACCTTGGATCTCGGTGTCGTCGACGAATTCGAAGTGACGGACGTAGTCGGTCACCTCGGCCAAACGATCTGCTGTTGGCGGCGCCGACTCCAGGGACTCGATCCGTTCCGTGAGTAGCGCGACCACCACCGGATGGAGGTGCGGGTCGGTGGAGATAACGGTGATCTCGTCGGAGTGCTCAAGCGCTCTTTCGATGCCCTTGAACAGGTATTTCCGCATTTGTTCACTGGCAGCAAGATGGGGTAGTGGAGCCCGATGTTCGTTGCCCGCCCAGGTCTTGAGGTCGATGTAGGCCAGGATAAAATAGTTAGTGAAATCGATGGCCACGTCATGGCTCAGCAACTTCTCCCACGCTTCCGCAGGGATGTTGTCCAACCAACCGTCCGGCACGGCGATAGCTGTGCAGCCGGCGTGCGGAAGAATCTCGTCGAGCAGCGGAGCGAGTTTCTCATTGCTATCCGTGTCCCACATGATGCGAGTGGCTAATCCCAAGACGCGCCGGACGAAATCAGGGTGATCGCCCTGCTTGACGAGCTCGATAGCTCCGCTACTGCGGAGAATATCGATCCAGTCGTCGACTTTGATCTCGTCCGGCGACATCGTCAACAAGTGGGCTTGCAGCGTCTTGTCCTGTTTGGCTGCTTTCCGGATAGCGGTCTTGTAATCCTTCCAGAACTTCTGGTTCGCGCGCTGGATGGAGGGCGCCCGCAGCAGAATTGCGGCCAGGGCAGCTTCCTCGTCGGCGGGTTTCAAACCCGCCGCTTTGGCCAGCTTCGCCAGGTCTTTCTTCATCCCGGAATAGGGAGTCAGCCCGCCGCGGACTCGCTCCAGGCAGAGTGCGCGGAACCGCTCGTATGCCTCAGCAGGTTCCATCCGCTCAGCCAGGTGCGTGGACTCCGCAGTGAATTCCTTCGCGGAGACCGCCCCAGCAAAGGCGAACTCCATCATGACGTCGCGGTGGCGCTCTTCGTCGATAAGCAATGCGTGCCGACGCTCAACCTCGCGCGCCTTCGTGAACATCTGCGATGCGTACGACGTGTTTCCCGCTTCCAAGAAGATGCGGCCGGCTTCTTCCAGAAATGTCGGCAGAAAGTGTGGGACGGCTGCGTCGAGATCGTCTGCGAGCTTGTTGACCTCTGTCTTCACCGCCGCCGGCTTGGACCGTGCCCGGACAGACAGCCGTTTCAAGTCGTCGACGAGATCGAGCGCGACCTGGGCGTTATCGGGGTCGTTGAGGATCGGCCACTCGGGGAAACCGACTGCGCGGCGGCGCACATGTCCGACATGAGTCTGCTCTTCCAGCTCAAGCCCTACCACTCCGAGGGTGGCTTTCTCTGCTTCCAAGAGCGGCTCGGGTGTGAGCCTGACGACGGGGCGGCCAGGCAAAAGTGCGTGCGCGTATGTGGCTGCGGCGAGGGGAAAGGAGCGTTCTCCAGCTTCCTGCGTGATGCCTCCCTGCTCGAGGCGGGTGCGGGTATCACTCATTGTCGCCCTCCTCGATGGTGCGGCCAGCGTGAATGTGCGCGGCCATGCGGACACCCTCGCTGTACGCGACAGGGCCGACCTCGCGTACAGGGAGGATCTCCCCGTCGATCATCCAGAACAGTTCGCCGGTGAACGTTTCCGCTTCGGGGTACTCGTCCGCGCCGATCCAGTAGCGGGCTTCCACCAGCTTGCCGTCTTCGTGGATCCGGGTAGAAGCGAAACCAGCCTTGATATTGAAACCGGCGGATTGGGCACGCGTCGTCGCGAAGCGAGCCTGCTCAAAACGGGCGTTCGCCCATTCGCTCAGGCTTGTCGACGATTCATGCGGCAGCGGATCGGGCATCGAGTACACCGCGCGCTGGAGCTGGTCGAAGCGCTGTTCCACGCCGATATCCGCGGCGAATTCGCGCAGCTCGTGCAGATCATCCAACAGCACCGGGTGCGGGATGAGGATCTCAGCCGCGTCGATGGTGCGGGTTTCGCCGTCCAGGTCCACGATGCCGAGCTTCACCTGGCCGTCCTTGTCGGTCGCGTCACGGAGGAAGCCCGCCTCCGCGCCGCCGTGTGCCTCGCCGGAGTCGTCTACAGGCTGGATGATGAGGTCGCGCAGCCAGGACTGCCACGCTTCGTCCGGCCACACTGCGGCGATGACTTTCGCCGGCACGGGGAGGGAGCGCAGCAGCCACGTCTCTACCTGGGTGCCGCACTCTTCGTCGTGGGTTTTCAGCCAGGTGAGCAGGTTGTCGAGCTCGAGGTATTCCTCGGTCTTTTTCACCTTCGCGGGCACCGACTTCAGCTGTTTGCCTTTGGCATTGCGCGCCCGGATTACACCGTCATCAATGGTCAGGGCGTAGCCGCCGGTCACGTCGATCCAAGTGGGTTCTGCTGGGGCACTCATGCCCGCGAATGTACTCTAAGTCACTTTTTTACGCAGTGGGGCAAAGCTACCGGTGTCTCAAGATCGATGCTGAGGGTGTTGACCTAGATGTGAACCCCCAGAAGGATGTTAACCCCAAAACTTAGTTACCCCAGGTGGCGATTTTTAGGCGGTTTTCGATGACCAGGAGAAACTAAGTTTTGGGGCTAACAACAAGGAATTGGGTGGTTTAGGGGCCGACTCGGCCCCGGCACCGGCCCAGCCGCAGCCTCAGACCCAGCGTCGGGAGCTGCTAGCGCTCCAGCTCGTCGACGATGCGGTTGAAGGTCTCGGACGGGCGCATGACCTTGGTGGTCTTGGCGTCGTCGAACCAGTAGTAGCCGCCGAGGTCGGCGGGGCCGCCCTGGACGTCGAGAAGCTCCTGCAGGATCGTCTCCTCGTTGTCGCGGAGCTCTCCGGCGATCTTCTCGAAGCCCTTCGCCAGCTCAGCGTCGTCGGTCTGCTTCGCCAGCTCATCGGCCCAGTAGCGGGCGATGAAGTAGTGGGAGCCACGGTCGTCGATCTCGCCTGCCTTGCGGGACGGGGAGCGGCCCTCGTCGAGGAAGGTCTCGACGGCGCGGTCCAGGGTGTCGCCCAGGACGCCTGCGCGGGCGTTGTCGTTCTTGTCCTGCTCGTGGCGGAAGGACTCGGTCAGGGCGAGGTACTCGCCGAGGGAATCCCAGCGCAGGTGGTTTTCCTCTTCAACCTGCTGGACGTGCTTCGGGGCGGAGCCACCGGCACCGGTCTCGAACAGGCCGCCGCCGGCCATGAGCGGCACGACGGAGAGCATCTTGGCGGAGGTGCCCAGCTCGAGGATGGGGAAGAGGTCGGTGTTGTAGTCGCGCAGGACGTTACCGGTCACCGAGATGGTGTCCTCGCCGCGGCGGATGCGGTCGACGGTGATCTTGGTGGCCTCTTCCGGGGAGGCGAAGGAGATGTCCAGGCCGTCGGTGTCCATGCCAGCGAGCTGCTTCTCGGCGATCTGCTGGATATTGGTGTCGTGGGCGCGCTTCGGGTCCAACCAGAAGACGGTCTTCATGCCGGACTTGCGGGCGCGGTCGACAGCCAGCTTCACCCAGTCCTCGATGGCGGGGCCGCCGGTGTGGCAGGAGCGCCAGATGTCG
The DNA here is from genome assembly GCA_025144245.1 of Corynebacterium sp. p3-SID1145. Classification (GTDB taxonomy): domain Bacteria; phylum Actinomycetota; class Actinomycetes; order Mycobacteriales; family Mycobacteriaceae; genus Corynebacterium. The sequence continues at coordinate 133,706 of JALXXC010000003.1, read as the reverse complement.
CCCTTTTCCACGGTGTGCTCCATCAGGACGGTGCCGTCGGAGGTGACGATCTGCATGGTGCCGTCGAAAGGCATCTTGAAGGTCTTGTCGTGGGAGCCGTACTCCTCGGCCTTCTGCGCCATGAGGCCGACGTTCGGGGAGGTGCCCATGGTGGTCGGGTCGTAGGCGCCATTGGCGCGGCAGTCGTCGATGACAGCCTGGTAGACACCGGCGTAGGAGGAATCCGGGATGACGGCCAGGGTGTCCTCTTCCTGGTCGTCGGCGTTCCACATGTGGCCGGAGGTGCGGATCATCGCCGGCATGGAGGCGTCGACGATGACGTCGGAAGGAACGTGCAGGTTGGTGATGCCCTTGGCGGAGTTGACCTGCGCCAGGGAGGGACCCGCGGCCATGGCGTCGTCGAAGGCCTTGCGGATCTCCTCGCCGTTCTCCAAGTCGGACAGGCCACTGTAGATGGCGCCGAGGCCGCTCTCACCGTCGAGGCCCGCCTCGAGGAGCTCGTCGCCGTACTTGTCGTAGACGTCCTTGAAGAAGGCGCGGACGACGTGGCCGAAGAGGATGGGGTCGGAGACCTTCATCATGGTGGCCTTGAGGTGGACGGAGAAGAGAATGTTCTCTTCCTTGGCGCGCTTGACGGCGTCGAGGAGGAAGGTGTCGAGGGCCTTGACGGACATGAAGGTGCCGTCGATGACGTCGCCGGCGGCGACCTTCACATCGTCGCGGAAGACGCGCTCCTTGTCCTCGCCGACGAGCTTCATCGTCAGAGTGTCGTCTTTGTCCAGGATGACGGACTTCTCGTTGTGGCGGAAGTCGCCGCTTGTCATCGTGGCCACGTTGGTCTTGGAATCAGCGGACCATGCGCCCATAGAGTGCGGGTGCTTGCGGGCGAAGTTCTTCACTGAGCGCGGTGCGCGGCGGTCGGAATTGCCCTGGCGCAGGACCGGGTTGACGGCGGAGCCCTTCACGGCATCGTAACGCGCGCGGATGTCTTCCTGCGTCTTGTTTGTCGGGTTGGCCGGGTAGTCGGGGATGTCGAAGCCGGCGTCCTGCAGTTCCTTGATGGCCTTGCGCAGCTGGACCAGGGAAGCAGAGATATTCGGCAGCTTCACGATGTTGGCTTCGCGCGTTCCGGCCAGGTCGCCGAGCTTGGACAGGTAGTCGGGTACCCGCTGGTCTTCACCGAGGTAGTCGGGGAACTGCGCGAGGATGCGGCCAGCCAGGGAGATGTCGTAGGTCTCCACATCCACGCCTGCGTTGGAGGCGAATGCTTCGACGATCGGTTTGAGGGAGTAGGTAGCTAGAAGCGGGGCTTCGTCCGTTTTGGTCCAGATGATTTTGGCCATGGGTCACCTCAAATAATCAGAATGTTCTATTTCTCAATGTGTCAGCCCACCAGCGTACCCACTTAGCTTTTGGTCCGCCGACTAGGCTCCGCGCACCGCACGGTAAGGTTGGCCCGCATGAGCCTCAATATCGCATCTGTCAACGTCAACGGCATTCGCGCGGCAACGAAGGTCCGCAACGAGAACAATCCGGGCATGCTCGCCTGGTTTGAGGAGACAACGGCTGATGTTGTTCTGATGCAGGAGGTCCGCGCGACGCAGGAGCAGGCGGAGGCCGCGCTCGCGCCCGCCATCGAGCAGGGCTGGCACGTCTATTTCGCGCCGGCCGCGGCGAAGGGGCGTGCGGGAGTGGGCATCGCGTCGCGCACCGAGCTTGACGACGTCCGCGTCGGCATCCCGCAGTTCGAGGATTCCGGCCGCTTCATCGCGGGCACGCTTGACGACGGCACTGTGGTCGCTTCCCTCTACCTTCCCTCCGGAAGCACCGGCACGGAGAAGCAGGACGAGAAGTGGCGCTTCCTGGACCAGTTCGAGCCGCTGCTTGACGAGTGGGCCGAACTGAACAAGGACATGGTAATCGGCGGCGACTGGAATATCTGCCACCGCCGCGAGGACCTGAAGAACTGGAAGGGCAACCAGAAGTCCTCCGGCTTTTTGCCGGGGGAGCGCGCGTTCATGGATTCAGTCTTCGGCTGCTACCCGGATGACGAGGCCCAGGACATCGATTCCAAGAATGAGGCCGGCTTCTTCGGTGCTGTGGACTACGTCAGTGATCTCCGCCGCGCTGCTTGCGCTGAGCCCCGCTGGTTCGATGTGGCTCGCCGCCTGCAGCCCGATGACGCACCGTATACCTGGTGGACCTACCGCGGCCAGGCATTCAACAACAATGCAGGCTGGCGCATCGACTACCAGGCTGTCACCGCCAGCATGCTCGAGCGCGCTCAGCGCACCTGGGTAGAAAAGGCTGCGACGGTGGAGGAGCGCTGGTCCGACCACTCCCCGCTGCTCGTCGAGTACAGCTAGGGGGCTACCGGTTCGCCGCAGCCCCCGGCGAAATGACTGTGAGGCCGCTGCTCTCTGCGGCCTCGGCCATGCGGTGGTCGTACGTCACCATTGTCGTGCAGCCGCCCAGCATCGCGGCGGAGATGTGGATAGCGTCGAGCGACCTGAGATGGTTTCCGGGGAGGGTGCCGGCGTGTTGGAAGGCCAGCCGATCGAGGTCGAAAATCTGAAGGCGGAATAGCAGATCGTTGACCGATGATGCGTCGAGCGAGGCGCGTCTTTGGCGGGCGCGGTTGAGCTCGGTGACGAGCAGCGTCGACGACGTGAGAAGCGGTTTCTCAGTGTCGATGGCCTCGACAAAGGCCGGAGATTCCTCCTCGAACACGAGTAGTTTCATTGCCGCAGATGTGTCCAAGTACCAGGTATCCATGGCGGTTAAAGCCTTTCTTCTCGGAGACCATCGAGCAGTTCTGCGGTGCTGATATCGAGCTTGATCATGTTCTCCGTATTGAAGACCTGCGGCTTCGACGGCGGGGTGTAGGTCAACCGCGAACGGTAGGGGCCACCGAGGCCGGTCAGGCGAGCGACTGGGCGCCCGCGGTTGGTGATGATGAATTCGGCGCCCTGCTCTACCTCGCGGAGGATCCTTCCGCTGTCGTTGCGCAGTTCACGCTGCGGGATTGTGCGCGGCTCAGAAGGGTAGCTGGGGCTGTCGGACTTCGGAGTATGTGGAGTGGATTCGGACGGATCGGACGAGTTGGGAACTGGTGCGGCAGACATGCTACGAGTGTAGCAACAGGGGTGAACCATAAGGAAGGGTTCGTTGGCGGTCCCGGTGGACAGCGCGGGGCCAAGAGACCATGACAGGCGGTGGTTCGCGCGGTCGCTAGACTGTTGCCCATGACTGCTGCTGACAATGCTTCCGCATCCGAATCCCAGAACCAGACCGGCGCACGGACCCAGCGCGTCCTGTCGGGAATCCAGCCGACGGCGGACTCGTACCACCTGGGAAATTACCTCGGTGCGTTGAAACAGTGGATTGACCTGCAGGATGACTTCGAGGCGTTCTACTTCATCCCGGACCTGCACGCGATCACGGTGGAGCAGAACCCTAAGGAGCTGCGCGAGCGCACGTTGAAGGGCGTGGCGCAGCTGATCGCGCTGGGCATCGACCCGGATAAGTCGACGTTGTTCGTCCAGTCGCACGTGCCGGAGCACGCCGAGCTGACGTGGGTGCTGCAGTGCCTGACGGGCTTCGGTGAGGCAAGCCGCATGACGCAGTTCAAGGACAAGTCGGCGAAGCAAGGCCAGGACCGCACGTCGGTGGGCCTGTTCACATACCCGGTGCTCATGGCGGCCGATATTCTGCTGTACTCACCGCAGCTCGTACCGGTGGGCGAGGACCAGCGCCAGCACCTGGAGCTGACGCGCACGCTGGCGGAGCGCTTCAACGGCCGCTACGGAAAGACGTTCGTGGTGCCGGAGGGTTTCATCCCGGAGGGTTCGGCGAAGATCTACGACCTGCAGGACCCGACGTCGAAGATGAGCAAGTCGGGTTCGAACCCGAAGGGCATCATCAACCTGCTCGATGAGCCGAAGACCTCGGCGAAGCGCATCAAGTCGGCGGTGACGGACAACGACGGCGTGATCGCGTTCGACCGAGAGGGCAAGCCGGGCGTGTCCAACCTGCTGGCTATCCAGTCGGCGCTGACGGGCGCGAGCATCGACTCCATCGTCGCCGGTTACGAAGGTCAGGGCTACGGTGCGCTCAAGGGCGATACGGCGGATGCGCTGGAGGCGTTCACCACGCCGTTGCGCGCGCGTTATGACGAGCTGATGGGCGACCGCGCCCAGCTCGAGGACATTCTCGCCCGGGGTGCCGCCCGCGCCCGTGAGATCGCGCAGCTGTTGCTCGCCGACGTCTACGAGAAGACGGGCTTCCTCGCTCCGCGTCGTTAAAGCACGCTTATCGACGGACGCGGAGCGCCCGCCTGCCCCACACCGGCCCGACACCTGCTTCGCCACAACATGGCATTACGGCGCAGGTATCTGGCCGGTGTTTTACGATGTATGGGCAAAACTTAGGAAAGGACTGGATCACACACCATGGCAACGGCCACGTCGCCCCGAGAGGGCTTCACGGATGCGCAAGGCATTGAACGCGCCCACCCGACCCAACAAGATGACGGTGCGATGGAGAAGGTGAAGGAGAAGGCTCCGCCGGTGGCGCACCTGCTGCGCATGAACGAGCGCTTCGGTGAGGAGGGCGGAAACCAGTTCGCAGCCGGCATCACCTATTTCTCTGTCCTGTCGATCTTCCCGCTGGTCATGCTCTTGTTCGCCGGCATCGGTTTCGTTCTGGCCGCTCGCCCGGATTTGATGGACCAGCTGCAGGAGCAGATCACCAACTCTTTGGAGGGCGACACGGGTGAGATGGTCAATGAGATCATCACCACGGCGATCGATCAGCGCGGCGCTGTCGCCGGCATCGGTTTGCTGACGACGTTGTGGTCGGGACTGGGGTGGATGAACCACCTGCGCACCGGTATCTCCGCGATGTGGGCGCTGGATGCCAACGAGGGCGGCAATTTCGTGACCAAGAAGCTGTGGGACCTAGTCGCCCTGATCGGCCTGCTGGTCTTGCTCATCCTCGCTTTCGGTGTGACCGCTGTCGGTTCTTCCAGCCTGACCACCACGGCGATGGAGCACTTCGGTATCGGTAATTTCCCGGGCGCGCGTTTCGTGGTGTGGCTGGCGGGTCTGGTCGCCGGTATCCTCGCCAACTTCCTGGTGTTCTGGTGGATGGTCGTGTTCATGCCGCGCACCAAGGTGCCGCTGAAGTCGGGCTTCAAGGGTGCCCTGGTCGGTGCAGTGATCTTCGAGCTGATCAAGCAGTTCTCCACCGTGATCATCGGTTCGGCCACGAGCAACCCGGCCGGTGCCTTGTTCGGCCCGATCATCTCCCTGATGGTCGTGCTCTACTTGGTGTGGCGCGTGGTTCTCTACGTCTCCGCGTGGACGGCGACGACGGAGGAGTCCCTGGCTCTGGAGGAGCCAGCGGTTCCGGAACCGGCAGTGATCAATATCCGTGCCGGCGTGAACGAGAAGGACAACACCGGCCGCGATATTGGCATCGGTGCTGCCCTGGGCGCTATCGGCGTTGCCGCCGTTTCTTTGCTGACGCGAGACTGAGCCATGTAGCGAGTCCGGCGAGGACGAGCACGCCACCGAAGACGGCGATTCCTTCCCACGGGAGGGCATCGCCGTCTTCGGCGTTTTCACCGGATTGACCGGCTCTGCTGTTCTTGCCGTCCTGGTCGGGTGCGTCGGTGACGGGGGTGCCGGTGTTGGAGGGGTCGGCGGGGGCGTCGGCAAGCGATGCGACGGCGTCATCCGAGCTGAACCTGTACGCCTCGTGGATGAGGTCCTGCGTCTGCTCCCACGCGCGCCCCTTGTCGATGGTGGTGTCCAGCACCACGGCCATGAGGCGGCGGCCGTCCCGATTGAGCGCGCCGACGAAAGTGTGCTTCGCGTCGTCGGTATAGCCCGTCTTGCCGCCAATGCCATCCGGGTCGTTGAGGTAGAGCTTGTTGTCGTTGTAGACGTCGAATCCCGGGACATCCTCACCGTCCGGGCCCGGGTAGCCGGGGAACGGGTACATCTCCGTCGCGATGATTTCACTGAACGTGGGGTTCTTGTATGCCGCGGAGTACGCGATGCCCATATCCCACGCGGACGTGGACATGCCCGGGCCGTCGAGACCGGAGTAGCTCGCGGCGCGGGTGTCCTTCAGGCCCAGCTCGGCGGCTTTCTCGTTGACCTTGCGCAGCGTCTCCTCGTCGCCGCCGAGCTCCTGCGCGAGTGCGTGAGCGGCGTCGTTGCCCGACACCATCAGCAGACCGTGCAGCAGGTCGTTGACCGTGTACTTGCCGTTCGGTCCGAGGCCCACCGCGGAGCCTTCCTGGCCGGCGGACTCTTCGCTGACGGTGACGACCTTGTCCAGCGGCAGCTCGTCAATCGCCACCAGGGCCAGCAGCACCTTGATGATCGACGCTGGGCGGTAGCGCCCGTGCGGGTCCTTCATCGCGATCACGTCGCCTGTGTCCACATCCGCGACCAGCCACGCGGTGGCCAGAACCTTATCGCTGACGTTGAAACCGTCCGGCGCGATGACACCGCACGGTCCGTCGTACGTGACCGGCAGCGGTGCGGGGGAGCTCGCCCCAGGTGCGACGCGCTCGGAAGTACTCACGGGCTCCGGTGGCAGTGTGGCATTCGGGCACTGGTCCGTGTTCGGTGCCTCCTCGCGCGGGTCCGGGTAGTGCGGGGCATCCTCGTCGGTGGCCTTTGCCTGGGCGTCCGCGCCAGCTTCGCCGTTGGCTCCGGGTTCTGCTCCCGGTTGGGGAGCCGCGGTGGCGGCGGATTCCGCTTCCTGGGCGGAGGTGTGCGGGATTACGGCTGCCGGGAGGATTGCGGCGGGGGCGATAGCTGCAGTTAGCGCGAGCGAGAGCGTCTTTTTCATCGTGCGATAAGTCTAGGGCCGCAGTCTTTCAATCGGTTTTCCGACCCGCACGCAATACGGAAAATGAAGCGTAGCCTTACCTAGAAAACGCCCTCTCACCTGCGGTTAGTTAGTGCTAACTTGCTTGCGGGGTGGGGAATCTTTCGCGTACAACCAAAAACATGAGTGACAAAGAAAACATTGCCGCAACTGATGCACGCCCGATCGGAGCTGCCGGCGCCTCCGAGTACATGAAGCAATCCGATTTCCCGGAGGTCGAAGTTGAGACCCACGGTATGGGGGAGAAGCTGAACCGGCTCCGCGCTGCGGTGCTGGGTGCCAACGACGGCATCGTGTCCACCGCCGCAGTCGTTGTGGGTGTGGCCGGTGCGACATCGAGCACCCGGGAGATCTTCACCGCTGGCTTGGCTGCTCTCGTCGGCGGCGCGATCTCGATGGCGCTGGGCGAATACGTCTCGGTGTCCTCCCAGCGCGATGCGGAGAAGGCGGCCGTCGAAAACGAGCGCGAGCTGCAGGCCAAGGATCCGGAGGCGGAATTCCAGCACCTCGTCCAGGCGTACAAGAACGACGGTCTCTCCGCGGAGACCGCTGTGGCGGTCGCACGCGAGCGCACCCAGAAGGACCCGCTGGCGGCCCACTTGGAGGTCCACTACGGCATTGACGAGGAAGACATCGTTAGCCCCTGGTCGGCTGCGATCGCCTCGTTCCTCTCCTTCTTCGTCGGCGCGCTGCTCCCGCTCGCCGCGATCATGCTCGGTGCCGGCACCACCCGCGTCGCGGTGTGCGTCGTGGTCACCCTGATCGCCCTGGCCGTCACTGGCGCCATCTCCGCCAAGCTAGGTGGGGCGAAGCCGGGCAGGGCAGTTGTCCGCCTGGTTGTCGGCGGCGGGCTCGCGCTCGCAGCGACCTTCCTAGTCGGCTCGCTCTTCGGCACCGCGATCGGGTAGCGCTGGGGGCCGCAGTGGTAAGGGTCGGCCGGGGCAGCCCTGGTCGTTAGATCCAGTTGTTAACCCCAAAACTTAGTTATCCCAGGTGGGCGTTTGAGCTCCGTTTTAGCGACCAGGGGAAACTAAGTTTTGGGGTTAACATTTAGGTTTCGGCCCGGCGGCCCTAGAACTTGGAGAAGCGCTTGACCAGAAGCTCCTCGAGCTCGCGCCAGCCGTCTGCCTTGTCGTTGAACGGGGCAGACGGGACATAACCGGCGGCCTCGGTGGACCCCAGCATGTAGGCGAGGTAGTCCTGCATGCGGGGGTTGGCCAGCAGGTAGGAGTTCAGGGAGTCGTCGTCCGCCCAGTCGGCGGCGTCGGCCATGAGCTCATAGGCCTTGGACATCTGCTGGGTGTCCACGGCGTCCACGCCCTTCTCGATGTCAGAGGCGATACCGTTGAGGGAGTAGGAGTTGTCCGGGTGGACGGTGACCTCGAGCTCGCCGGCGTTGGCGAGGTTCTGCAGGTCGGTCCAGGTGCTCACGCGGGCGAGCTCGTGGTCGTCGTTGTCGACGATCCAGCGCAGCATGTGCTTTGCGGTGGGGAAGGTGAAGATCTCGCCGAACTTGCCCAGGAACACGGGGGCGTCGCCGATGTAGGTGCGCATGGTGTAGACGCCCTTGCCCTGGACTGTGATCTTGACGGGGTCGATGCCGGCCTCGGCCCAGGCAGAGGAGTCGTAGGGGTCGGCGGCGGCGCGGGCTTCCTCGGCTTCCTTCTCGGCCTTGGCGCGCTGCTCCTCGCGTGCGGCGGTCGCTGCTGCGATACCGTCGGCGGCGGCTTTCACGCGGCTGGAATCCAGCTCATCGTCCGCGACGAGGCGGACGGCATCATCGAGAGAGGCGACGACGCTTTCCCAGTTGGCCAGCACGGCGCGGCCGACCCCGGACCACTCGTCGAGGCCGGTCTCGCCGGCGTAGTGCTCGTGGCCGCGGTGGACGTTGTTCAGGATGGAGTGGGACGCGAAGAAGATGGACGCGTCCTGGGCGCTGGCGACCTCGGCGAGGGAGCGTGCGAGCTGGAACGTGCGAGAGACCGCGGAGACGTTTTCGTGGCTCGGGCGGCCGGCCAGAAAGTGGGGCAGGCCGACGATGTCGTAGGTGTTCTTCTCGCCGGGTACGACGCGGTCGTCGCCACTGGACTGGAAAGCCTCCCACTTGGGGTGGTCGACGAGGTCGTGGTCCTCGTGGTCCTCGAGGTAGACCAGCAGTGCCTCGGGGCTGTCGAAGACGAGGACATCGTCGGCGTCGCCGAGGAATGCCTGCCATTCGGAGCCGCCTTGGCGCCAGGTCGGGGCCCAGAGCGTGTAGTAGTCGCCCTCCGTCAACGAGATCTTCACCGGGAGAATCGCGCGCGTATTCATGGGCATTCACATTACTAAACCCGTGTCCAAAACACCGAGCTAGGCTGTGGGGCGCCAGAACCCCTTGAACGGCATACCAATATTGGTGGTGCGCACGGGGTTCATCTGCACCGGGTCGCCAGCTTCGACCATCATTCCGTCGCCGGCGTACATGGCCACGTGCCCGGTCCAGACGACGAGATCGCCGGGCTGCAGATCCTCGTAGCTGACCTGCTGGCCGACGGCTTGGTTCTCGGCGGTGCGCGGGATTTCCACGCCGGCTTGCCGGTAAGCCCAGGAGGTCAGCCCGGAGCAGTCGAAGCCGCCGGGCGCGTTGCCGCCCCAAACGTATGGGGTGCCCACCATGGATTTCGCGGCGTCGACGGCGGTGCGCCCGGCCTCGCTGCCACCTATGGGTGCCGTTTCCGGGGCGGCGGGGGCAGCCGGTGCCTCAGCCGCCGCGGTGTCCAGGGAGGCGGGCTCAGTGGACATGGACCGCAGCTCTTCTTCAGCGGCTTGCGCACCGGCGGACGGCACGAGGGGCTCGCGGGACACGGCGTCGGCCACCAGGTCGTCGAGACGCTTGATCAGCGGGTCCAGCTCTGTTTCGAGATCGCTCAGGCGCGTGTCGACATCCCCCAGCGCCCCTCCCGCCAGCACCGCCAGCTCGAGGGCGGCGCCGAACCCGGCGGGGCCGCTGAGCAGACCGGGAATGAGCGGGGCAGCGTCGAGAAGGAATTGCTGCCCGGTGGAGATGATGTCGGCGGCGGCGCTGGCGATGACGGGCGCGGCGTCGGAAAGCACATTCTCGATCTCCCCGCGGTCGGCTGCGAGGTTCTCCGCGGCTGTGAGCAGGCGGCCGGGATCGGCGCCCACGAGGTCGGCGAGAGGGCCGGCTGCGGCGAAATCGGGTGTGCCGCCGATGGTGATCTCCGGCAGGGGAGCAGGCACCGACTCGAGAATGGAGCACAGCACCGGCTCGATCAGCGTGGACCCCGCCGCGGCGAGCAGCGGTAGAAGCCCCAGCTCCAGAGAGCTTTCTGGTGAGCTCAGCTCTGCGGTCATGGGAGGACGCCTTGGAAGGTGCGGGCCGCCGCGACGTCGATAAGCGAGGCCTTGCCGCTGAATACCGTCATGTTGTCCGCCACCCGGCGTGCCTCATCGCCGAGCAGGACCGCTTGGTCGTTGGCGGCGGCGACAGCGCTGGTGACTGCGGCAGCTAGCCCAGCGAGCGGACCGGACGTCGGCAGTGACGGCAGGGAAGTGGGCGAGAGGGCATCGGCGTCGGCGCGCAGTGAGTCGAGGTCGGTTTCGGTGGCGGCTGTGTCCAAATTCAAAATGTGCATGCCTTATTGGACTGCCGTGACGCCCGTCCGGTTCCATCGGCACGGAAAATTCCGCGATAGCATTGGTGGCTATGGAGATCACGATCATCGACCACCCGCTTGCCCAGGCACGTCTGACCCGCTTGCGCGACGAGCGCACGAACAACTCGGGATTCCGCGCCGCCCTGTCGGACTTGGGGGCGATGCTCGTGTACGAAGCGTCGCGCGACCTCGAGGCGGAGACCTTCGACTGCACGACGCCCGTCGGCACGGCGGAGGGCACGCGGCTGAAGAATCCGCCGATCATTGTGCCGGTGATCCGTGCGGGCTTGGGCCTGGTGGATCCGGCGCTGTCGATGATCCCGGACGCGCAGGTCGGCTTCATCGGTCTCGCGCGCGACGAGAAGACCCATGAGCCGGTGCCGTACCTGGAGGCGCTGCCCGACGACCTGTCCGGCCAGCCGGTGTACCTGGTGGACCCGATGCTGGCGACAGGTGGTTCGCTCGTGCACGCCATCGAGTTGCTGACGGCCCGCGGCGCGGACGACATCACGGTGATTTGCGTCGTTTCGGCCCGACCGGGCGTGGACCGTTTGGCGGAGATGGGGGTGCCGCTGCGGCTGATTACCGCGGCCGTAGATCCGGCGCTGAACGACGACGCGTACATCGTTCCGGGGCTGGGGGACGCGGGCGACCGTCTGTACGGTCCGCGAAATATTCACCTATAAAAATTTAATTGTGGCAAGGCTCACACCTATGGTCTAACCTCCAATCTAAAAGAAAGCTTAAAAACTTAAGGGGGGACTTGAAGGTGGATGACGTTTTGCCGTCAACACACTGGGCGAGTTTCGGGTACAGCCTGTCCACGCGCCTGCGGCAACTGCGCGTCATGAGGGGGATCAGCCAGGTCAGGCTGGCTGAGCTGGCGGGGTTGTCGCGCAGCGTGGTGTCCAACTTGGAGCGCAACCAGTCGGGAGGGGCACGCACGTCGGATCCGACGATGAGCACGATTTACCGTCTCTCGTATGCGTTGCGTGTCCCGCCTGCCGTGCTGCTGCCGGCCGCGGGGGAAGAAGTCGGTGGCATTTGCTGGGAGGCAGTCGAACGGGCGGTGGAGAAGAAGGGGCATGGATTGTCCACGAAGCTATCCTGGCCGGTCCGCCCCGAGGATACGCAGCCTTTCGCCCCGCTGGCGTGAAGGGGGCGGTGCAGAGAATTTTCCGCCCCGACTGTCTGTACAGCTTGGTCTAGTTGTACACTTCCTCGCATAGCGTTAACGCGAAGATGATCGTCGATAGTGCCCGTCGAGGCGGAAGGGGAATGCAGCGTGGGGTTAGCGGCTCAGGTGGACGCATGGTTGGCGGCGCACCGCGACGAGGTTATCGGTTGGCGCCGCCACCTGCATACGCATCCGGAGTTGTCCCATGCGGAGATTGAGACAACCCAGTTCATCGCCGGCATCCTGAAAGAGCGCGGTCTCGAGCCGCAGCTCTTCCCCGAGACTGGCCTGTACGTGGACCTGGGGCCGGAAAGCGACGAGCGGTTGGGCTTCCGCGCCGACATCGACGCACTGCGGGTCGAGGAGGTCTCCGGCCTGCCGTTCGCCTCGCGCACCCCGGGCATTTCGCATTCGTGCGGCCATGACGTGCACACCACGATCTGCCTGGCGCTCGCCTGCGCCCTGTCCGAGATGGACCTCCCGTTCGGCGTGCGCATCATCTTCCAGCCCGCTGAAGAAGTGATGGACGGCGGCGCCCGCGACGTGATCGAGTGGGGCGGACTGAACGGGGTGGCCAGCATCTACGCCGTTCACGCTGAGCCGAAGCTGCGCGTCGGCCAGGTCGGTGTGCGCACCGGCGCAATCACCTCGGCAGCGGACGTGCTGCGTATCGATGTCACCGGCCCCGGCGGCCACACTTCGCGCCCGCACTTGACCTCGGACGTGGTGTACACCCTGGGCAGCCTGGTCACCCAGCTGCCGGGGCTGCTCTCGCGCCGGGTCGACCCGCGCACGGGCACTGTGCTGGTCTTCGGCCAGATCGAGGCCGGGTTCGCGGCGAACGCGGTGCCGAAAACGGGGCGCATCTCCGGCACCATCCGCACGCAGGACATCGGCACGTGGCGCACGTTGGAGCCGCTCATGCGCGAGCTTATCGACGCAGTGGTCGCCCCCACCGGCTGCCAGTACGAATTGTCCTACACCCGCGGCGTGCCGCCCGTGATGAACGACGACGTGGCCACCGCAGCCCTGGCGGGCGCCGCGCAGTCGGTCGACCCGCATTCGGTGGTGCAGGCTCCGCAGTCGAGCGGCGGCGAGGATTTCTCCTGGTACCTCGAGCACGTGCCCGGCTCCATGGCCCGTCTCGGCTGCTGGCAGGGCACGGGCCCGAAATTCGATCTGCACCGCGGAGACATCATCGTCGACGAGCGCTGCATCGACGTCGGCGTGCGCCTGTTCGGTTCCCTGGTCGAGCGCTATGAGGGTGGGCTTACCGAGTCCACCTCGCTCTAAGCTACCCAGCCCAGCTCAGCGAGCGTTCTGGTCTCTACCGGCAGCCCGGTCGGCGGCATGTGTGCCTGGCAGCTACAGTGGTCTTCCGGTAACCCTGCAGACGCGAAGCGCAAAAAGGAGACACGCGTGTCCAAAAAGATCGTGATCATCGGCGGCGGCCCGGGCGGCTACGAGGCAGCTCTCGTGGGCAGTTCCTACGGCGCGGACATCACGTTGGTCGAGGACCTTGGCGTCGGCGGCTCGGGCATCTTGCGCGATGTCGTTCCGTCGAAGGGCTTTATCGCAGGCACGAACATCAAGACGGACCTCCGCCGCGCCGATGCCATGGGCCTCAAGCACGGTTTGGGCGATGTGAACCTATCCGTCCCCGCGCTGAACAACCGCGTCGTCGCGCTGGCGTCGGAGCAGTCGCGCGACATCCGCGCCCAGATCGAGCGTGCAGGTGTCCGCGTGGTCAACGGCCGCGGCCGCTTCGCCGCCAAGCAGGAGGGCCACACAACCCACCGCGTCGAGGTGGAGCTCAGAGACGGCACGGTGGAGACCATCGACTGCGACATGGTCCTCATTTCCACCGGCGCTTCCCCGCGCGTGCTGCCGAAGGCGAAGCCGGACGGCCGCCGCATCCTCAACTGGCAGCAGATGTACGACCTGATCGAGATGCCGGAGCACCTCGTCGTGGTCGGTTCCGGCGTGACGGGTGCGGAGTTCGTCTCCGCATACGCCGAGCTGGGCGTGAAGGTGACCATGGTCGGCTCCTCCGACCGCATCCTCCCGCACGACGACGCCGATGCTGCAGACGTGCTGGAGCAGGTGCTGTCCAACCGCGACGTGACCTTGGTCAAGGATGCCCGCGTGGACAGCGTGGAAAACACCGGCGAGGGCGTGATTGTGCGCACCAGCGACGGCCGGGAGATCACCGGCTCCCACTGCTTGATGTCCATCGGCTCTATCCCGAACACGAAGGACCTGCGGCTCGAATCCCAGGGCGTGGACGTCACCCCGTCGGGCCACATCCACGTGGACCGTGTTTCCCGCACCAATGTCTCGGGCATCTACGCCGCGGGCGACTGCTCCGACCTCATGCCGCTCGCGTCGGTCGCGGCGATGCAGGGCCGCATCGCGATGTACCACGCTCTGGGGGAAGGCGTGGAGCCGCTGCGCGTCCGCACCGTCGGCAACGCGGTGTTCACCCGCCCAGAGATCGCCGCCGTGGGCATCACTGAGGCGCAGATCCACAACGGCGAGTACTCCGCCGACATCATCAAGCTGGACCTGGCCACCAACCCGCGCGCCAAGATGCGTTCGCTGAAGACCGGTTTCGTTAAGATCTTCGCCCGCAAGGGCTCCGGCCAGGTGCTGGGCGGCGTGATCGTCGCCCCGACCGCCTCCGAGCTGATCCTGTCGCTGACTATTGCCGTGACAAACCACCTCACGGTCGAGCAGCTGGCCAACTCGATGGCCGTCTACCCGTCCCTGTCCGGCTCCATCACCGAGGCCGCCCGCCGCCTGGTGCACAAGACCGACCTGAACTAAGCGCCGAAAAGGCCAGGTAGAGCGGAAATATAAGCTGTATAAACCCCCGGCGAAATATAAAAAGTATAAACTTTCGCCGTAAATAGTCCTCTCGCTGCGGTGGCCCAATTCGTGACAACGTTGACAGGAGGTTTGTCAGAAATGACAAAGAGGGAAAAGGGCCTTAACCTCATATGGCTTCTGGCCCTGTCAATACCTGCTGTAGGTTTGTCATACTCTTGCATCGTTAACGCGGAATCTGGTGTTGGCTCTGCGTTAGGGTTTGTCACTGATGCAATAGTCTTTGGGCCACTATTTTACTTTGTTCCAAAGTATGCGCGAAACGCTCCGAAAGACTTCATGAATAAGTCTTTCCTCGTATTCTTCGTGGCTTACATACCTAGCGTTATTGGGTATTTTAACGGTGGAATCTCATTAGCTTCCCTAATCTACCCAATTATTCTTTACCTTTTTGTCGCTTCGAGCGGGCGACTTCATAGGTGGGCTCGGGAACCTGCAGCGTAGTCATTTGTGCGGCAGATCGCGGAGTGCACTCGGCGCGCTGAGCCGAAAGAGTAGTGGAGGTCACAGGGCCGCGGCCACACCCAGCCTTTAGAATCGTTGGGTGGTAATGCACCTATCTATTTTAGGGGAGAAATCCATGACTGGTCCTGACCACACGGCCGGAACCGAATCGGCGCACCTGCCCACATTCAACAAGATTCTTGTCGCCAACCGCGGCGAGATCGCGGTGCGCGCTTTCCGCGCGGCCTTTGAGACGGGAGCAAACACCGTCGCGGTGTACCCGCGCGAGGATCGCCACTCCTTCCACCGTCCGTTCGCCGACGAAGCGGTGCAGATCGGTGAGGAGGGCCAGCCGGTCCGCGCCTACCTGTCCATCGAGGAGATCATCCGCGCGGCGGAGAAGACCGGGGCGGATGCGATCTACCCCGGCTACGGCTTCCTGTCCGAGCGCGCCGACTTGGCGCGCGCCTGCGCCGAGCGCGGCATCACCTTCATCGGCCCAACCGCCGAGACGCTGGACTTGACCGGCGACAAGGCCGCCGCCGTGCGCGCCGCCGAGGAGGCCGGCCTGCCGGTGCTGAAGGACTCCGAGGCAACGACCGATGTCGACGAACTCGTCGGGTGGGCGGACGGCTTCGAATTCCCCGTCTTCGTCAAGGCTGTTTCGGGCGGCGGCGGAAGGGGTATGCGCTTCGTCGAAAAGCGGGAGGACCTGAAGACCCTGGCCGCTGAAGCATCCCGCGAGGCCGAAGCCGCGTTCGGCGACGCCTCCGTGTACCTTGAGCAGGCCGTGATCAACCCGCAGCACATCGAGGTGCAAATTCTCGGCGACGCCAGCGGCGGTGTCATCCACCTCTACGAGCGCGACTGCTCCGTGCAGCGCCGCCACCAGAAGGTCGTGGAGATCGCACCCGCCCAGCACATCACCGAGGAGCAGCGCGAACGGATTTGCAGCGACGCGGTGAATTTCTGCCGCCACATCAACTACCAGGGCGCCGGCACCGTCGAGTTCCTGGTGGATGAGAAGGGCAACCACGTCTTCATCGAGATGAACCCGCGCGTGCAGGTCGAGCACACGGTGACGGAGGAAGTCACCGGCGTGGACATCGTGAAGTCCCAGATGCACATCGCCGCCGGCGCGACGCTGGAGCAGCTGGGCCTGCGCCAGGAGGACGTGACCGTGACCGGCGCCGCACTGCAGTGCCGCATCACCACCGAGGACCCGAACAACGGCTTCCGCCCCGATTCCGGCGTGATCACCGGCTACCGTTCCCCGGGCGGTGCCGGCGTGCGCCTCGACGGCAGCATTTCTGTCGGCGGTGAAATCACCCCGAATTTCGACTCGCTGCTGGTCAAGATGACCTGCCGCGGCAAGGATTTCGAAACTGCTGTGGCGCGTGCCCGCCGCGCGCTCAATGAGTTCTCCGTCAACGGCGTGTCCACCAATATCGGCTTCCTGCGCGCGCTGCTCAGCGAGCCCGACTTCATCAACAAGCGCATCGCCACCAGCTTTATCGCGGACCACCCGCTGCTGCTCGAGGCCCCGGCGGCCCCGGACGAGGCCGGCCGCATCCTCGATTATCTGGCGTGGGTGACGGTGAACCAGCCGAACGGTCCGCGCCCGACGAATATCCGTCCGAGCGAGAAGCTGCCGCCGCTGGACTACGAGTCCACCCCGCGCGGCGCGCGCGACGACCTGCGCGAGTTCGGCCCGCAGAAGTGGGCTGAGAACCTGCGCAACCAGACCGCGCTCGGCGTCACCGACACCTCCTTCCGCGACGCGCACCAGTCCCTGCTGGCCACTCGCGTGCGCACGAACACCCTCGTCGCCGCTGCGAAGCATGTCGGACACCTCACCCCGGAGCTGACCTCCGTCGAGGCGTGGGGCGGCGCCACCTACGACGTGGCCATGCGCTTCCTCCACGAGTCGCCGTGGACGCGCCTGGAGGAGCTGCGCGACGCGATGCCGAACATGAATATCCAGATGCTGCTGCGCGGCCGCAACACCGTCGGCTACACGCCGTACCCGGATTCCGTGACCAAGGCATTCGTCAAGGAGGCGGCATCGACCGGCGTGGACATCTTCCGCATCTTCGACGCGCTTAACGACGTCAGCCAGATGCGCCCCGCCATCGATGCCGTCCTGGACACTCAGACCGCCGTGGCCGAGGTGGCGATGGCGTACTCGGGCAACCTGATGGACCCGGACGAGGACCTGTACACCCTCGACTACTACCTGCGCCTGGCCGACGAGATCGTCGCCACCGGCGCCCACGTCCTGGCGATCAAGGACATGGCGGGCCTGATGCGCCCGGCGGCGGCCGCGAAGCTGGTTTCCGCCCTGCGCGAGCGCTTCGACCTGCCCGTGCACGTGCATACCCACGACACCGCCGGCGGCCAGCTGGCCACCTACCTCGCCGCCGCTAACGCCGGCGCGGACGTGGTGGATGTCGCGTCGGCGCCGCTGGCCGGAACCACCTCGCAGCCGTCCATGTCCGCTCTCGTCGCGGCCTTCGCCAACACCGAGCGCGACACGGGCCTGTCCCTCGAGGCGGTCAGCAACCTCGAGCCGTACTGGGAGGGCGTGCGCCAGCTCTACGCTCCGTTCGAGTCCGGCATCCCGGGCCCGACCGGCCGCGTCTACCGCCACGAGATTCCGGGCGGCCAGCTGTCCAACCTGCGCACGCAGGCCGTGGCGCTGGGCCTGGGCGACCGCTTCGAGCTGATCGAGGACTACTACGCAGCTGTCAACGAGATGCTCGGCCGCCCGACCAAGGTGACCCCGTCCTCCAAGGTCGTCGGCGACTTGGCTCTGCACCTCGTCGGCGCAGGCGTGGACCCGGAGGAGTTCGCGCAGGATCCGCAGAAATTCGATATCCCGGATTCCGTCATCGGCTTCCTCCGCGGCGAGTTGGGCACCCCTCCGGGAGGCTGGCCGGAGCTGCGCGACCGCGCGCTCGGCGGCCGCAAGGAGACCCCGGCACTCACCGAGGTTCCGGAGGATCTGGCGCAGGACTTGCAGTCCGATAACCACCGTGTCCGCCGCGCCGGCCTGGACAAGCTGCTGTTCCCGAAGCAGTACAACGAGTTCCTGGAGCACCGCCGCACCTACGGCTTCACCGACCAGCTCGCCGACAAGACGTTCTTCTACGGCCTCCAGGAGGGCGAGGAGACCATGATCTGGTTCGGCGACTTGGAGAAGCAGCAGACGCCGCTGGTGGTCCGCCTGGATGCAGTGGGCGAGCCGGACGAGAAGGGCATGCGCCGCGTGATCATCAACGTCAACGGTCAGATCCGTCCGGTGATGGTCCGCGACGAGAACGCCGAGTCCTCCGTCGCAGATGTGGAGAAGGCCGATCCGGGCAACCCGAACCACGTGGCCGCCCCGTTCGCCGGTGTCGTCAACATAACCGTCAAGGAAGGCGACACCGTTTCCGCCGGTGACCAGGTCGCGTCCATCGAAGCGATGAAGATGGAGGCATCCATCTCCGCCCCGAAGGACGGCGTGATCGAGCACATCGCCTTCACCCAGGCCACCAAGGTGGAGGGCGGCGACCTCGTCGCGGTGATCCGCTAAGAACCGCGGACGCAGAGCACACAGAAAAGCCGCTGGGTTCCGTCCACCATTGTGGGGGTGCGGAACCTAGCGGCTATGTGTTGTGGAAGGGGGAGTGGGAAGCAGAGCCAGCTACTTGAGAAGCTCTTCCATCTCCTTCATTTCCGCGGTCTGGACGTCGACCATCTCCTGGGCCATCTCGCGCAGCGGGGCATACCCGCCGTTGTCGATCTGGTCCTGCGTCATGGGGATGACATGCTCGTGGTGGTAGTGCATCATCTCCAGGAAGGTGGTGCGAAGCTCGTCGCCTTCCAACGTTGCGAATTCTTCGAGCTCTTCCGGCTGGAACATGCCGTTCGCGATGTGGGTCGAGTGCATCTCCATGTCGTCCTGGATGCCCCACTCGTCGGCCCAGGCGCGCATCTGCTCGTTCTCGCGCTCCTGGCCGTCCTTGATGCGCTGCGCCAGGTCGCGGACCTGCTCGTCGTCGACATCGGATTCGAGCAGCACATCGGACATGTCGATCGCCTGCTGGTGGTGGGGCACCATCATTCCGATGAAGTGGACATCCACCTCATTGTGAGCCCCTTCAGCCTCGTCCCCGCCGCCGCTGAAGGCCCCGCGGAGCGTCGGGCCGAGCGCGGCGATGAGCAGCACGAGCGCGGCGATGACGGCGAGGGCGATGATCCAGGGCTTCCGGTTCGGCCGCGTCAGCTCGTCGGTTTCAGCGTCACGGACATCAAGTCCATTATTGAGTTCTCTGTCTGCCATTGGCATTCCCTTTCAGTGGTTCAGGGTAAGCCTAGCGGTTAGTCCCAGGTAAACGCCACAAAAGTGGGGCAGGCCACTTATCCCTTCACGCCGCCGGCGGTCAGACCGGAGACGATGCGGCGCTGGAAGACCAGCACCATGAGAATGAGCGGCACCGTCACGAGCGAGCCGGCGGCCATGATCGCGGCGTAGGGGTACTCGAAGGCGCTCGGGCCCGAGAAGCGGGCAATGGCTACAGTGACCGGCTCAGTGGCGTTGGTGGACAGCTGGCGGGCGAGCATGAACTCGTTCCACGTCGCGATGAACGCGATGATCGCGGTGGTGAAGATGCCGGGTGCGGCGAGGGGGAGCAGCACCTTGCGGAAGGCCTGTCCACGGGTGGCACCGTCGACACGCGCCGCTTCCTCGAGCTCCCACGGCAACTGGCGCAGGAAGGAGATGAGCGTGTACACCGTGAGTGGCAGAGCGAAGGAGATGTTCGGGATGATCATGGCCCGGTAGGTGCCGATCCACCCGATGTTGCCGAAGAGCTGGAACAGCGGGGTGACAAGCGCGATGCCGGGGAACATCGACGCGGCCAGGATGATGCCGGTGACAATACCCTTGCCTTTGAAATTCAGGCGTGCAAGCGCGTAGCCGGTGAAGATGCCCACCATGACGGCGAGCGCGGTGGTGATCAGGGAGATGATCAGTGAGTTTCCGATCGCCCCCAGGAAGTCGTTGCCCTTGTCGGTGGCCAGCGCGTCGCGGAAATTCTCCAGGGTGACGTGCGTGGGCCACGGGGTGGTGTCGAAGGTGTGGCCCTTATCGCGCAGTGCGGTGACGAGCATCCAGTAGAACGGTGCCAGCCCCCACACGAGAATGAAGATCACTCCGAGGACGTGGCCGATTTTTCCGAGGTTCTTCTTCATCGTGCTGCCTCCGTTACCGCCGCGTCAGCGGTGGCTTTCTCCTTGTTCTTCGCCCGCCGTTTCGCGGCGCGTTTTTCTCTTCTGCTCTGCGTGTCTTCACCGCCGACATCTGCGCCGCCGAAGCGGACCATGAGGAAGGCGACGGCGAAGATGAGCAGGAAGATCAACGTCGACAGCGCGGAGGCGGAGTTGAAGTTGTTCTGGCGCATGTCTTCGACCACCAGCTGGGAGATCGTGGCGGTGGGGGAGTTGGAGGACCCGGAGATCATGATGACCGGAAGGTCGTACATGCGCAGGGCGTCCAGGGTGCGGAAGAGAATCGCCACCATGAGCGTGGGCCGCACCAGCGGCAGAGTGATGCGCGTGAAGCTCTGCCACGCCGATGCGCCGTCCACGCGGGCCGCTTCGTAGACATCCTTCGGGATCATCTGCAGGCCGGCGAGAATCAGCAGGGCGACGAACGGGGTCGTCTTCCACACATCCGCGATGATGACGGCGATGCGCGCCGCCCACGGGTCCGTGGTCCAGGCGATGCTCTGCCCGAGCAGCGAGTTCACGATGCCGTTGGGGGCGAACATGAACTGCCACAGTTTCGCGGTCACAGCAGTCGGGATCGCCCAGGGAATCAGCACCGCCGCGCGCACGAGGGAACGCACGCGGGAGGGGTGGTTCATGATCAGGGCCATCACCATGCCCAGAACAGCCTCGAGCGAGACCGTGACCACCGTGAAGAACAAGGTGATGCCGAGGGCGGGCCAGAAGTCCGTCGCCAGCACGCCGGGCGGGCATTCGCCGACAGTGCCCGTCGGGCTCATGCAGCGGTTCTGGACCCAGTACAGGTAGTTGTCCAGCCCCGCGAAGCCGCCTTCGACGAACACGCCGGTGGCGGGGTCGAGGTGGCGGTTCGCCTGGAAGGACAACCAGATCGCGCGCACGATCGGGTAGCCGATCACGATGGCCAGCACGATCAGTGCGGGCGCGACTAGTGCGTACGCTTTGCCGGAATCGCTGCGGGAGCGTGATTTCTTTGCTGCGGGCTTTGCCCCTCCCGCAGAATCACGCCGCTTGACGACGGTACTCATGAACTCTCCTAACGCTCAGCGCCCAATGCTCTGAGCGCACTTTGCAGCCTAATAATGAATATGGCCGCAGACGGAGTGCAAACCGCTGCGGCCGTGTAGTGTCAGTGCCCTCCCACAGAGATGGGGGTGGGCACTGACGGTATGTGGTTGTTACTGGGCTGCCTGCTTGATCGCCGCAGACATGTCCTTGGTGGCATCGTCGACGCTCTTGCCGGAGGTCAGTGCGGCATAAGCGTTGTCCTGGACGGCCTTAGAGATCGCCGGGTAGAACGGGGAAACCGGACGCGGCTTCGCGTTCTCCAGGGACTCCTTCAGAGCCGGCAGGTACGGCTGCTCCTTGATCAGCTCCTCGTTGTCGTAGATGGAGGAGAGCACCGGCGGGAAGGACGCCTTGGCGAAGGAGAGCTGGTTGTCCTCGCTGATGATGAACTCGATGAAGTCCTTGGCGGTCGCCTTGTGCTTGGAGTTGACGTTGATGCCATTGTTGTAGCCGCCGAGCGTGGACACGCCGACTCCCTTCTCGCCGACGAGCGGCTGGACCTCGAAGTTCAGGCCCTTCTCCACGGCGTTGGCGTACATGTACGGCCAGTTGATGGCCAGGGCTGTGTTGCCCTCGGTGAAGGCCAGGTTGGTCTCCTCCTCGGTGGCCGCAGTGGAGCTCTTGGCGATGGTGCCATCCGCGTAAGCGTCGACAAGCGCCTGAAGGCCGGCCTTCGCCTCAGCGGACTCGACAGTCGGCTGGCCCTGATCGTCGATGACGGTGCCGCCCCAGCCGTTGATGAAGCCCACGGCGTTCACGGTCAGGCCCTCGTACTGCTTGAGCTGGGTGGTCAGGCAGTCGCCCTCGACGGACTTGCAGGCATTCTTGATGTCTTCGAAGGTGTCCGGCTTGGAATCGATCTTGTCCACGTTGCGGAAGAGCAACTGGCCGTTGGTGTTCTGCGGCAGAGCGTAGAGCTTGCCGTTGTAGGTGGCAGATTCGACGGTGGACTGCAGCAGCTTGGAGGTGTCGATGGCGAAGTCGCCCTCGAGCGGTTCGAGCCACTGGTTGGCGGCGAAGTCCGCGGTCCAGACCACGTCGAGAGCCATCACGTCGTAGTCGGAGTTGCCTGCCTGGAGGGACTGCACGAGGGTGTCGCGCTGGTCGTCCGCCTCACCGGCGAGCTCCTTCAGGGTGACCTGCTCATCCGGGTGCTGCTCGTTCCAAGCGTCGATGATCGGGGTCAGCTTGTCGGTGTCGTTGCGGCCCATGGCGAAGGTGATGGGGCCACGCTCGCCAGCACCCTCGGAGGAACCGCCGTTGGAATCGGCGGAATCGCTGGAGCAGGCTGCGAGAGCGGTGGTGGACAGGGCGATGGCGCACAATGCCGCGCCAGCCCGTCGGGTTGCGTGAAGTTTCATGCGTACACCTTTCAGAGTCGGAGGTTTCCTCAATCTTAAAGAATGCGTGCTTAAAAGCGTGGGTAGCGTTAATTTCCCATGAACAATCCTGCGGAAATGCCTGTGTGCCTACCCCCGACCCGGGGGTATTTCTGTCGTTAAAGTCCGGTTTCCCCCACATGTAGGGTGCGTGGTTCGGTGGGATCCAGCATGGCCGGGCACAGAAAAGCCGCCGCCCCGGATGCGGGGAGCGGCGGCAGGTTTCTGGGGCGCGGCGCGCGGCCTGGTCTGCGGTTAGGCCAGGTCGCGGTACATGACGTTCGGGTTCGCCTCGGTGGGGACGAAGCCGAATTTCTCGTAGACGTAGCGTGCGCGCTTGTTCTCCGGCATGACCTCGAGCGCGATGCGCTTTGCGCCCTGGTCGATGGCGAGCTCGCACACGGAGTGCAGGAGCACGGCGCTCAGGCCGTAACCGTGGGAGCGCTCCTCGACGGCGAGAATGAGCTCCGGGACGTCCGGGCCCAGGTTGGCCTCACTGGTCGTGTCGCCTTCTTCCCAGTAGCGCAGCCAGATGCCGCCGGCCGGAGTCCGTTCCTGGTCGTGGGCGATCCAGCCGCCGTCGTGCTCGGGGGACCAATCGTCGACGAATGCCTTCACCTTTTCCTGGCCACAGCCAAGCGGCTTGGACTCGTCCCCGAAAACATCCGCCAAGTAGTGCAGGCGGCGGATGTAGGTGCGGTCCGATTCTGTGGCGGGCTTGAGATTGAATTCCATGAACACCAATTGTAACGAAACGCACAACTTATAGACGTGAGTTATGGGAATCTCACTACCTGTAGATTCTTAAGAAAACTGCCCCCGGTTCGCGTCGCGGGAGCGGCGTTAACCGGGGGCAGTGGTGGGGCAGATTCCTCAGGCGTTTCCGTACCCTATGCCTCGAAGTAAAGCTGCTTGTTCACGAACTCGTCCATGCCCAGCGGGCCGAGCTCGCGGCCGAAGCCGGAGCGCTTCACACCGCCGAAGGGGATCTCCTCGCCTTCACCGGCGGGGGTGTTCACGTTGGCCATGCCGGAGTTGATCTGGCGGGCGACCTTGCGTGCACGCTCGGTGTCCTGGGAAAAGACTGCGCCGCCGAGGCCGTACTGGGTGTCGTTGGCCAGCTCGAGGGCTTCCTCGTCCGAGGAGACCTTGAACACCAGGGCGATCGGGCCGAAGAGCTCCTCGTTGTACACGGAGTTGTCCTTGCCCAGGTCGGTCAGCACTGCCGGTGCGTAGTAGGCGTTCTCGCCCAGGCCGCCGCCTGCGCGCAGGGTCGCGCCCTCCTTGACGGCGCGGGTGACCTGCTCATCGAGACGCTCAGCGGCGTCGCGGGAGGACAGCGGGGCGTAGATGCCGTTCTCGCCGGCCTCATTGGGCGTACCCGGCTTCGCCTGCTCAGCGAGTGCGACCAGCTCGCCGACGAACTCGTCGTAGATGTCCTCCATGACGATCATGCGCTTGTTGCCGTTGCAGACCTGGCCCATGTTGTAGATGCGGGTCTCCCAGGCCAGTTCGGCCGCGGCCTTCACATCGTCGGTGTCCAGCAGCACGTACGGGTCGTTGCCGCCGAGCTCGAGCACAGCCTTCTTCAGGTTCTTGCCGGCGGTCGCGCCGACGGCGGCGCCCGCGCGCTCGGAACCCGTGAGGGAGACACCCTGCACGCGCGGGTCCTCGATCATGGTGGTGATCTGGTCGTGGGAGGCGTACACGTTCTGGTACACGCCCGCCGGAACACCGGCATCCTCGATGATCTTCTGGATCGCGGCGGAGGATTCCGCGCAGATCTCAGCGTGCTTGAGGATGATGGTGTTGCCGTTCATCAAGTTCGGTGCCGCGAAGCGTGCCACCTGGTAGTAGGGGAAGTTCCACGGCATGATGCCCACCAGCGCGCCGAGCGGCAGGTGGCGGATGACGGCGGTGCCGCCGTTGAAGCTCTCGATCTTGCGGTCGGCGGCGAACTCCTCGCCGTTTTTCGCGTAGTAGCGGAAGATGTTGGCGGACAGCTCCACCTCGTCGATGGCGTGGGGGCGGGACTTGCCCATCTCGCGGCCGATGATCTCGACGAGCTCGTCCTGGCGCTCGTCGAAAAGCTCCGCGATGCGCAGGACGTACTTCTTGCGCTCGGCGATGTCCAGTGCGGACCACTCGTTGAAGCCCTTCTCCGATGCGGCGAGAACCTGCTGGATCTCGTCATCGGTGGCGGTGGGGTAGGTCGCGACGACCTTTCCCGTCGCCGGGTTTTCTACTCGGTAGGACATATCTTTGTCAGCCATGTCGTCTCCTTGAAGGCGTTGATTCGGATAAGGATTCGTTGATTTCATTGTGCGCCCGCCAGTGTAGGTACGGGTCCTGTGAACGGCAGCCAGCCAGCTGGCAGGCGACTCAGCCAGCTAGCTAGATGGTCAGGACCTCGCTGCCGTCCTCGTCGTCCGCGGTGACCCGCGGAAGGGTCTCGTTGCGGAAGAACTCTGGGTGCTTCAGGCGGGTGAACAGCATGAGCACCACGCCGAGGAGCAGAATGCCCATGCCGAGCACGAAGACGGTGCCCAACCCGAAGATCGAGGAGCCCGAACCGTAAGACGGGTCGATGGAATCGAATGCGGTGATGAAGAACATCGCCAGCAGCATCGTTCCGCCGATCAGCGGCAGCAGGAAGCGGAAGATGAATCCGCGGGCCGAGCGGGTGATCTCCTTGCGGAAGAACCACACGCACGCGAATGCGGTGATGCCGTAGTAGAAGCAGATCATCAAGCCCAGAGCGGTGATTGTGTCCCACAGGGCATTCTCCGACGCGATCCTGGTCACGGTATAGAAGCCGCCGGCCGCGACGGCGGAGGCGACGGTGGCCACGCCGGGGGTGTGGAACTTCGGGCTGATGTGCGCGAAGACTGGGGGAAGGGCCTTGTAGAAGCCCATCGCCAGCAGGGTGCGTGCGGGGCCGACCATGGTGGACTGGAGTGAAGCGAAGGAGCTCGCCAGCACCGAGATGGACATGAGGATCGCCCACGGACCCATGACAGGGCCGGCCAGAGCGGCGAAGATAGACTCCTGGTTATCCGGGTTCCCGGCGCCGAGACCGGTGTCGCCGGTGCCCGCCCACGCCACGATCGCGACAGCGGTGAGGATGTAGACGGTGATGACCACCAGGACGGTCAGCGTGGCTGCGCGACCGGGGGTCTTCTCCGGGTCCTTGGTCTCCTCGTTCATGGTCAGCGTCACGTCCCAGCCCCAGAACATGAAGATCGACAGGGAGATGCCGGCGGCCACGGTGGAGAAGTCTCCGATGGTCAGCGGGTTGAACCAGTCGGCCTCGACCGGGTGGAAATCGTATCCGCCGCCGTGGTAGGCGTTCCACAGAGCCATCGACCCGAAGAGCACGAGGGTGAACAGCTGGAGGGCGACAAGGAAGTACTGGAGCTTCTCGGTGGATTCGAGGCCGCGGTAAGAGATGTAGGCCGCGATGGCGAGAAGCAGAATCGTCGTCGGGATATTCACCCACAAATTGCGGGTCAGCTCCGCGAAGGAATCGTTTCCGGTGAGCTGCGCCAGCAGAATGTAGAAGAAATCGACGGCGACGGCCGCCAGGTTCGACAGAACCAGGATGGTCGCCGTGATCAGCCCCCAGCCGCCCATCCAGCCGATCCATGGCCCGAACGCCTTGGTCGCCCAGGTGAACGAGGTACCGGAGTCCGGCACGCGGTTGTTCAGCTCGCGGTAGGCGAATGCGACGAGCAGCATCGGGAAGAACCCGAGCAGCAGGATGGCGGGCACGTGGTCGCCGACCTCCGAAATCGTCGGGCCGAGACCGGATGTCAGGGTGTAGGACGGGGCAATGCAGCTCACGCCGATAACCACGGCACCGAGCAGGCCCACGCGCCCAGCGACCAGGCCTTTTTCGCTTTGCGACGGCTGATGCGCCAGGTCTTCAACCTTTTTACGTCTGCTCATTTGCGGCCTCCCCTGAATCATTCTTCTGGTCCTGCACCGGCGTGATCAGAAGTGGAATCGGCAGCGAGCGCAGCACCTTCGCGGCGCGCGGGCCCATGAAGATGCGGCCGGCGGCCGCGAGCCTTGAGGAACCGGCGAGGAGGATCTCGTCGTCACGCCACTCCAGCTCGGTCGCCGCTTCCGCGACGGTCTTGCCGGTAACGACCTCGGTGGTGGCGGAACCCGCAAAGACGAGTTCCTGCGCCTGCTCCGCGAGGTAGTGGTTGGCGTTGGCTTCGAGGTTCTCCAGCACCTTGTGGTTGACTTCCTGCGTGATCGCGCCTGCGTCCTCCTCCGTGAGGAAGGAGATGAGGCGCAGCTCGCTTTCCGTGTGCTTCGCGATGCGCAGCGCTGTGTCGATCAGCGGGCGGGAGCCGGCCAGGGTGCCGAACATGCAGGAGATCCGGCTGAAGTGCTCCGGCGCTTCGTAGCGTGGCGGGGCGAGGGCGATCGGAATGGACGACGAATGCAGCAGGGCATTCGCCGACGACCCGATGCTGAACCGGCGGAGCAGACCGCCGCCCCGGGTGCCCAGGACGATCGCGTCGCACCCCAGTTCCACGGCTGTCGCGTGCAAGGAATTGGCGGCGTGCGCTCCCGAAACAACCCGGCCGGTGGCAGTGACGTCGTCCGGCACGCGGTCGAGGGCGTCCTCGAGCCATGCGCTGAGCTGCCGGCTGATCACCGTTTCGTGTGCGGTGACGCGCGGGTAGGCGCCCGAGTAGTTCTCCGAGTGGGGAACCACCATGGCGATTTCCAGCTCGGCGTTCCAACTGCGGGCCAGGGCGATGCCCAGGTTGAGTGCGTCGGTGCCGGATGGTGTGGCGAGGTATCCGACGAGAATTCTCGACGGGCCTCTGCTTGCGGAGGTCTGCGGCGGTTGGTTCATTATCACCCCGTTCTAATTGGTGTTCTAGTCGTTGCCGAGGATGGCGTTGGCGGCGCGCTCGCCCTGGCGGATGGCGCCGTCGACGTGCTGGTAGCCCTCGTCGGCGATGTCGGAGCACGCGAAGTGGATCGGGCCGACCGGGAGGTTCTGCAGGTGGCCCCAGCGGGACAGGCCGCCCAGGTCGTAGCTGGTGGCATAAGCGCCGCGGGTCCACTCCTCGGCAGCCATGTCGGAGAGGTAGAACGCGATCGGCTCCATGGTCTCCGGGCCCAGGTACTCGGCCATGGCGGACAGGATGCGCTGCTTGCGCTCCTCCTCCGGAAGGTGCCACATTTCCTCGGCGTAGACGTCGGAGACGAAGCCAACGAGCGTGCCGTAGGTGTCTTCCTCGCCAGCGGCGCCGCCGGCGATGTTCTGGCCGCGGTTGGTGTTGTCGTAGACCTCCTGGACCAGGCGGCCGCCGCCGAAGCCGGTGCCGGACAGGCCCTTCTCGCGCCAGAACGGGGTCTCGTAAATGGCGTGGACCTTGATCACCAGGCCCATGGAGATGTGCTGGTGCGCGATGTGCAGGTCACGCGGCATCGGCGGCACGTAGGAGATGCGGTTGTACAGGTTCGGCGGAACAGCGACGACGACATTCCTGGCGTGGACGGTCACCTGGTCGGAGACGACGGTGACGTCGCCCGGCTTGCCGTTGTCGGGGATGCCGTTGCGCACGTCCGGCTTGACGTTGTTCAGGCTGTCCTCGGTGGACGGATCCGGCTGCGCCCACTGGATCTCGCGGACTGGGGTGCCCAGGAAGACATCGTCGCCGAGCTCGGCGGCGAGAGTCTCGGAGACGGACATCATGCCGCCCTCGACGCGGCGGTCGAGGATGAAGTCCTCGTCCACGAGGTTAGAGAAGGAGCCGGCGGAAGCGGCCATGAGGACCGCTTGCAGGGCGGAGAAGGTGAAGGACGGCTTGGTCAGCATGCCGGAAGCGACGTAGATGGACACGTTGTCGATGGCCTCGACATCGTCGGACTGCTGCTCGAGCCAGTGGCGGAAGGAGATGGAGTCGAGCTCCGCGGCCTTCGGATGCGCCCACGGCTCCTTGGCGCCGATCTCGGCTGCCAGGTCGTCGAGAATCTTGATCAGCTTGTCCATTTCCGCCTGGGTGCTGTCCGCGGCGGGGAAGACGGGGCCTTCGTACTCGTGGCGCTCACCGTTGGGGGAGAGGTAGATGGACTTACCCTCGCGGTAGCGCTGGAAGGTGGTCAGGCCGAGTTCGTCGACAAGCTCGATGAGGCGGGTCTGGTCCGGGGAGATCCACTGGCCGCCGAGCTCGACGAAGTGGTCCACGCCCTTCTCATCGCGCACGCGGCCGTTCCAGGTGCGGCCGCCGACGCGGTCGCGGGCCTCGAGGACGGCGACGGACTTGCCGGCCTTGGCCAGGGTGCGTGCGGCCATCAGGCCTGCAGGGCCAGCGCCGACGACGACGACATCGCGCTCGATTTCGGTGTGGGGTGCGCTAGTATTCATGCTTCTGCTCCTGAACTTGAGGCCGGATGGACCCGGCCGTCGTGAGTAATGAACGCCATTCATTAATGGTGTGATTCAGCGTACAGTCCATCGCCGTTTGAAGAAAGGGTCACATGGGTAAAGAACGTGGTCGCCCTACTGAATCGCTGGTCAGCCGCGAAAAAATAGGTTTTGCGGCGCTAACTATTGCCTCCAATCGGGGCTACCAGGCGTTGACGATGGCCGCGGTGGCCCGCGAACTCGGTGTGGCGCCCAGCGCGTTGTACAACCACATCGCAGGCAAGGAAGAGCTGTTGTATTTGCTCCAGGACGCGGTCATGCAGCTTGTCGACGTCGCGCCCCTGAACCGCGCCATCTCCTCCGGCGGCGGGTACCGGGAGGCGCTCGAAGCCTGGGCACGGTCCTACCGCGATGTCTTCGCCGTCCACACCCCGCTGATCCCGGTGATCGCCCTGCAGCCGATCGGCGACTCCCCGCGGGCCCAGGAGATGTACGAGGTCGTCGCCCGCACTGTCGCCGCCGCCGGGTGCCCGCAGGAGCAGGTGATGGAGCGCATCATTGCGCTCGAATCCTTCATCTACGGCTCCGCCTGGGACGCGACAGCGCCGGCGGACCTCTTCGATCCGGCGGCGATCGCCCCGGAGCACACCGCGCTTCGGGCCGCCGCCGATGCGATGCGCGTCCGCGCAGCAAAAAAGGGTCAGCGTGACGCTAACCCTTATGCGGACCAGGCCTTCGCGGCCGGTCTCAGTGAATTGCTGGACGGGATTACCGGCGCCCCGTCCAGCTAGCGGCCCTTAGGCGTTGTTGCGCACTGCCTCAGCCATGACGCGCAGACCGTCGCGGAGCAGCTCCTCCGGGATGGTCAGCGACGGCAGGAGACGCACGACGTTGCCGTCGAGGCCGCAGGTGAGGATGAGCACGCCGGCGGCCTTGCACTCGGCGGCGACCTTGGCGGTGAGCTCGGCGTTCGGCTTGCCGTCCTTGGTCACCAGCTCGACGGCGATCATGGCGCCGCGGCCGCGGATCTCGGCGATCTCGTCCATCTCGGTCAGCGGGTCGAGCTCCTCGTGGATGATGTTGGCGATCTCCTTGGCGCGCAGCGCAAGGTTGTGCTCCTTCATCTCCTCGATGGCGGCGATAGCGGCGGCGCAGGCCACCGGGTTGCCGCCGTAGGTGCCGCCCAGGCCGCCGGCCATCGGGGCGTTCATGATCTCTGCGCGGCCGGTGACGGCGGACAGCGGCATGCCGCCAGCGATGCCCTTGGCAGTGGTGATCAGGTCCGGCTCAATGCCGTCGAAGCTGGAGGCGAACCACTCGCCGGAGCGGCAGAAACCGGCCTGGATCTCGTCGGCGATGAAGACGACGTTGTTTTCGCGGCACCAGTCGACAATGGCGGGCAGGAAGCCCTCGGCCGGCTCGATGAAGCCGCCCTCGCCCTGGATCGGCTCGATGACCACGCAGGCGAGGTTCTCGGCGCCGACGTTCTGCTCGAGGAAGCGGATGGTGCGCTCGGCGGCCTCCGGCCCCTTCAGGCCGTCGCGCAGCGGGTAGGACATCGGCGCGCGGTGCACCTCGCTGGCGAACGGGCCGAAAGTGGACTTGTACGGCTTGTTCTTCGCGGTCATGGCCATGGTCAGGTTGGTGCGGCCGTGGTACGCGTAGTCGAAGACGGCCACGCCGGTCTTACGGGTGTGGGAGCGCGCGATCTTCACGGCGTTCTCCACTGCCTCTGCGCCGGAGTTGAGCAGGACGGTGCGCTTTTCGAAGTCGCCTGGGGTGAGCTCGTTGAGCAGCTCCGCAACCTGCAGGTAGCTCTCGTACGGGCTGACCATGAAGCAGGTGTGGGTGAAGTGGCTGGCGGCCTCGGACACGGCCTCGACGACGCGCTTGTTGGACGCGCCCACGGAGGTCACGGCAATACCGGAGGCGAAGTCGACGAAGGAGTTGCCGTCGGCATCCACGAGCACACCACCGTCAGCGTCGACGATGTAGCCCGGCAGCCCCGGGCTCATGGCGGAGGCGACACTGGCTGCGCGGCGCTTATCCAGCTCGGCGCTCTTCGGTCCAGGCAGCTCGGTGTCGATTCGACGGACCTGGGGGAGGCGGTACTCGAGATCCTGCATGGTGCGGGTTCCTTTCCAATCCAATTCGTTGCGGAAATCTGCCCGGAGGGGCAGAAGTTCATGGCTGTAGTATCCGTCGCCCTCCCACCCCTTAAGCAACCGACACTGTGTCCATGTTGTCGGCTGAACTTATACACTGTGTCTATGGGCAAGAATGCGCTTGACGACGCCAGCGGCAGTCAGCCTGCGCTCGACACCACAGTTGAGCTGTTGGATCTCAGGTGGCTCTTCGGGATCAGGGCCCTGAATCTGTCTCCCGTGGGTGAGCTGCGGCGAGGAAAATTCGAGTCTGTCCAGGCAAGCGAGATCGTGGAGACAGCGGAGTTCTTCCGGCCGTTCTCCATTATCCTCACCCTCGGCCTGCGTGTTCACCCCGGTGACCGGCAGGGCGTCGCCGCCTACGTCGACCGTCTGAAGGAAGCCGGCGTGGCCGCGCTCGGCTTCGGCACCGGCCTCCAGCACGCCGAGATTCCCGGCACGCTTGTCCAGGCGTGCGCCGACGCGGAACTGCCGCTCTTCGAGGTGCCGCGCGCCACCGCGTTCGCCCTGATCTCCAAGGTGGTGGGGGAGGAGCACGCGCGGCTCCAGGCGGTGGCCGCCAACGAGATCCTCGAAGCGGCGGAAGGGCTGAACCGCGCCGCGTGGAACGGCGGTGTCGATGCGCTCGTCGGGCGCACCAGGACCGCAGTGGGGGCCGATGTGCTGATCGGCGACAACACCGGCCGAGTCATTTCCTCGGCACCCGCGAAGCCCACCGAGCGCGCGTTGAAAGCCCTGCGCCTAGCCGTCGCCGACAACGGACGCAGCCGCGCCTACCGGGCGGAGAACCGCACCATGATCGTGCAGCGCATGCGGGCCATGGGCGGGAAGTACTTCGTCGCGGTTGTGGACTCCCCGCACCCGTTGCCGCCGCTCGCGCGCAGTGCGGTGAAGCATTTCGTGGGGTTGGCGGAGATCGTGCTGCGCGACCCGCTGGCGCTACGCAGTGCGGAGACACAGCTGCACGGCTCGGCCCTCGAGATGTTCCTCGAGGGGCCGGAGGCATCACCGGGGGCGGCGCGGCTACTCGACCGTGTCGCGGACGCTGACGGCGCAGTCGTTCCCGTCGCGATCGCCGCTGCGAATAAGGCGGCGTCCACCCGCGCGCTTTCGCGTCTCGACGAAGGACTCAACCTGCGCCAAAACCCCCTCGCCCACGTGCGTCTCGCCCCCGACGGCTTCGTTTTCCTGTCCCGCCGGGTGGTCACGGAGGCGACGGCCGCCGATCTTTTCGGCGGGTTCGGGGCGCGCCTGAGGATCCTTTCCGGCCAGCGGCAACCGTGGCGGGAACTGGGCCGCGACGATCTCCACGCCTTGCTCGACCGGGCACGGTCGCTGCCGCCCGGCACGGTCGATGAGTACCTTCCGCGCCGCCTCGACTGGGCGGAGGACGCCGGGGTTCAACTCGCCCTCTCACGCCGCTACAAGGAGGTGCTCGCACCGCTTGCCGACGACGACCCGGCCCTCCTTGAGGCCGTGCAGGCCTACCTGGTGCACGGCTGCGAGATCCGCGCTGCCGCCGAGTCCCTGGGTGTGCACCGGCACACGCTGAAAGCGCGCATCGACCGCGCCGAACGGCGCTACGGGCTGCCGCTGGGCGACCCGCTCGGGCGCGCCGAGATTCTCGTGCTGCTCAGCACGTCCCGGCCGGATTGATAGCACACAGCGACCATGTTTTCAATGCCCCAAAACGGGGGCGTGCAGCCGGCGCTGTCTGAGTAGCCTGCGGCGGTATAGCGTTGTTCCAAGAGGAGGCTGGCGTGAACCAGCCGGTTGAATATCAACGAGAAACAAACCACGAAAGGCATGATCATGGCTGATTCCAACGGCAGCGTCGACACCGGCAATCTGCTTAAGTCCCTGCCCACCGGGCTGTTCATCGGCGGTGAATGGCGCGACGCATCCAGCGGCGAGACCTTCGAGGTGCAGAACCCGGCCACCGGCGAGGTGCTAGCCACGTTCCAGTCCGCGAATAGCGACGATGCAGTCGCGGCTCTCGACGCCGCAGTGAAGGTTCAGAAGGACTGGGCACGTACCCCGGCCCGCGAGCGCAGCGAGATCCTACGCCGCGCATACGAGTTGGTCACCGAGCGCACCGAGGAATTCGCCGCCCTCATGACCCTGGAAATGGGCAAGCCGCTGGCAGAGGCGCGCGGCGAGGTCAAGTACGGTGCCGAGTACCTGCGGTGGTTCGCCGAGGAGACCGTCCGCCAGTACGGCAGCACCCAGGAGGTGCCGGAGGGCGGCATCCGTATGGTCACCCGCCGCAAGCCGGTCGGCCCGTGCCTGCTGATCACCCCGTGGAACTTCCCGCTGGCCATGGCCACCCGCAAGGTCGCTCCGGCAGTGGCCGCTGGCTGCACGATGGTGCTCAAGCCGGCGGAGCTGACCCCGCTGACCGCCCAGTATTTCGTCCAGACCATGGTCGAGGCTGGCCTGCCGGCCGGCGTCCTCAACGTCGTCTGCGGCACCGACCCGGCTGCGATCTCCGAGCCGCTCATCGCAGACCCGCGCCTGCGCAAGGTATCCTTCACCGGTTCGACCGCCGTGGGCAAGATCCTCATGAAGCAGGCCGCCGACGGCGTTCTGCGCACCTCGATGGAGCTCGGCGGCAACGCCCCGTTCATCGTCTTCGAGGACGCCGACATCGAGCAGGCGATCGCAGGGGCCATGGCCGCCAAGATGCGCAATATCGGTGAGGCCTGCACCGCGGCCAACCGCTTCCTGGTGCACAAGGACGTCGCCGACGAGTTCACCGCGAAGCTCGTCGAGGCCATGGAGGCCCTCACCGTCGGCAACGGCCTCGACGAGGGCGTCAACGTCGGCCCGCTGATCGAGGAGAAGGCGCGCAAGAACGTCGCCAGCCTGGTCGAGGACGCGAAGCAGAACGGTGCTGAGGTCCTCACCGGCGGCGAGGCAATCGACGGCGATGGCTTCTTCTTCCAGCCGACCGTCCTGCGCGGAGCAAGCACCGATTCCCGCATCTTCCGCGAGGAGATCTTCGGCCCCGTCGCCTCCATCTACGAGTTCTCCGACGAGGCCGAGGCGATCGAGCTGGCTAACTCCACTGAGTACGGCCTGGCCTCCTACATCTTCTCCGAGAACTCGGACCGCATGTGGCGCCTGGCCGACGGCCTGGACTTCGGCATCGTCGGCTTCAACGCCGGTGTCGTCTCCAACGCGGCCGTCCCGTTCGGCGGCGTGAAGCACTCCGGCCTCGGCCGTGAGGGCGGTGCCGAGGGCATCGACGAGTACACCGATGTCCAGTACATCGGCGTCCGTGACCCGTACGCCAACCAGTAGAACCAGCGCGTTCCGCGCAGCTGACGCCGCACGGACCGGGGTGACACCTGGGGCACATGGGGCCTCAAGTGTGACCCCGGTCAAGTTGTTGCTACATTCTCGCTATGTCATCAACCACTTCCGTGCACGCGCCGTTGCGCGACGACGAATCTGCCCGTTCCGATGAAGCGGGCCACGCCCTCGGTTTCTGGCAGGGCGTAGCCCTGATCTTCGGCACCAACATTGGCGCCGGAATTCTCTCCCTGCCGTACGCGGCCCGCAACGGTGGTTTCCTTGCTCTAGTGGTGGCGCTCGCGATCGCAGGCACCCTGACCACTATTTCCATGCTCTACGTCGCGGAAGTCTCCCTCCGGACAAAGGAGCCGCTCCAGTTGTCCGGCTTGGCGGAGAAATACCTGGGCCAGACCGGCCGCTTCCTCGTCTTCACCGCGATCATGGTCAACAGCGTCGGCGCATTGATCGCGTACGCGTCCGGCTCCGGCAATCTCATGCACAACCTGTTCAACCTGCCTTCCTTGGTGGGCACCTTGATCTTCTATGCCCTGGGTGCCTTCATCATGTGGAAGGGCCTGCAGGCCACAGGCAAGGTGGAGGGGCTGATCACCAGCGGCATGGCGATCATCATCTTCACGCTGGTGGTGTGGACAATCGCCGGTCCCGGCATTGAACCCTCGAACCTTTGGGTGCTCAAGCCCTACTTCATCATCCCGATCATGAATCTGGCCGTGTTCACATTCCTGGCCCAGTACGTGGTGCCGGAGATGGCGCGCGGCATGGCCGCCACCAAGCCGGAGATGCTGCCGAAAGCGATCATCGCGGGCATGTGCATCACCGCGTTCACCCTCGCGGCTGTGCCGTTCGCGGCGCTCGGCCTGCTGGGCACCGAGGTGACTGAGGTGGTCACCATCGCCTGGGGCGAGAAACTCGGGACTGCGGCTTACTACATGGCCAACTTGTTCGCGCTGCTGGCCATGTTCACGTCCTTCTTGGCCATCGGCTTCACTGCGATGCGCAACGTGCTGGACATCTTCCACTGGCCGGAACACGGGTGGCAGCGTCTCGCCGCAACTGGACTGACGGTGCTTCCGCCTCTCGTGATCGCCGTGGCGGGCCTTGGCGGCTTCGTCTCTGCGCTGACTTATGCCGGCGGTTTTGCCGGCGCCATCATGTCGGTCGTTCCCGTGTTGCTGCTGCGTCGCGCCCGGGCGAACGGGGACCAGACTCCGGTCTGGCAGGTGCGCGGAGTAGACAACACCGTCATCCAGGCGCTCATCATCATCGTCTACGTGGCGGCGTTCATCTACTCGATTTTCTCGCTGCTGGGGCTCGTCCCGGCTGGCTGGGCATAAGGAAACCCCGGGGGAGGAACCCCGGCCTTCCCCCGGGGAGCGGTGCGACCCGTACGCCAACCAGTAGTTAGCGGATCTCCAGGAGCACGGCGGTCTTGTTCACCTGATCGCCCTGCTCCACAGCAAGCCCCTTCACGGTGCCGGACTTGTGCGCCTTGACGGGGTTTTCCATCTTCATCGCCTCGAGGACGAGGAGAATATCGCCCTCGTTGACAGTGTCGCCCTCGGCGACATTGACCTTGACTACGGTGCCCTGCATCGGGGCGGGAACCGCATCGCCGGACAGGGCGGCACCGGAGGAGCGGCGCTTCTTGGACTTGCGCTTGCCGCCGTTGCCGATGACGAGGGAAGCCGGAAGCGCCACCTCGATGCGGCGACCGTCAATTTCCACGGCGTACGTGCGCTTGGTGCCCGGTTCCTCGCCCTCTTCCTCGTCTTCCTGGTAGGGCGGGATATCAGCGCTGAACTCCTCCTCGATCCAGCGGGTGTAGACGCTGAAGCCGTTCTCGTCGCCCACGAACGCCGGGTCCTTCAGCACCGCCTGGTGGAAGGGGATCACGGTGGGCAGACCTTCGACGACGTACTCGTCGAGGGCGCGCCGGGCGCGCTGAATAGCCTCGTCGCGGGTCTCGCCGGTGACGATCAGCTTGGCCAGCATGGAGTCGAACTGGCCTCCGATGACATTGCCGGTGCGGACGCCGCTGTCCACACGCACACCGGTGCCGGAGGGCTCGATGTAGCGGGAAATGGTGCCTGGGGCCGGCATGAAGTTCATGCCCGGGTCCTCGCCGTTGATGCGGAACTCGATGGCGTGGCCGCGCGGAGCCGGATCCTCAGTCAGGCGCAGGGGCAGGCCGGATGCGATCCGGAACTGTTCGCGGACCAGGTCGATGCCGGCGGTCTCCTCGGTCACGGGGTGTTCGACCTGCAGGCGGGTGTTGACCTCCAGGAAGGAGATGATGCCCTCCGGGTGCTGCTCATCAGCAGGGCTGACCAGGTACTCGACGGTGCCGGCGCCGTAGTAGCCGGCCTCCTTCACAATGGCCTTGGCGGAGGAGTGGATGGCCTCGCGCTGAGCATCAGTCAAGAACGGGGCAGGGGCTTCTTCCACCAGCTTCTGGAAGCGGCGCTGCAGGGTGCAGTCGCGCGTGCCGGCGACGATGGCGTTGCCGTGGACGTCGGCAAGCACCTGCGCCTCCACGTGGCGGGCGCGGTCCAGGTAACGCTCGACGAAGCACTCGCCCCGGCCGAATGCCGTGACAGCCTCGCGGGTAGCGGACTCGAAAAGCTCCGGGATCTCCTCGCGCGTGTGGGCGACCTTCATGCCGCGTCCGCCACCGCCGTACGCGGCCTTAATAGCCACGGGAAGGCCGTGTTCGTCTGCGAATGCCACAACCTCGTCGGCGGTGCTGACAGGTTCCTTGGTGCCCGGCGCCATCGGCGCATCGACCTTCTCCGCGATGCGGCGGGCCTCCACCTTGTCGCCCAGCAACGCGATGGCCTCCGGCGACGGGCCGATCCAGGTCAGCCCCTCGTCGATGACGCGGCGGGCGAAGTCGGCGTTCTCCGACAGGAAGCCGTAACCCGGGTGGATCGCGTCGGCACCAGACGCCTTTGCGGCCTCGATGATCTTGTCGAAGTTCAGGTACGAATCAGCCGCGGTATTGCCGCCGAGAGCGAAAGCCTCGTCGGCGAGCTCTACGAACGGGCTGTCCGTGTCCGGCTCGGCGTAGACGGCTACCGACGCAATGCCGGCGTCCTTCGCGGCGCGGATGACGCGCACGGCGATCTCGCCGCGGTTGGCGATGAGAACCTTGGAAATAGTCAAGGGTGACAACACTCTGAACAACGCTTCCTGTCGGTGGGCAATGCAATACAAGACGGTGGCCTGAACACCGCCAAGCCGGTGATCCTACGGGCACATGCTCACACAAGGGTAGAACACTGCACACCCGCGGCAGGGAAGAACACCGCTGCGGGCGTGCAGGAAACCTCGAGCTGGACGTGCCGTGAAGGGCTCCGTTAGTTCTTATCGATCGGCATGCGGACCATGTTTCCCCACTCGTACCAAGAACCGTCGTAAAGGGAGACTTTTTCCAGACCGAGCACGTGGCGGAGGATGTACCACGTGTGGGCGGCGGACTGGCCGTTGCCGGAATATGTGATCACCGGTGCATCGGACGAAATTTCACCGTACGAGGCGGCGATTGCCGCGCGGTCCTTCACCCGGCCGTTGGGGTGCACCGCATCACCCCAGGGATGGTTCACCGCACCCGGAATGTGGCCGTGGCGCAGAACAGGGGAGACGCGCAGGCGGTCCGCTTCCAGATCGGTCTCGGAGCCGGAGAAGAATTCGGGCCCGCGGACGTCGATAAGCAAGCTCTTCTCGTCGCGGTCGCGCACCTCGTCGACGAATGTGCGCCACGGCTTATCCGTGCGCTCAACAACCGGGTAATCCTGCGACGGGTACTCCGGAACTGCGAAGGAAGTGTCGCGCTCCTCGCCCATCCAGGCGTCGCGGCCGCCGTCGAGAATGCGCACGTCCGGGTGGCCGAAAAGCTCGAACACCCACGCCGTGTAGGCCGCCCACCAATTGTTGTGGTCGCCGTAAATGACCACCGTGTCGTCACGGCCGATACCGCGCGCGTTCATCAACTCCGCGAACGCCTTACCATCGATGAAATCACGCACGACCTCGTCGTTGAGGTCCTTGTGCCAATCAATGCGCACCGCGCCCGGGATGTGGCCGATGTCGTACAAGAATGCGTCTTCGTCGGATTCCACCACGCGCAAACCATCAACGCCGAGACGGGCGGACAGCCACGAAGCCGACACGAATTTTTCCGGGTGCGCGAAATCCTGGAACTGCGGGAACGGATCTGCGGGAATTCCCATGATTAACCTCTGCGAACGTGGTGTTAGGACAATGGACAAAACGATGGCAAAAGCAGGCTGCACAACCCCGTGCAGCCAATCACCTGCCACACTACCTGCGAACCCCTCACGGTCGGGAAGGCACTGTGAGATTTCGTGTTTGTGAGCTTAATTACTATCCATTTCACTTGCCCGGCACGAGGGTGAGAAAGCCCCTAGTCTGATAAAGGGAACTCTCGGGATTGGAATGAGCGTTCCTCCCGCATTGAAAGCACTGATCTAAAGGGGATTCACCGTGCACAAGGCAATCGTCGTCTTCGAGGTTGAAGGCGGTTCCGACAAGTACTTCGACGGGCACCGCAAGGACACCATGCCCATCGTCAACGCCATCAAGGAAAAGGGCTGGAACGCCGAGGTCGTCTATTTCCGTCCCGAGTGGGCCGACGATCTGTTCAAGTACGTCTCCGAGAACTTCGACGCCTACATCTCCCGCGTCAACCCGGGCAATATCCCGGGCGGCGAGAAGGGCTACTTCGACCTGCTCACCCGCCTTTCCGAGGCCGGCCTGGTGGGCATGTCCACCCCGGAGGAAATGGTCTCCTACGGCGCAAAGGATGCCCTGGTCAAGCTGAACAAGACCGACCTTGTTCCGGAAGACACCGCCGCCTACTACGATGTCGAGTCCTTCCACGACACCTTCCCGACCTCTCTGTCTTACGGTGAGCGCGTGCTGAAGCAGAACCGCGGCTCCACCGGCTCCGGCATCTGGCGCGTCCGCCTTGCCGACGAGTCCCTCGCCGAGTCCGTCGAGCCGGGCAGCGCCCTGCCGCTAGACACCAAGCTGAAGTGCACCGAGGCCGTGGACAACCACACCGAGGACCGCGAGCTGGGCGAGTTCATGGATTTCTGCGACCAGTACATCATCGGCGACAACGGCATGCTCGTGGACATGCGCTTCATGCCGCGCATCGTAGAGGGTGAGATCCGCATCCTCCTCGTCGGCCCGCACCCGGTCTTCGTCGTGCACAAGAAGCCGGCCGAGGGTGGCGACGCATTCTCCGCGACCCTGTTCTCCGGCGCCAAGTACACCTACAACAAGCCGGAGGAGTGGCAGGAGCTCGTCGACATGTTCGCTGAGGCCCGCCCGGTCATCGCCGAGAACCTCGGCGGCGACAACATCCCGCTGATCTGGACCGCGGACTTCATGCTCGCCGACGACGATGAGACCGGCGAAGACACCTACGTCCTCGGCGAGATCAACTGCTCCTGCGTCGGCTTCACCTCCGAGCTGGACATGGGCATCCAGGAAATGGTCGCCGAGGAGGCCATCAGCCGCGTCGAGGCTAAGCACGCCTAAAGCGGCGTCCGGCTGCCGATCGTCGCTGCTGGTGCGGTTTAATGCGCGAGAGCCCCAGGCAGGGAATGAACTGCTCCCCTTTAGTTGGACTGAGAAAATCAGTTACCGACTAGTGGGGAGTAGTTTTCATTGAGAGCTCGAAGTTCGCTGAGTGAGCATCAGCCGGATCCCATTCAGGCATCACAGGGAACCGAGTTTCCGGAATTAGATCGAACGCAACGGATGTTGTGGCCACCCCCTGAAAGAATTCAGAGAGAAACATGATCTATGTGGTTTTTGGTGCAGTGGTCGCGCTGTTCATCTCCTTATGCATCATGACAATCGGGTACCTAGTCCACCTTTCAGCTAAGCGGAAGGTGCTTTCTCCATACCGTTTCTTAGTCGTGATGGTTTTACTAGCACCCGTTTTTCTGATCTACGACATACTTAGCGATGAGATGTGTAGCGGCCTTTTCAATTATGCGGTCAGCGGTTACTTAATTACCGCAGTCATCATTAGTTCTCTGTGGCGCAGTATTGCGGATGGCCTCAGCGAAGCGCGGGAGTAGGAGCAGTCGCTAGGAGAGGGTGTTTATCCAGAGCTTCCTGCGAGGTATTTATACAATGTGGTCCGCCCGATCCTGAGTCGGCGGGCCACCTCAGCTTTCGGTATACCATCGTCCACCCAACCCGGGCCTGGGTTGCGTCCCTTAGTGTGGTGTAACGCTTGCTGATGGTGGACCCTGTGAAATAGTGGGGCGGCCATCGTCAGTAACCTTTCGACTCAGCTGCTCGTGGGTTTCGTCATGGAAACTCTCCACAGGAATGTCTTTAGTTTTCCAGGGGCGGAAGCTCGTGCGCGAGACGCGTCGGGGGTTCAAAGCTGCTCCCTCATATTCTTTTGAGAAATAGAAAAATGACGTGTTTGCAGCGCTTTAGAGCGCACAAGCGACCAACAATACCGATAAGACGAGCGATTATCCGGCGAGAACCGTAGACTACGTAGAGTCTGACCGCGTAAATTAGCAAAGGATTGCACATGTCTACTCCGTACAACCCTGAGAACTCCTCTAACCCGGAGGGCGGCCTGAACCCGTCCAACCCGTCGGGCTCCGACCACTCCACCGGTGCGCACTCCGGCTCCTACGGATCGTCCGACACCTTCGGTTCCTACGGCGCGGGCTCCACCGGTGCCGGCGCATCTGACAGCACCACCTCCTTCGGCGCTCAGAACACCGGCGCCCAGGGCTCCTACGGTGCCGGCGGCTTCGGCTCCGGTGCCCAGGGCTCCTACGGCGCAGGCGGCTTCGGCTCCGGCGCCTCCACCAACGACACGAACTCCGCCACCGGCGGGGCGCACACCGCGGATTCCGCTTCGGGCACCGTCGCTAGCCACGATGCTTCCGGCTTCGGCTCCTACGGCCAGACCGGTCAGCAGGCTGCCTATGGCGACCAGTACGGCCAGCAGCAGTACGGCCAGCAGGCACCGGGTGCACAGGGCACGCAGTACGGCCAGCAGGCACCGGGTGCGCAGGGTGCACAGTTCGGCCAGGGCCAGAACCAGGGCTTCGGCGCTTTCCCGCAGGATGCTCCGGTTGCGGGCAAGAAGAACGGCTTCTTCAACGCGCTGTTCGACTTCTCCTTCCGCAACTTCATCACCATTGACTTTGTCAAGGTGCTCTACATCATCTACATCGTATTCGCGGCTCTGATGTGGCTCGGTGGCCTGATCGTGGCCTTCAGCGGCTTCGGCGAGAGTGCGGGCGTCGGCCTTCTGATGCTCTTCGGTTGGCTGATCTTCGGCACCCTGTGGGCGCTGTTCCAAATCGTCATCTCGCGTGTGATGCTCGAGGTGCTGGTGTCCGTGGTCCGCATCGCGCAGAACACCACCGATCTCGTGGATCAGGGCGAAAAGAAATAAGCCCTTTCCGCCTACAGGCGTAAACACGTAGGCGCATCACAACACGCCCCATTCAACGCCCCGGCCTTTCCAGCTCACCTGCAGCTGGTTGGCGGGGCGTTTTGTGTATGCGGGTTTACACTCTATTTCCGTAACGTTTTTCATCCTGCTTATCGTGATCATGCTCGCGGTCATCGCGCTTGCCGAGCCGCTGGGGGAGCGCATCGGCGTGGTTGCGCCGGTGCTGCTTCTGGTGCTCAGTGCGGCGGTGGCGTTCTTGCCGCAAGTGCCGGACGTGGTCGTCGACCCGGAGATCATTTTGCAGCTGATCCTGCCGCCGTTGCTGTTCGCGACAGCGATGCGGATGCCGGTGCACGATTTCCGGCGGAATTTCTCCTCGATTTTCCTGCTTGCTGTGGTGCTGGTGGTGCTCACGGCGGTGTCGGTGGGCTGGGTGATTCACCTGCTGGTTCCCGCTATTCCGCTGCCGATCGCCATCGCGGTGGGCGCGGTGGTCAGTCCGTCGGACGCGGTGGCTGTGGGCATTGTGAAAAAGGCGGGGGTCAACCGGCGCATTATCGCGATTCTGGACGGCGAAGGCCTGATCAACGATGCGTCTGCCCTGGTCACTCTCGGTACGGCGTTGCTGGCGGCGCGCACGAAGGTGACGGCCGGCGAGGTCTTGCTCAACTTCGTGTGGGCGGTCGCCGGCGCGGTGATCGTGGGCTTTTTGGTCGGCCAGTTGGCGATGTTCATGCGCCGGCATGTCCACCATCCGACATCGAACACGGTGCTGTCACTGGCGATCCCGTTTGCGGCATTCCTCCCGGCCGAGGTGATCGGGGCATCGGGGTTGGTCAGCACCGTCGTCGCCGGCCTCGTGGTGGCGCGGAAGGCGGTGGGGGTGCTGGGCCGTCGATACGCATCTCCGACGCCCAGACGTGGGACACCCTCGGCCTCGTCCTTGAATCCCTCGTGTTCGTGCTGATGGGCTTGCAGATGCCGGAGCTCATCGACGACGCACGGACCTCGGGCTACACGTTCCTGATGTCGTTCGGCGTGGCGATGGCGTGCTGGGCGACGGTGCTGGTGGTGCGCACGGCCGTGGTCATGCCGATGATGTCGGTGATGCGCTCCAACGCGCGGCGCACAGTGCGCCGTATGGAGCGGCTCGACGCGATGGGCAGCCGAATCGAGGAAGCATACGGGGACCCGCGGATGCACGGGGACGAACGCTACCAACGCCGCCTCGACTCGGCGCAGCAGACGCTGGACCGCCGTTACCGCGACGCACGCTATTTCGCGGAGAAATCACTCGGGTTCCGCGCCGGTTCCGTTATCGTCTGGGCCGGCATGCGCGGAGCCATCACACTAGCGGCGGCGCAGACGTTACCGCACGACGCGGAGGGCCGCGGCTTCTTGGTGCTCGTCGCGTTCATCGTCGCGGGAATGTCGCTCATCGTGCAGGGCGGCACGCTCCGATTCCTCGTGGATGCGGTCAACCCGGGCAAGGACGAGCCGAGCTCGTGGGAGGACCGGAAGCATCAGCGCGAAGTTCTCAGCACAGCAGCAGAAGCGGTCGAGGTCCCGGCGGATCTCGAGCGTGCGCTGCGCGCCGGAGGGTTGACCCGGGAAAAGATGCGCACCACACAGGTCCAGGATTTGGTGGGGGCGTTGCGGTCGCCGGGGTACTTCCAGATGGACGGCGGGGCGGACGACATCGATGCGAGCGCGATTCCGCAGCAGCTCGCGGACTACGGCATTGCGCGTGTCAAGGCGCAGCGTGACGCGCTGGTCGCCGAGCGCAACGCCGGGCGTATCGACGCCGACGATTTCTCCCACCTCCTACGCCGCCTAGACGGTACGCAGCTGTCGATTGAGGCGCAGTCGGAGGCATTCATGCGCACGGGATTCATGGGCGGAAACGACCCGCACGAGCGCGATGAGCGCCATGAGCAACAGCTTTAGCGCCACAGCTCGGAGGCGTCCACCCCGAAGGAGTACAGCGCTTTGCGCAGCAGGGGCAGGGAGAGGCCGATGACGCTGGTCTGGTCGCCCTCGATGGAGTCGATGAACCAGCCGCCGAGGGCCTCGAGGGTGAAGGCGCCGGCGCATTCGAGGGGCTCGCCGGAGGTGGCGTAGGCCTCGATATCGGCATCAGTGGCATCGCCGAAGTGAATGCGGGTGGACACAGTATCCACGACCCACTGCCCGCGGTAGCCGATAGCGTGGCCGGTGACCAGCTCAGCGGTCTGGCCGCGCTGGGCACGCCAACGGCGGATGGTCTCCTCGACGGTGTGGGGCTTGCCCTGAAGCTGGCCGTCCAGCAGCAACATCGAGTCGCAGCCGACCACGATGTCGTCGGGGTATTCGGGTGCCACCACATCGGCTTTCGCGCGGGCGAGCGCGGAGACCACCGCTGCGGGTTCGGCGCCGGAGAGGGATGCGATGATCGCGTCTTCGTCGACGTGCGCCGGGTGCTGGACGGGGTCGACCCCGGCATTGTTCAGGATCATCCGCCGGGATGGCGACTGGGAGGCGAGGACGAGGCGCATGGTGGGAGAAGGGGGCTCAGAACCTAGAACCTAGAACCTAGAACAGGGTCTGGGAGTTGAAC
The DNA here is from genome assembly GCA_025144245.1 of Corynebacterium sp. p3-SID1145. GTDB lineage: Bacteria > Actinomycetota > Actinomycetes > Mycobacteriales > Mycobacteriaceae > Corynebacterium. The sequence goes on along the minus strand of JALXXC010000003.1, from coordinate 88,957 downwards.
GCGGACGGGTTGAACACCACCGGGCCGTGGTCGCGCGGGGTGGGGCGGCCCCACAGGTTGCGGTAGCCGCCGGAGGTGCGGGATTTCGCGGCCTGCTGAAGGTCGGTGAGCACCTGGGTCAAAGCGGCGAGCTCCGCTTCGGTGGGGGTGCCCTTCACCACGGTGAACAGGGGTTGGGACATGAGAGGTGATCTCCTTGCGGTACCGATTTACAGCGGGATGTTGCCGTGCTTCTTTGGCAGGGCGTAGACGACCTTGCGCTCCAGCAGGCGCAGCGCCTCGAGGACCTGCGCGCGGGTCTGGGAGGGCTCGATGACGATGTCGACCAGGCCGCGCTCGGTGGCCACGTACGGTGTCATATTGGCCGCGGCGTATTCGTCGATGTCGACGGAGAGCTGCTCGGCGGCGGTGGTGGCGTCGGCAAGCGCGATCTGCGCTGTCGGCCACGCCAGGACGATGTCCGCGCCCAAGTCCTTGGAGCCCATGGTCACGTACGACGGGCCGATGGCGCGGCGGAGGATCACGGTGATCTTGCCCACCTGTGCCTCGGCGTAGGCGAAAGCGAGGGCCGCGCCATAGCGTGCGGAAGCCAAGTGCTCTTCCTCCTCGGAAGGGAAGAAGCCTGGGGAGTCGACGAACTCGACGATCGGGATGTTGAAGGAATCGCACACGCGGATGAAGCGGGCGGCCTTCTTCGCCGCGGCGTGGTCGAGGCAGCCGGCGAGGACGCTCGGCTGGTTGGCCACGATGCCCACGGCACGACCGGCGATGTGGGCGAAGCCGGTGACGATGTTGTCGGCGTAGCCGCGGCTCAGCTCAGTCAGACCCTTGTCGGTGACGCGGGTAATGATGTCGCGGACATCGTAGGACTCTGCGTTCGAGTTGGGGATGAAGGTGTCCAGGTCGGCGGTGTCCGGCTCGGTGGTGCTCTCGTTGATGGGGGAGGCCGCGCGGTTGTTCTCCGGTAGGAAGCCGACGAGGTCGCGCACGGTCGACATCGCCTCGAGGTCAGTGGCGACGGTGAGTTGCGCCAGCCCGGTGATCTTGGAGTGCACGTCGGAAGAGCCCAGGGATTTCGGAGTGGCCACGCGCCGGGTCACCTTGGTCACGGCGCTGACGGACGTCAGGTGCATCGTCGCGTCCTTGACCATCACGGTGATGTCGCTGACCGGGACGAGCAGCGCGGGCAGGGAGGCCACTTCGCCGGCCACGACGGAGATCTGCGGCACGACACCGGATGCCTCCGTCGCCTTGCGCAGAATCTTCGCGGACATCGCCGCGGTGACCACGCCCTCCTGCAGGCGCCCACCGGTGGAGTCGTGGATGGCGATGACGGGCACTCCCGTCTTGATCGCCAAGTCGTAGATCTTCAGGATCTTCTCGGCATAAACCTCGCCGATCTGGCCGTCGAAGATGGAGGAGTCGTGGGAGTAGACGGCGACACGGCGGCCGTCGATAAGCCCGTAGCCCGTGACCACGCCGTCGGTGGCGGGCTTGGTGCGCCCCATGCCGTACTCCTCGACGCGGTGGCGCGCCAAGGCGTCGGTTTCGACGAAGCTGTCGTTGTCCAGCAGCGCCTCGACGCGCTGGCGTGCGGTGGAGATCCCCGCCTCGCCCGCGGCACGTGTCGCTTCGCTGCCCATCGGCTCGCGCGATTCAGCGAGCCTGTTGCGCAGGTCCTCGATTTTGCCGGCGGTCGTGGTCAAATCGGGCTTCTTGTCGGTCATAGGCCTCCACTCTACGGGCTACACATCGCATCATCAGGTTCCACACCGCCTATCGGCACCCGCGTCCCCGATGTTTCGCCATGCTTATCGACGCTCGCCGTACGTCCCGAATCCCCGGCCCCGCAGCGGGAGAAACTCAAATTCCAGGGCAAACCGGCGAACGCTATTTTTGCCCGAGATCGAAAGGCGTGAGACCGGAAAGGCTGTTCGGATCGAGCCGCGTGGTGATGCCGATCCTGTTCCACGCGTTGATCGTGACAATCGCCATCAGCAGATTGCGTGCTCCCTTTTCGCCGTGGAAGCGCTCAACGCGGTTCCATAGCTCATCAGGTACGGAGTCCTCGCCGTGGATCTTCGTCACCGCATCGGTGAGTTCTAGTGCCGCACGCTCCTCATCGGTGAAGGCGTCGGGAGTTTCCGTCCAGTTCTCCACACGGCTGATTTTTTCTTCCGTCCAGGCATCCTTCCTGGCATCGCGGCGGTGCATGGCAAGGCAGTACGTGCACTGGTTGATTGCAGAGGCCCGCAACTGCACGAGATGCGAGTAATCCTTGTCCACACGGGCTCGCACGTACGTCTCCATGCCGAGCATGGGCGCGTAGGCGACTTTCGGGATTGGTTTCCGGCTATTCGGTGCCATGCAACAACTCTATGCCTCGCCCAGACCACTCGCAGCAGTCAATTTTCCAGACCAGCCGATGGCCTAGCGGGAAAGCAACGGCAGAAAAGCGCTGTTTGAGGCTACTGCCCGAGCATCTAGTCGTAGTGGCCGAGCATGTACTGGTCTTGTCCGTACCAGTACTGGTTGAAGGCATCCACATCTCCGTCGACTGCTTCGATGTGCCCGTTGTCGTAAGCAAGGGTGACGCTGTTTTCCAGCTTCACGCTGCCCATCAGGTCTTGTTGCCGTTCGTGCCAGTCGAAGCTGATGGTGTCGCCGTCAAGGGAAACGTTGTTGATCTGACGGAATGTGCGCATCTCTCCGTCCGGCTCGCCGTTGATGTAGAAGGCGATGCCCTGCGAAACGGAAGCACCGGTATTCGCCGGGCCGTCCTTACCGCCGCGTCCACCGTAGAAGATGATCCAGCTGACGGGCGCGCACGGGTCGTAGAAGTTGTCGATGTCCTCGATCCAGTAATGGGTGTCATAAGGGTTATCGCCCACCTGGGGCATGCGCCCCGGCGCACTTCCGTCCTCGTACTGCTCCCGCGGGTCCTTCGGCAGGGAGGCGCACTTTTTGTCTTTCTTCGGCTTTTCCGACTTCGATTTCGACTTGGTCTTCTCCGCCGGCGCTTCGTTGGTCACCGTCTCGGTGACGACATCATCGTCTGCACCGTTGTCTGCTGACGGTGCCGACACTGTGCTCATTGCCGGCTGCGACTCGGGCTCCGCAAGGTTCTCGGAGGAACAGCCGGCGGTGAGAGCGGCAACAGCAGCCACAGCTGCCAGGACAGAAGCGCGACGGGATCTCATAGTGTTTGAGTGTAGTGGCCGCGCCGGACCACACGTTTAGTTTCCGTGGCCGAGAACGAATTTCTCCGGGAAGTTCCACCGCTCCAGGAATTTCTCGGTGTCGCCGTCGACGGGGACGAGGGTGCCGTTCTTGGTTTTCAGCGTCACTGTGTAATGGTCGGTGATGCCCGCTGCGGTAGTCTCTCCGCGCTCACCCCAGGAGAAGCTCAGGTTCCCCTCGTCGATCCTGTGCACCTCTTCCATGGCGTCGAAAAGTTTCATCTGCGTGATCGGTTTGCCGTGGACGTAAAAGGCGATGCCGTCGGCGATGGATGCGCCAGTTCCGGCGGGACCCTTCGAGTCGCCGAGGCTGCCGCGGAAAATGATCCAGCTGATCGCCGCGCAGGGGGCGTAGGCGTTCTCCACGTCCTCGATCCAGTACTGGTAGTCGTCAGGGTTATCGCCCGCCTGGGGCATGCGCCCCGGTGCGGAACCGCTGGGGTACTGCTCGCGCGGATCGTTGGGGAGGGCGGCGCAGCCTTCCTTTGGGGTACCCCCGTTTCCATCGTCTCCACCTGTTCCGGCAGTTTCCTGACCGTTCCCGTCCGCCGTGGCTCGCTCGGTCACGGTCTCTGTCACGGCGCCGCCGTCGCCGCCAGCCGTGTCGGCAGTTGGCGAATTGGACGCGGCGGACGGTGGGGGAGCGGGCAGGTCGGGTTCGTCGGAGGAGGCGCAGCCAGCAGCCAGTGCCGCGACGGCTGTCATGCCTGCGATTACTGTCATGCGTGTGTGCTTCATGCCACAAAAGTTAATTGACGGGGCGAGCAAAGTGAACAGCTACATATGCATCGTTATTGCTCTGTCACACAGATGCCCACCGTGGAAAACGTGCCCAAAACACGATAAATATGCAGATTTTGTCATGCATAAAGCGGGATTCAGCGCAGTGCAGGAATAGGGTTTAACTAACTCCGGTGCCCGCATCACGAAAGGCCGACCATGTCCACTGCCTCCGGCACACCTACCCCGAACACGTCCTCCGACAGCACCGACGAGCTGCCGGAGCTGCACAGCGTGGAGCACCTCGAGCAGGCCCGCGACGAGTTCGAGCTCGACCACCTCTCCGACGCCGACCGTGAGCAGTACGAGGAGCAGGTAGCCAGCGACGAAGTCCCCGACGGCACCGTGATGGCCTGGGCCATGACGCTCTTCGGCACCGGTGTTGGCGCGGGCATCCTGTTCCTGCCGCTGGACGCCGGAACATTCGGGTTCTGGCCGCTGCTCATCGCCACCTTCTTCATCGGCCCGCTGGTGTTCTTCTCCCACCGCACCTACGCGCGCATTGTTTCCGGTTCGCCGATGCCCGGCCTGGATGTGCTGCAGGTGGTCACCGCGCTCACGGGACGCAAGAGGGGATTCGTCACTGCATTGGTGTACTGGTTGGCCGTCTACCCGACGGTGCTGATCTACGGCGTGTCCATCACCAACACCATTGACAGCTTCATCGCGAACCAGTTCGGCGGCCCGGAGATCAGCCGCTGGGTGCTCGCGCCGATCTGCGTCGGCATTCTCACCGGTGCGTTCGCGTTCGGGCAGAAGGCGACGCTGGCGATGGCGAACATGCTGGTCTACCCGCTCATCCTGTCACTGGCGGGTGTGTCGTTCTACCTGATCCCGCGGTGGGATATCGCGAGCTTCATGTCCTACGAGTCCGATACCCCACTGTGGCAGTCGCTCCTGCTGCTCCTTCCGGTGCTGGTGTTCTCCTTCAGCCACATGGCGGCGCTGTCCCAGTTCGCCCGCGACGTGCAGAAGAAACACAACGACGATGTGGCCAAGACTGAGAAAGACGTGACCAAGATCGAGCTCATCGCGGTGATCGCCCTGGTGGTCTTCACCATGTTCTTCGTCTGGTCGTGCGCTTTCGCCTTGGGCGCCGACGGCCTGGACGAGGCCGCCGCGCAGAATATCCCGGTGCTGTCCTACCTGGCCAACGAGACCGGCACGCCGCTGATGGCCTGGATGAGCCCCATCGTGGCCATCTGCGCGATCGCGTCCTCCTACTTCGGGCACATGATGGGCACTGAGGAGGGCACCACCTACTTGCTGCGCGTCGCCGCCCCGAATTTCGCCCAGCGCGTCAGTGAAAGAACGATGCGCTGGGTGATCAACGCCTTCATTTTCATCACCGGCACCTTGGTCGCGGTGTTCAACCCGTCGATCATGACGTTGATATCCGTGGTCGGCGGCATCTTCGTGGCCTTCCTGGTGTACATCGTGCCGTCGCTGCTGTTCCGGAAGGCCACCGCGTACAAGCACTACGCCAACCGCCCCGACACCATCTTCGTGGGCGTGATGGGCGTTGTCATCGTCGGCGTGACCATCTGGAACATGGTGCGGTGACCGCGCCGGGTCACCGCGGCGGCGACCCGGCATACCGCGTGAATGCGGGTCAAGGCAGTAGCAGGGTGTGGAACAGCGTCGCCTGCTTGTCGCTGAAGTTGTCGTCGGTCACGGCGACAAGCGGGCGGCGGCCGTCGGCATCACGCGGACCCCAGGCGATGCCCTCGACATTGTCGGGGTGGGGTTTGACGGTGCTGAAGTCGAAGACGAGCTGCTTTGACACGGTGCGCTCGGAACCGGCGAGAGTTTCTTCGCCTAGGACATCGTCAGCGCCGGTGACATCGAGTTTGTAGATCTCTGCCTTGTTCTCGCCGCCAACGCCCAGGTTCTTGAAGAAGCCGCGTTCGAGGAGGTAGAGGTTGTCTTTTTCGTCGGCAAGCAGCGATACTGCGCCGCGTCCGGCGTTGACGCGGGCGACGTACTCTTTCGTCGGCGTGCCGGATTCGAGGTCGTAGAAGGTGACGCGGTTGAGTGAGGAGTGCTTGTCGTCGTTCTTGCGACCGTCTTGTGCCAGTGCGTTCTCTTCGACGGTGACGATGGTGCGGCCGTCGGAAAGCAATGCCATCGCCTCCGGGCCGTTGTTGTCGTAGATGCCTCGCTTCTCCCGTCCGTCGGGGACGTGGTAGGCAGGCGTGTTGATGCGCCGGATCTCCTTGCCGTCTGGGGTGGATTGGATGATCTGCGGCGGGACGACGTCACCCCGCTTGGCTTTGCCTTCGGTGGTCCACAGAAGGTTGCCGTCGGGGAGGACGCGGATCTCCTCGGCGTCGATGTAGTCGGTGTAGGGGGAGCCGTCGGGCTGCGTGAAGTGAAGCTCACCGGCGGGCGTGAACGTCCTCAGGTCGGAAGAGGCGAAGCGGTAAGCGCGGATCGGGCCGTGCTCGTTCTTGTCGTCGGAGATGACAACGTACTCGCCCGGTTTCATCTGGTCGATGCCGCTGAATCCGCCCATTGCCTGATCCGGGCGCACTGGGGTGAAGTCGAAGCGGTTGAGGTACTCGGCCTGCGGGTGTGTCTGCTCACCGGTGGCAGGGGTGCTTTTCAACGGCTCTGAGGAGCCCGAACCGCTCGACAGCCCCTTACCGGTATTGCCGGTCACCGCGTTGACGATGGCGTTGATCACCACTGCGCTGACTGCGCCGAGCGCCGCAAGGGTGCCCAATGCCCCCGCCAGCGCAGCCGCGCCCGTGACCTTCACTCCGTTGATGTCGAATTCCTGGCGCAGCAGGTTCGCCGGATTGTCAGAGCCGGTCCACGCGCTCTCAAGAACACGCACCATGTCGTCCGGGGAGGTGATAGCAACGCTTCTCGGCTGCGCCGGCGCGCCGGCGTTTGCCACGGTTGGCACGCCGGCAACAGTGAGCGAGAGCGAGGTGGCGACGGCGACCGCGGCGCGCACCGGGCGGCGGGATGAGGAAAGCGACATGGCGGGGGACTCCTTTGACGGCGGTGGGGCAGGGGGGAAAGCGTATCCACCCCCCATGAAAGCGCATATTCGCGGGCACCGCTTGGTGAACGCAATTCGGCTATTCAGTAGGTGATCCGACTGATCGGGATGTAGAACTTGAACTGTGCGTTTCCGATACCTCACCGCCAGCATCCTTGCTGCCCCGTTCATTCTCGCTGGGTGCGGATCCAGCGACGGCCTCGGCGAACCGGAGCTGACCGAGGTCAGCTCGACCACCAGCACGTCGAGCACGAGCTCGACGACGACTACGAGTTCCACCGTGAGTTCAACCACCACGGTGGAATCCGAGCCAACTGAGAAGGCGATGCCAGCCAAACCGTCGTTCGTCGAATGCTACGAAGACGGCGCTGCGCTCCTGTCGGACGGCAGCATCGTCGCTGACTCAGTGAACTGCGACCTGGGCTCCCCACAGGGAAAGTACCAATGCCCCGGCACCGACTCCTATGTGCCCGATGCCAGTTATTGCGCGCCGGAACAGAACTCTTATGACGCGGACCAGGAGTGCATTGGTCCTGCAGCTGAGTGCGGGTACGGATACGACGAGTACGGCAACCGCAACCCGTCATCGGGCGAGCTTCAAACCCAGTGGGGGTGCCAGCAGGGCTACATCACGGACCCCGATCTGTGTGCGGCGGTGGCCGATCTCTAGTCCGCACCTCGAGTACGTTGGGGACTCGCTGACCTAGAAAAGCATCAAGAAACAACTGCTGCGAGGAGGCCGCGATGGACGAGCAAGCGAAGTTGGAGCGGGTGTTCGGTTACCGCTTCGGTGACATCTACGGCAACTACGTGGCCAAGGTGGAGCGCAAAGGGCACACGGTAGACGAGCTTGACGACGTGCTCGGGTGGTTCACCGGGCTGAGCCCCGACGAGCTTCACGCTGCCGCCGAGTCCGACCGGACCATGCGTGATTTTTTCGGCGAAGTGACGCTGAACTCGAATGCGGACCTCATTACCGGCAAGGTGTGCGGCGTGCGCGTGGAGGACATCGACGACGGGCTCATGCGGAAGATTCGCCGAATGGATCTGCTTGTCGACGAGCTCGCCCGCGGCAAGAAGATCACCAGCATCAAGCGGAGTTGACCGGCACCGGAGCTAAGCACAACTGTCGTCACAGTCCCCAGCGCATGAACCCGTGCGTCGGCTCGCTCATGTACGGCTCCACAGCCGCCGTCAGCGTCGGTGTGATCTCCGGGTGTGCTGCGCGCAGCTTATCTATGACCCCCAGCACCTCCTTCTTCCCCATTCTGTCTAGCGTGCGTTCAACGGTGAGCATCATCGTGACCTCCGCCGTGAAGGGATCGGTGCCGTACTTCTCCAGTTGCTCCGTGATTAGATCCACCGGCTCAAACGTCTGTCCCGGCGCCCGCCTCGCCCACTCCGGTTCTTCGATCATCCGCAGTGCCACCGCCACCACGTGCTTGCACCACAGCGCCTGCACCGGGCACGTGCAGTGCACGCTCAACCGGTCCGCCACCTCGGCTCCTTCGTCGAGTTCCAACCACACCTTCACCAAGTACGGGTTCGTGCCCATCACCTGGGCGTAGAGTTCTTCCCCGGTGAATTGCAGCGCGTCCATGTCCATCGCATCGATGGTCTTACCCCGCTCGACGGTGGGCGCTTCCGCCTCCGCCGCCACTCCTGCCTCGCCCAGCTCAACCAGCTTATCCACCACTGTTTTCTCCATAGCCCTCAAACTACGAAACAGGCTGGACACCGCCGATGACCCTGTCGCTCAGGTGTTCTGGTTGTTGGTGAAAGAGTCAGAACTACAGAGCGCGAACAAGGTCTGCGAACTGATCCTGGCCGCGGTGTCGGAACACAGCCACAGTGCGACGTCGGGCAACACCCGGATCGAGTCCGAGGGCAGTGTTGATGGCATGGAGAGCCCCGGTCGGATCGGAAGCGAGTTCCGGGTTCAATCCCATGTAGTCGAGCAGCTGGGGGAGTGCGATTGCATCGGGGGCGTCGATTGAATCGCCCTTGAACACGACCGGGGGAGCGGGACGCACATCGAACTCGCCCGGGGAGTATCGCAGCCACACACGGTCTCCTTCTTTCGCATTCAGCTCGAGGAGGAAGCGCCGGATAGTTGAGGTCGACGGTTGCTTCAACTTGTTCACTCGGACGAATTGCTCGCCGAGGCGGCTAGGCACAGGCACTTCGCCTCCAACCGGCACCTGATAGATTCCAGCTACTCCACGGGGCACCTGGAAGCCGGAACCGCGCAGATGGTCGGTGGTGATGGTGAGGAGCAATTCCCAGGCACCGTCGCGCCAATAAAGATCGCGGTAGTCCTGCGCTTCGTCTTCGATAAACTCGCCGGAGCCTGTGGTCAGCGTCACACTGCCATTGATGACATCGAAGTCGCTTCCGGCAGCGTAAGCACGAACGGAGTTCTCACTGACGTTGAATTTCGGGGCGTCCGCAATGAGTTGGTCCAATGGGACACTCCCGGTTTCAGATGCTTCGATTCGTTGCATGATCCAGGAATTGATGGAGGAGAATTCCTCCATTTCCCAGATGCTGAGCGCATACAGGTTGTAGCCGACCCTCGAAATGCGGGCGTCGGCAGCCAGCTGGTTCGCCAGGGACCGCGGGTTGACGTCGATTCCGAGCGCATCAACAATCTCCTCCACGCCCATCGGCTCGCCTTTCATGGAGAGCACTCCGATTGCGCGGTCTTGATGGTTGGACGCAATGATGAGGTGCTCGCTGTCCGGAAGTAGCAGCACACCAGACAGATTTGGAAGCCACTGGATGAATTGCTGTTCATCCACGCCGAGGGCGCGCACGACATTGTCCAGCCGTGCCACATTATTCTCGTCGGAGCACCCCGCCAACGCTTCTTTGACGGAATCCGAAAAATCAGGGGAAACGAGCCATTCGCCGTCGACAGACCAGAGCTTCCACATCAGGAAATACTGCTCGTAGGTCCCACTGAAGGGTTCGGCGTGGTGAGTCAGCTCAGGGAATATTTCCAGGAAGGATTCGCGGCGGGAAAGGGGGAGCACCTCGTCGGCGAGCTTTTGCGCCACCGCCGCGCTCAGCGTCGAAGGAGCATTGAAGTCGCTCTTCAGCTGAGTTTCCAATTGTCGGACGCGTTCACGGCTGATGCCAAACTGTTGACCGATTTCGTCCAACGTCGAGTTACCCAGATAACGCGATGAAACGATAGCCCGTTTGCGGTCGTCATCGCCGCATGCAGCGTCAAGCTCACCGGCGCAGTATGCGAACAAGGCAGCCATGGCATCACCGTGGGCATATCGCTTTTTGATGTTCGGAACCGCCCGGTTCATTTCCTCCGGCAGTCTCCGCACGCCGTTGAGGGCGAGCCAGCCGCGCAGGAGATCGACCTCTTCGGCAGGCACGCGCGCTTCTTCGCTGATTGGTTCTGTGACATAGGGATCGGAGAAGTGACCGATGTAATCATCTGCGGCAGCGGCGTCCTGTGCCTCTACGTCGATGGCGGCAAGAATGACAGCTTCGACCATGCGCTCGAGACGCTTCACCCCGACACCGGGCAGGTCGCGGAGGTCCTGGACAGTGGCAGTGAGCATCGGATCGAACCGATCAGCCCAGATCTCTCCGGCTTTGCTGGCGCTGGAGCCGGAGAGATCGATGATGATGTCCTGGGTGAGCACCGGTGAGATCTCCCGCAGTTGCAGGGCGGGGTAGTGCTTGATCCACAGAGAGGCGATTTCGTTGTTCTGGAGATCGGAATCGGAAGAACCCGGCAGAACTGTCGATACCCAACTGAAACGGAGAGACTGCGACTGGATCGGTGCAGTGTCAGTACCTGCAGCGCTAGCTTGAGCACGTTCCTGCTCATCAGCAGCCTTGGCCGATTCCACCTCTTCTAGGGCAGAGGCCTCCAAACCGGCAAGCAGCGAGGCGAAGTGCTTCTCGCTGATGATGGGGATGCCCAGTTCCTGTGCCCGGCGCGCCTTGCCGCTGCGCGAATCCGGATTGGCGGCAACGACCAGCACCGTTTTCTTACTCACGCCGCCTGTTTGCAGACCGTAGGCGGCAGCGCGTGCTTCCCATGTCTCGCGTGGCAGTTCCATCGAACCGGTGAGCGCGATGCGGTCACCCGGGTTTAGCCGGATCCAGTTCTCCACTGATCCTGCTTGGGGCGTGGCAAAAAGTTCACGTACGACAACCGGTCTGACGTCGAGCAGGTCGGCCAGGTTAAGCAGATCGTTTTTCTCGGTGTCGGTGATGACACCGTCCATCCATGCTTCTATGGCGACCTGACGGAGGAAATCTTCATGTATCTCCGCGGTGTCTTCGGCAGTAAGCCCCTCCGCCTCTGCAGCCTGCGCGAGCTGCCGCATCTCTTCGGCGGTCAGTCGCCGGTCTGCGAGAGCCACACGCAACAATTCGCTGTATGCGGAACTCGCGTTGGCGCCGCCGGTGGGCAGTGACTGTGCGACGCGCGCCAGCCAGTCGCCCCTGTTCTGAACTTGATCGCGGCTGAGCAGACGCGGCTGTTTCGTGGTTCCCGGCTCAACAATGAAACTGAGCGGCGTGCCGGTGAAGCGTGCACCCCAGTGCGTGCATAGCTCGTGAAGTAGTTGAGCTGTCGCCATTGCATCCGCTAGAGCTGCGTGCGGCAGCTCGTTGGTGATACCCAACATGACGAGTGCTTCAGCAAGCTTTCCTCGTCCGAGGTGGTCGGACGCTAACACCCGTGTATCCACCCAAGTTGCGTCCGCGACATTGGTGGGAATGCCGACGCGTTTGAACTCCTTGGTCAGAAATCGCTTCTCGAAGGGGGCGTTATGGGCAACGCCGACTCGCCCGTTGAGCAATTGCGCCAGAACCGGTGCGACCTCCTCCCACGTTGGTGCGTCCCGCAGCTCCGTCGGCGTCAGTTTGTGGATGTGGCTATTCGCTACGTCCCGGTTCGGCTGTACCAAGGTTTCCCACGTGCTCTCTAACGCGAGGTCGGGGGAGAGAAATGCGATGCCGATTTCAATGATTCGGTCGGCCCCACTGAACCCGGTGGTTTCCAGATCTATGACTGCGTATCCGTTGCGCGCGCTCATGTCCCTAAAATAAGGCACACTCCGGACAGCGGCAGCGCATCAATCGAGCTGATGTGCGAAATCAATTTCCTAATCGAAGTAATCCTCATCGATTTCGACGAGATGGATCGTGCGTTTCGTTTGCACTCCCACTCTGTGTCTAACCATCAATTGGGAGAGCATTGACCCATCGACGAGTACAACTCGCAGCTGAACAGATTCTGCGTAGGCTTTCGCGGATGGAGTGAAAGTAGACGTGGTTAGGATAACACCTTGGTTGGCCTGCGCTCCATGTAATGCACCGACGAAAGCCTGTATTTCTGGCCGTCCAACTGTGTGCTGTTCTGCGTAGCGTTTGGCTTGAACATACACGCGGTTGAGCCCGAGTGCGTCCTAGTCGATTACCCCGTCAATTCCAGCATCATTCGTGAGCTGAGTTCTTGTTGCTTTAGCTAGCGAACCGCCTAACCAAACCCCGAACTTCATACCGAGCCGAAAGCACACACAGGTACACCACTACACGGGACTTGACCTGAGATCTTTCTGGTTGCACCGTCCTCGGACACATCCCAGAACATCAGTGCGCCGACTGGGTAGCCCTTGTACATCGAATCGAAGAGGTCGCGCACCTTCGTTGCCGGCCACACGAACGGCCTCTGCAGATCCGGCAGGCTAATGCTTCCCTGTTTCACCCCGGAGACGAGCTGATCGACTTGCCAGGGGACGGTCTTGAAAATGGCGGGCATGAGTATCCTTCGTTCGAACTTCGGTGAACTGCCTACGGAATCTCGGTTCTTAGGACCACTATTGTCTACGCGCTCAAGTTTTTCTTGGAAGTCAGGACAGCGATCTTAGCCCCCGGCATTTCGCCGCGTCCGCGTTTACAGGCCACCTTCATACGGTAACCGCTCATCGTTCGGGTCTTCCTCATGCGGAACGAGCGCACCGAAAATGGGGTCCGGCAGGAGGATTCGACGGCAAAGTGCAACAAAAAGGAACGTTCGCGCCGAAATGTCGGACCTGATGGGTACGATAAGGTGCCGAGTGAACATTCCGGAACGATCGATCCGTTAGGAGAGCCCTTATGGACACTGCGGCCTTGGGGGCCTTCGTGCGCCAGCAGCGCAAAGCCCGTGGGCTCACACAGCTGGATGTCGCGGAACTCGCGGAGGTGTCGGACCGCTTCCTGCGCGAGCTGGAGCATGGCAAGCCGTCCGCCGAGATCGGGAAAGTCATCGACGTGCTCGCTGTGCTTGGGTACGATCTCGAGCCTGCGGTGCACAGGGGTAGCGCATTGTGATCGCCGCGGACGTCTACGTTGGTAATGATCTGGTAGGTCATTTTTCCAAGCGCGACGATGGCGTGGTGGAGTTTGCGTATCTCATCTCTGCAGGGAAACCTGTCGCGTCGACACTGCCAGTCGCGGGTGGCCCTTATGTTGCAGCAGGTGGCGCCCTTCCCCCGTTTTTCACCAACCTTCTCCCGGAGGGACGTCGGCTTTCCACGCTGAAGCGAACCGTGAAAGCATCTTTAGACGATGAACTCGCGTTGCTTCTTGCCGTCGGTAGCGACACGATTGGCGACGTTAGCGTTCTTCCGCACGGGCAGACGCCGAGTCCCACAACAGCAGCCATCGACCTCGACGGTGAACTCGACTTTTCCGGCGCCCTCGCCCGTGCCGGTATCGCAGACCCCATTGCGGTCCCAGGCGTCCAGGACAAAGCGTCGGCACGCACCATCGCGGCACCCGTACGAGGCCAGAGCCGTGATTACATCCTGAAAGTCTCGCCGCCCGAGTACCCCAAACTCGTAGAGAACGAAAAGGCCTGCTTCGACATTGCGAAATCCGCAGGTTACCCGCTTGCCGAGGCGCAGTTGCTTTACGACGTCCACCAGCGCCCCGGTCTCCTGATCACCCGTTTCGACCGTGAAGGCGACACCCGCCTCCACGTTGAGGACGCGGCGCAAATCATGGGGCTGTACCCGAGCGGAAAATATGACCCCCCGATGGAGGATGTTGCCCAGGCGCTCATGAGCGTCAGTTCCTCGCCCGTCCTAACGGCCCGTTCGGTTGCTTTTCAGACGGCGTTTGCATGGTTGACCGGAAACGGCGACCTGCACGCAAAAAACATCTCCATGATCTGGCGCGGAGCGATTGTCGAGGTCGCTCCCATCTACGACATCCCCTCCACCCTCCCGTACGGCGACAGCTCAATGGCCCTGTCCGTACAGGGCGCAAAAGACAACATCAGCGGAAGGAAGTTCCGCGATTTCTGTGGAGAGATCGGGCTACCCGAACGCGCCACCGAACGCATCATGGCCACGGCATTGCGCGTGACCGAAGGGGCGGCGGAGCGGATTGTCTCCGCCACGGACTTCGATCCTCGGCGTGCACGAGACCTGCGGCGCGTGCTGGCAAAACGCCGCGATTTGTGGGCGTGAATGTTCCTCACATGGCGATGAGCGACAGTGCTGTTCGTGTTTATGAGCCTACGAACCCTGTGCGACACCAAATCAGCTCTGTTCGCTCGGGTGTTCTCACCGAGGTTGCTAGGGGCTCGATGCGGACGAGAAAGAGACAGAGGAAGGCCGCGTGGTTGGTACATTGAGATGCTGTGAAGCTTCGAGGTCGGCCTAAAACTGTGATTGAGTCGTTCCGCTATTCCGCCGATAGTTTGGAACGCTTCCTAGCCGATGTTGCCCAGGCTGATGACGAGACATCGACGCTGCTTCTGAAATATCCGACGGTGTACGTCATTTACCAGGTGGCTGACGGTGGTTACCGTGTCTATGTCGGCGAAACGAACAACATTGCACAGCGCACAAAAACCCACCTTGAGGTAGATCCGAAGAAGATCGATTTGAGTGAGCGTGACCTCGAGTCGGTGCTCGATTCTGTTGATGAGACTGCGAATGTGAATCCCTCGCACTGGAACGTCTTCCGGGATGGTGATTCGACCATCATTGTGATCGGTCACTCACTGTTCAATAAATCTCTCACCCTCGACATTGAGGACCGCTTGATGCTGTATCTGTCCAGTGTCGATGGGGTAAAAGGAGCAAACTCTGTGCGCTTGGCGAATGCTCGCCGCAATATTCAGACGGACTATTTCACCCGTGAGTACGTGGATGAAACCTTCCATTCCATTTGGCGGGGTCTGCGTAAACATGATCAGGTTCTGTTTCCGTTGGAGCGTTTGATCCGGGAATCAGCTCTTTTCAAAGCATCTCCTTTTCACCAGCTGAATGAGCAGCAAGTCAGCGCAAAAATGCAGATTCTCGAGGCCGTCGATCGCGCTTTGACGCCGCAAGAATTCGATAGGACCAGGGATGAATCGCAGTTGATCCTTGTCCAGGGTGGCGCGGGAACCGGAAAGACTGTTCTTCTCAGTAGCGTCTTTTATGACCTAGTCCAAGCTCGCTCAGCGGACACTGAATTGGGGTTGCCGGCAGATTTTTCTGCGTTTCTATTGGTGAACCATGATGAGCAGGTCACCGTCTATGAGCAGATTGCCGAGAAGCTCGGCCTTCACGATGACAAGCGTCCTCATGTGATGAAGCCGACCAAGTTCATCTCGGAGCATCAGAAGGCAGGAACCAAGGCAGATGTCGTGCTTATCGACGAAGCTCACCTGCTTTGGACTCAAGGCAAACAGTCCTACCGTGGTAAGAACCAGCTGAAGGACATCCTTGAGCTAGCCGATGTCGTTGTAGCCGTCTTCGATCCTCTCCAAGTTCTAGCTGGTAACCAGTACTGGAGTAAAGAGCAGCTCAAGGAACTCCAGCAGCGAGCCGGTGACGAGAACATCATCAATCTGAGCCAACAAATGCGAATTGATTCGGACGGGCCAGCAGAGGAGTGGATTCGCGCGCTTGTCGATGAAGGGCGAGTAGACACCATCCCTACGAACGACCGCTACTCAATTGAGATTTTCGATACCCCCGAAGCGCTACACGAAGTCATCCGTTCGAAATCGGATCCGGATGACGACTCAGAGGCAGAGAAAGGCCTTAGTCGTCTGATTGCAACGTATGACTGGAAATTCTCATCAGGGAAAACACGTCCACAAGATAGCGAAACCTGGGACATCACGATCGGTGACTTCCGCTTGCCATGGAATAACCAAGCTAAGTACTCACGTGCCGAGCGAAACCTCTCGTGGGCGGAGCGAGCCTCGACGGTGGACGAAGTCGGTTCTATCTTCACGATCCAGGGCTTCGACCTCAACTATGCGGGCGTGATTCTCGGCCCGTCAGTAAAGCTCCGCGAGGGCAGAATCGTCTTCGATTCATCCGAAAGTCAAAACCCGAACGTCGTCAACAAGCGCACAATGGTTGTCAATGGTGAGACCGAAAAGATCGATGTCAGCGAACCCTTACTCCGGAATCAGCTCAACGTCCTCTTAACCCGCGGCGTTCGCGGGATGGGCATTTACGCAGTAGACCGAGAATTGAGAGAAGCTCTCTTAGAAGCCCGGTAATGAGCGACCGTAACAAAAGCGTTGGAACGAATAGCATCATCTAAAACAATGCTTGCATCGGTTCGGTAGTCCGATCGCTGCTCTCAACGTGGTTTGTATTTTTGTATTAACGAAGGATGAATGATGAAGCGGCTTATCGGTGCAACCTTAGCTAGTTGTGTTCTTTTACTCGCGGGATGTTCGGACACCACGGACCATGCTGAGGAAACCGTAACTCAGGAAACGACTACCGAAGAAGCCAAGCCGGAGTTTGCGCAGATCGGTGACTCAATTCCGGTGGATTGCGCGGGGAATGAATGCTCGGGTGAACTGAAGGTCGAAAAAGATCCAGCTCGGCGGTGAGTGCGAAGTTCCGTTAATTGCGGAGGATGCGCCTGACGGAATGCAGCTGGTTC
Source organism: Corynebacterium sp. p3-SID1145 (assembly GCA_025144245.1). GTDB lineage: Bacteria > Actinomycetota > Actinomycetes > Mycobacteriales > Mycobacteriaceae > Corynebacterium. Next base: position 72,001 of record JALXXC010000003.1, on the reverse strand, counting down.
AGATCAATGGCGTTCTTACCGCTACGAAGGAAGTGACCGACGAAACCGGTGCCGAGCTTGGGGCGTTGCCAGAGACGCTAGTTGCCTGGGACTCTGAGGACTTCAAGACGACAGCTGAATGGGCGAAGTTTTGTGATATCCCGCAACAGCAGGAGCTGTGGAACTTCCTCCCTGCGAAAATGGGTGAGAAAGTGAGGATCTACGGTTCCTACCTCATCCCGCAGGGAGTGGAGGAACTCGGAATTGCTAATTCAAAATTCGATCTCTCGAAGGTAGAGGCTGCCGAAGAGGCGACCACCTCAGAGTCGACTTCCGAGCAGACCACGAAGAAGTCCGAGCAGCCGGCTGAGGAGACGACCGTTGAACAGCCGCCCGCAGCTCCAGCTGAACCTGAAGAGGATCCGGTCGTCGGTTACACCGAGGCGCCGGGGCAAGAAGAACCGCACGTCATGGAAAAACAGATTGCATCCTGCGGTGATCCGAGCATTCACGAGACTGGCACGACATTTTTCACCGACGGCACTAGTGGATGGACCGAAAACTGTGCGGCCCAGATGATGTAGTCGGCTGCGGGTTCATGATGATCTCCCTGGCCAGCGTTAGTCCATCTGCAGGACGGTGCGCAGCTCGGCGAATGGTGCGGGGCAGACGCTGTGGGTGACGGTTTTTCCGCGTCGGGTTTTGGTGAGTAGGCCGGCGTCGGTGAGCTTCTTCAGGTGGTGGGAGACCGTGGGTTGGCTCAGTCCGGATTGCTTGGCGAGTTCGGAGACGCTGATGGGGCCGCAGCCGTCTTCGGCGAGTTGGGAGAGGAGTCGTAGGCGGGCGGGGTCGGCGAGCACTTTGAAGAGCTGGGCGTAGCGGTCGGTTTCCTCGTTGGTGAGTGGACCGGCGCTCAGCGAACAGCACGCTGTTGGATCTGCTGCTGGTGGGATGTTCGGGGCGACCATGATTCTCACTCTCTCATATTGACAGGTATCGATAATAGCATTACGTTTCGTATTGATAGTCGTCGATACGAAAGGTGGGCTATGTCCGACCCAGTTGCCGCGCGGGAACCTGCGCGCATGTCATTTCTCGACCGATTTCTCCCTGTGTGGATCATCCTGGCGATGGCGCTGGGGCTTGGGCTGGGGAACTGGTTCCCGGGCTTGAGCGGTGCGTTGCAGAGCATGGAGGTCGGAAGGATCTCCCTGCCGATCGCGCTGGGCTTGCTGGTGATGATGTACCCGCCGTTGGCGAAGGTGCGTTACGACAAGACGAAGGAGATCGCCACCGATAAGCGGCTGATGGTGGTCTCCATCCTCCTCAACTGGGTCGTCGGCCCGGCTGTGATGTTCGCGCTGGCCTGGTTCTTCCTCGCCGACGAGCCGGAGCTACGCACCGGCCTGATCATCGTGGGCCTGGCGCGCTGCATCGCCATGGTGCTGGTGTGGTCGGACCTGTCGTGCGCCGACCGTGAAGCCACGGCGGTGCTCGTAGCGATCAATTCGGTCTTCCAGGTGCTCATGTTCGGTGTGCTGGGCTGGTTCTACCTGCAGATCCTGCCCAATTGGCTGGGGTTGTCCACCACGTCGGTGAACTTCTCCTTCTGGGCCATCGTGTCCTCGGTCCTGGTCTTCCTGGGCATCCCGCTGCTTGCCGGTGTGCTTTCGCGCATCATCGGGGAGAAGACCAAGGGGCGTACCTGGTACGAAGAGAAATACCTTCCGGCGATCTCCCCGTTGGCGCTGGTCGGCCTGCTGTACACGATCGTGCTGCTGTTCTCCCTCCAGGGCGAGCAGATCATCGCCCGGCCGTGGACGGTTGCGCGGGTGGCGGTGCCGCTGCTGATCTACTTCGTGGGCATGTTCGCCCTTGGCCTGATCGTGTCCAAGGCATCGGGAATGGGATACGCGCAGTCCGCGTCGGTGGCGTTCACCGCGGCGGGCAATAATTTCGAGCTGGCGATTGCGGTGGCCATCGGCACCTTCGGCGCGGAATCGGCGCAGGCGCTCGCGGGCACCATCGGCCCGCTGATCGAGATCCCGGTGCTCGTTGGGCTCGTCTACGTCATGCGCGGCCTCCGCCCGAAGCTGTTCGCCGGTGACCCGACGCTGCCGGAACGACAGTCGTCCCCAGCGGGCGTATCCGCGTAAAAAGGAACACATGATGGCAACTACCCCGAAGGTCCTGTTCGTCTGCGTCCGCAACGGCGGAAAGTCCCAAATGGCTGCCGCGCTCGCGGAAAAGCATGCGGGGGACAAGCTCGAGATCCACTCCGCCGGCACGGAGCCGGGAACGTCGATCAACGCTGAATCGGCGGCGTCGCTGGAAGAAGTCGGCGCGGATATGTCAGGCGGCCACCCGAAGCCGATCGATGCGGAGCTCCTCCGCACCGCGGACCGCGTGGTGGTCATCGGTGAGGAGGCGCAGTTGGAGCTTCCCGACGATGCGCGCGGGACTCTCGAGCGGTGGGTGACGGACGAGCCGTCGACACGCGGCATCGAGGGCATGGAGCGCATGCGTTTGGTGCGCGATGACATTGACGCGAGAGTCCGCGCACTCGTTGATGACGTGCTCGGGAACGACTAGTTTCCCTGCCGACGCAATCCCTGCCAGGTACTCCTCGGCGTTGCGCGGATCTCCTCCGGAGGGAGCGGCTCCCTTTTGATCTTCGGGTATCCCGGGATCGGCTTGTCGGAGAGTTGAATGACCCCGTGGGGGAAATCGTCGGCGAACACCACATCGGTCCATCCGATCGGGGCTGATCCGTAGAACTCAACGGAGTTATCGCGGGTATCCACGATTGCGGGGCCGTTGCCGAGGACTACGAAGTCGGGTTCATTGTCGAATTCCGGGCACCAGTAGCCGACGACGAGTAAGTCCTTGTACCACTCCGCCTCGGGCTGAAAGCCGGGCCAATTGACATTCGCTTCTTGGAGCGCCTGAATGATGGCCTGTTTTTCTTCGTCTGTCAGGTCGGGTAGTGGCATGGGCGTTTCCCTCGTCTCGGTTCCTTGAACTCACTTGTCCACAGACTCGGTGCGTTAGAGATGGACGACGTCCACCCCAGACCATTTTTCGGCCAGATACTCCGCCGCCACGATGCGGTGGCAGGTGGAGGGGTCGGCCTCGGAACACAGCAAGGCCGCGTGGTCGAAAGTGGCTTTTGTGGGCATCTTACGGTCGTCGAATTGTGCGCGGAGCTTGTCCGCGAAATCGTCGAACGGCAGACCTTCCTTCCTGTAGGCGTGCATGAGCTCCTCACTCGGTGCGAGTTCCAGAACGTGCGCGTAATCGATGTCGGCGATGGTTGCGAGGAACCACGCGAGATCGTCTTTCTTGGTGAAGCCGGCGAGCTGATTCGTGTTGTGCCGCCGGATGTCCACCACCCGCTTCACACCGTTTTCGCGCAGCAGGTCAAAGAATTCTTCTGCGCTCTTCTTCGAATAACCGATGGTGAAAAGCTTCAGGTCCGACATGGAGCCCAGTGTAGGTCTGGTGGTGGGGCTGCGGAGTGGATGCAAAACCGCAGGGACTCCGCAGTGCGGAGTCCGCGGAGTGCCGGTTGCAGTTGAACTTCCTGAGTGCGGTGGTGACGGTGCACGCCTTACCTCGATATCCCGATATTCATGGTCCCCATGACTGTCTAGGACATTGCCCGCATTGAATCTGAGGTCGCCGAGTGGTGGAGCGAGGTGCGCTACATCGAGTCGGCGACATCGACGCCCTCTGCGCCTCGCCGACGCCAGACATGTCACCGTCGGAGGACTGAATCGACTTCAGATGTTTCTTTCCCGTTGTTTCTTTACGCTTACTGAGTCTGCTCGAGAACTACAGGTTCCTTACGCGTCCGCCACGCCGCTTTTTTCGATGGAGATTTGGTCAAGTGCGGAAATGACGGTTTAAACTCTGTAGAAGACGGCGAAAGGGGTGGGACGGTGTCTGACAGCACTATTCCGCGGCCTACGACCGAGTTGCTCCACGCGGCCGCACGTTTAAGTGTGAAACAACGCGAGGTACTGGAGGTGCTCAGAAAGTTCCCAGAGGGCGCGCGCGTCGACGAGCTTGGTGATGCCCTCGGTATGCACGTCAACACCATTCGCGGTCACCTCGATGAGTTGATTAAAGACGGTGTCGTCTTCTCCACTTCAGATGCCGCGGGCGGACGTGGGCGCCCCCGGCAGGTCTATTTCGCCCGGTCCCCGCGCCAAGACCGTGTGGCTGTCGAGTACATCCCCCTGGTTGAGGTGTTAGCCCAGCTGCTGCCGGATTCTGATGTGAACACCGCCCGGGAGGCGGGGCGTGCCTGGGCTCGGCACGCCGCGGCGGTTTTGCCCCCGGAGAGTCGGATTGGAGAACTGTTATCCAGACTGCGCGAAATGGGGTTCGATCCCAAGCTCCGCGACGGTGGCAACGAAGTTGGCCTATACGCCTGCCCCTTCATCGCAGTTGGCGGGCAGCGCCCTGCGCCTATGATCTGTGCGATGCACGCAGGTTATCTGCAAGAAGTATGCGCATCCGACGCGGTTAGCCTGGTTCCCTTCGACAGGCCGGGGCAGTGCGGAGTGCATTTCAGCAAGAACCCCGGTGACGATCCGGGTATTTAACCCACGAGCCAATCATTCGGGCTGAACAGCTCGAAGTAGACACCCTTGGGGGATTTGTCGGCCGGCAGAGCTTCGATGTCGGCGCGCAGAGCCTGCAGAAACGTCACACCGCCACAGAGATAGACATCGGCACCAGCAAGGTCGTATTCCGCGATGTTCACCCGTTGACCAGCATCCCTGAAAGACACTCTCATTGTCGCATCCGCGATTGTGGCAATGAGCTCGCGCGATTCCTCGCGCTGAGCCCAGGATTCTTCGCTTACATCTGCGTGGATGTATGTAACCTTGCGGTTCGTCTCTTCTGCGGCGAGATGACCGAGGATACCTACCATTGGGGTGGAACCGATACCGGATGAAATGAGCACTACCGGGTTGTCCCCCGCATGGAGGACCAGGTCGCCAGCGGCGAGGGTGGCATCCACGGTGTCTCCGACTTCAATGTTGTCGCGCAAGAAGGTGGAAACCTCACCCTCGGTGAGAACCGCGATGCGGTAATGGTTCGCGTCACCACCGATGATGGAATACTGTCGCAGCTGTCGAGCACCGTCGGGAAGCTTGACACCGACGGAGGTGTACTGGCCTGGGCGTGGCACCGAGAGGGCCCCTGTCAGGGTATAGGCAGTCACATCGTCGCTGAGCTTTTTCTTCTCGGTGACCGTCGCGGTGCGAAACACTTCACTGGGGGTGACGTTATCGGAGGCGTAGAGCTTGGCCTCATGTTTGATCAGGACGTCCGCCATGAGCCAGTAGACCTTGTCCCAGGCTTCCGCGACTTCAGGCGTGACGGCATCACCCAGCACGTCGACGATGGCGGCCATGAGGTTGTCATGAACAATCTGATACTGATCGGGGGTGATGCCGAGTGAAACATGCTTATGAGCAATCCGGTCGAGCATCATCACCGGCTCGGGTGCACTCGGGTCAACCAGCTGCGAGGCGAAGGTGGCCACCGATGCCGCCAGTGCTTTCTGTTGGGCACCCTGTTTTTGATTGCCTCGGTTGAACAGATCGGAGAGCAACTCCGGGTGCGCGGCGAACATCTTGGAGTAGAAGACGCGGGTGATGGTTTCGATATTTTCCCCGACCAGAGGCAGCGTCGCCCTGATGGTTTCGCTGTGTTCCGGATCTAAGTGGGCGGATTTGGTGTCGGGCAGATCGGTGACGAACACGTGGTGATCCTTTCACGGGGCGGGATGTTTATAACCGAGTATATCCGTGTTTAATAAGAGGGGGTGAAGTCACTTCAACCTAGCCACATGGAACGGGGTTGGATGGGGCCTCAGGCGAAGGAGGCGACGACTGGTCCGGGGCCGAGGACTGTGTAACCGGGGAATTTCTCCATCTCCGGGCACCAGTACTCGGTCACGACATAGGGGCTGTATCGGTCGGCATGGTTGTTGAAGCCGGGGTATTCCGCAGTGCGGAGTCGGCGGAGTGCCGGTTGTCGTTGAACTTCCTGAGTGCGGTGGTGACGGTGCACGCCTTGGTTCGATGTCTCGATATTCTGGTGCACATGACAGTTCAGGACATTGCCCGCATCCAGTCCGAGGTCGCCGAGTGGTGGAGCGACGTGCGCTTCGTCGAATCGGCGACATCGACGAACACCGAGCTGCTGGCGTCGGGCGCGCCGGGGCACGTGCTCATCGCCGACCGGCAGACCGGTGGCAAGGGGCGGCTCGGGCGCGTGTGGGAGGCACCCGCGGGGGCGAGCCTGCTCATGAGCGCCGCCGTCGAGCTCACGCACACGGACGATCTCGGCTTAGTGTCGCTGGCAGCGGGCCTGGCTGTGACGGATGTGGTGCCCACCGCGCAGCTGAAATGGCCCAACGACGTGCTCCTGAACGGCAAGAAATTCGTCGGGATCCTCGGGGAGATCGACACCCAGGCCACCCCGCCGTTGCTCGTTGTGGGCATGGGAGTGAACATCGCGTGGCGGGCAGAAGACCTGCCCACGGACTGGTCCACGGCGCTCAACCTTGAGGGCGTGGACGTCGACTGGGACGAATTCGCCGTCGACCTGCTGGGTGCGCTCGGCACGCGCCTTGCGCAGTGGCGTGACCGGGACGAGGCGCTTCTCGACGACTACCGCGCCGTGTCGGCCACCATCGGCCAGACGGTGCGCCTGGACACGGTGGACGGGATCGTTGAGGGGGTGGCGGGAGATGTCGATAAGCACGGCGCGATCGTCGTCGACGGAACCAGCTACTCGACTGGCGACGTGACGCACCTGCGCCCCACCGATTAATGTTTGGCCCGTGGCAAAGATCAAGCTCGGTAGGGGAGAAGTGGTCCTGGCGGACATGGCGCCGCCGCTGCGCGGCGTGATCTACCCCTTCCTCGAGCTGATCATCGCGACGGCCCTGTCCTGGATGCTCATCGGGTGGATGGATGCCGCCGCCGTCGACGCAGGCATCCGCAACGCCGTCGTGGGCATCTGGTTCCTCATCGTCATCTGGCGCTTCTTCTGGCCGCTCATCCGCCAGCAACGCCAGCGCTTCGTGGTGACCAACAAGCGTGTCATGTACCTCCCCGGCGGCCGCGGGCGCACAGAATCCATCCCGCTCATGCAGATCCGCAACGTGCGCCGGCGCCGCGGCGGCATCGACATCGGCATCCTGGGCTACGGCGAGCCCGTGCATTTCCCCAACGTGGGCAGGGCGCGGCGAGTGGAGGCCCTGATTGTCGAGCAGCTGTGGTAGCGGCACCCGGTCATAGCGGCACCCGGCTACTGCGGGTGCTCCTCGCTGTAACGCAGCAGGGTCTCCGCGACGAGCGTGGCCCCGAGCTCGGCTTCCTCGCGCAGCTGCGCATCGGAGTACTCAACCCCTTTGATGATCCGGTGCTCGGCGTTGATGACGGTCCCGCCCGGCTGCTCCGCGCGGAAGACGACCGGCCACAGCGCACGGTTGTTGAAGTCGCTGATCCAGTTGAGGTCCTCCCCTGCGGACTGGCGCGCCTGGATCATCCCGCCGATCCCGATGTTCTGGTCCTGGTCCACGATGTAGACCGGAACCCCGTTCACCTCGGTCAGCAGGCCACCGGTGGACAGCGGCGAGCAGCTGAAGCCCAGCGCGGAAAGCGCTTCCCCGATGGATTCGACGGAAGCTTCGCGCAGTACCGGTTTCTTCTTTCCGAACAATCCCATGGCTCTACTCCGTTCCTTTCAGCAGTGATTCGATCTGGTCGAGGGCGTTGAAGCCGACCTGCAAGCTTGCGTCGATAAGCGTGTCTAGCTGTGATTGGGACACGCCCTGGGTGAAGTTGAAATGGTTGCGGAAAACGACTGTCGGGCGATCCTCGATGACGTTGGGCACTACTTTGCCGAAGGCGAGGTTGTCGTTCATCGCGTTAATGTTCATCATGGCTACCGGCATCGCGTCGTCGGCGACTGCCATGTGGGACTGGATGCGGATGGTGAAGTAGTCGCCGTCGGGAACGAAGATGACAGTGCCTTGCGGGAAGTCCGCGCCCCAGTCGCCGTTGTCCTCCGCGGCAGCTATCTGCAACGTCTCCAGAGAGTTGGTGAGCATGCGTGTGGAGAAGGCGGTGATGTCTGTGCTTGAACTCATTGTGCTCCTTGTGGCTCGATGCGGGCGGGCGGACGTCAGCTCTTCACTTCCGTCGTGTGGATCTGCTCGTCGATGTCCTCCGGGGAGAGGTTACCCGCGGCGAAGTCGGCGGTGAGCGGCAGGTGCAGTTCCATGTCGGTGCCGGGGCACAGCTCGATCACCGCATCGTCGACCGTGTAGTCGAGCACGTGCCCGCCCGACGTGCGCTCCTCATCGATGAAATGCACGTGGCAGCCCGGGATGCCGATGCCCTTCGCGTACTTCGGGGTGCGGAAGCCCCCGATGATGCCGCGGGCGTCATTGAACGTGATCTCCTTGTCGTCGCCCACCGCGTCACGCATCGGTGGGTACGGCTTGGACTGCTTCGTCACCGTGCGGGTGACAACGTTGGTGAACGTGCCCGTGATGCGCACCGCGTGGAAATAGTTGCCCGACGGCTCCAGATCGTCGATGAACGCGGAGAGCTCCTTGCGCTTCATGCCCTTCGGCGCCTGCTCCACGATCTTCGGCACGAAGTTGGTCACCTGCGCGAACGGGCTTTTCTGCTCTAGGTCGGCGATGGTCGCGGTGCCGTCGCTGCGCAGCTGGTAGCAGGTGCCTTCGAGAATGATCATCTCCCCGTCCAGCCCGTCGAAGGTGCCCAGACCGAAATTGCCCTTGGACAGGATCTGCCCGATGGTCATCTCCCCGTCGTAGATTCCGTCGAGGAGCGCGGACATCAGGGAGTTCTGGAAAACCGTGTGGCGGCTGAAGGTAGTCATACGGCCGATGGTAACTATCTCTTTCGGATAGGGGCCCGGAGCAACGGCTATTCGCAGGCCGCGAGGCACTGAATCATCGGGGTGATTGTGACATTGCCCTTGCCTTCGCGGTCGCGCTTCATGATGAGCTTGGCCGCAGCGATTTCGCCCTTGTTCGGCGCGCGCTTTGTGGTGGGGCCACTCGGTGTGGAACTCGCAAGGTATTCAATCATCGGCGTGACCGGGACGTTTCCCGTTCCTTGTTTGTGGCGCTTGATGATGAGTTTTGCGGCGGCGATCTCGCCCCGGGTCGGTGTGCGTCGCATTGATCGCTTCCTTGATTCGTTGTATTCGAGCTTTCGCTGTTTTCCAGCTTATTGTCGGCGGGTGGTTGAGGCGCAAAGGACTGGCGGCGGGGCACCGCTGCGCGTCGGCGCCTGGGCTGAATGCGTGCGGTACCTGCCGGTTCACTACAGTGGGCAAGCGTGAGTAATGCACAAAGAGATGCCCAGGGAATGCCGATCATCGCGGTGATCGGCGACGGCCAGCTGGCCCGCATGATGCACACGGAGGCGATCGAGCTCGGGCTCGCGCCGCGCGTGCTGGCGGGATCCGAGGACGCGTCGGCCGCGCAGGTCTTCGGTGACGTGCGCATCGGCGACTACACCGATCTGGACGACCTGAATGCGGTCGTGGAGGGGGCCGCGGCAGCCACCTTCGACCACGAGCACGTGCCCAACGAGTACCTCGACGAGCTGATCGCCGCCGGCGTGAGCGTGCAGCCGCAGCCGCGCGCGCTGATCTACGCGCAGGACAAGCTGGCCCAGCGCCGCAAGATGGCCGAGATCGGTGCGCCGGTCCCGGAATTCGCGCCGGTCGAGTCGGTGGAGGACGCTGGGGCGTTCTTCGACACCGTCGACGGCGAGATGTGCCTGAAAGCCACCCGCGGCGGCTACGACGGCCACGGAGTGTGGTTCCCGGGCACGCGCGGGGAAGCGGAGGAGCTCGTGGCGGAGCTCCTGGACAAGGGCACCCCGCTGTACGCCGAGCGCAAGGTCCCCTTCGTCCGCGAGCTGTCCGCCATGGTCGCGCGCACCCCGTCCGGCGAGGTCCGCGCCTGGCCGGTCGTGGAGTCCCGCCAGCACGACGGCATCTGCGTTGAGGCGATCGCGCCCGCGCCGGGCATGTCCGACGAGCAGGCCGAGTACTGCCGCGAGCTGGCGATGAAGATCGCCACCGAGCTGGATGTCACGGGCGTGCTCGCCGTCGAGCTGTTCGAATGCGCGGATGAGGAAAAGAGCGTGATCGTCAACGAGCTGGCCATGCGCCCGCACAACACGGGCCACTGGACGCAGAACGGCTGCGTGACCAGCCAGTTCGAGCAGCACCTGCGTGCCGTGCTGGACTGGCCGCTGGGGTCGGTTGAAACGACCGCGCCGGTCACCGTCATGGTGAACACCCTGGGGGCTAAGACGGAGCCGGAGGAGCCGATGGAGGAGCGCGTGAAGGACGTCATGCGCCGCTTCCCGGACGCGAAGGTCCACCTCTACGGCAAGGGCCACCGCCCCGGCCGCAAGATGGGGCACGTGAATGTCACCGGCACTGACGTGGACACCGTTCTGGAGCGGGCAACGGCGGCGGCAGACATCATTGTCAACGGCGCCAAGGCTGCTAAGTAGGAGAGTGAAGGAGCGCACATGGAACCGCAGGTAGGAATCATCATGGGGTCCGACTCGGACTGGGACACTGTCGCACCGGCGGCGGAGATTCTCGCCGAGTTCGGCATCCGCTTCGAGGTCGGGGTGGTCTCCGCGCACCGCACCCCGGAGAAGATGCTCGCGTACGCCAAGGGCGCGCACGAGCGCGGCCTGCAGGTCATCATCGCCTGCGCCGGCGGCGCGGCGCACCTGCCGGGCATGGTCGCGGCGGCGACCCCGCTGCCGGTCATCGGCATCCCTCGCGCGCTGAAGGACCTGGACGGGCTCGACTCGCTGCTGTCCATCGTGCAAATGCCGGGTGGTGTGCCCGTGGCCACCGTGTCCATCGGCGGCGCGAAGAATGCCGGCCTGCTCGCGGCGCGCATCCTCGGCTCCTCCGATCCGGAGGTCCAGCGCCGCATGGTCGACTACCAGGAGAACATGGCCCGAGAGGTCGAGCGCAAGGATGAGGCGCTGCGCGAGCGCCTGCTCGGCGGCGGTGAGTAGCAGCCCCAGCCCCGTGGTGGTGCTCGGGGCACGCATTATCGACGGCCGCCCGTCACGCATGCTCGAAGCACGCTTGACGACGGCACTGGCACTGGCGCACCGCCACCCGCACGCCCCCGTCGTGGTGACGGGGCAGGGGGAGTCGGACGTGATGGCGCGGTGGCTCATCGAGCGCGGTGTGCCTGCCTCCCGGATCGTGGAGGAGCCCCAGGCGACATCGACGAATGAGAACCTGGAGAATTCCCGCGCTCTGTTCCCGTCAGCACCGCGGTTGACCGTGGTGACCAACGGCTTCCACGTCGCGCGCACCAAGGTGTGGGCGGCGCACCTCGGTGTGCCCGTCGCGGTCGTGGCCGCGCCGACCCCGAAGAAATCGCGGTTGAAGAACTACGCCCGGGAGGTCGTTGCGGTGCCGCACTCCGCGGCGCGTGTCGTGTGGCGCAAGCTCGTGCGCCGGTGGTTTGGCCGCTAGGCCAACCGTTTGGTCACCTTCTCCGCCTCGGCGATCTGCCTGATGCGCTCGGCGGAGGCGACCCCCGCGATGACGACCACGGAACCGCCCGCGGCGAGGGTGGCCATTACGGTGGTGTCGAAATTCTCGCGCGTGCGCCAACCCGGAATGAGAATGCGCTCGGCTGTTTTGCTGGTGCTGGCATTGGCGCTGGTGCTCGTGCCTGGCGCAGCAGCCCAGTCGGCGAGGTCGGGGGACTGGCCGTAGTACTGGTCGCCGTAGAAGCGGACGGTGGGGCCGAAGTCGACCACGCCGGGCGGCAGCGTGCCGCCGGTCTCCGTCACACCACGGCCGAACGGGTCGTCCGAGACCGCCACGACATCTGCGGACCTCGGCCAGTTGCCCACCTCGTCAACGCTGGTGAAGACCAGCTGCGGGTCGTTGCCGGTGTCCGCGGACTCGTTGAAGGTGAGGCCAGCGTTGTAGATGCCGATGGGCAGCACCGCCGCCTGCCAGGACACGGGGAGATCCACCACGATGCGCGGTGCGGCGGACGGGTCGTCGAGCTCGAATTCCTCGACGAGCATATTGGCGATCTTGTTGGCCCAGTTATCCAGTGTCACACCGGAGAATTCCATGCGCGTTCCTGTGGACTCGTCGTAGACGGTCAAGCGCGGGCTGGCAGGGTCGGTGGACAGGATCGGGGCGAGCAAGCTCATAGCGCCCCATGGTAGGGAAAACCCGGCGGGCGGGTTTTCGGCCGGGGAAGGGAGCGCGGTTAGTTCACGCAGCGGGGGCCGGAACCGCCGGCGTTGAACTCGGGGCCGACCTCGGCGGCGCCGAAGTCCTCGCCCGGGGTGCCCACGGTGTCTTTCTGCGTGACATCCTGGGGTGCCGCATCGGCGCCGGGGCCGGTGTAGTCGTCCGCGGTGACAACGATCAGGGAGCCGGGTTCGAGCGACTCGTTGACGGTCACGGGCAGGCCGCCGAGCAGCTCCGCCAGGGCCGTGGCAGCCGGGTCGTCGCTGGAGGCGGCGACAACTTGCGAGGAATCGTAGACACCCGGGGTGGAGTTGCCCACGCTCTCAATGGTGAGCTGCTTTTCTTTGAGGAACTCGGAGACGGCACCGGCCATGCCGGCGCTGCTGCCGGCGTTGAGCACGGTGAGGGTTGTGCTGGACAACTCAGCCGGGATGGCTGCGTCAACGGGGTCGCCGGAGCCCCCGGGGTTGTCGGCGTCAGTGTTCTTGGCACCGGGGTTCTCGCCTTCGGCCTGCTGCTGCTCGCGGGCGAGTTCGTCCATGAAGTCGTGGACCTGCTGCGGGTCGACGGTGATGATGGATTCGCCGTAGTCGCCCACACCGTTGACGGAGGTGACCGGGATGGTGGAGAAGGAGACGTTGCCGGCCGCCAAGTCGGACATCTGGCTGAGCAGAGCCATGACGTTCCAGCCGGAATCGACGTTGACGGAGCGCTCCACCGCGTTGGACAGCTCGCGCAGCTTCGCCGGGTTAGACAGGGTGCCGGCCGAGATCGCCTCATTGACCAGGGAGGCCATGAAGACCTGCTGGCGCACGATGCGGTCCAGGTCACCGCGGGGCAAATCGTGGCGCTGGCGGACGAACGCCAGAGCCTGGGTACCGTCCAGGGTCGAGCGGCCAGCCGGGAATTTCGCGCCGGAGAGCGGCTCGTCGACTTCCGCGTTGAGGCAGACCTCCACGCCGCCCACAGCGTCGGTCAGAAGGACGAAGCCGAGGAGACCGACCTGCGCATAGTGGTCGACTTCGACGCCGGTGAGGTCGGCGACGGCGTCGATAAGCCCCTGCTGCGCGGCTTGGGCGACTTTCTCCTCGAGCTCCTTGCCTTCCTTCTCCCCGTCGGCGAGAAGCTCTTTGCGCTTGGCATTCGCGTACTGGCCGTACACGCCGTTGATCTTCGTGTTGCCGTACGTCGAATCGTGGATGTATGTGTCGCGCGGGATGGACACGGCGGTGGCCCGGGAGCCGTCGTTGGGCACGCGGATCACCATGATGGTGTCCGTGTTCAGCTCGCCGTCGGCCTCCCCGGCGTTCAGGCGCGCCAACTCGTCCTCGCTCAGCGGGTTTCCTTGGGCATCCGTGCGCGAATCGGAGCCGACGAGGAGGATATCCACCGCACCGTCCGAGCCGTCGAGCTCGTCGTCGGACAGGGACAGATCGGACGAAGAGAGGTTCCCGCCGAGCCGGCCCACGGAGTAGTAGCCCAGGCCGGAGATGAGGATCACCAGGGCGGACAGGACTGCCAGGGTCGTCTTCAACGCCGGGTGCCCGGACTGGCTGATGTCCCGCACACGCGACGGGGCCGGCTGGATATCGCGCACCGGCCGGTATTTCTCGCTCACGGAAAACTGCCCCTTTTGATCGTCCGCTTTGTTCTCCGGCGCGCGGGCGCACACTGCCGCGCTGGCGGCCCGGCAGGAACAGCGCGCGGAGAAACGTTCACATTAGGTGGAAAGTATAGTGCACGACCCCGCGCGCGCCGGGATCCAGCAGCGCGGGACGGCGGTAAGCTGCCATACTGTGAGTACGACTTTTGGACGAGACTCCGCGGCGGCGGGGAATGATGCCCCGTTGGCTGTGGTCACCGTGACGTTCTCGCCGGGGAAGCACCTGGCGGGGCTCGTCGATACGCTCGGCGGCGCGACCGCGCGCGACACGCTGATGATCTGCGCGGACAACGGCTCCACCGACGGCGTGCCGCAGGCGATGGCCGCCCGGCGCGGGGATGTGGAGTTCATGCCCACCGGTGGGAACATCGGCTACGGTGCGGCGATCAATGCCGCCGCCCGGCATCTGGCCGCCGCGCGTCGCGCAGGGGAGATCGACGGCGAGTACTTCCTCATCGTCAACCCCGACGTGGAATTCAGCCCGGGCTCCCTCGATGCCCTGCTGGACTGCGCCGCCGGTCACCCGCGCGCCGGTGCCGTCGGCCCGCGGATCGAGGAGCTCGACGGCACCGCGTACCCGTCCGCGCGGGAAGTGCCCACGCTCGTCACCGGCATCGGGCATGCAGTGCTCTACCCGGTGTGGCCGGGCAACCCCTTCAGTAAGGCGTACAAGGCCGGGGAGAACCTCGCTACCGTGCGCCCTGCGGGCTGGTTGTCCGGCTCCTGCCTGCTTGTGCGCTGGGATGCCTTCGATGCCATCGGCGGATTCGACGAGCGCTACTTCATGTACTTCGAGGACATCGACTTCGGCGACCGTCTCTCCCGTGCCGGCTGGGACAACATCTTCTGCCCAGATTCCGTGATCTTCCACGACCAGGGCCACTCCGCCAAAAAGCACTCGCGCGTGACCGTGCCTGCGCACCACCATTCCGCCTACCGTTTCCAGGCTGACCGCCACCCGCACCTGTGGCAGACCCCCATCCGCGCCGTTTTGTGGCTGGGACTCAAAGCCCGCGCGGTGATCGCCCGGGCGTGCGGCTGACGAAACTGTGAATTCCGGGGAAGTTCTACGACACGCCCCAGCCGCCCATGCCCCGTCAAAGCCCGCCTAGTCGCGCGTGAGGGGTTAGGTTAAGGCGCGAACACTTTCAACCGCTGACAGAAAGGCCACGCCATCATGGCATCTCAGCCATCCACGGTAGACCCCTCTCAGATCGACGCTGTTGTGCTCGTGGGCGGGCAGGGGACAAGGCTGCGCCCGCTGACGGTGTCCACGCCGAAGCCGATGCTGCCCACCGCCGGCTACCCGTTCCTGGCTCACCTGCTGGCGCGCATCAAGGCCGCGGGGATCCGGCACGTGGTCATGGGCACCTCGTACAAGGCGGAGGTCTTCGAGGAATACTTCGGCGACGGCTCCGAGATGGGCCTGGAGATCGAGTACGTCGTTGAGGAAGAGGCCCTGGGCACCGGCGGCGCGATCCGCAACGTGGAGTCCCACCTGCGCTACGACACCGCCATGATCTTCAACGGCGACGTGCTCTCCGGCGCGGACCTGGGCGGGATCCTGGAAACGCACCAGCACAACGAGGCGGACGTGACGCTGCATTTGGTGCGCGTGCCGGATCCGAGCCAGTTCGGTTCTGTGCCCACTGCCGCCGACGGCCGCGTCGAGGCCTTCCTGGAGAAGACGGAGGCGCCGCCGACCGACCAGATCAACGCTGGCTGCTACGTCTTCGAGCGTGACGTGATCCGTTCGATCCCGGCCGGCCGGGTTGTCTCCGTCGAGCGCGAGACCTTCCCTGGCCTGCTCAAGTCCGGCGCCCGCGTTTACGGCCACGTGGACACGAGCTACTGGCGCGACATGGGCCGCCCGTCCGATTTCGTGCAGGGCTCCTCGGACCTCGTCCGCGGCATTGCGCCGTCCCCGCTGTTGGAGGGGCGCACGGGCGAGGCGCTTATCGACGAATCCGCCGGCGTCGCCGGCGGGGCCATCTTGGTCGGCGGCACTTCTGTGGGCCGCGGGTCCACGATCGGTGCCGGCTGCCGCCTCGACGACTGTGTGGTCTTCGACGGCGTGACCATCGAGCCGGGGACGATGATCCGCGATTCCATCATCGCCTCCGGCACCCGCATCGGTGCGAATGCCCGCATCCAGGACTGCGTAATCGGCGACGGCGTGAGCATCGGCGCACGCTGCGAGCTGCAGGGCGGGATGCGTGTGTGGCCGGGCGTGGATATCCCGGATCTGGGAGTGCGTTTTTCGCCCGACGCGTAGCGACACGCCGGGGAACCAGGGGATTAGTTGTCGCCGCGAATGGCCACTACTACATGTAGTACCCCCGCTACCTACCCCCGCTGCGGTTGTGCTGTGACACGTGTGACTCATGTTGCGAGTGACGGCCGAAACCCGCACTAATGCCCAGCGAAGCGATTGTTTTGCCCCGCTTCGTGTTGACGCTATTTAGTGCGCGAGGGTTGAATCACATTAGTGTAATCAGCGGCGGCCACGAGGTGCGGTGCTGACGGCATTGAACTTTGGCGGGCATTGGCAATAGGTGCCACGACAGCAAAACGGCGACAAACAAGACTCAGGAAGGGGACGGCGTGGAAGACATGGTTTCAGGCGCCACTCTCCGCGGCGCGGCTGCGGGTGGAATGACCCTCGACGAACTGTTCGGCACCGTCGAGCAGGAGTGGCAGGACCAAGCCCTGTGCGCTCAGACCGATCCGGAGGCATTCTTCCCCGAGAAGGGCGGCTCCACGCGCGAGGCGAAGCGCATCTGCCAAGCGTGCGCAGTGCGCGACGAATGCTTGGAGTACGCGCTCGAGCACGATGAGCGCTTCGGTATTTGGGGCGGTCTTTCCGACCGTGAGCGCCGTCGCCTGCGCAAGCAGATCGGCTAACGCTCGGCGGGGGGCGGAGAGCGCGGATCAGTACTGGAAGCTCGGGTCGATATCCCGCGGATCCAGATTCAGGTAATGCGCCACAAGTGCCGTGAGCACCATGGTGAGTAATTCTGCGCGCTCGACTGCGTTGACAGCGCGCTGCTCGACCGGCATCCGGAAAACCACGATGCGTGCGCGCGTCGGGTTTCCGGCGCGGTCCACGCCCGCCTGAAGCACGCGGCCTAGGGGGACGGGGCCGTCGGCGAAGATCTCGTCCGGCATGATCATGTCGGAACTCAACCGCATGCGCGGAATCGTGTCCACCGCCAGGTCCACGCCAGCGAGCTGGTGGAAGAAGCGGTTGTGCAGCGGAGCGTACGCGTCGAGCACTGCCCGGTCGAAGTCCATGGAGCGGCTGCGGTAACGGGGCACGGCCACCGGCATGACGGGGCCGCGCACACCGCGGCCGTGGCGGTCGCGGTGTAGCGGCAGTCGTGCGTGGTCGGCGTTCGTCGTCGCGTCGTTCATAGCTATCAATGTAGGACTGCGCGCCGTGCGGGTGAGCGGGGACGCGCCGCGCGTCGCGAGCCAAAACTTAAACCTTGGGTTTAGACTATTGCCCCGTGAGTACCTTCCGTCGTTGCTGTCGCCCCGGCTGTGGCCGACCCGCCATCGCCACGCTCGTCTACGCGTACTCCGAAAAAACCGCCATCGTCGGCCCGCTCGCACCGTCGCCGGACCCGCACGCCTGGGACCTGTGCCAGCGGCACTCTGAGCACATCACCGCACCCGTCGGGTGGGAGATGGTGCGCATCGACAATATTGAGCTGTCCGACGAAGAGGAGATCACCGCCCTGGCGCAGGCCGTCAGCGAGGCCGGGCGCGTGACCACGGGCCTGGTGGACTCCACCCAGGACCCCATCGAGTTCGACAACGAGCGCGACTTCACCAACCCGGACACGTCCAACCACCCCGTCTACCGCACCAAGCGCGTCGGCGAGCACCTCGCCGAGCATAAGGCGGCCCGCCGCGCCCACCTGAGCGTCGTGCCGGATCCGGACACCGAACCGGACACCGAACAGGGTGCTGAGTCCTGACGCTGGGTACTCACGCTGGATCCTGAAGCGCCTTTAAGTGATCGCTGTCAGCGTTCGCGGGTGCGGCCCTTTGGGTCACGAGGACGTTTAAGATCGGTTGGCATGACTGAACAAGCGTCACAGCCCACCAACACCCGCACACGCTCACGCGAGGATGTGGAGGCCGCGATCAAGGCCTACGACATCCGCGGGGTCGTCGAACCGGCGGACAAGGCCACCGTCGACGAGGACTTCGTCTTCGATGCCGGCGCCGCATTCGCCTCCATCCTGCGCGGGGAAGGGGAGACCACCGTCGCTGTGGGCCACGACATGCGCCCGTCCTCCCCGGCGCTCGCCGCCGCATTCGGCCGCGGCGTGGTCAGCCAGGGCGTGGACGTGATCGAGCTCGGCCTGACATCCACCGACGAGCTGTATTTCGCCGCCGGCGTGATCGGCTGCGCGGGCGCAATGTTCACCGCGTCCCACAACCCGGCCCAGTACAACGGCATCAAGCTGTGCCGCACCGGCGCTACCCCGGTCTCCCAGGACAGCGGCTTGGCGGAGATCACCGACATGCTTATCGACGGCGTGCCGGCCTTCGACGGCGAGCCGGGCTCGGTGAGCCAGCGCGACATTCTGGGCGACTACGCGAACTTCCTGCGCGAGCTCGTCCCGGTCCCCTCCGACCGCGCACTGGTGGTGGCGGTCGACGCCGCCAACGGCATGGCCGGCCACACTGTCCCGGCCGTGCTGGGTGAGGAGGACAACCTAGATGTCCGTCCGCTCTACTTCGAGCTCGACGGGACGTTCCCGAACCACGAGGCCAACCCGCTGGACCCGAAGAACCTGGTGGACCTGCAGGACTTCGTCGTCAAGCAGAATGCGGACATCGGCCTCGCCTTCGACGGCGACGCGGACCGCTGCTTCGTCGTCGACGAGAACGGCGACCCGGTCTCCCCGTCGGCGATCACCGCGCTGGTGGCTGAGCGCACGCTGGAGTCCTCGCCGGGCGCGACGATCATCTACAACGCGATCACTTCTCAGGCCGTTCCGGAGCTGATCGCCCAGCACGGCGGCACCGCGGTGCGTACCCGCGTCGGCCACTCCTACATCAAGGCGGAGATGGCGGACAAGGGCGCGCTGTTCGGTGGCGAGCACTCCGCGCACTACTACTTCGCCGAGTTCTTCAACGCGGACTCCGGCATGGTCGCCGCACTGCACGTGCTCGCGGCCCTCGCCGAGCAGGACAAACCGCTGAGCGAGCTGATGGCGCAGTACAACCGCTACGCCGCCTCCGGCGAGGTCAACTCCGAGGTCGCCGACCAGAAGGCGACGATGGAGAAGGTCGTCGAGGCCTTCGCCGACCGCACGGAGAGCGTCGACCGCCTCGACGGCGTGACCGTCTCCCTGAAGGGCACCAAGGCGTGGTTCAACGTCCGCGCCTCCAACACCGAGCCGTTGCTCCGCCTCAACGTCGAGGCGGAGACCCAGGACGAGGTCGACGCACTCGTGGACGAGGTCCTGGGCATCATCCGCGGGTAGGGAGCGCACGCCATGGCTACGGACCGGAGCTATTACGACGGCGCCGCCGACTACGACGCGGACGCGGTGCGCTTCTTCGACATCGCCCATGAAGGTGCCCACGTCCGCGCAGTGGCGCAGGCTGCCGGGATGCTCGAGCGTCTGCAGGGCTCCTCGCCGCGCAGCGTGGTCGTGCTGGCCACCGACGCGATCTCCGAAGCCGCGGCCGAGTGCGCGGTGGCGCTGGTGGAATTCGACCGTGCGCCCGTGATGGTCACCCGGCGTGTGCCTGATTTCGTCGGCGCCCTCGATGTGGTGGTGCTGGTCGGCGACGCCCCCGATGCGGAAACCTCAGTGCGCCAGGTCTCGGCGGTGGCCGGACGCGGTGCTGAGGTGATCCTCGCCGGCCCCGCCGGCGGGCCCGTGGTGGAGGACGCCCCGCGCGGCGCCGTGGTGCTGCCCGCGCCACCGACCGCGGACGGCGCGTCCCCGCTGCGCACCATCGCCGCAGTGATCGGGGTGTGCGGTGCACTTTCGGGCACGAGCGCGCTTGTCGACGGCGTGGCCGATGCCGTCGACGAGGAGCTCCGCCAACTCTCCCCGGAGCGCGAGGTGACGGTGAACCTGGCGCGCCAGCTGCGCGAATTCAGTGAAGGCGCCAGGATGATCCACACCGGCTACACTGCCGCCGGCGCCGCCGTCGCCCGACTCGTCGCAGCACTGTGGTCCGCCCGCGGAATTCCCAGCGGCTTCGTCGGCAGAGAGGATCTCGGCCCCGCACTGGAGGCCGCCGCCGGCAGTGGCGCCGGTGCGGGTAACTCTGCTGGGGGAGCCGACGATATCTTCTATGACCCCTTCATTGACGGGCCGCCAGCCCAAGTGCCGGTGAAGACCGTGGTGTGGGGTCAGCGCGAGCCCCACCTGCCCGGCGCCCGGGCAGAATATGTGGGGGAGGCCGAAGACGGGGCCGGCTGGGACCTCGCCGCGGCACTGCGCCTGATCGTGCGCGGACTGGCGGCGACGGCGCTGCACGCGGACTGACCGCCGGCCCGAGACTACAGACCACAGACGTACCCGATAAACCCGAAGAACTCGAAGCGGACGCACGAAGAGAAGAGGCGAGAAACGTGGAGCTGCTCACCCCGGCGATGCAGACGTATCCGTGGGGATCGAGAACCCTTCTAGCGGAGTTGCGCGGGGAGGAATCCCCGTCGGCGGCGCCGCAGGCCGAACTGTGGTTCGGTGCCCATCCGGCGGCACCGGCCACGGTCGGGGGAGTGGGGCTGGACGAAGTCATCGCGGACGACCCCGCCGATGCGCTCGGTGCAGCAGTTCGCGGCGAATTCGGCGACACCCTGCCGTTTCTGCTGAAGATTCTCGCCGCCGACGGCCCTCTTTCCATCCAGGCGCACCCCACCGCGGCGCAAGCCCGCGCCGGTTTTGAAGGGGAGAACGCGGCCGGCATCGCGCTCGATGCCGCGGAACGGAACTACAAAGACCCCAACCACAAGCCAGAGCTGCTCGTCGCCCTGACCCGGTTCAAGGCCCTGGCCGGGCTGCGGCCGGCGCGGCAGACGCTCGAGTTCTTCGAATACCTCGACTGCCCGGAGCTGACCCGGTATTCGGCGATGCTCCACTCGGACAACGAAGAAGAGGGGCTGCGCGCCTTGTTCACCACCTGGATTTCCCTGCCACGCGCCAAGCGGGTGGAAGTGATCGAGGGGGTGAAGGGGAGCGTCGACAAGCGTTCCTTTGCCGGCGTCCCCAGCTGGATGGGCCAGGCCGCGCGCTGCTTCGTGGAATTGTCGGAGGTCTACCCCGGCGATGTCGGTGTGCTGGCGTCGCTGCTGCTCAACTACGTGGAACTTGCACCCGGTGACGCGCTGTACTTGGGTGCCGGGCGGCTGCACGCCTACGTGGGAGGGATGGCCGTGGAGATCATGGCTAACTCGGATAACGTGCTCCGCGGCGGGCTGACCACCAAGCACGTCGACGTTCCTGAACTGGTGCGCATCACGGACTTCTCCACGCTGCTCGATCCGCGGGTGGACGCCCGGGTGCGCGACGGCGTGTGCGAATTCGACGTGCCCGCCCGCGATTTCCGGCTCACCCGTTACGAGCTTGCCGCCGGGGACGGATTCGACGCGGACTGCTCCGGCCCGGCGATTGTGCTGTGCACATCGGGTTGCGTCACGTGCGGTCCGCTTGAATTGGGCCCGAGTGAGGCGGCGTGGATTCCCGCTTCCGACTCGGATGCGCGCGTGGCAGCGGGTCTGGCCGACAGTGCCGACGGGGCGGGCGCGGAGGTGTTCTACGCGCGGGTGACTTCGCGCTAGCTTTCGGGCTGCTCGGCGGCGGCCTCGGTGCCGACCGGGGCATTGTCCTGCCCGGTGTTCGGCGCCGGAGCTTCCTCGCCCGCGGCCTGGCCCTTCCCGTCCGGAATTCCGGGCACGCGCGTGGAAGCGGAGAACGGATCCTCGGGGCGCTTCTTCGGCTGCGCGTCGCCGCCGGCAGCCTCCCGGGCCGCATCGAGGGCCTCCCTACCGGACTGCAGCGCTTCCTCGACGATCTCAGAGCCACTCTGCAGCTCGGCCTCGGTGTTCGGCTTCGGTGCCTGTTCACTGTTGTGCGCTTGGCCGGTCGGGGACGGACGGGAGGGCTCCTGCGGCTCCGGCGGGACAACCGTCGGCGATGTTGCACGCGGTGCCTCGCCCGGTGCGGTGGACTTGGCGGAGCCGCCGGAATTCGGCTGCTGGGTCTGCGCCGGGGCAGAGCTGTGCGCGTTCTGCGGAGCAGGTGACGCGTTCGTCGGGCGGTAATAGGGTGCCTCTTGGGTGCCGCCTTGGTTGCCGTCCAAGTTCGCGTTCGGCGGGGCCAGCGGATCGTTCACGGCGCCGGCGGACTGGCCGTCGCCGCTGTCTGCGCTCCCCGCCGCAGTGTCACTGTCGGGGTTCTCAGTGGAGGACATCCCGGAGCTGGAGGATTCCGGCGAGGACGTCTGATTCGAGCTCGAGTCGGCCGCGGCGACCGGCTGGCCGGCGAACTCCGTTTCCTGGCTGTGAATATTCACGCCCGAATCGGAGACCTTCCACACCAGCAGGCCGACGACGACGGCCAAGGACAGGCCGGAGACCAAGTAAATGGCGAAGCGGCGGTTAGTCAATTCCATTTCCGGCATCTCCTTCCCCTATCCGGCAGCGGGTTGCGCTACCGCACGTGGCTGTCCTGTGTGATCCTCATGTGGCGGTTATAGCAACTCATATAACAACTCGGTAACAAGCTATCAGGGATTCGGCGGATGCACCACCCCCAATTCCTCAAAGTTGTGCGCGGGCCCCTCCGCGGTGGTATTTGTGACGCGCCCCACCCCGGGCGGCCGCCCAGTCCCCGCCGGTCGCGGGTTCCGAGCGCGGCTTCGCTGCCGGCTCATGGTGGACATCCGGCCAGCGAGACAGTAGAAGTGGACCTGACTGGAACAAGCACCCAGAAAACCACTGGACACGCAGGACGAGCCGGAAGGAGAACGGCGTGAGCACCTGGGACATGACCATCTTCAATGAGGATGCCAACGTCGATTTCCTCGACGACATCGCGGACCTCGACCACGAGGACATGGTGGAAGCAGTGCGCGACGCGTGCCTGCTGGCCATGGACAAGGACAACGCCACCGAGGAAGAACTCTTGAACGGCCAGGCCGCGGCCACCATCGCCGCAATCTGGGCGGGAGCGCCGTTCAGTGCCGGCGAGACAGCCGACACGTACCCGTTCCTGCGCACCGCCGCGGCCGACGTGGACGAGAAACTCGTCGAGGCCGCGGTGGCCATCCTCGAAGACGTCGACTCCGAGCAGGATGTCGACCAGTTCATTGAGGCCTTGTCCTGAGCCGTGCGGCTTAACCGCTTAAGCTAGCTACCGTATCCGGTCCGGCGCAGATCCGGGCAGATTGAGCGCCGCCGACAACGGCGCACCAACGACCACCAACACCTCGACTGCGTGCCAAGCGGCGCGCCACCAAGGAGAAAGAGTTCATGAACCAGGACGCCAGCCAGGACTTCAAGGTCGCCGAACTGTCGCTGCACGAGGCAGGCCGAAAGCAGATCGATCTGGCCGAGTACGAGATGCCGGGCCTGATGCAGCTGCGCCGTGAATACGCCGAGGAGCAGCCGCTGGCTGGTGCCCGCATTGCCGGCGCGATCCACATGACCACCCAGACTGCGGTGCTCATCGAGACCCTGACGGCGCTCGGGGCCGAGGTGCGCTGGGCGTCCTGCAACATCTTCTCCACCGAGGACCCGGCGGCGGCCGCCATCGTGGTGGGCAAGGACGGCACCCCGGAGGATCCGAAGGGCGTGCCCGTGTTCGCGTGGAAGGGCGAGACCCTCGACGAGTACTGGTGGTGCATGAAGCAGATCTTCAGCTGGGGCGAGCGCGACGGCGCGAAGATCTACCCGAACATGATTCTCGACGACGGCGGCGACGCCACCATGGCCGTGATCAAGGGTGCGGAATTCGAGAACGCGGGCGCGGTCCCGTCGGTGTCCGACACCGACTCGGACGAGCAGGTCGCCTTCTTCGCCATGCTGCGCGAGACGCTGGCGGAGGACGCGTCCAAGTGGACCGAGACCGCCAAGAACGTCAAGGGCGTGACCGAGGAGACCACCACGGGTGTCCACCGCCTGTACCACTTCGCCAACGAAGGCACCCTGCCGTTCCCGGCGATGAACGTCAACGACGCGGTGACCAAGTCCAAGTTCGACAACCGTTACGGCACCCGCCACTCCGTCATCGACGGCCTCAACCGCGGCACCGACATGCTCATCGGCGGCAAGAAAGCGCTTGTCTGTGGCTACGGCGATGTGGGCAAAGGCGTCGCCGAGGCCCTCGACGGCCAGGGCGCGATCGTGTCCGTCACCGAGGCCGACCCGATCAACGCGCTGCAGGCTCTCATGGACGGCTACAACGTCGTCACCGTCGACGACGCGATCGCGGACGCGGACATCATCATCACCGCCACCGGCAACTTGGGCATCATCACCTTCGACGACATGCTCAAGATGAAGGACCACGCCGTTCTGGGCAATATCGGCCACTTCGACAACGAAATCGACATGGCCTCCTTGCTGCACCGCGAGGACGTCACCCGTCTGAACATCAAGCCGCAGGTCGACCTGTTCACCCTGCCCAGTGGCAATTCCATCATCGTGCTCTCCGAGGGGCGCCTGCTCAACCTGGGCAACGCCACCGGCCACCCGTCGTTCGTGATGTCCAACTCGTTTGCCGACCAGACCATCGCGCAGATCGAGCTGTACACGAACAACGGCCAGTACGAGAACCAGGTGTACCGCCTGCCGAAGATCCTCGACGAGAAGGTGGCACGCATCCACGTCGAAGGTCTTGGCGGCACCCTGACGGAGCTGACCAAGGAACAGGCCGAGTACATCGGCGTTGACGTCGCCGGCCCGTTCAAGCCCGAGCACTACCGCTACTAAGCCTGCGCCGCCATGATCATTGCTCTCGAAGGGATCGACGGCGCCGGCAAGCACACACTGGTCCAGAAGCTGATCCGCGAACTCGTGGCCGCCGATGGGATCGACAGCGCGGCGACCATATCGTTCCCGCGCTATGACGAATCCCTCCACGCCCAACTCGCGGCCGAGGCACTACACGGCGAACTCGGCGACCTGGTGGATTCCGCGCACGGCATGGCAGTCATGTTCGCCCTCGACCGGTACGGGGCGAAAGAGGAGTTGGGGCTCTGGGCAGCGTCGATAAGCGATGTGCTCCTGCTCGACCGCTATGTCGCCTCGAATGCGGCGTACACGTCGGCGCGCACGGGGCGTATCGACGACCGCGCGTGGGTCGCCGAGCTGGAATTCGGACGGCTCGGCCTGCCGCGGCCGGACCTGCAAGTCCTCGTGGACACCGCGCCGGAGACCGCCCGCGAACGCGCCGCGAAACGCGAAAGCCTCGACGCTTCACGCACCCGCGATCGCTACGAACGCGACACCAGCCTGCAGGACGCGACGTTCGCCGCCTACGAGGACATGGCGCGCACCAGCTGGGAGGGGCGGTGGATCCGCGCGACTGAGGCAGCACCTATCATTCAAGCTGTAAAGGCCCTTTAGGGTCCACCCGCCAGCTAACGTGTGCGGTAACGCAACGCAGCAAGGAGCACCGAGATACCGATGACGCCCAAGATCCTCGTCGTGGACGATGACCCCGCCATCTCCGAGATGCTGACAATTGTGCTGGAGGCGGAGGGATTCGAAGCCAAGCCTGTCGTCGACGGGCTCGAGGCCATCCCCGCTTTCCGCAGCTACCAGCCGGACCTGATCCTGCTGGACCTGATGCTGCCGGGCATGAGCGGCGTGGACATCTGCAAGGAGATCCGCAAGGAATCCAACCTGCCGATCGTCATGCTTACCGCCAAGACGGACACCGTCGACGTTGTTCTGGGCCTCGAATCCGGCGCGGACGACTACATCACCAAGCCGTTCAAGCCGCGCGAGCTCATCGCGCGTATCCGCGCGCGCCTGCGCCAGACCAACGAGGAGCCTAGCGAGATCCTGGAGATCGGGGACCTCACCATCGATGTGCCGCAGCACATCGTCACCCGCGGCGAGACCGAGATCAACCTCACCCCGCTCGAATTCGACCTGCTGGTGGAGCTGGCGCGTAAGCCGCAGCAGGTGCACACCCGCGAGGAACTCCTCGAATCGGTGTGGGGCTACCGCAACGCTTCCGACACCCGCTTGGTCAACGTCCATGTGCAGCGCCTGCGCTCTAAGATCGAGCATGACCCGGAAAACCCCGAGATCGTCCTCACTGTGCGCGGCGTGGGCTACAAGACTGGACGGTCGGGGGTGTAGCAGACCCTGGCTACCTCACTCAGACGGGCCAGGGAGAGCCTTGGCCAGCGGTGGCGGACCTCACTGCAGGTCCGGTTCGTGGGCACAGTGTTCATCGTTTCCGCAATCGTCATGGGCGTGCTCGCCTTGGCGCTCGCCTCAGTGGTGACGCAGCGCCTGGTCAACCTGAAGGTCGAGAACGCCCAGAATGACCTCGAGCGCGTCCGCGCCACGGTCGAGGAGCAGCTGCGCAACACTTCAGCCTCCGGCGCATCGCCGCAGAGTCGCCTGAACACCGCCCGCGCGGCCCTGGCGCAGCGCTCCCAGCAGGACCAGCCCGCCGCCGGCGCCTACGAGCCCGTGCTGGTGCTGCCGCAGAGCAACGGGATGATCACTTCGCCGGAGGATTTCACTATTCCGCCGCGGCTCGTGGAATTCGTCGGGCAGAGTCAGGTGGCCTACCAGTTCAACCCGGTCAACAGCGGGGGACGGATTTACGACGCCCTGATCATCGGCACCCCGACGAATTCCGATATTGAGGGGCTGCAGCTCTACCTGGTCATGGACATGCAGTCCGAGCGCCAGACACTCGCGCTCATGCGGGGCCTCCTCACCTCCGCCGGCATCGTGGTCGTCGTCCTGCTCGTGGGCATCGCATGGCTGTCCTCGCAGCAGCTGGTTGCCCCGGTGAGGTCCGCCTCGCGCATCGCGGAGCGCCTCGCCGCCGGCCACCTGCGTGAGCGCATGGCTGTCGAGGGTGAGGACGAGATGGCGCGCCTGGCCCTGTCCTTCAACGACATGGCCGACAACCTGTCCAGCAAGATCACCCAGCTGGAGGAGTACGGCGACCTGCAGCGACAGTTCACCTCCGATGTCTCCCACGAGCTGCGCACACCGCTGACCACCGTGCGTATGGCCGCCGACATGATCGCCGGTGACGAGGAGAACCTGGAGCCGCACACCCAGCGCGCCTCCCAGCTGATGATCCGCGAGCTCGACCGCTTCGAGGCCCTGCTCGCAGACCTGCTGGAGATTTCACGCCACGACGCCGGCGTGGCCGACCTGTCCTCCGCCACCATGGACGCGCGCTCGCCGGTCGAGTCCGCGTGGGCCCAGACATCCGTGCTGGCCGAGGAACTCGATGTCGCCGTCGAATTCGACATGCCCGATGAACCGGTGCAGATGGTCGGCGATGCCCGCCGGATCGAGCGCATCGTGCGCAACCTGCTGGCCAACGCCATCGACCACTCCGAGGGCAACCCTGTCTGCGTTGAGCTCGCTGCCAGCGACGACGCCGTTGCCATCACTGTCACCGACGGCGGCGTGGGCTTGAAACCGGGGCAGGAGGAACTGGTGTTCAACCGTTTCTGGCGCGCCGACTCCTCCCGCAAGCGCCACTCCGGCGGCACCGGCTTGGGTTTGGCCATCGCACGCGAGGACGCCCAGCTGCACCACGGCACCCTCGATGCCGCCGGCACCGCCGGTGTCGGCTCCCAGTTCCGCCTCGTGCTGCCGCGCGATCCGGAGGTCGGTTTCACCAAGGCGCCGCTGCCGCTGCGCGCTCCCGGCGCGCCCGAGGACCAACCCGCGCTGGAGCTCGTGCGCACCAACCGCCATGAGGAGCCGGAGTCTCCGGAGATACCGCAGGACCCCGAATCCGCGGGCACGGCCGAAGCGGAGGAGCCGCACGGTGCTGAAGCCGCCGCCCCGGATGAAAAGGAGCGCGAGCAATGATGGGTTCCCGTCGACCGTTGAAGAGGAACACGGCGCGCGCTGTGGCGTCGCTGTTCTCCGCCGTGGCGCTGTTCTCCGCCGCGGGATGTGCCACGCTGCCCACGAGTACCGAGCCGCATGTGATCGAGACTTTCGAGGGCCGGCCGGATCCGCAGTTGGATTTGGAGCCGACGAAGGACGCGGAGCCGGACCTGCTGCTGCGCGAGTTCTTCGCCGCTTCCGCCAACCCGTCGGTCAACTACGAGGCCGCGCGCCGGTACCTCACCCAGGCGATGGCGCAGGCGTGGGAGCCGAGCGAGGACATCCTCGTCCTGGACACCTTCGAGTTGACCTCCCGCCCCATGACGGATCAGGAGAAGCGCTCGTACCAGGTGGAGGGCCGCATCATCGGCCGTCTCGGACCGGGCGGCGTGTTCCGCCCCGAGAACCAGCTGTACCAGGCCACGATGGAGCTCGTCTTAGAGGACGGCCAGTGGCGCATCGAGAGCTTGCCTAACGACGTCGTCGTGGACCGCATCGAGCTGCGCAACCACTACGAGCCCCGCAACGTCTACTTCTACGATTTCACAGGGCAAGCTCTAGCCCCCGACCGCCGCTGGGTCTACTCCGCAGGGGTCTCGCGGGAGGACGCGATGCTCAACATGCTCACCGAGGGACCGTCGAACGTCATTGCCCCGGCAGTAACCAACGCCGCTGCGTCCGATTTGACCTACACCGGCTCCAACGACGGCGTGTACCGCTTCACCGGAGGTGCGGACACCGACGACAAGACCCGCGCACGTTTCGCAGCGCAGGTGGTGTGGACCCTCGCCTCCGCCGGCGTGCCGGGGCCCTACCCGGTCACCCTCAACGGCGTGCCGCTGGTGGGGGAGAAGACTGAACTGACCACCGACGAGTTCCGGGACCTCGACCCAGTCAAGACACGCGATGGTGGACCGGAGCTGTACACCCTCAGCGACGGCGCGGTGACAAGCCTGTCCAACCTCGGTGACGGTGAAGAACCCGTCGTGGAGCCCGTCGAATCCTTCAAGGAGCTAGGCAGCATCTCGTCCGTGGACATCGGGGACAAAGGCAACTACGCCGCCGTGAGCAACGTCAGCGACAACGAGCAGGCCCTCATCCTCGGAGTCGTGGACAGCGGCAGCAAGGAAGTCCAGCGCGCCGGGAGCTTCACCCGCCCCACGCTGGAACCGGACCACGCTTCCGCGTGGGTCGTCGCCGACGGCAAGGGCGTCATTCGCGCGGAGCGCTCCACCGCGACCGAAGAAGTGAATGTGAGTAGCGTCCAGGTGGAGCTGCCGGAGGACGTGGACGGGGAGATCACGGTCCTGCGGTTGTCCAGCAGTGGCGCGCGCGTGGCCATGATCGTCGACGGCCATCTCGTTGTCGGTGTGGTGGAGCGGCGCGAGAACGGACAGCGTGCGGTTGTCAACACCGCCAAATACGCGGAATCGGAACTCGACGGCGCCGCGGTGAGCGTGGACTGGCAGCCGGACGGCTCGTTGCTCGTGGGCACGTCCGCCACCCAACGCCCAATCGTCCGTGTGGAGCAGGACGGGTCCACGGTGACGGCGTTGCCGTCTGGGAATGTCGGCGGCCCGGTGGTCGCGGTCGCCGCCACCGCAGACATGATGTACATCACCGATTCGAAGGTGCTGATGCGCATGCCGCTGCCCACGAGGGACTCGCTGAACTGGCGTGAGGTCCCCGGCCAGCAAGGCGTGCGCGCCGCACCGGTTGTGCCGCGGCTGTGATCGCCGAACTGCTCTTCCCGCGCCAGTGCGCCGGATGCCGTGCACCCGGGCAGAAACTCTGCGGGCGCTGCCGGAAGCAGCTCGCGTCGCCGCCCTTCCGCGTCTCCCCGCGCGTTCCGGTCCACGCTCCGGTGTACGCGCTGGGGACGTATTCCGATCCGCACCGCGGAGTGATCCTGGCGATGAAGGAGCGCAACAACCTCGCCGTCCGCCGCGACATCGGCGCCGTGCTCGGTGCCGCGCTGTCTCACCTCGAGGCGGCGGGGGAGCTGCCGAACCGCACAGCGCTGGTGCCGGCCCCGACGCGGCCGTCGTCGGCCCGCTCCCGCGGCGGCGACCCAGTGGCCGCGGTCTGCGGCTTTTCCGGCCGCCGGGTGCACAACGTGCTGCGCCTAGCGGAGGGGACACCTGACCAGGGCGGGCTCGATGAAGCCGGCCGCAGGCGCAACCTCGAAGGCAATGTCTTCCTCGGAGGAGTTCCGCGCGGCCCCGTGGTCGTGGTCGATGATGTGGTGACGACGGGGGCGACGCTCCAAGCGAGCGTCGAAAAGCTGCTTGCTCGGGGTGCCGACGTGCGGGCGTGCCTCGTTCTCGCCGCCGCCTAGAAGACGCGTTACTAACGTGTGAACTCATGGAAACGGGCGAATGAAGGGCGGTATAATTCTAAGTGAGCGAGCGATCGCGTTCGACGTGTCCGACCAGAAGGAGGAAAGCAGATGACCTCTGCAAACGAGCACAACAACGAAGCCCTGAGCCCCAACGCGCAGGTGACCATCACGGGCCGAAACGTCGAAGTCCCGGAGCACTTCCAGGAGCGCGTGAACGGGAAGCTGGCCAAGATCGAGAAGCTTGACCCGACGCTGACCTTCTTCCACGTCGAGTTGAAGCACGAGCCGAACCCGCGCCGTGAGGCGCAGGCTAACCGCATCCAGATCACCGCCACCGGCAAGGGCCACCTCGCCCGCGCCGAGGCCAAGGAAGATAGCTTCTACGCTGCACTCGAATCCGCGGTGGGCAAGATGGAGCGCTCCCTGCGTAAGGTGAAGGTCCGCCGCGAGATCTCCATGGGCGGCCACCGCAAGCCGAAGTCCACCGGCCAGATCGCGGCCGAGCTCGCCGCTGAGGCTGAGCAGGCCCGCGCGGCACAGGAGCAGGAGGCACCGGCTGACCCGTACGCGGGCCAGATCGAAGAGCAGCTTCCGGGCCAGGTCGTGCGCACCAAGGAGCACCCGGCCACCCCGATGAGCGTCGATGACGCCCTGTCCGAGATGGAGCTGGTGGGTCACGATTTCTACCTGTTCATCAACTCTGAGAACGACCGTCCGTCCGTGGTGTACCGCCGCCACGCATACGACTACGGCTTGATCACCCTGGTCCCCGAGGAGGGCAACGCCGAGTAGGTGACTGGCCGCGGGGGAGCCGAGCCGTTCCTCCGCTGAACTTTCCGCCCGTTTTCCCGTGCGCGATGCCTGGGAAACGGGCTCCGGCATTTTCACAGCCGACTAGCAGGACAACAGCACGCCTGAAAGTGGTTCTGTATCCGTGCGTGCGTACAATGGCGGTTTGAATAACGAGCAGGGCTGTCTCTTTTTTCTTCATTGCAGTTCTCCGCTCGCGACAGATGTATCCAACGGGTAAAGGAAGCACAACGTGTTCGGACTGTCCAAGCTGCTGCGCGCCGGCGAAGGCCGCACAGTCAAGCGCCTTTCCAAGATCGCGGACGACGTTCTCGCCCTCGAGGACGAATACGC
The DNA here is from genome assembly GCA_025144245.1 of Corynebacterium sp. p3-SID1145. Taxonomy (GTDB): domain Bacteria; phylum Actinomycetota; class Actinomycetes; order Mycobacteriales; family Mycobacteriaceae; genus Corynebacterium. Next base: position 40,453 of record JALXXC010000003.1, on the reverse strand, counting down.
CGCGTTGACTGACGACGAGCTCAAGGCGAAGACCGCCGAGTTCAAGGAGGCGCTCGCGTCCGGCAAGAGCATGGACGACATCCTTCTCGACGCGTTCGCCACCGCCCGTGAGGCGTCGTGGCGCGTGCTGGGGCAGAAGCACTACAAGGTCCAGATCATGGGTGGTGCCGCGCTGCACTTCGGTTCCGTCGCCGAGATGAAGACCGGTGAGGGCAAGACCTTGACCTCCGTGCTGCCCGCGTACCTCAACGGCCTCGAAGGCAACGGCGTCCACATTGTCACGGTGAACGACTACCTGGCCAAGCGCGACGCGGAGATGATGGGGCGCGTCCACCGCTTCCTGGGACTCGAGGTCGGCGTGATCCTGTCCGAGATGCGCCCGCCGGAGCGCAAACAGGCCTACAGGGCCGACATCACCTACGGCACGAACAACGAGCTGGGCTTCGACTACCTGCGCGACAACATGACCAAGTCGGTCGACGACATGGTGCAGCGCGGCCACAACTACGCCATCGTCGACGAGGTCGACTCGATTCTTATCGACGAAGCCCGTACCCCGCTCATCATTTCCGGCCCAGTCGACGGCTCTAGCCAGTTCTACACCGTGTTCGCTCAGCTCGCCCCGCGCATGCGCGAGGGCATCCACTACGAGGTGGACACGCGTAAGCGCACCGTCGGTGTTTCCGAGGAGGGCGTGGAATTCGTCGAGGACCAGCTCGGCATCGACAACCTGTACGCGCCGGAGAACTCCCAGCTGGTCAGCTACCTCAATAACGCGTTGAAAGCGAAGGAACTCTTCGAGCGCGACAAGGACTACATCATCCGCAAGGGCGAGGTCCTCATCGTCGACTCCTTCACCGGCCGCATCCTGCCGGGTCGCCGCTACAACGAGGGCATGCACCAAGCCATCGAAGCCAAAGAGGGCGTGGAGATCAAGAACGAGAACCAGACCCTCGCCACGGTCACACTGCAGAACTACTTCCGCCTCTACGACAAGCTCGCCGGCATGACCGGTACCGCCGAGACCGAGGCGGCCGAGCTGAACCAGATCTACAAGCTCGGTGTCGTGGCGATCCCGCCGAACAAGCCGAATATCCGCCAGGACAAGGACGACCTGATCTACAAGACCCAGGAAGCCAAGTTCGCCGCGGTGGCGGAAGACATCGCCGAGCACGTGGAGAAGGGCCAGCCGGTTCTGGTGGGCACCACCTCCGTGGAGCGCTCGGAGTACCTGTCACAGCTGCTGACCCGCAAGCACATCAAGCACAACGTCCTCAACGCGAAGCAGCACGAGGAGGAGGGCCGCATCATCGCCGAGGCGGGCCTGCCGGGCAACGTCACCGTGTCCACGAACATGGCCGGCCGCGGCACCGACATCGTGCTAGGCGGCAACCCCGAAGTCCTGCTCGACGCGAAACTCCAGGAGCAGGGCCTCGACCCCTTCGAGGACGAAGAGGCGTACCAGGAAGCGTGGGACGAGCAGCTGCCGAAGGCGAAGGAGCGCTCCAAGGAACTCGGCGACCAGGTGCGTGAGGCCGGCGGCCTCTACGTCATCGGCACGGAGCGCCACGAGTCCCGCCGCATCGATAACCAGCTGCGCGGCCGCTCCGGCCGTCAGGGTGATCCGGGCGAGACCCGTTTCTACCTCTCCATGCGCGACGACTTGATGGTCCGCTTCGTTGGCGCGTCCATGGAGAACATGATGAACCGCCTCAACGTCCCGGATGATGTCCCGATCGAGGCGGGCATGGTCTCCCGCTCCATTAAGGGGGCCCAGTCCCAGGTGGAGAACCAGAACTTCGAGACCCGCAAGAACGTCCTCAAGTACGACGAGGTGCTCAACGAGCAGCGCAAGGTCGTCTACCGCGAGCGCCTGGAGATCCTGAAGTCGAAGGACATCAAGGACCAGATTCGCAGCATGATCGACGACACCATCGGCGCGTACGTTGACGGCGCCACCTTCGACGGCTACGTCGAGGACTGGGACCTCGACGAGCTGTGGAATGCACTCGACTCGCTGTACGGGCCGACGATCACTCCGCAAGAGCTTATCGACGGCTCCGAGTACGGCTCCCCGGGCGAGCTCACCTCCAGCCAGCTGCGTCAGGCTGTGCTTGACGATGCCCACAACTCCTACGACAAGCTCGAGGAGAACGTCGTCGCTATTGGCGGCGAAGCCCAGATGCGCAATGTGGAGCGCATGGTGATTCTGCCGATCATCGACACTAAGTGGCGCGAGCACCTCTACGAGATGGATTACCTCAAGGAGGGCATCGGCCTGCGCGCGATGGCTCAGCGCGATCCGCTGGTCGAGTACCAGAAGGAGGGCGGCGACATGTTCAACGCCATGAACGATGCCGTGAAGGAAGAGACTGTCCGTCAGCTGTTCATGCTACGCAAGCAGTTCGATCAGCAGGAGCAGCCGGAGAGCGGTACCGCGCAGGCGTAGTTCCGGTTAAAGCCCGGCTACAGGCTCGTGTCCTTCACAGCACCCGGAAGGACACGAGCCTGTTCGCGTTGACGCGGGCCACCCAGGCGTAGCGCTCGCCCTCGGACTCGGCTGTGCCGTAGTACTCTTGGCCGCGCCTCCGACTGCTGGACACCTGCACTATGCCTGGCGGCAGCCCGCCGGTGCGGCGGGCGCGCACGTAGGTGCGCACCATCGGGGCGAATGCGCGCTTCTGCAGCGTCTTGATGTCCCGGATGCCGAATGCGGCGTCGAGCGCCACGCGGATCAGCGGGGAGAACGTCGGTGTGTCGCCGGACGGCCCGATGAACGGTGCCGGTGGGGCGGCGCGGTTGCCCGGGGCGGGCAGTAGCACTTTCAGGTGCGTGTGGCCGGGGACTGGGTAATAGTTGTTCAAGTGGAGGCCTCCGTTGTGCAGGCGGCCGGCGAGCGTGTCGCGGCCGCTCACCCCGGGGGCGGACGCGGCGTGGGCTAGGTAGTATTGTGCCAGGATTCGGACTGGTTGTCCGGAAATATCGGTCGCCCGGTGTCTACTTCAGTAGACACCGGGTGGGCAGCGAAGAACGAAACGAGGAAACGGGGTCGTTGATGCAGGGTTTGATCATTGATTACGTCGGAGTGCTCGACGCGGACGCGGAGGACATCCAGCGCTGGCACGCACTGCTAGCGGAGGTCAAGGCCCACGACGTCAAGACCGCGATCCTGTCCAATGACCCGGGCGGGCCCGACACCGACCAGATCCGCGAGTGGGAATTCCGCGGCTACGTCGACGCTGTCGTGCTCTCCGGTGAGATCGGCGCGGAGAAGCCGGAAAAAGCGGCGTTCCAGGCGGCGGCTGATGCCCTCGGGCTGACGCTGGAGGAGTGCACCATGATCGACGACGACATCCTCAACGTCCGTGGGGCAGTCGAGGCGGGCCTGATCGGTATCCTGCATACCGCATTCGACCGCACCGCCGTCGAGATCCAGTCCCTGTTCGGCATCGAGGGCGAGTTCTAGTGCGCGTCTATATTCCCGCCACGTTCGCAATGCTCAAGGAGCTCGACGCGGACGGCACCGTCCCCGCCCGCGGCGGCTGGGGGTTTGCCGCCACGCCGGCTCTCACCGAGTTCTTCACCTCCGGCGACGAGGAAGAGATCGAGGCCGTCGCGTTCGACGATGCCGCGCTCGCTTCCCTCCGCCTGTTGGCCATCGGCGATGAGCCGGACTTCCCGCACCGCCGCGTGGTCATCTCCGCCGATGTCGAGGCCGCCGCGGAACCGGAAATGGGGGAGTCCGTGGTCAAGCTCTCCGCTCCCGTCTCCCTCGAGGATGTCGCCGCAATCCACGTGGACATCGCCGACGCAGAGGAGGCCACGAAGCGGGCCACCGAGCTTATCGACGCTGCCGATCTCGGCGACCAGGACGCCGAGCTCGCCGTGGGCGATGCGCAGGACAACTACTTGGCCTTCTACGATCCGACTGAGCTGCCGTTCCTCGTCGAGCTGCTGTAACTGTGCTGACCAGTTGGTGAATCCTGAGATGGGAGCCCTGTTCCTGCAGACTGTGGGGGCTGGTGGCGTTGGCTGAGCGCGACGTTGGCATGTACGCCTACGACTGGGAATTCATGCGCTGACGAGCAAGCTGACAGAGCAGTGCGGCCGCAGCAACGGCCGCCGCGGAACCGCACAGCATTGCCGGTGTCGCATGTGCAACGACCAACAGTGAGCCAATGACCGCACCCAGGGCCGAGCCCAAATAGTTGGCCGACGCATTCGCAGCCACAGCCGTAGCACCATCAGAAGGATTCGTTTGCAGCAGCACATGCTGCTGGGGTGCGAGAGAAGCCCAGCCGCACAGCCCCCAGACGAACAGACTGACCACCACGATCCCAGGGACCTGCCCCAGAGTCATACCGATTAGCGCACAGGTGAGGCCAGCGAGGATGACAACGCTCAGTCGCAGCGGATTACACCTGTCTACGAAACGCCCGATGCCCAACGCTCCGACCGCACCGCCGAGCCCCCAAACCCAGATCGCCATGGTCTGATGCGAGGCAAGGCTTCCCGCGGACAGTACGACGGTCAGGTAGGTGTAGAGCCCTAGAGAAGCGCAGCCGGTCAGTAGCGTCACCATGACCGTGAGGAGATTCTTCGGGCGGGCGATGGACCTCAATCGGTCTGCAGCACCAGACGCCGCGATTGTTGGCAGTTCCCCGCCGCGCAGTGTTATTCCTGCGAGTGCAGTGCCACCGATGGCCACGATCAACAGGATCGCGGCACGCCAACCCCACCGCTGCGCCAGCGCTAGGCCGATCGGCACTCCGAACACAGTACCCACTGCCAAACCGGCAAGTACCAAAGCCAATGCACGCCCCCGACGATCCTGCCCTACGAGCTCTGCGGCAACTGCGGACGACAGTGGCGAGTACACGCCCGCTGCCGCTCCAGCCGCCACACGAGATCCCAGGAAAAGCCACACTGTCGGCGACAGAGCTGTAGCCAAGTTCGCAACTGTGAACACCAGTAAAGCGGTAATCAGACTACGCCGTGACCGTTGTCCGGCCCGCCCGGCCAGCAGAGGTCCAGCGACCGCGTAGGAGCCCGTGAAAGCCGCAACACCCAGTCCGACAGTTGCTTCCCGCGCACTCAACGATGAGGCGATGGCAGGCAGTAGACCAGCGACGACGTAGGCATCCAGGCCGAGCGCGACGCTCCCCAACACGAAGGGCCACAGCCGACTCATCATTCCTTACCCACCTCGGAACCTGCGTTGGAGATAACAGCTGCGAGCACACCGGGGAACAACTGATCTAGATCGTCGCGTCGCAACTGGATCAGGCACGCGCGTCCCTCGCCCCGGGTCCACGTCACTCCTGCTTCACGCAGCATGCGTGTGTGGTAGGTCAGCGTCGACCGAGGAAGATCGTCCGCGAGCCCGCGGCTGTCGTGTTCCTGCCCGTCGGCTAGCCGGCGGATCATCTCCAGCCGGGTGGGGTCGCTCAAGGCGGCTAGCACCTTGGCCAAAGTGATTTCGTCGGATTTCGGGTGCTGGTACTCGCGTGGTGACATAGAACCTCCTTGAATCGTGCAGTAATTCCTGCATCATAACCGTGCAAGAATTACTGCACAAACATGAAGGCTTCCTGAGCCTCAATCAACGGCTCCAGTCGGTGCATCTAACTGGCCTAATGCCAGTCACTAGTCGTAGGTCGTTTCGTTGATCCGCAGCGCCACCAGCAGGCGCCGCACCGCTTGCACGCGCCGTCCGATGACGGAATCTGGGTCGAATTCGTCCCAGGCGCATTCCGGATCCGCGGGCGGGCCGGCGTGCGTGCAGCCACGCGGGCAGCGCTCGGCCGCCTCCACCAGGTCGGGGAAGGGCGCGATGACGTCGTCCGGTGAGACGTGCGCCAGCCCGAAGGAGCGGATGCCGGGGGTGTCGATGATCCAGCCGCCTTGCGTTGCTTGGCCCTCCGGAAGTTCGAGCGCCACCGACTGTGTGGAGGTGTGCCGTCCCTTGCCCACGCCAGAGACTTCGCCGGTCTCCCGGTTGGCGTCCGGCACGATGCGGTTGACCAGCGTCGATTTTCCCACGCCGGAGTGGCCGATGACGGCGGAGAGGCTGCCGTCGATACGCTTGAGCAACGCGGCCAGGTCGTCGTCGATGCCCGTGCGCAGCACCTCCACATCGAGGTCGGCCAGCTCCTTCTCGAACTCGCCTGGGTCCGCCAAATCAGACTTGGTCAGGCACACCACCGGGGTGACTCCGCCGACGAAGGCGGCGACGAGAGCGCGTTCCACGAAGCCGGTGCGCGGCGGGGGATCGGCCACGGCGCAGACGATGAGCAGGACCTCCGCGTTCGCCACCACAATGCGCTCGTACGGGTCCGTGTCGTCGGCTGTGCGGCGGAGCTCCGAGGTGCGCTCCTGACGCTTCACAATGCGCGCCAGCGTGTCCTTCTTGCCGCTGGTGTCGCCCACGACCCCGACGCGGTCACCGACCTCGATCGAGGTGCGGCCCAATTCACGGGCGCGCATGCACACCACCCGGGTGCCGTCCTCCAGCACGACGCCCCAGCGGCCGCGGTCCTTGGTGATCACCAGGCCCACCACGGCGTCCTTGTGCTTCGGGCGGTCCTTCGACCGCGGGCGCGACCCCTTGCCGGGGCGGACCTTCACGTCCGACTCGTCGTAGCTGGAGAAGTCCCGTCCGCCGCGCCTAGCCATGCAGCATGTCCGTCCACATCGTTTCAAAGCCGGGCAGCGTCTTCGCCGTCGTGCCGATGTCTTCGACCTCCACGCCCTCGGTGGTCAGTCCGATGATCGCACCGGCGGTGGCCATGCGGTGGTCGGCGTAGGAGTGCCAGGTGCCGCCGTGGAGTGCGGCGGGGGTGATGCGGAGGCCGTCGGACAGCTCTTCGCACTGGCCGCCGAGTCCCGTGATCTCCGCGGTGAGGGCCGCCAGACGGTCAGTCTCGTGGCCGCGCAGGTGCGCGATGCCGGTCAGCTCGCTCGGGGTGCTCGCCTGCGTGGCCAGCGCGGCGACGGTGGGGGTGAGTTCGCCGATATCGCTCATGTCCAGCGCGATGCCCGTCAGCCCGCCCGGTGCGGGACCGGTGACCGTGAGAGTGTTGTCGGTACCGTCGCCGTCCAGGCGGACCTCGCAGCCCATGTGCTCGAGGATCTCCCGGATGACGTCGCCGGCCTGGTTCGTCGAGGACGGCCAGTGCGGCACGCTCACCGTTCCGCCGGTCACCGCCGCGGCGGCGAGGAAGGGGGTGGCATTGGACAGGTCCGGCTCAACCACCCAGGTGCCTCCCTTGATCGGGCCCGGGTGCACGGTCCACTCGGTGGGGCTCGACTCAACCCGCACACCGGCGCTGCGCACCATCTCCACCGTCATCTCGATGTGCGGTGCGGACGGCAGCCGCTCACCGGTGTGGACGATGTGCAGGCCGTTGCGGAAGCGTGCGCCCGCGAGCAGCAGGGCCGAGACGAATTGCGAGCTTGACGACGCATCCATCTCAATCCTCCCGCCTTCCGCCGACCCCGTGCCGTTGACGGTGTAGGGCAGCGAGTCGCCCTCCACGTCCACGCCTGCGTCGCGCAGAGCATCCAGCACCGTTGCGACGGGGCGCACCCGCGCCTGCTCATCGCCATCGACATGGACCGCGCCCTCCGCGAACGCTGCGACCGCCGGAATGAAGCGCATGACCGTGCCGGCCAGCCCGCAATCGATCGTGGTGCTGCCGGTGAGCTCACCCGGAGTTGCGGTGAGGCGGTCGCCCTCGGCGGTGAATTCCACGCCCATCGCCTCCAGCGCGCCCTGCATCAAATCCGTGTCGCGGGAGCGCAGAGCGCCCACCAGTGTGCTCGGACCACTAGCCAAAGCTGCGAGAACATACGCCCGGTTAGTGATGGACTTCGAGCCGGGCACCACCACAGTGCTGGTGAACGGTTCGGGGTGGAACGGCGCTGGCCACAATTGCGTCATGCGGGCCATCCTACCGAGGCAATCCCCGGCATAATGGAAAGGCATGTGCGGACGTTTCGTTCTCTTCACCACCGGCGACGACCTCATCAACGCTGTTGGCTCACTGCCCGGCATCACCGAAGTCCTCGCACCCGACGGCACACCGCCGCCGCGCTACAACATTGGACCCACGCAGCAGGTTCCACTCATCCGCTTCAACAATGCCGAAGCGCAGATCGACTCCGCCCGCTGGGGTCTTTTGCCTACGTGGAAGAAAGACGAGACGGGCCCGCCGCTGTTCAACGCCCGCGGCGAGACGGTCGCCGAGAAGCCGTCGTTCCGTTCCGCCTTCGCATCCCGCCGGGGCCTGATGGTGCTGGACGGCTACTACGAGTGGCTGCAGAACGATTCAGGCGGAGCAGGCAAGAAGAAGCAGCCGTATTTCGTGCGGCCTGAAAGCGGTCTGCTCTACGCTGCGGCGTTGTGGGACACCGGCCTGGACAAACTGTCCACCACCATGGTCACCACCGACGCCACGGACAATATGTCGTGGCTGCACCACCGCCTGCCGCTCTTTCTCCTGCCCGAGGAAGTGGAGCAGTGGGTGCACGGCACCCCGGACGAGGCTCTCGAACTCGTGCACCCCTCCCGCGCGGCGCAAACACTGCAGTGGCGGCCGGCCGCCCAGGAAGTGGGCAATATCCGCAACGAATACGCCGAACTCACCGGCGACGGCCCCATGACGGACAAGCCCGCTGGGGTAGGAGACGGGCAGGCTAACTAACCGCGATGTCGGCGAATTCTGCACTGCATAGTTGCGCGAGGTCCACCGGGGACATCGCGATGGACAGGCCACGCTGACCCGCGGAGACGGTGATGGTGCCCGTGTGGGCGACGGAGGCGTCGATAAGCGTGGGCAACTGCTGTTTCGTGCCCAGCGGCGAGATTCCTCCCACGATGTATCCGGTGAGGCGCTGTGCCGCCTTCGGCTCCGCCATCTCCGCGTTCTTCCAGCCCAGCGCCTTCGCCGCGTGCTTGAGCGAGAGGTGCCCGGCGACGGGGACGCAGCACACCGCGTAGTCGCGCTCGTGGTGGATGACCAGCGTCTTCAACGTCGCTGCCGCGTCCAGCCCCAACTCCTCGACCGCGTGCTCACCGAAATGGTCCGTGCCCGCCGTGTAGCTGAGCACCTCGTGCTCCACGCCCGCGTTCTGCACGATTTCCAACGCCTGAGTCTTCGCTGCCATAGGCACCAAGCCTAGTCCCGCACGATCGCCGCTAAGATGGCACCCATGGCCGAAACCGATCTCGAACAGCGCTTCAACGAGGAGGCGATGCCGCTGCTGGACCAGCTCTACGGCGGCGCGCTGCGCATGACGCGCAACCCGCAAGATGCCGAAGACCTGGTGCAGGAGACCTACCTCAAGGCCTACAAAGCGTTCGACTCCTTCAGGGAAGGCACGAACCTCAAGGCGTGGCTGTACCGGATTATGACGAACACGTACATCAACTCGTACCGGAAGAAGCAACGCCGCCCGATCGAGACCTCCGCCGAGGACGTGACCGACCGCCAGCTGTACACGACCAGCTCCCACGACTCGACCGGCCTGCAATCCGCGGAGGTCGAGGCCCTGAAGAATCTGCCCGACACACAGATCGCGGAAGCCATGAACTCGCTGAGCGACGACTACCGCATGGTCGTCTACTACGCCGATGTCGAAGGCCTCGCGTACAAAGAAATCGCCGAGGTGATGGACATTCCCCTCGGCACCGTCATGTCCCGCCTCCACCGGGGAAGAAAACAGCTCCGCGAGCTGTTGAAAGATGTGGCGAATGAACAAGGCATTGGTCTGGAGGAGCAGAAATAATGGGCGACTGCAACATCGAACCAGCACGGGCACACGCACTACTCTGCGAATATTTCGACGCAGACACCCCCGTCGAGCGCGTCGCCGAAATCCGCGAGATCATCCAGACCTGCCCTGAAAGCTTCGCCTGGCTCAAATCGGAAACGGAGATCCGCCAGATCGTCCGCCGGTGCAACTGCCAGGACCAGGCTCCCGAAGGTCTGCGCCAGCGGATCGTGCAGTCCATCTCCATCAGCTACCGGCAGTATGAATAATTCGCTCCCTCCCGTGAAAGCGGGTGGCGCGGGTGTTGGGGGAGAATAAACAGGCAAAACAAAACTCCTCTCCGCCGGTTGTTTCCCGGTGGAGAGGAGTTTCTCGCTTTGCCTAACTCTTAGGAGTTGGGGCGCTTGCCGCGGTTAGCGCTCTTCTTGCGGCGGTCCTTGCGCTTACGACCACGCTTGCTCATAACGACCTCCTTGGGCCAAAGATACGGAACTGAAACTAACTGTCAGTCCACTTTATCGGGGACCGGCCCGGCAGCGGTAATTGGTCCGCTCATGCACCCGGCCGGCCGGCGGCGGTGGATGCTATTTACGCGGAGACGCGCTGACGGTTGCGCTGCTTGTTGCGGCGCTTAAGGGCGCGGCGCTCCTCCTCGGACAGGCCACCCCAGACGCCGGCGTCCTGGCCGGTCTCCAGAGCCCACTTCAGGCACTGGGAGGTGACGGGGCAGCGGTGGCACACAAGCTTGGCCTGTGCGATCTGGGACAGTGCGGGGCCGGAGTTACCGACCGGGAAGAACAATTCCGGGTCTTCGTCGCGGCAGATTGCTTCGTGGCGCCAATCCATGGTGATCAGTCTCCTTCTAGGTCTTTGAGGTCTTCGAGATCGTTGAGATCTCAGTGGTTCGGATGTCGTGAAATGTCATGAAGCGTGCACACCACTAGCAAGCCCGTCGATAAGCGCAGGGATGCTTCGCGCATGGCAGCGCGACAAGAAAACCTGGCTTAAATCAAGGTTTGCGCAAGCAGGCGATTTCCGGTTGCGAACGGGCGGTGTTCCCGGTGGCTTCGGGACCCGTCTTCCGTTTACCGGAAGTTAACTCCGTGGTGGCTTGGAGTTAGCGGCTAGGTAACTAGCTCGTTGTTTTTGCTACCCGAGAATAATGGCACGTTTACATACATTGCGCTAGGGGTAAACGCCAAATTGTGACGCGAATCATATAATTTCCCGGATTTTTAATGGAAACGGGGGCTGGGCTGTTGGCCGGAGGGGTTCCTTACCACCCATCGGACCTACTGTGAACTGGGCATTTTGTTCAGTCAAGTGAGATGTGACCAGACCCACTACGTCAAATCGCGTCTATGTGCGATACCCGGTCCGGGCCGGTTCGGCGCGCAATGACGCCGTTCAAGGCGGTGGCTTTAGGATGAAAGCGTGAATGCGAACGCCCCGGAACCGAAGAAGAACCTGTCCAGCCCTGAGGATGCCCGCGCCACGGCGGCAGCGCCCGCGCCAATGAAGGTGGCGGCCGTGATGGCCGTGCTCGAAGGCATTGTGGCGATCGGCTACGGCATTTACCTCGCCGTCGAGCAGGTCACAACGGGTGCCGACGAATCCCTCGTCCAATCCGACACCTCCGCCTTTGCCTTGGTCGGCGTGGGCACCGCGCTGTTCATACTGTGCACATTCGGGCCCATGGCCTACGGCGGCATCAATATCCTGCGCGGCAACCAATGGGGGCGCAGCATCATCGTGTTCATGAACGTGCTGCTGCTCGGCATCGCCTTCTACATGTTTAGCGGAGGCGCGACTCTGCTCGGCGCGGTCACTCTTCTCGCTGCCGCGATCACGCTCGTGTGCGCGCTCCACCCCGTGTCCACCGAGTGGGCCACCGCCGCCTTCGACGCGCGGCGCGGGAAATAAGGCTGGTTGGCCCAAGGAATAAGGCTGGTGTGCCCCAGATGTCCGCGGGCTGGTGAATCTGTTTGCAAACGCGATATGCGTGACTGACTATAGTTCCTGCTCGCGGCGTTTTCGATCTTGCCCTTCCGGGGCTGTTATGCAAACAGATTCACCAGCTGTGTCTCCCGGTGGCTCGCGGTGAATCGCGGTGGCTCGCAGCGGCCCCTGGTGGCTCGCGGGCCCCTGGCGGCCCCTGGCGTTCGGAGCGGGGGCGGAAGGGGGGCTACTGAACGAGGTCGAGGACCGCGATGTCGGTGCCGCGCTTCTCCACGACGGTGGCGCCGGCGGAGGCGATCGAGACCGAGCCGGTGTGGCCGTTCCGGTTGACGGGGATGACGCGGTCGATGGACTTGGTTTCCCAGTTCGCCACGGCGATTCCCTGGGCGGTGGGGTAAACCAGCCGGTCGCCAGCACCGAAGCCGGTGCCCAAGGCATCGGCGAAGATGGTGGTCACCGTGAGGGTATCCGGGTCGAGCAGCATGAGGTTCTTGCCGTCGTAGTAGCTCATGTGGTGCGGCAGGTCGGCGATCTGGGGGTTGGCGACGCCGGTGGGGGAGTCGGCGAGCAGATCGCTCTGGGGGACCGCGGAGCTGGCGAGCTCTTTGCCGTCCTGGTTGAAGGAGGTGACCTGGGAGGAGCCCGGGTCGTAGACGGCGGCGGCTTCCTGGCCGACGGCGACTAGGTAGGAGCCCTCGCTGATCTCCACGGACTCGTAAAGCTCAGGCTTTCGGGAATCCTCCGGGGTGGCCTTCTGCATGCGCAGCCACGCACCGTCGTCGCAAACCTCGGTGAGCGCAAAGAACTCCGTGCGCGTCATCGCGGAGGTGATGCGGCAGCCGGGGTTCGGCTGGAACTCGGGCTCCTGGGGTGCTTCCACCTCGCCGTACTCGACGGTGCGCACCAAATCGGAGCGCCAGATCTCGGTGCGCGACGGGGCGACGGTGCCCACGCGGTCGTTGGAGGAGATGACCTCGACCTCGTCCGGGGCGACCGAGGAGCGGGTGTGGGAGTACTGGCCGGTGGTCGCCTTGATGGCCACCACGTCGCCACAACCGACATTGGTGCGGTAGACGGCCACGACATCGTCCCACGCCTCAGCCATGCCGCACAGTTCCGCGCCGCGCTTGTAGGTCCACTGCTCCTTCCCATCGGGGGTGGAGCCGGTGATCGTGTGGCTGTCCTTGTCGTATGTCACGATGAGGCCGGCGACGGTGAGGGGGCGGGGGTCGGGGGAGTCGTCGTGAAGCGTGGCTCCCTCCTGCAGTGACTGCGGGGCGATGGCGAGCACGCCGCCGTTCGGCAGTTCCTCAGCGGCGGGCGTGAGCTTGTCCTGGCGGATCGGCGCGGTGAAGAACGCGATGAGCAGGGCTAGAACCGCCACGGCGGCGATTATGCCGGTGGCAATGAGGTCGCCGCGGGTGCGGCGCAGCGGAGCTTTGCTCATCGCCGCTTCCTCCTTGAATTAGAACGGGAACGGGACGGCCGTTTGCCGGAACGGCCGCGGCCCTCGCGCTGGGGGCCGGACTTTTTCCGCGCGCCGTGCACGCTGCGGGCAGGGCCGACGGTGGACCCCGCGCTGTCAGGAATGCCGAGGGCCTCGCGCAGCTCGGGCGAGGTGGAAAACCAGGTGGGGGGCTCGGGGGTATCGAGGGAGAGCTCGTCGCTGATCAGCTTCCACTTGGCGCCTTCGTCGAAGCCGACGAGGGTGACTGCGGTGCCGGTGCGGCCCGCGCGCCCGGTTCGGCCGATGCGGTGAACGTACGTCCTCGGGTCGTCCGGGGTCTGGTAGTTGATCACGTGGGTGACGTCGTCCACGTCGATGCCGCGGGCGGCGACATCGGTGGCGACGAGAATCTCCACATCGCCGTTGCGGAATGCGTCCAGGGAGCGCTCGCGGGCCTCCTGGCCCAGGTCGCCGTGGACGGAGCCGACGGCGAAACCGCGGCCGGCTAGGTCCTCGGCCACTTCAGCGGCTGTGCGCTTGGTGCGAGTGAAGATGATGGTCTTGCCGCGGCCGCCGGCCTGCAGGATCCGGGCGGTGACCTCCGGTTTATCCATCTTGTGGGAGCAGAACACGACCTGCTTGGTGGTGTCGTGGACCTGGGAGGATTCTGTGGCCTCAGCGCGGATGTGCAGCGGCTTGTTCATCATCGAGCGGGCGAGGGTGAGGATTTGGCCGGGCATGGTCGCCGAAAAGAGCATGGTCTGGAGCGGCTGGTTCAGTGCGCCCCACAGCTTCTGGATGTCGGGCAAAAAGCCCAAGTCGAGCATCTCGTCAGCTTCGTCGAGGACGAGGATGGCCACCTGGCTCAAGTCCAGATCGCCGCGCTGGTGCAGGTCCAGAAGACGACCGGGGGTGCCGACTACGACATCGACCCCGTCGTGGAGGGCTTCGAGTTGTTCGTCGTAGGGGCGGCCGCCGTAAATCGTCGATAAGCGGACGGGCGTGTTCTTCGCTGCGAGCGTGAGGTCCTCGCCCACTTGGACGGCGAGCTCGCGCGTGGGAGTAATGACCAGGGCGCGCGGGGTCCCGTCGAGCTCGGCGATGCCCGCGTCGTCGAAGACGCGGTCGAGCAGCGGAACGCCGAAAGCGAGAGTCTTGCCCATGCCGGTGCGGGCCTGGCCGATCAAATCGCGGCCGGTCAACGCGATCGGGAGAGTGAGTTCCTGGATGGAGAAGACTCGCTCGATTCCATTGTCTGCGAGCGCCCCGACGAGCTCCGCGGCGACGCCGAGCTCGGCGAACGTCGGCGACTGCGGTGGCTGCTGTACGGAACGATCGGGCACGTGAACATCTTAACCACCCCTCGTTACAATATGACCAACGCCGGCAACGGCACTGTGTCCAATGGGCGATGATTAGACGTCCGATGGACGATGAACCGACGCATTAATGCAGAAGAGATAGAGATAAGGACGGCACGCATGGAAATCAAGATCGGTCTGGCGGACTCCCACCGCGAACTCTCCATCACCTCCACCAAGGAGCAGGACGAGCTCCTCGGTGAAATCACCTCGGCGATTGAGTCGGGCGCGCCCACGGTGGCCCTCGACGACGAGCGGGGAATGAAGTACGTCGTGCGCACCGAGCGCATCCTCTACGTGGAATTGGGTAACTCCAGCCCGCGTGCTGTCGGCTTCTCCGCCTAGCCCCGCGATAGATTGAGGCACATGACCTACCACTCGGACGGCCGTACGGACGGCGCGCATCATCCCGCCCCCGGCCACAGAAAGGCCCAGCGTTCCGCGCTCGGCCGTTTCGTGGACACACATGGGTGGCGCGCGTACGCCATTCCTGTCCTGGTTGTGGTGACGGCCCTCGTGATCTGGAGCATCGTCAACACACCGGAGGGTGAGACCGTCGGGGCGACGTCGCGTGCGCCGCAAGGCACGCAGGCCAACGGCGAATCGTCCCGCGGGACGGTGCCGGATATGCCGGAAGGCGAAGTGGCCATGACCGAGCTACCGCCGGGCGGCCCCTTCACGGAGCAGGGCAAGGGTACTTACCGCCCCGTCGGCTCCCTGGGCATGACGGCCGGTGAAGGCAAGGAAAAGGTCATGCGCTTTTCCACCGAGGTGGAGGAGGGCATCGACACCAGCAGCTTCGGCGGCGACGATTCTTTCGCCGCGCTTGTCGACGCCACGTTGGCCGACCCCCGTAGCTGGACGAATGACCCGAAATTCCGCTTCGAGCATGTCTCCGCCAGCGACAACCCGGATCTGCGCATCCAACTCACATCCGTGGGCACGACCCGCGAGACTTGCGGCAACGACCTCGGGCTGGAGACCTCCTGCCGGATTTTCACCGAGAAGGACGGCGACCGGGTGATCATCAACGAGTCCCGTTGGGTGCGCGGCGCAGCACCGTACAACGGTGATTTGGGGATGTACCGGCAGTACCTGATCAACCACGAGGTCGGTCACGCCCTGGGCTACGCCGCGCATGAGCCGTGCGACGGCGACGGCAATCTGGGTCCGGTGATGATGCAGCAGACCCTCAGCCTGAACAACAAGGAGCTGTTCGAGCTCGCGCCGCAGGAGGTCTACCCGGACAACGAGGACACCTGCCGTGCCAACCCGTGGCCGTACCCACGTCCGGCGCAGGTATAGGAGGTGCGCTGATGGGAATTCCGGGTCATGTTCTGACATCGTTCCAAGCAGACGAATCCCAGGCGCAGCCGCTCGGCCCCGAGTGGGGCAACGGGGTGCGCTTCGGCCGGATCGTCATTTCCGCGGCGTTCCGGCACGCCGCCTGGTCGTCGAAGATGCGGGAGAAAGTCACCGTGCCCGGTGTGCGCGTCGCCCGCCCGGTGCGCGCCACCGACGGCCGCTTCACCGTTGCGGGCTACCACGCCACGGATTTCGTGGAGGGCGAGCCGGGGCACCGCGTGGATGAGGCGGTCGCCGCGGCGCTGCGCTTCGACGACACCATGGCGCATTTCCCGGTCCCCGCCCTCGACCGCGACGACCCGTGGGCGCGCGCGGACCGCGCCGCTTGGTCGGGCCACCAGCTTCCGGGGAAGAAACTGCAGGTCGTGCACGCTGATTTTCTCGGTTGCTGTCTGTTTGCCGGCTCGCTGCCGCCCGCGTTGACGGACTTCGTTCCCGCCGCGGCTGCGCGGCCTCACGGTTACAGCGCGGCACTGACGCTTATCGACGGCCTCCTCGCCGACGCCGTCGACGATGCCGTGCTGGGAAGGTGGTCCCATATTCCAGACTTGGCCTACATGTGCGAGCGCGCGCTGGATTACCGTGCGGCGCTGATCACCGAATTCGGCGGTTCTTCGAACATTAGTGCGAAAATTGAGCGGGTGCGCGGCCTGCTCGTGTCCGGGGCGGATGCCACACTGTAGGGCATGACACAGACCCAAGACACCCACGTGGCAGGTGTGACGCTCCCGCCGCACCCGCAGGCTTACCTGGTCGGCCGGGAACGTGTCGTGGCCGACCGCGAATGGCCGGTTGAGCTGCCCGTCCGCGGCACATGGAAAGTCACTGGCAAGGCCGGCTCCGGCGTGACCAGCTTTCTCATCGACACTGCGGTGGAGCGGATCCGCGCCGGGGCCGATCCCGCCGGTGTGGTCTTCCTGACCGCCTCCAAGGAATCGGGTGCGCGCGTGAGGGCGGAGCTGTCCGATCGGCTCGCAGTGTCTGGCTTCGTCGCCGATGAGCCGATCGTGCGCTCCATCCACTCGCTCGCCTTCGCACTGGTGCGTCTGGGGGATCCGGCGGCGGGGGAGAACCCGGCTGACGCGGAGCCGATCCGGTTGATCTCCGGCGCTGAGCAGGACTTCGCCATTCGCGAGCTCCTTCAGGGCCATGCCACGGACGGTGGAGGAACCTGGCCGGCGGAGCTGCGCCCGGCACTGCCGATGGTGGGTTTTGCCCGTCAGTTGCGCGACTTTCTGCTCCGTGCGGTGGAGCGGACGCTCACCCCGGACGATCTGCGCGCGATGGGGCAGCGCCACGGCATTCCGGTGTGGTCGGCCGCCGGTGATTTCCTGGCCGAATACCAGGACGTCATGGCCCTGTACGGCGCCCGCAGCTATTCCGCCTCAGAGCTGGTCGCGCACGCGGTGCGTGCTCCGCTGCCGAAGACATGGCACACCGTCATCGTCGACGACGCTCAGCACCTGGATCCGGCGTCGGGCCAGTTGGTGGAGCAGCTCTCCGCAGGCGCTGAGCTCACCGTCATCGGCGGCGACGAGGAGCAGTCCGTCTTCCGCTTCCGCGGTGCCTCACCGCTGTTCTTCCGGGGTCTGGGCTCCAGGGACGGTGCCGCTGGCACGGGCGCGGATGTCGTTGATCTGGGGGCGACGAAGCGCAACCCTGGAGCAGAGGCGGTCATCGCGCCGAATTCGGCGGTGAATAACGCCGCGGTGGTGGACCGTCTGCGCCGCTGGCACCTCGAGGACGGCCTCGCCTGGCGCGATATGGGCGTCATTGTGCGCTCGGTGGGCATGATTGAACCGCTGCGTCGCGCGCTGCTCCAGGCTGGAGTGCCCGTTACCGTGAACCCGACAGATGTCGTGCTGGCGGAGCAACGCATCGTCGCCGCGATGCTGCTCGGGCTCAAAGCGTTGACGGAGCAGCTGAGCATGGCGCAATGGCGTGAGCTGCTGCTCGGCCCTGTCGGCGGCACGGATCCCGTCACGCTGCGCCGTCTCTTGCGCGGCCTGCGTCGGTGGCGGCCGGACTCGCGCGCGGAAGTGACGCTGTCAGAGCTGCTCGCGCAGGAGGAGGACCTGCCTGATTTCGGCTCCACGCTCACGGACCGCGAGCTGCAGATTCTGAACCGGATCCGGGACGTGCTCGATGCCGGCCGGGCAGCGTTGGCGGAAGGCGGCAGCGTCGAGGAGGTGCTGTGGGCGATCTGGTCGGCGACGAAACTGGCGGACAGCCTCATGGCCATCGCACTGCGCGGTGGAGCGGCCGGCTCACAGGCTGACCGGGACTTGGATGCGATGATGGCACTGTTCGACGCGGCGGGGGACTTCACCGAGCGCCGCCCCAGCGCCACGGTGGAATCCTTCATCGCCCACATCGAAGAGCAGGAGCTGCCCACCGGCGTGCGCGACCGGCGCACCGCCACCCCGGATGCGGTGCCCTTGCTGACCGCCCACGGCGCCGCCGGACGGGAATTCGCGCGCGTCATCGTGTCGGGTGTGCAGGAGCTGTCCTGGCCGACGCTCAGCGAGACGGGCACGCTCATGCGGCAGGAGGACTTGGTCGACCTGGTCGACGAGGGCATTGACCCGGCCACGCCGGTCTCCCACATCGCGGACCGCTTGAAGGAGGAGCGTCACCTGTTCCACATGGCGGTCAGCCGCGCCACCGACCGCATCGTCGTCACT
The DNA here is from genome assembly GCA_025144245.1 of Corynebacterium sp. p3-SID1145. Lineage (GTDB taxonomy): Bacteria > Actinomycetota > Actinomycetes > Mycobacteriales > Mycobacteriaceae > Corynebacterium. The sequence goes on along the minus strand of JALXXC010000003.1, from coordinate 21,863 downwards.
GCGGTGCATTCGGAGGAGGGCGACGAGGTGGTGGAACCGTCGCGCTTCATCGCCGAATTCGCCGCCGACTACGGCATCGTGCCCCAGGAGATCGCGGCTGTTCCCGTCCCTGCGCAAGAGCTCGTGAGTGCGGAGGCGGCCGCGGAGGCCGCCCCGGCACTCTTCGACAGCGTGGGCGGGGATAGTGAGGAGTTGCGTTCCGACGCCGGTGCAGTCCGCGTGCTGGCAGTGGAGGACATTGTCGCGGAACTGCGCCGCGCGCTCACCGACGGTGACTCGAGCGAGCAGACGCGGCTGCAGGCGGCGCGGCAGTTGGCGCGTCTGGCGGACGCCGGCATCGCCGCGGCGGATCCGGGGCAGTGGTGGGGGACGACGGAGCCATCGATAAGCGAGCCGCTCCCGCGGCCCGCCCGCCTGTCGCCTTCGCGCATCGAGGGCCTGCTGAAATGCCCGATGAGCGGGGTGCTCGAACGCGAGATCGCGCCCGCGGCGAATGACGCGATGACGCGCGGCACGCTGATCCACTACTTCTTCGAGGCGCTCGGCAACGGCGTCGACCGTGACCTTGCGCGCGCCGACACGATCGAGGCGTACCGCGCACTGTTCAGCGTCCCGCAGTGGAAGGAAGCGAATGATCTGGCCGAATTCGCCGCTGTGCTGGACCGGTGCGGGCAGTGGATCGACTCCACCCGCGGGACTCTCTCGCAGCTCGGCGTGGAGGTGCCCGTGCACGTGGAGGTCGTGCCGGGGCTGGCCATCGGCGGCCGCGTCGACCGGCTGGAGCGCGAAGGCGACGCCGACGGCGACGGCCCCGTGCAGATCGTCGACCTGAAGACGGGGAAGTCGGCGACGCCGCTCAAGGAGGCCGAGGAGCACCCGCAGCTGCTCAGCTACCAGTTGGCGTTGAGCCGCGGAGTGTGGCGCGACGGGGCCGTGGTCACCGCCGGGGACGGCGAGAAGCCGCTGGACGTCGGCGGCGGAATGCTGTTATTTCCCGCGGCGACAACCAAGAAACCGACCGTGCGCACGCAGTCGCCGAAGGATTCCGGGCAGCTCGCTGAATTCGCGGAGCTGATCAGTCCGCTCATCGACGAGATGACGGGCCCGGAGCTGCGCGCAGTGACCGGCGACCACTGCGCGTTCTGCCAACTGAAATCCATCTGCCCGGCACAGCCTGAAGGAGAGGTGACCACCCGTGGCTAGCACTCCCGTCCCGCCCACGACGCTGTGGCGCTACATAGGCGAGAAATTCATGCCCACCGACCAGCAGGCCGCCGTCATCGGCGCCGAACCGGGCCCGTTGCTCGTTGTCGCCGGCGCCGGCGCCGGAAAGACCGAGACCATGGCCTCGCGGGTGGTGTGGCTCGTGGCCAACGGCTACGTCCGGCCCGAAGAAGTTCTCGGCCTGACCTTCACCAGGAAGGCTGCGCAGGAGCTGGGCAAACGCATCCGCACGCGGCTGGAGAAGCTCGCGGCCGACGAGCAACTCGTGCGCCGCCTCGACCCGACGGGGAAGCTGGCGGAATCGTTGACCGCGATCGCGCCCACGGTGTCCACCTACGATTCGTACGCGGGCAACCTGATCCGCGAATACGGCCTACTCGTGCCCGTCGAGCCGGATGCGCGCCTGATCACCGACGCAGAGCTCCACTCGATCGCCTGGGAGGTGGTCAACGACCACGGCGGCAAGCTGCTCGACGGGGTGGCCGAGAACCCGGCCGTGGACAGGGTGGTGGACACTCTGCTGCAGCTGGTCACCAACATGGGCAACGAGCTCTTCCCGCACGAACGCATCGCGGAGGAGACCGAGGCGTTCCTGGACAACCTAGCCAGCCTCCCGCGCGGCAAACGCCAGGGCGAGGCGTACAACCAGACGGTGCAGGGGTGGGCCGACCACCAGCAGCTCCGCCGCGCCTACGCCGAACTCGCCCTGGAGCTCGGCCGCGAACTGCGTGAGCGCGGCGTGGTCACCTTCAATGAGCAGATGTCCGTGGCGGCGCAGATGGCCGCCGACCATCCGGGTGTGGGCGCCTCCCAGCGGGACCGTTTCCGCGTGGTCATGCTCGACGAATACCAGGACACCTCCCACGCCCAGCGCGTGCTGCTGCGCAGCCTGTTCGGGGAGAACCGGGACGACCCGTCCCGCCACGCCCACCCGCTCACCGTCACCGCGGTGGGCGACCCGATGCAAGCCATCTACGGCTGGCGTGGAGCCACCGCCGCGAACTTGGCCGCCTTCGTCGACGACTTCCCGCTGCCGGACGGTTCTCCCGCACCGAAGGCGCAGTTGACCACCTCGTGGCGCAACCCGCCGGAGGTGCTGGCCACAGCAAATTCTGTTTCCTCCGCGGTGTTGGGCACCCCGGAGGGCGGTCAGCGCGCCGTGGAGCCACTGGCCTCGAAACCCGACGCGCAGCCGGGCGTCGTCGAGCTGGGTTTCTACGCCACCGAGGACGAGGAGATAGCCGTCGTCGCCGACATGCTGGCCGAGGATTATCACGGGCGCGTCGACGCTGGCAGGGAAGTCTCCTCGGCTGCGCTGGTGCGCAAGAACAGGCATTCCGCGGCCATCGCAGAGGCTCTGGAGGAGCGCGGCGTGCCCTACGAGATCGTGGGCACCGCCGGTCTGCTCACCGTGCCCGAAGTGGCGGACGCTGTCGCGGTGGCGCGCATGCTTGTGCACCCGCAGGACTCGGCCGCCGCGTTGCGCATCCTCGCCGGCCCCGCGTGCGGTCTGGGTTTGAAGGACATTTCCGCGCTGGCCGGCCGTGCGGTGAATCTGGCCGGCGAGCGGCGTGCGAATGCCGTCGACGAGCTGCCCGCGGACACCGACCCGCGCGAGCGCCTGCAGGTGCAGCTGGCGGAGCTGATCGAGAACGCCGAGAACGCGGTGGGGGAGAACGAGCGCAGCGTGGGCCTCGGCGACGCGGTGGCCGATCTGGGCGAGCCCGAGCGCTATTCACCGGAGGGGCTGCTGCGCTTGCAAGCCCTGGCCGCGAAGCTGCGCGCCCTGCGCACCCGCAGTCTGGGCAAACGCCTGCCGGACCTGTTCGACGACATCGTGGCCACCTTCGGCATCCGCACCGAAGTCCTTGCGCGCCCGTCGCAGACGGGCACCGTCCACCTGGACAAATTCGCAGAGACCGTCGCCGCCTACCCGGGCGCCGATATAGAGGGCTTCCTGTCCTACCTGGACTTGGCCGCCGAGCACGAGGACGGCCTCGAACCCGGTTCCGTGAGCACCAGCAGCGACCGGGTGCAGATCCTCACCGCTCACAAAGCGAAAGGCCTGGAGTGGGACACTGTCGCCGTTGTGCACGCAGACACCCAGACCTACAGCGTCACCACCGAGACTTTTCTCGGCCAGGTCAAGCACGTCCCGGACGATGATTACGACGTGTTTAGTGCCGCTGGGGACCGCTCCGAATTCCAGAAGCTCTCCGAGGAGTACAAGAAGGCCAAGAAGGCCGAGCTCGAGGAAGAAGCGGCGCGCTTGTTCTACGTCGCGGTCACCCGCGCGGCAGAAAGGCTCATGGTCACCGGCTCCGCTATCGTGCCTGACCGTGAAAGGCAGGCCGAGCCCTACGCGCACTTCCGTGCCCTGCGCGACGTGCTCATGCACCCCGAAGGCACACCCGCGGCGGAGGTCCTGCACTGGTGGGAGGGCGGCGAGTCCGGGGAGGACGCACCGACTGCGACCCGCGAGGGCCTGTGGCCCCACTACTCGGCCGAGCCCGCGACAGTGGCAGCGGCGGAGACGGTCCGCGCCGCAGGCGAAAAGCTGCCCGCGCTGGCGGACGGTGAGCTGTACTCCCTGTGGGAGCGCGACACAGAGGCACTCATCGAGGAGCACAAAGCCGCGGAGCGGCCCGCTGTGCCCGTGGTCATGCCGGCCACGCTGACCGCCTCCGACATCGTCGCCTTGCGTGCTGACCCGGAGCAGTTCGCCCGCCGCGCGCGCCGCCCGGTGCCGTTCAAACCGAACGCCTACGCCAAGCGCGGCACCGCCTTCCACGAATGGATCGAGGGGTTCTTCGGGGCGCGTCCCCTGCTGGACGACGATGAGCTGCCCGGCAACCTCGAGCCGGACGTGGACGCCGAGACCCTTGCGCGGCTGAAGGAGAATTTCTCCGCCAGCCAGTGGGCCACCCGCACTCCCGCCCACATCGAGCACCCCTTTGAAATCGATCTGGGGACATCCACGGTGCGCGGGCGCATCGACGCCGTTTTCGAAGACCCCGACGGGTGGACCATCGTGGACTGGAAGACCGGCAACAAGCCCCAGGCGGCGGAGATGCGCGCGGCGAAACTGCAGCTGGCGGTCTACCGCGAGGCGTGGCGCCGCATTGCCGCGGACGGCAAGCCCATTCGCGCCGTCTTCTTCTATGTCCGCACCGGTGAGGACTTCTCGCCCAGTGACCTGCCGGAACGCGGGGAGCTGGAGGGCTTGCTGCAACGAGCGGCTCCGGCCAGTTTAGAGTCGTGATATGGCGCTTTCGTTTGGTCCGCGGATTTCATTCCGCAGCAGGCTGCGCGGTGAGGAACTCACCGCGCTTCCTGACCATGCGCTCATCAACGTCATCCGCCTCCCGCAGGCGGCGCGGAGCACTCCGTGGGCGCTGATCAGCCGCCGCTTCGTGTACGCGATCCTCCTCGTGGTCATCGTCGCCGTGATCGTGTGGATGGATAAGGACGCGTACTCCGAGCCGTTGACATTCATCGACGCCGTGTACTACTCGGCCGTGTCGCTCTCGACCACCGGCTACGGCGACATTACCCCGGTGACTCAATCTTCCAGGTTGGTCAACATCTTCATTGTCACTCCGTTGCGCGTGGCGTTCCTGATGCTGCTCGTCGGCACAACGCTGTCCGTGCTCACGGAGGATTCCCGTAGGACGCTGCAACTTCAACGGTGGAGGAAAACCGTGCGCAACCACACCATCATCATCGGTTACGGCACCAAGGGCAGGTCCGCTGTCGAGGCATTGCTTGCCGACGGCATGTCGCCCTCCAATATCGTCGTCATCGATGCCAGCAACGAAGCCCTCGTCCACGCGGAGAACCGGGGGCTGGTGTGCGTCCACGGCAACGCCACCAAATCAGACGTGCTGAAGATTGCCGGTGTCAGCCGCGCCCGGTCCGTGGTGGTCGCACCGTCCTCGGATGACACCGCTGTGCTGGTCACGTTGTCGGTGCGCGAGATCAACCCGGGCGTGAACATCGTCGCTTCGGTGCGCGAAGCTGAGAACCAGCACCTGCTGGAGCAGTCGGGCGCGGACTCGGTGGTCATCTCCTCGGAAACAGCCGGACGCCTGCTCGGCATCGCAACCTCCACCCCGACCGTGGTGGCCATGATGGAGGACCTGCTCAGCCCCAACGCCGGATTCACGGTCTCCGAGCGTATGGTCCTCGACGACGAAGTGGGAGCGAACCCGCGCCACCTCGCCGACATCGTCTTGGGTGTGGTCCGCTCCGGCGAGCTCTACCGCCTCGATTCCCCGGAGGCGGAGACCGTCGAGCCGGGCGACAAGCTCCTGTACATCCGCTACGCCGAGGAGACCCCGGACGACCTGTCCGAGGCCGCCCGTTCGCAAGAGGATGATTAATACGTGATCGATCTCGACCAGCTCGACGAAGACCAGCGAGTCGCCGCCACCGCGCCACGGGGGCCGGTGTGCATTCTCGCCGGCGCGGGAACCGGTAAGACCCGCACCATCACCTACCGCATTGCGCACCTGATCGACCAGGGCTTCGTCGTGCCGCAAAAGGTCCTGGCCGTCACCTTCACCTCCCGCGCGGCGGGGGAGATGCGCGACCGCCTGCGCACGATGGGCATCGGCGGTGTCCAGGCCCGCACGTTCCACGCGGCGGCACTGCGCCAGCTTCGGTATTTCTGGCCGCAGGTGGCGGGCGACCTGCCGTGGACACTGATCGACAACAAATTCCCGCTCGTCGCCCGCGCCACCCGCACCGTCGGCCTGGAACCGGACAAAGAGCTCGTGCGCGACCTCCTCGGCGAGATTGAGTGGGCCAAGGCCTCCCTGATCACACCGGAGGGCTACGCCGGCGCGATTGAGAATTCCCACCGCGAGCCGCCAGCAGCGGCGGAGAAAGTCGCGGCCGTGTACAAGCGCTACGAGGAAGCCAAGACCAGCCCGGAGGGCATGGCGCTCGATTTCGACGACTTGTTGCTGCACGTCGCCGGCGCGCTGGAGAATGCCCCGGCCGTTGCCGAGGAATTCCGCAACCAGTACCAGACCTTCGTCGTGGACGAGTACCAGGACGTCACCCCGCTGCAGCAGCGGGTGCTGGAGGGCTGGCTCGGTCAGCGCGACGACCTCACTGTGGTGGGCGACGCCAACCAGACGATTTACTCCTTCACCGGCGCGACGCCGGATTACCTGCTGAATTTCTCCCGCACGTACCCGCACGGCACCGTGGTGAAGTTGCAGCGGGACTACCGTTCCACACCCGAGGTCACCGACCTGGCCAACACCGTCATCTCCAAGGCCACGGGCAGGGAAGCGGGCACCCGCCTGGAATTGCAGGGCATGCGCGATCCAGGGCCGGAGCCGACATTCGCCTCCTACCCGGACGAGCCTTCGGAGGCGCGCGATGTCGCCGCCCAGATCAAGAAACTCATCGCCGCGGGAACCCCCGCCCGCGAGATCGCCGTGCTCTACCGCATCAACGCGCAGTCGGCGGTGTTCGAGCAGGCGCTTTCCGATGCCGGCGTGGTCTACCAAGTCCGGGGCGGCGAAGGCTTTTTCACCCGGCCCGAAATCCGCGAGGCGATCAACGTGCTCGTCTCCGCCACCCGCCGCAACGACTTGCCCGACGACCCAGTGGCGGTGGCCAAGGCGGCGTTCGCGCCGCTGGGCCTGTCGGCCACCGAGCCAGAGGGCGCCCGCCAGCGCGAGCGGTGGCAGACACTCAACGCATTGGTGGAGCTCATCGCCGACATTGTCCGCACCGGCGAGGCCACCGACTTGCCCGGGGTGCTGGGGTCCCTGCGCCAGCGCGCGGAAGCGAAGCAGCCCCCGGCTGTCGACGGCGTGACGCTGGCCAGCCTCCACGCCGCGAAGGGCTTGGAGTGGGATGCGGTCTTCCTCGCCGGACTGGTGGAGAAGACCCTGCCGATCTCGCACGCCATCAAGGCCGGCGACGATCAGATCGAGGAGGAGCGCCGCTTGTTCTACGTGGGCATCACCCGTGCCCGCGAGCACCTACACCTGTCGTGGTCGCTGGCCCGGCAGGAGGGTGGCCGAGCTTCCCGCGAGCGCTCCCGCTTCCTCGACGGTATCGCCCCGCAGCTGGATGTGGAGGCCGCGCCAGAGCGGCTGAAACGCTCCAAGCGGTGCCGCGTGTGCGGCAATCAGCTCGCCACCCCGGCGGAGAAGAGCCTCGGCCGCCATGAGGACTGCGAACCGACCTACAATGAAGCCGCATTCTTGGCGCTGAAACAGTGGCGTCTCGAGGTCGCGCGCGAAGCTCAGCATCCGCCGTACATGGTGTTCACGGACGCGACGCTGCTCTCGGTTGTGGAGGCGATGCCCGCCAGCGAAGGCGAGCTGCTGGACATCTCCGGGATCGGGCCAGCCAAGCTCGAGCAGTACGGCGAGGACCTGCTCGCTGTGCTCGAGGATTATCGCTAGCAGCAGGTCAGATTTCCTGCGCGGCGCACACCGGGCACTGCGGGTGCGGGGCCATGTCCACGTCCACGACGGGTTGCGAACCGAGCGGGTCCACCACGGCGGCCCAGCCAATGCCCGGAGTTTCCGCGATGACCCCGGGCGGGTCGGGCATGCCGCACAGCCGTCTGACCACGACTGCGGCAGCGGCGGCACCGACTGCGGCCACGACGGGATCCATCGTTGCGGGCTGCTGCGTTAGCGCGGCGGAGGTGTGGTGGAAGTGCTCGTCCCGGTCCTGCAGATGCATGTAGGCGCACATGGCGCAGGCGTAGCGGCCGTCCCGGGCCACCGGGCCGACGATCACCCGCGAGTCGTAGGAGAGCACCGGTACAAGCCAGCCGCTGTGGCGTTTGAGCGCCCGGCCGTGCGTCAAGTATTCGTGCGCGCGGTCCACCACGACCACAGGAACGCCGTCTTGCCGCTCCATGAAGTCCGCGGTGTCCTCGTTGGTCAGCGGGATGCGCACCATAGCCCCGCAGGCGTTGAGCACCCGCGTGATCTCCCGTGCTAACAGCGACGTCCCCAGCACTGCCACCGCCGCCGGCTCGGCGGGGACGAGGATGCGGTAGGACCACAAATCGTCGATAAGCGTGCGCGCGGATGTCGTGTCCACGCGGCACTCGCCGACGAGCCTGTCTTTCAGCGTGCCGACGGTCAGCGGCCAATCTGTGCCCCCGAGTGCCCTGCTGAGTACGGGCGCGAGCGGTGTCTCCACGACTCCGCTGCGTGTCGCGTCCACACCGAATTGCACGGCATCCTCCCCGCGGGCAAGTACGCGCACCCCGTGGCCGAGCGTGACTAGTGTTGAATCGTCCAGCAAAATTTCCACCCCCGACCGCCACTATTCCAGCGGCAGAGAGCATCCGCACCCATGCAACGTCCATTTCAAACGACATCCGGCGGCGGGCAATGGCCGCCCGAAGGCGTGGAGGTGATCCGTTCGGCGCGCAGGACACGCACGGTGCAGGCACGCCACGCGGGGGACAAGATCGTGGTGCGCATTCCCGCGCGGTTTTCCGCAGCGGAGGAACGTGAGGCCGTCGGGGAGATTCTGGCGAAACTGTCCCGGCGCACGACCTCGCACGCGGTTTCGGACGAGGACCTGCTCGCGCGCGCAGAAAAGCTGAACAAGCAGGTCCTCGACGGCAAAGCTAATATCGGTTCCGTGCGGTGGGCGAGCAACCACAACACTCAGTGGGGGTCGTGCACAATTTCAACCGGCGACATCCGGATCAGCGACCGGCTTCGCGACGTGCCCGACTGGGTCGTCGACGCCGTTGTCGTGCACGAGCTGGTGCACACTTTCATTCCTGGCCACGGGCCGGAGTTCTGGGAGTGGGCCGACCGAGTGCCCCGCGCTGAACGCGCGAAAGGCTACCTGGAGGCGTACCAGCGTTTCGGGCCGGCTTAGTCGCCGTCTCCGTCGTCTCGGTCGTTCTTGTTGCCCTGCTCTCGGTCCTTGTCGGTGGGGCGGTCGTCTTCGCTCGGGCCGGTCTCGTTGGCGAGCATTTCCTCGAGCTTGGCGATCTCCTCATCGAACTGCGCATCCGGAGTGTCGTCGAGCAGCGTGTCAATGAACGCGGCCGGGTTGTCCAAGTGCTCCGCAGTAGGCAGGAAGTCCGGGTGGTCCCACACCTTGTCGCGGCGGTCGACGCCGACGGCGTTGGTGGCGCGGCGCCACAGATCCGCCGCCTCATTTGTCTTCGGGGTGCCCAGCTCAATGCCGACGATGTTGTTGAATGCGTGTTCGGCCGAACCGCCGGTGGCGCGGCGTCGCGCCCACGACTCGGTCAGCGCCGCGGTGGAGGGGATGCGCTCGCCGAGTGCATCCTCCACGACGACCTCGACCCAGCCCTCCACGAGTGCCAGCAGCGTTTCCAGACGGGACGCGGCAGCGGCGTTGCGGGAGGTCACGCGCGGGGACATGTCCATGTCCTGCATGCCGCTCATCGCCTCCTGGATCTTGGCCGGGTCGCCGGACTCCAAGTCGAGGTTGCGGATCTGCTCCTCGATGTGGGAAGTGTCCAGCTCGAGGCCCACCGAGTACTCCTCCACGGAGGAGACGATGCGCTCCACCAGCCACGGCACGTGCGTGAACAGGCGCTGGCGTGCCGCCTCACGGGCGGAGATGTACACGAGCACCTCTTGACCGGGGATGGACAGCTGGTCCGAAATCGGCTCGATATTCTTCGGCACAATTCCGATCACGCCGCTCGGTGCGACGGGCAGCCCGAAGTCGTTGCCGGTCAGAGCCTGGTTGGCCAGGTCACCGAGCGCCTGGCCTAGCTTCGCGCCGAAGTTCATGGAGTTGAAGTGGCCGAGCATCTGCGTGATCGGCCCGAAGATCTCGCGGGCCTGTTCCGGCATCGCGTCGAGCTGGGCACGGTCCATGTGTTCGGCCACAGGGCTGACCAGGCGCTTCCAAGTGGGCAAGGTGTTGGTCAGCCATTCGTCGGCGCTCCACGCCTCCGGCCGAGCGCCCGAATCGGGCAACGCGGAAGCGTCGTCCAGCCAGAGGTTGGCCAGGCGGGTCGACTCGCTGACTGCCGTGCGGTCGTTCGCGGTCACGCCCTTCGGCTCCTTGATGCCGCGGCGCGCGGTGCGCAGCGCCACGTCGTAATTCACCGGATCCTGCTTCGGCTTGCCGTCTTCCTGGCCCGGCTGACCGGGTTGGCCCTGCTGGCCCATGCCGGAGAGCATTTCGCCGAATTGACCGAGGATGTCGCCCAGGTTGCCGCTGAAGTTCGCGCCGCCGCCGTTGCCGAAGGCGAAACCGAACTGGCCGAACGGGTTGGACTGGTCGCCGCCGCGGCCGTTGCCGTCGCCGCGCCCATCATTTTCGCGGTCGCGGTCGCGATCACGGTCGCGATCGTTGTCGTCGTCTCCGTCGTGGTTGGGGAAAGAAAACCCGAATCCGTTAACCATGGTGGCAAGCCTACCGGCGGGTATCGGGGCAGGTCCACGAATTACCGGGGCAGGGAGCAACGCTGAGAGCGAACACGCGCCATGTAGGCTTTACACCCGTGGAAAAACCCGCAGCAAAGCAGACCGACGTCCAGCGCACCCGCCGCCGCGCCCTCATCTGGGGCGGCGTGCCGCTCGCGCTTATGGCACTGATGCTGATGGTGGGGGGAATCCCGGGCACACCAGTCAAGCTGACAGTACCGTTCGCCGCGGAAGGTCCGGGCCCGACCTTCAACACTTTGTCGGAGGTGGAGGGCACCCCGGTCGTGGAGATCGAGGGCGGCGAGCTCGACGAGACGTCCGGCTCGCTCGACATGACCACTGTCTCGGTGCGCACCAACATGACGATGGGGCAGGCGCTGAGCCGCTGGCTGGTCTCCGGCGACACGCTCGTGCCCATCGACCAGATCATGCCGCGTGATATGACCGACGAGCAGATGCGCGAGCACAACGAGGCATCGTTCGTCGCCTCCGAGTCCGCCGCGACGGTCGCCGCGATGAAGCATTTGGGTGAGCCGACGAAGATCATCGTCCACGACGTAGTCGAGGGCACCGCCGCCGCCGGAGAGATCGAGGCGGGGGACACCATCACCGCCGTCGACGGGGAAGAGGTCACCGAGCCGCAGCAGGTCCAGGACAAAATCCGCGCCAAGAACCCGGGCGACGAGGTCACCGTCACCTACACGCGCGGTGAGGCGGCCGGTAAAGAAGCCACGGTGGAGCTGGGGGAGAACCCCGAAGACAAGGAGCTGCCCCTGCTGGGCATCACCATGACCTCGGAGCCGGCCGGCGACATCCACGTCACCTACAACCTTAAAGACGTCGGCGGCCCAAGCGCAGGCATGATCTTCTCTCTCGCCGTGATCGACAAACTCTCGCCCGGCGAGCTCAACGGCGGCCGCAACGTCGCGGGCACCGGCACCATCGCGGAAGACGGCAGCGTCGGCCCGATCGGCGGCATCACCCACAAGCTCGAGGCCGCGCGCGACGGCGGCGCCGAGCTCTTCCTGGCCCCCGAGAAGAATTGCGCCGAGGCACGCAAGGTGGACAGTGGCGGCATGGTCGTCGCGAAGGTGGCCACGCTTGACGACGCAATCTCCGCCATGCACTCCTTCTCCACCGGCGAACCGGTACAGACCTGCGAAGCGGACTGATTCAGCGGCGCCCCGCCGGTTAAGGCTTCTTAGCTTTAGGGGCGGGGTTCTGACGTGCTGGCGCTGGAACCCGAGCTGTCCGCCCCACCCTTGCGCTCCGCGAGACCGAGTTCGTAGATCCTCTCGCGGGGGTCCTCCACCTCAGAAGACATCATCTGCTGCAGCACGGTGCCCTCGGCCACATCCACCACGGTGATCACGGCGGTGCGCCCGATCATGCTCCAGCCGACGAGCTTGTCCTCGGTTTCCTCCACGATCGTGGAGCTCTTCAGCCCCTCCAGCACATTCGCGGTGTCCTTGGCCATCGGTTCGGACTCGAAGAACTGGAATTGGCCGATGTCTTTACCGCTGCAGTCGTAGGAGTGGCGCAGGCTGGTCTCGGTGCAGGTGTCCAAGGCGTCGAAAAGCGATTCAGGCGCGAGCGACACGAACGTCTCCCGGACTTCCTCCAGCTTGTCGCCGCCGCCTCCGCCGAGCCAGCGCCCGCTTGTCGACGTCGCCGTGGTCTCAGAAGTCCCAGTCTCCCCAGTCGTCTCCGTCTGAGCCGGAGATTCCCCGCTCGCGTCCGGCTCACTTGTTTCCGCTGCCGTTTCAGTGTTCTGCGGTGCTGTCTCGGACGGTCCGGCCGGTTTCTCATCCTTCGACGAGCACGAGGACAGGCCGAGCGCGAGCGCGAGTGCGACGGGCACGCATGCGCGGCGGGTGAACGTGGGGGACAGCACGGCGGGACAGACTCCTTCAATCGACGGGCCCGGAGGCGTGTGAAGCTTCCTTTGGTTCTAGTCTATTTCTTCATTTTCCAAGCTGTAACGCAGCGCCCCAAGCACAGCCGGGGCCACCCCCGGGCCGCCGCGCAGCTGGATATCGTCCTGTGCGAACGGGCCGGCCTCCTCCAGCTCCTCCTCCGTCGGGCGCAGCTGCAGCAAGGTCTGCTCGATGCCCTCTTCGCGCAGCACACCTGAGAACAGCCGCGCCGGACGCGCCTCATCTGCGGAGGCACCGGCGGTGTCTTTGAACATGATTTCCTGGGCGAGCACCAGCCCCGCGATCTCCTCGGGCCACACGAGGCGCGTGAGGTAGTCGCCGAGCTCGTCCGAGCCGGGCTGGATGTGCTCCGGCATGTCCTCCTGGACGATCAAGGTCAGCGGCGAATCTGCCTCTTCCTCGAGCGATGCCAGCTGGTCCGCAACCAATTCTGTGGGTACCAGCGCGAACAGCGTGGGAGAGGCGTCCCAGCCTTCAGCGTGGACGAACTCCACAGCTTCCATCATGGCCTTGTTCAGAGCCTGCTGGGGGCGTTGTAACTGCGGCAAGAGGGAACCCTTCTGGTCTTTTAGGCGTTAAGCAATTTAGTGTAAGAGCTTAATAGCTCACTGCCAGAGAAAACGCTACAGACCGTATAAGGAGCAGGATTTTGGCCACGCGGCTTAACCGCCCCCGTCCGAAACCGGGGAAATCCTCGAATAAATTCGTGACCATCATGGCGGTCATCGCCCTGGTGCTCTTCCTCGTTCCGATCCTGGTCGGTTTCTACACCGACTTCCGCTGGTTCGGCGAGCTGGATTACCGAGGGGTGTTCACGAAAACCATCATCGCCCGTGTCGTCCTGTTCGTGATCTTCGGTGCAGTCGGCGCCGCGGTCACCTGGGCCGCCGCCTTTTTCGCGTGGCGCGGACGCGATAGCGACGGCGACTTCGCGTCGCTGGGCGACCCGAACTCCCCGATGACGATCAACCGGGCGGCCATCCGGTCCGGCATCCGCCCGCTGCTGGTGTGGGTGCCTGTCGCGGTCGGCCTGGTCAGCGGTCTGCTGGGGCAGAGCACCTGGCGCACCTTCCTCCTGTGGGTCAATTCCGAATCCTTCGGCACGACTGACGCCCAGTTCGGCCGCGACCTCGGTTTTTACGCTTTCGCCCTGCCAGGACTGACCACCATCGTCAGCGTCCTGTCGATGCTCCTCGTCATCGCGTTTCTCGTCGGCTTGGTCGGCCACTACCTGCTCGGCGGCATCCGCATCGCCAGCCAGGCCGCCGGCACCAAGGGGCGTATCTCCCGTCCGGCGCTGATCCAGCTCGCCGTCACCGCGGGCCTGTGGATGCTCGTCAAGGCCCTCGATTACTGGCTGCAGCGCTACAGCCTCCTGTTCGACCGCAACGACATCTTCACGGGTGCGTCTTACACCGGCATCAACGCGCAGCTGCCGGCGAAGATCATCCTCATGATCATCGCCGTCCTTGTCGCCGCCGCGTTCTTCGCTTCCGTGGTGTTCAGGGACTTGCGTGTGCCCGTCATGGCCACCGTGCTGATGGTGCTGTCCTCTCTGGTCATCGGCCAGGCGTGGCCGGCCCTGCTGCAGCAGTTCTCTGTCAACCCGAACCGCCAGGAGCGGGAGGCGGATTACATCGCCCGCAATATCGAGGCCACCCGCGAGGCATACGGGCTCACCGACGACAAAGTCACCTACGAGAACAATTGGGGCGCGGAGAAAACTGACGACAGTGAGGTTGGCAACGACTCCGCCACCATTTCGAATATCCGCCTGCTGGACCCAGATATCCTCGGCCCGACCTTCACCCAGAACCAGCAGCTGAAGAATTTCTACGGCTTCCCGGAAAGCCTGGCCATGGACCGCTACACGGTTGACGGCGAGCTGCGCGACTATGTCGTGGCTGCCCGCGAGCTGAACCCGAACGCCCTGCAGGAGAACCAGAAGGACTGGCTCAACCGTCACACCGTGTACACCCACGGCAACGGCTTCGTCGCGGCGCAGGCGAGCATCGTCGACGAGGCAGCCCAGGACGCAGGTTCCACCCGCGGCGGCCTCCCTGTCTTCACAGTCTCGGACCTGCAGGCGAACCAGAACGCCGCGGAGAAAAAGGACGCGGAAGACCTGGGTATCCGCGTCGACCAGCCGCGCGTCTACTACGGTCCGGTCATCGCTTCGGCGGGCGACGGCCTCGACTACGCCGTTGTCGGCGATGTGGGCCAGGGCCCGCTCGAGTACGACACCGACGGCACCCAGTTCACCTACGACGGTGAAGGCGGAGTGGGGATCGGCAACTGGATCGACCGCATCGCGTACGCAATCAAGTACCAGGAGCTCAACCTCATCCTGTCCGACCGCGTCGGCGGCGATTCCCGCATCCTGTACGACCGCGACCCGCGCCAGCGTGTGGAGAAGGTCGCTCCGTGGCTGACCACCGACCAGCAGACCTACCCGGCAGTCGTGGACGGCCGCATCAAGTGGGTCGTCGACGGCTACACCACCTTGTCGGCGCTGCCGTATTCCACGCGCACCTCCCTGCAGTCCACTACCGTGGACGCACTCAATCCGGAGGGCACCGACCAACGCCTGGTGAACAATGAGGTCGGCTACATCCGCAACTCCGTCAAGGCCACCGTCGACGCCTACGACGGCAGCGTGGACCTCTACGCCTTCGACGAGGAGGACCCGGTTCTCAAGGCATGGATGGGCGCCTTCCCGGGCACCGTCCACCCGTCCTCGGAAATCTCCGACGACTTGCGCGAGCACCTGCGCTACCCAGAAGATCTGTTCAAGGTGCAGCGTGAATTGCTGGCCCGCTATCACGTGTCTGATCCGGGTGTGTTCTTCAACAACGACGCTTTCTGGTCCGTCCCGAACGACCCCACGGCGCCGGAGGGCCGCAACGAGCTGAACCAGCCGCCGTACTACGTGGTTGCAGCTGACCCGAAGACGAAGAACCCGTCCTTCCAGCTGATCACCCCGTACCGCGGCCTGGACCGCGAGTTCCTCTCCGCCCACATGGCTGTCTCGTCGGACGCGGACAACTACGGCCACATCACCGTCCGCGTCCTGCCGACGAACACGCAGACCCGCGGCCCGAAGCAGGCCCAGGATGCCCTGATGTCCTCCGACCAGGTCGCCCGTGACCGCACCCTGTGGGAGGGCTCCAACGACCTGAAAAACGGCAACCTGCTCACCCTGCCTGTCGGCAACGGCGAGATCCTCTACGTCGAGCCGATCTACTCGCAGCGCAAGGACCAGGCCTCCGCCTTCCCGAAGCTGCTGCGCGTGCTCGTCTTCTACAAGGACCGCGTCGGCTACGCCCCGACCGTCTCCCAGGCTCTGAGCCAGGTGGGCATTGATGCCAAGGAAGCCCAGGACATCAGCATCGCCGGCGAAGGCGTGCCCGACCCTGCGGCCGAGCCTAAGGACGGGGAGCAGTCGGCTGAGGAGAACAAGGCCGAGGGCTCCACGGGCGCTCCCGCCGGCGACAAGGACGGCGCCCTCAAGGAGATCGACGACGCACTCCGCGGCATCGAAGGCGCCCGTGACGGCTCCTTCGAGGAATACGGCCGCGCCCTGGACAAGCTCGACCGCGCCGTGGAGAACTACCAGAAGCTCCAGTAGCGCGGTAGAAACACGGTGAACACCGGGTGAACAATCCTCTGGCCCGCAACCGCGGGACCAGGGGATTTGGTCTTTCATGTCCCCGTGCGTATAGTTAACGCCGTTGCCGATCACGGCAGCAGGCGAGAAGTCGCCCGACGCGGGGTGGAGCAGCTCGGTAGCTCGCTGGGCTCATAACCCAGAGGTCGTAGGTTCGAATCCTGCCCCCGCTACCAACTTCCAAGCCCCTACCAGGAGAAACACTGGTAGGGGCTTTAGTTATTTCTCTTAAGGCGCACGTCCTGGGACTCAAATCGGGACTTTAGCGATGGCATTTTGTCACTTAAGCCGGTTTGGAAGTGATGGGGTTAAGTGACAATTTTCGATTTTGTGACCTTGGATGACTGTGTCGTTTTGAGGAGTCGTCTGCACGGATTTCAGAAGTCCTCTGTACTATCGCCATCCACTCCGGAGAGGCCGCGGGCGTTCGTCCACTTCATCTGGAACGCGATTCGACAGAGCGCATTCAATACGATGGTCTTTTTCTCCCTGCGAAGGATGGGGGCAGTTTAGGGTACCAGGGTGTTGACCAGATCGAGGAATTCCTCAGCGTAGGCAATTTGCTTGCGTAGCTTTTCGTAGCGGGTGCGCGTCTCCTCACGAATGTCGGCAAGGGTGGCCTTGGCATTACTCCGTGCCTGCTGTGCGGTATCACTGTCCTGCCCGCCATCTGAACTATGAAGAATCTCCGCAGCTTCCAGGAATTCCCGCATCTGATCCAGAGTAAACCCCAGCGGTTTCATCCGTCGCACCAGCAAAACACGACGTACATCAGCCTCACTATAAAGCCTGAACCCACCAGGGCTACGCCCCGATGGGGTAATCAGGCCGACGTTGTCATAATAACGCAAGGTGGGAATCGACAACCCCGTCTGGTCAACGACCTCGCCGATCTTGAAATTACTGTTTTGCATTGCCTGTTCTCCTTCACGGTGATGTTGCCCACGGGTTCCTGTGCCTGGGTTGGCGGTTGAGTAAAACTCCCGCTACCATGACCACCATCACCAAACCTAAAGTTACTAGAGGGTTGGATTCCTTTCGGGCGTTCGCCCAGTTACCTATCCCCTCAAAGATTGGACATCTATGACTGAAACTAGCACGGCGGCCCCCCGCCCCCTCCTGAGTCCAGACGGCGCTGATGCCCCTACCGGGATCATCGCATCCTTCCGTTACGCATTTTCTTCCCCCGCCCGTATCCGTATAGAGATTCTGGCCGGACTGGCGGTATCCCTGGCGCTGATCCCTGAGGCCATTGCCTTTTCCATCCTTGCCGGTGTTGACCCAGCCATGGGTCTGTTTTCCTCGGTAGTCATGGCCATTGCGATCGCCTTTACCGGTGGCCGCCCGGCAATGATCACCGGCGCCACCGGGGCTATTGCCCTAGTCATTGCTCCTGTGGCGCGTGGTTACGGGATGGATTATTTCATCGCCACCGTCCTGTTGGGCGGTGTCCTACAAATCGTGCTCGGCGCCCTCGGTGTGGCGAAACTTCAGCGTTTTATCCCCCGATCGGTGATGCTGGGTTTCGTCAATGCACTGGGCATTATGATTTTCACCGCCCAACTCGAACACCTCATTGATGTGCCTTGGATAGTCTACCCACTCGTCGGCTTGGGTGTGGTGATCATGATTTTCTTCCCCAAGCTCACCAGTGTGATCCCCGCCCCGCTGGTCACGATTATCGTGCTCACCGGTTTGGTCATTGCCGCCGGTTTGACTGTCCCGACGGTCTCGGACATGGGCAAGATGCCGGAGACCTTACCGTCCCTGTTTATTCCGAACGTGCCGTGGACGTTGGAGACCCTGCAGATCATCGCGCCTTATGCCCTGGCCATGGCCGTGGTCGGTCTCATGGAATCGTTGATGACCGCCAAGCTCGTCGATGACATCACCGACACTCATTCCGATAAAACTCGTGAATCCTGGGGACAGGGGGTGGCTAATATTGCCTCCGGTTTCTTCGGCGGCATGGGTGGCTGCGCGATGATCGGTCAAACCATGATCAACGTCCGCGAATCCGGGGCACGTACCCGCCTATCCACCCTGTTAGCCGGTGTGTTCCTGCTGGTCCTGGTCCTGGCACTGGGCGACATCGTTGGCATGATCCCGATGGCTGCCCTGGTGGCAATCATGATCATGGTCTCGGTCGGCACCATCGACTGGCACTCGGTGCATCCACGCACCCTTAAACTCATGCCGGTCTCTGAGACCATTGTTATGGCCGTGACGATTATTGCCACCCTAGCCACCAGCAACCTGGCCATTGGTGTGGTGTTGGGTGTGGTCACCGCGATGATCATGTTCGCCCGTCGGATGGCACATATCGCTTCCATTGAAAAGGTCTCCGAGATCGACGGCGACGGCGATGGCGAGATTGATACTCGTACCTACCGGGTGCATGGCCAGTTGTTTTGGGCATCAAGCAATGACCTGGTTTATCGCTTTGATTACACCGATTCTGCCCGTCATATCACTATTGATCTCACTGAGGCGGAGATCTGGGATGCCTCCACGGTCGCGACCTTTGACGCGATTACGCAGAAGTTCCAGGACAGAGGCAAAACCGTGTCCATTATCGGGCTCGACGGTCCCAGTCAGGACCGGCTGAACCGCCTGTCTGGCCGGCTTGGCACCGGCCACTAACATCCCCCGACTCGAGCACATCGACTTGGCGCCCCAACTTATAACCGGGGCGCCAGTTTATTGGTGCTGTTGCAAAGTTGGGGCATAGGAAGAGCATAAAAGAAGCGTAGCGGTTAACCGCTACGCTGTGTTGTGGGGATTTTTACTTTTTACGGTGCACGTGTTCTAGTTAGTGGTTCGTTTCTTTCCTCGGGTGATTGCGACGGTATTCCTCGACTAAGTGAGCAATACCCGGCGCAGCCTGGGACAACATCCAGGTCATAAGCGCTATAAGAACCCCTATGACGATAAGTGTTAACGCCAACCAGCCCAGTGTTGGGCCGATGCCGTTGGCCTCCTGGACGTGACCCCACAAGGCAGACACGCCGTCGGGTATGCCGAGCATACTTAGCAGCCCGTTCCCCAAGGCTCCGACAGCAACGAGTGCGATAGCAACGAAGAGAACACTGGCTGCAATCCACGAGGCAGACATGCAGGCCTTAATAAAGTTCGTGTTCGACTTTTCCATGTCGTCGTTGTACTTTTTGCGCTCTGCACGTATCTTCTCCAGCAGCTTTTCGTTGGACTCCTTCTCCTGGAGCAGGGCGCTGCGAGCCTTCTTAGATGCTTCTGCTGCCTTGTGCAGGCTTTCGGACTCTTTCGACATTGCCTCAGATACAGCTACTTCTACCAGCGGTTCCAGGCTAGAAGTCAGGCTCGAAGTCATCTGAGCGTTCAGGCTCTGGGCTACTGCTTGGCTGGAATCCTTGTCGAGATGGATGGGGCTTTCGGCTGCTTTGAGTACCAGCTGTTGCATCCTTGTCAGACGCGACATCTGCTCGCTTATCTCGATTAGGTACCCTTTTACCCCCTCCAGGCCGTTGGGCAGATCCTCGATGTTCCTTATCAGCCCGGTGATCATCTGCTGCACTTCCATTATCGTTACTTGGAAGTGACTGCTGCTCACGTAGTTCTTGTTTGCGGCGAGATTGGTTTTTACGTTCCTTAATTCGCTTTCCGCTTGCGTCAACCTCGTCGAGAAGTCGCTGGGCAGAGAACTGAGAATGTCCCCTGTATTCTCCGGCAGACTCTTCAGTTTCTCCTGCAGCGTCTTGATAGCCTTCTCCGCCTTGTCCAGGCGTGGGCTGAGAACCTTCAAGACGCTGTCCATCTTGCCTTTCGCCGCTGCTTGGGCTAGCTTCGTCATCTCGGTCACTGACACCATGATTGAATACCTCCTGGTTGTTATAGTTTTCTTCCTCCTCGTCATCGAGAAGGCTGGAGCCGTATTTCGCCTCCAGGTCGTCATCGGTTGAATTGGCTTGAAGTGCTGCAAGCTGCCGCGCAAGAAGGGCTGATTGGGCCTCGTTAACGCGTTCGGTCACACCCTCTAGCGAGTAGCTGCGGCCCAATTTTGAGCCAGCTTTAGCTGCTTTACGCTTTCGAGTACGTCCGGCCTTCGTGGTGTTCGTGAAGTAGGCATCCTCGCCGTCGTCGTCGACCAGGGCCACGGTTAGCGACTCACCCTCGGTTTTTGAGTTGGGCTGCACTTTTAGAGACAGGTTGTATTTGCCAGCAATCTCTACTGCCTTCGCCAGTGGGTCGTCAGCATCTGCCACCTGTTTATCCGCGCACAGCTCATCCATGCGCTTGCGGGCAAAATCAGCCCACGTGGCTGCGGTCAGCTCATCCACGCCCAGGCCCGTCGAGTCTGTGGACTTGCCCTCCTTGCGTGCCCTGCGCTCAGCAGGAAGCAGCGATATTTCCGGCTCTCGCTCCAGGACACGCATCCCCAAATCGCGCATCAGCTCGTCGTTGATATTGCGCAGCTTGTACCAGTTGCGCATATCCCGAGGTGCAGCCTTCTTTGTCTGCGTATCGTGGTTGGCAAAGACGATATGGTTGTGGACACAGCCGCTTTTACTGTCGGTGTGCGTAGCCACGGTAAACGGAACTCCCGTGCCCTGCGTCAGCCGCATCGCCAGCTCTGAGCCAGCCGCATTAGCCCGAGCTACATCGGCCGGGTTATCCTTATCCAGCTCGTCTTTAGCCCACGATTGGATATAAATAATTGCTTCGTCAGTGCGCTGAGCCGGAGCATATCGCTCCATTTCTTCCACACTGGCTTCCATGAAGTCCACACCCGACCAACGGCCAGCCGTAGCCTCCGGAGAAAACGATTCAGCGTTAGGTTGAACCGTGCATAAAGCATCGGCTCGCACCTCACCCTTGCGGGCATTGTCTGCCGTTCCATAGACGGCGTAGACCGTTGCCGCGCGGATATTCTGGCTGTAGTTAATCTTGATTGTGGACAAAGTCCTTCACCTCTTTGCGAAGAGAAGAAACCTCGGAGCCAATGCTTTCTACAGCCTCAGACACGGGGGCCACGCCGTCGATATTCGCGCGGCGAGCCAACTGGTTTAGATTGACGCCAATCCGCCGCAGTTGGTCGTTCATCTCGTCCAGGCGGCGCAGCGTGTCCGGGGCCAAACGCTTTTGCGTCAGCACGCTCTCCTCCTCCGCGAGGACATAGAGAGCTTCCCGGAACACGACGGCCTTTTGCACCCCTACGACCCGTGCGACCTCCTCGACAAATCGGTCTAAATCCTTATCGAGGCGCACGGTTGTACGCGAATATGTCGAGAACTTGTCTCGCATATCCACCTCCTACTTATCGTGCTTACTGTGGCAGGGTGGCCCCGACTGCTGATGCAGCCAGGGCCACAGTCTGTTTGTAAGGGTCACGCTTCTCCGGTGTCGGCCCCCTGAATCTGCGGGGCAGATTCAGGCGTACTCGCCACCGTCAAAGACGGCCCTCACAAACAGGCGGCGGCGGCCAGCAAGCCACTCGGGCACCTCCGGTGCCTCGTGGCGCTGGCGAGGGAGATTCTCTCCCTCGACCCTCTGGCCCTACGCTTGCGGGCCATTCTGGCCCGCGTGCTTCGGGCCTGCGGGGGATTCCTCTGACTCTGTAGAGTCAGAGGAATCGACTTCGAA